>NZ_CP081036.1:2825000-3557500 GCF_025141335.1 Leisingera sp. M523
GGGTTCTAAGGTTAGACCAACAAACCCGCAAGCCAAAAAACAGCAAAAACCGAACTTTCCGCAGAGAAAAGATACAAACACAATAAAATCAACGACTTACACAGCGAAAAAGTCAGCAATCCTGACCCGGATGCTGCAGCCGCAAACACCGCAGAACACCCAAACCGCCCCAGCACCGGACTTACCCACAGAAAGCCCCCGCTTATCCACAGACCCGCCGCCCGGAATCACAGCAAATCACCCCTCCGGAAACGAGTCGCCCTACCCGGAACCGCAACAATCCAGACAAAAGACCCCTCCCCGCGTCTCCCCGGTCAAAAATACCCAGCCAAAAATCCGGCAATGCCAAAAAGAAAACAGCACATAACAAAAAGACGGCCACAAAGGGCCGCCTTTCTAGTCCAACGCTGATGACGCGGTCCTATTCATCCAGAACCTTGCGGGCGGCGCGGAAGCATTCCAGCGCTTGCGGAACACCGCAATAGATCCCGATCACATGAATGATCGCCCGGATCTCCTCTTTGGTGACACCGTTATTGATGGCACCGCGGCAGTGCAGCTCCCATTCGTGCATCTTGCCCAGCGCCCCGATCATCGACAGGTTCATCATCGAGCGGGTCTTGGCGTCAATGACATCATCACCCCAGCCGAAGCCCCAGCACCAGGCAGTCATTGCTTCCTGGAAGGGGCGGCTGAAATCATCCGCCGCGGCCAGATTGCTTTCGACGTATTCCGCGCCAAGGGTTGCCTTGCGCTGCTCCATGCCCTTCAGGAACAGGTCTTCGTCAAATGTACTCATCTCAGCCTCTCAATCTCATGGCGATGTTCTTGGTCTGCACGTAGTTCCACAGCGCCTCGCGGCCCTTTTCGCGGCCGTAGCCGGATTTGCCGTAGCCGCCAAAGGGGGTTTCGACCCCACCGGCATACCATTCGTTCACAAAGACCTGGCCTGCGCGGAGCTGGCGGGCGCAGCGGGTGGCGCGGTCCAGGTCGCGGGTGAAGACGCCGCCGACCAGCCCGTATTCGGTGCTGTTGGCGATCGCGATCGCCTCGGCATCGGATTGGAACTTGAGCACCGAGAGGACGGGGCCGAAGATTTCCTCGCTGGCGATGCTGTCGTTCGGAGTGATGCCGGACGCAACGGTTGGGGCCAGGAAGGCACCCGCATTGCCAACGGGCGTGCCACCGGTGGCAACGGTGGCACCCTCTGCCTGCGCCTGCTGGACGATGCCCAGGGCGCGGTCGCGCTGAGGCATCGAGACCATCGCACCCATATTGGCACCAAACTCCGGCCGGTCGATGCCGGGGCCGACGTTCAGGCTGCTGGCCACATTTACCGCGCGCTCGACCAGTTCATCATGGCGGCTTTCGTGCACGATCACCCGGCTCATGGCGCTGCACACCTGGCCTGCGTTGAAATAGATACCCCAGCGGATGTCATTCTCAAACGCGTCGAGGTCGGCGTCCTCATGCACGATGGCGGCGGATTTGCCGCCAAGCTCAAGCACGCAAGGGACCACATTCTGAGCCGCTGCGGTAGCGATACGGATGCCGGTGGGCACAGAGCCGGTGAAGACGATCTGGTTCACCTGGCTGTGACCGGAAAGTGCCGCGCCCGCTTCGTGGCCATAACCGCAGAGGATATTGACCGCGCCAGCCGGGAAACCGGCAGCCTCGGCCGCGCGGGCGAGCCAGGCATTGGTAAGCGGTGTCAGCTCAGGTGTCTTGATCACGCAAGCGTTGCCGGTGGCAAGTGCAGCCGACAGCGAACGCGCGGTCATCTCCACCGGGTAGTTCCAGGGGATGATCTGGGCAGAGACGCCCATCGGCTCATTCTCGGTCCAGTCGAAGTAACCGCCACCCAGCGGGATCGAGCGGCCTTCGACGGTGCTGGCCTGATTGCCGTAGTATTCGAAGTAGAGCGCGGCGCCCTCAACCTCGATCCGGGATTCCCAAAGCGGCTTGCCTTGCTCCAGTGTCAGGACACGGGCGATCTCGTCGAGATTGTCCAAGAGGTAGCGGCCCATCGCCTGCACCATGCGCCCGCGCGCAATCGGGCGCAGCGATGACAGCTCCCCTGACAGATGCAGCCGGCGGGCAGCCTGCACGGCGCGATCCACATCGGCGGCATCAGCCAGCGCCTGGCGGGCCAGCAGTTCGCCATTAGCCGGGTTGGTGACATCAATCCACCCTGCCCCGCCTGGCACCCAGGCGCCGTCGATGTAATTCAGCCATTCGGCATCAAGCTGTGTCATATTCGTTAGGTCCCTGCTGCAAGATCGTGGTCTGCCGCTTCACGCATCCACTTCTGAAGATGCAGGATTGAATGTTCCGAGTTCACTCCGCAAGAGGGATCAACCACCAAGGGTCCGGGAACATAGCCGCGGCTTTTGAGGCCGCGCTGCACGGACTCCACCAGGTGGATATCCTCCTCTACCGTGGTTGCCCGGTCCTGAACCGCCATCCGGCGCACGGTTTCATTGTCCTCGCCGCCGATGGAATACCAGCCGCGCCAAACCACCACGTGATCAGCGTCCACTGCCCGCCAGTGATAGGTGTTCAGCAGATTGCCCGGGTAGACCTGAAAGGAGAACATCGGCCAGAGGAACCAGCTGGAGTATTTCTCGTTGTTTTCAAAACCGGAATTGATGTCATAAGTCATCTGGTCCAGCGAATTGCACTCGGTGGTGTGGCGCAGGCAGTAACCCTGAGGCTGGATGTCATAGGTTTCCGGCTTGATCACCCCGGTGGAGAAGGTCGGGTGGTTCAAGCTGCAGTGGTAGCATTCAGAGTAGTTCTCAACGGAAACTTTCCAATTGCAGGCCTCCGGAATACCCACCCATTCCAGCGGCTTCAGGTCCGCCCAATTGGGGACAAAACTCTCCAGCTCAGCCCGCACATTCGGGAACCAGTCCTCCATCGGCCGCGCCTCCGGGTCGAGGTTCACAAAGATAAAGCCGAGGAAAACCTCGGTGCGGACTTCGGTCAGGCAAACCTTGGATTTGTCGAACCCCTGAACCGATTTGAGGTTCGGCCCGGCACGCAGCTGGCCGGTCAGCTCATAGGTCCAGGCGTGATAGGGGCAGACCACAACCCGCGTGGTACCGATCCCCGAGACAAGCTGATGGGCACGGTGCTGGCAGACATTATAAAAGGTGCGGATTTCGCCATCGCGCCCCTTGATGCTGAACAGGTTTTCGCCGGCCATCTCAAAGGCGAAATAGTCGCCGGTGTTTTCCAGCTGGCTGGCGTGGCCGGCAAACTGCCAGCTGCGCGCCAAAAGGCCCTTGCGCTCAGCCTCAAAGAGGACCGGGTCGATGTAATACCGCGCCTCAAGAGAATGGATCGGGGCTGCGTTCATTCAGGGTCCTCCGCGTAGATGCCAAGCTGGTGCCGGCGTTTGTGGAACTTCTCCACCCGCGCGACAATTTCCTCGCTGGAGACAGCAATCACAAAGGACAGCAGCGTTTCCAGAAAAGCGATAGTCGAGACGGATGAAGGAAAGAATTGCGGCGTATCCACTGCAACGACAAAACCATGATCCGCATTCAGGACCACCGGGCTGGCGGGGCTGTCGGAGACCCCGATAATGGCGACCCCCTGTTCGCGCGCGATCTGGACCGCCTCGATCACCTCGGCCCGGTAGGGCTTGCAGGTCATCGCGATCAGCACATCCTGGCCGTCCGCCCAAGCAAGGTCATCCACCGCCGTCGAGCCGGGCCGCGGGATGGCGTGGAATTGCTTCATGCCGGTTGAGGCAAGATAGGTGAAATTGCGGGCATTGGCGTTGTTGACGCCGACGCCCAGCGTGAACACCTGGCGGGAATTCCAAATCGCATGCGCTGCTGCCTCCAAAGCGCTGGCGTCGATCCCTGCAAAGGTGTCTTCGATATTGCGGATCGCAGCACCCGCCATATCGGCATAAAGCGCGCCCAGTTCACCGGACTTGGCCGTATCCTGCAGCCAGCGGGCGCGGTCGGGAAACGACACCCCGCCTTTGCGAATCGCCTCGCGGAAGGGGGCGCGGAAATCCTCATAGCCTTCAAAGCCCACCTGCCGCGCCATGCGGACAAAGGTGTTGGGCTTCACATTGGCCGCCCCGGCAATCTCGCGCACGGTGGAAACCCCGACATCCGCAGGATTTTCCAGCACATAGCGGGCCGCCTTCTGGGCCTCGGGGGTCAGCGCATCCCACTCTTCCGTGAGGCGCTCCAAAACAGTCAGTGATACATTTGTGCCATTCATGATTGACGATGGTACAAATATGGAATTAGCCTGTCGAGCAGAAAAGCGCATTGCAATCAGGAACAGCGAAATGGCTGAGAGAGAATTCCCGGCACAGGCTCGCGTGGTCATCGTGGGCGGCGGCGTGATGGGGGTGGGCCTGGCCTATCACCTGGCACATGAGGGTTGGGGTCCTGAGGTGGTTCTGCTGGAAAAGGCGGAGCTGACGTCCGGCTCGACCTGGCACGCGGCGGGGCAGATCACCCATTCCACCAGCTCCTTCGGCCTTGGCAAATGCGTCGACTACAACATTGGGCTCTATTCCGGGAAGCTGGAGGAAGAGACCGGCCAGGCGGTAACCTGGCACGGTTGCGGCTCCTTCCGCCTGGCCTATACCGAGGATGAAATGGACTGGCTGCGCCACACCCTGTCCGTCGGGCGCTCGCTGGGGTTCAACATCGAACTGGTTGGACCGGAAAAGGTCGCCGAGCAGCACCCCTTCTACAACCTCGACGGCGTTCTGGGCGCGCTGCACACCCCGGACGACGGCCACGTGGACCCTTCAGGCGTCACCATGGCACTGGCAGCAGGCGCCCGCCAGCTTGGTGCCCGCATCATCCGCCACTGCCGCGCAACAAATATCACCCAATCCGACAATGGCGAATGGATCGTGGAAACGGAAAAGGGCTCCATTGCTTGCGAGCATGTGGTCAATGCCGGCGGCACCTATGCCCGCCAGATGGGCGAATGGTCCGGGCTGCAGCTCCCGATGACCTCGATGACCCACCACTATTTCGTGACCGAACCGGTGCCGGAGTTCGAGGCGCTGGACAAGGAACTGCCGGTGATCCGCGACGACAGACAGGTTTCAGGCTACATCCGCATGGAGCAAAAGCGCGGGCTGATCGGGATCTACGAAAAGGAAGGCTCGAACTCGGTCTGGCACGACCACTGCCCCTGGGACTACGAAAACTGGCTGTTTGATGCCGATTACGACCGGGTGATGCCCTGGCTGGAGGAAAGCCTGAACCGGATGCCGGTCTTCGCCGACCTCGGCATCCAGCGCGAGGTGCACGGCGCGATCTCGCATCCCCCCGATGGCAACCCGCTGATCGGCCCGGCGCCGGGCGTCAAAAACTACTGGTGCTGCTGCGGCACCCAGATCGGCATCGGCTGGGGCCCGGGCCTGACCCGCGAGCTGGCCCGCTGGATGGTGCATGGCGCCGCCGATATCTCAATGCGCGAGTATGACCCGCGCCGTTTCGGCGCCTACGCCACCAAAGACTGGCAGGTGACCAAGGCGCATGAGGACTACAAGCTGCGCCACGAGATCCCCTTCCCGCATTTCAACCGCCTGGCGGGCCGCCCGATCAAACCCTCGCCGCTGTATGAACGGCTGAAGGAAAAGGGTGCAGTCTATGAGGAGGTCTTTGGCCACGAGCGCCCGCGCTGGTTTGCCAGGAACGGTGTGGAGCAACGCGACCACTATTCCTTCAAGCGCAACGAAGTGCACCATATGGTCGGCCTGGAGTGCAAGGCCGTGCGCGAGGGCGTCGGCATCATGGACATCTCCGCCTTCACCAAAGTCGAAGTTTCAGGCCCCGGCGCCGCCGCCCTGCTGGACCGGCTGACCGCCAACCGCCTGCCGCAAAAGCTCGGCGGCATTGCCCTCACCCACATGCTGAACCGCCGCGGCCGGATCGAGCTGGAAACCACCGTGGTGAAACTGGCGGAGGACAGCTACTACCTCGTCTGCGCCGCCTTCTTTGAACAGCGGCTGCTGGACCACCTGAACCAGAACCGCGCGGGTGAAGAGGTGGAAATCACAACGCTGTCCACCGATTGGGCTGCCATCGCTCTCAACGGCCCGAAAGCCCGCGAGGTCCTGGCCGCCTGCACCGATGCGGATCTTTCAAGCGCCGGTTTCAAATGGCTCACGGCGCAGCAGATCGAGGTGGCAGGCCACACACTCTGGGCCTTCCGTATGTCTTACGCGGGCGAGCTTGGCTGGGAATTGCACATCCCGCGCGGCAGCACCCTGGCCGTCTACGACGCGCTTTGGGCTGCGGGTGAGGCGCATGGCATTGCCGACTACGGCTCCTTCGCCATGAACGCGATGCGGATGGAAAAGGGCTTCAAGGGCGCAGGCGAACTCACCAACGAGGTCACCCTGGCCGAAGCGGATGTGCTGCGCTTTGCCCGCACCGACAAGGACTACCTGGGCAAGGACAAGACGCTGAATGATGCCGATAAGCCGTGGGTCTGCGCCTACCTGGAGATTGAACCGGACGGCGTTGAAGACGGCCACGGCGGCGAGGCCATCCTGCTGGACGGCCAGGTCGTGGGTTCCACCGCATCGGTTGCCTTTGGCCACACCGTCGGCAAGATCCTGGCCTTCGCCTATGTCAAACCGCACGCCAATGTGCCGGGCACGCAGATCGAAGTGATCGTTGCCGGAGAGCCGCGCAAGGGCCGGATCCTGGGCGCCCCCGCCTATGACCCCGAAAGCCTGCTGCCCCGTAGCGACGCGGAGCTCACTCCGGCAGAATGAGCAAACAACAGGCTCCCCTTCATTTATTTAAAAATACTCCGGGGGAGCCGAAGGCGGGGGCAGCGCCCCCCTCCCCATAGCCAAAAGGGAAACGCAAAAATGACCCTGCCCGACACAATGAAAGCGATGGTTCTGACCGGCCACGGCGGTCTGAACAAATACGAATGGCACCAGGACTGGCCGGTGCCGCAACCCGGCCCGATGGAGGTGCTGATCAAGGTCGGCGCCTGCGGACTGAACAACACCGATGTGAACACCCGCTCCGGCTGGTACTCCAAGTCCGTCAAAGGCGCCACCACCGGCGGCGCCTTTGACGAAGCGGACGAGGAAGACCCGAGCTGGGGCGGCCGCCCCCTCACCTTCCCGCGCATCCAGGGGGCCGACGCGGTTGGCGATGTGGTGGCCGTTGGCGACGGGGCCGACCCCGCGCTCATCGGCAAGCGTGTCATGGCCGGCGGCTGGGTCCGTGACTGGGACGATCCCGGCAACATGGACAAGGCCGGCTACTTCGGCTCCGAATGCGATGGCGGCTTTGCCGAATACACCAAGGCGGATGCGCGCGGTGTTGCGGTGGTCAACAGCCCCCTCAGCGATGCGGAGCTGGCCACTTTTTCCTGCTCTTATGTCACCGCCGAGGGCATGCTGAGCCGTGCCAATGTGGATGCGGATGACACCGTGCTGATCCCCGGCGCCTCGGGCGGGGTTGGCGGCGCGCTGATCCAGTTGGCCAAGCGCCGCGGCGCCAGGGTGATTGCCATGGCGTCTGAGGCCAAACATGCAGAGGTGGCCGGGCTTGGCCCCGACCTGATCCTGCCACGGTCGCCGGAAAACCTGCAGGCTGCACTTGGCGGCGAAAAGGTCACCGTGGTGGCCGATGTGGTCGGCGGCGCGGCCTGGCCCAAGCTGATCAGCGTGCTGGAGCGCGGCGGCCGCTACACCTGCTCCGGCGCGATTGCCGGACCGGTGGTCGAGCTGGACCTGCGCACCTTCTACCTGCGTGACCTGACATTCACCGGCTCCACCGTAACTCCGCACCGCAACTTCACCGACGTGGTCTCCTATATCGAAAAGGGCGAAATCAAACCGGCACTGGCCGCAGCCTATCCGCTGGCGGACTTGAAAGAGGCGCAGGCCGCCTTCATCGCCAAGAAGCACACCGGCAATATCGTGGTGCTCCCATGAGCCGGGCGCTGTTTGATAAGGCGCTGGAGGCGGCCAAGGCCTTCCATGCCGCCTTGCCAGCCGTGGCAAAGTTTCAGCCCTGGCCCAGCGACATCCGCTGGGCGGGCCGCGAGGGACATCAGGTTCCCGGCGCAGCACTGGTGCAATCCGACCCCGGTTATGCCGCCAAAGGCATCCCGGCAGAGGCTGAGGTGCGCGCCCTGCAGCAAGCGATCATTGCCCTGGCGCCGCATGCGGAATGGCGCCACACCTATACTGAAGAGGAAGTCGGCCAGGACTTTCTGCTGCGTTACGGCTGGTTTGAACTGGTTGGGCCAACGGGGCATTTCCATTCACTCCAAACGCGGATGACCATTGGCTATTGGGGCCCTGGACTGGACTATCCCTGGCACCAGCACGCCCCTGAAGAGCTTTATACCATCCTGTCCGGCAGCGCCGATTTCATGGCCAAGGGCGAAGAAGTCCGGCGGCTGGTTCCGGGTGACACCAAGATGCACGGGCCAAACCAGCCGCATGCGATGATCACCAACGAGCATCCGATCCTCTGCTTCGTCTTCTGGCGCGGCGAAGGGCTGGCGGATAACCCCGCCATGTCCCCGGACTGACCACAGGAGCGCCAGAGATGAAGATCACCTGTATCCGCATCTTCCAAACCGACCTGCCTTATGTTGGCGGCGCCTATGTCTGGGGCGCAGGCAATGCGATTGAAACCGCCACCGCCTCGGTGGTGGTGATCGACACCGACGCAGGCCTGCAGGGCTGCGGCGGGTTCACCCCTTGCGGCGAAAATTGCATCGCGGCGCACTCCGAAGGCGTGCCGCCACTGGCACTGCTGATAGCGCCCGGGCTGGGCGCGGTACTGGAGTTCGAATGTCCCGGCACGCCGGCAGCCGCGTTCGGAACTGCCAAATGACACACCCGGTCTATTCTGGCCGAAAATATCCCCGCCAGAGGCTCCCGCACTCTCAACAAGGACCGTTCCCCATGACCATCGCAGCCCAAGCCACCCAGATGATCGACGATACCCGCGTCCGCGTAACCCGTTTCGACTTTGTCCCCGGCGCGGAAACCGGCTGGCACACACATGCGATGGATTACGTGATCACCGCCGTCACCGACTGCCACATGCGGCTGGAGATGCCGGGCGGCAACGTACAAGAAGTCACTGTCCCCGCGGGGACAGCCTACCGCCGCGACGAGGGCGTCGAGCATAATGTCATCAACGCCGGAGACACCCCGATGAGTTTTGTGGAAGTGGAGCTGAAATGAAAATCACCCGGATCACCGTCTATCAGCTCGATATGCCGCTGACCGAGCCCTATTACCTTTCGGGCGGGCGACTGAAGTTCGAAAAGCTCGACAGCACGTTTGTGCGCATTGATACCGACGAGGGCATCTCGGGCTGGGGGGAAGGCTGCCCCTGGGGGCATACCTATCTGCCCGCACATGGGCCGGGGATTCGGGCCGGAATTGAAACGTTGGCACCGGCTCTGATCGGGCTGGACCCGCGCTGCCTGGATCACGTGAACCGGGTGATGGATGTGCAGCTGCCGGGACATCCGTATGTGAAGTCGCCGGTCGACATGGCCTGCTGGGATATTCTCGGCAAGGCTACAGGCCTGCCGCTGTGGCAGCTTCTGGGCGGGGCCGAGGCGGCGCCGGTACTGGTGAACTCCTCCATTTCCACCGGCAGTCCGGAAGAGATGCTGGCGCTGATCGCCCGTGCCGCGCAAAAGGGCTATACTGTGCATTCGGCCAAGGTCGGCGGCACTGACATTCGCCTCGACATCGACCGGATCGAAGCGATCTCGGAAGGCTTGCCCAAGGGCCACAAGGTGACCTTCGACGTAAACCGCGCCTGGCAGCCAGGGGTCGCGGTGGAGGTGCTGAACTCGGTCAAGGCCCGCGACTGGGTGGAGCAGCCCTGTGAAACGCTGGATCAATGCGCCCATGTGGCGTCGCGGGTCTCCAACCCGATCATGCTGGATGAATGCATGCATACGTTCGGTGATCACCTGGCGGCCTGGAAGCGTGGCGCCTGCGAGGGGGTAAAGGTGAAACCCAACCGCGTCGGCGGGCTGACCCGGGCGCGGCAGATCCGCGACTTTGGCGTCTCGGTGGGCTGGCAGATGCATATTGAGGATCTGGGCGGCTCGGCGCTGGCGGATACCGCGGCGATCCACCTGGCGGCCTCAACGCCGGAAGCCAACCGGCTGGCGAGCTGGCTTTGCCACTATCATCTGGACGTGGACCCGGTGCCCGGCCAGGGCGCGCGCAATGACGCAGGGGTAGCGGTGCCGCCCTCCCTGCCCGGCCTTGGTGTTACCCCGGAAGACGGCGCGCTAGGGGATCCGGTTGCGGTCTACGGAGGCTAACGCGATGCCCGCGCGCCTGTTACAGGAGCTGACACAGCTGGCGGCCCGGACCGAAGGGCTGGCGTGGTTTGCCGCGCGGATGCGGGACCTGCCGCTGATAGAGACTGAGCCGCACCGTCTGCCTGTGTGCAACAGGGTTGCCGAACTCGTTCATGCCGGGTCACAAAGCGGCCCTTCCCACGGCAGGAGCGATTGCGCGCCCCCGGCCGGACGCGACCCTCACGATTCGGCCTGCACGCTGCCGGTTGTTCAGGCTCTGGTTGATGCCCTCCACGCGCTGCGCTGGCAGCAGAGTTACACCAAGGCTGACGGCTTCTCCCGCGACTGGCTGGACAATTACGGCTGGGTCAATCTGGTCTCGCCCGAGGGGCTGTACCAAAGCGATGAAATGCGCCTGTCCATCGGCTACTGGGGTGCCGGGCAGCATTACGATGAACATTCGCACGCGCCCGAGGAAACCTATCTGATCCTCGCAGGCCAGGCCCGGTTTCATTCCGAAGGCCGCGCGGCACAGGATGCCGGGCCGGGAGACACCATCCACCACGCGCCGCATCAGAAACATGCCATTGATATGGTGCCGGGTCCGCTGCTGGCGGCGGCGTTCTGGCGCGGTGAAGATCTCTTGAAAAAATCCGACCTGGGAACACGCGAATGAAAATCACCCGGATATCCCTGTGGCATGTGCCGCTGACCAGCCACACCGCCTATTACATGGCCGAGGGCAAGACCTGCGGCACAGTCGAAAGCGTGGTGCTGGCGCTGGACACCGATACCGGCCTGACCGGCTGGGGCGAGGTCTGCCCGATCCCGCACTACCTGCCAGCCTATGCCCGCGGCGTGGTGCCTGCGATCAAGGAGATGGCGCCGGTTCTTCTGGGTGCCGATCCGGTGGGGCCAGAGGCGGTGATGGCGAAGCTGGACAGTTGGCTGCAGGGGCATGCCTATGCCAAATCAGCCATCGACATTGCTCTGTGGGACCTGACCGCGCAGGCGGCAAACCTGCCGCTTCATGCTCTGCTCGGCGGTCAGCGGCAGGCGGATATGCCGCTTTATCATTCAATCACCTGTGTTGCGCCCGAGGAGATGGCCCGCATTGCCTGCGAGGCGCAGGCCACCGGCATCACCCAATTTCAGGTGAAACTCGGCGCGGACCGGGACTGGCAGGCGGATGCAGCCCGTCTGCGGATGGTGCGCGAGGCGGTCGGCAGCGGGCCACTGGTCTATGGCGACTGGAACTGCGGTGCATCCTCGCTGGATGCCTCCCGCGTGGGCCGGGCTGTTGCAGATCTGGACATCATGCTGGAACAGCCCTGCGCCACCATCGAGGACTGCGCCCGGGTGCGCGCGTCTTGCGGCCTGCCGATGAAACTGGATGAAAACGCCCATGATACAGCTTCGCTGCTGGCAGGCCATGCGGCGGGCGTAATGGATGCGGTTGCCATCAAACTGTCGAAATTCGGCGGGCTGTCAGCCTCGCGCCGGGCGCGGGACTTGTGCCTGCATCTGGGCGCCAAGATGTGCATCGAGGACACCTGGGGCTCGGACATTACCACCGCTGCCCTGCTGCATTTGGGTGCGTCCACCGATCCGCTGCGGCTGATGAACGTCTGCGACCTGTCCTCCTACGTTAGCCCGCGGCTGGACCCGGCAGGTCCAGAGCGCCGCAATGGCCGCATCGCCCCGCCCGAAGGCCCTGGCCTTGGCGTGCGGCCTGACCGCAAGGGGCTGGGCGCTCCCGCAGCTGTGATCGAATAAATTTTGACTTCTTGGTCAAATTTCACCTAACTTCGGGCAACCCGGCCCTCAACAGGAATTGAAGACATGGAAAAGATCCTCTCCCAGGCTGAATGGACCGAACGGGCCCGCGCGGTGCTGCCCGCGGGCGGCTTTGGCAACTTCGACCCCGGTATCGTCATCCGCGAGGGCAAGGGTGCGCGTGTGTGGGATGAAGACGGCAAGGAGTACATCGACTATCTGATCGGCTCCGGTCCGATGATGCTGGGCCATGGCCACCCCGAGGTGATGGAGGCGGTGCTGGAACAGCTGCCGAAGGGTATGACCTTCTTTGCCAGCAACGCCCGCGGTATTGAGCTGGCCGAGGAAATCTGCCGCGCAGTACCCTGCGCCGAACAGCTGCGCTATGTCTCCACCGGCGGTGAGGCGGACATGTATGCGATCCGGTTGGCGCGGGCCTTCACCGGGCGCACCAAGATCGTGAAGTTTGAGGGCGGCTATCACGGCATGTCGGCAGAGGCGCAGATGAGCCTGGCGCCCTCGGTGCGGGTGAACTTTCCGCAAGCGGTGCCGGACAGTGCCGGAATCCCGCCGTCGGTCGCCGCCGAGGTGCTGGTGGCGCCGTTCAACGATTTTGAGTACATCAAGCAGCTGATGGCCGAGCACGGGCACGAGATTGCGGCGATCATCGCCGAACCGCTGCAGCGCATCGTGCCGCCGCTGCCGGGATTCCTGGAGCTGCTGTGCGAGGAGACCAGGGAACACGGCAGCCTGCTGATTTTTGACGAAGTGGTGACCGGGTTCCGTTCCACCTATGGCGGCGGGCAGGAGCTGTATGGCGTGACGCCGGATCTGGCGGCATTGGGCAAGGTGATCGGCGGCGGCTTCCCCCTGGCAGCCATCGTTGGCCGTGCCGATATCATGCAGCATTTCGACAAAGCGCAGGTCGGCGCCGAGGGCTGGCTGATGCAGCTGGGCACGCTGTCGGGCAATCCGGTGGCCGCAGCGGCGGGCCTCAAGACCATGGAAGTGCTGCGCCGCGAGGGCGCCTATGACCGGCTGAACGGCACCGGCAAGCGGCTGATGCAGGCAACCAGTGCGGCGCTGGAAGAGGCCGGAGTGCCGTTCCGGATCGTCGGGGAGCCTGCTCTGTTCGAAGTTGTGTTCACGGACAGCAAAGTCCGGGACTACCGCGATACCCAGGCGGGCAATGCGGAGCGTACCAGACGGTACAATGCGGTGCTGCGCGCGGAGGGCATCTTCAAGTCGCCAGGCAAGACCTACCCAAGCCTGGCCCTGACCGAAGAGGATCTGCAACAGACCGAAGCAGCCATCCGCAAGGCGGCAATGGCTCTGGACTGATCAAGGCGGTTTTTGCCAGGCTGCAAAACCCAGGTGTAACGGCGGGTCCTGCTGGCACCGCCGTTCATCGGTTCATGCCGCCCCCAGGCTTTCGGCCAGCTCCTGGATCTGGCGCCAGGTCTCCAGTGGCACCGCGATCCGCCCCTCTGAAGCAGCACGGTGGTTGCGTTCGCGCTCTCCTGGGATTTCTACCTGCTCAAATCCCGGTGCCGGCGGGCAGCTGCGCAGATCGGCCAGCACGTCTTCGGCCGCGGCCTGCATGGCCGGCGCGGCGCGGAACCGGGAGGTCTCCAGGGTGATCAGCAGCCAGTTGCATTCGGTTGTGGACGGCCCCAGCATCGCCTCGCCGATGAGTTCAGCCACCAGCGCCAGCGCATAGCCTTTTTGCGCGCCCGCAGGCAGGATGGCACCGCCCGCAAAATAATCTTCGGGATCGCGGGTCGGGTTGCCATTGCGGTCGATCACGCAGCCCTCTGGCAGCAGAGCGCCCGCGGATTGGGCAGCGTAGATCCAGCCGCCGGCAATTTTGGATGTCGCAAAGTCCAGCACCACCGGACCCTGCGCGCCGCCCGGGATGCCTGCACACCAGGGATTGGTCGGCAATTTGGCCTGCGCCCCGCCATGGGGCGCCACCTGGCGCCAGGTCTGCCGGTTGCCGCCGCCAATGCAGATGGTCAGGAAACCCTGCTCTGCCGCGATGTCGGCAAAGGCGCCATGGCGGCCAGTGTGACCCGCATGACGGATGGAAAGCGCCGAAATCCCGCGCTCCCGCGCCTCGGCGATGCCGGTTTCGTAGGCAAGCTGCATCGCCGGGATGCCAATGCCGCCGCCGCCCTCGACCCGCATCACACCGCAGCTGTCCCGGAATGCGCGCGCTGTGCCCTTGGGGTCAAGATAGCCGGACCGCGTTTGATTGGCATATTCCAGCACCCGCATGACGCCGTGGCTTTCCACGCCGCACAGGCTGGTGTCGGCCAAATGATGCGCCACCTGCACCGAGACTTCAGGGCTGTACCCCAGGTTGGTAAAAATTCTACGGATCAGGCCTTCCGCCTCAGCCGCTTCGACGGATGTGCGGCTCCCCTGCAGGGTAAGCTTGGAAGCTGGTGATTGCATCAACGCATGCGCCCCCAGCAGGGTATTGGGCCCTGGCTGCTGTGTGAAAGCGACTGATCTGCCATGCCGCGTACTCCGTCCCCCCTGCCTGCACCAATCACTCTACCGCCGTGCAGCAGCGGGAAAAGAAGGTAAAAAGAACAATCCATGCTGCAAGGATTGTTATCCCGTCTCACCAGATTGCCGCGCTTCAAGCCACTAAGCGCAACCTTGGGCATGCACGGGCGGCGCAGGAGCGATAGGAGTCCTGAACTGGACAGCCACCGGGATCAGGCCCTGGCAGCGGTGACGATAAATTCGACCAGAAAATCCTCGCGGGCCAGCTTTGCCTCGCCGCAGGCACGCGCCGGAGCATGGCCTTCGGGAACCCAGGCGTCCCAAACTGCGTTCATCCCGGCAAAATCCTTCATGTCGGCAAGCCAGATCACCGTCTGCAGAATGCGGGTCTTGCTGCTGCCAGCCTCGGCCAGCAGCGCGTCGATCTTGTCCAGGCAATCCTGGGTTTGCTGCGCGACGCTGGCACCGGCTGTGCCGACTTGGCCTGCCAGATAGATAGTATCTCCGTGGGTCACGATCTGGCTCATGCGCTGGCCGGTGTGTTTGCGGGTAATATCAGTCATCATATTATCTCCCTTGCACTGAATGGAACGTTTTACGCTTGTGCGCCCGGTTACTGGGTCAGCAGCCAGTCAGCCCCCGACGGGCAAAACCTGCGCCGGACCTGCTTGGGGTCCTGGCTGTCCTTAAGAAAGGCCTGATGCTGCAAGAGCAGGCAATCACCCTCCTTGCCGGCCACCCGGACCTCGCCATGTGCGCCACTGTCCGGGTTGGTCCATTCGGCCCGCTTGCCAGTGCCGACCTGCGCCTCGGCCAGCAGAGACTGTTCGGCCTGGCGCATGATATTGGTGTCCTGCGGCGTCAGCCCTGACGTGGCCAGAATGCGGCTGAGCGGGTTGGCCGCGGCGGGTGCTGCAGCAAATGCTGCCAGCGCCAGAATTCCGATTAGTCGCATTTGAATACTCCTGCCTGAAAGAAACCGGCCTGATGCCCAGTAAGGCGCAACCGGAGGGCAATGTCCATGCAGCAGCCTGTCTTCTGGTCAGGAGAACTTGCGGAACAGGCGGGTCATATCGAACAGCTCATCCAGGCGGTCGTAGCGGTCCTTGGTCTTGTCCCAGCTTTCTTCCTGGGTGGCGGCGATCATCGCCTCCAAGAGCATCATGGTGGAGATGTTGGAGTCCCAGGCGGAAGGGATCTCGACCCAGCAGTTGAAGGTATGTTCGGCAACCGACGCAATCGGGCTGGCCCATTGATCCGTGATCAAAACAATCTTCACCCCGCGTTCGGAGGCGAGTTCGGCCAAGCGCTGCAGGTTGGTTTCATAACGGCGCACATCGAACAGCAGCAGGGTGTCGCCCTCAACCATGTCCAGCACGTAGTGCGGCCAGGTCGCGGAGGAAGACGTCATATGGGTGACCCGCTGCCGGATCGCCTGAAAATGGGTAAAGGCGTAATCTGCCAGCGCCCGGGTGATGCGGCCGCCAACCACATAAAGCCGCCCCTCGGTGTTTGACAGCTGATGCACCGCCGCATCGAACTGTGCGGTGTCGATGTTGGAAAACGTCTGTTGCAGGTTGTCGGTCACAGCCTGTGCAAATCTGTTCAGCAGGTGGCCCTCGGGCGCCTCGGTCGCCCAATTGTCCCGCCGCTTGGTCGGACCGGAGACTTTGGCCTCCAGTTCCTTCAGCAGTGCCTGATGGAATTGCGGATACCCTTTGAAGCCCAGTTTCTGCACCATCCGCGCCACGGTCGGTGTCGAGACATCAGCATTGCTGGCCACAATGGTGATCGAAGCCAATCCTGCCGCAGGGTAATTTTCCAGCAGCAGATTTGCGAACTTGCGTTCGGACTGGGTGAGCGCGGAATAGCTCTCGCGGATCAACTCACGAACGGTGGCTGGCGGTTTCGTCAACGGGGCATTCCTGCTTTGAACAGACACTTTCCTATCCGGGTCCGGCCTGAAAAGAAAGTTTCAGGAATCTCTGTGCGAAACCGGTCATGAAAAGATATTGACACAAATATCTCTTCATGGAAAGATTTTTCCAAATCGCAGGGGGGCAACATATGCGAGAGAGCGATTCTCACGCTCAAGCGGAGACAGTGGAGGTGGTGAACCGTGAGGGCGCCAGCCCGGTTCTGCTGCTGTGCGAGCACGCCTCCAGCAACATCCCCGCACGCTATGACGGGCTGGGACTGCGGGATCAGGACCGGCTGAGCCACGCCGCCTGGGACCCGGGTGCGCGGGCCATTGCTCTGCATATATCTAAGGCCCTGAATGCACCGCTGGTGGCCAGCACCGTGTCGCGGCTGGTGTACGACTGCAACCGCCCGCCCGAAGCGGCCTCGGCGATGCCAGAGAAATCCGAACTGGTCGAGGTGCCCGGCAACAAAGACCTGACAGCCGCCCAGCGGCAGGAGCGTACGGACACGGTCTATGCCCCGTTCTGCAGCACTGTCACCGAGATCATCAAGGCCCGCAAGGATGCCGGGCTGCAAACCGTTCTGGTCACCATGCACAGCTTTACCCCGGTCTATTACGGCGAAAACCGCGCGGTCGAAATCGGCATCCTGCACGACGCCGACAGCCGCCTGGCTGACGCCATGCTGGCCGCGGCCCCTGCCCTGCCGCACCGCCGGGTGGAGCGCAATGAACCCTATGGCCCGGCGGATGGCGTCACCCATTCTCTGAAGATCCACGGGCTGGCACACGGGCTGGCCAATGTAATGATCGAAATCCGCAACGATCTGGTGACCACGCCGGAAGAAGAAGAGGCCATGGCAGAAGAAATGCTGACATTGCTGCGCCCGGCCCTGGCCGCGCTGGCGGCGGAAGGGGGCTTTGGTGCCTAAAGTAATAAGGGCCTATGTGCGCGGCATTGACGCGATGAACCGTTTCATCGGCCGCTTTGCCATGTATCTGATCTTTGCCCTGATCGGGGTGCTGTTGTGGTCGTCGGTGTCCAAGACTTTTTTCAACCCCTCACACTGGACGCTGGAGACGGCGCAGTTCGTGATGGTGGCCTATTACATACTGGGCGGGCCCTATTCGATCCAAATGGGGTCAAACGTGCGGATGGACCTGTTTTACGGCGGCTGGTCGACGAAAACCAAGGCGCTGGTCGATGCTTTCACCGTGCTGTTCCTGATCAGCTACCTTGCAATCCTGATGTACGGCGCGCTCAGCTCTACGGCCTATTCACTGGGGTATTTCGGAATAGAACCCGTGCAGTTCTTCTGGGACCTGCTGAAAACGCTGCTGAGCGAAGGCCCCGCCGCTGCGGGCGAAAAGCTCGGCTATCTCGAGCGCAGTTCCACCGCCTGGCGCCCCTTCCTGTGGCCTGTAAAAACCATCCTCTGCTTCGGTGTCTTTCTGATGCTGCTGCAATGCCTTGCCGAATTGTTCCGGGATATCGGACGCCTGCGCGGAGTTGAAATCTGATGTCCTACGAATGGATTGCTATCGTCATGTTTGCCGGCATGATGCTGATGCTGATGACCGGCCAAAGGGTGTTTGGCGCAATCGGCTTTGTCGGTGCGGTTGCGGGCATGCTTTTGTGGGGCACCGGCGGGGTCGAGATCCCGTTCTCTGCGGCAATGAAGCTGATGAAATGGTATCCGCTGCTGACCCTGCCGATGTTCATTTTCATGGGCTATGTGCTGTCGGAATCAAAGATCGCCGATGATCTGTACCGGATGTTCCACGTGTGGATGGGGCCGGTGAAAGGCGGGCTCGCCATCGGCACGATCGGTCTGATGGTATTGATCTCGGCGATGAACGGCCTGTCGGTCGCAGGCATGGCAATTGGTGCCACCATTGCGCTGCCTGAACTGCTGCGCCGCGGCTATGACAAGATCCTGGTGACCGGCACCATTCAGGCCGGCTCCTCGCTGGGTATCCTGGTGCCGCCCTCGGTGGTGCTGGTGCTTTATGCGATGATTGCACGCCAGCCGGTGGGCCAGCTGTGGCTGGCAGGCGTGATCCCCGGCCTGCTGATGGCTACCATGTTCATCATCTACATCTATGTCCGCTCCCGCATGCAGCCCGACCTGGGTCCTGCCATGCACCCCGAGGATCTGGCCGAGTATGAGCAGATCACCGACCACCCGCTTCGCCTGAACTACATCGTGCTGGGCGCGCTGGTGCTGGTGCCGCTGCTGATCAAGACTGGAACGTTGGAAGCCAAACCCGCGCTTGGCCTGGCGCTGGCCCTGGGCGCATTGTCCTTCCTGACCCGCAAGAACACCCTGTTCTACAAAGACGTGTTCATGAAGGAGAAGTACCGCCTGCTGTTCTCCGGCGTGCTGCCGCTGGCGATCTTTGCCGCGATGATGGTTCCGTTCGTGAACGGCTGGACCTCGCTGGTGGAAAGCTCGGCCATCGGTGCCATGACGGCCTTCATCGCCGCGGTGCTGAAGGGGCGGATGACCAAGGAGGTGTTTGAGACTTCGGTGCGCTCTACCCTTGGCATCTCCTGCATGTTCATGTGGATCATCCTCGCCGCCCTGGCCTTCGGGGCAATCTTTGACGGCCTCGGCGCGGTCAAGGCCATCGAAGACCTGTTCACCACCAAGCTGGGCCTGTCCCCTTGGATGATCCTGATCCTGATGCAGCTGAGCTTCATCATCATGGGCACCTTCCTGGACGACACCGCAATGCTGGTGATCGTGGCGCCGCTTTACGTGCCGCTGGTGGGGG
The DNA here is from genome assembly GCF_025141335.1 of Leisingera sp. M523. NCBI lineage: Bacteria > Pseudomonadati > Pseudomonadota > Alphaproteobacteria > Rhodobacterales > Roseobacteraceae > Leisingera > Leisingera sp. M523. The sequence goes on from NZ_CP081036.1 coordinate 2,844,301, forward strand.
CGCTTGGGTTTGATCTGATTTGGTACGGGGTGCTTTATACCATCACCACCCAGATCGCCTATATGACACCGCCTTTCGGCTATAACCTGTTCCTGATGCGGGCGATGGCGCCGCCGGAAATCGGGCTGAAGGACATCTATGTCTCGATCATCCCCTTTGCCGCAGTGATGGTGCTGGCCCTGGCCCTGATCATGGTCTTCCCGCAAATCGCCCTGTGGCTGCCGGACTATGTCTACGGAAAATAACCAAGGAAGAGTCCCGCCAAGGGGCCGGATATTTCAACAAGGAGTGAGTATAATGACAACAAGACGTAAGTTTCTGAAGACCGCCGGCGTTGGCGCCATGGCGGCACCGCTGGCCACCCCGGCCCTGGCCCAGTCCACCATCAAATGGCGGATGCAGACCTATGCCGGTGCGGCGCTGGGTGAGCATGTGATCAAACCCGCCATCGACATGTTCAACAAGATCGCCGGCGACCGGATGCAGATCGAACTCTACTACGCCGATCAGCTGGTCCCCACCGGCGAGCTGTTCCGCGCCATGCAGCGCGGCACCATCGACGCGGTGCAGTCGGATGACGACTCGATGGCCTCGCCCACCGAGGTCACCGTGTTCGGCGGCTACTTCCCCTTCGCCTCGCGCTACTCGCTGGACGTGCCAGTGCTGTTCAACCAGTACGGCCTGAACGAGATCTGGGACGCGGAATATTCCAAGGTCGGCGTCAAGCATATCTCGGCCGGTGCCTGGGACCCCTGCCACTTTGCCACCAAGGATCCGATCAACTCATTGGCGGACCTGAAGGGCAAGCGCGTCTTCACCTTCCCGACTGCCGGCCGCTTCCTGTCGCAGTTCGGCGTTGTGCCGGTCACCCTGCCCTGGGAAGACATCGAGGTCGCAGTGCAGACCGGCGAGCTGGACGGCATCGCCTGGTCCGGCATCACCGAGGACTACACCGTCGGCTGGTCCAAGGTCACCGACTACTTCCTGACCAACAACATCTCCGGCGCCTGGGCCGGGTCGTTCTTTGCCAACCAGGGCCGCTGGAATGAACTGCCCGAAGACCTGCAGACCCTGTTCCGCGTTTGCTGCGACCAGTCGCATTATTACCGCCAGTGGTGGTATTGGGGCGGTGAAGCCAACCTGCGCGTCAACGGCAGCGACATGAAGCTGACCACCATTCCCGATGACGAATGGGCACAGGTCGAAGACGCCGCAGTGAAGTTCTGGGACGAGATCGCGGCCGAGTCCGAGACCAAGGCAAAGGTTGTCGAGATCTTCAAGAAGTACAACGCCGACATGCAAAAGGCGGGCCGCCCCTACCGCTACGGCTAAGGGACGGGCAAACAAAACGGAACTTGGCCTGCCGCGCAGCGGGCCAAATTCCTTACCCAAGGAATTTGCCAAAACTTTTGAGGAAAAGTTTTGGCCCAAGCACGCAAAGGGCTGCTCATGCTCTCCTTCGAAGATTTGAAATCCCAGGTTTCTTCGGGCCTGGTCGACACGGTTCTGGTGTGTCTTGTGGACATGCAAGGGCGGCTGATGGGCAAACGCTTCCACGCCAAGCATTTTGTTGCCGGAGCCTGGGAAGAGACCCATTGCTGCAACTACTTGCTGGCGACAGACCTGGAGATGGCGACGCCGGACGGCTATGCTTCAACCAGCTGGGAAAACGGCTATGGCGACTATGTGATGAAGCCGGACCTGGCGACCCTGCGCCCGGTGCCGTGGCTGGAGGGCACGGTGATGGTGCTGTGCGATGTGCTGGATCACCACACGCATGAAGAGGTTTCACACTCCCCCCGCGCGATCCTGAAACGCCAGGTAAACCGGCTTAAGGCGATGGGCTATGACGCCATGTGCGCCACCGAGCTGGAGTTTTTCCTGTTCGAGAAGAGCTTTGACGAGATCCGCAAGTCCGGTTTTCGCGACCTGGCGCCGATCTCGGGCTACAACGAGGATTACAACATCCTGCAGACCACCCGTGAAGAGCATGTGATGCGTCCGATCCGCAACCACCTGTGGGACGCGGGCTTGCCGATCGAGAACTCCAAAGGTGAGGCGGAGACCGGCCAGGAAGAGCTCAACATCAAATACGCCGCGGCGATGGACACTGCAGAATACCACACGATCGCCAAACACGCGGTGAAGGAAATCGCCCACCAGCAGGGCCATGCGGTGACCTTCCTGCCGAAATGGAGCCACGATAAGGTCGGCTCATCCAGCCATGTGCATCAGTCGCTATGGCAGGACGGCAAGCCCGCGTTTCATGATCCGTCGGATGAGCTGGGCATGTCGCCGCTGATGAAGGCCTACATGGGTGGCCTGCTGAAATACGCGCCCGATTACACTGCCTTCATGGCGCCCTATATCAACAGCTACAAACGCTTCATGAAGGGCACCTTTGCGCCGACACGGATCATCTGGTCGGTGGACAACCGCACCGCCGGCTACCGCCTGTGCGGCGACGGGACCAAGGCGATCCGGGTGGAGTGCCGCATTCCGGGCTCTGACATGAACCCCTATCTGGCGATGGCGGGCATGCTGGCGGCGGGCATTGCCGGGATCGAAGAAGGGCTGGAGCTGCAGCCCCCGTCAAAAGGCGATGTCTACCAGGGTGACACGGGCATGATCCCGGGCACACTGCGCGATGCCGCAGCGGCGCTGAAAGGCTCGGCGATGCTGCGTTCCGCCCTTGGCGACGATGTGGTCGACCATTATGTACGCGCCGCCGAGGTGGAGATCGAGGAGTTTGACCGCGTGGTTACCGACTACGAGATCGCGCGCGGCTTCGAGCGGGCGTGATCCGGCCCCGGCGGACCGGGGGCCAGCCCCCTGACCCCCGAGGTATTTTTGACCAGAAAGAAGCAGGGGCGGCAGTGCCCCTTGGAATGGAGTTGATGGCATGGGCCAGACACTGAAGTGCATCTCGCCGATCGACGGATCGGTTTTTGCCGAACGCGAAACCCTATCGCGCGAGGCGGCTTTTGACGCGGTGGCGCGCGCCCGCGCGGCCCAAACCGCCTGGGCCGCACGCTCCCTGCAGGAGCGGATCGGCCTGGTGATGGCAGGCGTCGCTGCCGTTGGCGCGATGAACGATGAAATCGTGCCGGAACTGGCCCATATGATGGGCCGCCCGGTGCGTTACGGCGGCGAATTCGGCGGCTTTAACGAACGTGCCTCGCATATGGCGAAGATTGCTATGGGATCGCTGGCTGATATAGAGGTTGGCGAGGACGCCACCTTCAAACGCTATATCAAGCGTGTTCCGCATGGGGTCGTGCTTGTCGTGGCGCCCTGGAATTACCCCTATATGACCGCAATCAACACTGTGGCCCCTGCCCTGATCACAGGCAACGCGGTAGTGCTGAAGCACGCCACCCAGACGCTGCTGGCAGGCGAGCGCATGGCGCAGGCTTTTGCTTCGGCGGGTGTGCCTGCGGATGTGTTCCAGAATGTCTTTTTGGACCATGACACCACTTCGGCGCTGATTGCGGAGAAGGCGTTCAACTTCGTGAACTTCACCGGCTCGGTGGGCGGCGGCCAGGCGATGGAACGTGCGGCGGCAGGCACCTTTGTGGGCGTCGGCACTGAGCTGGGCGGCAAGGATCCGGGCTATGTGATGGAAGACGCCGATCTGGATGCGGCGGTGGACACACTGATCGACGGGGCGATGTTCAACTCCGGCCAGTGCTGCTGCGGCATCGAGCGGATCTATGTGCATGAAAGCCTTTTTGATGCCTTCCTGGAGAAGGCCATTGCCATCGTCAAAGGCTACAAGCTGGGCAATCCGCTGGAGGCGGAGACCACCATCGGGCCAATGGCCAATGTGCGCTTTGCTGGTGAGGTACGCAGCCAGATCGCCGAGGCCGTGGAGGCAGGTGCGGTGGCCCATATCGAAACCCTGCCGGAGGATGACGGCGGCGCCTACCTGACGCCGCAGATCCTGACCGGTGTGACCCACGGGATGCGGGTGATGCGCGAGGAAAGCTTTGGCCCGGTCGTCGGCATCATGAAGGTACAGTCGGACGACGAAGCCATTGCGCTGATGAACGACAGCAACTTCGGTCTCACCGCCTCGCTCTGGACCCGTGATCTGGAGCGGGCGCAAGCGGTCGGCGACCGGATCGAGACCGGTACCGTGTTCATGAACCGCGCCGATTACCTGGATCCCGGCCTGTGCTGGACCGGTTGCAAAGATACCGGGCGCGGCGGCGGGCTGTCGGTCATCGGCTATCACAATCTGACCCGCCCGAAGTCTTACCACCTGAAAAAGGTAACCGGCTAAGGGCGGCCCCGCCCGCCCTGGCGTCTCCTCCGCGGGGCGGGCCATTGCATCAAAGGAACACGATATGAGCCTTAACGGAAACTGGTCCTACCCGACCGCAATCAAATTCGGTGCTGGCCGGATCAACGAACTGGGTGACGCCTGCGCCGCTGCCGGCATCACCAAGCCTTTGCTGGTCACCGACAAGGGGCTGGCCGATCTGCCTGTCACCCAAGCCACCCTGGACATCATGGAGGCCGCAGGCTTGGGCCGCGGCATGTTCTCGGAGGTTGATCCGAACCCGAATGAGAAGAATCTGGAAGCCGGTGTCGAAGCCTATAAGGCGGGCGGTCATGACGGGGTAATCGCCTTTGGCGGCGGCTCCGGGCTGGACTTGGGCAAGATGGTTGCCTTTATGGCCGGACAGACCCGCCCGGTCTGGGATTTTGAGGATATCGGCGACTGGTGGACCCGCGCCGATGCGGACGCCATCGCGCCGATCATCGCGGTGCCGACCACTGCAGGCACGGGATCCGAGGTGGGCCGCGCGTCCGTGATCACCGACAGTGTCAGCCATCAGAAGAAGATCATCTTCCACCCCAAGGTGCTGCCGACGGTGGTGATCTGCGATCCCGAGCTGACGGTGGGCATGCCCAAGTTCATCACCGCAGGCACCGGGCTGGATGCCTTTGCCCATTGCGTCGAGGCGTTTTCCTCACCCCATTACCACCCGATGTCCCAGGGCATCGCGCTGGAAGGCATGCGGCTGGTCAAGGACTACCTGCCGCGCGCCTACGCCGACGGCACCGATATCGAGGCCCGCGCCCAGATGATGTCTGCCGCGGCGATGGGGGCCACGGCCTTCATGAAGGGGCTTGGCGCCATTCATGCCATGAGCCACCCGATCGGAGCGCACTTCAACACCCACCACGGCACCACCAACGCGGTCTGCATGCCTGCGGTGCTGGAGTTCAACGCGCCTGCAATCGCGGACCGGTTCACCATGGCGTCGGCCTACCTCGGCATCGACGGCGGTTTTGACGGCTTCCGCACGTTTGTGCAGGAACTGAACGACAGCCTCGGGATCCCTTGCAAGCTGGCAGATCTGGGCGTCACCGAAGCGGCCATCCCCGATCTGGTCAAAGGCGCGATCATCGACCCCAGCTGTGGCGGCAATCCGATTGAGCTTACTGAGGAGAACCTCACCCAGCTGTTCAAGGCCGCCTTGTAAACAACGGCTCTTTGCCAGGTTTCAGCGCTCTCCGCCCGGCGGGGAGCGCTGTTTCATTCCGCTACAGCGTCAGCCGCTGACGTAGACCTTGTCTTTGGGGTAGTAGAAAATTTTCTGATTGTGCAGCCGGCCCAAAAGCTCGTGCACGCGGCGCAGCGTTTCGTCTTCGCTGCTGCCCGCTGCCGGTTGGGCCTCTGACAGAGTGTCCCTTGTGGTTTGCAGGGCGGTCTCTATCAGCTCCATATCCGTAACGGACAGTTCGAACATGTCGTTGTACTGGGGCATCTGGGCTCCTTCTCCGGTTGGTTGGACTGAACTGGCTGCCTACAGGCTGCCCCATGGCGGGACGCAAAGCCACAGGAAAGCGCCAAAATCATCCCTGCCCTGCCCCGGATCGCGGAACCGCCGCCGGTTTCAGCCGCCGGGAGGTTGTCAGAGGGTCTCCCCAAGGCTGATCGCGGGGCACAGCCGGTCAAAAACCAGACCGTCCGTACCGCCAGCCTCGCGCGATTGCAGGATGACCCGCGCGGCACGCTCGCCAATCTCACGGCGGCAGGCGTCCGTCGTGGCCAGCTGTTGCGGCATGCCCTGCAGGATCTGCAGATTGTTGAAGCCGGCAAGCGCGATGTCGCCAGGCACCGACAGGCCTGCGGCCAGGCAATGCATCAAGCCGCCAACACTCATCACGTCGCTGGAATAGTAGATGCAATCAAGATCCGGGTTACGCGCCAGCATCTGCCCGGTCAGCTGGCGGCCGGTCTGAATCGCGCTTTCGCCGGCATAATGCTCAATATCACCGAGGGCGACACCCTGTGCGGCCAGACCGTCGGTGAAGCCGTCAAACCGTTTCCGGGCGCGGAAGTCCTGCGGCATTTTGGTACCGATAAAGCCGATCTTGCGGTAACCGCAGGCCAGAATCTGCTCTGCCATGTCGCGGCCTGCCTGCAGATGCGAAATGCCGACACAATGGCGGACCGGGTCGCCGTCCACATCCATCACCTCGACTACCGGACAGTCAGCCTGCTGCAGCATCCGCCGTGTTGTTTCAGTATGCTCCAGCCCTGCGACGATCAAGCCGGAGGGGCGCCAGCTGAGCATTTCGCGGATAACGCCTTCTTCTTCCTCAAGATCATACCCCGACACCCCGACCACTGGCTTCAGCTGGCTGTCTTTGAGCACGGCGGAAATGCCCGAGAGCACCTCGGGGAACACAAAGCTGTTCAGCGACGGCACAACCACCGCCACCAGATTGACCGATTGCGAGGACAGCGAGCCGGCAATCCGATTGGGCACATAACCGTGGCTGCGGGCGATTTCTTCAACCTTGGCCTTGGTTTTGGCGGACACATCCGGGGCACCGCGCAGGGCGCGGGAGGCGGTCATCTCGCTGACGCCGGCCAGATGGGCCACGTCTTTCAGCAGCAGTTTCTTGGTCATCTGCCCATGGTCAAGCACTTTGCCCGCAGCCGCAAGGGCTGCTCTGCCGGCAGGGGGGTTGATTTCCAGAACCGTTATCGGTATCGGTATCGCAACCGTTATCGCTACCGGCGCCATGCCGGCCCAACAGCCAGAGGTGAGGCATGACACTGAAAATCGCAATCAACGGATTTGGACGGATTGGCCGCGGGGTGCTGCGCGCGCTTCTGGAAAGCGGCCAACAAGACATCAAAGTTGTTGCCATCAACGACCTGTCGCCCCCCGAGACGCTGGTGCATCTGCTGAAATACGACAGCGTGCACGGCCGCCTGAAGACGCCGGTGTTTCTCGCCGATGACCTGATCCGGGTGGGCCGCCACAGCATCCGGCTGAGCGCGATCCGCAATCCGGAAGAGCTGCCTTGGCAGGATGTCGATATCGCCTATGAATGCACCGGGCTGTTCACCGCCCGCGATGACGCCGCGCGGCACCTGAAAAACGGCTCCAAGCGGGTGCTGATCTCCGCCCCCGGCAAGGATGCCGACCGCACCGTGGTCTACGGCGTCAACCACATGGATCTGACGGCGGACGACGTGATCGTCTCCAACGCCTCCTGCACCACCAATTGCCTGGCACCGCTGGCGCAAGTGCTGGACGGCGCCTTTGGCATCAAGACCGGCTATATGACCACGATCCACGCCTATACCGGCGACCAGCCGACCCATGACACCAGCCACTCGGACCTGTACCGCGCCCGCGCGGCCTCGCTGTCGATGATCCCCACCTCCACCGGAGCGGCCCGGGCGATCTCCGAGGTGCTGCCGCATCTGAAGGGGCGGCTGGAAGGCTCGGCAATCCGGGTGCCCACCGCGAATGTGTCTGTGGTGGACCTCAGCTTTGTGCCGGAAAGACCTGCCACGGTTGAAACGGTCAATGCCGCGGTCAAGGCGGCTGCCGAAAGCGGGCTGGCGGGCATTCTATCGTATGAAGAAGACCCGTTGGTCTCTGTCGATTTCAACCACGATCCGCATTCCAGCTGCTTTGCTGCGGCACAGACGGCTGTCACCGCCGAGGGTCTGGTGCGGGTGGTCAGCTGGTACGACAACGAATGGGGGTTCTCCAACCGCATGGTGGACACCGGCCGCCGTATTGGCGAAGTGATGAGGTCCGCCGAGGTCGCACTGGCCAGCTGACAGGGTCAATCGGCGGGCGCCTGTTGACGGGAGCCTCCCGCCCGTCGTCCGGCACCTGCCGGTGCCTTCCTCCCGTTGGGCCCAGCGCCGCGCTGACGCGCGGCGCTGCTGCGTTTTGCCGCTAGCCCTGCGTGCCGCCCGATGGACAAGGCCAGCTGGCACATAAGCTGACTCCAGGATGCACCAAAGCAAACTCCGGGCAGCGAACCGCTGGCATACCGCGCTGAATTGCGCCAGAACAGGCGCAAGGCATGACCAGCTACAGGAGCAAGACCGGCGTGACCATCTCCCGTGAAACCGTCCTTGAGGCGCTCAAATCCATCGCCGACCCCGTCAGCGGCAGTGATATCGTCAGCGCAGGCATCGCCCGCGCAGTGACCGTCGAGGGCAGCACCGTCCGCTTTGTGCTGGAAATCGACCCAGGCAAGTCCGAGGCTTACGGCCCGGTCCGCGACAAGGCTGACGCCGTGGTGGCCAAACTGCCGGGGGTAGCGAAGGTCTCGGCCATGCTGACCGCCCATTCGCAAAAGGCGCCGCCGGATCTGAAGCCCAAGCAGCCCGCCCAGGCGCAACAGCAGGCAGCGCCGCAGAAGGTTCCGGGTGTGGCGCGGATTCTTGCAGTTGCCTCCGGCAAGGGCGGGGTCGGCAAATCCACAGTCTCGGCCAATATTGCCTGTGCGCTGGCAATGCAGGGCCGGAAGGTGGGGCTGCTGGACGCCGACGTTTACGGCCCGTCGCAACCCAAGATGCTGGGTGTCAGCGGCCGGCCTGCCAGCCCCGATGGCAAGACCATCCTTCCCTTACGCAACCATGGCGTCACCATGATGTCGATGGGTCTGATGACCGGCGAAGACCAAGCGGTGATCTGGCGCGGCCCGATGCTGATGGGCGCGCTGCAGCAGATGCTGCTGCAAGTGCAATGGGGCGAGCTGGACGTGCTGATCGTCGATCTGCCGCCCGGCACTGGCGATGTGCAGATGACGCTGGCGCAAAAGACCCATGTAGACGGCTCCATTGTGGTCTCCACCCCGCAGGACGTTGCATTGATCGACGCCCGCAAGGGCATCGACATGTTCCGCAAGATGAACGTGCCAGTGCTGGGAATGATTGAGAACATGTCGACCCACATCTGCTCGAATTGCGGCCACGAAGAACATGTCTTCGGCCATGGCGGCGTGGCGCAGGAGGCGAAGAAGCTGGGCGTGCCGCTGCTGGGCGAGGTGCCGCTGCACTTGGACGTGCGCCTGGCCGGCGACAACGGCACGCCGATTGTGGCAGCGCAGCCCGACAGCGCCCAGGCCAAAGTGTTCCTTGATATCGCCACCCAGCTGGTGGACGCAGGCGCCGCATAATCCTGCCGCCCGTGGGTCAAGGGCCGCAAAGCGGCGGCGCGCTGCGCCGTTCACCCTTGAGGCAGGGATGGCAGACAGCACAATGAACAGGGCGTTTGAAGGGCAGGCTTGCCCATCAAGCGCGTCTCGGCAGGCCTTTCGCCGCGCAGCGGCGCCACGCCCAACTGTGAGGGGCATTCTATGAATGCGCTGGAACAGGCGGGAGCCTCCCGCCCGCTGGATCAGGCATATTTCTCCAGAAACGCCTCCGCCCGCAATGTTCGAAAATCCGGCAGTGCAACGCGCAGGGCTTCGTGGTCCCAGTCCCACCAGGCCAGATCCATCATCTGCCCGGCGACAGCCTCGGTATAGCGGCGGCGGATCACTTTCGCGGTGTTGCCGCCGACAATCGTATAGGGCGCCACATCCTTGGTCACGACAGCGCCCGAGGCCACAACCGCACCATGGCCGATGGTCACCTCCGGTTTGATAACTGCGGCGTGGCCGATCCAAGTGTCATGGCCGATAAAGGCCGTGCGCCCGGCGCGGCGGGAGAACCACTCCGCATCATGATCCGCATCGTTCCAATAGTCGCCGGACCGGTAATGGAAGTGATGCAGCGAGGCTTTTTCCATCGGATGATCGGTCGCGCCGATCCGGACAAAGCTGGCGATATTGGCAAACTTGCCGATCTCTGCATTGGCGATATCACAGATACGGTCGCAATAGCTGTAGTCGCCAACCACTGAATTCGCGACCCGGCTGCCGGCGCCGATCTCCACATAGCGCCCGAACCGGCTGTCTGTGATCTGGCATTCCGGGTGAAGGAACGGGGCTTCTGCCTGCAAACGGGCCATGGTCTTTCCTCTGAAACGTCTGGGATCAAGGCAGCAGGAAGGCGCTGCCCTCTTGCGCCTTGGCCGCCTTGCGTTTGGCCGGGCCGCTGCCGCCTGTGATCAGTTTCCGCCGCAGCCAGCCCGAGAACCAATCCATCAGCATTACCATCAGGATGATCAGGGTGATGTAATAGGCCACCTCCTCCCAGTCCTTTTGGGTGATGATCGCCTGGGTCAGCAGCAGGCCGATGCCGCCGCCGGTGATTGCACCGATAATGGTGGCCGAGCGGGTGTTGGATTCCAGGAAATACAGCAGCTGGCTCAGCAATACCGGAGTAATCTGCGGTATCACTCCGAACCGGTAGCGCTGCAGAGGCTTTGCGCCGGTGGAGGCGACGCCCTCAATCTGTTTCCGGTCGACGTTTTCCAGCGCTTCTGAGAAGATCTTGCCGAAGGTGCCGGTGTCCGTGACCAGGATCGCCAGCGCTCCGGTCAGGGGGCCGGGGCCAAAGGCGCGGGCCAGAACCACGGTCCAGATCAGCGAATCCACGCCGCGGAAGAAATCGAACAGCCGCCGCATGGCAAAGCGCAAGGCCCGGAACGGCATGAAATTGCGGGTCGCGGCAAAGGCCAAAGGCAGTGCGATGATACCGGCGCCAATGGTGCCAAGGAACGCCATCAGCAGGGTTTCGGCGATCGCCCAGGCCACATCCTGATGGCGCCACATCTTGTTGGTCCAGAACTCCTGGAAAATCGCGCCTGCTTCACCGGTGGCTGCACGCTGCAGAAGTTCCCCTGCCCCCATGCCGTAATAAGGGCTGTCGAGCGTAAAAAAGAACAGCTCCCAGCCTGTGAAATAGCGGAACACTTCGGCCCGGTTGCGGGTCACGGTCAGGCGTCCGGCCCCGGTTTTAACCGCCAGCCGGTTTTTGGAGACGCTGATCCAGTCCGGCACATCGCCTGCCGGCAGTTCGGCCTGAACGCCTGCGCTGCGGCTGGGAGTGGCGCGGACGGTGCCATAGCCTGGGATCGCGTATTCGATGGTTTCCGGGCCAAAAGTGACGGTATGGCCGTCCTCCAGGTCAATCACCGTGGTCTCGCCCGCCTCGCCCAAGGTAACCCAATCCGGTGCTGTTCCATCGGGATAGGCACCCTTGCGCTCCCCTTCGATCGACACTGAAACCGCACCGTTTCGGTTGTCGCGGGTCACATGGGTCTTGTAGCTATAGCTGTCGCTGACCAAAGTTCTCGCGTTCTCCAGGCTCGCTTTCTCCCACAGCCCCAGGACATCAAAAGCCACAAAGACATAGGCCAGATAGACCAGCACCGCGGCGGGCAGAGCGAAACCCAGCAGCCGCTTCTTCAGGAACAGCTTCGAGATATCCAGCTTCAGCTCTGCCGGGGTGAGGGTGGTATCGAAAGTGGTCATGCTTTCGCTCCATGGGTCAGACGGTCACGCAGGATGCCGGACAACTGGTCGACGGCCACGATGGTGATGAACAGCAGCAGGAAGATGGCGGCGGCCTCGTCGTACCGCCCCTGCCCCCAGGACATGGCGTTCTTCAGCTCGTAGCCGATGCCGCCCGCGCCAACGAAGCCAAGTATGGCCGATGCACGGATATTGATCTCAAACCGCAACAGCGCGTAACTGACGTAGTTCGGCCCGACCTGCGGGATCACCCCCAGCGTCATCCGCTGCGCCCAGGTGGCGCCGACCGATGACAGACCTTCCACAGGTTTCAATGAGGCGTTTTCGTTCACCTCGGAAAACAGTTTGCCCAGCGCACCAGCGGTGTGGATGGCGATAGCGATCATCGCAGGCACCGGACCGCCGCCAAGGACAAAGATCAGCACCAGCGCAATGACGATTTCCGGGATCGCGCGGCAAATGTCGCTGATGCGGCGGAACAGCGGGATCAGCGCAGGCCAGGGCGCCATGCCGCGGGTCGACAAAAGCGACAGCAGGGTGCCGAACACCGCGCCCGCCAGCGTTGATGCCGCGGCGATGTTCAGCGTCTCCACCAGTGCCGGAAAGAAGTGCACCGCATGGCCGGGCAGCTGGGCTGCCTTGTCCGCGGCTTCTGCCAGCACTTCAGCGGGGTAATCGAAGATCCGGGTGAACCCATCCGCGAAAGAGCCCGCATTGCGCGCATCCGCGGTGCGGAAACCTGCAACCATCAGCGCCACAAAAATGGCCAGAAGAATGCCGCCGTACAGCCGCTTGCGCTGGGTGTGGGCGGTGTATTGCTGCCGGATATCCTCGATGCCCGGCCGGGCGGCTGTCAGATCTGCCATGTAGGGGTCCTGGTCCTGAAGGGATGGCCGGAGCAAATGCCATCAAGGAAATTGCGGGGTTCCGAGCCAGACCCGAACCCCCGCAGAGCACAGTATCAAAGGTACGGTACTGAAATTACTGGGATTTCAATTTACGAGCTTCGATGATCACCTCATAGGCGTCATGGGTGATCGGCATCAGGCCTTTTGAGTCACCGCCAAGCACATTGTACATGCAATCCGGATCGATCGAGTTCATCGAGGCCAGCAAACCGGTCATCTTGACCTTAACATCCGCAGGCAATTCGGTGCGCAGCACAAACGGGCCTTCGGGGATCGGCGCGGATTTCCAGATCTCGACCAGATCATTCATGTCTACCAGACCTGCATCCACCGCACGGCGCAGAGCGCCGGAGTTGTAGCCGTCTTCCCATTCGCCCAGACCATCGGCCCAGCTGACACCGCCAGCAACGTCGCCATTGGCCACGGCAACAATGGTCTGTTCATGCCCGCCAGTGAATTTCACTTCGCCAAAGTAATCGCCAGAGTCCATGGTGGCGCCCGTCACTTGCGGGATTTCGATCGACGGGATCAGATAGCCCGAGGTGGAATTCGGATCGCCAAAGCCAAAGGACTTGCCCTTCAGGTCTTCCAGCGAAGCGACGCCGCTGTCCTTGCGGGCAAAACCAACCGAGTAGTAGCCAAAACCGCCGTCCGCATTGACCTTGACCAGAACCGGTTCAACCGCTTCGGGGTTGGACAGATAGGTCTTGGCATAGCCCGAAGCGCCCAGCCAGGCCATGTCGATGGTGCCGCCCAGCAAGCCCTGGATCACGCCGTTATAATCGGCGGGGGCAAACAGTTTGGTTTCGACACCCAGCAGCTCTTCGGTCTGCTCACGCAGGCATTCCTGTTTGCTCAGACGGTCCTGTGCGTTCTCGCCGCCCAGGATGCCGATGCGGAATTCCTTGATTTCCTCTGCCGCAACGGGGGTCGTCAGCGCGGTGGTTGCCAGAACGGCAGCAAGCAGTTTCTTCATCTCATGTCTCTCCGGTTGGTCAATCCCCGACGAGCAGCCCGCGGGGTCGGTAAAAGAAGTTCGGGGTTACTCGGCGGGAATGGCGGCGCGCATTGCATCCGCCCGTTCCAAAGTCTCGATCTCGGTTGAGGTTGCAGCTTCGGAAAACTCATCCCCGGCGCCGTAAATCTCGCGGGCAACGCCGGTGGTCAGTTGCTCAGGCAGCCCGTCGAACACAATGCGTCCGTCGCGCATGCCGACAACCCGGTCGCAGTAACGGCGCGCGGTGTCCAGCGTGTGCAGATTGGCAATCACCGTGCGGCCGTCTTCCTCGTGAATGCGGCGCAGCGCTTCCATAACGGTCTGGGCGTTCATCGGGTCGAGCGAGGCAATCGGCTCATCCGCCAGGATGATCTTCGGATCCTGCATCAGCGCCCGGGCAATCGCCACCCGCTGCTGCTGGCCGCCTGACAGCGCCTCGGCGCGCTTGGCGGCATGTTCGGCAATGCCAAGCCGGCCGAGAATTTCAATTGCCGCGTGAATATCCGCCATCGGATACAGGTTGAACAGCGTCGCCATCGCGTTGCGGCGGTTCAGCGTTCCGTGCAGCACGTTGGACACCACATCCATCCGCGGCACCAGGTTGAACTGCTGAAAGATCATCGCGCAGTCGGACTGCCAGGCCCGTTTCTCTTTGCCCTTCAGGCCAGTGATTTCACGGCCCTCAAACAGAATACGGCCTTCGCTGGCATCTTCCAGCCGGTTCAGCATCCGCAGCAGGGTGGATTTGCCCGCACCCGAGCGGCCGATAATGCCGATCATGCAGGGCTTGTCGATGTCCAGCGTGGCGGTATCCACCGCTAACTTGCCACCGAACCGTTTTGTCAGTTTGTCTATGCGCAGCACCGGGGCGCTCCCTCTTCGTTCGGGACCTGCCTAATGCGCTTGCTCAAACCTCATGTGTCACCGCCGTGAAAGTTTTGTAACGCCGCCCCGTGCAACCCGCAGGCGTGCGGCGCCGGGTAACGGGCCTGCTGCGCATTCTGCCCCTGTCCACAGGGGCCGGGACGGTCTATACGGCCATCGACTCCTCAATTCCCTTTGCAAAAGGAAGCTGCCAGATGTCCTTTGACCGCAAGATCAAGATCGCGCCCTCTATCCTCTCCGCCGATTTCGCCAACTTCGGCCAGGAGATCCGGGCGATTGAAGCCCAGGGCGCCGATTGGGTGCATGTGGATGTGATGGACGGGCATTTCGTGCCGAACCTCACCTTTGGCCCGCAGGCGGTGAAGGCGTTCCGCCCGCATGTGAAAACAGTGATGGACGTGCATCTGATGATTGCGCCGGTTGATCCCTATATCGACGCCTATGCCGACGCCGGCGCCGACGTGCTGACCGCCCATATCGAGGCCGGTCCGCACATCCACCGCACCCTGCAGGCGATCCGCGGGGCCGGAATGAAGGCAGGCGTCGCACTGAACCCCGGCACCCCGGCGGAAGCGGTTGCGCATCTTCTGGACCTGACCGACCTGGTCTGTGTTATGACCGTGAACCCCGGCTTTGGCGGCCAGAAGTTCATCGACATGACCGCCAAGATCCGCAGCCTGCGTTCGATGATCGGCGACCGCCCGGTGCATATCGAAATCGACGGCGGTGTAGATCCCGCCACCGCGCCGCTGGTCACTGAGGCAGGGGCCGACGTGCTGGTTGCCGGCTCCGCCGTATTCAAAGGCGGTTCGGTCAATGATCCCACGGTTTACGGCGAGAACATCCGCAAGATCCGCACTGCCACCGAAGGCACCTGGACCTAAAACGCACCGAGGTTCTCCCGTCAATCGCCAGGCGCATCAAAGATGCACCGCTCTTGTTAGGCCAAGCGCCGCGCGTTCCGCGCGGCGCTTTTTCGTGATACGGCCAGCGTTTGCGCGTCCAGCCCGGCACAGCCGGGCCGCGCCCTGATGGCCCTCGACGGGCCGGAAGGGCGCCCGCCCCCCGCTTAGCCGCCCTTATTCAGATCATCGAAGGTTTTCCCGTCCGCCACCAGCTGCTCAAGCAGCGGCGCGGGCTGCCAGAAGAAATCATCCTCTGCCGCGTAGGCCCTGATATCGGCCAGAATGCCGTCCAGACCCTGCAGATCCGCCCATTTCAGCGGCCCGCCCCAAAAGCGCGGGAAGCCGTAGCCGAACAGCATCACCATATCCACATCCAGCGGACGGCGGGCAATGCCCTCGCCCACCACCTTGGCGGCCTCGTTGACCATGGCGCACATATAGCGCCGCAAAACCTCGGTGTCCGGGAAGTCCCGCGGGGTGATATTCTGCTCTTCCTGATCCCGGGCAATCAGCCCGGCCACTTCCGGGTTCGGAACGCCGCCGCGCGTGCCTTCCTTGTAGACATAGAAGCCTTTACCGGTCTTCTGGCCGAAATCGCCGCCCTCGCAGAGCATTTCGTAGAACCGCGGCACCCGTTCGCGCGGATCGCGGGTCGGGGCGCGTCGCTTGCGGGCGGCCCAGTTGATGTCCAGCCCGGCCAGATCGCCCATTGCAAAAGGCCCCATCGGGAAACCAAACCCGGTTACAACCGCGTCCACCTGATAAGGCGATGCGCCGTCCAGCACCAGATATTCCGCCGCTTTGCGGTAGGCGTTCATGATCCGGTTGCCGATGAACCCGTCGCAAATGCCCGAGCGCACCGCGACCTTCTTCAGCCTTTTGCCAAGGGCAAAACCAGTCGCCAGCACCTCTGGCGCGGTGTCCTTTGCCACCACAACTTCCAGCAGCTTCATCACATGCGCGGGCGAGAAGAAATGCAGCCCGATCACATCCTGCGGCCGGGAGGTCGAAGCGGCAATCTCGTCCACATCCAGATAGGAGGTGTTTGTCGCCAGCACTGCGCCGGGTTTGCAATGGGCATCCAGCTTGCCAAACACCTCGCGCTTGACACCCATGTCCTCAAACACCGCTTCAACCACCAGATCCGCTTGCGCCAGCGCAGCATAATCCGTCGCCACGGTCAGCGCCTCGCCGGTCAGCTGATCATATTGCGTCTCAGTGATCTTGCCGCGCTTCAAGGCCCCTTTCAGGTTGCCTTCAATCCGGCCCCGTGCCGCAGCCGTGGCGTCATCGGTCATCTCTATCAGCACCACCGGCAAATCCGCCAGCAGCGCTGCGGTGGCGATTCCCGCCCCCATGGTGCCGCCGCCGATCACCCCCATCAAGGCCACCTCGCGCGGCGCAACGCTCTCCAGCTCCGGCAGTTTGCTGACCGCGCGCTCCGAGAAGAAAGCATGGATCAGCCCCTGCCGCTGATCAGAGCCCATCAGCTCCATGAACAGCGCACGCTCACGCTTGAGGCCCGCCTCAAAGCTCTCCGCCTCAGCCGCTGCCTGCACCGCGCGCACAGCCGTGGCCGGCGACAGCTGGCCGCGCCCCTTTTTCAGCGTGGCTGCATAGGCCGCATCAAAGTCCACCGCTTCCGGCGCGGGCATTTCCCCAACGGCCCGGCGCGGGGCGCCCTGCTCTAGCAGCTCTTGTACATAAGCCAAGCCGATCCCCCGCGGATCCCCCTCTTCGATTTTGTCGATAATGCCCTTTTCCAGCGCCTCCGCGGCGCCGAAATGACGGCCGCTGGTGATCATCTCCAGAGCCGCTTCGGTTCCGGCCAAACGCGGCAGCCGCTGGGTGCCGCCCGCTCCGGGCAGAATGCCCAGGTTGACCTCAGGCAGGCCCATCCTGGCGGACGGCACCGCAATCCGGTAATGCGAGGACAAGGCCACCTCCAGCCCGCCGCCCAATGCCGTGCCATGCATTGCAGAGACCACGATCAGCGGCGAGGCCTCGATCCGGCTGCACAGGCCGGGCAGCTGCGGCTCTTGCGGCGGCTTGCCGAACTCGCGGATATCGGCACCGGCAAAATAGGTCCGGCCCTCGCCATAGATCAGTACCGCCTTGGCACCGTCCTGTTCCGCGCGTTCGATCCCGGCCAGCAACCCTTTGCGCACCTCAGCACCCAGCGCGTTCACTGGCGGATTCTGCGCCTTCAGAACAGCAACATCGCCTACACGCTCATACGCTATGGTTTCACTCATCCGGTCATCCTCTTTTTCCCGGTGCGGCAGCAGCTGCGCCCGGCTCTCATCCGATTAGGCACGGCAGCCAAACCGGCGCCAAGCCCGAATGGCCGCCAATGGCCAGCAAACCCCGCGTCTGAAACGCCCGGGCGCTGCCAAAGCCGGACATGCCGCCCATTACGTAACAGAAGATTGGCGAATTGAAAACTTCTTGAAACATTTCACCAAGAGGTACAGCCAAGGGCTTAAGGGGATTCGCTGTTCAGCCAGTCTTCACCACACCGCTGGAAATCCAGCCGTCCAGAATTTCCAAAGCTTTGCCGGAAAACGCAGCATCATTGATATGGCAGTCCAGTTCATGCAGCACCGCATTCCCTGGGCAGGAGGCGCGCATTTCATCACAGAACGCCGCCAGCCCTTCCCCATCATGTAAAGGAGCGCCAGGGCGGTCCCACTCATTGCAACCGCCCGCAGGCAGCAGAACCGCCACCGGCGCCTCTGCCGTTGCCAGTTTGCCGCAAATCGCCTGCGCCACCTGCCGCCGCTCGGCAGCATCCAGCATCGCAGAGGTGAGCAGCCGGTTGTGGGCATGTGTTTCCCGTCCCTTCAACTGCGTTGGCGTCTCCTGCCAGCCGACAAAATCCACCAGATCATAACAGCCCGGCGCCACCAGCTGCGGCGTGCCTGAACGCCCGGCATTGGTCATCCGGTCCGCTCCCGCCGACAGCCCGCCGAACAAGTGGTTCGACACTTCCTGCGGCGCAAAATCCATCACCGCGGCAAAGGCGCCCTCGGCGGCCAGGCTTTCAAACGCCCGCCCGCCCATGCCGGTGGCGTGAAACACCGCAACCTCAAACCCGCGCGCTTCCAGCGCAGGTTTCAGTGTTACCATATAGCGCAGCACAGTCTTGCCAAACGACGTCATGCCGATCAGCGGCCTGTCCCGTTTTGGCGGCTCCACCGACCGCGCCGCGCCCAGCACCGCACCTGCGGCCTGGCTGAGCGACGCCTTGCAGATCGAATTCAGCCCAAACAGCCCGCCCGCCCAGAGGATCATCTGCACATCCGCCGGGATCCGCTCGGGCGGCATCAGCGGTGAAAATGCGACAGTTGAGACGATGTATTTAGGCACCCCCACGGGCAGCGCCGCACACATATCCAGCGCCAGATCAGTGCCCATGGTACCGCCCAGCACAATCACCCCGTCAATGCGCCCCTGCCGGTACAGATCCAGCGCCATGGCCGCGGCACCTGCACCCATGATCTGCATGGCGGTGTTTTCATCCCCCGAGCCAATCGCCGCCTCGATCGAGCTGCCGCCGGCCGCGGCCACCTCCTGCTTGCTGACATCCGCGGGCTGGCTGGGATCGCCCAGAACGCTCACATCCATCGTCAGCACCTTGCCGCCCTGCCCGCGGATCACTTCCGCCAGATAGCTCAGTTCATCGTCTTTGGTGTCATAGGTTCCGGCGACTAGTATGGTCTTGTCTGCCACAGGCTTTGTCTCCCGTCAGTTCAGCTTCGCGGTGGTTATCGGCCTAACCTCAGCTTTTCATCTTTCCCCAAATACTCCCGCCGGAGGCCGCGGGATTTGCGGCGCAAAACCCGCTTCACAACTGAATCCAAGCGGTTTTCAGATCGATGTATTTGTCCAGCGCATGCAACGACTTATCATGGCCATTGCCGGACTGCCCGACACCGCCCAAGGGCACGGTGTTGTCAGACCCGCCATAAGTGTTCACATGCACCACACCGGCCCGAACGCCCGCCACCATCCTGTGCGCGCGGGACAGGTTTGCGGTCCAGACACCCGCCGCCAGGCCAAAGTCGGTGGCGTTGGCAAGGCTCAGCGCCTCGTCCTCACTTTCGAACCTTGTCACTGCCAGCACCGGCCCGAACACCTCGCGCTGAAACAGCGCGTGGTCCTGCGCCACTTGGGTGACAATCGCCGGCGACATATATGTACCACCGGTTTCTTCCAAAATGCGCTTTCCGCCGGTCACCACCTGTCCGCCCTCGGACCGCGCCATATCCATGAAAGACAGGTTGCGGCGCAGCTGTTCTTTCGAATTCACCGCCCCGATCTGGCTGCTGAGGTCCAGCGGGTCGCCCACCCGCAGCGCTTCGGCCTCGGCCTGCAGCATTTCGACAAACGCGTCATGAACCGACGCCTCGACCAGCAGGCGGGACCCCGCGATACAAACCTGCCCGGAGTTGCGAAAGATGCCAGCGGCAGACACTTTGGCCGCCTTGGCCAGATCCGGCGCATCCGCAAAGACGATATTCGGGGACTTGCCGCCCAGTTCCAGATAGCAGCGTTTGAGGTTGGAACGCGCCGAGGCCTCCAGCAGTTTGCGCCCGGTGGCGCCCGAACCGGTGAAGGCCAGCACATCGACATCCATCGAGGCGGCCAGCGCCGCGCCGGTTTCGGCGCCCGCGCCGGTTACTACGTTCAGCACACCATCCGGCAGGCCGCATTCCGAGCAGATTTCTGCCAGCCGCAGCAGCGTCAGCGAGGCGGTTTCAGCCGGTTTCAGCACCACCGAATTGCCCATCGCCAGCGCCGGCGCCAGCTTCCACGCACCAATCATCAGCGGGAAGTTCCAGGGCACGATGGCCCCCACCACGCCAACCGGCATCCGCTGCACCAGCCCCAGCACATCCGGCGCAGTCGGCGCGACCTCGCCCGGCACTTTGTCCAGCGCCTCGGCAAAATAGCGGAAGGTGCCCGCCGCCGATCCCGGCTCGGCCTTCAAGGCCATGTTGAACTCGGTGCCGTTGTCGCGCACGCCCAGCACCGCCAGTTCCACCGCCTCGGCGACTATCCGGTCTGCAATCCTGTGCAGTACTTTTTTCCGTGCGGCGGGGCTCTGTCCCGCCCAGCGGCGGTCCTCATATGCCCGCCGCGCCGAAGCCACGGCGCTTTCAACATCCGTTGCAGAGGCGCCCTGCAGTGTGGTCAGAACAGATCCGTCAACCGGCGAAGCAACTTCGAGTGTCTGGCCCGAACCTTCTTTCCATGATCCTTCAAGAAAGAGTTTTTGCGGCGCCACATCAAGCTGCCGAAGCTTGTCGATGCGATGTTGGTCTGCCATTCGGCCTCCTTCAGTTCCTTGTGGTCCTTCAGCACCCGCAGGATGTGGACCGCCAGAACGATGATGATGAGTAGAAACAGGATGAACGCCACCGGGCGATCAATGAAATCAAAGGGTTCTTTTACACGTGCCATTGCGGCGCGCAGTTTCACCTCCATGATGCCGCCCAGAACCATACCCAGGATGATCGGCACCGCAGGCAGCGACAGGCGTTTCAGCACATAGCCAAGGATACCAAACGCCGCCGCCATCACGCAGTCGGTGGCGGAGTTGCGCAAGCTGTAGACGCCGACAAAGCTGAGCGTCAGGATGCAGACGCCCAGGAAACGGTTGGGGATGCGCACCACCTGGATCAGCGACTTGGTAGCAAAGAGCAGGAAGACAAGAACCAGGACATTCAGCAGCAGCAATGCGAGGTACAGTGCCACCACGAAATCCATGTCGTTCTGAAACAGTCCCGGCCCCGGCACCACGTTGTGCACATAAAAGACCGACAGCATCATCGCCGTCAGCGCCTCACCCGGAATGCCCAGCGCCAGCAATGGCACCATGGCGGCGGCCGGCACCGCATTGTTGGCGGTCTCTGCCGCGATCAGCCCCTCGGAGGAGCCGTTGCCAAAGTCCTGCGGCCGTTTCGAAGTTTTCTGCGCATAGGTGTAGGACATGAACTGGGCAGTGAATTCGCCGACGCCGGGTACCATGCCCATCAGCACGCCG
Source organism: Leisingera sp. M523 (assembly GCF_025141335.1). Lineage (NCBI taxonomy): Bacteria > Pseudomonadati > Pseudomonadota > Alphaproteobacteria > Rhodobacterales > Roseobacteraceae > Leisingera > Leisingera sp. M523. The sequence goes on from NZ_CP081036.1 coordinate 2,865,745, forward strand.
AAAGTTGCCGAAACCCCTGCAACCCGAGGATGGCGCGTCAGCTCGCGCAGGCCCTGGAACATGCCGCCGCGCAGGCGGGTCATGCGGACCTTTTCGTCTTCGTCCGTCAGCAGCACAAAGGCCTGCGAGATTGCAAACAGCCCCAGCACCACCACGATCAGGTTGATGCCGCCGCCCAGGAAATCCTGCCCGAAGGTATAGCGCTGGGTGTATTTTACCGGCTCCAGCCCGATGGTCTGCAGAAAGATCCCGAAACAGGCCAGGGCGCCGGCAATCAGCGCCTGGCCGCGATGGGCGACCACCACCAGGATGAGGCCCAGAAGGGCGGCCATGAAAATCTCGCGCGAGCCGAACATGGGCGCGATTTTGGCCAGCACCGGGGCAAACAGGATCAGGCAGATGACCGAGAAGATACCGCCAAAGAAGCTGGCGGAATAGGCAAGGCTCAATGCCCGCTGCGGCTCGCCCCGCGCCGTCATCGGATAGCCGTCATAGGTGGTCAGCGCGTTGACCGCAGTGCCGGGGGTATTGATCAGGATCGCCGGAATGGCGCCGCCATACATAGACGAGCCGTAAATCCCCAACAGCACCGTCAGGCCCACAATCGGATCCATCGAAAACGTCGCGGGCAGCAGGATGGCAATCGCCACCGCCGGGCCGACACCAGGGATGGCGCCGATCAGCACGCCGCCGACTGAACCCGCCAGCAGTGCCAGCGCCACGTCCCAGCGCATCAGGATCTCAATGGCAGAAAGGATAAGGTCCATGACGGGTACTCAGAGATAGAGAATGAAGAAACTGCGGACCGGCCCCGGCAGATACTCATACAGCACTGCCCCCGGAATCTTGACCGACAGAACAGCTTTGAACAGCACAACCACGACCACAGCAAAGACGGCACTGATCGACAGCATGAAGCGGCTGCGATAGCCCATCCGCCAGCTGAGAAGCGGCATGAAGGCCAGCGTCACGGGCAGATAGCCTATGATGGGCACCAGCAGCACATACCCCATGAACCAGCCGGCAAACTCCAATACCTGCGCCCAGCGCCTGACCTCCCGCAGGTCATAGCGGCTGACCCGCCGCCAGGGCAGTTTGTACAGGTGCAGTCCGCCCATCAGCACCATGCCGCCAATGGCGACAGCTGGCCAGAACCGGGGCTGGGCAAACAGCTTGGTTTTGTTGACCCAGGCGGTCTGCTCTGTGATCAGGACCAGCAGCAGCAGCGCAGCCGCCACCAGAAACAAGGCAAAAACCAGCTGTCCGCGCCGTGGTCCGGCAAAGCGGTGTTCACGTTCCGAAGGCATGTGAGATGTTCATTGTCCGCGCGATTGAAAGGGCACCGGGACCCATCAGGGCCCCGATGCAGGGGGGAGGATTACTCCGACAGCAGGCCGCTGATGCGGGCCATGGTGCCGATATCATTGGCAACCCGTGCCGCGCTGTCGTCGGCGCTTTGCCAATAGACCAGCGCGCCGGTCTCCTTGGCGACATTCTGGGCGCGTTCGCTCATCACCGCCTTTTCCGCAACCGCGATGATCTTGTCGCGCACATCCTGCGGAGTGTCTTTGGTCACGAACAGACCGTTCCACAGCGCGATGTTCAGGCTCTCGTCCAGCTCGCCGATGGTGGGCGCGTCGGGGGCCAGCGGGATGCGCTGATCCGTGATCGAGACCAGCACCTTGACCTGATCCAGGCAGGGCAGCACCAGCTGCAGCGTGGTGTTGATCACATCCGCATCGCCCGAGGCCAGCGTGTTGCAGTCCAGCGCGTCAAAGGCCGCGTCGGAACCCCACTCAAACCCGGCGTTCTTGGCGTAAGCCTTGGTCACTTGGGTCGGGGTCAGCACATCGCCGAAGTGGCCCAGCGCCACGTCGTTTTCCTTGGCATAAGCGGCCAGCTCTTCCATCGTGCTGTAGGGCGCATCGCCAGATGTGGCGATCACAAAGGGATAGGTCAGGAATATCCCCAGCGGGTCGAATTTCTCAGGCGTCAGCGGCGGGATGTCGATCTGATGGCCCATCACTGGTACGCCGATCACGAAGGAGCCGATGGTATAACCATCGCTCGGTGCATTGGCGACTTCGATGGCACCGGGGAACGGCCCGCCGCCGCCGCCCGGTTTGTTCACCACAGCAGCCGCAACGCCGTATTCGTTCTGAAAATCCTCGGCGATCATCCGCGTCAGGACATCCTCCAGATCACCCGGCGGCCACGGCACGATAAAGTTCACCGGCTTCTCCGGATATTCGGCCTGCGCGGCAACCGCGCCCAGCCCCAGTGCCGCCGCTGCGGCTGCACCTTTCATGAGGGTCTTGAGTTTCATCGTTTTCCTCCCAGTTTTCTTCCCGGCCGTTGCCGATGGTTCGTTATTTGAACCGTTGGTTTGAATTTAGATTGACAGGCAGCCCGCTTATCTGTCAACAAAATTGCATCAAAGGTGCGTCTTTTTCCAAAGGCACCACCTGCCAAAACCAAACAGGGAGAACGGACAGGCCCATGGGAACGGTATCCAAAGCCTTGTCATTACTGACATATTTCAATCACGGCCGGACCGGGATCGGGCTCAGCGACCTCACTCGCCTGTCCGGCATGAACAAGGCCACCGTCTTTCGGCTGATGAGCGAGCTGCAGGAATCAGGTTTTGTCGAACAGACCGACGGCGACCGCATGTACCGGCTTGGCCCCCAGGTTCTGCGCCTGGCCGCCCTGCGCGAGGCGGCGGTTCCGATACTTTCGGTCTCGCGCCGTGTGCTGCGTGATCTGAGCGACGAGACCGGCGAAACCACCCACCTGTCGCTGTTGCAGGGCAGCCAGCTGAATTCGCTGTCGCATGCCTATTCCCCGCGCCACGCAACCAAGGTGATGATGGAGGACGCCGAAGTGCTGACCTTTCATGGCACCAGTTCCGGCATGGCGGTGCTGGCCTATGCCGACCCCTGCTTTGCTGACGCGGCACTGGCACAGCCGTTACAGGCCCACACACCTGAGACGATCACCGATCCGCAGGACATCCGCGCCCAGCTGGCAGTTGTCCGCAGCACTGGAATGGCCCAGTCCATTGGCGGGTTCGAGGCGGATGTGCATTCCCACGCAGTGCCGGTCTTTGGCCCCGACCGCCAGGTGATCGGCGCGCTCGCCGTGGCCGCGCCGGTGTCCCGCATGACCACTGAACAGAAACAACGGATCCCTGCGGCGCTCCGCCGCGCGGGCGCCACCCTTACCCATCGCATCGGCGGCTCGGCGCCTGCGGAATATCCGCAGGACGGTGCCGCCTGACTTCCCCCTCTCCGGCCCCGGCGCGGGCCGCATCCAGGAGCTGACCCCATGAAAGACTCCAACTTCCTGAAAGAGCACAACGCCAAATCCCTCTGGCATCCGATGGCGCATCCCGGCGACAGCCTGGCCAACCCGCCTGCCATCATCACCTCGGCCCAAGGGGTGAAAATCACCGATATCGACGGGCATGAGGTGGTGGACGCGGTCGGGGGCCTGTGGAACGTGAACCTCGGCTTTTCCTGCCAGCCCGTGAAAGACGCGATTGCCGCGCAGCTGGATGTGCTGCCCTATTACTCCACCTTCCGCGGCACCACCAACGACCAGGTGATCCAGCTGGCCGAGGAGCTGCGCAAGTTCTTCGCGCCCGATGGCCTCACCCGTGCCTTCTTCACCTCTGGCGGATCGGACTCGGTGGAAACCGCCCTCCGGCTGGCACGCCAGTACCACAAGATCCGCGGCGAGGAGGGCCGCACCAAGTTCCTGAGCCTGAAAAAAGGGTACCACGGCACCCACATGGGCGGCGCCTCGGTGAACGGAAACGCCAATTTCCGCACCCAGTACGAACCGCTGCTGCCCGGCTGCTTCCAGATCCCCGCGCCCTATACCTACCGCAATCCGTTCAATGAGACCGACCCCGAACGCCTCGCACAGCTCTGCCTGCAGGCGCTGGAGGACGAGATCGCGTTCCAGGGCGGCGGCACCATCGCGGCCTTCATCATGGAGCCGGTCCTGGGCGCCGGCGGGGTGATCCCTCCGCATGCCAGCTTCATGCCCGGCGTGTGTGAGATCTGCTCCAAAAACGGTATTCTGCTGATCGCAGATGAGGTGATCACCGCCTTCGGCCGCACTGGTTCCTGGACCGGTTCGCGGCACTGGGGTGTGCAACCGGATATGATGGCAACAGCCAAGGCGATCACCAACGGTTACTTCCCTTTTGGTGCCGTGATGATCGCAGACCACATGACGGAGACCTTCGAAAAGGACACCAGCGGAAAGGCCGCCATCGGCCATGGCTACACTTACTCAGGCCATCCTGTAGGCGCTGCAGCAGCGTTGGCCTGCCTTGCCGAGACCCTGCGCCTGAACGTGCCCGAAAACGCCGCCGCCCGCGGCACCCAGATCCATCAGGGGCTGTTGGACCTGCAGCAGAAATACGAGCTGATCGGCGACGTGCGCGGCGGCCACGGGCTGATGAGTGCACTTGAGCTGGTGGCAGACCGCAGCACCAAGGCGCCGGCTGACAAGAAAACCACCGGCACGCTGCAGGAAGCAGCCTATGAGGCCGGCGCGATGGTGCGGGTCTCCGGCCCCAACATCATCCTGTCACCGCCGCTGGTACTGAGTGAGGCTGAGGCCGCAACCATCCTCTCCGCCCTGGACGCAGGCCTGGCGGCGGTGAGCTGACACCCGCGCCAGACGCTTCCCCGCCCGGACCGCCAGGTCCGGGCGCCACCAAATACCATGGCGGGCCCGAAGCATATGCTTCGGGCCCGCGCCTTCGGCGGCGCCGCTGACGCGGCGCGGTTGCGGGATACGGATACGGGCGCAGCTGCCGCAGCCGCGCCCGTTTCCATGTCCCTTGCAGGGATCCCGCTGTGAATATCAGATAAAATGCACGTAGAAATCACGCATGCCGTCGCCTTCCAGATCACGGGTCTTGCGCACTTCTTTGCGTTTCATGAAGACGTGGTTGGCGACCAGCTCCGGCCCGACAGCTTCTGCCAGAACGGTGTCCTTCTCCAGATCACTCACTGCCCCTTTCAGATCAGCCGCCGTGCCTTCGCGTGCGTCAGTCCGGTCAAAGCCGTCGCCAGTTTCCATCGGCGGCAGCTGATGGCTGTTCTCCACCCCCAACCGTGCAGCATGAAGCACCGCCGCCACCGCCGTGTAGGGATTGGCCGACGCATCCGCCATCCGGTGCTCCAGCCGCGCCTTGGAGCCGCCTTCGGAACTGATCCGCGTGGTCACATTGCGATGATCGCCGCCCCAGTTCTGCCAATACCCCGACAGCGATCCCGGCTGCAGCCGCATATAGCTGTTGGCGGTTGGCGCAATCAGCCCCGCAAGCCCCTTGTGGTGATGCAACAGCCCAGCCAGGCAGCCGCGGGCCAGATCATTCATATGCTCCGGCCCGCCCTGCGGCCCTGAAGACAGCGCATTGCCGCCCGCCTCATCGGCAAAGGAGAAGTTGATATGCATACCCGAGCCGCCAGCCTCGGCCACCGGTTTCGGCATGAAGGTCAGGATAATGCCGTATTCCAGCGCCACCTCCCGCGCCATCAGGCGGAACAGCACGATGTCATCCACCGCCTTCACCGCATCATCAAAGGTCAATGTGTATTCAAACTGCGGACTGTCGAATTCGGCAGTGATCATGTCGAGCGAAAAACCCATATCATCAGCCATCGCCCAGATCCGGTCGTTGAACCGCAACGGATCGGCAAACGGCCCGGTGCCATAGACCACCCCGCCCGGCGCATCATAGGGCATCAGCCGCCCGCGGTCATCCGCCTGCAGGGCAAAGGCCTCCAGCTCGATCCCGACTTTCGGCGTCAGCCCGTGTTTTTGCCAATCCGCGACCGCCCGCTTCAACGCCCAGCGCGGACACAGCGGCAGCGGCTGACCCTCATCATCATACAAATCCCCCAGCACCACTTTGGTCGAGGCATGCCAACTGTCCCGGATGTCGTCATGCAACCACTTCAGCTCCATATCCGGCAGACCCTGTTTGACCATCGCCCCCGGCGCATCCAGCAGGTCCCTGTCATAATGGGTGCCAAAGACCGACCGGCAGAACCGGGTCGAGTCATCGCCGATCTTGGAATTCGGCAGGTATTTCCCCCGCATGATGCTGAGGTGGTCGCAAAACATCGCGCGCAGGCGGGTTTTCATGGCTCAAGCCCTTCCCAGTTGAACAGTCGTCGGCATCGAGCACCGCATCTTATTACTTAACATATTTAACGGTTTTCGCAGAGTCTTTCCTGTGAGACAGCCCATTTGTCAGGCAGCCTCCACCCGTACCGGCAGCGACTTGAGTCCGCCGACAAAGTTTGAACGCAGGAACTTATGCGGCCCCGCCGCCTCGATATGGGTGATCCGTTTGGCCAATTCCTGAAACAGCACCGTCACCTCCAGCCGCGCCAGCCACATGCCCAGGCAGACATGCGGACCGAACTGGCCGAACGACAGATGCCGGTTCGGGCTGCGGTGAAGATTCACGTGAAATGGATCTTCGAAATACCCGTCATCCCGGTTCGCCGAAGCAAACCAATACAGCACCTTGTCGCCTTCGCGGATGGTCTTGCCATGCATCTCCACATCCCGCGTCGCGGTGCGGCGGAAGTACAGCGCGGGCGTGGCCCAGCGGATGATCTCATCTGCCGCCGTCTCCCATACCGCGCCGCCCGCCTGCATCTGCGCCAGCAGCTCCGGCTGATGGCACATCGCCTGGATACCTGCGGCAATCGAATACCGCGTGGTGTCATTGCCCGCCGCAACCAGCAGGCAGAAGAAATTGCGGAACTCGGTCTCAGTAATGACCGAACCATCCTTGGCCGGTTCCAGGATCAGATCCAGCACACCGGATGTATCCCCCTTGCGCGCTTTTGCCTCCATCAGCTCTTTGGCATAGGCGTACAGCTCCGCCCCGGCGGGAGAGTTGAAGGGCATCATCCGGAACTCATCCGTCTGCATCTTGTCCAGCACATGCGAGGTGAAATCCGGATCAGTATTGGCAATCAGCGCGTCGCCTTTTTCGACCAGCCAGGGCAGATCCTCCGCCGGCAGGCCCACCACCCGGCCCAGCATCCGCATCGGCAACTGACGGGCGATTTCCTTGGTTGCGTCAAATTCCCCTTTGGCCAGCGCCTGATCCAGAATCTCCGCACAAAGGTCGCGGATATCCTGCTCATACTGCGCCATGGTGGTTTTTGAGAACGCCTTCAGCAGTTTCATCCGCACTTTGGAATGATCCGGCGGATCGGTTTCCTGAAAGGTGCGCCGCGCCAGGTATTCCTCGTAGGATTGATCCTCCATCCGGATCCCGCGGGCCGAGGAGAACACCTCGGTGTTCTTGTTCATCACCGTGATGTCTTCATAGCGGGTGACCGACCAGAAATTCTTGCCGCCCGCATATTCGGTCCAATGCAGCGGGTCCTCGCGCCGCAGCCGCGCAAAGGTGTTGTGCGGCGCACCATCGGCAAAGACGTCATGGCTGCTCAGATCCGCAAAGCCGTCATCGGTGGGGGTCCAAACTGTCATTGCGGGCTTCCCTAACTTGCTTACGGATGTATATTAATAGTGACCTTAAATATGTAAATGATAATCTTGCGAGCGCTCTCATGCATTTGGCCATTCTGATGACCAACACCGACGAAAGCGAATTTGCCCAAAGGCACCCAAAGGACGGGGAAAAATTCACCGATCTGATCCGGATAGCCCGGCCAGACTGGCGTACTTCGGTGTTTACCGTGAAAGAAGGAGATTTCCCGCAGGACCTGTTTGCTTTTGGCGGCGCAATGATCACCGGCAGCCCGGCCTCGGTCCGCTCCGGTGCCCCCTGGGTGGCGCAGCTGCTGGACTTGATCCGCGACGCCCATTCCCGGAAATTCCCGCTGTTCGGCGCCTGCTTCGGCCATCAGGCCATCGCGCTGGCCCTTGGCGGCGGCCTGGATCTCAACCCAGACGGCTGGGTGCACGGGCTGACCCGCAACAAATTGCTGAACCGCCCGGACTGGGCCGCACCGTTACCGGATGAGGTGAAGCTTTACGGCTCCCACCGCGAATGCGTCAGCACACTGCCGCCAGACGCAACCCCGCTCAGTGGATGGAATGGCATGAACACTGGCTTCACCCTGGGACGCCACATCTTCACCACCCAGCACCACCCGGAAATGTCCCGCAGCTTCATGACAGCGCTGACCGAAGAAATGCAGCAGGCCCTCAGCCCCGAAGCACACGCCCGCGCGCTGGACAGCCTTACCGGGCGCTCAGACCAGCAAGCCTTTGCCGAGAGCCTCGCCCGCTTCTTCGAGCAAGCCCGGCAACCCTGACCCGCCGGCTTCTTTCTGGTCAAAAACACCCCCGCCGGAGGCACGGGACCGCCAGGTCCCGTTCAACTCAAATGTCAGCCCAGCGCAGCCAGAAGATCCATCACGGTGACCTGATCAAACTGCACATGGGATATCATCGCCGCCTCCGCTCCCTCACGGTCATGGGCAGTGATCAGCACAGAAATCTCCCGGTGTTCCTTGGCGGATTGGGCAATGGCGCCGGGGTAACGGTAGCGCGCCCGGTAATACGCCATCAGCTTGCGTGCATTGGTTTTGATCATCTCGACCAGAAAGGGGTTGCCCGATCCTTCGGCCACACAGGCATGAAACCGCAGGTTCAGCTGGTAATAGCCCGCCGGATCACCATCGCCCTTTTCCGCTGCATGCTTTTCACATGCCGCAACCGCCGCCTCCAGCTCCCTGGCCTGGACCGGAGACAGCCGCCGTGCTGCCAGCGCCGCCGCCTGGCCCTCAAGCCGGGCATGGACTTCCAGAATTGCCAGAAACTCCTCCAGCGTCGGCTTGAACAGCACCGCGCCCTTGCGCGGCAGCCGTTTGATCAAGCCAATGGCTTCCAGCTGGATAAAGGCTTCTCGCACCGGCGTGCGGGAGACACCGTGACGCTCCACCAGCTCGCTCTCCTCCAGCGGCGCGCCGGGCACCAGCCGACCCGCCTCGATGTCCTGAAGGATTGCGTTCAGAACCTGCTCTGTCTGACCTGCCATTGCGCCGCCTTTGATGCGTTTGCGGCCAATTTATGCCTGTGCTCCCTGCATGGCAACGCGCAATAGGGGGCCCTGCCCCCGCCCTGCGGGCTCCCCCGGAGTATTTGTGCAAAGGTGAATGTGCAGCGCAGTTATTGCGGCACCGGCCCGCGGTATTTCTCTGTCAGCTCCGGCGCCGCCTCATCCGCCTTATAGACGCCCAGCAGAATGCCCTTGCGCCCTGATTTCCCACGGCGCGCCTTGATCTGCCCATCCGACAGGGTGATCCGCTGCGACATCCTGAGGCCCCATTCCAGCAGCCGGTCATACATCAGATCAATGATCTCCTGATGCGCATCACCCTTGGCCAGGTCCACAAGTTCTTCCGGATCGCTTTCCATGTCGAACAGCATCGGCCGCAGCCCGCCTTCGGCATGCATGAACTTCCAGCGCTTGTCCGTCACCATGAACAGCCGCGCGTCCTTGGGCTCCAGCCCCAGCTTTTCGCACAGCGGCATGGTGGAATAGTCGAACTCGGCAATTGCATACTCCCGCCAGGCCGGGGTTTCACCGCGCAGGAACGGCATCAGCGAGCGCCCCTCCAGGATATGCGGCGCCGGATCGCCGCCCGCCGCCTCCAGGAAGGTCGGCAACAGGTCGATCGCCTCCACCAGTTCATCGCAGGTTGTTCCACGTGCAGCATCAGCCTCCGCGCGCGGGTCGTAGATGATCAGCGGCACCTTGATGGAGGGGTCATGGAACAGGTTCTTCTCGCCCAGCCAATGATCGCCCAGATAATCGCCATGGTCCGAGGTCACCACGATCATCGTGTCCTGCATCCGCCCGGTATCTTGCAGCCAGGCAAACAAGCGGCCCATCTGGTCGTCGGCCTGTTTGATCAGCCCCATGTAGGCGGGGATCACCTTGTTTCGCACCTCATCCCGGCTGAAGGTCTTGCCAATCCGGTTGTTCATCATGCCGTCAAACACCGGATGCGCCGCGTCACGTTCCGCGTCCGAGCGCACCACCGGCAGCACATGCTCCGCCCCGTACATATTGTGATACGGCGCAGGCACGATATAGGGCCAATGCGGTTTGATATAGCTGAGATGCGCACACCAAGGGCCGTTGGCCTGATCAATAAACGCCATCGCCTGAGTTGTCAGCCATGGGGTTTCACTGTCTTCCTCGGCGATATTGGCAGGTTTATCCGCGTTGACCATGAACCAGCCGGAAGCAACGTCACTCCCCTCGACCCCGGCGTTGGCAAAGTCGTTCCAGGGGTTATCACCCGGGTAGCCCTGTTGCTTCAGGTACTCATTATAGGGGCTGTGTTTTTGGTCATAAAACCCGTCCGGCCCTTCTGCCCACAGCCCGTCATCCCGCACCCACGGGTCAAACCCGCATTCCGACTGGCGCACGCCGATTACGCTGTCCGGCGCCAGCCCCAGCCGCTGCATCCCTTCCGCATCAGCCACCATATGCGTCTTGCCGATCAGGTGGCAGCCCATGCCCGCCTTGCGCAGATGGTCGCCCATGGTCCATTCCCCCACCCGCAGGGGGTAGCTGTTGAACTGCACCCCATGGCTGGAAGGGTAGCGCCCGGTATAGCTCGACATCCGCGACGAGCCGCAGGTGGGCGATTGCACATAGGCGCGGGTAAAGCGCACGCCCCTGGCCGCCAGCCCATCAATGTGGGGCGTATGCAGATGCGGATGGCCAGCGCAGCTTAGATAATCGAACCGCAGCTGGTCGAACATGATGTAAAGAATGTTCATCGGCACCTCCCGTTAAGTTCCGGAATTATTGAACACGTGAAGCAAAATGGCGAGGATGAATTGCCTCAACAGCCACCCCCCCGGCGGCGCACTCTCCGCCCGCAGTTTTTCCAAAGGCAAGACATAACATGACCGATACACCCGATCCCGGAACCATCCGCGCAGCCCGGTGCGAAGACGCCTCCTGTCTGGCGGCCCTGTCCATCGAAGTGTGGATTGGCACATATTTGCGCCAAGGCATCAGCAGCTTCTTTGCGGACTATGCGCTTGGCCAATTCACCCGCGAACACTTTCTTGATCTTGTGAACCGCCCTGCAGAAACGCTGCTGGTTTCAGAAAACAGGGAAGGAATAGACGGCTATATCCGGGTGTCACACGGCAACCCCTGCCCAGGCGGCAGCAGCTCAGAAACTGAGATCTCCACTCTCTACGTGCAGCCCCGGCACCAGGGTAAGGGCCTGGGACAATCCCTGCTTGCTGCGGGGATAGAGGCGTGCCGCACCAACGGCTGGGACGCCCCGTGGCTGGTCACCAACTCAGAAAACAAAGGCGCCATCGCCTTCTATCTCAGCCACGGCTTTGAAAAATCGGGCCTCACCCATTTTCAGGTTCAGGACAGACGCTACCCCAACGACGTCCTGCACTGCATTGATTTTTAAAACCGGATCACAGCGCATGTACCGGCGAAGGATTGAAGCCAGCAGGACTCGTTACACAATTTCAGCTCTTGGAATTTTTCCGTTACATTTAACTTGCCGCGAATCATCTTCCGGCGTATCACCGACCCAACGGTCGGCTTATCCCTGCCGCCGCCACAGGAGACGCGAACACCCATGGATGCTTTCATCTGCGATGCCACCCGCACCCCGATCGGCCGCTACGGCGGCGCGCTGAGCCAGGTGCGGACCGATGACCTTGCCGCCCTGCCGATTGCCGCCCTGGCGGCGCGCAACCCGGATGCGGACTGGGGTACCTTGGATGACGTGATCCTGGGCGACGCCAACCAAGCCGGCGAAAGCAACCGCAATGTCGCCCGCATGGCCGCCCTGCTGGCAGGCCTGCCTGCCACCGTGCCCGGCACCACCATCAACCGCCTCTGCGCCTCCGGCATGGATGCGGTCGGCATGGCATCGCGCGGTATCAAGGCGGGTGATTATGACATGGCCATCGCCGGCGGTGTTGAGAGCATGTCGCGCGCACCCTTTGTGATGCCCAAGGCAACCTCCGCCTTCACCCGCGCCAATGAAGTTTATGACACCACCATCGGCTGGCGTTTCGTGAACAAGAAAATGCACGAGATGTACGGCACCGATTCCATGCCGCAGACTGCCGACAATGTCGCCGCAGACTATGGCATTTCCCGCGACGATCAGGACGCCTTTGCTGCCCGCAGCCAGGCCCGCTGGGCCGCAGCGCATGAGGCGGGCCTTTTCAACGACGAAATCACCCCGGTCACCATCCCCCAGCGCAAGGGTGAAGCCCTGGTGGTGGACACCGACGAACACCCGCGCCCCGGCACCTCGGCTGAAAAGCTGTCAGGCCTGAAAGGTGTGAATGGCCCGGACAAGACCGTGACGGCCGGCAATGCCTCCGGTGTCAATGACGGTGCTGCGGCGATCCTGATGGCAAATGAAGCCGCGGCCGCGAAAAACGGCTTAAAACCGATGGCCCGCATCGTCGGCATGGCCGCCGCCGGGGTTGAGCCGCGCATCATGGGCATCGGCCCGGTGCCTGCGACCCGCAAGGTGCTGGCCCGCACCGGTCTGACCATCGACCAGATGGACGTGATCGAACTGAACGAGGCATTCGCCTCGCAGGGCCTCGCCACCCTGCGCGAGCTTGGCCTTTCGGACGATGCGCCCCATGTTAATCCCAACGGCGGTGCAATTGCACTGGGCCACCCGCTTGGCATGTCAGGCGCCCGGCTGGTGCTGACTGCCGCCTATCAATTGCAACGCACCGGCGGGCGTTATGCGCTTTGCACCATGTGCGTCGGCGTTGGACAGGGCACTGCCCTGATCCTGGAACGCGTGTAACAAACCCAAGGGAGGTCCCAGACATGTATGCTCAGATGGTCAAATCCGAAGCGACCCAGGACGATCCGGAACAGCTGGCGGCCTTTCAGGCGCGCATCGACGCGGGCGAGAAGATCGAGCCCAAGGACTGGATGCCCGAAGGCTACCGCAAGACGCTGATCCGCCAGATCGGCCAGCACGCGCATTCGGAAATCGTCGGCCAGCTGCCAGAGGGCAACTGGATCACCCGCGCGCCGACGCTGGAGCGCAAGGCGATCCTGCTTGCCAAGGTTCAGGATGAGGCAGGCCATGGCCTGTACCTCTATTGTGCGGCGGAAACGCTGGGCGTGTCCCGCGACGAGATGACCGAAATGCTGCTGGACGGGCGCATGAAGTATTCGTCGATCTTCAACTATCCGACGCTGAACTGGGCCGACATCGGTGCGGTCGGCTGGCTGGTTGACGGTGCGGCGATCATGAACCAGGTGCCGCTGCAGCGGACCTCCTTCGGCCCCTATTCGCGCGCGATGATCCGCGTCTGCAAGGAAGAAAGCTTTCACCAGCGCCAGGGCTATGACGCCATCCGCAAGATGGCCGAAGGCACGCCCGAGCAGAAGAAGATGGCCCAGGATGCGCTGAACCGCCTGTGGTATCCGTCGCTGATGATGTTCGGCCCGTCCGACAAGGACTCGGTCCATTCCGCCCAGTCGATGGCCTGGAAGATCAAGATGAACACCAATGACGAGCTGCGCCAAAAGTTTGTCGACCAGACCGTGCCGCAGGCCGAATACCTGGGCCTCACCGTTCCCGACCCGGACTTGAAGTGGAACGAGGAGCGCGGCCATTATGACTACACCGACCCGGACTGGAACGAATTCTTTGACGTGATCAAGGGCAACGGCCCCTGCAACGTGGACCGCCTTGCCGCCCGCAACAAGGCCTGGGACGACGGCGAATGGGTCCGCGACGGGCTGTTGGCGCATGCCAAAAAGAAGGCCGCGCAAAAGCACGCTGCCGAGTAACCCCAAGCATTCCGGCGCTCTGCCCGTTTTCGAACACTGCGGCGGCGCCCCCTCAGCCAGGAGGATTTAAGACATGAAAAACGAATGGCCCCTCTGGGAAGTCTTCATCCGCGGCCAGCACGGGATGAGCCACCGCCACGTCGGCTCCCTGCACGCGCCGGACGCCGAGATGGCGATCAAGAACGCCCGCGACGTCTATACCCGCCGCAACGAAGGCGTGTCGATCTGGGTGGTGGAAGCCAACCACATCGCCGCGTCCTCGCCCAGCGACAAGGGCCCGCTTTATGAGCCGTCGGAGAGCAAGGTCTACCGCCACCCGACCTTCTTCGACATCCCCGAAGAAGTGGGGGCAATGTAATGACCCGCCCGCTTAACAAAGATGAGGCATTCACCCAGTTCCTGCTGCGGATGGGGGATAACACCTTGATCCTCGGCCACCGGGTCAGCGAATGGTGCGGCCATGCGCCGGTGCTGGAAGAGGACATCGCGCTGGCCAACACCGCGCTGGACATGATCGGCCAGACCCAGATGTGGCTAGGCCTCGCGGCTGAGGTACAGGGAGACGGCAAATCCGCCGACGATCTGGCTTTCCTGCGCGATGCTTGGGATTTCCGCAACGTGCTGCTGGTGGAAGTGCCGAACGGCGACTTTGGCCGCACGCTGATGCGCCAGTTCCTGTTCGATGCCTGGCATTCGATCCAGCTGGGCCGGCTGATGAAATCCTCGGACGAACGCGTCGCCGCGATTGCCGAGAAGGCCTCGAAAGAAGTGGCTTATCACCTGGAACGTTCCGCCGATACCGTGGTGGGCCTGGGCGACGGTACTGAGGAAAGCCACCGCCGCATGCAGGAAGCACTGGACTATCTCTGGCCCTACGCCGGCGAGATGTTCCAGTCCGACAGCGTGGACGCGGAAATGGTCAAAGCGGGCATCGCACCCGACCCGGCCTCCCTGCGTGAGGAATACGACGCGCTGATCACCCGCATCCTGGGCGACGCAACGCTGACCATCCCGGAAAGCCGTTTTGCCCATAAGGGCGGCCGCACCGGCGCGATGCATACCGAGCACCTGGGCCATCTGCTGACCCAGATGCAATGGCTGCAGCGCGCCTATCCCGGCGCCAAGTGGTAAGGCCACGGCCAAAGAACTGAGGGCGGCCCCCGGCCTCGGGTGGGGGTGAAGCCCCCTCCCGTGGGGGAGGTCGGGGGCTGCCCGGCCTATCGTCCGGGCGGTGCATAGCAAGGATAAACCGCATGAGCCAAGTGACAACTCAGCCAAGCATCAACCAGATCTGGGAGTGGCTCGACGCTGTGCCCGATCCGGAGATCCCGGTGATCTCGCTGGTGGATCTGGGCATCATCCGCGATGTCGCTTGGGAAGGGGAAACCCTCGTGGTCAGCGTCACCCCGACCTACTCCGGCTGCCCGGCAACTGCAGTGATTGCCCTGGATATCGAAACCGCCCTGCGCGGCCACGGTGTTACCGATCTGAGACTGGAAACCCAGATCTCCCCCGCCTGGACCACCGATTGGCTGTCCGACAAGGGCCGCGCCAAGCTGGAGGACTACGGCATCGCCCCGCCCCAGGCCGCAGGCGGCCCGGAAAAATGCCCCAACTGCGGCAGTACACATGTCACCAAGGTCAGCCAGTTCGGCTCGACCCCCTGCAAGGCCCACTGGCGCTGCCAGGACTGCCTTGAACCCTTTGATTATTTCAAGTGCATCTGAGGAGACCCTGATGGCGCGCTTTCACGACCTTGAAGTCACCGACGTCCGTAAAACCATCCGCGATGCGGTGGTTGTCACCCTGAAGCCCGCGGGCGGCGCGGCAGAAGAATTCGATTTCACCCAAGGCCAGTACCTGACCTTCCGCCGCGACTTCGACGGCGAGGAGTTGCGCCGCAGCTACTCGATCTGTGCCGGACGCGATGAGGGCATCCTGCAGGTCGGCATCAAGCGCGTCGACGGCGGCGCGTTTTCAACCTGGGCCAACACCGACCTGAAGGCCGGCGACACCCTGCAGGCGATGGCGCCGATGGGCAGTTTCTTCACCCCGCTTAATGAGGCGGCCGAGAAGCACTACCTGGGCTTTGCCGGCGGTTCCGGCATTACCCCGGTACTGTCGATCCTCAAGACCACGCTGGCGGCAGAGCCGAACGCCTCCTTCACACTGGTCTACGCCAACAAGGGCGTGAACACGATCATGTTCCGCGAGGAGCTGGAGGATCTCAAGAACCTCTACATGGGCCGCTTCAACGTGATCCATGTGCTGGAATCGGACGCGCAGGAAATCGACCTGTTCACCGGTCTGGTGACCGAGGAGAAATGCGCCCAGCTGTTTGAGCGTTGGATAGATATCAAATCGGTCGGCACCGCCTTCATCTGCGGCCCGGAACCGATGATGCTGGGCATCGCCGCCGCGCTGCGCACTGCCGGTCTGGACGACAGCCAGATCAAGTTTGAGCTGTTCGCTTCTGCCCAGCCGGGCCGCGCCAAACGCAAGGCCGCCGCAAGTGATGCTGCCAGCAGCGCCAATCAGACCAAGGCTGCGATCACCTTGGACGGCGCCACCCAGACCATCGAGATGGGCAAGGACATGACCCTGCTGGATGCAGCGTTGGAGAACGCAATGGATGCGCCCTATGCCTGCAAGGCCGGCGTTTGCTCCACCTGCCGCTGCAAGGTGCTGGAGGGTGAAGTCGAGATGGTCGCCAACCATGCGTTGGAGGATTACGAGGTAGAGAAGGGCTATGTGCTGTCCTGCCAGGCCTACCCGGTCACTGACAACGTCGTGGTCGATTACGACCAGTAACGCCTGCCCAAGGGAGAACGGATCATGACTGATGACATGAGTATTGAGAACTACTTGGCTCAGGGCGGCGTGCTCAGCAACCCTTCCAACGTGCCGCCGCGCTACCGCGCCGAACTGATGAAGATGATGGCAACCTTTGTTGACAGCGAATTGGCGGGCGCTGCCGGCTTTGCCGACATCATCAACGAAGGTCCGGGCATCAAGGCGCGCATCGCCGCGGCCAAGATCGTGCTGGAGAAAAGCGACAGCGCCGAAAAAGTCCTGCGCATCATGGGTGACTTCGGCGCGGATATTGAGCGTTATGCCGACCACCACCCCTGGACCGCCCGGCTGGAACGCGGCGCGGATATCGGCCAGAGCCGGACCAAGCACGATATGCGGCTGGCCGTGTTCAACTACCCGCTGGAAGGCTGGGCGGATGCGGTGATGATGAACCTCTTGATGGGCCGTGCGGTGGCACTGCAGCTGGAGGAGATGTCCCATGTCTCCTACCAGCCGCTGGCCGAAGCCTTCCGCGCTATTCTGCCCGTCGAGGCACACCATGCTGAACTGGCCGAAGAGGGCCTGATGGTGCTGGTGGAGGCGCAAGGTACTGATGCCCTGCAGGAGCTGGCAGATTACTGGTGGCCGCGGGTCGCCGCAAGCTTTGGCCAGGAAGCGTCGGAGAAGTTCGAAGGGCTCAAGGCCATGGGTTTGCGCCGCACCCCGAATGCCGGGCTGAAAGCCCGATGGCAGCAGGACGCTGGGGCCATTCTTGGCAAGACCGGGCTGAAACCGGCTGCGTAGCAAACCGGAGCCAGGCACTGCCGTCCAGGCCTGCGCGCATCAAGATGCGCTTGCCCGGTTGGGCCGGGCGCGCCTTGCGGCGCGCAGGACCCTGCCGCCAGCACACGCAAGAGTTGATCAGGTCAGCATTACTGTCCGAATGTTTCGCGCGCGAAACAAATGGGCAGCAATACTGACCTACAAGACGCCACGTCAGATCCGCGACGCCCGCCGCATAAAGCACTGAAAAACATGATACTTGCGCATCTCAAGGCCGCTTTTCCACCCGTCTGGAACGCAAGCCCGTCTGGACGGCCGCAGCAACTCTGCCTAGGTTTCGCCACGTAAAGCGAGGGCAATGAAATGGCAGCGGGCAGCACTATCCGGACCTATTTTGACGGCAAATGGCATGACGGCAACCTGGCGGTGATGCGGGCCGCGGATCATGCGATGTGGCTGGGATCTTCGGTGTTTGACGGCGCCCGGTTCTTTGACGGGGTGACCCCGGATCTGGACCTGCACTGTGCCCGCACCAATGCTTCGGCCCAAGCGCTGATGATGACGCCTACGCTTTCGGCAGAGCAGATGGTGGAGGTAGTCCGCGAAGGGTTGGAGGGGTTTGCAGCTGGTGCTGCGGTCTATATCCGGCCCATGTACTGGGCGGCCGACGGGGATGAAACCCTGATCGCCCCCAAGGCGGACAGCACCTGCTTTGCGGTCAGTCTGGAGGAAATCCCGATGGCGCCGGAAGCTGCTGCGGCAACGCTCACCCGCACCCGCTTCCGCCGTCCCGTCCTGGAAAACGCGGTGGTGAATGCCAAGGCCGGCTGCCTGTACCCCAACAACGCCCGGATGCTGCGGGAGGCACGCAGCAAAGGGTTCTCCAATGCGCTGGCGCTGGATGCGATGGGCAATGTGGCGGAAACCGCGACCAGCAATGTCTTCATGGTGCGCGATGGCGAGGTGTTCACTCCGATCCCAAACGGTACGTTTCTGGCCGGCATCACCCGCGCCCGCCACATCGGCCACATGCGCGCAGACGGTATCAAGGTACATGAGTGCGTGCTAGGCTATCAGGACTTCGAAGAGGCCGACGAGGTCTTTCTCTCCGGCAATATGAGCAAGATCACCCCAGTCACCGCCTTTGACGCGTGCCAGTATCAGGCCGGTCCCGTAGCCAAGCTGGTGCGCGATATGTACTGGGACTGGGCGTCCGGCCAGCGGTAACGTTCTGCGCGCACAGCGCTGCCGGCCAAGGCTCCTGTCCGCCTGCGGCCTTTTTTTGCAAAAGCCCGCGATGCGGTTGGGCATTGCACCGTGCCTGCGCACGGTGCCGCGCCGCGCATCTGCGCGGCGCCCGGCCCAATGCCGCCAAGGGGGTTCCGGCACAGCCGGAAACTCCTGCGGGAGCGGGAGCGCCCCCTCAAGCCTGACTGGCGGCATGCCTAGAGCCAGATGAACGCAACGGCCAGGCAGCTGTGGCTCTATTGCCTGATGCGCCCGCTTGGTTCATGATCCGCGGCGGAACAACGAGAGAGCGAAGATGCGCAAATTCCTAGTGGTCCTGGATGACAGCCGCGAATGCCTGAACGCGATGCGCTTTGCCGCGATGCGGGCGGCGCATACCGGTGCGGGCGTGACCATCCTGTCAGTCATCCCGCCCGACGAGTTTAACCACTGGATCGGTGTCGGCGAAGTGATGCGGGAAGAGGCGCGCGAGCGGATCCACGCCCATTTTGAGGTCTTTGCCAAATGGATGCGCGACCGCCAAGGCGTCGACCCCGATCTGGTGATCCGCGAAGGCGAACCGGTGCCCGAAATTCTGAAGTACATTGAGGACGACGCGGAAATCGGCGTGCTGGTACTGGGTGCCGGCACCGGGCGCAAAGGACCGGGACCGCTGGTCACTCAGCTGACAAAAACATCCGGCGCGCTGCCGGTGCCGATCACCATCGTGCCCGGCGATCTGTCGAAAGAAAAGCTGGAAGCCATTACCTAACAGTTTTTTGGGGGGCAAAGCCAATGGAACGCAGTGTCACTTTCTGGTTCGAATTTGCCTCCACCTACTCCTATCTCAGCGCGATGAGGATCAGCAGCGCCGCCAAAGCGCGCGGCATTGCTGTTATCTGGAAGCCGTTTCTGCTGGGTCCTATCTTCGCCGCCCAGGGCTGGGACACGTCGCCGTTCAACCTCTACCCGGCCAAAGGGCGCTATATGTGGCGCGACATGCAGCGGATCTGCGCAGCCCGCGGTCTGCCTTTTTGCCGCCCCGATCCCTTTCCGCAAAACGGGCTGATGGCCGCACGGCTGGCGCTGGCCGCATCGGAGCAAGACCGGACCGAAGCTTTTGCACAGGCCGTGTATCTGGCCCAGTTCGGCGACGGGGCCGATATCTCCGCTGAACCCGTTCTGCTGGACTGTTTGCACAAAGCTGGACTGGATGCGGACCTGCTGGACCGCGCGCAATCGCCTGAAATCAAATCGGCACTGCGCGCACAGACCGAGGCGGCCAGCTCCGCAGGCATTTTCGGCGCGCCCAGCTTCACCAGCGGCACAGAACTGTTCTGGGGCGACGACCGGCTGGAACAGGCTTTGGATCACGCCGCAGCCCGAACGATTTAGAATAGTTCCAAATCTTGACTTGGCGGGCCGCAGGGCGCATATCGGGGGCACGCTTAACGGAGACCCGACATGTTCATTCAGACTGAATCCACGCCCAACCCGGCGACGCTGAAATTCCTGCCGGGCCAGACCGTTCTGGAAGCAGGCACCGCTGATTTCCCCAGTGCTGATGCCGCAGGCAAATCGCCGCTGGCCTCGCGTATCTTTGCGGTAGACGGCGTGACCGGTGTGTTTTTCGGTAATGACTTTGTGACCGTGACCAAGGCGGACAGCGTTGAGTGGGACCACATCAAGCCCGCCATCCTGGGCGCGGTGATGGAGCATTTCCAATCCGGCCAGCCGGTGATGGCGGACGGCTCTGCCGATCCGGCCTCGGGCCATGCCGAACATTCCGGCGAAGACGCAGAGATCGTCAACCAGATCAAGGAGCTGCTGGACAGCCGCGTGCGCCCGGCGGTGGCCCAGGACGGCGGCGACATCACCTTCCACGGCTTTGACCGCGGTGTGGTCTATCTGCATATGCAGGGCGCCTGCGCCGGCTGCCCGTCTTCGACCCTGACCCTGAAGATGGGTATCGAGAACCTGCTGCGCCATTACATCCCGGAAGTCACCGAGGTGCGCCCGGTTGCTGTCTGACTGGCTGCGAAAGGACAAACCATGACGTCCGAACCGCTGGTTCTGGGATTTGACACATCGGCCGCGCATTGTGCGGCCGCTTTGCTGCGCGGCGACGCGGTGCTGGCCTCCCGGCTTGAGGAAATGACCCGCGGCCAGGCTGAGCGGCTGATGCTGCTGCTGGAGGAGGTGCTGGCCGAAGGCGGTGCCACCTGGCAGGATCTGGATGCGATTGGTGTTGGCATCGGCCCCGGCAATTTCACCGGCATCCGCATCGCCGTTTCCGCCGCCCGCGGGCTGGCGCTGGGACTGGAGGTGCCGGCGGTGGGCGTCGACGGGTTTGAGGCCCGCAACGTCGAGGGCACCCTGCCCGCCGTGCCCGCCCCGCGCGATCAGGTCTATGCCGCCTTGCCCGGCGAGGCACCGCGTCTGATGCCGCGCCATGAGGCCGAGAAAGCCGCCCGCGGTGCCGGGCTGACCTTTGCGCCCGAGGCAAGCCCGGCGGGGATTGCCGAAGCTGTTGCACATATTGCCGCTGCACGGTTCCGCACCGTGACTGAGCCGCCTGCACCGCTGTACCTGCGCGCTGCAGATGCGGCGCCTTCCAGTGATGTTCCGCCTGCGCTGATTGATGAGTGAACCGCTGACACCAAAGAAGATGGCCGCGACCCATGCCGCGGCCTTTACCCGGTCCCGCCCCTGGAACGCGGCAGAGTTTGCCGCACTGCTGGACAGCCCGCTGGTTTTCGCCGCCGGCGATGCCCGCTGTTTTGCCCTGGTGCGGGTAATTGCCGATGAGGCGGAACTGCTGACAATTGCCACCGATCCTGCGCATCAGCGCCAGGGATTGGCGCGACGCTGCATGGCCGAGTGGGAAACAGCCGTCCGGGATCGCGGTACCGCCGAAGCCTTCCTGGAGGTGGCCGAGGACAATGCCCCAGCGCAGGCACTGTACCGGGCCGGCGGATTCGCGGAGTGCGGCCGCCGGAAGGGCTACTACCCCCGCCAGGGTGCCGCCGCAGCGGACGCGATCCTGATGCGGAAAGCGTTACCTTAGGCCAGTTGCGCGGATTCCGCACCATTTGGTCAAAAAGCGGTTGACCCCCTCCCCGACCTGCAGGCTAAATTGCCGCACCCTTTAAGGCCTGAACGGGGCCGGGCAGCGGAAAACCCCCGCTGCATCCAACAATAATGACAGTGGGAGTTAACCTGATGACCCTGATGAAATCGCTGATGGGCGCAGCCGCGTCGCTGGCCCTGACCGCAGGCGCCGCGCTGGCCGAGCCTGCGCTGATCTTCGACCTGGGCGGCAAGTTCGACAAAAGCTTTAACGAGGCGGCCCATGGCGGCGCCCAGCGCTGGGCCGATGAGACCGGCGGAAACTACCGCGAGATCGAGCTGCAGTCCGAAGCCCAGCGCGAGCAGGCGCTGCGCCGCTTTGCCGAGGCCGGCGCCAACCCGATTGTGATGGTCGGCTTTGCCTTTGCCGATGCCCTGGGCCAGGTGGCTGCGGATTATCCTGACACCAAATTCACCATCATCGACATGGTGGTTGAAGGCGACAACGTGCGCTCGGTTGTTTTCAACGAGCACGAAGGCTCCTATCTGGTTGGCATGATGGCGGCGATGGCGTCGAAATCGAACACGGTCGGCTTTATCGGCGGCATGGACATTCCGCTGATCCGCAAATTCGCCTGCGGCTATGCCGAAGGGGTCAAGGCGGCCAATCCGGACGCCAACGTGATCTCCAACATGACGGGTACCACGCCGGCGGCCTGGAACGACCCGGTGAAGGGATCCGAGCTGACCAAGGCGCAGATCAGCCAGGGCGCTGACGTGGTCTATGCCGCGGCAGGCGGCACTGGCGTCGGCGTGCTGCAGACCGCAGCTGACGAAGGTATCCTGTCGATCGGCGTGGACAGCAACCAGAACCACCTGCATCCGGGCAAGGTGCTGACCTCGATGACCAAAAAGGTCGGTAACGCCGTGTTTGAAGCCTTCACTGATGGCACGGACATGGAGACCGGCTTCTCTGTCATGGGCCTGGCCAACGGCGGTGTCGGCTATGCCATGGACGAGCACAACGCCTCCCTGGTCTCTGCCGAGATGCAGTCCGCCGTGGATGAAGCTGCCGCCAAAATCGCCTCGGGCGAGATCAAGGTGCACGATTACATGTCGGATGACAGCTGCCCCGCGCTGAGCTTCTAAAGAGAAAGCCCCAGGCCATGACGGATTCACTTCACACTCTGTTTGCGGCCTGGGGCGACCCAACGCCTGAAGGCCGCGCTGCAAAAACGGACGCGGCCATCGGGCCTCGTTTTTACTACTCCGATCCCAACTCTCCCGCCCCCATCGAAGGCCGTGATGCCTATCTGGAATATGTCGCGCAGTTCAGCGCGATGATGCCCGGTGGCGCGGCCAAGGTAGTTGCCGTCTCGGAACACCATGGCCACGTGCGCGCCACGGTGGATTTCGAAAAGGACGGCCAGCGCATGGTGCGCGGCCAGTATTTTGCCGATCTTGAAGACGGCAAGGTGGTGCGGCTGATCGGATTTACAGGCATGGGAGAGCCCGATTGACCGCCCCCGCCATTGAACTCAAAGGTATCTCCAAGGCCTTTGGCCCGGTCCAGGCGAACAAGGACATCTCGATCAGCGTCGCCCCCGGCACCATTCACGGGATCATCGGGGAAAACGGTGCGGGAAAATCAACGCTGATGTCGATCCTCTATGGTTTCTACAAGGCCGACAAAGGCGAGGTCTGGATCAAGGGCCAGCGCACTGCAATTCCCGACAGCCAGGCGGCGATTGCTGCCGGCATCGGCATGGTGTTCCAGCATTTCAAACTGGTGGAGAACTTCACCGTGCTGGAAAACATCGTGCTGGGCGCCGAGGACAGCGGCATGCTGATGCCTTCGCTGCGCCGCGCCCGCAAGGAGCTGAAGGCGCTGGAGGCAGAGTATGAGCTGTTTGTGGACCCCGACGCCCGCATTGACGAGATCGGTGTCGGCATGCAGCAGCGGGTTGAGATACTCAAGGCACTGTACCGCAAGGCCGAGATCCTGATCCTGGACGAACCGACCGGCGTGCTGACGCCCTCCGAGGCCGACCAGCTGTTCCGTATCCTCGACCGGCTGCGCGCCGAAGGCAAAACCATCATCCTGATCACCCACAAGCTGCGGGAGATCATGGAGTATACCGACACCGTTTCGGTGATGCGGCGCGGCCAGATGACCGCCACCGTCAAAACGGCGGAGACCAGCCCCGAACATCTGGCCGAGCTGATGGTCGGCCGCAAGGTGCTGTTGCGGGTGGACAAGGTGCCGGCCCAACCGGGTGCGCCGATCCTGGAGATTGAAAACCTGCGGGTGGTGGATGAGGCCGGCGTTGAACGCGTCAAGGGGATTAACCTGACCGTGCGCGCAGGCGAGATTGTCGGCATCGCAGGCGTGGCTGGCAATGGCCAGTCAGAGCTGCTGGAGGTTCTGGGCGGCATGCGCGCAGGCAGCGGCAGCATCAAACTGCATGGCAGCCCCTTGCCGCTGCGCGGCCAGGGCGCGGATGCCCGTGCGCGGCGGGACGCCCATATCGGTCATGTGCCGGAGGACCGCCAGCGCGAGGGCCTCATCATGGACTTCCACGCCTGGGAGAACGTGGCCTTTGGCTATCACCGCGATCCGGCTTACAGGAACGGTTTGCTGATGGATAACACCGCCCTGCGGGCGGATACCGAAGCCAAGATGGAGAAGTTCGACGTGCGCCCGCCGGATCCCTGGCTGGCCGCCAAAAGCTTTTCCGGCGGCAACCAGCAGAAAATCGTCGTCGCGCGCGAGATTGAGCGCAACCCCGAGCTGTTGCTGATCGGCCAGCCGACCCGCGGCGTCGATATCGGCGCCATCGAGTTCATTCACAAACAGATCGTCGAGCTGCGCGATCAAGGCAAGGCGATCCTGCTGGTCTCGGTCGAGCTGGAGGAAATCCTGTCGCTGGCGGACCGGGTTGCGGTGATGTTCGACGGCGTGATCATGGGGGAACGCCCCGCCGATCAGACCGACGAGAAAGAGCTGGGCCTGTTGATGGCCGGTGTCGCGGGGGAGGCCGCGTAAATGGAAAAGATGCCGAAATGGGCCGATGTGGTCCTGATCCCGCTGATCAGTCTTTTGCTGGCCGCGATCCTGTCAGCCCTGGTGATCCTCGGGATCGGCGAAGACCCGGTCGCCGCGGTCAAGCTGATGGTCGATGGCGCCCTGGGCTCGACCTATGGCTGGGGCTACACACTGTATTATGCCACAAATTTCATGTTCACAGGCCTTGCCGTGGCGGTTGCTGCCCATGCGGGCCTGTTCAACATCGGCGGCGAGGGCCAGGCGATGCTGGGCGGGCTTGGCGTGGCGCTGGTCTGCCTGCTGATCCCCTGGCCGCATTGGTCGCTGGCGCTGGTTTTTGCCGCCTTGGGCGCCGGGATTTTCGGCGCTGCCTGGGCTGCAATCCCTGCCTACCTGCAGGCCAAACGCGGCAGCCATATCGTAATCACCACCATCATGTTCAACTTCATCGCCGCGGCGGTGCTGAACTATGTGCTGGTCAACGTGCTGCGCCCCCAAGGCTCGATGGACCCGGCCACCGCGCGGTTTCCCGAAGCTGTGCATCTGCCCTCATTACATGAGCTGCTGGCCCCGGTCGGCATCAGTTTTTCCAAATCGGCGCCGGCCAATGTCAGCCTGCTGGTTGCTGTCGGCGCCTGCCTGTTTATCTGGCTGCTGATCTGGCGCACTCCGTTGGGCTATGAAATCCGCTCGCTTGGCAAATCAGAACCCGGTGCGCGTTATGCCGGCATCTCCTCGGTCCGGACTGTCATGATCGCGATGCTGATCTCCGGCGCAATGGCCGGCATGATGGCGGTCAACAACGTGATGGGCGAGGCCGAACGGCTGGTGCTGAACGCCACCGAAGGCGCCGGTTTCATCGGCATTGCGGTGGCACTGATGGGCCGCAACCATCCGTTCGGCGTATTCCTGGCGGCGATCCTGTTCGGGTTCCTGTATCAGGGCGGCGCCGAGCTGGCGCTCTGGACCTCAATCCCGCGCGAGCTGATTGTGGTGATCCAGGCCTTGGTGATCCTGTTCACCGGCGCGCTGGACAACATGGTGCGGATGCCGCTTGAAAAGATCTTTCTGGCGGTGCGGAAGGGGCGGAGCTGATG
This sequence comes from Leisingera sp. M523, assembly GCF_025141335.1. Taxonomy (NCBI): domain Bacteria; kingdom Pseudomonadati; phylum Pseudomonadota; class Alphaproteobacteria; order Rhodobacterales; family Roseobacteraceae; genus Leisingera; species Leisingera sp. M523. The sequence goes on from NZ_CP081036.1 coordinate 2,891,609, forward strand.
GATTTCCTGACGATCATCCAACTGCTGGACTCCACCGTCCGTCTGGCGACGCCGCTGCTGCTGGCCTGTCTCGCGGGCCTCTTTTCCGAACGCGCGGGCATCTTCGACATCGGCCTGGAAGGCAAGATGCTGATGGCGGCCTTCTTTTCCGCCGCTGTCGCTGCCGTCACCGGCAATGTCTGGATGGGACTGCTCGCCGGGATCGGATCTTCGCTGGTGCTGGCGGGCCTGCACGGGGTGGCGTCGATCACCTTCCGCGGCAATCAGCTGATTTCCGGCGTGGCGATCAACTTTCTCGCGGCAGGCATGACCGTGCTGATCGCGCAGGACTGGTTCCAGCAAGGCGGCCGCACACCTTCGCTGATCAGCGGCGGCCGGTTTGGCCCGGTCTCCTTGCCGTTTGCCGACAGCCTGTCCGGCGTGCCGGGACTGGGGCCGGTTTATTCCGAGCTGCTGTCTGGCCATTCGATCCTGGTCTACATCGCCTTTCTGGCGGTGCCTGCCACTTGGTGGGTGCTGTTCCGCACCCGCTTTGGCCTGCGCTTGCGTGCGGTGGGGGAAAACCCGGCGGCGGTGGATACTGCCGGCGTCTCGGTTGTCGGCCTGCGTTACGCGGCAGTAATGATCTGCGGCCTGTTGTGCGGCATTGCCGGTGCTTATCTGGCCACCGCGTTGCAGGCAGGCTTTGTCAAGGACATGACAGCGGGCCGCGGGTTCATCGCGCTGGCGGCGCTGATCTTTGCCAAGTGGCGGCCCTGGCACGCGATGGGCGCCTGCCTGCTATTCGGCCTTTTGCAGGCCGTCGCGCTGCGGTTCCAGAACATCGAACTGGGCGGCATCACCATTCCGGTGCAGGCGATGGACGCACTGCCTTACGTGCTGACGGTGGTGATTCTTGCAGGTTTTGTCGGCAAGGCCATTCCGCCCCGCGCTGGCGGCGAGCCTTACGTCAAAGAGCGTTAAGCCCTGCGTCTGCCCTGCTGAAACACCTGGCCCCGCGCCGGGTGTTTCCCTTTCTGCCCATCAGAGGCGTCACAGCAGACCCCTGTTGCAGCGCACGCAGTGCGGTGCCCGGCCCAAGGCCGCCAAGGGGATGGCGCAGCCATCTCCTGCGGGCGCGGGAGCGTCCCGCCTGTCCCCGTGCCGCAAACCCAGCGATAAGTCCAGTTTGATGCGTCAAATCAGTCCTGCACGCTGCAGAGCGGCATAGATCATTGATTTCTGAACGAACTGCGGTTTAACAAGGACCATGCAGATATACCTTCCCATAGCTGAGGTCTCGGTCAATGCCTTCCTTCTCCTGGGCCTCGGGGGAATGGTCGGGGTTCTCTCGGGCATGTTCGGAGTCGGCGGCGGCTTTCTGATGACGCCGCTGTTGTTTTTCATCGGCATCCCGCCGGCCGTGGCGGTGGCTACGGAAGCAAACCAGATTGTCGCCTCGTCCTTTTCCGGCGTGCTGGCGCATTTCCGAAGGCGCACGGTCGATATCAAGATGGGACTTGTGCTGCAGGCCGGCGGCCTGATGGGCGCGGCGCTTGGGGTGGTGGTGTTCAACTACCTCAAGGCGCTTGGCCAAGTTGATCTGCTGGTCAAGCTTTGTTATGTCGTCTTCCTGGGTGTGGTCGGCGGGTTGATGTTCATCGAAAGCCTGAACGCCATCCGCAAATCCAAGAAAGCGGGCGGCGCGGCCCCTGCAGCACGGCGCCAGCGCAGCTGGGTGCATGCCCTGCCGTTCAAGATGCGGTTCCGCACCTCGGGCCTGTACATTTCAGTGATCCCGCCGGTGCTGGTCGGCATTTGCGTCGGTATTCTGGCCGCCATCATGGGTGTCGGCGGCGGTTTCATCATGGTGCCTGCGATGATCTACATCCTTGGCATGCCGACCAAAGTGGTCGTCGGAACCTCGCTGTTCCAGATCATCACGGTCACCGCTTTCACTACCATGCTGCATGCCACCACCAACTATACGGTGGACATCGTTCTGGCAGTGCTGCTGCTGGTCGGCGGCGTGATCGGCGCCCAGATCGGCACCCGCATCGGTGTCTATCTCAAGGCCGAACAGCTGCGGATCCTGCTGGCGCTGATGGTGATCATCGTCTGCGCCAAGCTGGGGCTTGAGCTGCTGCTGCAACCGGCTGAGTTGTACTCGCTCGGCGCTGCGGGAGGCCACTGATCATGCGCAAACTGATCATCTCCACCCTCACAGCTGCCGCCCTGCTACTGCTGCCGCAGTCAGCGGCCCAGGCCGCCAAGGAAGAAGTTGTTCTGGGCCTCAGCCAGGACCGGGTGGCGATCACCGCCACTTTCGATGGTTCGGAGATTCTGATCTTCGGCGCGGTGAAACGCGAAACCCCGATCCCGTCGGAGGATCCGCTGGAAGTGATCGTCACAGTGTCCGGCCCTGCCCCGGCGGTGATGGTGCGCCGCAAGGAAAAGAAGCTGGGCATCTGGGTCAATGTGGACAGCGTGCTGGTCGACTCGGCCCCGGCGTTTTATGCGGTGGCCACCAGCGCACCGTTTGACCAGGTTCTGACGGATACCGAAGATCTGCGTTTCCGGGTGTCCATCGAACGGGCTATCCGTTCGGTCGGTGCGGCGATGCACATCCGCGGCGCCCAATCCTTTGCTGACGCGGTGGTGCGCATCCGCGAGGACAACGGGCTCTACTCGCTGCGGGAAAACACTGTCGCAGTGGATGAGCAGACCCTGTTCCGCACCGCTATCGAGATGCCGGCGGACCTGACTGAGGGCGACTACCAGACCCGCATCTTTCTGACCCGCGGCGGCGAGGTTGTCTCCAGTTACGAGACCACAATCGATGTGCGCAAAGTGGGGCTGGAACGGTTCCTGTTTTCGATGTCCCGCGAGCAGCCGTTTCTTTATGGCCTGATGGCACTGGCCATTGCAATTGCCTCCGGCTGGGGCGCCTCAGCCGCTTTCAGCCTGCTTCGGAACCGGTAAAAGGGGCGCTGCCCCTCTTGGCCTCGCGGCCAATTCACCCCGGAGTACTTGGGAAAGATGAAACCCCCTGTTTCTCCTTTGCGAAAATACTCCCGCCGGAGGCACGCTGCGCGCCAGCGCAGCGCCACGCCCAACGGGAGCGGCGCATATCTAATGCGCCGGTGACGGGCGGGAGAGTTCAGCCGCGGCCGATATAGGGCATCTTGGTCGCCATCACCGTCATGAACTGAACATTTGCCTCTAGCGGCAAATTCGCCATATGCAGCACTGAGTTTGCTGCATCCTTCACCGCAAATGTATGCATCGGTTCTGCACCAGGGTTGGCGTCGGCATGACGCTGGCTCAGGTCTTCGACCATCGGGGTCCGGGTGTTGCCGATGTCGATCTGTCCGCAGGCAATATCAAAAGGGCGCCCATCCAGCGACAGGCTTTTGGTGAGGCCGGTGATCGCTGCCTTGGTGGCCGCATAAGGGGCCGAATGGGGCCGCGGCACATGGGCGGCGATTGAGCCGTTGTTGATGATCCGGCCGCCCTGCGGCGATTGCTGCCGCATCTGGCGGAAGGCCGCACGGGCCGTCAGGTACATGCCGGTGAGGTTCACATTGACGGAGGCAAACCAATCTTCCAACGGGATTTCATCAATGGTGCCGGACGGGGTGAAAATGCCTGCGTTGTTGAACAGAACATCCAGCCGCCCCGCCGCCATGGCAAAGCTGTTCACCGCCTGATCCACAGCCGCCGGGTCAGTGACATCGGCAGGCAGCACATGGGCGCCTGAGTGGCCCTGCGCCACCTCCTGCAGCTTGTCCGCCCGCCGTGCAATCAGACCAGCCTGCCAGCCTTCGGCGAGGAACAATTCTGCCACGGCGCGGCCGATGCCTGAGCTGGCGCCGGTGATCAGGATGGATTTGCTCATGCCGGGGTATTCTCCTGCGTTTCCAGCGTCAGCGCGGCGGCTGGCACCGCCTTCAGGTCATCCACCTGCAATGGGCCCGACGGTTTGGCCAATCGGTTGCGCACCACCCAGATCAGCCGCTCCTGCGCCCGGGTGATCGCCACATAGGCGAGGCGCTTCCACAGCGGCTGGCCTGCTTCGACCCGGCCCATGCGGGCGGCGGCATAGATATCCGGAGCAAACACCTGAGTGGTGTCCCATTGCGAGCCTTGCGCCTTGTGTATGGTCACCGCCGCCCCATGCAGGAAAGTGGCGCCCATGCGGGCGGCGTAGGGAATGAACGGCTCTTCCTCATCCGGCATTTCGATTTTCACGATAGAGGCCGCAGAGACCTGCGGATCCTCGGCCCCCATCACATGCAAGCGGGAGAATCCGGGTTTACGGCCGGCGCCGAGAAAGATCACCTGGGCGCCCTTGATCAGCCCGCGTGCCTCCAGGTCCAAGCGTTTCTTGCGGTGTTTCATCGGCAGTTCGATACCGTCGCAGATCAATGGCTCTCCGGCGATCAGCGCATCCTCCGGAGCGCCGTGGACATTCCGGAAGGCATTGATCAGCCGGATTCTTGTATTGTTGCGCCAAACCAGCACCGGTGAGCGCGCCATCAGGTCAACCTCAACCCGCTGGCCCCAAACCACACGGTCGTCGCGCTGGGCGGTGTCTTCGATCATCCGCTCAAAATCCTCGAACCGCAGCTCCGGGTCGGCCAATGCGTGGGCAAGATCCAGGATCGGATTGCCAGCCTCTTGCCGGTGGATGCGGTTCAGGATCAGGCGCTGCGGCTCCGGCAGGGTATCAAACACCATTGAGCCTGACTGATTGACCGGGGCCAGCTGCGCCGGGTCGCCAAACAGCACCAGATTGGGGAAAATCTCCTTCAGGTCCTCGAACTGGCGGTCGTCCAGCATCGAGGCTTCGTCAACAAAGCCGATGTCCAGCGGCTCTTCACGCCGTTTCCAGCCGGTGATGAAGTCCGAACCGCGCAGGCCCGCGGCGGCCAGGGCGCCGGGGATTGATTTATTTTTCTCAAAGAACGCAGCCGCGCGGGCCAGGGCTTCCTCGGTCAGCCCTTCAATCTCGGGCTTGTCCCCCTGCCCCGCCAGCCATTCGGCGATGCGTTCGTATTCCGGGTCATAGACCGGTGTGTAAAGAATGCGGTGAATTGTGGTGGCCGGCACGCCGCGCAGGCGCAGCACGCTGGCAGCCTTGTTGGTTGGCGCCAGAATCGCCAGGGTGCGGCGGTCGTCGCTCTTCTTGCGGCTTTCATAGTCGCCCGAGACAACCTCGACCCCGGCCTGCTCCAGCGCCTTGTACAATTCGGCCAGCAGCAGCGTCTTGCCCGAACCTGCCTTGCCGATCACTGCCATCACCCCGGCGTCGCCGCGGGGCGGGTGCAGCAACCCGTCATCAAGATCCACCCCTGCCTTGCGCAGGAGCTCGGTCACGCTGTCAAAAGCGGTGGCCTGGTCGTCGGAGAACTGTACGGGCAGAGCTGTCATTGCGCGACCCTACAGCCGCGGGACCGGGTCCGCCAGAGGATCCGGCCCCGGATTTCGACTCAATCAGCCGGTGAGAGCCATGGGCACTGCCGCACCGGCACTGCCAAAGGACCGATCGAACCAGAGCTGCGACAGATCGGGGGCAATCCCGGCCTTGGAGGCAACGTTCAGATAGACCTCAGGCGTGTATTCCCACAAGCCGAGGCAGATCCGTTCACGGCCTTCGCCCTGGGTGCCGATGATGTCCGGGCTGAAGCCGAGGCTGCGGTAGATCCGCACCATGCGCCGGTCAAAGACCCCGGCGAAATGCGCGACGGAAAAATTGCGCATGATCTCGACCCCGCCCAGGGTCAGCGCCCCCGCCACATTGCCGCCCGCGTCGCGGGACAGGCAGAAACGGGTGCATTCCCAGATCAGCGGGCTGCAGATCGGCACCCCGCCGGCCAGGTCAAGAAAGACGTCATTGACCATCACCGGGCCAGTGGTCGGAAGAAACCGCATCGAGCCGCCATGGCTGCCATCCGGCATTTCCCAGATCACATAGAGCGGATCCAGCTGGTCGTAGCGGTCGCGCTCCTCACCCTTGCAGTCCACCTGCACCTCCCAGCCCAGCCGGGCCTGGAATTGATCCGCACGGTCGCGGAACATAGAGTGTGCAAGGTCTGCATGGTTGTGAAGATCATGGCCGTAGATATAGCGAAGCATTGATTAGTCCCCTTCTGGTAGATCAGTGGGGACAGATTACGCCTGCATAATGCAATTTCAGAGTGTATTTACAATGGCCGTCACACTCTGACGTTAAACCACAATAAAACCGAGTGTCATGGCCCGGGCAATGGCGTGCGTCGTATTGATTGCACCAAGCTTGAACCGGGCACTTTCAATATAAACACGCAGCGTGTGCTCAGAGATTGACAGGGTTTTTGCCACCTGTGCACGGCTGTAACCGATGGCCAGCAATGTCAGTGCGTCCACTTCACGCGGCGACAGCGGCTGAGCCTGCTCCGGGCTGCGGCTCGGCTCGAACTCAAGCGCCTTCCGGTTGAAATAATGTGCCATCAGGATCATATCGCGGCTGCAGCGTTCTGTGAGCTTTTCCCAGGTCTCGTCGTCGCAATTATGGCTGACGGTAAACACCGCAAATTGCCCGTTCGGCCCGCGGATCGGAATGGAGTAACCCTGATTGCCGACCCCATGCTCCAGCGCGTCTTTCAGGAATTCGCGAGCCGGTTTCGGCGACCAGTCCAGCCGCTTCCAGTCAACCGGGTGGAACCGCTGATAGCAGCCGGCCACCACCGGATCGACCCGCACATAGGCCATTTCCTGGTAGCGCTCGACCCAAGCCTGCGGATAGGTGCCGAAATGGTAGTGGTCACCGGCGCTGTCGACCCAATGATACATGGCATGATCAACCCCGAACACGCCGCGCACCTGGTCAATAATCGATTGCAGCCCGTCAAGGGTCTTGGTGGCGTCAAGCGCCTCCAGAATGCGGTCCAACTCTGCCTTATGTGCCATTGCCGTATACCAGTTCAGTCCAGAGCCTGCCCGATCCGGCTTTTCACAACCAGCAAGGCTGTCTCGGGGTTCGTTGCAGACAACTGTTGTTCTTTTGCAGTGCGGGGCTTTGTGCGGTCAATGACAACCTCAAGGGTTTGGGCAGTTTACTGCTGCAAGGCATCCGATTGCGCGGGAATTGCGCCGGGAGCGCAACACCAACAACTTAATTACGCGGCCGCCGAACCGCGCCTCCCCAGAAATAGGGAGGGCGCAGCGGTTAACTTCCTGAAAAAGATAAAATTACAAAAAAACCCGCGAAGCACAGATGTGATTCGCGGGGAGATTTCAGTCCATCTTGGACGCGCCGGCAAATCAGCCTTTGGCGTCGAGCACATCCTGAAGGGTGCGCAGGCCGGTCTTTGGCGCCTGAACCAGTACCGACATGTTGCCGGGCAGATGCTCGTTGCGCCGCATCTTCATATGCGCCTCCGGCAGATCGTTCCAGGTAAAGACTTCGGACATGCAGGGATCCAGGCGGCGCTCGACCATCAGTTTGTTTGCAGACGCGGCCTGCTTGAGATGGGCAAAATGCGAGCCCTGCAAACGTTTCTGATGCATCCACATGTAGCGCACGTCAAAGGTCAGGTTATAGCCGGTGGTGCCCGCGCAGATCACAACCATGCCACCCTTTTTGCAGACGAAAGTCGAGACAGGAAAAGTGCTCTCGCCGGGATGTTCGAACACCATGTCGACGTTTACGCCTTTGCCGGTGATGTCCCAGATCGCTTTGCCGAATTTACGCGCTTCCTTGAACCAGGCAGCGTATTCGGGGGTGTTCACCGTGGGCATTTGGCCCCAGCAGTTGAAGTCCTTGCGGTTCAGAACGCCCTTGGCGCCCAGGCCCATGACAAAGTCGCGCTTGCTTTCATCCGAGATCACACCGATGGCGTTGGCGCCGGCCGTGTTGATCAGCTGGATCGCATAGGACCCCAGGCCGCCCGAAGCGCCCCAGACCAGCACGTTCTGACCCGGCTTCAGGTCATGCGGCTCGTGGCCGAACAGCATCCGGTAGGCGGTGGCCAGCGTCAGCGTGTAGCAGGCGCTTTCTTCCCAGGTCAGGTGCTTGGGGCGCGGCATCAGCTGCTGGGCCTGCACGTTGGTGAACTGAGCAAACGAACCATCCGGGGTCTCATAACCCCAGATCCGCTGGCTGGTCGAGAACATCGGATCGCCGCCGTTGCATTCCTCGTCGTCGCCGTCGTCCTGGTTGCAGTGGATCACCACCTCGTCGCCGACTTTCCAGCGGGTGACTTTGGAACCAACGGCCCAAACGATGCCGGCAGCATCGGAGCCGGCAATGTGATAAGGCGCCTTGTGGCCGTCAAAGGGCGAGATCGGCGTGCCGAGGGAGGCCCAGACGCCATTGTAGTTCACGCCCGCCGCCATCACCAGAACCAGCACTTCGTTGCTGTCCAGCTCGGGCACGTCGACCACTTCCTGCTCCATCGCAGTGTTCGGCTCGCCGTGGCGCTCCTTGCGGATCGCCCATGCGTACATCTTCTTGGGCACATATCCCATCGGGGGCATTTCGCCCATCTCATAGAGATCTTTCTCGGGCGCCTCGTACGACATGACGTCAGTCTGGGTATCCAATGCCATGATGGCCTCCTTTGCATCCTATCAATTGCCGCGGTGCAGAATCGCAGCGGTTACCTGAGGGATAGGATTGAGAAGGTAATATTGCAACCTCTTTTGGCAAGTATGGGTAATTTTATGACCCTGCAGATGCAGCATTGTCCTTGGCAGGTGCAGAAAAACCATCGCCGCCATCCGCGTTCGAGCCGTTTCGAGGCAACAGGTGGCGGATGGAATTGGCATAGAAGGCCAGCAGATCGCGCCGCGCCGCAACCGGGCTGAACCGCCCGTTGTCCTCGGTGACAAGACCGCGCCGCACCAGCTGCCGCAGCCCTGCGTCCGCGGCATAGCCCAGGTTTTCCCGCGGCATGTGGACATGGGCCAGCGGCATCGCCGCAATCAGATCCGCCAGCTGATGCTCAACGGCGGCACGGCTGAGGGGGCCGTGCCGCTGCAGGATGGCGGCAATCAGCGGAACCGGCAGAACCGGAACAATGGCGCTGATCCGTGCCATCAGCTCACGACCCAGCGGCTTGGTCATGTCCCCTTGCCGCCCGGCGCCAAACGCGGCCAGGCTGAGGGGGCGGCCAAAGTTCACTCCGGCATAGCCCGAACGGTGGTAACGCCCGGTCATCCACAGCCACAACAGCCGCAGCAGCCGCAGCGCCACCAGGCCGATCCGGGCCCGGAACCTGCGGTCGCCATCCTTGGCAGCAGAGGTCAGGATCCTGTCTTCCAGCACCCGGTCGTAATTCAACGCCACCGGCACAAAGACCACATCGCGCCCCTCCGGGTCATAGCCTTCGACAATATACTTCAGCAGGCCCAGCTTGGGCGCAGCAATGGCACCGTCCAGGCTAAGGCCCCCTTCGGGGAACATCGCCTGGGTGGATCCGCCGCGGGTTGCCAGCCGCACATAGGAGGCCAGCACCTTGCGGTAGAGATCATTGCGCGAACGGCGGCGGATGAAATAGGCGCCCATCGCCCGGATCAGACGTGACAGCGGCCAGACCCGCGCCCATTCCCCCACCGCATAAGACAGCGCCGTGCGATCCGCCGCCAGATAAGTGACCAGCACATAGTCCATGTTCGAACGGTGGTTCATCACAAAGACCACCGTTGCATTCGGGTCGATGGCGCGCAGCGCCGCCTCGTCCTGATGGCCCAGCCGCACCCTGTAGACCGCATTGGACAACAGCCGCGCCGCGCGGATGGCGAGGCCGAAATAGGCAAAAGCGGAAAATCCGGGCACGATCTCGCGGGCATAGCGGCGCACCTGTTCAAACGCCACGTTTTCGGGGATGCCTTCTGCGGCCGCGTGATCCGCTGCTGCCTGGGCCACCTGCGGATCATGGATCAGCCGCTGGATCATGTCGTGGCGCCGGGCCAGCTTGAATGGCTCAATCGGGCGTTCAAGCCGCTGGTTCAGCCGCTCCACGGCACGCTCCAGACGCCGCCGGAAAAACCAGCGCACCGAGGGAAACAGAAAATGCGAGGCAAAAGTCACCGCAGCGAAGCCCACGATCAGCATGAATAACCACAGCGGAATTTCCACGGTTTGCGTCATATCAGGACAGTTGCTCAGGCCGCAGGGCGTTACAAGGGAAATTGAGGGCGCGCGCCGGACCTGGCGCAATGCTATCGCGCATTACTCCTGTTGCAGGCCGTCCGGCAGATCTGCCGGTCTGGGCTCCCGGAACCACGCGCCCAATCGCCTGGCAAGAGATTGCAAGGGCTTCTCGACCCAGGTGAAGACACCCCAGGAAAGCAGCACTATCCCGCCCAGCACCCCCGCAGCGCTGGCAAAATACACCGCGCCGGGCAGGCCCGGGGGTAACAGGGACAACAGCGTGATGCCGATATTGTTGTGCAGCAGATAAACCGAATAACTGACCAGCCCGATCCAGGACAAGGGCCGCCATCCCAGCAGCCGCGCCGCAGGCAGGCGCCAGGCGCAGGCGGCAACGATCAGGTAGATCAGCGTCAGAATTGCGGCCTCTCCTGCGTCCTGCGCCATGCCCAGCGCCACCGCAAAACTTGCCCCCAGCAGCGCAAGGGTACGGGTGCAGGCGCCATGGCTGTATACCCGGGCAAAAAGGACACCGGCCGCAAATAAATGCGCGTAGCCCACGAGCATCAGCATGTTCAGCTGTGAAGGCACAAGACCCGGAAAAACGACTTCTGCCGCTAACAAGACAGATTGTCCGGCCAAAAGCACCAGGGCTGCACGTTCGGCAAACCGGCGGGGCCCGAAGACTGCAAACAAAACCGCCGCCCAGAGGTAAAACAGCACTTCACAGGTCAATGTCCAGTATACCCCGTCAATGTAGCCGTCGAAACCGAAATTGAACCGCCAAAAGGCTGGGGGGATAAAGCTTAGCGATGCCGCAAAGCCGCTGAATCCGGTCTGCACAAAGTTGCTGTATGCGCTGTCGATGAGGTGCATGGCCATAAACGTGATGACCGCGCAGACCGCCAGAGGCGGCCACAGCCGCAGCAGGCGCTTGAGCAGAAACACGTGCAAGCCGCTTCCGGACCTGAGCGAGACCGAAATGACGAAACCGGAAATGACAAAGAACAGGTGAACACCAAGGTAGCCGTAACCCGCCACGGGCAGAAGACTGTCTCCGTAGGGGTAGAATTCTGGAAACCGCTGAAAGTAGTGGAACAGAACGACAGACAGCAAGGCAATGGCGCGCAACCCGTCAAATTCGCTCAGCCTGCTGGTTTCAGCCATAATACCCTCAATGAAAATTAAATATAAATACCGCGGACCCTATGCGGGAGGCGGCTTTGCCGCAATCTACCTTTTGGAGAAATTGGGAAAAGTGGTACCGCTAAGGGCAATGCCGCAACGCAGCGAATTGACACGGGTCGAAAATTGCAGTTTACATCTGCGTGACGAAATAAAATTACCATCACACTGACTCGCGAGGCCCGACATGCCGCAGATGCAAAAAGACCGCCCCTGGCTGATCCGCACCTATGCCGGCCATTCCACGGCATCGGCGTCCAACGCGCTGTACCGCGCCAACCTGGCCAAGGGACAGACCGGCCTGTCGGTGGCCTTCGACCTGCCGACACAGACCGGGTATGACAGCGACCACGTGCTGGCGCGCGGCGAAGTGGGCAAGGTCGGGGTGCCGGTCGGTCATCTGGGCGACATGCGGGCGCTGTTCGATCAGATCCCGCTGGAGCAGATGAATACCTCGATGACCATCAATGCGACGGCGCCCTGGCTGCTGTCGCTTTACATCGCGGTGGCCGAGGAACAGGGCGCGGATGTCGCCAAACTGCAAGGCACGGTGCAGAACGATCTGATCAAGGAATACCTGAGCCGCGGCACCTATGTCTGCCCGCCCAAGCCAAGCCTGAAAATGATCGCGGATGTGGCCGAGTACTGCTATACCAACGTGCCCAAGTGGAACCCGATGAACGTGTGTTCCTACCACCTGCAGGAGGCCGGTGCGACGCCGGAGCAGGAGCTGGCCTTTGCGCTGGCCACCGCCCAGGCGGTGCTGGATGAGCTGAAGCCGCGCATTGCGCCGGAGGACTTCCCGGCGATGGTCGGGCGGATTTCCTTCTTTGTGAATGCGGGCATCCGCTTTGTCACCGAGATGTGCAAGATGCGCGCCTTTGTCGATCTGTGGGATGAGATTTGCCGCGACCGCTACGGCGTGGGCGATCCGAAATTCCGCCGCTTCCGTTACGGCGTGCAGGTGAACTCGCTGGGTCTGACCGAACAGCAGCCGGAAAACAACGTCTACCGTATCCTGATCGAGATGCTGGCGGTGACCCTGTCGAAAAAGGCCCGCGCCCGCGCGGTGCAGCTGCCCGCCTGGAACGAGGCGCTTGGCCTGCCCCGCCCCTGGGACCAGCAGTGGTCGATGCGGATGCAGCAGATTCTGGCCTATGAGACCGACCTGCTGGAATACGGCGACCTGTTCGATGGCAACCCGGCGGTGGATGCCAAGGTCGAAGAGCTGAAGGACGGCGCCCGGGCCGAGCTGGCCAACCTGGAATCGATGGGCGGCGCTGTGGCCTCCATTGAGTATATGAAGGGCCGCTTGGTCGATTCCAACGCCGAGCGTCTGAACCGGATTGAGAAGAACGAGACCGTTGTGGTCGGTGTCAACAAATGGACCGAGGGCGAACCCTCGCCGCTGCAGACCGAGGACGGCGGCATCATGGTTGTGGACCCGGCGGTGGAGCAGGAGCAGATCAACCGCCTGAACGCCTGGCGCGCTGAACGCGACACTGCGGCGGTCGAAGCTGCACTAGCCGCCCTGCGGGCTGCGGCGCAAAGCGGCGCCAATATTATGGAGCCGTCCATCGCCGCCGCCAAGGCTGGCGTCACCACCGGCGAATGGGCCGAGGAGATGCGCAAGGTCCACGGCACCTACCGCGGCCCGACCGGCGTGTCGGCGTCCGTTTCCAACAAGACCGAAGGACTGGATGACCTGCGCGATGCGGTGAATGCAGTCAGCGACGTCCTGGGCCGCCGCATCAAATTCGTGGTCGGCAAGCCGGGGCTGGACGGCCATTCCAACGGCGCCGAGCAAATCGCCTTCCGCGCCCGCGATTGCGGTATGGACATCACCTATGACGGCATCCGCATGACCCCGGCAGAGCTGGTTGAAGCCGCGCAAAAGGACGACGCCCATGTGGTTGGCCTGTCGATTCTGTCGGGCAGCCACCTGCCGCTGGTCGAGGAAATGATGAGCCGGATGCAGGAGGCCGGCCTTGGCCATATCCCGGTGATTGTCGGCGGGATTATCCCCGATGACGATGCGGAACGGCTGAAATCCATGGGCGTGGCGCGCGTTTACACCCCCAAAGATTTTGAGCTCAATTCAATTATGAGCGACATTGTGAACTTGGCAAAGCCACCGGAAATTGCAGTGAATTGACCGTTCTTGGGCAATTTTCCGCGAATTTCCAAAAAGATGCTGAAACGCGTCTGGCATTTGCGCCATAAAGAGTGACATACCGGGGCTTCCGGTATGTCATTTAATGTGGAGTGCAGAATGACCCTCGATCTTTCGGCAATGACCAGAAAAGAACTTCTTCAGCTGCAAAGCGATGTGGAAGAAGCGCTGCGTACAGCAGAACTGCGCGAACGCCAGGAAGCTTTGAAAGCGGCTGAAGAAGCGGCTGCGAAATACGGCTTTTCCTTGGAAGAAATCGCCGGTGCCTCGCGTCAAGGCGTAAAGAAAAACAAAGCGGCCCCAAAATACCGCAACCCCAGCAACCATGACGAAACCTGGACCGGCCGCGGCCGCAAACCGCATTGGGTGCATGCTGCGCTGACCGCAGGCATGGATATTTCCGACCTGGAAATCTGAACCTGACGGCGGAGCAAAACCATGACCATTCATATTGGTGCCGCAAAAGACGATATTGCGGAAACTGTTTTGATGCCCGGCGACCCCTACCGGGCGAAATGGGCTGCAGAGACATTTTTGAAAGACGCCAAGCTGGTCAACGAGGTGCGCGGGATGCTGGGATTCACCGGCAGCTGGAACGGGCATCCGGTGACCATTCAAGGCAGCGGCATGGGGATGCCCTCGCTGTCGATCTACGCCAATGAGCTGATCCGCGATTTCGGCGCCAAGACGCTGATCCGCATCGGCTCCTGCGGCGGGATGCAGGACGGGGTCAAGGTCCGCGACGTGATTCTGGCGATGACTGCCAGCACTCTGAACAGCCCCTCCAGCGGTATCTTCCAGGAGCTGAACTTTGCCCCATGCGCTGATTGGGGCCTGCTGCAGGCGGCGGCGCAAGCTGCGGCGAAACGTGATGCCGCAACACATATCGGCGGCATCTACTCGTCAGATGTGTTTTATGACGAACGCCCCGACCTGAATGAGCAGATGGTGCGCCACGGCATTCTCGGCGTGGAGATGGAAGCCGCAGAGCTTTACACGCTTGCGGCCCGGCATGGCTGCCGGGCTCTGGCAGTGCTGACGGTGTCTGACCATCTGGGCACTGGCGAAGCCTTGCCGTCCGATCAGCGGGAACGCAGCTTTGGCGACATGGTGGAAATTGCGTTGGAAGCCGCATTTTCCTGATATCGCGTTAATTCATTAAAAAGTAAGGGCAGCGGTTTTCCACTGCCCTTTTTATTGCCAACCTGAGCTTTTGACCAATGCGGCCAAGAGGCACCTTGAATGCATTCTCTGCCTGCATTGCCTCATGGTGCCCTTAAGGCTGAACGCATGTGACGCCGCTGCATTCCAGAAAATCCCTATCTCTCCAGAATTCACGCCAATATTGGCGCCCCCGGCGAAACTGCAGCTTTCCTTTTCTGACCGCTACCGGCCATGGCTGCGGTCATAACCATTGCGGGGCGGGCTTTGCCAGCCCTTCAGCGCGCCTGCTGCGGGTGCAAAGATCTCGATCAGCAGCGGATAGCAGGCGGCGGTATCGCTGGAATGCTCAGCCGAGCAATCGCCGCCGGGACAGGCGCTGAGGGCGCCGAGAAGATCAATTTCGGCAAAGAATTCCAGATAGTCACCGGGCCGCACCGGGCTGGCCTTCATGAAATACTGGCCGGTATCCCGGGTAAAGCCGGTGCACATGAAGACGTTAAGCACGTCATGCACATGCGGTTCCGCCTCCGCCAGGGAAAGGCCGAGGTGTTCCGCCAGTGCGCGCGTCAGGTTTGAATGGCAGCAGTGGTGGTACTGGCTGCCGGCCAGCAGGTTGCCGGTGTAAGGATCGCAGCGGGTGCCGATCACGTCATGCACCGAGCCGCCGAAATCATCGATCCCGTACCAGCCCAAGGTATCTGCGGTAATCGTGGCCATGGGGCGCAGATGCGGGAAACTGGTCCACATCCGTTCGCCGGTGGTGATATGGGTGCCATGCAAGGCGCGGGTCTTGCCGGAATAGAACCGCTCGCTCAGGTCGTTCCTGCTCCACAGGTTGAGGTCGCCGACCTGCGGCCCCTGCACTGAGCTGATCCGGAAGAAATGCCCGGCCGGCACCTCAAAACAGGCGGCTTCGCGGGGCTGCGCCAGCACCTCGCTGGTCTTCACTGCGCTCAGCCGGGCCTGCTGATACAGCGCCAGATCGGGCGCCGGCAGGGTTTCGTTGGGATAGCAGACCACTGGCTGGACAGCGCGGCGGGCCTCCGCATCGGCGGGGGCTGCGGGAATGTCGGTCATGGGGCAAACTTTCCTGTCTGTTTGCCCCATCAAGACCGCATCGCCGCAGGTTTGCAAGCCCCGCAGCCGCGGCTGGGCTGCACCATCGGATCACAACGATCAGATCACTACCAAGTCCAGCGGCGGGAAGCCGTTGAAGCCGACCGACGCATAGGTCGAGGTATAGGCCCCGCAAGAATGGATCACCACGCGGTCGCCGCCCCTCAGCCCCAGCGGCAGCTGATAGGGCTTGCGCTCGTACAGCACATCCGCGCTGTCGCAGGAAGGTCCGGCCAGAATGCAGGGGCCGGTGGTCTCGTGGTCGCGGTCCGTGGTGATCCGGTAGCGGATCGCCTCGCCCATGGTTTCGGCAAGGCCCGAGAACATGCCGATATCGAGGTAGGCCCAGCGGTGCAGATCATCGTCATGCTTACGCGAGACCAGCAGCACCTCGGCGGCAATGGCGCCTGCCTCGGCCACCAGTCCGCGGCCCGGTTCAGCCATGATCTCCGGCACATCGCCGAAATGCGCGCCGACCAGTTCCATCACTGCGCGGGCGTAATCTTCGGCCGGCATCATATCCGAGCCATAAGAGGCCGGAAAACCGCCGCCGATGTTCAGCAGGTTCAGATTATGGCCTGCCTCATGCGCCTGGCGCCAGACCCGCGCCACCTGCTCCAGCGTGCCCTGCCACATCTGCGGCTCGCGGGTTTGCGAGCCGACATGGAAAGACAGGCCTTCAACCAGCAAGCCGCGGGCGGCAGCATAATCCATCAGCTTCAGCGCCTTGTCCGGCGTGCAGCCGAATTTGCGGCTGAGCGGCCAATCGGCCTCGCTGGCCTCAACGATCAGCCGCAGGCAAATCCTGGCGCCCGGCGCATGGGCGGCCAGCTTGTCCAGCTCCTCACGCGCATCAGCGGCGAAATGGGTGATGCCGATACTGTGGGCAAAGGCAATGTCGGCAGGGCGTTTAATGGTATTGCCAAAGGTGATCCGGCTGGCCGCAGCGCCTGCCGCAAGGCACATTTCGATCTCCGCCCGGCTGGCCGCGTCGAAATTGGATCCCTCCTGCACCAGCCGCTCAAGAATGCCCGCTGCCGGGTTGGCCTTGACCGCATAGTGAATGCGAGCCCGGCCCAGCCCGCGGGCCAGCGCCTGGTACTTGGCGGCAACCGCTTCGGCGTCCACCACCAATGTCGGCCGCTCAAACCGGTTTGCGGCGATGAAGCTCAGAGTGCGGGATACAGTGTCGCAATCACGGGCAGACAGCCCGGCTACGTTTGCGTTCATGGTCATCTCCAAAAGACCCGGCCATATATGACCGCTCAGTTCTGTCAGAGACGTTACCGTCGCTACGTAACCGTAGGGGCGTAACCCCTTTCGCCAGAGGCGCGTGCGTTGGCGTCTTGGGCGTCCATATCGGGCATGTGCCTGAGTCGTTCAAGTGTTTTCTTTGCCATCCCTGCAGCAGACCGGCAGACCGGTGCGCTCCCGCCTGCTTCAGCGGCTTTGCCAAGCCCCGCCGCAGTTGGGCCCGGCACCGCGCCTTGGCGCGGTGCCGGGCCCAAGGCCGCACGGAAGGCGCTCCGGCGCAACCGCACCGCAATAGCTGCAGCGCCATTGACTTTTGGCACGCTGCTGGCGCCAGCGGCAATCGCGGGTCAGGCCGGAAGCGCTGCGGCGCCACAGGAAATAGCCGAACACACCGGCGAGGAGAAGCAGCAGCAATAGGGGCATGGCCCCTGTCTATGCGGCGGCAGCATCAGGCTCAACCACTATGGCACTCAGGCCGCCTGATAGTATTCGATCACCCATTCGCCGGGGTCAGCCTGCTCAACCGCCGGCAGCGGTTCCGGGGTGTAATAGGCGAAGGCTTGCTCCAGCGCCTCCAGCGCGTCTTGTGCAGCCTGCTTCTTTTGCGGTTTCACGGGGTCCATCGGGTTGCCTCCATAGTCTGGCACGGTCCTCCCTTACGCAGGAGGATAGGCGCAGGCCAAACCCGCTGCAGCAGATGATTGTGCAAAGGCGTCATGCAAGCACCGCATTGCAAACCCGGCAGGCAAGTCTCAGCCGGTCAGAAGCTCCCCGGCCAGCCCAAGCGCAAAACCGGCAACCGCACCCAGTGCCGGCACGCTGCTGCGGCTGGAATGGGCCTTGGGCGCAATATCCTGGAACAGCAGATAGAGAATGCCGCCAGCCGCAAAGATCATGATCGCCCCCAGCGCAGCACGGGCGTCCGCCAGCCAAAAAAGCCCAACCAGCGCACAGGCGGGCCCGAGCGCGGCCAGCCCAAGAAAGGCCAGCAACACATGCCAGGCCGGGCTGCTGCCATTCCAGACTTCGCGGAAGGCGGCAAAGCCTTCGGGCAGGTTCTGCAGGAAGATCATCAGCGCCAGCAGCTTGGCGGTGGCCGCATCCGCCACCAGCATAGCCCCCAGCGCCATCGCCTCCGGCAGGTAGTCCAGCAGCATCGCCAATAGCAAGGCGCCGCTGCCGCCGTGGCGCTGCAACAGCGTATCGACCGCATAAAACACCGCTCCGCCAGCGGCAAACAGGCCAACCGCCCAAGCGGGCGGCAGCACCTCGGCCGCTTCCGGCACCAGCACCAGCGCCACCGCCGAGGCCAGCGCCCCGCCGCCAAAGGCCCCGATGGTGTGCAGCACCTCGTCCCGGAGCATCGGGTTGCGGATATGCTCGCACCAGGCAAGGAAGCCGCCCAACGGCATGGCGAGACCGGCAAGCCCGGCTAAAAGAATGGCAAAAACATGCGGTTGCATACCAGCAGCCTAGGGGCGGCTCAACCGAACCTCAACCCGATTGCGTCAGGCGTTAATGCAGGAGGTTGCCTGCGCCGCCTGCCCGTCCGTCACATTTTGCCCAGACTGCACGGTCCGCAAGACAATCGCCCCGGCCCCATGGCCCAGAAACTCGGTCCGCACCCGGTACTGGCCGGTGATGCCTGCCGCGTCGATACAACCGGGGATGCGGGCGTCGGTGGCAGCAAGCTGCGCGCCCAAGCGGTCATTGTCTGCCGCCGACAAGCAGCCTGAAAGAATGCTTAAGGCCGCAATGGCCGGAAAGATGGATTTCATTTCTGTGCCTGCCGTCTGCCTGGGAAAAAACAATACCCCCGGTTTCGCAGGAAACCGGGGGTGGTGCAATTTTCATCGCTGCCGGACAGCGGATCCTTGCGGATCAGTCTTGTTGCAAATCAAACGCTGCGTTCGACCATCATCTGCTTGATATGTGAAATCGCCTTGGCCGGGTTCAGACCCTTGGGGCAGGTCTTGGCACAGTTCATGATGGTATGGCAGCGGTAGAGCTTGAACGGGTCTTCCAGCTGATCCAGACGTTCCGGCGTGGCCTCATCGCGGCTGTCGATGATCCAGCGGTAGGCATGCAGGAGGGCTGCGGGTCCAAGGTAACGGTCGCCGTTCCACCAGTAGCTTGGGCAGGACGTTGAGCAGCTGGCGCACATCACGCATTCATAAAGCCCATCCAGCTTCTTGCGGTCCTCAATCGACTGCTTCCACTCTTTGGCGGGGCGGTTGGTCTTGGTCTCCAGCCACGGCATGATCGAGGCATGCTGGGCATAGAAATGCGTCAGGTCCGGGATCAGGTCCTTGACCACCGGCATATGCGGCAGCGGGTAGATCGCCACATCGCCCTTGATCTCATCCATGCCGTAGATACAGGCCAGCGTGTTGATGCCGTCGATGTTCATCGCACACGACCCGCAGATCCCCTCGCGGCAGGAGCGGCGGAAAGTCAGCGTCGGGTCGATCTCGTTCTTGATCTTGATCAGCGCGTCCAGCACCATCGGGCCGCAGCTGTCCATGTCCAGGAAATAGGTATCGACACGCGGGTTCTGGCCGTCATCCGGGTTCCAGCGGTAGATCTTGAACTTGCGCACATTGCTGGCGCCGTCCGGCTTGGGCCAGGTCTTGCCGGTGGTGATCTTGGAGTTCTTGGGAAGGCTGAATTGAACCATGGTCTGTCTCCTTCGGGTCCCTGGCGATTACTCGACCGTTACGGAATGGGCTTCGAGTCTGCGCGCCATACAGGCCGTGAAGGCCGCTCTTGCGGTTCGGAAGTCTTTGGCCTTGGCCTCGACCCTCTTGCTCTGCTTGATCGTCATGCGGACACCGCTGTTGCCAACACGCTTAAGGCCTTTGACATGAAGGACCTCCGAATTAGCGACCTCTTCCAAACAATAAGGCTGTTCGTTCATCGCATAGAGGATCGGGTTAGCCGAGGCCGGCATGGTAAAGCAGGCCATTGCCAGGCCAACAGAAAGTGTAAGCTTTTTCATCAGAACGTCCTCGCCTTCGGCGCGATCTTCTTGAGGCTGATACCGCCTTCGGCTTCGGTCGACAGCGGGTCGGTGATCACCGGACGGTAGCTGAGTTCTACCTTGTTGCCCGCCACGCGCGACACAGTGTGGACACGCCAGTTTTCATCGTCGCGGGTCGAGAAATCCTCATGCGCATGCGCGCCGCGGCTTTCCTTGCGGGCTTCGGCGCCGACGATGGTGGCCAATGCACTGGGCATAAGGTTTGTCAGCTCCAGCGTTTCCATCAGGTCGGAGTTCCAGACCAGCGACCGGTCGGTCACCTGCAGGTCGTCCAGCTTGGCGGCGATCGCGGTCATCTTTTCTACGCCTTCGGCCATGGTTTCCGCAGTGCGGAACACGGCAGCGTCGGCCTGCATGCATTTCTGCATCTCCAGCCGCAGATCCGCGGTCGGGATGCCGCCCTTGGCATTGCGCAGTGCATCAAAACGGTCGAATGCCTTATCAACAGAAGCCGTGTTCAGCACCGGATTTGCCGCCTCGGGGTCCACAACCTTGCCCGCACGGATGGCGGACGCGCGGCCAAAGACTACCAGGTCAATCAGCGAGTTGGAGCCAAGCCGGTTGGCGCCATGCACCGAGGCGCAGCCCGCCTCGCCCACGGCCATCAGGCCTGGCACCACACCGGTCGGATCGTCAGCCGTCGGGTTCAGAACCTCACCCCAATAGTTGGTCGGGATGCCGCCCATGTTGTAATGCACGGTGGGCAGAACCGGGATCGGCTCCTTGGTGACATCCACACCGGCAAAGATCTTGGCGCTTTCAGAAATGCCCGGCAGCCGCTCCGCCAGCGCCTCGGCCGGAAGGTGGGAGAGATTCAGGTGGATATGGTCGCCTTCGGCGCCCACGCCGCGGCCTTCGCGGATTTCCATGGTCATGGAGCGGCTGACATAGTCGCGCGGCGCCAGATCCTTGTACTGGGGCGCATAGCGCTCCATGAACCGTTCGCCTTCGGAGTTGGTCAGATAGCCGCCCTCGCCCCGCGCGCCCTCGGTGATCAGGCAGCCGGAGCCGTAGATGCCGGTCGGGTGGAATTGCACGAACTCCATGTCCTGCAGCGCCAGACCGGCGCGCGCCACCATGCCGCCGCCGTCGCCGGTACAGGTATGCGCCGAAGTGGCGGAGAAATAGGCGCGGCCATAACCGCCGGTCGCCAGCACCACCATCTTGGCGTTGAAGATATGCATGGTGCCATCATCGAGCTTCCAGCACACCACGCCCTGGCACTGCCCGTCGTCGGACATGATCAGGTCGATGGCGAAATACTCGATATAGAATTCGGCGTTGTTCTTGAGCGACTGGCCATACAGCGTGTGCAGGATCGCGTGGCCGGTCCGGTCAGCCGCCGCACAGGTGCGCTGCACCGCGGGGCCTTCACCGAATTCGGTGGTGTGGCCGCCGAACGGGCGCTGGTAGATCTTGCCTTCCTCAGTACGCGAGAACGGCACGCCATAATGTTCCAGCTCGTAAACCGCCTTGGGGGCTTCGCGCGCCAGGTATTCCATCGCGTCGGTATCGCCCAGCCAGTCGGAGCCCTTGACGGTGTCATACATATGCCACTGCCAGCTGTCGGGGCCCATGTTGCCCAGGCTGGCGGCAATACCGCCCTGCGCCGCCACGGTGTGGGAGCGGGTCGGGAACACCTTGGTCACGCATGCAGTGCGCAGCCCCTGTTCCGCCATGCCCAGCGTCGCGCGGAGGCCAGCCCCGCCGGCGCCAACCACGACCACGTCATATTCATGTGTTTCGTATTCGTAAGCAGCCATTGATGGAAACCTCGGAGATTACAGGGCCAGGCGGATCAGCGCATAGGCGCTGGTCGCGGCGACGGCATAAGACAGGCAGTTGACCAGAATGATCGTCAGGCGGCCTTTGACACCGTGAACATAGTCTTCGATCATGATCTGGGCGCCGGACTTGAAGTGCATCATGCCGACCCAGATGGTCAGCGCCGCCACAAGCGCCGGGAACGGGCGCGAATAATAGGCGGTGATCTCCTCGTAAGATCCGCCCAGCGCGGAGCCGAAGGTGAAGACAAACAGCGGCACCAGGATCAAGAGAGCAACCGAGCTCACCTGCATCGCCCAATGATGGCTGGTTCCGGATTTTGCAGCGCCCATGCCAACGGCGCGCTTGCGGTCAGTCAGAAATCGCATCGCGTGTGTCCTTCAGCTTAGACGATAAAAATGGTCAGAACGGTCAGGATCACTGATCCTGTGATCACAAACCAGCCCAGCTTCTCGGCCTGGTCCAGGTCCAGCATATAGCCGTTGTCCCAGATCAGGTGCCGGATGCCCGCCAGCGTGTGATACCAAAGGCCCAGTGCCGACAAGGTCATCACCAGATCGCCGAACCAGCTGGTCAGCACGCCATTGGCGATGGCGAAGTATTCGGGCGAGGTTGCGGCGGCCAGGAACCACCAGGCAATCAGCAGCGCCGAGACGATCAGCGCGTTGCCGGTGATCCGGGTCAGGATCGACGTCAGGGAGGTCAGCTGCGGCCGGTAGACCTGCAAATGCGGCGAAAGCGGGCGGTTGCCCCGATTGACATCGGCCATGTTGGCTCCTTTTCAGGTTGGCTGACGACGTTTTAGCCGATTTTTACGGCGTGTCACCCGAAGGAAGTGTTAAAAAACACGGGAAATTGCTCTGTTGGCGCTAAAAGGCCACGACTTGTGATCACAGCAAATAATTAGTGATCACAAATTTACAAATTGGAAAATTTTTGCAGAATCACAAGACAATCTGCAAATCACTGCAAAGCCAGCGCCCTCCTGTCTGCCTCGGGCGGCAGCGCAGCTGTCTGCTTTGCAACCTCCCGCACCAGCTTCTTGCGGATCCGCGCAGGGTAGTCGTCAAAGCTGGAGGCGGTGACCACAAATGCCCCGTCGCCGCGGATCACATTTTCAAAAAAATAGGCTGTCAGATCCGGTTCGCTCTGCTCGATGGCGATGGCGTTCACTGTCACCCCAAGGGCAGACAGCGCCCCATGCGCCTCGCGCGGCTCAACACCTTCGTTGGAAAATCCGTCGCCGGAAATGTCGATCACCCTGCGCCTGCAATCCGGCACTGCGGAAAACTGATCCAGCGCCAGAAACAGCGCCTCCCCCACTGCAGTGGAGTAATTGCGCCAGGGCCGCGGCGCCTGTTCGATCTGCCGGGCCAATGCCTCGACATCGGCAAAACTGCGCACCGGAGCCCAAGGCAACGTCACCTCCTGCCGTGACTCGCCGGACCATTGCACCAACAGCACCTGCGCACGCGCCTTGACCAGCGCCTCTGACACCACCCCGTCGCGCAGCCCCGCCGCCAGCCCGTCCATCTGAATGCGGTACTCCTCGGCATCCACCGACCCGGAGACATCCACCGCCAGCACCAATGCCAGATCGCAGGCCGCTGCCCGCAACGGCCAGAGGGAGAGCGTCGAGATAACCAGAAGCTGCAAAACCCGCATGCAGCCAGCTTAAGCGGCAATCGCGCCAAGGGTCATCACATTTCTGCCAGCCTCCCCAGTTCATCCGGCTGAAAACATCTGCCGTGTTGCTTTGATCTACACCTGTTCGCGCTGTAAGCATGGGCAATGAGCGTGCTGACGCCAAATACCGGAACGCTCGTTGCCCATGCGATTTCAGTAGAGCAGCCGCTCGTCTTCTGCGCAGAGAAAACCGGAAAGATCCCCAACTACGTTTTCTGCGGCATACTCGAACTGGTACAAAGCGCTGAACGGCGGGCGTAGACCAGGTTCCAAATTTCGCCGCCTAATCACCATCAGCTGTGCCTGAGGCACGCAGTGCGGCCCGCCTGGCCCGATAACCGGGAAGAACGACAAGCAGGCCCGCGACCACGAGAAGGCCGACTGTAATCGGGCGTTCCCAAATGAACGAAACACCATCGTAGAGCTGCATCGAACGGGCGAAATTATCTTCGAGCATGCCGCCAAGAATGAACCCGATAAGCAGGGGGGCAAGTGGATAGTCGGCAAACCTCAGTGCCGTGGCGCAGATGCCGAACCCCACCAGGATCAGCAATTCGGTCGCGTTGTTTTGACCAATATACGCCCCCATCAGCGTGAAAAAGAGAATGAAGGGGATCAAGTAGTTGCGCGGAACCAAAAGCACCTTGGCGATGTAGGGGATCAACGGCAGGTTCAGTACGAGCAACACCAGATTGCCAATAAACATCGACATAATGACTGCCCAGAACACCTGCGGTTCGTCAATCATCAAACGCGGGCCGGGTGTTACGTTCAGTGCGATGAGCGCGCCCAGCAGAATCGCGGTTGTGCCCGAACCGGGAATGCCCAAGGTCAGCAAAGGCACAAATGAACCGGTGCAGGCGGCGTTATTGGCTGTTTCCGGGGCGGCAAGACCCTTGATCGAGCCTTTGCCAAATTCAGCCTGCTCGTCCTTGGTTGCGATGTTACGTTCGACCGCATATCCTAGAAAGCTGGCGATCGTGGCGCCGGCGCCTGGCAGAACTCCGATGAAGAAACCTTGTAGCGACTGCCTGCCAATCACTGGTGCGATGGCCCTGGCCTCGGCACGGTTGATCCGCAAATCCTTGATCTCGTCACCGCTGCCGTCATGTGTCTCCTTCGGCTTCAACACCAGAAAGAGCGCTTCGGGCAGGGCGAACATCGCCATGGCCAGAGTGATGAAACCGAAGCCGGATTGCAGATCCATGATCCCCATCGTGAAACGCGGCAGGTTGAACAATGCGCCCTCCCCAACTGTCGCCATGATCAGGCCAAGCACAGTCATCAACAGAGCCTTGGCAACCTGCCCGGTGCCAGCAAAGGCCGCAATCGCCGACAGGCCGACGACCATCAGTGCAAAATACTCAGCCGAGTGAAAGAGAAGCGCGACCGAGGACAGGGCGGGGGCAAAAACCATCAACAGCAGCGCCCCCACGGTGCCGCCGCAAAAGCTGGCAATGGCGGCAATGGTCAGGGCCTTGCCGGCCTTGCCCTGCTTGGCCATCGGATATCCGTCAAAACTCGAAGCTACCGTTCCTGCGACGCCTGGAGCGTTCAGCAGGATCGATGAGGTTGAGCCGCCAAAAATGGCCCCGTAATAGACACCGGCCAGCAAAATCAGTGCCGCCGATGGATCGCCCATTGAAATCGCCACCGGAATCATGATGGCGATGATCGACATTGGCCCAAGACCGGGAAGCATGCCGATAAAAGTACCGATCAGGCAACCGCCGATCACCATCAAAAGGTTTTGGATTGAGAACGCCGTTTGCAGACCGATGAGAAGTCCTTCAAGCATATCAGCCTCCGAAAAAGCCCGGCAGCGGGCGCATGTAAATGCCAAGGACCTGTTGCACCAGGTACCAGACAACCAATGTGGCGATCAGCGCAACGATGATCATGATATGCCACTTGCGCTCTCCCAGAACGAACGAGCCGAGGATCAGAAAGGCAGCGGTTGAAAGGATGAAGCCCAGCGGGCGCAGGCACAGCGCATAGGCAACCATCAGCGCCAGCAGCAGGATGGCCTGCCCTAGCTTGTATTCGCCCAGCCGCCGGTAATCGATTTCACCAATCGTCACGTCGCCCTTTTCGAGCCCCAGAAGAACAACCAGCGAGGCGAGCACGCCCAGGATTGAAAGCACTTTGGGAAAGGTGCTTGGCCAGATCGGGTTGCGTTGCATGAACGGTGCAAGCCCCGTATCCATCGTGAACCAGGCGGTAAAGCCATAAGTCAGGCAAATACCTAGCAATATCAGTGCAATCCAACGATCAAGTGCCATTTTTCCCTCCCGTTGCAACGAGCAGAGCGATCACCCGCTCTGCCAGTCCAGGCTTCACAGGAAGCCCAGCTTTTTCATCAAATCGCCGATGACTTGTTCCTGCTCTTCCAGGAAGGTTTTGAACGCATCGCCCGAGTTGTGGATGTTGACCCAGCCGTTGCGGCCTCGGACATCCTCCCACTCCGGCGTGTCATACATCTTTGAAAGTGCCGCCTGGTACATGGCGACCTTGTCCGCCGGCAGCCCCGGCGCGCCGAAGAAACCGCGCCAATTCACAAATGTCGTACCGATGCCCTGTTCTTTCATCGTCATCGCATCCGGTGCTGCCGCAACGCGCTCCTCGGATGTCACCCCGATGATTTTGATCTCGCCCGCAGCCGCCAGGTCCACTGCTTCCGAAAAACCGGTCGACAGGGCTGCAATTTCACCCGACAAAAGCGCGGCCATGGCTTTGCCGCCCGCATCGTACGGAATGTATTTGACGTCCAGCGGATCCTTGCCCGCTGCTTCCATCACCATCGCGGCGACCAGATGGTCCATGCCGCCGGGAACCGAACCACCGCCAATCGCAGTTGCGCGCGGATCGGCGTCGAAGGCGGCCAAAAGGTCTTCCATCGAGTCGATAGGGCTGTCCTTGCCAACAACCAGCGCGGCATAATCACCGATTGTACCGGCAACCAAGGTCAGATCGCGGAAGTTATGCGGAAACACACCTGTCAGTGACCGGATCACGATGGGTGTCGAGTTGACCATTAAGGTGCCGTGGTTGCTTTCAGAGTTTTCGATGAGATAGCCGATGGCCTTGCCACCGCCGCCCCCGGACATGTTTTCGTACGATGCATTGCCGACAAGCCCAGCCTTGGTCAGGGCCTCGCCAGTGCCACGGGCTGTGCCGTCCCATCCGCCGCCGGCACCGCCTGGAATCAGAAAGTGAATACTGTCGAGGACTGGTTCTTCGGCGGCAAATGCCGGCGCTCCAAGACCAAGCGCCGCAACAGCGGCCGCCATAAGGACGCGACGGCCGATTTTGAATGTCGTCATTTTTTCCTCCCATTTGACAACTGTCCGCAAGACGGCTCAGTTGAGACATTCAAACACGCCAACCTGACACAGACCTGTCACGCCGCAAAAAGCCGGGTAAATCCTGATGAAGTTTCTCTTGATCGAAGATAATGCCGACCTGGCAAATGCGATTTGTTCGCGGTTGAAATTTGATGGTCATGTGGTTGATCATGCGTGTAAAATCCGGGATGCTATCACTTATTCCGAAGTTGGCGATTATGATCTGATTCTGCTGGATATCATGCTGCCGGATGGGGATGGCCGGACGTTTCTCAAACAGCACCGGGCCCGGGAGAAGGACACACCTGTCATCGTTCTGACCGCGCGTTCCCAGGTTTCCGACAGAATCAGCCTGCTGGATCTCGGAGCGGATGATTATCTCACCAAACCTTTTGATCACGCCGAACTTCAGGCGCGTTGCCGCGCCGTGCTGCGCCGCAAGACCGGTACTGCGCAAACTGTATTGCGCATCGGCGGCGTGACCTTTGATCCGGTGGCAGGCCGCCTCGCGGTTGGCGGCGAGACCGTCAACCTGCGAAATCGTGAACTGCGGCTGCTTGAGCTTCTGATCAATGCTCCTGGCCGGATTTTCCCGAAACAGAAGCTGGCCGACAGCCTCTTTTCCTACGATGAGGATGTGTCGGAAAACGCGATTGAAGTGTATATAGGCAGGCTTCGCAAGCACCTTGAGAACTCCAGCCTCAAGATCACCACCCATCGCGGTCTTGGATACCGGTTGGACCATGAGTGATGCGTTTCGTGTTTCAGGATCGCTGCGGAACCGCCTGGCGATCACCCTGATCGGCGGCGCAGCTCTGCTAGCCATTCTCTTATATTTTGTGGCGCGGAGCTATGCGGCGCAAATTGCACAGCGAGGCCAGGACAACATCATAAACGCCTCGGTGACATCAATACTGGACGCGGCCATCCTGCGTGACGGTGCCGTTGAAATCGACTTTCCCTATGCGTCTTTCGCCATGCTGGCGACGGCATCCGATGACCGAATTTTTTATGCGATCTATCAGGATGACACCGTGTTATCGGGATATGAAGACCTGCCGCGTCTGCAAATGCCGCCCGGAAAGAAGGCCGGCTTTCAGACAGTTGCTTTCCGCGGTGCCGAAATGCGCCTGGCCACGGCATCGCGTGTCTTGATCGGGGCAGATGCCAAAACCCGGATTACGGTCTCAATTGCCCAGACCCAGGATGCTCTGGCCGGAACGCTGAACCTGATTTCCCGCAACGTCGCAATTTTTGGCCTGGGGTTCTTTCTGCTGGCCACACTGCTGTCGTTCTGGGCAACCTCCACAACCATTGGACAGCTCAGGCGGCTTGCCCTGTCAGTGACCCGCCGCGGGCCGCAGGACCTGAGGCCGGTCTCGCAGCCGGTGCCGTCGGAAATGGCCCCGCTGGTGTCATCTCTGAACAGGTTTATGACACGCCTCGACTACTCCCTGCAGCAATCCGAAGATTTCATCGCCGAAGCCGCCCATCGGGTGCGCACGCCACTGGCCACGGTCCGGTCCCATGCCGAGGCAACTTTGCAGCGCGTCAGCAAGGAGGAAAACCGCCAGGCATTAAGGGCCATGGTGCGCGCAATCGACGAAAGTTCGCGCGCTGCCGGGCAGCTTCTGGATCATGCGATGATTACTTTTCGCGCCGATCATCTGGAACGCCAGAACCTTGATCTGGTTGATCTGACAAAGGAACTTGTGCAGCGCCTGTCACCGGTGGCTGAGATGAAAGATGTAGAGCTGCGGTTAGATACCGAAGCTACTGTGCCGATTTCGGGCGACCCGATCCTGCTTCAGAACGCCCTCCGCAACATCATCGACAATGCGCTCAAATATGCGCCAAGCGAAACTGTCATTCATATCCGCATCAGGTCGAGGCCCCGGGCGCAGGTTGAAGTCCGCGACCAGGGGCAAGGTTTCCCTGCGGACGAGATCGGCACCCTGGCGTCACGTTTTACCCGGGGTGCAAACGCCAAAAACATCATCGGTTCCGGGCTTGGCTTGACGATCGCACGGGATGTTGCGGTTGCGCATGGCGGGACATTGGATCTTTCAAATAAACCGGAAGGCGGCGCATGCGTTATCTTTTCGCTGTGATCATCTGTCTTTGGCCGTTTCTGGCGGCCGCGCAAGACTGGGAAGACCGGCAAGTCTTTGAAGGGCAATCCGCGACCCGGACCCTGCGGGTGCTCTCAAGCACCGACACCTCGTTCATCGCCCCGATCATTACCAGCTTTCTAGCGGTGAACCCGAATGTCTCGGTGGAATATCTGGTCACCGGAACCATTGAAGTAGACAGGTTGATCCGGCAGGCGCCGCAGGCGTTCGATCTGGCGATCTCCAGCGCGATGGATCTTCAGCTCAAACTTGCTAATGATGGCTACGCCCGTGCCGTTCCGGCGCTGGAGGTCCCTGATTGGGCACAATGGCGGCACAGTCTTTTTGCCTTCACCACCGAACCTGCTGCCATTGTGATAAACCGCGCGGCTTTTTCCGGACATGAAATTCCAAAAACCAGGCAGGCCTTGATCCAGGCCATGCGCGATCGGCCGGATTTCTTCCGCAACCGGATCGGCACCTATGATGTTCGTAAGTCCGGCGTCGGATATCTGTTTGCCACCCAGGATGCTCGCGCCTCCGAGACCTACTGGAGGTTGACGGAGGTGATGGGAAGCCTGGGCGTGCGTCTCTATTGCTGTTCGGGCGAGATGATTGATGACCTCGCCAACGGTACCATCGCAGTTGCCTATAATGTGCTTGGCAGCTATGCCGCGGCGCGCCCCAATCCGGATGATGGTCTGCAGATCATCCTGCCGTCCGATTTTCCGACAACAATAATGCGGACCGTCTTCGTTTCAAAAGACGCACCAAACCCCCAAATTGCAGCCGCTTTCATCCACCATCTGATTTTCCTGCAATCCAGCAAAGCTGGTGAAAAGCACATCAAGCTGCCGCCTCTTGTTTCAGCGCAAGACAGTGTTCGCCAGTCGACCATTGCTCTGGAACCCGCGCTGCTTACCTATTTGGACAAACTGAAGCGGCGGACATTTCTCGAAGAGTGGGAAAGCGCCGTTTTCCAGTAGTCTTGCCGGCGACTTGGACGCGTTGGTGCCGCCTGCGCGCATCTCCCTAGCTCATTCGGCTATTTGGGCAGGGTTGGGCAGAACCATATTGGTAGTGCGATAGATCAATGTCATAGCGCTGGCTCCCCATGGCGCTTCGCTCAGATAGCTGCCATTGGCCCCTCCGCAGCGAATGGTGGCTCTGTCCGGCACCTTTCGGGTTCAAACACCGCGCACCGAAAGGACGGGATGGCTTCGGCATCTCATTACGGGGTTCAATGGCGGCTTCGGTGACGTGGGCTGCAACGCAGCAGAAAACCTGCTGGACGGTCGCGTTCGCCTTGGGTCTCTCCACAAGGCTCACTGGTGAACCGCATTGTCCGCCCGCGCCCTCTCGGCAGATTTGCTATGCAAATCGCCTGCCGGGTAATACATGGCCTGCGCCGATTGCGGCCGGATCGTTCAATCCGCGCTGCCGTCACGCCCCATCGGACGCGGCGTCACGGTCCTGGCAATTTGGCACATGCCCTGGTCAGCAAGTTCGAAGGGGACCGCCGCCCATGTGGGGCGGCGGATGGCAGGATATTTTACGACCGCAATGCCACCAGATTCAGGTCTTTCCAGGGGACGTCCGCCCGCCGCCAGTCCCCCGGATGGCCCCGGAAAACCGGCCGCCCTCAATCTGGCACAGGCCGCATCAACGGCAATAACAAACACATAATCCTGAGGATGAGCACCCAAGGCGCGCGGGGGCAAAGCCCCCTTGCGTTACTTCGGCATCAAGGCCCAGTAATCGAGATCCAGCAGCACGTCCGGCAGGTATTTGCCATCCTCGCCCTTCAGCTCAAACGGCGCGCCGCCCTTGGTCGCCACCAGCCGCAGCCGGATTGCACCAACGCCAGGCGCGCTTGTATCGGCCTTGTCCAGCACCTCGGACCAAGCCCGCACGGTCAGACCCGACAGGCACGGATTGGCATGCGCGCCGCCGTTCAGACCCGCAATCATCTGCGCATTGGCAAGCCCGTTGAACGACAGCGCGCGCGCCATTGAAATCACATGACCGCCATAGATCAGACGGGTGCCATCGGGACGGGCAGTATTGTCGAAATGCACCTTGGCGGTGTTCTGCCACAGGCGGGTCGCCATCATATGTTCGGCTTCCTCGATGGTGACGCCATCCACATGGTCGATGGTCTCGCCCACCGCGTAGTCGCCCCAGCGGTGCGGCTCGCCGGCCAGGGTGAAATCGTAGTTGCTGAAATCCAGCCCGGCCGGGATCACCAGCTGGTCCGCCGGGATCACCTTGTTCAATTCCGGGATCACCGTCTCCGGCGCCGGCGCAACCGGATCGCCCTTGCGGACCATTACCCAGCGCACATACTCCATCACGCAGTCATCGCGCTGGTTCAACCCGCGGGTGCGCACATAGACCACACCGGATTTGCCATTGGAGTTCTGCTTGAGGCCGATCACTTCGGATTCTGAGCGCAGGGTGTCGCCAGGATAGACCGGCAGCAGCCAGCGTCCCTCGGCATAACCAAGGTTCGCCAGCGCATTCAGCGAAATGTCCGGCACCGTCTTGCCGAACACCACATGGAAGGCCGCCAGATCATCCAGCGGCGCCGACGGCAGACCAGAGTCCCGGGCAAATTCATCCGAAGAATACAGCGCATGGCGCGCCGGATAAAGCGCGTGATACAGCGCCCGCTCGCCGCCCGACACCGTGCGCGGCACCGCATGGCGGATCACCTCGCCAACGGTATAGTCTTCGAAAAAGCGTCCCGGATTGGTTTTGGCCGGACTGGTCTTGGCCATCAGTGTTCTCCCAGTTTGGTCTCGGGGGTGTAGGTCCCGTCCGCCTCTTTCACCACCGCCTGGCCGCAGCGCATGATCCCCTTCACGGGATCAAAGGTCTGGGTCGGGCTGCCATGCAGCTCCCAGCCCTTGTTCAGCGCTTGCGTGACCTTGTGGCAAAAGGCAGAGGTGTCGTCCTCGGACAAAAATCGGTAAAGTTTCATAGCATCCTACCCAGCAAAGCCCCTATCCCGGAAATGGCGACGGCCCGACCATTGCGTGGACGTAGCCGATCACCCCCATCAGAACAATCGAAGCGGCAAAGAACATCCCGTCCTTGGCGATGGAGCCCTTGGGGCCCGGCTGCCAGTCCGGTTCGGAACGGTTGATCACGATCACCTCAGCCACTGCCCAGGCCAGCAGACCGCCGAACAGGATGATCGACGCCAGGTCGCCATTGACCAGCAGATGCGCTGCAGCCCAAAGCTTGAAGCCCGCCAGCATCGGGTGGCGCATGCCGTTCAGCAGCGCGCCTTTCTTTGGCGCCGGACTCATCATCCAGATGGCGATCAAGACCAGCAGGTTGTTGATATGAACCATGAAGGACGGCGGCGCCCAGACGTGGATGAACTCCATGCTGCGGTAGCCCAGCACCATCAGCACCACGCCGGCAACCAGCACCAGCGCAACTACACCGCGGCCGCCGTTGCCCATGGACGCGCGCGCCTCCGGTGCCAGCCGTTTGAACAGGTGGCCGCCCCACCACAACAGGATGCCAAGGATCAGTAACGCCATATCAGTCTCCAAATGCTGTCAGCCGGGACAACAGCTAGGCCGAAAGCGCGGCGATTGCATCCGCTTTTGCCAGGATTTCGCGCGCCGTAACCACATGCAGGTTCTCGACTATCCTGCCATCGACCACGGCAACACCCTGGCCTGCGGCTTGTGCCTCATCAAAAGCGGCGATCTGGCGGCGGGCGGTCTCGGCCTCGCGCTCGGTCGGGGCAAAGGCAGCATTGGCAACCTCCACCTGCGCCGGATGGATCAGGGTCTTGCCGTCAAATCCCATGTCGCGGCCCTGGGCACATTCCGCCGACAGTCCCTCAACATCCTTAAAAGCGTTATAAACACCATCGACGATCACCAGCCCCTCGGCCTTGGCGGCCAGCAGGCACAGGCCCAGCCCCGCCATCATCGGCAGCCGGTCGGGGCGGAAACGGGTCTGCAATTCCTTGGCCAGATCATTGGTGCCCATCACCATGCCCTGCAGCTTGGGGTGCGCCGCGATGGCGGCAGCATTCAGCATGCCGCGCGGGGTTTCCATCATCGCCCACAGCGGAATATCCCCGGTGATCTCCGCCAGCGCATCCAGATCCGCCGGCGCATTCACCTTGGGCAGCAGAATCGCGTCGCAATCCATCTGTGCCGCCGCCTTCGCATCCTCACGCCCCCACGGCGTATCCAGCCCGTTGATCCGCACGATCTTCATCCGGGCGCCAAAGCCGCCCGTCTCCAGCGCCTGGGTCAAGGTCGCGCGGGCATTGGGTTTTTCATCCACCGACACCGCGTCTTCCAGATCAAAGATCACCGCGTCCACCGGCAGGGTTCTGGCCTTCTCCAGTGCACGCGGCTTGGAGCCGGGAATGTACAAAACCGAACGGTACGGGCGCGTGCGCGGGTCCATCAAGGCTCTCCAAAGTTATTTTGTTGCGTAAAGCGGTACAGATTCGACTGTATACTTTCAAGTACAATTCCGCCGCAGCGCAGCGTAACCCTCCCCGCGCATGCAGCAAGATGCTGATATATTTAGTGATTTTTAAGCGCCCGCAGGGTTAACCACTTATCAGCACCTGATTGCCAAACTGATAGATACCAAGGCACAGGACCCCTGCCGCCGCCCCAGGCCGCACCTGTTGCCCGCAGGCATGGGGCCTGCATTTCGAATTGCGTTACACACCGGCCCGCACAGGGATACCGGGGGCTGCCGTCAGGCACCCGGCTCTGTCCGGCCGTTCCGGAAAGGGTAAAACGAGATGAAAATATCAATCTTCGCACTGCCGGCAGCCTTTGCCGCACTGACCCTGGCAGCGGTACCTGCCACCGCGCAAAGCCGCAACTGCGCCCCGCGCGATACGGTGATCAAACGGCTGGCCGAAAAATACGGCGAAAGCCGTCAAAGCATCGGCGTTGGCCAGAAGGGCATGGTGATGGAAACCTTTGCCTCCGGCAAGACCGGCAGCTGGACCATCACAGTCACGACCCCCAACGGAATGACCTGCCTGGTGGCATCAGGCCAGTCTTACGAAGTGCTCGCAGAAGCACTGCCGGACACCGACAGCGACGCCTGAGCAGAAGTTATTGAGGCAGGTTTCCAGGCTGCGGTTACAATGGCCGCAAACGACGCGGCGGGCTGCTCCTGACACAGGTATCAGGTCAGCCCGTCCCAAATCAGCTTGACTCCGGTGACGGTCAGCAGCACATAGGTCAGCGCAAAGAACCCGCGCTCCGGGATACTGTGATGCAGCCTCACCCCCAGCCACGCCCCCAGCAACGCAAAGGGCGCCAGGATCAGATCCAGCAGCAACGTTGAACGTGTAAACAGCCCCAGCCCGGCATAGGGCACCGCCTTAGCAAGATTGATAACCCAGAAGATCAGCACCGTACTCGCCTGATACTCGGTCTTCCGCAACTTCAGGCTGAGGAGGTAAACCGCAGCCGGAGGCCCGCCCGCATGGCTGACAAAACTGGTGAAGCCCACCGCCAGCCCGGCCAGCGCCCCTGCCCCGGAAGAAAGCGGCGCTCCGGCGAACACGTTTACTCCAAAACGGCTGCGCAGCTGCCACAGTACAAATCCGACTGAAACGGCACCGATCAGCACCCGCATCGCTTCGTCATTCACTGCCGCATACAGCCAGGCCCCCAGCGCCACTCCGGGCACCCCTCCGGCAATCAGCAGCAGCGAGGCGCGCAGGTTCCAACGCCCCCAATAGGGCTTCAGAGCTGCCAGATCGATCAGCATCAACAACGGCAGCATCAGTGCCAATGCAGCGCCCGGCTCAATCACCAGCGCCAGAATCGCCGCGGATGCAAAGGCCGCGCCGGAACCGAAACCGCCCTTGGACACGCCCGCAAAAACGACCGCGGGGATGGCAAAAACGAAAAACATAGCGTCAAATGCCGCCATTGCCCGCCTCCGAAAGCCCTGAATTACACGCCCTTTAGCGATATCAACGCAGCATACATAAGTATACCGAACCCTTTGCCGCAGCGTGGAACCCTTGCACGGCGGGCCGTTACGCCGTAGGCATCAGGAAATTTCAACCGGACCGGAGACATTCCCAATGGCACGACCCAAAATCGCCCTCATCGGCGCAGGTCAGATCGGCGGCACCCTTGCACATCTCGCAGCCCTCAAGGAACTCGGCGACGTCGTGCTCTTTGACATCGCCGAAGGCACCCCCGAAGGCAAGGCGCTGGACATCGCACAATCCGGTCCTTCCGAAGGCTTTGACGCCAGCCTCAAAGGCACCCAGTCTTACGAGGACATCGCAGGCGCCGACGTCTGCATCGTCACCGCAGGTGTGCCGCGCAAGCCGGGCATGAGCCGCGACGACCTTCTGGGCATCAACCTGAAGGTGATGAAATCCGTTGGCGAAGGCATCCGCGACCACGCACCGGACGCATTTGTGATCTGCATCACCAACCCGCTGGACGCGATGGTCTGGGCGCTGCAGCAATTCTCGGGCCTGCCCGCGAACAAGGTCTGCGGCATGGCCGGGGTGCTGGATTCCGCACGCTTCCGCCACTTCCTGGCCGAAGAATTCAACGTCTCCATGAAAGACGTCACTGCATTTGTGCTGGGCGGCCATGGCGACACCATGGTGCCGTCGGTGCGCTACTCCACCGTCGCAGGCATTCCGCTGCCCGATCTGGTCAAGATGGGCTGGACCACCCAGGAGCGCCTGGACGCGATCCTGCAGCGCACCCGTGACGGCGGCGCAGAAATCGTGGGCCTTTTGAAAACCGGCTCTGCTTTCTATGCGCCGGCCACCAGCGCCATCGAAATGGCCGAAGCTTTCCTGAAAGACCAGAAACGCGTGCTGCCCTGCGCGGCCTATTGCGACGGCGAGCTGGGCGTAAAAGGCATGTATGTGGGCGTACCCACCGTGATCGGCGCCGGCGGCATCGAGAAGGTCGTGAACATCCAGCTGAACGAGGAAGAGCAAGTCATGTTCGACAACTCGGTCAATGCCGTTAAAGGCCTGGTAGAGGCTTGCAAAGGCATCGACGGTTCGCTGGCCTGAGCCTTTTAGCCTTACACAGATCAGAGGGTCCGCTTTGGCGGGCCCTTTTCTTTTGCTTCGGCACAACCGGACCGGCGACTGACGCTTTTGGCCTACGATGCGGCGGTGGCGGCGCATGGCGGCCGGCTTCGAATCACCGCCGTTAAGCTTCCGATAATTTGTGATCACACCCCCAAAAACCGTGATCACAAAACTCGAAAATCTTCATCATTTCCCCGCACCCTGTCAAAAAAGCCTTTAACACTTGGCTTTAAGACGGCCTATTGAAGCCAGACAATTGCAGCCAGACGGGACAGTTTCAGATGAACATCCACGAATATCAGGCCAAAGCCCTCCTTCGCAGCTACGGTGCTCCGGTGTCAGACGGCAAAGTGGTGCTGAAAGCCGAAGACGCCAAAACCGCCGCAGGTGAACTTGACGGCCCGCTCTGGGTGGTGAAGGCGCAGATCCACGCAGGCGGCCGCGGCAAGGGCTCCTTCAAGGAAGCCGATGCCGGTGAAAAGGGCGGCGTGCGCCTGACCAAATCGGTTGAGGAAGCCGCCGAGGAAGCCAAGAAGATGCTGGGCCGCACCCTGGTGACCCATCAGACCGGCCCGGCGGGCAAGCAGGTGAACCGCATCTATATCGAGGCCGGCTCCGGCATCCAGACCGAGCTGTACCTGGCGCTGCTGGTTGACCGCCAGACCTCGCGTATCTCCTTTGTCTGCTCCACCGAGGGCGGCATGGACATCGAGGAAGTGGCCGCCGCCACCCCGGAAAAGATCCTGTCCTTCTCCGTCGACCCGGCCACCGGCTACCAAGCTTACCACGGCCGCCGCATCGCCTTCTCGCTCGGCCTGGAAGGCGCGCAGGTCAAGCAATGCGTCAAACTGATGGGCCAGCTCTACAAAGCCTTCGTCGATAAAGACATGGAGATGCTGGAGATCAACCCGCTGATCGTGGCGGACGATGGCAGTCTCAAGGTGCTGGACGCCAAGGTCGGCTTTGACGGCAACGCGGTCTACCGCCACGCCGACGTGGCCGAGCTGCGCGACACCACCGAAGAAGACCCGAAAGAGCTGGAAGCCTCGAAATACGACCTGAACTATATCGCGCTGGATGGCGAGATCGGCTGCATGGTGAACGGCGCCGGCCTGGCGATGGCCACCATGGACATCATCAAGCTCTATGGTGCCGAGCCTGCCAACTTCCTTGATGTGGGCGGCGGTGCAACCAAGGAGAAGGTGACCGAGGCGTTCAAGATCATCACCTCGGACCCGCAGGTCAAAGGCATCCTGGTCAACATCTTCGGAGGCATCATGCGCTGCGACGTCATCGCCGAGGGCGTGGTTGCCGCAGTCAAGGAAGTCGGCCTGAAAGTGCCGCTGGTGGTCCGCCTGGAAGGCACCAACGTCGAAAAAGGCAAGGAGATCATCAACACCTCCGGCCTCGACGTGATCGCCGCCGACAACCTGAAAGACGGCGCCGAGAAAATCGTAAAGGCCGTGAAGGGCTAAGGCCGTGAAGCCGGCCCAGATTCTTGCGGTGCTTGCGGTAGTTTTGACCGCCGGTTGTGCCAGCCTGAACCTGGGACCGGATGCCTACGAGCTTGCCAACATCAAGGACAGTAACATCGTGCCGAAAAGCAGCCCAACAGCCTTTGTCAAAACCTTTGACAAATTCTGCACCAAAGGACCGCGTGACCCGCAGGCCGCAGAACGGCTGTTGCGCGCGTCCAGCTATGTGCCCCTGCGGCGCAGAGCGCGGAACGGCGGGCGCGTTTATGTTGTTGATGACCGGCGGCCGGCAGTGGCTGTGTCCAGCCGTGGATGCATGGTTCAGGCGTACTCCAGGACCGGGCAGACCGAGCGGGTCCGCCGCTATGTGGCGGCCGCCTTCCCGTCAGCCGTCCGGGTTCCGGCAGACCGGCTCAAGCAACACAGGTTTGAGGAAGCTTGGGTCCTCTCCGGCGACCAGCATGGCATTGTTGCAACCCGGCGTACGGTGGAAAGCGGCAATCACAGCAACTACGCCCTGGTGCTTTACCGGACCAACGGCCCCGTGAGGTACTAAAACGTGTCACACGCCAAGAAGATCAACAGGCAACGGCTCAGCCTCATCCAGCCATCCATGCCGGAAAGGGCCACCTCGTGAAAGCCGCCGTCTACCTCATAGGCTTGCAGCAGGCCACAGGCCGGGCCGAGCTGATGCAGCGGGAGCTGGATCAGGCCGGGCTGTCTGCTGTGCGCATCGATGCGGTGGACAGTACCCAGGTCAGCCGTGAGGAAATGCTGAACCAATGCGCACCAGAAGGTAACTGGGGCTACTTCCAGACCAAGGACATGGCCTGCACCCTCAGCCATGCCAAGGCCTGGGAGGCGTTTTTGGCCTCAGACGCCGATGTGGCGCTGATCCTGGAGGATGACGTCTTCCTGTCGCCCGACACCGGCGCCTGGCTGAACGACCTGTCCTGGTGGCCGCAGGATGCCGGTATCGTCAAATTCGAACGCTGGCGGGCCAAAAAGCTGCAGGTGGCGCTTGGCAAGGATGGCTTTACCCACATGGGCCGCGAGGTGCGCCAGATGCTGTCGCGCCACGCGGGCGGTGCAGCCTATGCGGTTTCCCGCCGGGCGGCGCAGCATCTCTTGGACAGCCGTCCGTTTGAAATCACGCTCGACAATCTTCTGTTTAACTTTGACGCCTCAAAGCCTGCGCGCAGCATCAAGGTTTATCAGGTCCAGCCCGCATTGGCCGAACAGGGCAACGAGGCCCCCGGCGAACATGCCATCGGCCCGGCGCGCCACCGCCCCAAGGGCTGGCCGCTGCTCCGCCAGAAACTCCGGCGCGGGATCTATGAATTCCGCGGCGGCTTCAGAGTATTTCCCAGTGTGGTCCTG
This sequence comes from Leisingera sp. M523, assembly GCF_025141335.1. Taxonomy (NCBI): domain Bacteria; kingdom Pseudomonadati; phylum Pseudomonadota; class Alphaproteobacteria; order Rhodobacterales; family Roseobacteraceae; genus Leisingera; species Leisingera sp. M523. Next base: position 2,930,523 of record NZ_CP081036.1, read on the forward strand.
GGGCGGGCCACCCTCGAAAAAATCCGCTTCGACGGCCGCTCCCTGGCCACCCCGCAGAACCAACAGACACATACCGCTTGAAGGAACCGACATCATGGCAGTCCTCATCGACGAAAACACCAAAGTTATCTGTCAGGGCTTCACCGGCTCGCAGGGTACTTTCCACTCTGAACAGGCCATCGCCTATGGCACCAAAATGGTCGGCGGCGTCACCCCCGGCAAAGGCGGCCAGACGCATCTGAACCTGCCGGTCTTCAATTCCGTGCATGAAGCCAAGCATGTGACCGAAGCCAATGCCTCGGTGATCTACGTGCCGCCGCCGTTTGCCGCCGATTCCATCCTCGAGGCGATCGACGCCGAAATGGAAGTCATCGTCTGCATCACCGAAGGCATTCCGGTGCTGGACATGATGCGGGTGAAGCGGGCGCTGGAAACCTCCAAATCGCGCCTGATCGGCCCCAACTGCCCCGGCGTGATCACCCCGGACGCCTGCAAGATCGGCATCATGCCCGGCCACATCCACCGCCGCGGCTCGGTTGGCGTGGTGTCCCGCTCCGGCACCCTGACCTATGAGGCGGTGAAGCAGACCACCGACGTGGGCCTGGGCCAGTCGACCTGTGTCGGCATCGGCGGCGACCCGATCAAAGGCACCGAGCATATCGACGTGCTGGAATGGTTCCTGGCGGATGACGAGACCGAAAGCATCATCATGATCGGCGAAATCGGCGGCTCCGCCGAGGAAGAGGCCGCGCAGTTCCTGGCGGATGAAGCCAAGAAGGGCCGTTCCAAGCCGGTTGCGGGCTTCATCGCCGGCCGCACCGCCCCTCCGGGCCGCCGCATGGGCCACGCGGGCGCTATTGTTGCCGGCGGCAAAGGCGGCGCCGAGGACAAGATTGAAGCGATGAAAGCCGCAGGCATCGTGGTCGCCGAAAGCCCGGCCGGCCTGGGTGAAGCAGTGCTGAAAGCGATCGGCAAATAAGCCAAAGAAACACGGTTTTCCGCGCTAGCTTTGTTTTGAGCGAGCGCGGAAAACCCACAAGATAAAGTATGGTGCAGCAATGGGCTTTTGGGCCTCAGTCAAAACTTGCATGGGCAATTATGCACAATTCGGCGGGCGCGCGGCCCGAAGCGAGTTCTGGTTTTTTGTTTTGTTTTTGGCACTTGTCCAGTTCGTTGGATTAAACCTGACTGCGGAACAGCCCGAAGGTAGTTTCAAAATTCACTTTGGCGTCTATTTCCATCTCGGGCCTCAATACCCCTGGTTCTTTAATCTTTATACTGGATTGTTCGCCATACCGTTTTTCGCTGCACTTTCGCGGCGTCTGCACGATGTAGGCATAGCAGCCAGTACAATATTTGTTGTGCCATTTGCACTCTTCGCAATCCTGATGTTCGCACTGAAAGCTCTACCCAATCTGCAGCAGCTCCAAAGTGGAGTAGGTTTCGCAGCAGCAATGATCCCGCTCGTTTTGTTCCTTTTCTTTACCTCAAAGAAATCCCAGCCAGGTGAGAACAAATACGGTCCCAACCCGCAAGAGGCACCACTATGACCGAACAAAGCCCCAACGACCTCTTCCGCGCCTCCTCTTTCATGCAGGGGCACAATGCGGAGTATCTGGAGCAGCTCTATGCCCAATACGCCAATGACCCCAACGCGGTGGATGCCGCCTGGGGCGAGTTCTTCCGCCAGATGGGCGACGCAGAACTGGACGTGAAGGCAGAGGCCAAGGGCCCGTCCTGGGCGCGCGACGACTGGCCGCCGGCGCTGGATGATGATCTCACCGGCGCGCTGACCGGTGAATGGCCGGCCCCGGCCGAGACCAAGGGTGCAGGCAAGAAGATCAGGGACAAGGCTTCCGCCAAGGGCGTTGAGGTCACCGACGATCAGGTGCAACGCGCCGTTCTTGACTCGATCCGCGCCCTGATGCTGATCCGTGCCTACCGGATCCGGGGCCATCTGGCCGCCGACCTTGACCCGCTGGGCATGCGCGCCGCCGCGGCGCATCCGGAGCTGGACCCCAAGACCTACGGCTTTACCGACGGCGACATGGACCGGCCGATCTTCATCGACAATGTACTGGGGCTGCAGGTTGCCACCATGCGGCAAATTGTCGATATTGTGAAGCGCACCTACTGCGGCACCTTTGCGCTGCAGTACATGCACATCTCCGACCCCGAGCAATCCGCCTGGCTGAAAGAGCGGATCGAGGGTTACAATAAGGAAATCACCTTTACCCGCGAAGGCCGCAAGGCGATCCTCAACAAGATGGTCGAGGCCGAAGGATTCGAGAAATTCCTGCACGTCAAATACACCGGCACCAAGCGGTTCGGCTTGGACGGCGGCGAGAGCCTCATTCCGGCGATGGAACAGATCATCAAACGCGGCGGTGCGCTGGGGGTGTGCGACATCGTGATCGGCATGCCGCACCGCGGCCGTCTGTCGGTTCTGGCCAATGTGATGCAGAAACCTTACCGCGCCATCTTCAACGAATTCCAGGGCGGCAGCTTTAAGCCCGAAGACGTGGATGGCTCCGGCGATGTGAAATACCACCTTGGCGCGTCGTCCGACCGCGCGTTCGATGGCAACAATGTGCATCTCAGCCTGACGGCCAACCCCTCGCATCTTGAGGCGGTGAACCCGGTGGTGATCGGCAAGGTCCGTGCCAAGCAGGACCAGCTTGGCGACACCGACCGCAGCAAGGTGCTGCCGATCCTGCTGCATGGCGACGCGGCTTTTGCCGGTCAGGGCGTGGTGGCGGAGTGCTTTGCGCTGTCGGGCCTCAAGGGCCACAAGGCGGGCGGCACCATGCATATTGTGGTGAACAATCAGATCGGTTTCACCACCGCGCCGCATTTTTCACGTTCCTCCCCCTACCCCACCGACAATGCGCTGGTGGTTGAGGCGCCGATTTTCCACGTCAACGGCGACGACCCGGAGGCCGTTGTGCATGCCGCCCGCGTCGCCACCGAGTTCCGCCAGAAGTTCCACAAGGATGTGGTGCTCGACATCTTCTGCTACCGCCGGTTCGGTCACAACGAAGGCGACGAGCCGATGTTCACCAACCCGTTGATGTACAAAAAGATCAAGGGCCACAAAACCACGCTGACGCTCTACACTGACCGGCTGGTCAAGGATGGTCTGATCCCCGAGGGCGAGATCGAGGACATGAAGGCCGCCTTCCAGGCGCATCTGAACGAAGAGTTTGAGACCGGCAAGAATTACAAACCCAACAAGGCCGACTGGCTGGACGGGCGCTGGTCGCATCTGGACAAGAAAGACGCCGACTACCAGCGCGGCCGCACCGCGATCGCGCCGGAAACCCTGTCTGAGATCGGCGTCTCGCTCAGCCGGGTGCCCGATGGTTTCCCGATGCACCGCACCGTGGGCCGGTTCCTGGATGCCCGCGGCAAGATGTTTGAAACCGGCCAGGGCTTTGACTGGGCGACGGGCGAAGCGCTGGCCTTTGGCTCGCTGCTGCTGGAAGGCTACCCGGTGCGCCTTGCCGGCCAGGACGCCACCCGCGGCACCTTTTCGCAGCGCCATTCCGGCATCGTCAACCAGGAGACCGAGGAGCGCTACTATCCGCTCAACAACATCCGCGCGGGCCAGTCGCAATACGACGTGATCGACTCCGCCCTGTCGGAATATGCGGTGCTGGGCTTTGAGTACGGCTACTCGCTGGCGGAACCCAACGCGCTGACCCTGTGGGAAGCCCAGTTCGGCGATTTTGCCAACGGCGCCCAGATCATGTTCGACCAGTTCATTTCCTCGGGCGAGAGCAAATGGCTGCGGATGTCCGGCCTCGTCTGCCTGCTGCCGCACGGGTTCGAGGGCCAGGGTCCTGAGCACTCCTCAGCCCGGCTGGAACGCTTCCTGCAGATGTGCGGTCAGGACAACTGGATTGTGGCCAACTGCACCACGCCTGCAAACTATTTCCACATCCTGCGCCGCCAGCTGCACCGCACCTTCCGCAAGCCGCTGATCATGATGACTCCGAAGTCGCTGCTGCGCCACAAGCTGGCGGTGAGCAAGGCGGAAGAGTTCACCACCGGCTCCAGCTTCCACCGGGTGCTGTGGGATGATGCCCAGCACGGAAACTCCGACACCCAGCTGGTGGCGGACGACAAGATCAAGCGTGTCGTCATGTGCTCGGGCAAGGTCTACTATGATCTGCTGGAGGAACGCGACGCCCGCGGCATCACCGATGTTTATCTGATGCGGGTCGAGCAGTTCTATCCGTTCCCGGCCATTTCCATGGTCAAGGAGCTGGAACGCTTCAAACAGGCGGAAATGGTCTGGTGCCAGGAAGAGCCCAAGAACCAGGGCGCCTGGAGCTTCATTGAGCCCAACATCGAATGGGTGCTGACCCGCATCAAGGCCAAGCACACCCGGCCGGTCTATACAGGCCGCGCCACCTCGGCCTCGCCCGCAACCGGTCTGGCCAGCCAGCACAAAGCCCAACAAGCAGCCCTCGTGAACGAAGCGCTGAGCATCTGAGGATAAAGAGACATGACAACCGAAGTCCGCGTACCCACCCTGGGCGAATCCGTGACCGAGGCCACCGTGGCCACCTGGTTCAAGAAACCCGGCGACTCCGTCAATGCCGATGAAATGCTCTGCGAGTTGGAGACTGACAAGGTGACGGTCGAAGTGCCCTCGCCTGCCGCAGGCACCCTGGGCGAGATCGTCGCAGGTGAAGGCCAGACTGTCGGCGTCGACGCGCTGCTGGCCACCCTGTCCGAGGCCAATGGTGCTGCCGCTGCCCCTGCCGCCGCAGCACCGGCTCCTGCTGCTGCGCCCTCCGGCGGCGATAGCGCACCGGTGCCGGTCATGGTTCCCGCGCTTGGCGAGTCAGTTTCCGAGGCCACCGTATCTTCGTGGTTCAAGAAAGTCGGCGACAGCGTCGCGCAGGACGAAATGCTGTGCGAATTGGAAACCGACAAAGTGTCGGTAGAGGTGCCCGCCCCGGCTGCCGGCGTGCTGACCGAGATCATCGCCGCAGAGGGTGCCACCGTCCAGGCTGCCGCACAGCTGGGCGTGATCGCTGGCGGCGCAGCCGGGTCTTCCGCGGCCCCTTCCGCACCTGCCGCCGCCCAGAACCCGGCTGCCGCCACCGCGTCGGCGCCCAAGGATATTGCCAACGCCCCCTCCGCGGAAAAGGCGATGGCCGAGGCAGGCCTCAATGCGGCGCAAGTCAGCGGCAGCGGCCGTGACGGGCGCATCATGAAGGAAGACGTTGCTGCTGCGGTGGCCGCCGCCAAAGCTGCACCGCCCGCCGCTCCGGCAACGCCGGCACCGGCCCAGGTGCGCGGCCCGGTCACCGCAGATGATGCGGCGCGCGAGGAACGGGTGAAGATGACCCGCCTGCGCCAGACTATCGCCAAGCGCCTGAAGGACAGCCAGAACACCGCCGCCATGCTCACCACCTATAACGAGGTCGACATGACCGAGGTGATGGCCCTGCGCAACGAGTACAAGGACCTGTTCCTCAAGAAGCACGGTGTGAAACTGGGCTTCATGTCCTTCTTCACCAAAGCCTGCTGCCATGCGCTGAAGGAGGTTCCTGAGGTCAACGCCGAGATCGACGGCACCGACATCGTCTATAAGAACTTCGTGCACATGGGTGTTGCCGCCGGCACCCCGACCGGCCTGGTTGTGCCGGTGATCCGCGATGCGGATGCGATGTCCTTTGCCGCGATCGAAAAGGCGATTGCCGAGAAAGGCGCCCGCGCCCGCGATGGCAAGCTGTCGATGGCGGAAATGCAGGGCGGCACCTTCACCATCTCCAACGGCGGCGTCTACGGCTCGCTGATGTCCTCGCCGATCCTGAACCCGCCGCAGTCCGGCATCCTGGGCATGCACAAGATCCAGGACCGCCCGATGGCCATGGGCGGCAAGGTGGAAATCCGCCCGATGATGTATCTGGCGCTGAGCTATGACCACCGCATCGTTGACGGCAAAGGCGCCGTGACCTTCCTGGTCCGCGTCAAGGAAGCCCTCGAGGATCCGCGGCGTTTGCTGATGGATCTGTAAAGAAGACAAATTGCGCCCCGGACATATTCCCGGGGCGCTTTTCGCGATTGGAGATATTCGTTGTTCGCGACAAAATACGAGAAAGCCATTGAAGGGCTGGAGCTGGATTCCTCCCCGGTGCTGTTTCCACAAGACATTGAACGCCAAGATCTTGTGAACCGCATGTACCTTAGCGACGAGACTTCGATTTCGGAAAATGAAGCAAGACAGTATATCCTGATGCGCTTGCTCATCTGGCTTGTTTTCTTTGCCGGGACTGCAGCCTACGCTATAGGCTTACTAAGCGCTTCCCGTCTGCTAGAAACCGCTGTTTTGGCCGTCGTGTTCATAGGGGGTATGGCGATTACCGAAAACTCCCCTGTAGTGAAGAAAATGTCATGGTCTTGGGACAATCGCATCCAGATCAAACTGCTAGGTGCGGCCGCAGGTCTTCTGGCACTGGCGCTTCTGGAGCCTGAGCTACGGAAATTTGTAGGCACGTTTAATCCTTGGCTAGCGGTTGTGATCGTCGCCACCAGCGGTGACGGTTTGTTCCGCGCTTACTGGAAACTCACCGTTTTCCGGAAGGGCTACGCGGTGGCAGCATTTCTAAAAGGCAAGTCGCAAGCCGAACGACAAAAGGTCTTAGAAACTCTGGCGTCGCCTGCTGTGTCTTCCGTTCTGTGGCGAAACAAAGGGAAACTTAAGTGATTTTGGAAGCCCGCGTTTCACATTGGCCGCAGCCCGATCAGAGGATGAGAACTCAGTAATGGCTTCCGTCCAATGACCCTCCCACTCTGGGGCCTTGTCTGCCTCTCGATCCTCGCCCTGATCCACGTGAGCTGCGACAGCTTCCTGCTGAAGCTCTCGGTGGGCAATGCCTGGACCGCAGGCCCGCGCGACAGCTCCGTCAGCCGCAGCGCACTCGCAGGCCGGGCACGGCGGGCCTTCACCAACTTCCTGGAAACCGCCCCGGTCTTCATCAGCCTCGCGCTGGTCGCGGAACTGAGTGGCCTCAAAAGCGCTCTGATCACCGGCGGGATTTATACCTACCTCAGCGGCCGCGCCCTCTACCTGCCTGCCTACCTCAGCGGCGTGCCCTACCTGCGCACCGCGATCTGGCTCATCGCCACCAGCGGCCTTGCCGCGATGCTTGCGGGAGTGCTTACGGCATGATTATTCACCTTTGCCGAAATACTCCGGGGGAGGCCCGTCAGGGCCGGGGGCAGCGCCCCCTTTCTGCACATCTGACCACAGAACATGCCTTAATTGAGTGGAATCAAAGCGCTCCCTTGCCAATGCAGTGCACTCTGCCTGCAGAAAACACAAAGGAGTAACTCCAATGGCAACCCATGTTCTCTGGCAGGCCGATGTGGCCGATTTCACCGCTTGGCTGACCGTGTTCCGGCAAGACAAGGCCAACCGCCAGGCCGCAGGCATCACCGACATGAACGTCTGGAGCGATCCGGACCGCAACAACCACGCCGTGGCGCTGTTCGCGATCACTGATCTGGAGAAGGCGCGCGCTTTCTTCGGCTCGGAAGAGCTCGCTATGCACCTTGAACGCGACGGGGTCACCAATATCTCGATCAAGATGTTGACCCCCGTCTGATCCTAAGACCACTATCCCCTCATGCGTGTTCCGCCAAACGGAACCGGGGAGAACAGAGGAAAACCAACCCATGTCCCAATATGACGTCATCGTAATCGGCGCCGGCCCCGGCGGCTATGTCTGCGCCATCCGCTGCGCCCAGCTGGGACTGAAGACTGCTGTGGTCGAGGGCCGCGAAACCCTTGGCGGCACCTGTCTCAATGTGGGCTGCATTCCGTCCAAGGCATTGCTGCATTCGACCCATCTGCTGCATGAGGCAGAGCACAACTTTGCCCATATGGGCCTCAAGGGCAAATCGCCGTCGGTCGATTGGGACCAGATGAAGACCTACAAGGATGAGGTCATCACCCAGAATACCGGCGGCATCGAATTCCTGTTCAAGAAGAACAAGATCGACTGGATCAAGGGCTGGGCCTCGGTCCCCGCGGCGGGCAAGGTGCAGGTCGGCGACGCGGTGCATGAGGCCAAGAACATCGTGATCGCCTCCGGCTCGGTGCCGTCCTCCATTCCGGGAGTCGAAATCGACGAGAAGATCGTGGTCTCCTCCACCGGCGCGCTGGAGCTGCCGAAGATCCCCAAGAAACTGGCCGTCATCGGCGCAGGTGTGATCGGGCTGGAGCTGGGCTCGGTCTATGCCCGTCTGGGTTCGGAAGTGACCGTGGTAGAGTACATGGACGCGGTCTGTCCGGGGATGGACAAGGACGTGCAGCGCAGCTTCAAGCGGATCCTGGAAAAGCAGGGGCTGAACATCATCCTGGGCGCTGCGGTGCAGGGGGTGGAGACCACCAAGACCAAGGCAAAGGTCAAATTCCAGTCCAAGAAAGGCGGCGATGAGGTGACACTGGACGCCGATGTGGTGCTGGTTGCCACCGGGCGCAAGCCCTACAGCGAAGGCTTGGGGCTGGACGCGCTGGGTGTCAAACTGACTGAACGCGGCCAGATCGCCACGGACGATCACTGGCGCACCAATGTGCCCGGCGTCTATGCCATCGGCGACGTGATCGAAGGCCCGATGCTGGCGCATAAGGCCGAGGACGAGGGCATGGCAGTTGCCAGTGTGATTGCGGGCAAGCATGGCCATGTGAATTACGGCGTCATTCCGGGCGTCGTCTACACCACGCCGGAAGTGGCCACCGTGGGCGCCACCGAGGACGCGCTGAAGGCCGCAGGGCACAAGATCAAGACCGGCAAATTCATGTTCATGGGCAATGCGCGGGCCAAGGCCGTCGGCCAGGCCGAGGGCGGCTTTGTCAAGATCATCGCCGACAAGGAGACCGATCGCATCCTGGGCGCGGCGATCATCGGTCCGGCCGCGGGCGACATGATCCACGAGCTGTGCGTGGCGATGGAATTCGGCGCCTCGGCCGAGGATGTGGCGCTGACCTGCCACGCGCATCCGACTTATTCCGAGGCGGTGCGCGAGGCCGCCCTGGCCTGCGGCGACGGGCCGATTCACAGCTGAACCTGGCAAGTCACCGAACATATCAAAGGGCAGCTCGCCGCAGCTGCCCTTTTTTGATTGGCACGGCTGGCGATCCGCTCTTTACTGAGCCTCGATTTCACTCCGCAGGAGGCACCGCCATGGCCGTTTCTTTACAAGTCATCTACCCCGTCAGTGACGGAAGAAAATTCGACTATGCCTATTACGCGGACACCCACATGAAGGTTGTCGACCAGCACATCGGGCCGCATCTGCAGTCAATTGTGGTGACCAAGGGGCTGGCGGGCGGGCCGGATGTCCCGGCGCCGTTTTTTGCCATCGCCACGATGACCTTTGCCAATCAGGCGGCCATGGATACCGCGATGCAGGCAGCAGGACCGGCTCTGGACGACATTCCAAACTTTACGGACGTCCAGCCGCAGGTTCTGATAGGCGAAGTCCTCCGCTGATACAGCCCTCCCGGCACCCGCCGGGCAAAAAATTCTTCAAAGAATTTTGCCAAGAAAATTCGAATTTTCTTGGCCCAGGCGAGCGTCCCGATCCGGCGGGTCAGGCCCGTTGCTCAGCTGCTCCCGGATCAAACCCGGCTTCCCGCATCAGTTCATCCGACCGGCTTTCTACCCGCATCTCCAGCTGCGCCATAAATTCGTCCCGGCTGCTCCCCGGTTGCATCGGTTCCAGGAACTCCACCACTGCAAGGCCCGGCTTGCGGTAAATACCGCTGCGCGGCCAGAACACGCCGACATTGGTGGCGGCCGGAACGCAGGGCTGACTCAGCCCCTCATACAGCACTGCAGTACCTATCTTATAGGGCTTGCGGTCGCCCGGGGCCACGCGGGTGCCTTGGGAATAGATGATCAGCTGGCCCGGCTCGCGGCTTTGCGCGGCGACATCCTTGACCATCTTGGCAATGGCCGACCCGCGCCGGCCGCGGTTGACAGGCACGCAGCCCAGACGCTTGGCATAAACACCGATCACCGGGGTCCACATCAATTCGCGCTTCATGATGAAGCGGGCCGAGGGTACAGCGTTGAATATGATCAGGATATCCAGGAAACTTTGATGCTTGGCGGCGACAATCACTTCATCAGAGGGCACCTGGCCACGGACTTCGGTCTGAATGCCAACCATCCAGCGCGCGGTCCACAGGACCCAGCGCGCATAAGACTTACAGGCCGTGCGCGCACCCTTGGGGGATACCGCGGCCCAGGGAGCAAACAACAGCCCCAGCACCAGCATTGCCAGATACATCTGCAGCAGAAAGACAGCTGAACGCAGCCATTGAACCGGGTTTTTCACGACAGTGCTCCCAAACGTTTGGTGGCGGCTCGGGTGGTGGCGGCAAAGGCCACCAGCGCGCCCAGTACCGGGATCACCAGCGGTACCAGCCAGCCCCAGCCCTGAAAGCCGAGACCGGTCAGGAAGCCGCCTTCATCCGAGGCTTCCGGCATCAGCCAGACGCCAATCATGCCAAGGGCCACCCCCGCTGCAGCGCCGCTTAAGGCGCGCAGAGTAAAGCGGCGTATAAAAGCCTGGGCGATATAGCTGTCCAGCGCCCCGACCAGCCGCAGAACCTCAATCACCTGCGCATTGGCGGCAAGGGCCGCATTGGCGGCCAGGGTGATCATTGCCGCCGTTGCGCTGCCGATCAGCAGGATCGACACCCAGGCCAGCCTGCGCAGCGACCGGGCGGCATCGACCAGCGGGGCACGCCAGCGGGTATGGTCATCCAGAACCGCGCCCGGCACTTCGGCCTGCAGCCGCAGGCGCAGCCCGGCAGCGTCATATCCGGGATCCTCGCCGGTGACTTCGATCAGCTGCGGCAGCGGCAGGCTGCCAACCGGCAGGCTGGAGCCGAACCAGGGCGCCAGCAGGGCTGCCTGTTCCTCTCCCGACAGCGCGCGTGCGGTGGCCACACCCGGTGTCTGGCGCAGAATCTCCAGTGCCGCCTCGGTCTGTGCTGCGCGCTGCTCTGCCGGCGCGTTGATGCGCAGGGTTGCAGCCCGCGCCAGTTCTGAGGCCCATTGGTCTGCCAGCCGCCCGGAGGCCATCGACAGCGCCAGCGCAAAGACAGCGAGAAAGGCCATCGCGCCGGAAACAAACAATGTCAAATGGGCGGTAAAGCCGCTTGGCGGCACCACCCGGTTGGCCTGGGTATCACCCAGGATCAGCCTGCGCAGTTTGCCCTCGGTCATAGGTCCGCCCCCGCCAGCTGCAATTGCCGGTTGGAGATCCGCAGCACCCGGGCCTGCACCTGGTTCTTGGCCGCCCGGATCAGCGACAGATCATGGGTCGCCACCAGAATGGTCTTGCCCATCCGGTTCAGCTCGACCAGCAGTTGCAGCAGCCGCTGCGACATTTCCCAGTCCACGTTACCCGTCGGTTCATCCGCGATAATCACATCCGGCGACAGGATGACTGACCGGGCCAGCGCCGCCCGCTGCCGCTCACCGCCCGACAGTTCCGGCGGCAGCGCATGGGCACGTTCAGACAGGCCGACCCAATTCAGCAGCTCGCGCAAGTTGGGTTCCTCATGCGTCAGTTCCCGCCCGGAAACCAGCAGCGGCAGGGCGATGTTCTCGATCACCGGCAAATGGTCCAGGAACCGGCAATCCTGGTGCACAACCCCGACGCGGCGGCGCAGATGGGCCATCTGATCGCGGTCCAGCCCCTTTACATCCATATTAAAGGCCCGCACCCGGCCCGAGGTCGGCATCAGCGCGCCATAGCAAAGTTTCAGCAGCGTCGTCTTGCCCGCCCCGGACGGGCCGGTCAGGAAATGAAAAGAGCCTGGCGCCAGCTGCACTGACACCCCGTCCAGCAGCTCGCCGCCGCCGTAATTATAGCCCACATTCTCCAGCTCGATCACTGCTGCCCCCCGATTGCGTCGCAGATTGCGCGCTTTGGTGTTTTGCCCCAAGGGACCAGCAGTTTCAATGGGGCTCTGTTGCCGGGAAACCCCCGCCGCCGCCAGGCTGGGGCGGCAACGGCAATTGACCCTTTCACCGGGCCGCCGGCCTGCATATAATCCCTTGAAAAACAACCTGCCGCCTGCTGGCCGGCAGGATGGTGCCGAGGAGAGCATGATGCGCCTGACCTGCCCGAATTGTGCAGCCCAGTACGAAGTTCCCGAGGACGTGATCCCCGACGAAGGCCGGGATGTGCAGTGCTCCAATTGCGGCCAGACCTGGTTTCAGGCGGCAGCGGGGGCTGTTGCAGCACGCACCGCTGAGGAAGACGCGCCGGACACGGGCGCAAAAGGCGAAGCACTTTCGCAAGCAGCAGAAGAACACCCTGAGCCGGACATGCCCGGGGACGTCCCAGACCAGACCACAGGTAAAATCCCGGACAAATCCACAGGCGAAATCCCGGACGCCCCCCCTGCACCTGTTCCGGAGCTGCAGGTTCCGGCGGAACCCGCAGCCGGCGCACCGGAGACCCGCGTAGAGGATGATCCGGACGGCCAGCCGGACGCGGATGAAACGGAGGCCGCAGACGAGGAGCCCGCGGCGCCGCCAGCGCCGCAGCGGACCCGTGCTCTGGATCCTGCCTTGTCCGATATCCTGCGCGAGGAGGCCGAGCGCGAAGTCTCGCTGCGGGCGGCAGAGGGCCACGGCCTGGAAACGCAGCCTGATCTGGGTCTCGAGGAAGCCGCAACGCCGGAAGACGAGGCCGCCCGCCGCAGCCGCCAGGCCCGCGACCGGATGGCCCGCATCCGCGGTGAAGACCCGCGCCAGCTGGCCGCAGCTGAAACCGGCTCGCGCAAGGAATTGCTGCCGGATATAGAAGAAATCAATTCAACTTTGCGCTCTGCAGGCAGTGCGGCCCCTGCACCGCAGGCCGCCTCGGAAGAATTGCCGGTGCGGCGCAAAAGCGGCTTTGCCCGCGGGTTTTCACTGTCGGTGATTGCCGCATTGATGCTGGTCATGGTCTATGACAACGCGCCGCTGATCTCGGAAAAACTGCCGCAAGCGGATCCGGCGCTCAGCAGTTATGTCGGCTGGGTGGATCAGATGCGGCTGTGGCTGGATGGCCAGGTCAGATCCCTGACCAGCACCCAGTAACGCCACCCCCGTAACACCGTTCGGTCAGCGTCCTTTTCCTGGCGTTTAAGACACCGGTTGCCGCTGGCGGCCGGATTTCAGAACCTGTCCAGCAGCCGTTGCAGGTAATTGCGCTCCCGCTCGCTGCGCTCACGCTCTCCTGCCCGGCGGCGGATGTCCTCCAGCAAATTCCAGGCGCGGCGGTAGGCATTGCCCTCTCCCACCTTGCCGCCATCATCCACCGATCCGTTGCCGCGGCCCAGCGGGTCCAGCCGCTCGCCCTCAGCCGTGGCCGAAGGTTGCCCCTGGCCATTGCGCTGGCCGTCTTCGCGCTGCGCCAGCGCTTCGCCCAGGTTGCGCATGCCTTCGCGCAGCGCTTCCATCGCCTCGGACTGCTGGTCAATCGCCTCGGCCATATCACCGCCGCGCAGTGCATCTTCTGCGCCCTCCATCGCACGGCCCGCCCGGTCCAGGGCTTCGCGGGCGGCATCGCCGGCCTCACCGTCCAGATAGGGCAATCCCTCCTGCTGGCGCTGCAATTGCCGGCGCAGGGACTGCTGGCGGTCTGCAAGCGAGCCGCCCGCGCCCGGCTGCTCGCGGCCATCAGGGCCGGAGCCTTCGGGATTGCGGCTGTCCGCACCATCACTGCCTTGTCCGTCCTGGCCGCTGTCACCGCCCTGCCCGCCCTGATGGCTCTGGCCGCGGCCCAGACCGCCGTCGCGGCCTTCGTTACCCTGGCTCTCGCCGCTGCGGGCGCCGGGGTTGAACTGCTCCTGCAGGTCGCGGAAGGCCTGATCGGAAAGCCCCTGCTGCTCCCGCAGGGTTTCACCAAGCCCCTCCATCGCCTGGCGGCCCTCGTCGCCCTGGCCCTGCCCCTGCTGCGCGCGGGTCATCCGCATGTTTTCCATCATTTCCTGAAACTCGCGCAGCGCCTGCTCGGCTTCGGCCATGCGGCCCTGCTCCATCAGCTCCTGGATGCGGTCCATCATCGCTTGCAGGTCATCCTGGCTGAGAGTCATCATGTCCTCGGGCATCTCACCCGGCTCCATTACCTCGCCGTTCGCCTCTGCCTGCCGGCTCAGCTGGCGCATATAGTCCTGGGTCGCCTCGCGCAGCTCCTGCATCAATTGGGCGATCTCCTGATCGCTGGCGCCATCGCGCATGGCCTGGCTCAGCCGTTCCTGCGCCCGCTGCATCCGTTCCAGCGCGTCGCCCACGTCGCCCTCTTCCAGCTGGATCGCAAGATCCCACAGCGCAGCGGTGATTTCCGCCTGCTGTGGCTCGGAAATGCTGCCCTGCACGGTATAACTTTCCAGCCGCCGCAGGATGGTGCGCAGCCGCAGGTAACCGCCATAGTCGCGGAACAGGCCTTCGGGGCGGTGCGACAGGGTGCGCAGGATCTGCGCCACCCGCGGCGCATTGGTGCGCGCCCACAATAAATCCCGGCGCTGTTCGATCACCGCAGCCGCCAGCGGGTCAAAGAAACGGCGGGTGACAAGCTCGGTGCCAAAGCCGGCAGCCGCCGCGGACTGCCCGGCCTCGTCCACTGCCGAGAACGTGAACACCACCGGCAGGTTGGCCCAAGGGTGCCGGGCAAAATCCTCGATCAGCTTTTCGGTAAATTCCTTGCGCGAGCCTGACAGCGGCAACGGCAGATCCAGCACAAGCGCCTCGCGCGGGTCGGGGTCTGCCGCCAGCCCGTGACGGCGCTCCACCGCAGCCAGATCCAGTGCAATCCGGACCTGACCCGCGGCGACGCCATAGTCATCGCGAGCCGCAAAGGCCAGCGTTGTGTAGCCGTCATTTTCCAGCTCCGGCTGGCCCGCAACCGCGACTTTGGGCGGATGATCCGGGATCACCTCCACCTGCCAGCTGCGCCCGCCGGAGCCATCGATTGAAACTGAGCCGCTGCGGGTGACGTCGAATTCGATCGCACCGTCCAAGTCCGGCGGCTGTTCTGCGCTTTGGCCTGTGACGCTCTGCGACAGGTTAAGCGCCCCCGCCTCGCCATAGAACCGCAGGGTGACGCGGCTGCCTTCCGGCAGCTTCAAGATACCCCCGGCTTGGTCGTTCAAATACAGAACCGGCAAGCGGGTATAGGCGGGCGGCTCTGCCCAGCCTTCCCAGGCCGGTCCGCTGAGGACGGTTGCGCCCTCCGCTCCCAGCTCCTTGATCGACACTGCTTGCCAGATCGACCCGAACAGCAGCGCCACCACCAGAAACAACCCCGCAACGTATCGCAACGCGTAAGGGTCCGCTGCGGCAACGTTCAGATCCGGTGCAGGCGCCCGCGCCTGTGCCGCGGCCTCAGCCATCCGGCGCTGATGCGCGTTCCACAAGGCGATCGAGGCGGCGTCCTCTGCCCCGATAGCCTGGGTGTCCAGCATCGCTGCAACCGGCCGCCCCGGCAGGGTTTCGTCCAGACGCGCCAAAGCCTCGCCCCGGGCAGGCCAGCGGAACCTCCAGGCACCCCAGCCCGCGGCAGCTGCGGCACTCACAACAATAGCAATTGAAGCGGCCCAAACCGCTGTTTCCGGCAGCAGCAGATGCAGGCCCAGCATCAGCGCCGCCAGCGCCGTCATCAGCACCGAGGCCAGCGGCCAGAAGCCCCGCATCGCCCGTTCGGCCACAAGTCCGGCCTGCGTCAGCAGCACAGGCCAGCGCAGGCGTTTCAGGACCGGATCGGCCTGCCGGTCATCTCGGCGGAACAAGGACATACGGGCCTCACGTTCTGATGGCCCGCGCCGGATCGCGTCAGAGCCACTCCGGGATGGTATCGCGGTTTATCATCTCTTCATAGTCCGGCCGCCGGCGAATAACCGCAAATTGATCCCCATGCACAAGCACTTCGGGGATCAGCGGGCGCGAATTATACTCGCTTGCCATCACCGCGCCGTAAGCACCGGCACTGCGGAAAGACACCAGATCGCCCGCTGCCAAGGGCGGCAGATCGCGCTGTTTGGCAAAGGTATCGCCGGTTTCGCAAACAGGGCCGACAATGTCATAAGGCTGGCTCTCGGCACCTGGCGCAGGCTCCTGCACCGGCACGATATCGTGATGCGCCTCATACATCGCCGGGCGGATCAGGTCGTTCATCGCCGCATCCAGGATCAGGAAATCACGGCCCTCGCCCGATTTCACATAGATCACCTTGGACACCAGCTGGCCCGCGTTGCCGGCAATCAGCCGCCCCGGCTCAATCTCGATCTCGCAGCCCAGATGGCCCAGCGTCTCCTTGACCATCCTGCCGTATTCCACCGGCAGGGGCGGCGCGGTGTTGGAACGCTCGTAAGGAATGCCCAGACCGCCGCCCAGATCAAGGCGGCGGATATCGTGGCCGTCGGCGCGCAGGGTTTCCGTCAGCTCCGCCACCTTTTGATAGGCAAGCCGGAACGGTTCCAAATCGGTCAGCTGCGAGCCGATGTGAACGTCAATCCCGACCACGTCCAACCCCGGCAGGGCGGCGGCGCGGGCATAGACGTCCCGCGCGCGGGCAATCGGAATGCCGAATTTATTCTCGGATTTACCGGTGGCAATCTTGGCATGGGTCTTGGCGTCCACATCCGGATTGACCCGGATAGTGATGGGGGCCACAGCGCCCAGCTCCAGCGCCACGGCGCTGATCACTTCCATTTCCGGCTCGGATTCGACGTTGAACTGGCGGATGCCGCCGGTCAGGGCCACCCGGATTTCCTCTGCCGTCTTGCCGACGCCGGAAAAAACAATCCTGTCCCCCGGAACCCCCGCGGCCTTGGCCCGCAGGTATTCGCCCTGGCTGACCACATCCATGCCCGCCCCGGCCTCGGCCAGAGTTTTAAGGATCGCCTGATTGCTGGCGGCCTTCATCGCATAGCAGACCAGGTGCTCAGTGCCCTTCAGCGCCTCGTCAAACAGGCGGAAGTGGCGCAGCAGAGTTGCGGTGGAATAGACGTAGAACGGAGTGCCCACCGCCGCGGCGATCTCGGAGATGGAAACGTCTTCGGCGAAAAGCGCGCCGTCGCGGTAGAGAAAATGATCCATGGCCCCGCGTTTAGGGCAAAAGGGGCAGATGGATCAAATGATTCCGCCTCTGCCCTCTGCAGGAGACAAGGCGCTCTCCCGCCCCCCGCAGATGTATCGAACATGCGCCCGCCGTGACGTATAAACTTTGAATACCCTTTGCAAAGGGCGGGAGTATTGCGGAAAGCGCCTCGCGGTTGGCCGTCTTTGAGTTTTTGAGTATTTGGAAAAAGGTGAAAAGGCACGGGCTGGTGCTTCATCTTTTCAGAAATACTCACTGCGCAACAGCCGCATCCGCACGCTGCATCAAAGCGTTGCGCCCCCGGCGCGCGCGCCTGTCACTGCATCTTAAACCCAATAGGCCATTCTCGCTTTGATCGCGGTCACCGCTGGGTCTGACATCCCCGGCACATTGGAACAGGGCCCTTTGGCAAGGGCACGCAGAGACAAGTTTCAGCGTGCGGGAGGAACCTCCCGTCCCGCCTCCGCCTCCATGGCCGCGCCGCCATTCCTTACTGTTGAAGCTCAGCACTTAATTGCAGAACGGACAGCAGAAGCCAGCAACCGGGCGGGCCGAAAGCCCGAACGGCAAGAAAGCTTGCGCTTAAAACGTATGAGAAACCCCGACCCGGCCATATCCGGAAACCGACACCCCGGTTGCCGCGGGTTCTTGCTTTTGCGGCGGTTTGGATGCCCGCGGTCCGGTATCGCAGGCTGCAAGCCCAATCAGGCACAGAAGTACAACTGCAGCTTTCATCACAAAATCCCCAAATGAAAACCGTCCCAGCGGTCGGCAGGGACGGTTCAGAGGTGGTGTGTCAACGGCACCGCGTCAAGTGCGCGGGCCGCTAGAACCCCAGGAAAACACTGACTGGCCCCTTGTGCAGCCCGACCGCGCCGCCCACGTGGACACCGCTGTCCCCGACGCCGACACCGGCGTTCAGTGTCGGCTGCACCGGTTCGCCATCGACGCCGCAGGCGGCCAGAACCGCCAGACCAAGCAATGCAAAGATCATGTTGCGCATTTTCTGCCTCCTTGCCGCGGGCCGAGCCTCGCGGCCTCAGCTTGCCAGAATCTCTGTCCAGCGGGCGATCTGCGCGCGCACTTGCGCCGGCGCAGTGCCGCCATAAGACATACGCGAGTTTACCGAATTCTCAACGCCAAGCACAGTGAAGATATCTTGGGTGATCTCTGCATGCACACCCTGCATGTCTGCCAGCGACAGATCCGGCAGGTCGCAGCCGCGGCTTTCGGCCATGGCCACAAGTGTTCCGGTCACATGGTGGGCATCGCGGAACGGCACCTTCAGCACTCTGACCATCCAGTCGGCCAGGTCGGTCGCGGTGGAAAATCCGGACCCGGCCGCCGCCGCCAGCTCAACGCGGTTGCCGGTCATGTCCTTGACCATGCCTTCCATCGCCGCTAGCGCCAGCATCCAGTTGTCAGCGGCATCAAAGACCTGTTCCTTGTCTTCCTGCATGTCCTTGGAATAGGCCAGCGGCAACCCCTTCATCACCATCATCAGCGCGGTATTTGCACCGAAAATGCGGCCCACCTTGGCGCGGATCAGCTCGGCTGCGTCCGGGTTCTTTTTCTGCGGCATGATCGACGAGCCGGTGGAGAACCGGTCGCTAAGGGTCACAAACCGGAACTGGGCCGAGGACCAGATCACCAGCTCTTCGGCGAAACGCGACAGATGCACGGCGCTGATCGAGGCCACAGACAGGAACTCCAGCGCAAAATCGCGGTCGCTGACCGCATCCAGCGAGTTGGCTGCAGGGCGGTCAAAGCCCAGCGCGCTTGCCGTCATCTCCCGGTCTATGGGGAAAGAGGTGCCTGCCAGCGCCGCCGCGCCCAGAGGCGATTCGTTCATACGTTTGCGCGCATCGCGCACACGAGACAGATCGCGGCCGAACATTTCCACATAAGCCATCATATGATGGCCCCAGGTCACCGGCTGCGCAGTCTGCAGGTGGGTAAAGCCCGGCATCACCCAATCGGCGCCCGCCTCGGCCTGCGACAGAAGCGCGCGGATCAGCGCCAAGAGACCTGATTCCGCCGCGTCCAGCTGGTCGCGCACCCAGAGTTTGAAATCGGTCGCCACCTGGTCATTGCGCGACCGGCCCGTGTGCAGGCGGCCTGCCGGCTCGCCGATGATGTCTTTCAGCCGGGCCTCCACATTCATGTGGATGTCTTCCAGGGCGGTGGAAAACTGAAAAGTTCCGCCCTCGATCTCTGACAAAACGGTGAGCAGCCCTTCCCGAATGGCCTTAGCATCATTATCCGTAATAACGCCTGCTGCGGCCAACATTGCCGCATGGGCCCTGGAGCCTGCGATGTCCTGTGCTGCCATCCGCTTGTCGAACCCGATCGAGGCATTGATCGCCTCCATGATCGCGTCGGGACCTGCGGCAAAGCGGCCGCCCCACATCTGGTTCGAGGATTGATCTGTCATGGTGTGGAACCCCGGAGATAATATGCGTCTGTTTCGTCAGCTTTCCCTTTATATGGCCCTGACCTTGGGTGCAAATGCCGCTGGTGCGGCGGATCAGGCGCAGCTGGAGGGCTTGCGTGAAGACAGCCTCCGCCGCCTGGTCGTGCATTCCGAGCCGCGGGATGTGTCCGCCACCGCGTTTGAGCTGGCCGACGGCGCCGGTACCGCCAGCCTGGAGGACTACCAGGGCAAGGTGGTTCTGCTGAACTTCTGGGCCACCTGGTGCGCCCCCTGCCGCAAGGAAATGCCGCAACTGGCTGAGCTGCAAGAGGAACTGGGCGGCGAGGATTTCGAGGTCCTGACCATCGCAACGGGCCGTAACTCGCCCGCAGGCATTCAGAAGTTTTTTGATGAGAACGGCATCACCAACCTGCCGCGCCACCAGGATCCGAAGCAGGCGCTGGCGCGCGAGATGGCAGTGATCGGGTTGCCGATCACAGTGCTGCTGGACCGCGAAGGCAAGGAAGTGGCCCGGCTCTTGGGCGATGCCGAGTGGAACTCGGGCAGCGCCAAGGATATCGTGAAGGCGATGATCGCGTCAAAGTAGCTTGCGCGTGAAATTCAATTGAGTAGCTTGGGGCCGGAATACTGGCCCCAGGAGACCACATTGAAAACATACCTTTTCAGCGCGGCAGTGGCCGCAACAGCGCTTTTTTCTAATAGCACCGATGTCCAGGCTGATGAGATTTTACTCGAAGGACATAGACCCAAACTCGCTCTTCATTCAGATCTGAGGTTGCGGGGCGATGTAAAAAAACGGTTCGCCTACTTTAGGAAGAACGCAGATTACTATGGCGCTCTCTACGTCAATAGCCAGGAGGACATCTCTGGCGAGTTCTGGGACACAAGAAACCTCGCGCTAGCAAAGCAAAGCGCCCTAGAATCTTGCCGCCTCAAATCTGAGAACCCGTCACATTGCGCACTTTATGCTACAGTCGGCCCCAAAAAACCGTCCTCAGGCGAAGGCATCAGACTAAGCCAAACCGGAAACCGCCTCTTCAAGGAATACCAAAGAAGGCAGAAAGACGGAAAATTTGGTGCGTTCGCGACGACTAAATACGGGCACCCTGGATATAGCAGAAATTTAAGCTCCGAAGTTGAGGCAAGAGCCACCGCTCTCCGATATTGTGAAAAAAGTGTGAATGGAATCAATGCAAACACGTCGGCTCACCTAGTTCAAAATGTTATGGCGGGAAAAGGACAAGAATGCCATGTCATTCATGTAACAAAGCCCTAGCGGCCGTCACCTGACCCGGCGGAACTTCACACTACTTTAGTCATGAGGGACGTCCCAGCAGGACGCCCGTGTATAGGGTGGAGAGTGAAATGAAACCTGTTGTGTTACTGATCGGCAAGCTGCCGCATGTGATTGGCAATGTCGCAGAGGAGCTGGACCATCTGCCGATCCATTGGCTCGGCGCGCATGACCAGCCCGAGGTGGTGCGCCAGCTGGAAAGTGAGCCGCGTATAGAATGCGTAATCATGGGCGCGGGCCTGGACGACCAGATCCGCGGCGATCTCATTGGTATCATTGCAGCGCTGCGCCCGGACGTCTGCATCCATCTGAAGGACCGGTCTTCAGGATCCGAAGGGCTGGTGCCCTTTGTTGAACAAGTGGTGCAGATGCAGGTTCTGGCAAAGCCGCAGCGCGCCGCTGCCACGGTTTAAGCCAGAAACGCCGGCGCGCGGTTTGCCTACCCGTCCCTGCCGGTAGGGCGGACTTGCTTGACCCCACGCTACCTTTGACAGCTTCCCGGCGGGCCGGCAATCTGCCCGCGGGAGGACGTAATGCCGCTTGAACTGCTGCTGGCCCTGGTTGCGGGCGGGATATCCGCCATTGCGGTGCTGCTGCACCTGACAGGACGGTCCCGGCAGGCCGTGTTGACGCACGAAAACAGCCGCGCCGCCTGGCTCCGCCAGTTTCCTGCCGATTCCATCACACAGGTGACGCCTGCCTCCAGCGGGCAAGCCGCGCTGGTGATAACCAAGGCTGGCCCCGGGCTCCTTTGGGCCTTCGGTGCTGACACGGTTGGCCGCCACCTGACCGCAGCTCAAGTCCGCGAGACTGGGGCCGGGTTGCGCTTTGATTTCAACGACGTCACGGCTCCCGGCGTTTCCCTTTCCCTGTCAGAGTACGAGCGCCGGGAATGGCTGGCGCAGGTCGCAACCGCAGCGGAGACCGCATGACCACCCCCATCCATTACCCCGATGTGACTCAGCTTGCAGTGCCGTTCTTCATCGCTGCCATCCTCGCAGAACTGCTGTGGATCGCGCTGAAGAAACGCGGCGGCCGGTACGAGACGCGCGATGCCGTCACCTCGCTGATCATGGGCGCGGGCAGCGTCGCCGAAGGGCTGCTGCTGGGCTTTGCCGCCTGGGGCTTGCTGATGCTGCTGTGGCAGATCACACCGCTGGACATGGGCACGTCCCTGTGGGCGGTGCTGCTGTGTTTTGTGCTGGACGATCTGCGCTATTACTGGGTGCATCGCTTCGGTCACCGGGTCCGCTGGGTCTGGGCGTCTCACGTGAATCATCACTCCAGCCAGCACTACAACCTGACAACCGCGCTGCGGCAGACCTGGACCGGGACCTTCACATTCATGATGGTGGTGAAGGCGCCGATGGTGCTGCTGGGGTTCCATCCGGCGCTGGTGCTGTTTTGCGGCGGGCTGAACCTGATATACCAGTTCTGGATTCACACCGAGACGATAAGCCGCCTGCCGCGCTGGTTCGAGGCGGTGATGAACACCCCCAGCCACCACCGCGCCCATCACGGCCGCAATGCACGGTATCTGGATTGCAACTATGCCGGCGTTTTCATCATCTGGGACAGGATTTTCGGCACCTTTGTGCCCGAGCAGGATCACGACCGCCCCGATTTCGGCCTGGTCCACAACATCGCCACTTTCAATCCGCTGCGCGTCGCCTTTCATGAATGGGCGGGCATTTTCAAGGACATGGCCCAACCCGGCCTCAGCTGGAAACAGCGGTTTCTTTATGCTTTTGCGCCGCCGGGTTACAGCCACGATGGCAGCCGCAGCACCTCAGCCGGGATCAAGGCAGACCACCTCGCCCGCCACCCCGAAGATGCAGGCACTCCCGGCTTTGACGGCTAAGCCTACCGCGGTGGCATCAGGCAGATCATTCAAATTCGAACTTTAATTCCACTTCAACCCTTTTGCGTGAAACTGCCGGGAGCACCATACTGTGCCACACCTTTGCCGGAACAGGGCCCCAGCAGCACATGACCATACTCAACGCCAATGCAGATTTACCCGAAGGCTCTGAAAATCCGCTGAACGCAGCGGTGACCGGGCGGGACCGCTCCACCCTGGACATGGTTGCAGATGCGGTGCGCCACAATCAGACCGTGCTGGCCTATCAGCCCGTCATGCAGGCAATGGCGCCGCATGGGGTGGCGTTTTACGAGGGCTACATCCGGGTTCTGGACCCGACAGGCCGGGTGATTCCCGCCCGTGAATTCATGCATGTGGTCGAAGACAAGGAAATTGGCCGCGAGATGGACTGCCTGGCCCTGCAGCATGGATTGCGGGCGCTGGATAAATACCCGCGGATCCGCCTGTCCGTGAACATGTCGGCCCGCTCCATCGGCTATCAGCGCTGGGTAAACGTATTGGACCGGTTCCTGAAACGCGACGCAACGCTGGGTGAGCGGCTGGTGCTGGAGATATCCGAGGCTTCGGCGATGGCGGCACCGGAACTGGTGACAGATTTCATGGGGCGGATGCAACAGCACGGGATCGCCTTTGCGCTGGACAATTTCGGTGCCAGCACCACCGCGATCGGCCATTTCCGCCAGTTCTTCTTTGATGCGGTCAAGATCGACGGCCAATTCGTTCGCGGTATCCACACCAGTCATGACAACCAGTCCGTTGTCCGCGCCCTGGTCGGCATTGCCAAGCAATTTGACATGTTCACCGTCGCGGAATCGGTGGAAAGCCAGGAGGATGCGGAATTCCTGGTCGAAAACGGCGTTGATTGCCTGCAGGGCTACCTGTTTGGCGCACCTTCCGTCTCGCCGCCCTGGATTGAGGACATGAAGCAGCGCCGGGAGGCAAGCTGAGCACGCCAGGGGAGCTGACACCGCGGACGGTCGCGGAAACCTCCCTGGTCAGAAGGTTCACATGGCCCCATTCACGGGGTGAGGACGTTCAGGACGCAGTTGAGATCAGGACACCTGCCGGCCCGGCCCTGCTCCGATCAAGGCGCCGCAAAAGCGCCCTGCGAAGGGCAAGGGTTTCCTTGCGCTGCCTCTATCCTATTCACATCAGTGCCCCTGTCCTGCCAGCCCTGCAATTCCAGCGCATTCAAAGACCAGGCTGCTGACGCAGTTTGCGTGTTGTTTCGCTGCTTTGCGGAAGGTTCTCCTCCGGCTGACGGGAATCCTGTGCCGCGAGGCGTTTCTGGCGGTTGACTCTGCTGCCCCCCCTGAGACACCCTGTCAATTGCTGCACATGCAGCAATAGATTATGTCGACACCCGGAGGATACGGGAAAGATTATTGCGCGTCCGATTTCACATCCCGCGCGCAAAGATCCCCCGGAAGACCTGAATTGATGGCAGAGGACCAGAAATCAATGACCAATGTTGTAATTGCATCCGCCGCGCGCACCGCCGTCGGCTCCTTTGGCGGCTCGTTCGCCAACACCCCTGCCCACGATCTGGGCGCAGCCGTGCTGGAAGCCGTGGTGGAGCGGGCCGGCGTGGACAAATCCGAAGTCTCGGAAACCATCCTTGGCCAGGTTCTGACCGCCGCACAGGGCCAGAACCCGGCCCGTCAGGCCCACATCAACGCCGGTCTGCCGCAGGAAAGCGCCGCCTGGGGCCTTAACCAGGTGTGCGGCTCGGGTCTGCGCGCCGTGGCACTGGGCGCACAGCACATCATGCTGGGCGATGCCTCGATCGTGGCCGCCGGCGGCCAGGAGAACATGACCCTCAGCCCCCATGCAGCACATCTGCGGGCCGGCCAGAAGATGGGCGATATGAAATATATCGACACCATGATCCGCGATGGTCTGTGGGACGCTTTCAACGGCTACCATATGGGCCAGACCGCTGAAAACGTGGCCGAGCAGTGGCAGATCTCCCGCGAGATGCAGGACGAGTTTGCCGTTGCTTCGCAGAACAAGGCGGAAGCGGCGCAGAAAGCCGGCAAGTTCGCCGATGAGATCGCCGCCTTTACCGTCAAGCACCGCAAGGGCGACATTGTGGTGGACCAGGACGAATACATCCGTCACGGCGCCACCATGGAAGCGATGCAGAAACTGCGTCCGGCCTTTGCCAAGGACGGGTCTGTCACCGCTGCCAATGCCTCGGGCCTGAACGACGGTGCTGCCGCCACCCTGCTGATGAGCGCCGATGAAGCCGAAAAGCGCGGCATCGAACCGCTGGCCCGTATTGCATCTTATGCCACGGCCGGCCTGGATCCGTCGATCATGGGCGTCGGCCCGATCTATGCGTCGCGCAAGGCGCTGGAAAAGGCCGGCTGGTCGGTCGGCGACCTGGATCTGGTCGAAGCCAACGAAGCCTTTGCAGCCCAGGCCTGTGCCGTGAACAAGGACATGGGCTGGGATCCGTCGATTGTGAACGTGAACGGCGGCGCCATTGCCATCGGCCACCCGATCGGCGCCTCGGGCTGCCGGGTGCTGAACACACTGCTGTTCGAAATGAAACGCCGCGGCGCAAAAAAAGGCCTGGCCACCCTGTGCATCGGCGGCGGCATGGGCGTTGCCTTGTGCGTTGAACGCCCGTAACCGGCACAAAACCGCAAAAAGTGAAGGACGCCCCTGCGGCGTCCTTTTTCTTTTACAAAACAAGTATATACTGTGGGTGCGACAATTTTCTTGCGGCACCGCAGAAAAATCATCACGCAATATTGTTGCGCCCGCAAAATGAAAACTGTAGCAAGATTACCAAGAGACTAATACTGGAGGATTCTTGAATGGCACGTACTGCACTCGTCACCGGCGGCTCCCGCGGCATCGGCGCAGCAATTTCCCAAGCGCTGAAGGCGCAGGGCTGCAATGTCGCCGCCACTTATGCCGGCAATGACGAAGCCGCGGCAAAATTCACCGACGAAACCGGCATCAAGACCTATAAGTGGAATGTTGGCAACTACGAAGACAGCGCCGCCGGCATTGCCAAGGTCGAAGCGGATTTGGGTCCAATCGACATCGTGGTCGCCAATGCCGGCATCACCCGCGACGCGCCGTTCCACAAGATGACGCCGCAGCAATGGCAGGAAGTGATCGACACCAACCTGACCGGCGTGTTCAACACCGTTCACCCGATCTGGCCCGGCATGCGCGAGCGCAAGTTCGGCCGCGTTGTCGTGATCTCCTCGATCAACGGCCAGAAGGGCCAGTTCGCCCAGGTGAACTATGCCGCGACCAAAGCGGGCGATCTGGGCATCGTGAAATCGCTGGCCCAGGAAGGCGCGCGCGCAGGCATCACCGCCAATGCGATCTGCCCTGGCTATATCGCGACTGAGATGGTGATGGCGGTCCCGGAAAAGGTACGCGAGTCGATCATCGGCCAAATCCCGGCCGGCCGTCTGGGTGAACCGGAAGAGATCGCCCGCTGCGTCGCCTTCCTGGCGTCTGACGAATCGGGCTTCATCAATGGCTCGACCATCTCCGCCAACGGCGCGCAGTTCTTCGTCTAAACTGTTCCGGCAGTTGAAACGGCAAGGGCCGGTCCTGGTGGACCGGCCCTTTTCCTATCCCGTAAGTGCCTTTTCTCGAAACAGAGCGCGCTCAGGCCCAGCGGGAAATCTTGGGGCGGAGGGCTGGTACAGACCGTGCGCCAAACAGCCGGGTCCAGGCCAGTTTCAGCCCATTTTTCAGCACCTGACCGCGCTCGGTATGGGCACGGGCCATGGCAGACTTCACGGCGGCATCAGCAGAGTATTCCAGCATCTTCGGCCTCCTTTTCGGATCAGTATCCTTTACCTGCACCCAATATGAAGACGTTCCGTCAATCGCACAAACGAGACTTTGCAGAGGTTCAGTTAAGTTGTACTTGTGTGAGATGTCTGACCGCCTGCCGCCCCTCACCGCCCTGCGCGCCTTTGATGCCGCGGCCCGCCACATGTCCTTTGCCAAGGCGGCGGAGGAGCTGAACGTGACCCCAGCGGCGCTGTCGTTTCAGATCAAATCACTGGAAGAGCATCTGGGCCAGCCGCTGTTCCGCCGCCTGAACCGCGCGGTAGAGCTGACTGAGGCGGGAAAGACACTGGCCCCCGGAGCGGCGGAAGGATTCGAGGCTCTGACCGCCGCCTGGCGCACCGTGCGCCGCCTGCAGGACAACACCACGCTGACGGTGACCGCCGGGCCGGGGCTGACGGCAAAATGGCTGGCACCGCGGCTGTATGAATTTGCCCGTGCTCATCCCGAGATCGACCTGCGGTTTTCGGCCACGTTGCGGATGCTGGATTTTGTCCGCGATGACGTCGATGTGGCAATCCGGTTCGGCTATGGCCCGGATGAGGGGTACTACGTACTGCGAGTGCCGCCGGAATGGGTGACGCCGGTGATGTCGCCGGAGCTGGCGGAGCGCTATACCACGCCTGAAAGCCTGATGGAGGCGCCGCTGATCTTTGACGAATCCATCGATTTTCTGGACCCGCCCTGCGATTGGCCGGCCTGGTTCCGCACCCAAGGCATCGACTTTAAACCAACCCATGGCTCGCATTTCTCGCAAGCCGACCATGCAATCGACGCCGCTGCCGCGGGGGCCGGCGTGGCCCTGGGCCGGCGCGGCATGGCAGTCACCGATCTGCATGCCGGCCGGCTGGTGGCGCCTTTCAAGACCGCAATTGAGACCAAGGCGCATTTCCGCTTTCTTTGTGCGCCCGGCACCGAGACGCGGCCGCAGATCGCAGCGTTCCGCGACTGGTTTGTTGCCGAGATTGAAAAAACCGCCTACGTCTCGGAGGCTTTTGAGATCATTCCTGTCGAGGACATCCCGCCGCCATGACCAGACCCCGCGCGACCGCCATCGGCTTCATCGCTGTTTTGCTGTGGTCGCTTCTGGCGTTACTGACCGTCGGAACCGAGCCCGTCCCGCCCTTGCTGCTGAATGCGCTGTGCTTTACCATCGGCGGCACGCTGGGGATGATCTGGACCGCGGCCACCGGCAAGCTGGGTCAGCTGCGGCAGGTGCCGCTGAAGGTCTATGCCTTTGGCACCCTCGGTCTCTTTGGCTATCACTTGCTTTACTTTTCGGCGTTGCGGCTGGCCCCTGCGGCGGAGGCCGGGTTGATCGCCTATTTATGGCCGCTTCTGATTGTGCTGTTTTCCGGCCTGCTGCCCGGCGAACATCTGAAGGCAGGGCATCTGGCCGGGGCCGGCTTGGGCTTTGCCGGGGCTGCCACCATCATCTCAGGCGGTGGCGAGGGGTTTCAGGCGCAGTATCTGCCCGGCTATGGGCTGGCGCTGCTCTGTGCGCTGACCTGGTCCGGGTATTCGGTGCTGTCGCGGCTGCTGGGCAAGGCGCCGACCAGTTCGGTTGCGGTATTCTGTCTGGTCACCGCAGCCGCCTCCTGGGGGCTGCATTTCGCGCTGGAGGAGACGGTTTGGCCTGCGGGCGCGCTGGGCTGGGTCTCAACCCTGCTGCTGGGCCTTGGTCCTGTTGGGCTGGCGTTTTATGTCTGGGACATCGGCGTCAAACAGGGCGACATTCAGATGCTTGGCACCAGCAGCTACGCTGCGCCGCTCTTGTCGACGCTGATCCTGGTGCTGGCGGGCATTGCCGCCGCCTCCTGGGGGCTGGCGCTGGCGGCTGCGCTGATCACAGGCGGGGCGCTGATTGCGGCCAGGGCCGGTTCGGCAAGCTGACCGCAGGGGACTGACGCCCAAAATGAAAAGAGGGCCGCCACTCCGGGCAGGCCCTCCTAACCGTGTTGCCGGGATCTGTCCCGGCGGGAACTCTTCAGGCTACTTCAGCAGCCAACCGCTCAATCTCTTCCTTCAGCTTGAGCTTTTGCTTTTTCATTGATGCGATTTCCAGACCATCGGTACTGGGCGATCGTTGGGCCTGTTCCACTTCCATGCTCAGATGCTCGTGCTTCTTCTTAAGTTCGGTCAGATGCGAGCTAAGGCTCATGGCAACCCTCCTTCATTGAGCTAGATGTGTTTGACACCCAGGAGTGGACCATAAGTTTTTACGTCTGTCACGCCGCAGCCGCAGTATTTTTGTCATGAAATTTTCATATCGGCCATGCGCCGCGCATTTTGCCGCAGGCAAAGGCGCACTATGGCAGAAACCCGCCTGCCAAAAAGCCGCATAAGTTGAATGAGAGCCGCCCGGCCCCTATATTCGCAGCGCCGGAAACCCCCCGTTAAACCGGCCAGGGCAAGGCCGCCGCCTCGCGCAGAACGGCCCGGATTTGCGGCTGATAACTGTCTCCGTCCCGCTCATGCCGGGTGCCTTCATGCAGAATCAGCGGCGCATGCAGCCGGAACTCCGCCCGGCCGCCCTTGCGCGCGCGCAGGATCACCAGCTCGGCTCCACGTCCCTCGCGCGGGGCCAGCGGCAGCACCTCGACCGAGCCAAGGCCGCCGCTGCAGGCCGCCAGCATATCCGGCAGCCGGTCGGCGCGCTGGATCATGTGCAGGTATCCCTTCGGCGCCAAACGGCGGGCGGCGGTTGTGATCCAGTCTGCCAGCGGCGTGCCCTCTCCCAGCGCGACCTGCCTGCCGGCATCGCGCGCCAGACTATGGGCACCCGGTTTGTAATAAGGCGGATTAGCAAAGACGTGATGGAACTGGCGCTGTTTCAGAACCTCCGGCAACGCTGATAAATCAGCCTCGAACACCTCGATCTCCTGACCGTTTTCCGCAGCATTGCACCGGGCCAGTTCCGCATAAGGCGGCTGCAGCTCAATCCCCGCCAGCTGCAGATCCGGCACCCGCGCTGCAAGACACAGCAAAGCCTGACCGGCACCGCAGCCCAGTTCCAGAACCGCCTCGCCTGGCCTTGCCGGGACTGCCGCTGCCAACAGCACAGGATCCACCCCCGCACGGTATCCCTTGACGGGTTGCCACAGCTGCACCCTGCCGCCAAGAAAGCCGTTGCAGCTCAGCGCGTCTTCCGCAAATGCGGTCATCGGCCCAGCGGGATTTCATTATCGCGCATCACCACCAACGCATCGTCGTAATCATCCGCGCGCACCATCAGGCGGCGCGGGAAAATTCCGATCCCGCCTTCCAGGATGCTCATATTTACGTCCATTTGAAAGCAGTCTATATCCTCACCCTCAAGAAGGGCGGAGGCAAAGGCCATGATCGTCGGATCGGTGCTGCGCAGAAGCTCTTTCATAGGATTGGATCTAAGGGCAAGGCCCCACCCTTGTCGAGCCTTGCGAGCGGGAAAGTGATGGACCAAGTGATGACCAGGAAGCCGCATGAAATGCTGGCCGCCACGCTAAGCCAGGAACTGGACGCAGTGAATGTGCTGATCCGCAAGCGGATGGCCTCGCAACATGCGCCACGCATCCCCGAGGTGACCGCGCATCTGGTTGAGGCCGGCGGCAAGCGCCTGCGGCCGATGCTGACACTGGCGGCGGCAAAGATGTGCGGCTATCAGGGCGATCACCATCTGAAACTGGCCGCCACGGTGGAATTCATCCACACCGCCACTCTGCTGCACGACGACGTGGTTGATGAAAGCGCCCAACGGCGCGGGCGGCCTACAGCGAACCTGCTCTGGGACAACAAAAGCTCGGTTCTGGTCGGCGACTACCTGTTTGCCCGCAGCTTCCAGCTGATGGTTGAGACCGGCTCCTTGCGGGTACTGGATATCCTGGCCAATGCCTCGGCCACCATTGCCGAGGGCGAAGTGCTTCAGATGACAGCAGCCTCGAACCTGAAAACCGGTGAAGACATCTATCTGCAGGTGGTGCGCGGCAAGACCGCTGCGCTGTTCTCGGCGGCGACGGAAGTGGGCGGCGTTATCGCCGGGGCATCCGAGGCGCAGGTGAAGGCGCTGTTTGACTATGGCGACGCCCTGGGGATTGCTTTCCAGATCGCGGATGACCTTTTGGACTATCAGGGCGACAGCAAGGCTACCGGCAAGAATGTCGGCGACGACTTCCGCGAACGCAAGCTGACACTGCCGGTGATCAAAGCGGTGGCGCAGGCGACAGACGAAGAACGCGCGTTCTGGACCCGCACCATCGAGAAGGGCAAGCAGGAAGACGGCGACCTGGAGCAAGCGCTGGCGCTGATGGCGAAGTACCAGACGCTGGAGGCCACCCGCGAAGACGCCAATGCCTGGGCGGCAAAAGCGAAGGCGGCACTTGACGCCCTGCCCGATCACGAGATCCGCAGCATGCTGCGCGATCTGGCCGATTACGTGGTTTCGCGGTTGAACTGACGGGGCAAAGGGGGCGCTGCCCCCTCGGCCTTACGGCCTCACCCCCGGGGTATTTTGACCAGAAAGAAGCTGTTCAGCGCTGCAGCGCCGTGCGTGAGCGCGGCGCCCGGCCCAACGGCGGACAAGCATCTTTGATGCGCCGGCCCGCTGGCGGGAGTGCCCGTGTTCCGCCGCGCGCAGTGCTTCAGGTCAAAGTGACTGCACTGCACCACCACGCGGGATGCTCCGCCCCGATTTCATAGGCCGCAAAATGAGCGGCTTTCCTTGATGGGTAGAGCGCAAAACAGGTGGCGCCGGAACCGGACATGCGGGCCAGCAGCGCGTTGCGGGAGCAGCGCAGGTCCGCGAGCACCCGTTCAATTTCCGGCGCAACACTGATGGCTGGGGCCTCCAGGTCGTTGCGCTGTTCGCCAAGCCACGCGGCGCAATCTTCGACAGAGGCGAAAGCCGGAATGTCCTGCGGCATCGGCGGATTGTTGCGGGAGGCAAGTTCGGAAAACACCGGCCCGGTCGGGACATGTGCGCCGGAATTGACCAGCAGCGCGTGCAGCTCTGGCAGCTCCACCGGCGCGACTTGTTCGCCGATCCCTTGCATCCGGGCCGCTCGGGCCGCCATGCAGACCGGCACATCAGCACCAAGCGACAGCGGCAATTCATCGGGAATACCGCAGCCCTGCCTGGTAAGTGCCCGCAGAACCGCAGCGGCGTCTGAGGAGCCGCCTCCGATGCCTGCGCCATGGGGCAGATGCTTGTCGAGGCTGATCCGGCCGGTCCAGCCTGCCCCTGCGGCGGCTTTCCAAACAAGGTTGCGCTCATCCGCAGGCACGCCTTCCGCAAACAGGCCGGAGACCTCCAGCGCCAGCTCAGGTCCTGGATCAAGCTGCAGCAGATCCCCGGTGTCCGCAAAGACCACCAGCGAGTCCAACAGGTGATAGCCGTCGGCGCGGCGGCCGGTCACATGCAGGGTCAGGTTGATCTTGGCAGGCGCAAAGACCTCAGCCGCCATTGGCGACCTTCAGGGGCTCAGCGCCTTCTTCGGCCAGCACCGCGTCCAGGCCTACCTCCAGCTTGCGGCGGATGCGTTCGGGGTCGGCTTCGCCATCGGTGTCTTCCGGATCAATAAAAGACAGCGCCCGCTTCCACTGGAATTCTGCTTCACGCTCCCGGCCCACAGCCCAATAGACGTCGCCCAGGTGGTCATTGACCACCGGGTCCACCGGCATCAGCTCAACCGCGCGTTCCATATGGGCAACCGCATCGTCAAACTGGCCCATGCGGTAAAGCACCCAGCCCAGGGAGTCGACGATGAAGCCGGAATCTGGGCGTGCCGCGACGGCGCGTTCGATCATATCCAGCGCCTCGTCCAGCTTGCTGCTTTTTTCGACAAGCGAATAGCCCAGGTAGTTCAGCACCTGCGGCCGGTTCGGGTCCAGTTCCAGCGAGGCGCGGAAATCGGCCTCGGCCTGGTCCCATTGGTCCAGACGCTCATGACAGATACCGCGGGCATAATAGAGGAACCAGCGGGTGCCGGACTCTTCGGATGTGTTGGCCAGCGCCTTGTCATAAGCGCCGGCAGCGCCCGCGTAGTCTTCCTGCTGGCGCAGCAGATCGCCGAGACTGACATAGACGCTGGGCTGTTCCGGGAAGTCCCGCGCCAGCTGTTCCAGAACTTCGATTGCCGCGTCCGGTTTGGCGGCGCGGCGCAGGGCCTCGGCGCGGCCCATTTCAGCGGCGTGATAGTCGGGATGGCTGCTGGGCACCTGTTTGTAGGTCGCAACCGACAGCTCGTAGCGGCCCAGCTGGTCCAGCAGCCCAGCGCTCAGCAGGATTGCGTCCACATGACCGGGGCGCAGTGAGGCCGCCATGCGGGCATACATCAGCACATAATCGTTGGCTGTATCGCCATTCAGCGCCGCACCAAGGGTATAAAACACCTCAGCCACCCCCTCCCGCGGGCTGGGGGCGATGGTGTAGGCAAGCGTTTCCCCGGCGGCGAGCTGCGCATTCATGGCTTCCAGCCCGGGGTCCAGGCGGCTGCCGAAGGCTGTATTCAGCGCTTCACGAGCGTCATCGCTGCGGCCCAGCTGCGACAGGATCTGCACCCTTGCAACTGCCGCCCGGCGGCTGAGAGTGGCCAGGCGGCCATCCTCGGCGGCAAACAGCGCCTCGGCCCCGCCGTAATCGCCGGCCGAGGCCAGTGCCAGTGCCCGGTGGTAAAGCACAAAGGGCCGCAGGCTGCCATCTTCGGCCAGCCGTTCAAAGGTCTTGAGCGCGTTGGAGATGGAGCCGTTGCCGATATGCGCCCAGCCTTCCAGCAAGCCGTCCACCAGCGGATGGATTGCTTCCTGTTCGGCGTCGCGGTCCAGGATCGCCTGGAAATCACCATCTGCGGCATGGCCGCCTGCAATTATGATGTTGGCCACCTGGCTGCGGGCGCCAGCCTGTAGCAGCCTTGCGGCGACCGGCACCGCCAGTTCAGCCTTGCCCATGGCGAGCTGCGCAAACACCACGTTTTCCATCAGCAGCGGGTTCTGCGGGTCGCGGGCCAGGGCCTGCGTATAATACAGAGCCGCGGCAGCAAAATCGCTGTCATAGGTTGCGGCCCGTCCGGCCAGATAGGACCCGGCCAGCCCTTCCGCCTGCGCGGCAGGCACGGAAGCGGCCACCAGGGCCGCACAGGACAGGGTGCGAAGAATGGATACGGGCACGCGGGACCCCTTTACGATTTACTGCTCTTTGCTCTTCTAAGAAAGCGTAGTGCGCCGCCCGTCAACACGCAATGGGGCGGCCCAAGGGCCGCCCCATAAATTCCGGCAAAACCGCGCCGAAAAGCTGAAATTCCGATCACATGTTCGGGTAGTTCGGCCCGTCACCGCCCTGGGGCGTGGTCCAGGTGATGTTCTGGCTTGGATCCTTGATGTCGCAGGTCTTGCAGTGAACGCAGTTCTGGAAGTTGACCACGAACTCCGGCTGGCCGTCTTTTTCCACCACCTCGTAGACGCCGGCGGGGCAGTAGCGCTGCGCCGGTTCGGCGAATTTCGGCAGGTTGACCTGGATCGGAGTGTCGGCGTTGCCCAGCTGCAGGTGGCAGGGCTGGCTTTCCTCGTGATTGGTCATCGCAAAAGACACGTTGGTCAGCCGGTCGAAGGACAGCACGCCATCGGGCTTGGGGTAATCAATGGGCTTGTGCTTGGAGGCCTCCTCGGTCGCTTCGGCGTCGTTCTTGCCGTGGCCCAGGGTGCCAAAGAAGGAGAAGCCCAGCAGGTTGTTGGTCCACATGTCCAGCCCGCCAAAAGCGAGCGAGGCGGTGAGACCCCATTTGGACCACATCGGTTTGACGTTGCGGACCATCTTCAGGTCCTTGCCGATGGCGCCGTCGCGCACGTCGGTTTCATAAGCGGTCAGCTCGTCGCCCGAACGCTCGGCCTTGATCGCGTCAAAGGCAGCTTCGGCCGCAGCCTTGCCCGACAGCATCGCATTATGGTTGCCCTTGATGCGCGGCACGTTGACCATGCCGGCCGAACAGCCCAGCAGCGCCACACCGGGGGCAACCAGTTTCGGCATCGACTGCCAGCCGCCTTCGGTGATTGCACGGGCGCCATATGCCACGCGCTTGCCGCCCTTCAGCAGCTCGGCCACCACCGGGTGGTGCTTGAAGCGCTGGAATTCCATGTAGGGGAACAGATGCGGGTTCTTGTAGTTCAGGTGAACCACAAAACCGACGTATACCTGATTGTTGTCCAGGTGATAGATGAACGACCCGCCGCCTGCATTTTTGCCCAGCGGCCAGCCCATGGTGTGGGTGACGGTGCCTTCGCTATGCTTGGCGGGGTCGATCTCCCAGATCTCTTTCATGCCGACGCCGTATTTCTGCACTTCTTTGCCGGCGGCGAGGTCGTATTTATTGATCACTTCCTTGGCAAGCGAGCCGCGCACGCCTTCGCAGATGAAGACATATTTGCCGTGCAGTTCCATGCCCGGCTCATATGACGGGCCCGGGGTGCCGTCGGGGTTCTTGCCGAATTCGCCGGCAACAACGCCCTTCACTTCGCCGTTTTCGCCGTACACCAGTTCCGAGCACGCCATGCCTGGGAAGATCTCAACGCCCATTTCCTCGGCTTGCTCGGCCATCCAGCGGCAGACGTTGCCCATCGAGACGATATAGTTGCCGTGGTTGTTCATCAGCGGCGGCATCGGGAAGTTCGGGATACGGACATGGCCGGCTTCGCCCAGCATCAGGAAGTTGTCTTCCTTGACTTCGACGTTCAGCGGTGCGCCCTTTTCCTTCCAGTCGGGGATCAGCGCGTTCAGGCCGCAGGGGTCCAGCACCGCGCCCGACAGGATATGCGCGCCCACTTCCGAGCCCTTTTCCAGGACCACGACCTGCAGGTCGGCGTCCAGCTGTTTCAGGCGGATGGCCGCAGACAGACCGGCAGGGCCGGCCCCGACGATCACCACGTCGTATTCCATCGCTTCGCGTTCAATCTCGGCCATTTTGCGGCGCTCCTTGGCTTTTATTCGCTACCGGCCCCACAATGGTGCGTGGGCGCAATATTATTTCGCGGTTGCTTAGCGTTTGGCAGACCTGCCGGTCAATCCAAACTCCGCGTCAAACACCTGTAAAACAGGCAACTGAGACAAAAAGTGCGTCCAATTTCGTCATTCAAGGATCATTTTCCGCCGCAGCTCATGTCTCGGGCCGGTCTCCCATCAGGTATCGGGGTCCCTGCCCCTTCTGTGCAGCCTTGTCTTCGGGGTTGTACAGTTTGCAATTCGGAAGCGAAAGGCAGCCGCAGCCTATGCAGCCGTCCAAATTGTCGCGCAACCGCACCAAGGTTTCGATTCGCTGGTCCAGATGGCTGCGGAAGCTGTCCGAGATGCAGGCCCAGTCTTCTTTGGTGGGGGTGCGGCTGCCCGGCAGGCTTTGCAGGAAACCGCGGATCTCCGGCAGCGAAAAGCCGAACTGCTGGGCAATCATGATGAAACTCATCCGCCGGATGTCGGCGCGGTGGAACCGCCGCTGCCCGCCCGCATTGCGCCAGGGCTCCACCAGCCCCTGCGCCTCGTAATAGCGGATCGCGGACACGGCAAGACCTGTGCGGCCGGCCAGATAACCAATGGAAATCCCGGCGGATGACGGCATGGTGCACTCCCTGAAAAACTGCTTGAGCTAAAGTTAGGTTTAGGAATTAGAGTGAGTCGTATCAACAGATTTGCTCAGGCGAGAAGGAGATTTCCAATGAGCGCAGTTCTTGAACATGCAAACGTCACCGTGGCCGACCCCAATGCCACTGCGAAATGGATGAAAGAGGTTTTCGGCTGGCATGTGCGCTGGGAAGGCGAAGCCAAGAATGGCGGCTACACCGTGCATACCGGCGGCGAGACCAGCTATCTTGCGCTTTACACGCCGCGCACCCCCGCAGGCAAAGCGCCGGAGAGCTATGGCATTGTCGGCGGCCTGAACCATCTGGCGGTGATCGTCGAGGATTTGGACGCAACCGAAGCTGCAGTGAAGGCCGCGGGTTTCACGCCGATCAACCACGGCGACTATGAACCGGGCCGCCGGTTTTACTTTCATGACGACAACGGCATCGAATACGAGGCGGTGCAATATGATTGATATTCTATTGCAGGCGGGGCTTGCGAAGCTGCCCCTGCGCGGCATTTTTTCGCGCAATTCTGTGGAAAAGTCCCGCAATCCGCCCGCTTAGGCGGAATTGCGTGCCGGCAAGCCCCGCGCGCACTTGAAATCAGGTGCAGGATTGGGTCAGGTAATTGTCAACCGGACCGGAGGCCCCGCGGCTTATGCTGCGGGGCTGCGGTTTTCATACTGACAAGAAAAACCATAATAGCGACCTGGACCAATCTCATGGAAAAGATCCCGATGACCCCCACGGGTCACGCCGCGCTGGAAAGCGAACTGAAGAACCTGAAATCCGTCGAACGCCCGGCGATCATTCAGGCAATTGCCGAAGCCCGCGAGCTGGGCGATTTGTCGGAGAACGCCGAGTATCATTCGGCGCGCGAGAAGCAGTCCTTTATCGAGGGCCGCATCAAGGAGCTGGAAGGCATCCTGTCGCTGGCCGACGTGATCAACCCGGCCAAGCTGACAGGCGCCATCAAATTCGGCGCCAAGGTGACCGTGGTGGACGAGGACACCGATGAAGAAAAAACCTGGCAGATCGTTGGCGAACACGAGGCCAACATTGAGGCAGGCCTGTTGAACATCAAATCGCCGATTGCGCGTGCCTTGATCGGCAAGGACGAAAGCGACAGTGTGGAAGTGCGCACCCCCGGCGGCATCCGCGCTTATGAAATTCTCAAGATCGTCTATTCCTGATCCGCAAAGCAGCGAGTGTTCATGACAGGCTCCAGCAGCAGTCCCGGCTCCAACCCAAACCCCGCTGGCAATCGCCCGTTGCGGCGCCTTGACGGGCCTGCGGGCAATGGGCTGGGCGGTGCCGAGCTGGCGGCCATTGCCCTGGGCGCTTTGTGGCTTCTGGCGGCAGTCGGGTTCTTTGTCTTTGCGCCGCCGGATTCCGGGCTTTCGCAATGGGCCGACCTGATCACCGGCGTTCTGGCACTGGTGCTGCCGCTGGCGATGCTGTGGGTTGCCGCCTCTGCCGCGCGCTCGGCCCGGGTGATGCGGGAGGAAAGCGAACAGCTGCAGGCCGCCATTGACGGCTTGCGCCAGACCTATCTGGCACAGTCCCAGCAGCATGCCGCGGTGGCTGAGCCGTCGATGGCCAAGCGGTTGGAGGAGATCGCCGAGGCGACCCGCAAGACCGAAACCGCGCTGGCCACCTTCCACACCAGCCGCCGCGATCCGGTGCGCCCGGCAATCCCCGCCGAAGCGGCCGAGCTGGCGGCGGCCGAACAAGGATCATTGGCTTTGGGCACCCAGGCCGAAGATGCCGCGCCGCCGCTGCCAGCCGAACATTTCATCCGGGCACTGAACTTCCCGGAGACGGCGGAGGATCAGGACGGTTTCGCCGCCCTGCGCGCAGCCTTGCAGGACCGCAAGGCCGCCCAGGTGATTCAGGCTGCGCAGGATGTGCTGACCCTGCTCAGCCAAGACGGCATCTATATGGATGACTTGCGCCCTGACATGGCCCGCCCTGAGATCTGGCGCCAGTTTGCCCAAGGCGCGCGCGGCCGTGCCGTGGCCCCCCTTGGCGGCGTGCGCGACCGCACCTCGCTGGCGCTGACGGCGGCACGGATGAAACAGGACCCGATTTTCCGCGATGCCGCGCATCATTTCCTGCGCCGCTTTGATCAGATGTTCGCGGAGTTTGAGGCTGAAGCGACCGACGGCGAGATTTCCGCCCTCGGCAACACCCGCACCGCCCGCGCTTTTATGCTGCTGGGCCGGGTGGCCGGGACCTTCGACTGAGAGGCGGCCCTTCGGGCCACTGCCTGCAGCGCGGGTATTTTTGACCAGAAAGAAGCGGCGGGGAGGTGGCGCGCCGGGCCGCAGCACGGCGCCATGCCCAACGGCGGGCAAGCATCTGCGATGCGCCGGGCCGCGGGCGGGAGCGCCCGGTCTACATGCCGAAACTGCTGTAAGGAATGAACCGCACAGGATCGCCGGGATTGATCTCTGCAGCGCCGTCTCCAAGTTCCACCAGCCCCTCGGCCCAGCTAAGGCCGCTGATGCGGCCGGAGCCTTCGGATTTGAACACCTCAATGCAGCCGTTCCGCATCCGCGCCCGCAGGTATTCGCGGCGGCCCGGCTTCTTGCGCTTTTCAAAGGCCGCCGGCACTTCAAATGCCTGCGGCACCTGCCAGCCCGCGCCCGCCATCAGCCCCATCGCCGGGCGGGCAAAAATCAGGGTGCAGACCAGAGCCGCCACCGGGTTGCCCGGCAGTCCGAAGACCGGCGTGCCCTGCCACATGCCCAGCGCCAAAGGGCGGCCGGGTTTCAGCGCGATGCGCCATTCCTGCATCGCGCCCGCTTCGCGCAGCAGTGCCGACATATGGTCCTCGTCCCCGGCGGAGGCACCGCCCGAGGTCAGGATAACGTCAGCCTGTTTGGCAGCGCTGTCCAGATCCGCCCGCAAGGCTTCGCGGTCATCCGCGGCCTTGCCCAGGTCAACCGGTACAAACCCGAGCTGGCGGATCAGCGCCAGCAGCATCGGACGGTTAGCATCAAAGATCTGCCCTTTGCCTGCGGGTTCTCCTGCCTCGACCAGCTCATCGCCGGTGGAGAGCACACCGACCCGCAACGGCAGACGGACCGCGAGTTCCGCCAGACCTGTGGCCGAGACCAGAGCCAGATCAGCGGGCGATATGACCCGGCCTGCGGGCAGGATGACGTCACCCGCGCAGACGTCCTCACCAGCCTTTCGGGTGTTTGTGCCCTGTTTCAGCGGGCCGTTGAAGGCGATCCGGGCGCCGTCGGTGTTCACGTCTTCCTCGAGGATCACCGTATCCACGCCATCCGGCAATGCGGCGCCTGTCAATATGCGGATGGCGCTGCCTGCGGGCACAGCACCGTCGTAGGGAACGCCGGCTGCGGCACGTCCCGGCATAAGCGGCAGCACATGCGGGCCTTCCGCCTTGCCGCCGGTAAAGCCGTAGCCATCTACTGCTGTATTGGGCAGCGGCGGGTTGGAGCGTTTGGCCACTGCGCTCTCTGCCAGCACCCGGCCAAGGGCGTCTGCCAGCGGCAGTGTTTCCACTCCGGTGACCGGCCCCAGCCTGTCCCGCAGCAGGGTCAGCGCGTCATCCACCGGGGTCCAATCCACGCCTGCAGGCAGGGCAAAGCAATCATTGCTGAGCGGCGGCGGTGTCAGCCGGCCCGGTTCATCCGCTGCCAGCGCGTTCAAGCGGTCTTCGTATCCCGTGCCCAATATCCAAGCTTCCTCTTGTGCTTCGTCAGGTACTGCCGCCAGCATTCCGGCAAGCTCCCCGGCCGGCAGACGGCTGAGCGCCTGCGACAATAGCCGCATTTGCACCCGGTCGCGTATTTCGTCCCGGCCCGCAAAAGCCATTGCAGCCTTAACGGCAGGTTCGATCAAACCTGGCCATATTTCTGCAAAAACAGTTTGTGCTGTCTCAACCTTTTCGAAAGGCCAGACAGCGGCCCGGTGCCGGAGCCGCAACCGCTGCAGAACCGGCACCCCCATGAGGACCTGACTGCCAACAGTCGGGTTGAAGAACAGCTGAAAACAGGAGGAAGCTGCCTTGGCCGCCAGATCCGCGCTGCGCCGTTCTGCCACGTTTTTATAGATTATACCGGCTTTGCGGTAGGGAATGTCCGGCCAGGTCTTCTCATCGGGTTTGCCCCAGAACGGGCCGGGGCCGGTAAACATCCGGTTCATTTCAGAGGCTATTTCAAACCGGTTGTTGGTTCCGTCCTCAGAGTCTTCGATCCGTTCTTCCAGCCAGGCCCATAAAGCAAACGGGTCATCGGACCCGGTGATCCGGCGCGCAAATCCGCGCGGATAGCCGAAGGGAAAATCAAATGCGGCTAGAACCCGCCGTCCCGCGGCCTGTTCCGCGTCGAGGAAGCTGCTGATCCAAACCTCTGCCTCCTGCCGGCTGCGGCAGTAGATTTGCCTTTCCGCGGTTCCGCCGCGCGCCACACCAAGCCAGATCGCATCCTTGCTTTGGCGCCGGGGCTTGCGCTTGGCAGCAGACCAATCGACGGTGAGAACAGTATCAAAACGGGTCACAGCCCCAGTTCTATCTGGATGAAATCCGCAATCGCTGCCGTATCGTT
This sequence comes from Leisingera sp. M523, assembly GCF_025141335.1. Taxonomy (NCBI): domain Bacteria; kingdom Pseudomonadati; phylum Pseudomonadota; class Alphaproteobacteria; order Rhodobacterales; family Roseobacteraceae; genus Leisingera; species Leisingera sp. M523. The sequence continues at coordinate 2,971,247 of NZ_CP081036.1, forward strand.
CAGATCAAAAACCGGGCGGTCCAGCGCCATCGCGGTGTTGCTGGCAACGGCCCGGATATTCGGGTCTTCCGGGGCGATCAGTTCGGTGCCTGCTTCCTGCCGGAAAGCCTCAACCTTGGGGTGGGGTTCGCGCTTGTAGCCCTCGACCAGCACCAGATCGACGGGACGCAGGCGGGCCAGCAGCTCTGCCAGCGGCGGTTCTGCCGCATCGCGCAGCTCCTGCATGATTGCGATGCGGCCAGCCGAGGCCAGCACCACCTCCGACGCGCCGGCCTGGCGGTGGCGGTGGCTGTCGGTGCCGGGCTGGTCCACATCGGTGGCGTGATGGGCGTGCTTGATGGTGGAAACGGTAAGGCCGCGCTCACAGAATTCGGCCACCAGCCGCTCCATCAGTCCGGTCTTGCCATTGTTCTTCCAGCCGGTGACGCCGTAGATCTTCATTTCAGCAACGCCTCTGCCTTGGCCAGATCTTCCGGCGTGTTGATGTTGAAGAACGGATCGAAAGGATCGGCCTCGAACAGCGCTTCGCGGCCGTTGTGCTGATCTGTCCACAGCACCACCTTTCGCAAGCCGTCAGTCAAAGCCGCGCGCAGGTCATCGCGCAGAGCAACGGGCCAGAGGCCAAAGGCCGGGTGCCGGTTGATGCGCTTGCCGCCGCCGGATTTCAGCGCCTCATCCCCGGTGCGCGGGGTGGTGGCCAGCACCAGCGGATGCTCCATGCCTTCGGACGCTGCGGTCAGCCGGCCCACCAGATCCTGCGGGAAGAAAGGTGTGTCTGCGGCGGCGGTGACGATAGTCTCCGCCCCCTGCTCTGCCGCCCAGTCGAGGCCAGCCAGGACGCCAGCCAGCGGGCCGGCGAAACCTTCGATCGAGTCGGCAATCACCGGCAAGCCCAGGTCGGCGAACCGCTCCGGGTCGCCATTGGCATTGAGCGCAAGCCCCGAGACCTGCGGCGACAGCCGGGCCACCACGCGGGACAGCAGGCTCTGGCCGCCGACCTGCAGCCGCCCCTTATCGCCGCCGCCCATCCGGGTGGCAAGGCCGCCTGCGAGGATTACGCCGAGGGGCTGAGTCATGGTATCTCCTGCGGCCAAGGGGCCGGTCTAAGAACGATCAACGGCAGTACCGCCGAAAACACAATTATCAAGAAGAACACTGGGCTGAGCAACACAGCCAAGGCGGAAAGCAACAGCCAGGAAAACACCCGGGCCGCCCAGTGCAAAACCCGGAACATCCGCAATGCCTTTAACGCAGCCTTGGAATGCGGCAATTGCGGTGGCGGCCCCCAGAGAGCCAACCGGTAGAACAGCCTCTGGCGCGCAAGGTCCCGGCGGGCCCGCAGCATTGGTGGAGTTGGGTTCTCCGATGGCCAGCCCAAGGCGGATCTGACGGCCCAGGGCGTTTTCTCCATTTCGGTAAAATACTGCCCGATTACGTGCCAGGTTCTCCAGAAAAGAATCAGCCCGCCAAAGCCAAGTGTGATCCAAAGCAGCGCTCCGCCCATGATCCAAGCAGCCGGATCATTTGCGATGCTCTCCACCAGAGTGGTCCCTATTGAGTTCTGCTCTGCCATGCGTTTTCCGGGCCGGATTTCACGTGAAGTCCGGTTATCCCTCCGCACTCTTGCGCCGGTGCTTCTTCTCTTCTACCGGTGCGTCTTTCGGATCCATGTCGCGCACCAGCCGCTCCTCGCCCGAGAGGCAAATAAACCGCTGGCCGCGCATCCGGCCGATGAGAGTGAGGCCAACCTCGCGGGCGATTTCAACGCCCCAGGCGGTGAAACCCGAGCGCGAGGCCAGCACCGGGATGCCCATCATCGCGGTTTTGATCACCATCTCCGAGGTCAGCCGTCCGGTGGTATAAAGGATCTTGTCCGCCGCCGCGGCCTGCTCGGACAGCATCCAGCCGGCGATCTTGTCCACCGCGTTGTGACGGCCGACGTCCTCCATATAGACCAGCGGGCGGTCCTGTCGGCAGAGCACTGTGCCGTGGATAGCGCCGGCCTCAAGGTACAGCGAGGGCGTGCGGTTGATCTTGTGCGCCAGCGTGTAAAGCCAGGAAGTCTTCACCTGCACCTTGGGCAGGCGCACATCCTCCAGCCCCTCCATCATGTCGCCAAAGACGGTGCCGACTGCGCAGCCGGAGGTGCGGGTCTTCTTCTTCAGCTTTTCCTCGTGGCTGGTTTCCACCGCGGTGCGGACAACCACGGTTTCCAGATCCTCGTCATAATCGACGCGGGTGACCTCATCCCCGTCCAGCAGCATGCGCTGATTGCGCAGGAAGCCAAGCGCCAGGTATTCCGGGTAGTCGCCGATGGTCATCGCGGTGACGATTTCCTGGGAATTCAGGAAGATGGTCAGCGGGCGCTCCTCAACCACGGAGATATCGCTGGCCTCGCCGTTCTGGTCCACGCCGGTGACAGCGCGGGTCAGCCGCGGGTCGGCGACGCCGGGCGCGACCAGATATTCTGACGTGATATCCATACTCACCAATTGCATTCCTTCTGCCACCGCCGTAGGCCGGTTGAACGCAATCTAGGACGCGCTGATGGCAATCACCACCACCAAATCGGCCTTCTGGAAGGGGTTTCGCGACAGCGCGCCCTTCCTGTTCATGGCGTCGCCCTTTGGCTTCCTGTTCGGAGTGCTGGCGGCAGAGGCCGGGCTGATCGTGCCCGAGGCCTTTGCATTTTCATTGGCGGTCTTTGCCGGGGCGGCCCAGTTCACCGCGCTGCAGCTGATGCAGGAGAACGCGCCGCTGATTATCATTCTGATCTCGGCGCTCGCGGTGAACCTGCGGATGGCGATGTATTCGGCCTCGCTGACGCCCTACCTTGGCGGTGCGTCGATGTGGCAGCGCGCACTGGCGGCCTATTTCATGGTCGATCAGTCTTATGCGCTGTCCATCGTCAAGTTTGAGAGCGAGCCGGAGATGCCGCTGCCGCAGCGCATGGCGTACTTCTTTGGCACCAATGGTATCATTGCCCCGGTTTGGGTGGTTGCCACCGCAGTGGGGGCACTGGTCGGCACCCGGATCCCGGAAAGCTGGGGTGTGGATTTTGTGCTGCCGCTGGCGTTTCTGGCGATGATCGGGCCCATGCTGCGCACGCCTGCCCATGTGGCCGCCTGTTTCGTGGCGGTGGCCACCTCGCTGCCGGCTGCGGCCCTGCCCTATAACCTCGGCCTGATCGTGGCCGGGATTGCGGGCATGATCGCAGGCGCCCAGGCAGAGCTGTGGCTGGAACGGCAAAAGGCCAAGGCGGAGGGCGCGAAATGAGCAGTATTCCTGCATCAATCCTGTGGGCAGTGATCATCGGGCTGGCGGTTGGCAGCTATGCCCTGCGGTTTGCCTTTATCGGGTTCATGGGCGGCAAGCCCATTCCGGAATGGCTGATGCGGCATCTGCGCTACACGGCGGTGGCGATCATCCCGGCACTGGTGGCGCCGCTGGTGATCTGGCCTTCTCCAACTGGCGGAGATCCCAGCCTGATGCATCTTGCCGCCGCGGCCGCCACCTTTGCAGCCGGATACCTGACCCGCAACGTGCTGATTGGCCTGGGCACCGGCGGGTTGTGCCTGCTGCTGTTGTACCTCACCGCCTAGCGTCCGCCCGGCGCCTTCGGCTTTATCCGAACGGGAAGATTACTCAGCAGCGCTCAGCGCGGCGTCGCTTTTGACGAGGCCCGTCTGCAGATCGGCGCTGTCGGTCTCATAGTAGCGGTCCGTCACCACGCCGGGCAGCTGGCCGAACTGCGCTGACAGTTTTTCCGGGTAGAAGGTGCGGTTCAGGCTCTCGAACCCGGGGATCTGCTGCAGGATGCCGATGGTGGCCTGAGCGCAATAGGCGCCCGGCACACGGCCATTGGCCACCGCCAGCTGATAGGCTTTCTGGGCCTGCTCGGGCGTTACCTCGACCTGCTGCACCACTACGTGAAAGGTGCTGCGGGCATGCGCGCCGCGATAGGCCTTTTCAACCGCAGGGGTGATGCCATAAAGCACGTCATTCCGCTCTGGCACCACCGAGGCATAGAACGAACCTGCCGGATCGAAAATCACCCGTTCTGACGCGTTGATCATCAGCGACGCATGGCCGCCCCGCCCGGTGCGGTTGTTGATCATCGTGTAAAGAGTCAGCGTCGCCGGGCCGGGCTGGCGGTAGGCCACCCGGGCCAGCGTTTCAGCATCCGCATTGGGTTGCTGAGGCGCCGCGCAGCCCGCAAGCGCCAGCAGAACCGCGCCAAGACACAGCAGATTACGCAAGGCGCGCGCTCCTTGGACTGGGATCAGGTGGCGAAAACCGCCAGGAACAGAGCAAAGAAAACCAGCGCAATGCAGGAGCGTGTGATAAAGGTCAGAAAGCCGTTATAGACTTTTTCCTGAACCGCGGTGTCCATGGTGCCGTGCTGATGTTCAGCCATGTGAGTTATCCCTCGAATTCACGTGCATTTTTCCCGTGATTACTGGATTTGCGATCCTCTGTCACCACGTCAATCGCGCGCATCTGTCAGAAATACGCGGTGTGTTCCTTAGCATCGCCAGCAAACCAGCCCCCCGTCCGGGCCGGCACCGGAGCTGAATCGAATCGCCCGGCGCCCGGTCCGGGGTTTATTCCTGCTCCAGATCCGACGCGAGCCGGAAGCCGATCCGGTTGGCCGGGGCTTCTTCCTGCGCCTTGGGCACCGCCCGCAGCATCACATTCAGCTGGCTGACATGCTGCACCAGCTGGGTACGCGCACCGGGACCTTCGCTGCCATAAAAGGTGATGATATCGGGATCGTAATAGCCCATGCCTTCGATCCGCAGCACCCCGGCATTGCCGCCGGCAAATCCCATCGCAACCTCGTGCTCGCTGTCCAGCTGCTGTTCGAAATTCTGGATATAAAGGATCAGACGTTCATAGGCCCAGCGCGCGGGGCTTTTGGCGGCATCCTGCTTTTGCAGTTTTTCCGGAATCTTGCGCAGGCCCGCGCAGGCCTCGGGGTCGGCATGGACCTCGTGCACGCAGGGCAGCACCGCCGCCTCTGCCGCCTCGGCGCTGGTCGAAATCTCGTCGCTCATGGTGTCTCCCCCAAAATGCGGGGTGCGTCACCCCTTGCGCTGATAAAGCCAGGCGCCGTCTTCACGTTTCCAGCGGTTCACCTGGCCGATGTGGTACAGATGATTTACATGGGCCACCGCCTCGACCAGCGCAAGCCCGTACTCGCCTTCGCCGATTGTGCGCTTGAACAGCGGCGCAAAGCAATCGGCAGCAGTCTGCGGCGCGGACAAGTGATCCATCAGCCGTTCCAGCGCACCGTGGTGATTGCCGATCAGCTGCTGCATCCGCAACGGCAGCCGGGTGAACGGCAGCTTGTGCCCACCCAAGGCCAGATGATCGGGCCGCGCCAGTTTGGACAGGCGCTCACAGGCTTCCAGCCATTCGCCCAAAGGATCCGCCATCGGTTCGGTCGCGTAGACGCCGATGTTGGGGCTGATGGTTGACAGGATCTGATCGCCGGTGATCACCAGATTGTCATCACGGCTCCAGAAGGTCGCGTGTTCAGGCGCGTGGCCGTTGCCGGTGTGCACGTCCCAATCGCGTCCGCCCATGCGGATCGCATCCCCCTGTTTGATGCGGGTGAAGCCCAGCGGCATCGGGTACACGGTGTCGGCAAAATTGAATGGCCGGTCGTTGGCGCGTTTGTCATAAAACGCCTGATCCATGCCCGCACTGCGGTAATAGGCCAGCGTTTCCTCGGGCCAGGTCTCCTGCACGTCGAGGGTCAGCATCCGGGCAAACAGCCAGGCGGTGCGGGTGGTGATCAGCTCGGCGCCGTGTTCGCTCTGGAACCAGCCCGCCAGACCGATGTGATCCGGATGGTGATGGGTGCCGACAACGCGGGTGACCGGTTTGCCCTTCAAAGGCCCCGCCATCAGGCTTTCCCAGATCGCGCGGCTTTTGCGGGTGTTGAACCCGGTGTCGATCACCGTCCAGCCATCGCCGTCATCCAGCGCGTAGATGTTGACGTGATCCAGCTTCATCGGCAGCGGCTGACGCATCCAAAGGACGCCCTCGGCCACCTCGATCGCTTCGCCCTGGGCAGGCGGTTCTTCCCACGGGGTGCGCGGCGAGACGTCGGGAATATCAGTCACAGATCAACCTGCCAGTTCTTCGAGGCTGAGGGCAAAGGTGCCCGCAGCACCAGCCTGCGCATGGGCCAGCAGGCTGGCATGTTCGGGCAGCATCCGGGTGATGTAGAACCGCGCCAGTTTTTCGCGCGGGCCGCCCTGGTCCGCCATCGCTGCCGCCAGATGGTAATGGCCGCCCAGCACCCGGGCAAAGGCCCGCAGGTAGGGAACGGAGCCGGCAAAGCGGTCCTGCATATCTTGCTGGGCAACCAGCCATTCGGTGGCCTCGCGCAAGGACTCGCAAGCCTGCCAGACAGATTCCGCCATATTCGGATGGGTGGCGCGGGCCCGTTCGGCCTGCTCCTCAATCTCGTCAATCAGACCAAAAGCCATCTCGCCGCCGTCCATCATCTTGCGCGCGACCAAATCCATCGACTGGATGCCATTGGTGCCCTCGTAGATCGCGGTCACCCGCACGTCGCGGCAGTACTGCGCGGCACCGCTCTCCTCGATAAAGCCCATGCCGCCATGCACCTGCACCCCGGTCTCAGACACCCGGATGCCGGTGTCGGCTCCAAAGGCCTTGGCAATCGGCGTCAGGAACGCCGCGCGCGCCGCCCAGCCGCTGTCACCCGTGGCAGTCTGCATGTCGATCGCCTGCGCGCAGGCCAATAGGATCGCACGGGCGGCAAAAAGATCCGCCTTCATCTCCATCAGCATCCGGCGCACATCGGCGTGGTCGGCAATGAAACCGCTGGCGGTGCGGCCCTGCTTGCGCTCCAGCGCATAGGCCAGCGCGTGCTGATAGGCGCCTTCGCCAGCACCTACGCCCTGCCCGCCCACGCCCAAACGCGCGTTGTTCATCATGGTGAACATCGCCGCCATGCCGCCATGCTCCGCGCCGACCAGCCAGCCGGTGGCGCCGTCATATTGCATCACGCAAGTGGGAGAGCCGTGCAGGCCCATCTTGTGCTCAAGGCTGACGACCTTAAGGTCATTTGCCTTGCCCGGGTTGCCGTCGGAATCCGGCAGGTATTTCGGCACCAGGAACAGCGAAATGCCCTTGGTCCCCGGCGCGCCGTCCGGCAGCCGCGCCAGCACCAGATGGCAAATGTTGCCGCAGAAATCATTGTCGCCCCAAGAGATAAAGATCTTCTGACCGCTGACCGCATAAGTGCCATCGCCATTCGGCACCGCCTTGGAGCTGAGCGCCCCCACGTCAGACCCAGCCTGCGGCTCGGTCAGGTTCATGGTGCCGGACCATTCGCCGGAGATCAGCTTGGGCAGGTACAATTCCTTAATCGCATCCGAGGCATGATGCTCCAGCGCCTCGATCTGGCCCTGGCTCATCAGGGGTGCCAGCTGCAGCGACAGGCAGGCGCCTGCCATCATCTCGTTCACCGCAGTTGCCACGGTCAGCGGCAGCCCCATGCCGCCGTGTTCCTCCGGCGCGCTCATGCCGATCCAGCCGCCCTCTGCGATGGCTTTGAACCCGTCACCGAAACCGGGCGAGGTCCGCAGGACGCCGTTTTCCAAAAAAGCCGGGGTCAGATCGCCGTTGCGCTGCAAAGGGGCCATCACCTCGCCGCACATCTTGCCAGCCTCGTTGAGGATGGCGCTCACTATGTCTGGCGTTGCCTCGGCAAAACGGTCTGTGGCCGGGATGGCATCATAGCCGACAACATGGTTCAACAGAAACTCATACTCGGAAACGGGGGCACGGAAGGTCATGGGCGTCCTCTGACGGTCATTTAAGGGGCGTCCTGGCGCGGGCAGCCTTGGCTTCCCGGCACGGGCCTATTATGGTTGTTGGCTTGACCGATTACCTAATCGGACGCTCATTTCAATCAACCAAAACGCCGCGTCACCCGGAATGCCCCTGCACAGCACAGAAATCCTTGCCGCCACGGCAACCGGTATCGCCCGGGCCGCCCAACTGCTTCGGGAGGGTAAACTTGTCTCCTTTCCCACCGAAACCGTCTATGGTCTCGGCGCCGATGCCCGGCAGGGCGCGGCGGTGGCGGCAATCTATGAGGCCAAGGGGCGGCCCTCCTTCAACCCATTGATCGCGCATGTGCATTCGGCCGAGGCGGCACAGCGCTATGTTCAATGGAGTGATACGGCAGAGCAGCTGGCCCAGGCTTTCTGGCCCGGCCCGCTGACCCTGGTGCTGCCGCTGCGCGCTGGCCACGGGATTTCACCGCTGGTCACTGCCGGGCTGGAAACTTTGGGGGTGCGTGTTCCGGCCCACCCCGCTGGACAGGCCTTGCTGCAGGCATTGGACGGCCCGGTTGCCGCCCCTTCCGCCAACCCGTCCGGCAAGATCAGCCCGACCACGGCGGCCCATGTGCAGGCAGGCCTGGACGGGCGCATTGCCGCGATCCTTGATGATGGCGCCTGCGGGGTCGGACTGGAATCGACCATTGTCGGACTTGCAGGCCCCGCGCCGATGCTGCTGCGTCCCGGCGGGCTGGCAGCAGAAGAGATCGAAGCAGTGCTAGGCCGCAAACTGGCAGTGCGCGATGTGCACGACCCGCTGACCGCCCCCGGCCAGTTGCTGTCGCATTACGCCCCCGGCGCGCCTGTCCGGCTGAACGCCAGCGCGCCAGACGAAGGCGGGCTTTTTCTCGGCTTCGGACCGGGGGCGTGCGACCTGAACCTTTCCGAAAGCCGGGATCTGGCTGAGGCCGCCGCCAATCTCTTTGGCCATCTGCACCAACTGGACGCCCTTGGCAGACCCATCGCGGTGGCGCCGGTTCCGGATCACGGGTTGGGTGAAGCCATCAACGACCGTCTCCGCCGCGCCGCCGCGCCAAGGGATTGAGCCGTCCCAGCACCCGACCAACAGGGCAGAACACTCCTGTCCGTTTGAAACCCATCCAAGATGGGTGCCAAACAGTTGGGCATGGCGCCGCGCAAGCGCGGCGCGGCGCAGCCATGCACCCAAGCCGCTGATTTACGTCCGCAAAGGAAGCGCAACCACCGCCGCTGCAACAATTTCAATTGATGAAAGCCTCCGCCCCTCCGGCCTGGAAACCAGCCCCGGCATGAGATCCGGGACGGGCCTCGCCTCAGCGGGAGGCGCGCCGTGCTTGCGCGGCGCCACGCCCAACCTTTTTCCGGTCATCTATGATGAATGGAACAAAGGGCGGGAGCACCCGGTTGAGACGGCGCAGCGCTTCTTATCTGCCGTTCAGGCGTGGCCTGCGCTGGCTGACAGTGTCAGCGGATCGACGCCAAGGGTTTTCAGCGATGCTTCCCATTTGCTGTCATCCGCCAGGCTGAAAACAAGATCCGGGCTGGCGTCGGCCGTCAGCCAGCCGTTCATGGCAATCTCTGATTCCAGCTGCCCCGGCCCCCAGCCCGCATAGCCCAGCAGCACCAGCAGTTGCTCCGGCCCCTGCCCCAATGCGATGTCTTCCAGAATATCCAGCGTCGCTGTCATCGAGAACCCGCCCGGCACCTTCAGCGAGCTTACGTCCGATTCGTAATCCGGTGTGTGCAGCACAAAGCCGCGCTGGGTTTCCACCGGGCCGCCGAACCGCACCGGCAATGCCGCGGCCGCGCTGCCGTCTTCGCCCAGGTCCAGCTGCTCCAGAAGATCGCCCAGCGCCACCCCTTCCGCGCGTTTGTTGACGATGAGACCCATCGCCCCTTCCTCGCCGTAGGAGCACAGGAAAACCACCGAATGCTCAAACCTTGGGTCACCGATTCCGGGCATTGCAATCAAGAGCTTGCCAGTCAGATCCATGAAATTCCATCTTTCCTGCTGCTGCCTCCACCATGACGCCCCCCTGCCTGTCACGCAAGAGGTGCAAAGGCCATGTCCGGTGAAGCCTCCGGCAAAATTGCCGCAAACCTGCCCTTACTCCAAGACAATGACCCGAACGTGACTTGGCAAACCCTGCCGCCAAGCGCATGTATCAGGGCATGAAACCGATGCAAAACAGACACGCTGCCGCCCTGGCGGCCTTGCTTGCCATGACAGCAGGCGCCCCGGCCTTTGCTGGCGCCGCTGAAAGCGGAATTGTGCAGATTGAGGTGCTGGACGGCGGCATGACCCCGCGCGGCACCTATATGGGGGCGCTGCGGATCAAGCTGCAGCCGGGCTGGAAGACCTATTGGCGCGCGCCCGGCGACGCCGGCATTCCGCCCAGTTTTTCCTGGCGCGGTGCGCGCAATGTGGGCGGGCTGTCGATCACCTGGCCCGCGCCCGAGGTTTTTGAAACCTCCGGCTACCGCACCATCGGCTATCACGATCAGCTGGTGCTGCCGGTGGAGATCACCCCGGAGAAGCCCGGCAAGCCGGTGCGCCTGAAAGGCCGGATGCAGCTGGGTGTCTGCAAGGATGTCTGCGTGCCGGCCGAGCTGAGCTTTGACCAGCAGCTGGACAGTACCGCAGGCCGTAACCCGGCAATTGCCGCTGCGATGGCCAGCCGCCCCTGGTCGGCCAAAGAAGCCGGTGTGCGCCATGCCGCCTGCAGCTTGCGCCCGTCTGAATACGGGATGAAAGTCACCGCCCGCATCGCAATGCCGTCCGCCGGCGGCAAGGAGGTTGCGGTGATCGAGCCCGGCAATCCGAAACTCTACGCCGGCGAGACAACCACCCGCCGCGAAGGCGGCTTACTGGTGGCTGAGACTGAATTCCTGCCCGCTGACGGCAACGCTTATGCCATTGACCGCTCGCAATTGCGGATCACGGTGCTGGGGCAAAACCACGCGGTGGACATCCAGGGCTGCAGCGCCGGATGAGCACGCCCGGCAGCCCGCAGCGTCCGGTCCTCGGCACCATTGCCGTGGTCTGCCGCCATTTTGGCGGACGGGACCAGGTCATCCTGGTGCAGCGCGGCAAAGAACCGAATGCGGGCTGGTGGGGCTTTCCCGGCGGCCATGTGGAGATGGGAGAGACCGCCCTGCAGGCCGCCGCGCGCGAGTTGCAGGAGGAAACCGGGGTTATTGCCAAGCCGTTGGAATATCTCACCAATGTGGATGTGATTTCCCGTGATGCGGCAGGCACGGCACAGCGCCAGTATCTGCTGACCGTGGTCTTGTGCGAATACATCAGCGGCGAGCCGGTGCCGGATGATGATGCCGAACAGGCCGAATGGATCCCGATTGCTGAGATCGAAACCCGCGGCCTGCAATTGCTGGAACAGGTGGCGGATGTGGCCCGGCTGGCTCAGGCCCGCTGGCGGGCGCTGAACCGGTAGGCAATGCCTCCGGCCAGATAGGCCAGCAGCGCCAGAACCAGCGCCCCCGCAATGCAGGCCAGCAATCCGGCGCGCACCGGATCCATTGCCGCCAGCGCAGGAAACGCCCGTAGCGCCGGATGCAGCGCACCGGTGGCCATCGCCCAGCCCAGCGTCAGCACCAGCCAGCCAAGCTGTGCCAGCGCGGTGCCCAGCACCAGCCAGCGCAGCCCCCCGGCGCCGCGCCGCAACGCCCGGCGCAGCGAGGTCATCGGGCGTGACAGGTCCCGCTGCATGGCGACCAGTGCAGGCACCACCAGCAGGACCAGGAACATGCCAAATCCAAGGCCATAGACCAATGTGATCACCGTCGGCTTCAGGAACTGAGCCTGCTGCGAGCGCTCAAACAGCAGGGGCGCCAGCCCCAGAACAGTTGTCATCGTGGTCAGCATCACCGGCCGCAGCCGGTCAGCCGCCGCATCGATGATCGACGGCACCAAGCCGCGGTCTTGTGCATATTGGTCGATGGTCGTCACCAGCACGATGGAATCATTGATGATGATCCCGGTCATTCCCAGCAGCCCAACCACGGTGAACATGCTCAGCGGCACCTCCCACATGTAATGCCCCCAGATCGTGCCGACCAGGCCAAAGGGAATGATCGCCATCACCACCAATGGCCGGGTCCAGCTAGCAAAGATCCAGGACAGCACCAGGTAAATACCGGTGAGGCACAGGATCAGCCCGGTGCCTGCCTCCTGCAGGAAGGTTTGCTCCTGCTCGGCGAGGCCCGACAGGGTCCATTCAACTTGCCGCTCGCTGGCGATCTTCGGCAGGATTTCCTGCTGCAACGCTTGCATCACAGCTTCAGCCCGGGCGGGGTCGTCCTCGGAGATGTCGCCCGAGACACTGATCACCCGGATGCCGTTTTCCCGCCGCACGGTCGAAAAACCTGTGCGCCGGGTGACCGAGACGATATCGGCCAGCGGCACGTAGGTCCCGCTGGGCGCCCGCATCAGCGTGCGCTCCAGAAAATCGGCAGTCAGCTCATTTTCGGGCAGCTCCACCCGGATCTTGGCGCTGCGCGGCCCGTCCGGGTATGTCGCGGCCTCAATTCCATTCAGCCGCGCCCGCAGCGCCTGTCCCAGGCTGCCAATGGTGAAGTTCAATGCCTGGCCTTGCGGGGTGAGGTCAAGGATCACCTCCTCCTTGTCGTAGGCCAGATTGTCCTCGACGGCTGAGACCTCGGGGAAACGCAGCAGCGCGGTTTTCAGGTCTTCCGCGGCATCCTTCAGCACTTGCACGCCGGGGCCGGAGAATTGCACGTCCAGCGCGTCGCCGCCCGGACCCGACCGCCAGCCGCGGAAAGAGACCGTCTCAACCAGCGGATGCCGTGCCACCCGTTCCTGCAGCTCAGCGACAAAGGCAAAGCTGGAATAGGGGCGCAGGTCGGCGTCGATCAATTCAATCGCGATACCGCCCAGCAGATCTGTATCCTTGGCCTCAACCCCGCCCAGGCCGCGGCCCGCATTGCCGCCCACCTCGGCTATGACAAAATCCAGCGGGTTGCGGCCATAGCGGGCGGCATATTCTGCGCCCAGCGCCTCGGTGGTTCGCTGCACTTCCTGCATCATCGCAAGGGTATCACTGCGGCTGGCGCCCTCTACCATGGCGAAATTGCCGGTCACGGAGCCGCGCTCCGGCGCATTGAAGAAACGCCACTTCACGTCGCCGTTGATGAACAGCGCCGCCTGGCTGGCCAGGACCACCAACGCCCCGGCCAGCACCGCATAGCGGGCCTGAACCACAAGCCCCATGAACGGGCGGAACGCATGGTCGCGCAGCCAGCGGAAGCCGCGGTTCACCATCCGGTTCGGCCAGTCATACCAATGCCGCGCCTGGGCATGGGTCAGGGCATGGGACAGATGGTTGGGCAGGATCAGAAAACATTCCACAAGCGAGGCCGCCAGCACCGCAATCACGGTGAAAGGAATATCGCGGATCAGCTCGCCAAAGCGCCCGCCCACCAAGGTCAGGCCAAAGAAGGCGATGATAGTGGTCAGCGTTGCCGCAAAAACCGGCATCGCCATCCGCCGGGCCGCATTTTCGGCGGCCTGCACCGGGTTTTCACCCAGCCGCCGCACCCTGAAATCGGCGTGCTCGCCCACCACGATGGCATCATCCACCACGATCCCCAAGGTGATGATCAGGCCAAACAGGCTGACCATATTGATGGTGATCCCGGCGGCATACATCAGCGCCACGGCGGCAAACATCGAGGCGGGGATGCCCATGGCCACCCAGAAGGCGATACGGGTGTTGAGGAACAGGAACAACAGGCACAGCACCAGGGCAAGCCCCATCAGGCCATTGTCGATCAGAATGTCCAAACGGTCGGTGATCGACTGTGCCCGGGTCCGGATCAACTCGGCCGTCACCCCCTGCGGCAGGCTCGCCTGCATCTGATCCACCACCTCCTGCACCTGGCCCTGCAAGCGGATGGCATTGCCCTGGTCCGAGCGGTCCACCCGGATCGACATTGCCGGGTTGCCGTCCACAAAATACGAGCGGTTGCGGTCCACACCCTCGACCCGCACCTGCGCCACGTCGGCAATGGTCAGCACCGAGCCGTCGGCATTGGTGCGCAGGACAATGGCTTCCAGCTCGTCGGGTTTGCGTTTTTCGCTGCCGGTGCGCACCCGCGCGTTGGCACCGCTGACATCGCCTGCCGGATCTGCATCAACCTCTGCCGCAATGGCCTCGGCGACTTCGCGCATGGTGATGTCATGGGTCATCAGCTTGGCGGTGGGCACCTCGACGATGGTCTCGGGCGCTGCCACGCCGCGGATGGTGGTGCGGGTGACGCCGGCCTCAAACAGGCGGGTGACCAGCTCATCCGCAAACAGACCCAGCTGGCCTGCGGCCACAGGCCCGGATATCACCACATCGGTCACCCGGTCGCGCCAGGCGCCGCGGCGCACTTCCGGCTCCTCTGCCTCTTCCGGCAGGGTGGTGATGCCGTCGACCGCCGCCTGCACATCGTCGGTGGCCTGGCCCATGTCCGTGCCAGGCTCAAACTCCAGCGTCAGCGTTGCCCGCCCTTCGCGCGAGCTGGAGGATGTTTCCTCCACCCCGTCCACGGCCAGGAGTGCCGGCTCCAGAACCTGCACGATGGCGCTGTCCACATCCTCGGGGCCTGCGCCCTCCCATTCTACCGTGACCGTGACGCGTTCGACAATCACATCCGGGAAGAACTGCGTCCGCATGTTGGGCATCGCTGCGGCGCCCAGCACCAGCATGATCACCAGCAGCAGGTTTGCGGCAGTGCGGTGGCGGGTGAAGTAACTGAACAGCCCGCGGGCCGGCCGGGGGAGCTTGCGGACCATGACCCTCAGCCCCCCATCCGGGATTCAATCCGGGTCACCAGCCTGACGGGCACCCTGGCCTCGGCCAGTTGCTGCAGCATCTGTTCTTTCATTGCGGAAGGCATCACGCTGCTGCCCTCGACAAACGCCACAAGCCTGGCCCGGCGTTCGTCGGTCAGCTCGATTAATTGCGGAAGCGCCTGCACCCCGGCACCCTGGCGCAACGGGCGCACTTTAATGCCAGCGCCCAAAAGCGGCGTGCGCCCGGTCACGATCTCGCGGCCTTCTAGTCCCGAACCGCGGATCAGCACGTCATCGCCCTGACGGCGGACCAGTTCGACGGCCAGTGTCTCCAGCCGGTCCTCAGCCCCCAGCACAAGGACCGAGCCATCCGCGCCCAGCGCCGAGGCCGGAACACGGGCCACCGCCGCGACCTCAGGCTCGGTCACTTTTACGGTGACAAAATCGCCAGGTTCAAACCCCGGCGCAGCCTGCAGCCGGGCATAAACCAACCGCCCGGTCTGCCCGTCACCGGCAGCCCCGCTGGCGCGGGAAATCTGCCCGGCGGCACTTAACCCTGCACCGGCGGCATCCAGCGACACCCGCACCGGCGCGCGCAGCAGATGGCCGCCGGCATCAAGCAGCCGGGCATATTGCGCAGTGGAAACCCGGAACGCTGCCTCGAGCAGATCCGGATCAACCAAGTCCGCCAGTTTTTCATTGGCCGAGACCAGCCGCCCCTGCACCAGGTTAACCGCCTGCAAAGTCCCGTCAAAACCCGCCATGATCGTGGTGTCGTCCAGCTCGCGCTGCGCTTCGTCCAGCGCGATCTGCGCCCGGGCCACGCGGGTGGCAGCCTGATCCACACGCGCCTCTGCCTGGCTGACGGCCTGGCGGCGCGAGATCACCGCCTGGCGCGCCTGCACCGCCGCAAGCTCGGCTGTTTCCACCGTTGCGGCGGTGCCAACACCGCGCTGCTGCAGATCCACTTGCCGCTGAAAGGCCCGTTCGCGCAGCTGCGCCTGGTCCTGGGTGGCCTGCAATTCGTCCTGTGCAAGGATCAGCGCCCGGGTGGCATCACGTTCCTCGGCGCGGGCATCCATCATGTCGGCCTCGGCCCGGTCCAGTGCGGCCTGCGCATCCGCCGGATCGATTTGCACCAGCACTTCACCTGCGCGGACCGCGCCGCCGTCCTCGAAATCCTCAGAGAGGTGCACAACCCGGCCCGCCACTGCTGTGCGCAGCTCCAGTGCGCGGCGGCTTTCCACCCGGCCAAAGGCCGTCAGCTCCGGCGCCACGGTCTGCAGATCCGCTGTCACCACATTGACCGCAAACACCCGCTCACGCACTGGCGGTGTTTTTTTCTCCGCATTCAGCTGTGCGTCAATCGCACTGAAAACCAGCTGCCCGGCATAAAGCAGCAACGCTGCCGTTAAGGCCGCCAGGAACACCCCAGTCACACTCTGACGCAAAAAGCGCATGTCTCTCCCTTCCGGTGCGGATGCTGCCGGGACCGCCGATGCGGCCAGCCAAAGCGCAAATGCTTTGTGCCCGCTTGGAAATATACGATTTTCCGCACAGGTTTACGAGGTTACACGCCGTGCGGGATTACTTCCGGCGCAGATGTTCTTCCAATCTGGGCATGATTTCCACGAAATTGCAGGGCCGGTGACGGTAATCAAGCTGTTTTGACAGGATTTCATCCCAGCCGTCCTTGCAGGCGCCAGGGCTGCCGGGCAGTGCAAACAGATATGTGCCGCCCGCAACGCCGCCGGTGGCGCGCGACTGCACCGCGCTGGTACCGATTTTCTGCATCGAGACATGGGTGAAGACGGTGCCAAAGGCCTCGATCTCCTTTTCATAGACATCCCGGTGCGCTTCCACCGTCACGTCGCGGCCCGTCAGGCCGGTACCGCCGGTGGAGATCACCACATCCACTTCCCGGTCGGCGATCCAGGCGCGCAGCTGCGCGGCAATTTCGGCGCGCTCGTCAGGAATGATCTTGCGCCCGGCAAGGGTATGGCCCGCGTCCCGCAACCGGTCCACCAGAACCTGGCCAGAGCGGTCATCCTCCATTTTGCGGCTATCCGACACCGTCAGCACCGCAATGCGGACCGGGATGAAATCCATGCTTTCGTCAATCCGGGACATTTCACGCCCTCTCCATAATCGCCAGCCGCACGGCCAGCCCTGCAAAAATTCCGGCCGAAACCCGGCTCAGCCAGCGCGCGAACACCGGCGAACCGGTCAGCCGCTGCCCGGCCTGGCCGGCAAAAACGCCAATCAGCCCGTTGATAAAGAAACCACCCACGGCCAGGATCAACCCGAAGACCAGGAACTGCACCAGCACCGGGCCGGCCTCGGGTTTCACAAATTGCGGCACAAAGGCCAGCACGAACAGGATCACCTTGGGATTGGTCAGATTGACCAGCAGCCCGCTGCGAAAAGCGCCGTCCCCGCGCTGCTGCGGCAGCGCATCCGGCGCCGGTCCGCGGCGCAAAGCATCCCAGGCCAGATACAGCAGATAGACCACACCCGCCCAGCGGATCAGATCAAACAGCGCAGGTATCGCGGAAACCACCGCCCCCAGCCCCAGCCCCGCCAAGGACACATGCACCATGCTGCCCGCGGATATCCCGGCACTTGCCGCCACCGCCGCCCCGCGCCCCGAGCGCAGCCCCTGGCCAAGGCAGAACATCATGTCCGCGCCCGGTGTCAGATTCAGCGCCAGCGCTGCCGGGATGAACGCGAGCAAAGTTACCGCATCAATCAAGGCTGCACCTCAAACCAGCTCACCAAAGGGCCCAGATTGGCCACCTGCGTCCTGCCTATGCTGCCGCGAAAGCCCCAGCAATCATGCACATGGCCGCAGAGCAGCAATTGCGGCTGGATCCGCTCCGCCGCTGCCCGGACCGCCATGGAGCCGACGGACAGCCCGCCCGAGGTCACGTCCCCCAGCCCCTTGGGCGGTGAATGGGAGACCAGAATATCCGCGTGATCACAGGCAGCCAGCATCGCTGCCGCCTGAACTTCGCTCAGGTCGCAGGACCAGCTGCCAAAGGGTGTTTCAGGCACGCCATAGCCGAGGCCGAACAGACGCAGCCCCTCAAAATCAATTCCCTCGCCATGCAGCACTGTTGTGCCGGGAAACCCCGCAGCACGCAACTCACCAGCGCTTTCACCATTGCCGGGCACCGCCACCATCGGCGCCTTCAACCCAGCCAGCATCGCCACGGCCCGGTCCAGTCCCTGGCGCATATTGCAAAAATCACCTGCACCAATCACCAGATCAGCACCTGCGCTGGCCGCCACGATTTCCACCGCGTGGCTGCTTGAAAGATGCAGATCTGAAAACGCGAGAATCTTCATGAGGCTCCTCCTCCGTCAGGACAGGGCGCCCAGCCGTGCCTTCAGCTCAAGAAGATCACCCCAGGCCTGCCGCTTCTGCTGCGGCTTGCGCAGCAGATAGGCTGGGTGGAACATCGGCAGCACCGGCTTGCCCCAGGCCTGATCCCATTGCCCGCGCAGCCGGGTAATGCCGCGTTTGCCCAGCACTGCCTGACAGCTGATATTGCCCATCAAGACCAGAATATCCGGCTCTGCCAGCGCCACATGCCGCTCCAGGAACGGGGTCAGCATTGCGATTTCCACTGGCAGCGGATCGCGGTTCTGCGGCGGCCGCCAGGGCAGCACATTGGTGATATAGACGCTCTCGGCACGTGACAGGCCGATGGCCTCCAGCATCTTGTCCAGAAGCTGACCGGCACGGCCCGCAAACGGTTTGCCCTGCAGATCCTCATCCCGGTCCGGTGCCTCTCCGATGATCATCACCCGCGCGCCGGCCTGCCCGTCCGAGAACACCAGATTACGCGCGCCGCGTTTCAGGTCGCAATGGCTGAAACCCTCCAAGGCATCGCGCAAGGCCGGCAGGGATGCCACCCTCTTGGCGGCCTTCTGTGCCACATCAACAGGGTCCGCGTCCTTAGGCTTGGGCGGCGGCGCAGGGGCTGCACCCGGTTTCGGCTTCGGCGCAGCCTGCTCCAGCGCATAGCGGTCCACTGGCGCGTCGCAAAGCGCCTCGGTTGCGCCAAGCTCCGCCTGCCACTCCAACAGCGCCCGGGCGCTCCAGTAATCCAATGCCGATTCCATTCGCTCAAGCTACTCTGCCCGCAGCCCAAGCGGAACACCTCTCCGCGGCCATCTTGCAAATTCAAGTGTTTCATCTTTTCAGAAACACTCCGGGGAGCGCGACGGGCCGGCCCCTCGCCTGCGCACCGCCTGCCGCCGCCGCAACGCCTTGCCGCACGCGTGCACCCCGCCTATAAGAACCCGCAAATCAAGCGGAGCTGCCCCATATGTCCTTCGAACACCGCCACCTGCTTGGCATCGAACCGCTGACACCGCATGAGATCACCGCGATTCTTGATCTTGCCGATGAATATGTTGCCCTGAACCGCCGGCCGGAGAAGCATTCCGACGTGCTGGCGGGGCTTACTCAGATCAACATGTTCTTCGAGAATTCCACCCGTACCCAAGCGAGTTTCGAGCTGGCAGGCAAGCGCCTTGGCGCTGATGTTATGAATATGGCGATGCAGGCCTCCTCGATCAAAAAGGGCGAGACCCTGATCGACACCGCGATGACGCTGAACGCCATGCATCCGGACCTTCTGGTGGTGCGTCATCCGCATTCCGGCGCGGTGGATCTCTTGGCGCAGAAGGTGAATTGCGCGGTGCTGAATGCCGGCGACGGCAAACACGAGCATCCAACCCAGGCGCTGCTGGACGCGCTGACCATCCGCCGTTCCAAAGGCCGGCTGCACCGGCTGAACATCGCGATCTGCGGCGACATTGCCCATTCCCGCGTCGCCCGCTCGAACCTGATCCTGCTGGGCAAGATGGAAAACCGCATCCGCCTCATTGGCCCGCCGACTCTGGTGCCCGGCCAGTTCGCCGAATTCGGCGCCGAGATCTATGACGACATGCGCGAAGGCCTGAAGGACGTAGACGTGGTGATGATGCTGCGGCTGCAGAAAGAGCGCATGGACGGCGGCTTTATCCCGTCGGAGCGCGAATATTATCACCGCTACGGCCTTGACGCCGACAAGCTGGCGCAGGCCAAACCCGACGCCATCATCATGCATCCCGGCCCGATGAACCGCGGAGTTGAGATCGACGGCACTCTGGCCGACGACATCAACCGCTCGGTCATTCAGGAGCAGGTCGAGATGGGGGTCGCGGTGCGGATGGCGGCGATGGACCTGCTGGCCCGCAACCTGCGCGCCGAACGCCAGGCGAAGGCAGGCTGAACAGGTGGAGGGCGTGATCCATATCCCCGCCGGAGAGCGCGGCGTGATCCGGCTGTTTACACTCGATATGCGGCCTGAGCAGGCGGCATTCCTGATGGAACCCGGCGCGCTGGCGCAGGTGCTGGGGATCGAGGCGCTGGACATGGATCAGGTGGAGATCTTCCCGGTCACCGACCTGGAAGACATCGGCCTGACCGGTTACCTGACCGAAGGCTGCGGTGTACCGCGGGCGCAGGTCGAGAAAGCCCGCGGGATACTGGACGCGCTGGATGGCCATGTGCTGCTGATCCGCTCGCGCGCCTTTGACGGCGTCGAAACCCGGCTGACCCCGGCAGAGCAGATCACCCTGGTGGACACATACGGCGAGCGGCAGACCAATTGGAGCGCGCCGCCCGCAACCGCCGAAAGCGCCAAGCCCTATTCCGCCCCCAAACTTTCCCCGCGGCAGGCGCGCACCCAGGCCCGCCGCATTGGCGCTGCTCTGTTTGCCGTGGTGATGCTGCTGACTGCACTGCTTGTCTGGGCATTGATGGGTTGATGGCAGAGACCGATTTCAAACCGGACCGCAGCGCCTATGTCCGCGCTCACGCCTGGATGGCAGCGATTGGCATGGGCGGCGCAATGGCGGTTCTGTGGTTCCTGGACAGCCCGCATATCTGGACCGGCGCTGTTGGCGGGCTGGCCGCCATCGCCCTGCGCGGCTGGTATATGGCCAGCGAAGAGCTGGCGGTGGTCTGGACCCTGACGGATACGGCCCTCACCGGCCCAGCAGAACGCAACATCCCGCTGACCCAAATCGAAGCTGTCAAAACCATGGGCAGCTATGTGCAGGTGATCACCAGGACCGGCGACAAACACCTGATCAAATACCAGGCCAACCCGGCTGCAACGCTTCACGCAATTGAAAGAGCCAAGGCATGACCACTCTCTTCACCAACGCCCGCCTGATTGATCCTGAGGCAGGCACCGATGCGCCTGGCGCGGTACTGGTGCAGAACGGGCGGATCGCGGCAATTGAAAAGAACGCCGGAGATCCTGACCGGTTGCTGCGCGCGCACAACATCAGGCCGGAGGATGCGGTCCGTCAGGACTGCGGCGGCAAATGCCTGGCGCCGGGCATCGTCGACATCGGCGTCAAGGTCTGCGAGCCGGGCGAGCGGCACAAGGAAAGCTACAAGTCTGCGGGCCTTGCGGCGGCGGCAGGCGGGGTCACCACCATCGTCACCCGCCCCGATACAACACCTGCCATCGACAGCCCGGAAACACTGGAATTCGTCACCCGCCGCGCCCAGGCGGATACGCCGGTGAATGTGCTGCCGATGGCGGCGCTGACCAAAGGGCGCGCAGGGCGTGAAATGACCGAGATCGGCTTCCTCATGGATGCCGGCGCGGTGGCGTTTTCCGATTGCGACCATGTGACCGGCAATACCAAGGTCTTTCAGCGCGCGCTGACCTATGCCCGCTCCTGCGGCGCCTTGGTCATTGCCCACCCGCAGGAACCGGTGCTAAGCGCCGGAGCGGCTGCGACCTCCGGCAAGTTCGCCGCGCTTTATGGCCTGCCAGCCGTGTCGCCAATGGCCGAGCGGATGGGGCTGGACCGCGATATTGCGCTGCTGGAAATGACCGGTGCCACGTATCACGCCGACCAGATCACCACAGCCCGCGCCCTGCCCGCGCTGGAACGCGCCAAGGCCAACGGTCTGGATATCACTGCGGGCACCTCGATCCACCACCTGACCCTGAATGAGCTGGACGTGGCAGGCTACCGCAGCTTTTTCAAGGTAAAGCCGCCGCTGCGCTCCGAAGACGACCGGCTGGCGGTTGTTGAGGCTGTGCGCACAGGTCTGATCGATATCATCTCCTCGATGCACACGCCGCAGGACGAAGAAAGCAAACGGCTGCCGTTTGAAGAAGCCGCCGCCGGTGCCGTGGCGCTGGAAACCCTGCTGCCCGCAGCGCTGCGGTTGTATCATGCCGAACTGCTGGACCTGCCCACCCTGTTCCGCGCAATGTCGCTGAACCCGGCTAAACGGCTGGGGCTGGACAGCGGCCGCCTGGCCAAAGGCGCGCCTGCGGACCTGGTCTTGTTCGATCCGGACGTGCCGTTTGTGCTGGACCGCTTCAAACTGCGCTCGAAATCGCAGAACACGCCATTTGACACCCAGCGGATGCAGGGGCGGGTTGAGGCCACATATGTCGCGGGTGAGCCCGTCTACCGGAGGGACTGATGCCTGTTCTGGAAAGCTCTGCTGCCGTAATGATCCTGTGGGCGGCGATTGGCTACGGCCTGGGGTCGGTTCCCTTTGGCATGGTCGTCACCCGTCTGTTCGGGCTGGGCAACCTGCGTGAAATCGGCTCTGGCAATATCGGCACCACCAACGTTTTGCGCACCGGCAGCAAAGCCGCCGCGGCACTGACACTGATCCTGGATGGCGGCAAGGGCGCGGCGGCGGTGCTGCTGGCCCGCTCCCTGGCCGGCGAGGATGCGGCGCAAGCGGCAGGGCTGATGGCCTTTCTGGGCCATTGCTTCCCGGTCTGGCTGGGGTTCAAGGGCGGCAAAGGGGTTGCTACTTTCCTGGGGTTGATGCTGGCGCTGGCCTGGCCGGTGGGCATTGCCTGCTGCCTGACCTGGCTGGCAGCAGCGGCAGCCAGCCGGATATCGTCGATGGGGGCGCTGGTCTCGGCAGCCTCAGGCGCTGTTTGGGCATTGGTGCTGGGCTATCAGCAGGTTGCAGTTCTGGCGGTGTTGCTGGCAGCAGTGGTTTTCATCCGCCATTCGACCAATATCGCGCGGTTGCGTGCAGGCACCGAGCCGCGGATCGGCCAGAAGTGAGCCATGGCTGGCCGGCCGCGTTTCTGACCGCTTTTGATGCGCTGCCGCTGGGTGCCTTTTACGGTTCTGCGGCTGGGCGGCACTACGCAGTAACCCGCCAGGATCTGGCCGGCGGCAAGGCTCAGAAGCTGGTAGCCCATGAACGCGGCGGCAGGGATTACATCAGCCTCAACCTGTACCGGCTGGCTATTGGCGCGCAGCTGAGGCCCCGCGAAATGCCCAAGGAAAAAGTGATCCGCTTTGTGCTAACGCTTCAGGTCACGGAATAAGCCGCTCCAGCGCACGGCCATTGCCCCAGGTGCCGTGCAGCTCGCCGCTGGGCATCCGCACATAGACCACCGGATGGGTCTGGCCCCAGTTCACCCATATCACATCGCCATTGCGCGAACCGCTGCCGGAATAGGATTGCCCGGCAATCTTCCACTGCATGTCCACGGTCCCGCCATTGTCCTGAATCTGCACGGTTCCGGAATAAGCGCTGCCGTCGGGATTGCGCCCTTCGGCCCGGTAAACACCACTGACGTTTTGCGCGCTGGCCGGGGCCGCGAAGAGAGCAAAAGCCGTCAGCCCGCTCAGAACCGCGCGGCGGCTGGGTAATCCACGTGTCATTGTTGTCTCCATTTTGTCTGCGGCCACTTTGCCTGCCGGCGGCGGTGCTGTCACCCGTTCTGCGCATGAATGCACAGAGGGCCACCGTCTGATGCACATTCAAATTGAGTTGTTTTGAACGTGATCGCCCGGCGTTCCACATCAGTGCCGTGACCCGCAGCATACCGCGGCACGTATTATGGAACACCAGCCGGGCGCAAATTCGCTGCAGTCCCGGCCGGTATTGAAAGGACGGGATCCATGAACAAAGTAAAAGCTCTGGTGAGCGGTGTGGCGCTTTCGGTTGCTCTGGCGACTTCTGCTATGGCTGCCGGTGTAGAACTCAACGCCTCCTCAACCGGCCTTGCGCTGCAGGGATACGACCCGGTTGCGTATTTCACCGTTGGGGAACCGACCCCGGGCAACTGGAAAATCACCGCGCTCCACAATGACGCGATGTACCGGTTCGCCTCGGAAGAAAACAAAGCTGAATTTGAAAAGAACCCAGATGCCTACCTGCCGGCCTACGGCGGCTACTGCGCCTTTGGCGCCGCCATGGGCTTTAAGTTCGACGGCGATCCGACGCTTTGGAAAATCGTCGACGACAAGCTGTATTTGAACCTCGCCAAAGACATTCAGACCCGCTGGGAAGGCGACATCCCCGGTTTCATCGAGAAGGCCGATGTGAACTGGGAAGATATCGAAGACAAAGATCCGGCGGCATTGCAGCAGTAACCGGTAATCCACCACTCACAAGCGAACAGCCGGCGGCGGGGCAACCTGCCGCCGGTTTTCTTTGACTTGACACGACACAGGTTTTTCAATTTTCTGTCATTACAGAAACTTCAGGACACTGTGATGAAACTGACCCCCGCAATGCAGAACTTTATCCTTCACTGGGGCGAGATGGGTTCCCGCTGGGGAGTGAACCGGTCGGTGGCGCAGATCCACGCGCTGCTGCATATCGCAACAAATCCGATGACGGCGGATGAGATTTGCGAGGTTCTGGGGCTGGCCCGGTCCAATGTCTCGAACGGGCTAAAGGAGCTGCAGGCGCAGGGGCTGGTCAAGGTCAGCCGCCAGCTGGGCGACCGGCGTGATCATTTCACCTCGATCCGCGACATGTTCGACCTGGTCGACGCGGTGATTGCCGCGCGGCGCGAGCGCGAGTTTGCCCCCACTCTTCGGGCGCTGGCCGACGTGATGAAAGAGGCCGAGGCCGACAACACCCCCAAGGCGGTCAAGGACCGGATGGGCGAGACCCTGCGGGTGATGCGGATGTTCGACGACTGGTACGCGGATTTCTCCCGCCTGCCCCGGTCGGTGCATCTGGCTGTGCTGAAGCTGGGCGCCAAGGTGGCGCGTTTCCTGCCCGGTGTGAAGAAACAGGAGTAAATGCGGGCTGAAAACGCTCCCTGGTCAAAAAAATTTGCGAGGTGATTTCTCTAATGACAGGAATATCTGCAACCAACGGCGTCAAAGCTCTGCCCGCTGTGAACCCGCCTGACGCTCTGGACACCTTGTGCGCGGCACCTTTTGTTGCCGCGTCCTTCCAATTTCACACCGGCAAAGGAGGCTGCCATGCGCCCGCCTGTTTCCCGTGAAGCCGCCCCGCGCACTGTCATCTGGCAGGATCTGCTGCCGGTCACCCGCCGCCAGCGCTGGGGAGAGCTGACCCTGCCGCTGCCCTGGCTGGGGCTGTCCTGGGGGCTGTATGCCTCCGCTCTTTGGCCATTGGGTGCCGGGGCTAGCTTCATGTTTTTCCTCTGTGCGCTGCGGCTTAATCATGAGGCGATCCACGGCAATCTTGGCCTGCAGCGGCGCGGAGACATTGCGGTTCTGCATATCCTCAGCGCGCTGATGTGCGGCTGCAACTGCTCGGTCGCGTGGAGCCATATGCAGCATCACCGCCACGCGATGGGCCCAGGTGATATCGAGGGGCATTGCGGGCATATGAGCGTCGGCGAAGTGCTGCGCTACGGGCCGCGCTTTCCGTTTGACCTGATCCGCGCCTGCTGGGCGCAGGGCGGCAAAAAATGGCGGCGGCGGATACTGCGGGACGGGATCTGCGTTGCGACGCTGGCCGGACTGATCCTGTGGAGCGGCCAGCAGTTTCTGCTGCTGCATCTGGCCGCAATGGGCGCGGCCCAATGCATGACCGCGTTTTTTGCAGTGTGGATCACCCATCAAGGCACAGGAAACTCGGACCTGGCAGCCCGCAGCCAGCGCGGAGTGCTGGCCAAGGCCGCCTATCTGATGCTTTTTCACCGTGAACACCACCTGTTTCCGAAAGTGCCCGTCAGCCGCCTGCCTGAACTGGCTGCACGGCTGGACACCCAAGTGCCCGGCTACGCCGCAAGCCGCCTGCCGGTGGTGCCCTGGCTGGACCCGTGGAGCCGTTAAAACCGTCCTGCCGACTTCACCTGGTTCCGGCCGCCGTGCTTGGCTGCATAAAGCGCTTCATCAGCCTCGCGCAGCACCGCCTCGACCGTCCGGCTGCCGTCGTGATAGCCAAGCCCGATAGATACCGAGCACAGAAGGCGTTCCGCTCCAACAGGCAGGGCCTGCGCACCAATGGCTTGGCGGATCTCCTCGGCCTTTTGCATTGCGGTCATCAGAGAAACATCCGGCAAGCACGCAACAAATTCCTCGCCGCCAAAGCGGGCCGCGATTCCGCCGGGTTGAACTCCCTCTTTCAACACGCCCGCCACAAACCGGATAACCTCGTCGCCGGCCTGATGCCCATGTGTGTCATTGATCAGTTTGAACCGGTCGATATCCGCCAGCAGAAAGCTGCCCTGGAAATCATTGCCCAGCCCGGCGATCAGCCGGAAGAAGTGATCGCGGCTGTACAGCGACGTCATCTGGTCATGCGCCGCCAGATTCAGCAGCTTCTCATTCAGAATGTGGATTTCAAGCAGCCGGCATGCCGCCCAGTATGAGGCAACAGGTGCGATAATCAGCGGCGCCAGCGTCGAAGGCACCAAGGCAGCCCGGCTTAGCCCATCAGGCGCAGTCAGACCGGTCACTATCCAGGACACGGCCAGGGAAACAACAGTCACACAGGCAACAAAGAACCATTTCTGGCCGCTATTTCTTATTGCCAGCATGAAGTCCCCGAAACTATCCCCAAGGATCATTCTGGTGCAAATTTTTGCCGAAAGACAATGTATCTAAAGTATAGGCGGCCCGCTAGGGCCGCCATTGCAGATCAATAGGCAAACTCGCCGTAGATACGGCTGAGATCACCCTCCCAGGCACCGTTGTAGCGTGCCAGCAGCTCATCCGCCGGGACTTTGCCGCTGTCGAGGCTGTCTTTCAGCGCGTTCAGGAAATGCGTCTCATCCGGCACCAGCCCGCCGGCGCCGGGCTTTTGCCGGGCTTTCAGGCCGCTTTCCGAGATGGCGACTACTTCGCGGGCCAATTCATGCATGTCGATGCCGCCCACCTTGGCCTGCAGCCCCTGTTCCGAGGCCGCCACGCGCAGGGCATCACGGGTTTCCGCGTCCCAGCCCTTGACCAGATCCCAAGCGGAGTCCAGCGCCGATTGGTCATAGGTGAGGCCGACCCAGAAAGCGGGCAGCGCACACAGACGCCGCCAGGGACCGCCATCGGCGCCGCGCATTTCGATGAATTTCTTCACCCGCGCCTCGGGGAACACAGTGGTGAGGTGGTCAGCCCAGTCGCTGAGCGTCGGGGTCTCGCCAGGCAGCGCCGGCAGCTCCCCTTTCAGGAAGTCGCGGAACGACATGCCCAGCGCATTCACATATTCGCCGTTGCGGTACACAAAATACATCGGCACATCGAGCGCATATTGCACCCAGGCCTCGAAGCCGAAGCCCTTGTCGAACACAAACGGCAGCATCCCGGTGCGGTCGGCGTCCAGGTCGCGCCAGACGCGGGCGCGCCAGGACTTATGGCCGTTGGGTTTGCCATCGAGGAACGGTGAATTGGCAAACAGCGCGGTTGCCACCGGCTGCAACGCCAGTGCAACACGCATCTTCTGCACCATGTCAGCCTCGGATTCGAAATCGAGGTTCACCTGCACGGTGCAGGTGCGGCGCATCATGGTGGTGCCCATGGTGCCGACCTTTTGCATATAGCCGTCCATCAGCTTGTAACGGCCCTTGGGCATCAGTGGCATGTCTTCATGGCGCCACACAGGAGCGGCCCCCAAGCCGATGAAGCCGACACCGATCTTGTCGGCAATGTCCTTCACGTCGCGCAGGTGGGCGTTCACCTCGTCGCAGGTCTCGTGGATGGTTTCCAAAGGCGCGCCGGAAAGTTCCAGCTGCCCGCCCGGCTCAAGCGAGATATTGGCGCCGTCCTTGGTCAGGCCGATCAGGTTATCGCCTTCGGTCAAGGGTGCCCAGCCGTGGCCGTCGCGCAGGCCGGTCAGCACCGCAAGGATCGAGCGTTCGCCCTCATAGGGCAGCGGCTTCAGCGTATCCTTGCAGAAGCCGAACTTCTCATGCTCGGTGCCGATGCGCCAGTCTTCCTTGGGCTTGCAGCCGTCGGCAAGATATTCGGCAAGCTGTTCGTGGCGTTCGATCGGTCCGCCGCCGGACTGGGGAATGGACATGCCTGGCACTCCGTCCTGTTAGGTCTGTCATGAAGGGTCAGTCGTGGGCGGAATCACCGCCGGTGTCAATGCAGGCGCTGATGTTCCGGCCGGCTGGAGGCGCGCTCCCAGATCACGACCTGGTGAGGGCCGCGGCGGCGCAGTTCGGTCAGCATCCGTTCGGTTTTAAGCCCCGGCAACGCGGCAAAGACGTCAAACAGCGCCTCGTAACCTTCGGCATTCACCGGAATTGCCAGCGGCGGCTGGCCGGGCTGTTCCAGCAGCCAATGCGGCGGTTTGGAGGATTGATCCAGCGCCAGCCGCTCCAGTTCGGACGCGGCCACGGCACCGCCGGTGAGCGGCCCGAAATAGGCGATCTGCCCTTCGTCCACCTGCACCACGCCGGGTCCACTGGTGCCGCGCCGGAAGCGCATCCGCTGCGCGCCGATGACAGCCGTCGCCAGACCGGTGGCCACAAAGGCCCAGCCGGTGATCGCGGTGAAACCAGCTTCGGAGAAGGCCCATTTCAGCCCCAGCAGGAACATCAGTACCGCTGCAAGGACCTCGCGCCATTGCCAAAGAGCGGCGCGGGCTTCGGGGCGGATGAAACTCATCTCGATATCCTTTTGCCTTGCCGGAGGTGTGCCAGAAACACCCGGATTCTTCGACGCCTGACCCGCATCTTTCGTGGCTTGCCCGGATTTCTAGCGTACATGGTAAAGTATGTAAGCCCGATGAAGAAAATCAGCAGGGAGTTAACCTCTTGGGCAGGAACAGTGCCGTGGGTCAGGAACTGGCGCAGCTCCTGCCGGTCCAGCCCGAACAAAAGCGGCCGGGAAATCTCCATCTCCCGAAAGTCCTTTGACACCAGAAACATTGCGGACTGGCGGGTTTTTACAAACTTTCCAACGCGGTGAATGTCTACCGCGGATAGAATGCCGTCTTCGCGCATGATAAAGTTGCGCGGAGCAAAATCGGGATGACCCGGCGCTTTCAGCACTGGCTTTCCTGCCAGCCCACCCAGCATGTCAAGCAAAGCGCTGCCGAGTTCTACCAGCAACCCGGCATCGCGGTGTTGAACGCAGTTTTGCAAAAGCCGGTTGATTTCAGCAGCGAGACCGTCTGTGTTCAGCCCGGTTTGAGCGAAGTCCCCTTGTTCTGCCCAATGCTGCCAATCGCAACAGCGCTTGATCAACTGCCTGCGGTTGACGTCCGGTTCTTCTAGCAGCTTGTCAACCGGCGTCCCGCCTTCAAAGCTCGCGATTACCAGCCCGAGATGCCCAGAAGTGGCCAAAAGTTCATTGAAGGAAAACGCCGGATGCGGTCCAAGCGACGCAAGTCTGTCCAGTGCCTCCGTGGTCTGACCGACAAAAGCGCGCCGGCTTTCCAGCTCCCAGAACTTTTTGACGACCACCGCACGGGCTTCCCGCTCGCCCCGAAAAACAGATGCCTCGGGAGAAATTCTGAGGGCCGAACCCAAAAGCGTCTGCTGGCGAGGCCACCTCAAATTTGCCTGACGCTGCACCCGCGTCAACTGCCGCTCTGCGTCTTCCGGCCGCTTTGGCGAAAAGAACCGCGTGAAATCATTCATTTACCAGTCTCCCAGCGTATTCTGCCAGAGGGTCATCGCCGCGACCGCTGCCGTGTCCGCCCGCAGGATGCGGGGCCCAAGGCTGACCACATGGGACTGCGGCAGCGCGTGCAGACGTTTACGCTCCGTGTCCGAGAAACCGCCCTCGGGGCCGATCAGAATGGCCCAGGGCGCGCCCTTTTGCGTCTCTGCCGCCAGTTGCAGCGCGTTGCCTGCCTCGGCCTCGTCGCAGAACATCAGCTGGCGCCCGGCGGGCCATTGGTCCAGCAGGCGCGAGAGCTTTTGCAGATCCGCCACCTCCGGCACATAGGTGCCGCCGCATTGTTCGGCTGCTTCAACCGCATGGGCCTGCAGCCGGTCCTGGCGGATGCGCTCGGAATTGGTGAAATCCGTCTGCACAGGCAGGATGCGGGCGGCGCCCATCTCCGCCGCCTTCTCGACGATGAAATCGGTGCGTGCCTTTTTAATCGGGGCAAACATCAGCCACAGGTCCGGCGGCATTTGCAGCGGCTTGGTCTGCTCCCGGCACACAAGCGTGCCGCCGCGCTTTCCGGCCTCGGCTACTACGGCCAGCCACTCGCCATCCTGGCCGTTGAACAGCGCCACAGCGGCCCCTGCCGCCTGCCGCATCACCCCGAACAGGTAATGCGCCTGATCACGATCCAAGGGAAGTGATTGCCCTGCGCCCAAAGGGTGCTCTACATACAGTCTGATTTTTGCACTCATGGGGTCCTACATATGCAAGGCCAGAAGCCAGCGCCAGAGGGTCAGGTTGCGGATGCGGTCCGTGGAAACTGGGTCGACACCTATGCGCCGGAGTGGACGCGGCCCTATTTGCGGCTGTCCCGCGCCGACCGGCCGATCGGCACCTGGCTGCTGCTGATCCCCTGCTGGTGGGGGCTGGCGCTGGCAATCCTGTCGGACCAGAGCCCGCGCTGGCAGGACCTGTGGATCGCTGCGGGATGTGCCGGCGGCGCCTGGCTGATGCGCGGCGCAGGCTGCACCTGGAACGACATCACCGACCGCAATTTCGACGGCCAGGTAGAGCGCACCCGCTCGCGCCCCATCCCCTCGGGGCAGGTTACGGTCAAGGGCGCGCTGGTTTGGATGGGGCTGCAATGCCTGGCGGGCCTGTTGATCCTTTTGACCTTCAACCAGGCGGCCATTGCCATGGGCATCCTGTCGCTGCTGCCGGTGGCGGTCTACCCTTTTGCCAAACGGTTCACCTGGTGGCCGCAGGTGTTTTTGGGGCTCGCCTTCAACTGGGGCGCCATGCTGGCCTGGGTGGCGCATACCGGCACCCTCGGCTGGCCGCCGGTACTTCTGTATCTGGCGGGCATTGCCTGGACGCTGTTTTATGACACCATCTATGCCCATCAGGACACCGAGGATGACGCGCTGATCGGTGTGAAATCCACCGCCCGGCT
Organism: Leisingera sp. M523; assembly: GCF_025141335.1. Taxonomy (NCBI): domain Bacteria; kingdom Pseudomonadati; phylum Pseudomonadota; class Alphaproteobacteria; order Rhodobacterales; family Roseobacteraceae; genus Leisingera; species Leisingera sp. M523. The sequence continues at coordinate 3,002,214 of NZ_CP081036.1, forward strand.
GTTCGGCACGCAAACACCAATGTGGCTGCGCCGCTTCATCGTGGCCTTTGTCAGCCTGATGGCGCTGGCGGTGATCCTGGCAGTGCAGGACAGCGCATCGGTGCTGGCGCTGGTGCTGGCGCTGGCAGCCCCTTGGGCGATGGGCTGGCACCTGACCTGGCAACTGCGCGCCTTTGACGCGGAAAACACGCAAAGACTCTTGCAGTTGTTCCGTCTCAACCGTGATACCGGCCTGATTCCGCTGATCTTCTTTGTGCTGGCCATGTTCGCGTGATTGAACCGCAGCCGCGCGCAGGGTAAGAGCCTGTAACGCAAACTGGGAAAATGCCGCCATATGCGCCTGTCTAAGCTGTTGATCCCGGGCCTGGCCTTTGCCGCTGCTGCCGGGCTGAGCCTTGTTGCCGCCGGATTTGCCGTCACCGCAGTGGAACGGAGCACAGAAACGGCTGTGCGCCGGGCGCTGGATGACGGCGGTTACACCTGGGCTGAAGTAACCTCCGACGGTTTGCAGGTGCTGCTCGAAGGCACTGCTCCGGATGAGGCGACGCGGTTCTCGGTCAAATCATTAGTCGGCACGGTTGTCGATGCGGCGCGAATCCTTGATGGCATGGATGTGCCGCCCGCCGATGGCCTGGCACCGCCGCGGTTCTCGGCGGAAATTCTGCGTAATGACAGCGGCATCTCGATTATCGGACTGATCCCCGCGGGCACAGGGCGCACAGCTCTGGTTAAACAGCTTGAGGCGCTGGCAGGCGACGAGAATGTGGCCGATCTGCTGGAAACAGCGAAATACACAATCCCTGACGGTTGGCAGGAGTCGATGCACTTCGCAGTCGAAGCGCTGAAGCTGCTGCCACGCGCGAAAATCTCGGTGGCGACGGGGGATGTCTCGATCACCGCCATTTCCGACAGCGAAGAGGCCAAGGCGCAGCTGGAAGAGCAGCTTGGCCGCAAGGCCCCGCCTGGCATGCGGCTGGCGCTTGATATCGCGGCACCGCGCCCGGTGATCACCCCCTTTACCCTGCGCTTACTGCTGGGACCGGACGGCGCAGAATTCGATGCCTGCTCCGCCGAAAGCGAGGAAAGCCGCAACCGTATTCTGGCCGCCGCCCGCAAGGCCGGGCTGCAGGATGAGGCGGATTGCGTGATTGGTATGGGGGTGCCCTCCCCCAACTGGGCCCGCGCGGCGGAACTGAGCATTGCAAGCCTGGCCGAACTTGGCGGCGGGACGGTGACCATTGCCAATGCGGATATCACGCTGGCCGCCGCAGAAGGTACCGAAAGCGCGCTGTTTGACCATGTGGCGGGCGAGCTGGAAAACGCCCTGCCCCGGGTCTTTGCCCTGCACGCGGTCCTGCCGGTGCCCGAAACCCGGGACGCCGGCGGCATCCCTGAATTCACCGCGACCCTCAGCCCCGAGGGTCAAGTGCAGCTGCGCGGGCGCCTTACAGATGCGGCGCAGCGCACGGTGGCCGACAGCTATGCCAAGGCGCGGTTCGGGTCGGACAACGTGCACACTGCAGCCCGTGTTGTCGCCGATCTGCCTGCCGATTGGCCGGTGCGGGTGCTGGCAGCGCTGGAAGCGCTCTCCTATCTGCAGCGCGGCGCGGTTATGGTAACCCCCGGCAATCTGGAGCTGCGCGGCATGAGCTACCGCAAGGACGCCCCGGCTGAGATTGCCCGCTTCCTTTCTGCCAAACTGGGCGAGGCCGACACTTACGGCCTCGACATCACCTATGAAAAGCCGCCCGAACCCAAGGACAAGCCGCTGCCGCCGGAACTGTGCGAGGCGCAGCTTGCCAGCGCCCAAAGCGAGGCCAAGATTGCCTTTGAACCCGGTTCGGCCACCATCGCGGCACAAAGCACAGGAACCATGGACAGGATCGCCGGTGTCCTTGGCCGCTGCGGGCCGGTCCGGCTCGAAATCCAGGGCCATACCGACAGCCAGGGCCGCGAGGCGATGAACCAGAACCTAAGCCAGGCGCGCGCGCAATCGGTGCTGAACGAGCTGCGGGCGCGCCGGGTGGTCACTTCCACCTTTGCTGCCAAGGGCTATGGCGAAAGCGAGCCGATTGCCGACAACGCAACGGAAGACGGCCGCGAATCCAACCGTCGCATTGAATTCAAGTTGATCCGCCCCGCGGCCGTGGAAGACGCCGCTGATACGGGCAACGGCGAAGAGGCCGCCGAAAGCGCAGAAGACGCACAGGAGACCACAGAGTAATGAACAGGACAGAGTTCATCATCACCACCGCGATCATCCTGTTCGCGGCCTTTGCCCTGGGCTGGTTCGCCAATTGGCTGGTGCACCGTTTCACCCGGGTGCGGCAAAGCGATGTGGCCGACCTCGACCGGATGAGCCAGGAGCTGCATGAGGCCGAAGAAACCCGCGACCAGGCGATCACCTATTTGCAGCAGCGCGAGGCCGAGCTGACCAACCAGCTGACCCAGACCGAGGCCGAGCTGCGGGCCACAATGGATGGCCTGCGCGAGGCCCGCCGCGAAGCCGAAGAGCTGCGCAACCAGATCCCGCATTGAGGTCGGGGCAGCGGGGCACTCCCGCGCCTGCAGCCCGCGCTGGCTGCGCCAGCACCGTCTGAACAGCCTTGGGCGTAGCGCCGTGCTGACGCACGGCGGTTGCCTCACTGCTAAAAAGGCCAGAACGGGCAAGTCTGCCTTCCAAGCCCTGTCTGATGTTATATGAAGCCGGCGTATACAGGCGAAGCCGTTCGGGGCTCGCGGGGCCTGCGGCCTCTGTGACCCGGCGCCATTTGCAACCGGGCTGCGCCGCGCAAGGCGCGGTGCCGGGCCCAACAGGCGGAAATCATCTCCTGATGATTGAACACCTGGCGGGAGCCGCCCCCGCCCAGGTTCGCGGATCACCAGCGTTTCAGCGCATCCTCGTCGGCATCTTTGGCCGCCACCCAGTCCGAGCCGCCGCTGGTCAGGATTTCCCTTTTCCAAAACGGCGCGCGGGACTTCAGATAGTCCATCAGGTATTCCGCCGCCTCAAACGCATGCTTGCGGTGGCGGGCGGCGGTTGCGACCATCATGATGCGCTCGCCAGGTTCAAGGCGGCCATGGCGATGGATGACCAGTGCATCCGCCAGCGACCAGCGTCTCACGGCCTCTTCCGCGATAGCCGTCAGCGCCTTTTCGGTCATGCCCGGGTAGTATTCGATCTCCATTGCCTGCAACCGGCCCTGATCGGCATCGCGCACCACGCCGGTAAATGTCACCACGGCGCCGGCACCCTCGGCGCCGGCCGCAAAGGCGTCGCTTTCGGCCCCCAGTTCAAACGGTGCTTCCTGAACCGAAATCCGCACAGCTTCAGCCCCCCGTCATCGGCGGGAAAAAAGCAACTTCGCGCACGCCAGTCAGCGGCGCATCGAAATCAGACAGCTCCTGATCCAAGGCAACACGCAAGGCAGAGAGATCGGCAAAGGCAGCGGCATAGCGGTCTTCGCGGGCGCGCAGCTCCTCAACCAGATCCGCAACGGTGGCTGCCGAAGTCTCCACCCGCTCGCGCGGCAGGCCGATGCGTTCACGCACCCAGGCGAAATAGAGAATATCCATCAATGAGCCTCCTTCAGATGCGGCAGCGCCTTGCGCAAGTAATCAGCGCCAGTGATCAGGGTGAGCGCTGCCGCAATCCACAACAGCCAGAGGCCAAGCCGCCCGGTCCAGATCACACCAGCCTCTTTCCAGCGCAGCCCGAACAGATCTTCCAACTCGCCGGCGATGATCTGGGAGTAGATCTGATCATCCATGCCGAATGAGGACATCACCAAATAATGTTCGAAGATGCCTTGCGAAAACAGCGTAGCGATGGCGATCATCTGCGCGGTGGTCTTCCACTTTGCCAGCTTGGTCACCTTCAGCGTGCCGGCCGTGTCGCCCAGATATTCGCGCAAGCCCGAGACAAACACCTCGCGGAACAGGATCACCGTGGCCGGCAGCACCAGCCAGGGGGTCCAGTGTTCAGCAGCATAACCCACCAGGATCATCAGCGCGATCACCACCATCGCCTTGTCGGCAATCGGGTCCAGCATCGCGCCCATCTTGGTTTCCTGCTTCCAGGCCCGTGCCAGGTAGCCGTCAAACCAGTCGGTCACTGCCGCCGTGACAAACAGCAGCAGCGCAAACCAGTCCGCATAGGGACGGGAGAAATACAGAAACATCACGGCCAGGCCAGGCGCTGCGACGAGCCGCATCAGGGTGAGGATATTCGGCAGAGTCCACTTCATGCCGCGCACATTATCCGGCTGTTTCGCAAGAGGAAAGCGGGCTTGATCAAAATTCGGCGATGGCCGGGCCGGGATAGGCCGCAACAACCGGCGGCACCTGCCCTCCGACGCACGCGGGCCGTGCTCCGCTCACCCTATGGACGTGTCCAGCAGCGCGCCCTTGGTTTCGCCGTGATGGGTGGAATGGTCAAACTTCCGGTGCAGTTCGTTCAACCGGTCGCGATCGATGAAGATATGGTTGTTGATTTCCCGCATCAGATCTTCTTTGGCCATCTTCAGCGCGTCCGCTTCGGTATCCGCCAGCCCGGTTCCCCTCAACTTGTTCAGCTCCTTGGCGATTTTCTCGCATTCCTTCTTGGCCTTATCCACATGCTGCGCCTCATGCACCAGACAGCATGCATAGAACCGGTACCATTCAACCAGCGCCCGCGGCGACAGCCCACTGACTGACCGTTTCGGGCAGCGGATAGACGGGTTCAGGACCAGCTTCAGCGCTGAGACTTTAGCCTTCACTTCAAACCAGCCGGTCTTCTTTTCGATCTTGGGTTTGCCGTCCGCCACATACTTGCCTTTGGCGGTCAGGCACTCCAGCTCGGTGGTGGTTAAAAAAGCCACCTTCTTATTGTCGTTTGGATCCTTCGGCCCCTTGCTTTTGATGCTTTTGGCTATGTCAGGCAGGGTTTTTCCAGACACGGAATAGGTGTCGTAGACAACAGATTTCATGGTCAGGGATACGGGCATAATTCCTCCGGGCAGTAAAAAGGCTGCCCTGCAGATTTAGCACGAAACCGGCCGGCCCCCAAATACCCGCCCCTACCCCTGCGCGTGGAAGTGGTCGTAGATCCGTTCGGCCAGAGCCTCGGAAATCCCATCCACTGCCCTGAGGTCGGCCAGATTGGCGCGGCTCACCGCCTTGGCGCTGCCGAAATGCGCCAGCAGCGCGCGCTTGCGGGAGGCGCCGACACCCGGCACCTCGTCCAGCGGTGTCGCGCTCATCGCTTTGGCGCGTTTGGCGCGGTGGGTGCCGATTGCGAACCTGTGCGCCTCGTCCCGCATCCGCTGGACAAAATACAGCACCGGGTCGTTGCGCTGCAGGGCAAAGGCCCGTTCACCGGTGCGATGGAACTCCTCCTTGCCGTGGTCGCGGTCGACGCCTTTAGCCACTCCCACCATCGGGATGTCCTGCACGCCGTGTTCCGCCATGATCTCTGCCACGGCGGAAACCTGCCCCGCGCCGCCATCGATCAGCAGCAGATCCGGCCAGAGGCCTTTGTCCCGGTCCGGATCCTCCTTCAGCAAGCGCGAGAAGCGGCGGTTCAGCACTTCCTTCATCATGCCGAAATCATCGCCCGGCACCAGGTCGTCGCCCTTGATGTTGAACTTTCGATAGGCGTTTTTCAGGAAACCTTCCGGCCCCATCACGATCATGCCGCCCACCGCATTGGTGCCCTGGATGTGGGAGTTGTCGTAGACCTCGATCCGCTGCGGCGGGCCGTCCAGCCCGAAGGCCTCGGCCAGCCCGCGCAGCAGCTTTGTCTGGGTCGCGCTTTCGGCCATGCGGCGGGCCAGGCTTTCACGGGCGTTGCGCACGGCAAAGGCCACCAGTTCGGTCTTCTCGCCGCGCTGAGGCACCAGCAGTTCGACCTTGCGCTCTGCCTTCCCGCCCAGCGCCGCCTCCATCAGGTCGGCGTTTTCAATGGCATCCGACAGGATCAGCTGCCGCGGCGGTTCCTTGTTGCCGTAGAACTGGCCCAGGAAAGCCTCCATGACTTCTGCCGGGCTGTTGTCGGCATCGACGCGCGGGTAGAAATCCTGGTTGCCCCAGTTCTGGTTGGCGCGGATGAAAAACACCTGCACGCAGGCCTGGCCGCCGTCCATATGCAAGCCGATCACATCCGCCTCGGCGACGCCGCGCGGGTTGATGCCCTGGCTGGACTGCACCTGGGTCAGCGCCTTGATCCGGTCGCGCAGCGCCGCGGCGCGCTCGAATTCCATTGCCTCCGAGGCCGCCATCATCTGTTCCGCCAGCTCCTCCTGGATCTTGGTCGAACGGCCCGACAGGAACCGTTCAGCGTCGCGCACGCTTTCGGCATACCCCGCCTCGGAAATCAGCCCGGTGCAGGGCGCCGAGCAACGCTTGATCTGATACTGCAGGCAGGGGCGCGTGCGGGCCTCGAACATCGAATCCGAGCAGTTGCGCAGCAGGAACGCCTTTTGCAATTGGTTCAAGGTCCGGTTTACTGCGCCCGCGCTGGCAAAGGGACCGAAATAGCTGCCCTTCTGCTTGCGCGCCCCGCGGTGCTTCTTGATCTGCGGAAACCCGTGATCCTTGGCGACCAGAATATTGGGGAAGCTTTTATCATCACGCAGCAGCACGTTGTACTTGGGCTTCAGCTGCTTGATCAGGTTCTGCTCCAGCAGCAGCGCCTCGGTTTCCGTCCGCGTGGTCAGAAACATCATCGAGGTTGTAAGCGCAATCATCCGCTCGATCCGCGGGCTGTTGCCGGGGCGGCTGTAGTTCGACACCCGCGCCTTGAGGTTGCGCGCCTTGCCCACGTAAAGCACCCGGCTGTCGGCATCCAGCATCCGGTAAACCCCGGGCGATGCATCCAGTGTTCTGAGGTAATCCTGGATCACGGCATAGCCGGTTCTTGGCTTTTCGGCGGGCGAATCCACGGGGGGGGCGGCGGGCTGGTCAGTCATGCGTCCAGACATATGATTCCCCGTCCTTGGCTGCAATGTTTGCCTGCCCGGATCAAGAGCAGGGAAATCCACCGAAGCTGTGGATAACTACGGAGATATCTTTGGGCTATCCCGCCTTTTCCCTTATAATTTGGTGGTTTTGGGCGAATGCTTAAAAATTAGGCAATTTGATAAGGCGCTGTTTTCAATTGAAACTTTCCGTCGCCCCTGTCAAGGTTTTGAAAACAAAGGCACTTTTGTAACGCTTCCGTGACGGCAGGTGAACCGGTGCAAAACTTTTGGGGAAAGGGACGTTTTGATCCCTGTTTGCGTCACTCCAGCCCGTCGCTGTCCGGGGTTTGCCAGCCCAGATGCTGGCCGCCATCGGTGCAGATCATCTGCCCGGTGACCGCCTTGGCCTGCAGCAAATAGGACAGGGCTGCGGTGATGTCCCCGGCATCCGCTCCCCGCTGCAGGATTGTGGCTGCGCGCTGGCGGGCAAACTGCTCCCGGCTTTGCCGCGGCCCCTGCAAGGTTGGCCCCGGTCCGATGGCATTGACCCGGATCTGCGGCGCCAGGGCCTGGGCGGCTGTCTGTGTCAGTGTCCACAGCGCAGACTTCGCCAGCGTGTAGCTCATGAATTCAGGTGTCAGTTTGCGCACTCTTTGGTCGATCATGTTGACCGCCAGCCCCCAGGCGCGCGGCTCGCCGCCTGCATCCCGCACCAGCGGCACCTGCTGCGCGGCCATTGCCTGCAGCAGCACGAAGGGCGCCCGCAGGTTGCTGTCCAGATGCCGGTCCCAGCTGTTCCGTGTGGCGGTGGGCAGCGTGTCATGCTCAAAAACCGAGGCATTGTTGACCAGGCAAGTGACCGGCCCACCCAGGGCCTCAGCCGCACGGGGCAGCAAGGCCTGTGTCTGTTCTTCGTCCAAAAGATCCGCCTGCAGCACCGCCGCATCCCGCCCCAGGGCGCGGATCTGCTGCGCTGTATCCGCAGCCTCCGGAGCCGAGGACGAAAAATGGACGGCAACGTCATACCCGCGCGCGGCCAGTTCCAGCGCCATCGCCCGGCCCAGCCGCCTGCCCGCTCCGGTCACCAATGCCCGCATCTCCGCCTCCTTGCTGCCGCTGCAGTGAAAGAGTTAGAACAGCACGGCCATATAGGCCAGATAGAGCGCCGTAAGAATAACACCCCAGATGCGGGTGATGTCCTGTTTCAGGAAGACAAACGGGATCAGCAGCAGCGAGGCTGCCAGCATCACCCAAAGATCGAACCGCAGGAATTCCGGGTCCACAGTGATCGGGCCGATAAAGGTGGCGATACCGATGATGGCCAGCAGGTTGAACATGTTGGAACCGATCACATTGCCCAGCGCCACATCGGCCTGGCGGCGCATTGCTGCCATGACAGTGGTCGCCAGCTCCGGCAGCGAGGTGCCAACCGCTACCAGGGTCAGGCCGATCACGGTTTCGCTGATCCCGTAGGTGCGGGCAATGATGGTGGCATTGTCAACCAGCAGATCGGCGCCCAGCGGCAGGCCGATCAGGCCCAGCAGCAGATAGGTGCAAACACGCCAATAGGGCATGTCCGGATCGGCTTCCTCGATCTCTTCCAGGTCCACGTCAGCTGCACAGCTGCTGCTTTTGCCATTGCGCCGGTGATTGCGCGCTTCGCGAAAGGCTATTCCAAGCACAACAGAGAGCGCAGCCAGCAGGATCAGGCCTGACCAGACGGTGAAGGTGCCGCAAAAGGCAAGACCGATGAACAGCACCGAGGCGACCAGCATGAAGACATAGTTTTTGCGGGTGTTGCATTCGCTGGTGTGCAAGGCCCGCATCAGCGCGGGAATGCCAAGAACCAGCAGAATGTTGGCAGTGTTGGAGCCGACCACATTGCCCATCGCAATTCCATCGGCGCCCTCATGCACCGCACTGATGGCAATCAGCAGTTCCGGCGCCGAGGTGCCAAAGGCCACGATCGTCAGGCTGACAATCAGCGCAGGCACACCCAGCCGCAGGCTGAGGTTCACCGCCCCGCGCACCAGCGCATCGCCTGCCAGCAGCAGGATCACCAGGCCCAAAGCCGAATACAGCCATGGCATCATTTGCCACGATCTCCTTTTTTGCAGGCACAGGGGCCTTTGCCGATCCGGAAGCGGCCGCAGGAGGGGCAACGCCTGGAATTGATCTGTTTCTGGCCTGGAAAGCGCAGCTTGCCGAACATGGCAAGCACCGCCATCACCACCAGAAAAAGTGCAACAATCTTGAACAGCACGTCAGAGGCCGAAACGCGCGTATTCCGCCCGCTCCTCGATCCCGGCCAGCACATCCTGCGCGACCTGCATGCCAAAGCGGCTGAGCAGCGGCTTCTTAAGCCCATAGCGGCGGAAGCGGACCTTGTCGCCGAAACGCTCCTGCATCTTGGGTTTCAGGTGGCCGATGCCGTCGATCAGCCCCAGGTCCAAGGCCCTGCGGGCCAGCCAGATCTCGCCGGTGAACAGGTTTTCCTCGCTGTGCAGCTTGGCGCCGCGGCGGTCTGTGACATGGTCGATGAAATTGGCGTGGATGTCGTTCAGAATCACCTTCAGACGCTGCACATCCTCGGGATCTTCCGGGCGGAACGGATCCAGCATGGATTTGCTCTCGCCCGCAGTATAGACCCGGCGCTCCACGCCTTGGCGGGCCAGCAGCACATGAGCGCCAAAGCCCGCGGAAATCACCCCGACCGAGCCCAGCACCGAGCTGGCATCAGCCCAGATCTCATCTGCTGAGGCCGCCAGCCAATAGCCGCCCGAGGCCGCAACGTCCTCGACAAAGGCGTAGACCGGGATGTTCAGCTCTTCCGCCAGGCGTCGGATGCGGGCGCCGATCAGCGAGCTTTGCACCGGCGAGCCGCCGGGCGAGTTTATCTCCAGCGCCACCGCGGCAGGTTTGCCCTTGCGGAAAGCACGTTCCAGCACCGGCGCCAGGGCCGCATCGCTGAGCGAGCCGCGGCCGGGCATTCCGATGGCGCCATTCAGGCGCACTACTGCCACCAAGGGCTGTCTTTTCAGGAAAGGCAGGCGAAATCTCATGGCGCCGATGTAGAGAGCCGCCCGGGATGAAACAAGGTGCGCGTCCCGGGGAATTGTGGTGAAAGGCAAAAACCGCACAGCCGCGGGCATAAATGCAACGCTGGTTTGCACCCGGCAAATACCCCAGGAGGCTCCCGCCCGTCAGGCCGGCTGCTTACAGCAGCCACCCTCCCGTTGGGCCGGGCGCCGCGCTGCCGCGCGGCGCAGCGTGCTCTATCGGTTAATGACGCAACACCCGGCATGCGCAGCGTGCAGGGCCCAACCGCGAGGGCGCCCAACGGGCACCCGCTGCGGGCGGGAGCCTCCCCCGTACCGCATCAAGCCGCCGGATCAGGCCCGGATGCGCCAGCCTGTCTTGAAGATCCACCAGATGACGCCCATGCAGGCCAGGGTAAAGCCGCCGATAGCGCAGAGGCTCAGCAAGACCGGCACGTCCGCCTGGCCAAAGAACGCCCAGCGGAAACCCGACACCAGATAGACCACTGGGTTGAACAGGGTGACGGTCTGCCACACCGGCGGCAGCATCGAGATTGAGTAGAAAGAGCCGCCCAGGAACACCAGCGGCGTCACCACCAACAGGGGTACCAGCTGCAGCTGCTCAAAATTCCCGGCCCAGATGCCGATAATGAACCCCATTAGCGAGAAGCTGAGACAGGTCAGCACCAGAAACGCCACCATCGCAATCGGGTGCTGGATGGAGAGATCCACAAACAGCGACGCCGTGCACAGGATCACCACGCCGATGAACAGCGACTTGGTTGCCGCCGCGCCGACAAACCCCGCGACCACCTCAAGGAAATTAATCGGGGCCGACAGGATTTCGTAAATGTTGCCGATGAACTTCGGAAAATAAATCCCGAAGGACGCATTGGATATGCTCTGGGTGATTACCGACAGCATGATCAGCCCCGGCACGATAAAGGCTCCGTAGTCGATCCCGTCAACCTCCTGGATCCGGCTGCCGATGGCGCTGCCGAAGACCACAAAGTAAAGCGATGTGGACAACACCGGCGAGATGAAACTTTGCAGAAAAGTGCGCCAGAACCGCGCCATTTCCGCCTTGTAGATGGTTGCGACCGCTGTCCAGTTCATGCTGCGTCCCCCTGAACAGTGCCGGCCGAAGCCCCATCCCCTGACACAAGCCCGACAAAGATATCTTCCAGGCTGGATTCCCGTGTCTGCACATCCGCCAGCACCAGCCCGGCCTGCGCGACGTCATTCAACAGTGTGGTGATGCCGGTCCGCTCGGCCCTTGTGTCATAGGTATAAAGCAGCGCAGCGCCGCCATTCACCAGCTGCAATTCATGCTGCGCCAGCGCTTCCGGAATGGCGTCAACCGGCGTGGTCAGCTGCACCTCCAGCTGTTTCTGCCCCATCCGGGCCATCAGCTGTTCTTTTGCTTCGACCAGCAGCAATTCACCGCCGGTGATCACACCGACCCGGTCCGCAATCGCTTCGGCTTCCTCGATGTAATGGGTGGTCAGGATGATGGTGACGCCGCCGGCCTTCAGCTCAGCTACGATCGCCCACATGTCCTTGCGCAGCTCCACATCCACGCCCGCCGTCGGCTCATCCAGGAACAGGATGCGCGGATCATGCGCCAGCGCCTTGGCAATCAGCACCCTGCGTTTCATGCCGCCGGACAGCTCCATGACCTTGGCGTCCCGTTTTTCCCACAGCGACAGCTTGCGCAGAATATCCTCGATCCGCGCCGGATCAGCAAGCTTACCGAACAGGCCGCGCGAAAAACTGACCGTGTCATGCACTTTGGCAAAAGGCTCCAGGGTGATTTCTTGCGGCACCAGCCCGATCAGTGCACGGGCGGCGCGGAACTCTGCCACATTGTCGAAACCGCCAACGCTGACGCTACCCGAGGTCGCGGTGGTGATGCCGCAAATGGTAGAAATCAGGGTCGTCTTGCCCGCGCCATTGGGGCCGAGCAGAGCCAGAATCTCACCTTCTTCTATATCAAGCGAGACGCCTTTCAGCGCCTCGAAACCGCCGTCATAGACCTTGCGCAGCTCGCGGATGGACAGGATGGACGCCATGGTGCCTCCGGCATGTTGTCAAATCCCGGCCACCCTAACGACGGCGTGCCGCCTCTGCCAGCCCCCGCCTTGCAGACGCGCCTGTGCGTCTGCGCAGAACTGATCGGCTGGCTCAGCCGCGGCCTGTTACCTTGCTGAACCAGCCCTTTTTTCCGCTGTCTTCCGGGGCTTCGCCGTCAGCCGGGGTTTCCCCGTCTCCTTCGGCCTCCTCCTGCGGTGCCAGATGGGCCTGCAGATTGGCAAAAAACTGATCCGCCATCTTTTTGGCAAAACCGTCGATGATGCGGCTGCCAAGCTGTGCCAGCTTGCCGCCGACCTTGGCCTCAACCTCATAAGACAACAGCGTGCCTGTGTCCGATGGCGCCAGCGTCACAACCGCCCCGCCCTTGGCAAAGCCGGCCGCACCGCCTTTGCCTTCACCGGAAATGGTCAGCGTTTCATTCTCCACCAGATCCGACAGGCTGACCTGGCCTTTGAAGGTGGCTTTGACCGGGCCGACTTTCTGGGTGACTGTGGCCTCGAACCCCTCCTGCGGCGTGCCGGTGACCTCCTGTGCACCGGGCACACAAGCCTTCAGCACCTCCGGCGTCAGCAGCGCCGCATAGACGGTTGCGGGATCGGCGGCGATCTCCTTCTGGTCACTCATCTGCATGGGCTTGGCCTCCCTGGCGCATGTTTCCGGTTCCTCTCAGACCTAGCCGCACCGCAGCCCCCTGCCAAGCCGGCATTGGCCCCTGCCCCTGATCTGCACCGCTAAGGTCAGCAAAAGCGGCGTAACTGCCGTAGCGTCAATCTTTGCCACTTTATCTTTACGTCGAGATTTATACACGCTATCTCGACATCAAGATAAGTCAAGGAGCATACAATGAAGATCATCATTTTCGGCGCCACCGGCGACGTGGGCAGTGCAGCCGTAAAGGCCGCAGCACAGCGTGGCCATCAGGTAACGGCCGTATCGCGCGCGCCTTCAGCCCTTGCCGCAATCAGCCCCTTGGTCACTCCGCTGCCACTGGACCTGCTGACGGATCCGCAAGCCGCGGTCAACGCGGCAGCAGGCCATGATTTGGTCATCAGCGCCCTGCGCCCGCCTGCCGGGCGTGAAGAGGACCTGATCCCGCTGACCCGCACCGCGGTGCAGGCAGCGGGCCACGCCGGCGTTCCGGCCCTGGTAACAGGCGGCGCGGCCTTGCTGAAGCTGGCGGATGGCAGCGGCCACACAGTGCTGAGCGCACCGGGTTTCCTGCCTGAAGGTTCCCGCCTGATTGCCGAAGCCTGCGCGGCGCAAGACGCCATGCTGGAGCAGGAAACCGGGGTGGAATGGACCTGCCTGCGTCCGCCCGCGCTGCTGACAGAGGGCCCGCTGACCGGCCAATACCAGTTTGGCACCGACACCCTGCTGACAAACGCCGCAGGTGTGTCGCAGATCTCCTTTGCGGATTTCGGCGCTGCGCTGCTGGATCTGGCTGAAAACCCGCGCCCTGCCAGCCAAAGACTGACTGTTGCCTGGGGCGCTCCCGCCCCCGCCCTGGCGGCCGGCTGACGCCGGACCTTGAGCAGCGTTGGGCCGGGCAGCGTGCTGCGCACGCTGCTGCCGTGCTCCAGCGGCGTCCGCAGCTCTCAGACAGTCAGGCCAAGTTTACGCATCCACCGGGACAGCTTCCAGGCGCCGCCGCTCCGGCCGGGACGGCTTGCCGCAGACGGGCCCGGCGCCGCGCACCAGCGCGGCGCCGGGCCCGAGGCTTTATCTTGTATCCTTGATGCATGGCAAAGGCGCGGGAGCCAGCCGTTCCTTGGCCAGCGGACACGCTTGCCCTGCGGGAGGCTCCGCGCCTAATACGGCAACCCGACGTAATTTTCTGCCAGCGAGGCCCGTGCCGCCTCTGAAGAGAACAGATAGTCCAGATCCGCACGCTGCAACCGCAGATCGGTCTCTGTGCCTTCCGGGAAACGATGCAGCAGGTTGGTCATCCACCAGCTGAACCGCTCCGCTTTCCAGACCCGCGCCAGTGCCTTTTCGGAATAATCGTCCAGCCCGCTGCTGTCGCCCCGCAGATAGTGGTCCAGGAAGCCATGATAGAGGTAGTAGATGTCCGAGGCCGCCGAGTTCAGCCCCTTGGCCCCGGTCGGCGGCACAATATGGGCTGCGTCGCCCGCCAGGAACAAATTGCCGTACCGCATCGGCTCCGCCACGAAACTGCGCAAGGGCGCAATGGACTTCTCGATCGACGGGCCGGTTTCCAATTGCCCTGCCACCTGTTCCGGCAGGCGGCGCTTCAGCTCCGCCCAGAAGGCTGCGTCGCTCCAATCTTCGGCCCGGTCCGTTAACGGCACCTGGATGTAGTAACGGCTCAGCACCCGGCTGCGCAGCGAGCATAACGCAAACCCCCGTTCATGGCGGGCATAGATCAGCTCCTCCGCGACCGGCGGCGTTTCCGACAGAACCCCTAGCCAGCCGAAGGGATAGACCTTTTCGTATTCCTTCAGCACCTCCGCCGGAATAGATTTGCGGCTGACCCCGTGAAAGCCGTCGGCGCCAACGATAAAGTCGCAGTCTGCCCGTTGCGATGCGCCATCCTGCTCCCAAGTCACATAAGGGCGCGCATCTGTCAGCCCATGCGGCTGCACATTCTGCACCTCATGCAGGACCTCACCACCCATCGCGTCGCGCGCCTCATACAGATCGCGGGTCACCTCGGTCTGGCCGTAGACCATCACCGTCTCTCCGCCGGTGTGTTTCGCCAGGTCAATCCGGTCCAGCCGCCCCTGATGAGCAATATGAAACCCTTCGTGGATCTCTCCTTTGCGATCCATCCGCCCGCTGCAGCCGGCCTCGCGCATCAGATTGACAAAGCCATGTTCCAGCACCCCGGCCCGGATCCGGCCCAGCACATGCGCCCGGCTGTGCTTTTCCAGAACAATTGAACTGACCCCCCGGCGATGCAACAGCTGCGACAGCAGCAGCCCCGAAGGCCCGCCGCCAATAATGACAACCTGCGTCTGATGCGTGGACATGCGCGTTCCCCGATTTTTCGACTTGTGCTTGCAGGGTGAATTATGCCCTGCGCGCACATCTTTGCGAATGGACCCAACGCGCCAGTTCTTGTACTTTTCGCACATGCAGACGCAAACCTCCATCGACACCTACAACTTGTTTGGCGAGACCGCGGAACTTGCCGATATCCTGCATGTGGAGACCATCCGCAGCCGGTCCGAGCTGTATGATTGGGAGCTGAGGCCGCACCGCCATACCCGGCTGCACCAAATACTGGTGCTGACCGGCGGTTCGGGAGAGGCGGATCTTGACGGAAACAGCCACGCCCTGTCCCCGCCCTGCCTGATAAACGTGCCCCGAGGCGTGGTGCATGGTTTCCGCTTTGGCAGCGGCACCGGCGGCTGGGTGATCACCCTCGCTTCGGACTTGCTGGACCAGAACCTGGCACCGGGCGAAGGGATGCGCGCACCGCTGGATCTGCCTGCCGTCCTGCCCTTGCCCGATGGGCTGCAAAGCCTGGCTGCGCGCCTGTTCCGGGAATATGGAAACAAGGGCTTTGGCCGCGCGCAGATGCTGCGCGGACTAGCGTTGTCGGTTACCGCGCTGGCCGCCCGCGCCATCGCCGCCGCCCAGGGAGAGGATCCGCAGGCCCGGGTCAGCCCGCTGTTTGCCCGGTTCGAGGCGCTGGTAGAGCGCGACTTCCGCCTGCGGCGCCCGCTGGCGGACTACGCTTGCGCGCTGGCTGTCTCTGCAACCCACCTCAACCGCATCGCCCATCAGGCCACCGGCCAGCCGGCCTCGGCCTTGGTCCGCGCCCGTGTCCTGCGCGAGGCGCGGCGGCTGCTGATCTACACCAACCTGACCGCGGCGCAGATCGCCTATGAACTGGGCTTTACCGATCCGGCCCATTTCAGCCGGATCTTTGCCAAGGGCACCGGACTGCCGCCACGGAAGTTCCGTCGGCAGCTTGCCCAAAGCAGCTGAGCCGCCGCAGACTGATCCAGCCGGGCATCACGAAAGGGACCGAAATGCTGCAAGGGATCCGTATTCTCGAAGTCGAAGGCCTAGGCCCCGGCCCCTTTGCAGCAATGACACTGGCCGACCTCGGGGCCGAGGTGATCTGCGTCAACCGCAAGGGCGGCGCCGTCACCCCCGGAATGCCGGAACGCTCGCTGCTGGACCGGGGTAAACGATCGATTGAGCTGGACCTGAAAGAGCCCGCTGATGTCGAAGCCTTTCTGGCTCTTGCCGCCGCCGCTGACGGGTTGATCGAGGGTTTCCGCCCCGGCGTGATGGAACGGCTGGGCCTTGGCCCGGAAACCTGCCGCGCGGTCAATCCCGCCTTGGTCTATGGCCGCATGACCGGCTGGGGGCAGGACAGCCCGCTGTCCCATGCGGCGGGGCATGATTTGAACTATATCTCGCTGTCCGGCGCGCTTTGGTATGCCTCATGCCCCGGCGATGTGCCGCAAACACCCGCCACGCTGGTCGGCGACATCGGCGGTGGCGCGATGTATCTGGTGGCGGGGATGCTGGCAGGTTTCCTCGGGGCCAAAACAACCGGCAGCGGCTGTGTGGTGGATGCCGCAATCTATGACGGCTCGGCCCATATGATGAACCTATTGATGAGCATCCGCCAGGCCGGCAATTTCGGCGTGCAACGCGGCGCAAACCTGCTCGACGGGCCGCATTGGAGCCGCACCTATGCCTGTGCGTGCGGCGGCTATGTCTCGGTGCAATGCCTGGAGCCGAAGTTTTATGCGCTGTTCCTGGAAAAGCTGCAGCTGTCCGAGGATCCAGCGTTCCGTCAGCAGTTCAAAAAAGCCCTCTGGCCCGCTCTCACCGGCCGCCTTGCAGGGATCTTTGCCAGTCGACCGCGTGATCACTGGGCGGCGTTGTTTGAAGATTCAGATGCCTGCGTGGCACCGGTGCTGAACCCCGAAGAAGCCCTGGCGCACCCGATGAACACCCGCGGCACATGGGCTGAAGCGCAGGGCGTGCTGCAGGCTGCTCCTGCCCCGCGGTTTTCAGATCAGCCGGAATGGACCCCGCCGGAAATCCCCGCGCGCGGACAGCATACGGACGAAATCCTGACGGAATTGGGCCTCAAATAGGCTCAGTCTTCTTTCTTGGGTTTCTCGGCTGCCGCTTTCATACGCTTCAGCAGCTCGGTTTTGTCCGACTGCTTGCCAAAGGGGTTCTTCTTGGTCCCCTTGGCATTATGTTCGGCGTGACGAGGTTTATTCTTGCCCATTTTGGGTGCTCCAGATTTACCGTAATCCACCGTTATGTCCTTATTCGCGGCGCGTGCTGCTGCGCTGATGCCCGAAACCGCCGCCCGGCACAAGGCCGGGCCGCAGCTGAACCGCTCAGCCGCCGCGGACCGTGTCGATCATCAGCTGCACATTGTCCGGGTCCGCATCCGGCGTGATGCCATGGCCCAGATTGAAAATATGCGGGCCGTTCTTGAAGGCATCAACAATGCGGCGGGTTTCATCCACCAGATCCTGCCCGCCGGTCACCATGTGGCGGGACGCCAGATTGCCCTGCACGCAGCCGTCCGCCTGCACATGGGCCGCAGCCCAAGCCGGATCCACCGAATTGTCCAGCGCCACACAATCAATTCCGGTGGCCTTGGCAAAGCCCGCATATTTGTCGCCCGCTTCCCGCGGGAAGCCGATCACCGGAATGCCCGGATGCCGTTCCTTCAGCGCCGCGGTGATCAGGCGGCAGGGTTCCAGAGCATATTTCTGGAACGCTTCGCCCTTCAGCGAACCGGCCCAGCTGTCAAAGATCTTGACCACTTCGGCACCCGCTTCGATCTGCTTGGACAGATAGTCAATGGTGGCTTCGGTGATCCGCGCCAGCAGCGCCTCGAACAGCGCGGTGTTTTCCTCGCGCAGGGCATGGGCCGGTCCTTGGTCCGGGGTGCCGCGGCCCGCGATCATATAGGTCGCAACGGTCCAGGGCGCGCCGGCAAAACCGATCAACGTCGTCTCGGACGGCAATTCGCGGGACAGGATGCGGACGGTCTCATAGATCGGGTTCAGTGTTTCGTGGATATCCGATGCCGGGCCAAGCTTGGCAAAATCTGCGTCAGAAGTGATGGTCGACAGCCGCGGGCCTTCGCCGGTCACGAACCACAGATCCGCCCCCAGCGCCTGCGGGATCAGCAGGATATCGGCAAACAGGATCGCCGCGTCAAAGCCATAGCGGCGGATCGGCTGCAGGGTCACTTCGGCGGCCAATTCAGGATTGTAGCAAAGCGACAGGAAATCCCCGGCCTCGGCCCGCGTCGCACGGTATTCCGGCAGATAGCGGCCCGCCTGGCGCATCATCCAGATCGGCGGCACATCCTGTTTCTCACCCGCCAATGCGCGCAGCAGCTTCTTTTGTCCACCCATGGTCATCCTCGCTATCAATCGCCCGTATATATCGCCCTCTGAGGTCACGCCTGCGCCGCGGAATGTCAAGAGCAGGGGCGATCTGCCGCGCCCTGCCCCCAAGCGCCTTGTCCTACATCAAAGCTGCCTCCCCGGGCATGTGAGAGAGGCAAAAACCGGTTTCCTCCGGGGCGCAAACTGATTTAAGGCTTCTTCTTATGACACTGACCCTGCCCACCCCCGCTTCGCCCCTGAAAATCGGCACCCGCGGATCGCCGCTGGCGCTGGCCCAGGCCCATGAGACCCGCAGCCGCCTGGCCGCCGCTTTCGGCCTGCCGCAGGAGGCGTTCGAGATCGTGGTGATCAAGACCACCGGCGACAATCAGGCACTGATCGCAGCGGACAAGCCGCTGAAGGAGCTGGGCGGCAAAGGGCTGTTCACCAAGGAGATCGAAGAGGATCTTCTGTCCGGTGCCATCGACATCGCGGTGCATTCGATGAAGGACATGCCGGTGCTGCAGCCGGAGGGGCTGGCGCTGGACACCTATCTGCCGCGCGAGGACGTGCGCGATGCGTTCATTTCCCCGTCTCTCAAATCGCTTCATGACCTGGCCGAGGGCGCGGTGGTCGGCACGTCATCCTTGCGCCGCCGCGCGCAGCTCTTGAACCGCCGTCCCGATCTGAACGTGGTAGAGTTCCGCGGCAACGTGCAGACCCGGCTGCGCAAACTGTCCGAGGGTGCCGCGGAATGCACCTTCCTGGCAATGGCCGGCCTTAACCGGCTGGAGATGGCGGATGTGCCTGCCACAGCGATCGAAACAAACGACATGCTGCCCGCAGTGGCACAAGGCGCCATCGGCATTGAACGGCGCGCGGATGACAGCTGCGCCGCCGAGATGCTCTCAGCAATTCATGACGGCGAAACCGGCCAGCGCCTGGCAGCCGAACGCGCCTTTCTGGCGGCGCTTGACGGCTCCTGCGAGACTCCGATTGCGGGCCTTGCCGAACTCGACGGCCCCACCCTGCGCCTGCGCGGCGAAGTGCTGCGCCCGGATGGTTCCAAAGCGATCAACGATGATCAGACCTGCACGGTGGAAGACGGTGCGGAATTGGGTCGGGAAATGGCGGCAAAGCTACTGGAGAAAGCCGGCAAGGGGTTCTTTGACTGGAAGGCCTGAAGCGAGGCTCTGCCTCGCGCTCCGGGATATTTGAGGCCAGAAGAATACAGGATCCTCTCTTCATCTGGCTGAATATATCTACCGTGTTGCTTCGGTCACCATCTGGCCGCAACGATAGCATGGGCAGTGAGCGTTCCGATATTTGAGGTCTGCACGCTCTTGGTCCATGTGATTTCAACAGAGCGGCCGTCCGTCGCTTGCGCGGCGAATTCGGTCAGAGAGCCCATTGCGGACGTTCTGAATTCTCGCTGCGCGCGCTCGCAGCGTGCCTACCCGCCGCACTGCCGAAAATCACCCGCTGCATAGCAAGAGGAAATGCAGTCATTCAGGCAAGGTGCAGCAATTCCGAAGCGCTGAATTTACCCAACCCGGTACAATCCTGACGTTCTCTGTACATGCAGACAGGCAACCCGCCCAAGTCTGCTTTAGGCACCGGGCACTAAATCGCTCCGCGATATGGGCGCCTGTGGCTGGCGTTGCGGGAAACCGGGATTTGCTTCGCGGATTTCGATGACGGGTGGGTGCTGTTGGCCGAGGTGACTTTGCCTCGGTTGACAGAGGGTTTTGCCATGACCGTTCAGCAGTCCTCACCGACGGCACCCCTTCGGGCCCGGATGATTGCCGGTATGCCGGCGCGCAATCTGGGACCAGCGTCTCAAACCAGCCACTTGCGGGGCTTCCAGCGGCATCTGATGGAAAGCGGCACCAGCATCTGCACCCGCAACCTGACCATGACCGGGGTGAAGTTTCTGTTCCGGGTGACGCTGTGGCGGCATGACCTGGCCGCGGAGGTTTTCAGCCTCAAGGAGCCGGTGAAGGTGCCGCTGGTGCTGAGCGGCAACGAGGTCAAGCGCATCCTGGTCATGGCACCAAGCTTGAAGGCGCGGGTGATGCTAAAGCTGGCCTATGGCTGCGGCCTGCGTGCGGGCGAGGTCGTCCGGCTGAAGGTTGGCGATATCGTGCCGAAGGCGCGTCTTCGACACGACGGCGCCGAAAACAAAATCCACATCGTGCAATCCAAAGGCCGCAAGGATCGCAACGTGATGCTGCCCGCCGGCATTCTGGGATTACTGCGGGACTGGTGGAAAGAACGTCCCACCGGTCAGGGCACAGGAGTGCCTTGGCCTGATCAGGTCATGTTCCCCGGCTATGGCGGCAAGCACCTGCCTGCCCGTCAGATCTCGCGTTTGTTCAAGCAGGCGGCGCGGGCCGCGGGGATTACCAAGCCGGTGACGCTGCGCACGTCGTGCCGAAGACGCGCCTCTGGCACGCTGCGCCATTCTTTCGCAACACATCTGCTGGAGCGCGGCGTGGACATCCGGGTCATCTACTGCCCGGCAGACGATTGCCCAGCAATCGATGAGAGGGCGCAGATCTCGGAGGTTGAGAGCCCGCTCGATGATTCGGCACAGGCTAAGCGCAAGAAAGGCGCATCATCGACCGCGTTGCCTCTGCCAAAGCTGGAGGTCGCGGATATCTTCCGCGCCAGTGGTGCTGCGTACCGGGCAGCAAACAGGGGTGGCATCAGCCTCGGCCAGTTGAAAGTGATGGGCGCCATCGAGCGCTGCCGCACGGCGGCGCTCAGTGGCCATGCCGCGCGATGTGATGACTGCGGGCATGACCACATTGCCTGCAACTCTCGCCGGAACAGGCACTGTCCCAACTGGACGGGCTGGCCCGGCCGCTCGTCGCCGGGAAGCTGCACGTCTTCGGCGGTCATGCCGGGCTTGCGGATCGCGCGGCCTTCGACGCGTTTCTGCAACCGCTGCGCCGGATCGACTGGGTCGTGTATGCCGAGGACCCCTTCATCGGACCCAGGGCCGTGCTGGCATAGCGTCCGAGGAACCTGCACATATCACCCTTTGCGAACATCAAGCAGCCTCCCCTAGGCCGACGTTTGGCTGCCGCCAGTTTCTTTCTACCAAGCCAAATGTTCAGGCTGTTCGCTTAAAATTTCGGCGTAAGCACGTTATCTGAAAATCGCTTCGCATCAGTGACCTTTACAGACATCTTCCGCCCTTTTCATGCTCTGCCGCATGCCCGATGCCCTGTCCATTGTTGTTGTAGAAACAGACCGCGAACGCGCCTTCATGATTGTGGGCGGGCTGCGGGAAGCCGGGGATTTCGACATTCAGGTCATCTCGGAACCTTCAGGCCTGGCACGCCGGATACAGGTGCGTGACCCGGATGTTGTCCTTATTGATATTGCAAATCCCACACGCGGCATGCTGGAGGAACTGACGCTTGCATCCGGCCCCAAGGAACGTCCGGTGGCCATGTTTGTCGATCGCAGCGAGGACGGGCTGTCTGCTGCCGCGGTGGAGGCCGGTGTTTCGGCTTATGTAGTCGACGGGCTGCAGCCCGCCCGGCTGAAGCCGGTTCTGGACGCCGCGATCGCCCGGTTCCGGCTGTTTCAGCGGATGCGCACCGAGCTTGCCGAAGCCCAGCGCGCCCTGGAAGAGCGCAAGGTCATCGACCGCGCCAAAGGCATCGTTATGAAGGCCCGCGGCATCAGCGAAGATGAAGCCTATGCGCTGCTGCGCAAGGCCGCGATGGACCAGAACAAGCGCGTCGCAGACGTGGCGCAAGCGCTGGTCACCGCAGCAGGGCTGCTGGCATGAGCACGACACGGGGATCCCTGCCGGCTATGTCCCGCTGACCGATGCGGCGCCGCTGATTGCCGCGCAGGAATTGGGCGTTGCCGCCGAACAACGGCTGACGCTGGAGCTGTACCGCGCGCCTTCCTGGCCGTCGCTGCGGGATATGCTGGCCTTTGGCAAGGTAGACACCGCCAAGATTCTCGCCCCGGTGCCGATAGCTGCGGCGCTTGGCCTTGGTAGCGTCAGCGCGCCCTTGTCCGCGCTGTCGGTGCTGCCCGTCAATGGCACCGTCATTGGTGTCAGCAGCAGTCTGGGCCGCAAGACGGAACTTGCAAAGGCCATGCAGGTACTTCGCAGCGATCTGTACCGCAACGCCCTGCTCGGGACCGGCGCCGGCTTGCCCGGCGCCCCTTTGACACTGGAAGGCGCAATCAACGCCCTGCTGCTGGCAGCGGGAGAATCGGAAGCGGTCAGCCTGTTGCAGAACCGGTTCTTCGATGGCCGCGTTTTTGACCCCCAGGCCGCGGACTGATGAAAAAGCAGGCAGCTTTCCGGATCATCATGCTGCAACGCAGAATTTCTTGCTGCATGAGCAAAGAAATCTTTGCCGCCTTGCTCCTCCTCCGGCAGCCTGAGGTCAGACAGGCAACGGTGCCTGACTGAGAATTTTCCCGAAGACCGGGTTTCACTGAGCAAAGCCGCTCGACCCACCGCCACTCCTCCCGGCGGTGCGTGTCAGCGGCTTTTTTTATTCGGCCTTCGGGCCGGACACAGCAAACAAAGGAAACCGACCCGATGAAGAAACTGATCCTCGCCTTGACGGCCACAACCACGCTGACCGGGCCGGCTCTGGCTGACATGCCCGACCTAGAAAAAGACGTTCTGACCTTCGGTTTCATCAAGCTCACCGACATGGCGCCGCTGGCGGTAGCCTATGAGCAGGGGTTCTTCGATGATGAGGGGCTGTTTGTGACCCTCGAAGCGCAGGCGAACTGGAAGGTGCTGCTGGACGGGGTGATAGATGGAACCCTGGACGGCGCCCATATGCTGGCAGGCCAGCCGCTGGCCGCGACCATCGGTTATGGCACCAAAGCCCGCATCGTGGCCCCGTTCTCGATGGATCTGAACGGCAACGGCATCACCCTGTCCAACGAGGTCTGGGAGATGATGAAGCCGAACCTCCCGGCAGACGCCGGCGGCCGGATCGCGCATCCGATTTCCGCCGCCTATCTGAAGCCGGTGATCGAGGATTTCAACGCCAAGGGCAAGCCGTTCAACATGGGCATGGTGTTCCCGGTCTCCACCCATAACTATGAACTGCGCTACTGGCTGGCGGCTGGCGGTATAAACCCCGGCTACTACTCGCCCGAAAACGTGACCGGCCAGATCGGCGCCGAGGCGTTCCTGTCGGTGACACCGCCGCCGCAGATGCCTGCGACATTGGAGGCGGGCACCATCTCCGGCTACTGCGTGGGGGAGCCGTGGAACCAGCAGGCCGTGTTCAAGGGCATCGGCGTACCGGTCATCACCGATTACGAGATCTGGAAAAACAACCCGGAAAAGGTGTTCGGGATCACCGCAGAGTTTGCCGAGGAAAACCCCAACACCACCCGCGCGGTGGTCAAGGCGCTGATCCGCGCGGCCCAGTGGCTGGATGAAAACGATAACGCCAACCGTGCGGAAGCGGTCGAGATCCTGTCCCGCCCGGATTACGTCGGTGCCGACCCGGAGGTGATCGCCAATTCGATGACCGGCACCTTTGAATACGAACCGGGTGACACGCGCGCGGTGCCCGATTTCAACGTGTTTTTCCGCTACAACGCCACCTATCCGTTCTATTCGGACGCGGTCTGGTACCTGACCCAGATGCGCCGCTGGGGCCAGATCGCCGAGCCCAAACCCGACAGCTGGTATGATGAAGTCGCGCGCTCGGTCTACAAACCCGGGATCTACCTGGAAGCGGCAAAAATGCTGGTGGATGACGGGCTTGCCGATGCTGCGGACTTCCCCTGGGACAGTGACGGATACAAGGCCCCGACCCCGGCAGAGGACATCATCGACGGCATCCCCTTTGATGGCAAAACCCCCAACGCCTACATCGACAGCCTGCCGATCGGCCTGAAGGCCGGCCAGACCGTCGCCGGCGGCGCCGTTCAGGGCTGACCCCGGACGGGTGCGCGGCGCGGCAAGCCAAGGCCGCCGCCACCCTGCCGCAGTATTCCTCGAAAAGGATCCCACCATGACCACCATCGACCCCGACACACTCAGCTCCGAGGCCCGCCGCGCGCGGCTGTTCACCCGGATCAACAAGCTGGACGCCTGGTTTCAGGTTTTTGGCCTGGCCTGGATCACCCCGGTTCTGAAAGCCGCTGCAGGAGACAACCCCAAGGCGCAGATGAAGGAAATCTGGCGCCTGCTGGCGGTTCCCGTCATCGCGATTGCGGCCTTTCTCCTGCTCTGGGCCGCGATGGCCCCCAAAGTACAAACTTCGCTGGGGGCGGTCCCCGGCCCTGCCGCTGTCTGGACTGAAGCCGTGAACCTGCACAGGGATGCGCAGGCCAAAGCCGCCAAGAAACTGGCCCACTACAAGAAGGTGGAGGCCCGCAATCAACGCTTTACCGACCGCGGCCAGCCGGAACGGGTCAAGGATATCCCCTATACCGGCGCGCCGTCCTACTATCAGCAGATCTGGACCTCGATCCAGACCGTGTTCTTCGGCTTCCTGATCGCCTCTGCGGTGGCGATCCCGCTGGGTATCCTAGCCGGCCTGTCGCCGGTGGCCAATTCTGCCATCAACCCCTTGGTGCAGATCTTCAAACCGGTATCGCCACTGGCCTGGCTGCCGATCGTGACGATGATCGTTTCCGCACTGTACGCCACCAACGACGGGCTGTTTGCCAAGTCGTTCCTGGTCTCCGCCATCACCGTGACGCTGTGTTCGCTGTGGCCAACGCTGATCAATACCGCGCTGGGAGTGGCCTCCATCGACAAGGACTTGGTGAATGTCTCCAAGGTTCTGAAAATGAACACCTGGACCAAGATCACCAAGCTGGTGCTGCCCTCGGCCCTGCCGCTGATCTTCACCGGCCTGCGGCTGTCGCTGGGGGTCGGCTGGATGGTGCTGATCGCGGCCGAAATGCTGGCGCAGAACCCGGGCCTCGGCAAATTCGTCTGGGACGAATTCCAGAACGGCTCCTCGCAATCGCTGGCCAAGATCATCGTCGCGGTGCTGACCATCGGCATCATCGGCTTCCTGCTGGACCGGGTGATGTACGCGCTGCAGTCGCTCTTTACCTTTTCGAACAACAGGTGATCCGCCATGAGCGTTCTTGAGTTCAAAAATGTCTCCAAAAGCTTTGGTGAAGGCACCGCCCGCACCGATGTCCTGAACAATATCGGCTTGGAGGTTGAGGAGGGCGAGTTTCTTGTCCTGCTGGGCTTCTCCGGTACTGGCAAGACCACGCTGATCAACCTGATGGCGGGGCTGGAAACGCCGTCGCAGGGCACTGTCACCTTCAGGGGCAAGTGCATCTCCGGACCCGGACCCGAACGCGGCGTGATCTTCCAGAACTATTCGCTGATGCCCTGGCTGACTGTGACCGGCAATGTCGCGCTTGCGGTCGACACGGTCTTTCCCGGTATGGCAAGGGCGGAAAAACAGGCCAAGGTGGACCACTACGTGAAAATGGTCGGCCTGGGCCACGCTGCAAACCGCCGCCCGGCGGAGCTGTCGGGGGGGATGCGCCAGCGGGTGAACGTGGCGCGGGCGCTGGCAATGGACCCTGAGGTGCTGCTGCTGGATGAGCCGCTGTCAGCCCTGGATGCGCTGACCCGCGCAAACCTGGCGGATGAGATCGAGATGATCTGGCAGGCGGACAAAAAAACCTGCGTGCTGATCACCAATGACGTGGACGAAGCCATCCTGCTGGCCGACCGCATCATCGCGCTGAACCCCGACGGCACGCTGGGGGCAGCGTTCAAGGTTTCCATTCCGCGCCCGCGCGAGCGGTCCGCCATGAACAGCGACGAGACCTTCAAGCGCCTGCGGAGGGAAGTGACCTCCTGCCTGATGGATGCAGGGATCGAGGCCAAAATCAAAAGCACCAGAACCCTGCCGGATGTCACTCCGGTCCACGGGCTGCCTGCGGCAGTAGCCGAGGCCTCTAAGTCGCTGACCAAAGAACGCTTTCTGGAATTCTCGCAGCTGCACAAGATCTACCCCACGCCAAAGGGGCCGCTGACCGTGGTCGAGGATTTCAACATCAAGATCAACAAGGGCGAATTCATCTCGCTGATCGGCCATTCGGGCTGCGGCAAGTCCACGGTTCTGACCATGGCGGCGGGACTCAATCCGATTTCCAAGGGCGCGATCAAGCTCGACCGCAAACACGTCGAAGGGACCAACCCGGAGCGCGCCGTGGTGTTCCAGTCGCCAAACCTGTTCCCCTGGCTGACCGCGCGGGAGAACTGCGCCATCGGGGTCGACAAGGTCTATCCCAAGGCCAGCCAGGCCGAGCGGCAGGACGTGGTGGAATACTATCTGGAGCGCGTCGGCCTGGGTGATGCGATGGACAAGCCCGCAAACGCCATGTCGAACGGCATGCAGCAGCGGGTCGGCATCGCCCGCGCCTTTGCGCTCTCGCCCAAGCTGCTGTTGCTCGATGAACCCTTCGGTATGCTCGACAGCCTGACCCGCTGGGAGCTGCAAGAGGTGCTGATGGAGGTGTGGTCCCGCACCAAGGTCACCGCGATCTGCGTCACCCACGACGTGGACGAGGCGATCCTGCTCGCCGACCGGGTGGTGATGATGACCAACGGACCCCAGGCCACCATCGGCAAGATCGCGCAAGTGAACCTGCCGCGCCCGCGCACCCGCAAGGCGCTGCTGGAGCACCCGGATTATTACACCTACCGGCAAGAGGTGCTCGATTTCCTGGAAGACTACGAGCACGGGGCGAAACCCAAGCCCAAGGCAGCCGCAAACCAGATTGCAGCGGAGTAAGGACATGACCCAGAAACTCGTCATCATCGGGGCCGGCATGGCCTCGGGCCGGGTGATCGAACAATTGCTCGATGCGGACCCCAGCGCCTTCGACATCACCCTTTTCAACGCCGAGCCGCGCGGCAATTACAACCGCATCATGCTCAGCCCGGTGCTGTCGGGCGACAAGACCTATGAGGACATCGTCACCCACTCGGATGACTGGTATGCGCAGAACGGCGTGACCTGCCGGTTTGGCGAGCATGTGGTGAATATCGACCGCGAGTTGAAAGTGGTCGAGGGCGAGAACGGGCATGTTCCGTACGACAAGCTGATTATTGCTACCGGCTCTGCCCCCTTCATCATTCCGGTGCCGGGTCATGACCTGCCAGGGGTGATCACCTACCGCGATCTGGACGACACCAACGCGATGATCGGCGCGGCAGAGAAAGGCGGCAAGGCGGTGGTGATCGGCGGCGGCCTGCTGGGGCTTGAAGCGGCTGCGGGGCTCAGCGAACGCGGCATGGATGTGACCGTGCTGCACCTGATGGGCCACCTGATGGAGCGCCAGCTGGATGAGGCCGCGGGCTACCTGCTGCGCAAGGATCTGGAGGCCCGCGGCATCACCGTGAAAACCCAGGCTTCGACCAAGGCGATCCTGGGCGGGGACCGCGCCGAGGCGGTGCTTTTGGAAAGCGGCGAGACGCTGGGCGCCGACCTAGTGGTGATGGCGGTCGGCATCCGCCCGGAAACCCGGCTGGCCAATGACGCGCATCTGGATGTGACGCGCGGCATCGAGGTGAACGCGCAGATGCAGACCTCCGACCCGGATGTCTATGCGGTGGGGGAATGCGTGGAGTTCGGCGGCCATCTGTTCGGCCTTGTGGCACCGCTTTACGATCAGGCCAAAGTGCTGGCGGACAGCCTGCTGGACCAGCCCAATGCCTTTGCGGTCAAGGAACTGGCGACCAAGCTCAAGGTCACTGGCTGCGACCTGTTCAGCGCCGGGGATTTCGCCGAGGGCGATGGGCGCGAGGATATCGTCTTCCGCGACCCCGCCCGCGGCATCTACAAACGCCTGGTAATTGAGGGCGACCGGCTGGTTGGTGCCGTGATGTACGGCGACACTGCCGACGGCAGCTGGTTCTTCGGCCTGATCAAGGATGGCACCGGTATCGAAGAGATGCGCGAGACGCTGATCTTCGGACCGGCTTTTCAGGGGGGCGCCTCCGCGGACCCTTTGTCAGCCGTTGCAGCATTGCCGCCTGAGGCGGAGATTTGCGGCTGCAACGGCGTATGCAAGGGGCAGATCACCAGCGCAATCGAAGGTGGCGCCACCGATCTGGGCGCAATCCGCGCACAGACTAAGGCCAGCGCTTCCTGCGGCACCTGCACCGGGCTGGTGGAACAGCTCTTGTCGGTGACGCTGGGCGATGACTACGCGGTTCCCCAGGCCCAGCCCGTTTGCGGCTGCACCAGCCACACCCACGAGGACGTGCGCCGGTTGATCAAATCACAGGAGCTGAAAAGCCAGGCCGCGGTCTGGCAGGAACTGGGCTGGACCACCCCGAACGGCTGCCATGTCTGCCGCCCGGCGGTGAACTACTACCTGCTGGCCGATTGGCCGCTGGAATACCGCGACGACCCGCAGAGCCGCTTTGTCAACGAGCGCAAGCACGCCAACATCCAGAAGGACGGCACCTTCTCCGTGGTGCCGCGAATGTGGGGCGGCATCACCACCCCGGAGGAGCTGCGCGCCATTGCCGATGCTGCCGACAAATACGCAGTGCCGACGGTCAAGGTGACCGGCGGCCAGCGCATCGACCTGCTAGGCGTGAAGGGCGAGGATCTGCCCGGCATCTGGTCTGATCTGAACCGTGCCGGGCTGGTTTCCGGCCATGCCTATTCCAAGGGGCTGCGCACGGTGAAGACCTGCGTCGGCACCGACCATTGCCGGTTCGGCACCCAAGACAGTACCGGGCTGGGCATCAAGCTGGAACAGCACCTCTGGGGGTCCTGGACGCCGCACAAGTTGAAACTCGCGGTCTCCGGCTGTCCGCGCAATTGCGCCGAGGCGACCTGCAAGGACATCGGCGTGGTCTGTGTCGACAGCGGCTATGAGATCCACGTCGGCGGTGCTGCGGGCATGGAGATCAAGGGCACCGAACTGCTGTGCAAGGTGAAGAGCGAGGACGAGGCGATGGAAGTGATCTCGGCGATGACCCAGATCTACCGCGAGAATGCCAAATACCTGGACCGGATCTACAAATGGCTCGCCAAGGTGGGGCTTGACTGGATCAGGGAGCAGATCGTGGAGGATGTGGCGAACCGCAAGGCGCTCGCCGCCCGGTTCGAGCTGTCGCAATCCGTCTACCGCAAGGACCCCTGGGCCGAACACGCGCAGGACAGCACCACGCGGGTACAATACGCGCCGCTTGCCAATCTCACACTGGAGGCTGCGGAATGAACTGGATCGACATCGGCCATATCGAAGACATCCCGCTGCATGGCGCGCGGGTGGTGAAAACCCCCATCGGCTGCGTTGCGCTGTTCCGCACCGGGGAGGCGGAGGTGTTTGCCGCAGACGACCGCTGCCCGCACAAGGGCGGCCCGCTCTCCGAAGGCATCGTGCACGGCCAAAGCGTGACCTGCCCGCTGCACAACTGGGTGTTCGATCTGAACACCGGGGCGGCGCAGGGGGCGGATGAGGGCCGGATCGGCACCTACCCGCTGCGCGTCGAGGCCGGCCGCCTGCTGATCGACGGCGCTGCCGTCGGTAAGCGGAGCGCGGCGTGATGGCGGGCGGCGGCTGCGAGGAAACCCGCTCCACCTGCCCCTACTGCGGCACTGGATGCGGCGTGCTGCTGCGCCCGGACGGCAAGGGCGGGCTGACGGTGCGCGGCGACCCGGAGCATCCGGCCAACCGCGGGCGGCTTTGCTCCAAAGGGCTGGCACTGGGGGAGACCGTGGTGCCGGAAGGCCGCCTGCTGGCGCCGCGGGTGAACGGACAGGACACCGATTGGGACAGCGCGCTTGATCTGGTTGCCGCCAAGTTCCGGCAGGCCGTGGAAAAGCACGGCCCGGACAGCGTCGGCTTCTACCTTTCGGGCCAGATGCTGACCGAGGACTACTATGTCGCCAACAAACTGATGAAGGGCTTTCTTGGTTCCGCCAATATCGACACCAACTCGCGGCTCTGCATGGCCTCCACCGTGGCCGGTCACAAACGCGCCTTCGGCACCGACACCGTGCCAGGCACCTATGAGGATCTGGAACAGGCCGATCTGATCGTGCTGGTCGGCTCCAACCTCGCCTGGTGCCACCCGGTGCTGCACCAGCGCATCCTTGCCGCGCGCGCGGCACGCGGTACCAAGCTGGTGGTGATCGACCCGCGCCGCACTGCCAGCTGCGACCAGGCCGACATGCATCTGAAACTACGGGCCGGCAGCGATGTGGCGCTGTTCAACCGCCTGCTGGCTGCCCTCTGCGAAGGCGGCGCGCTGGACGCGGGCTATCTAAGGAATGTGAATGGGCTGGACAAGGCACTGGACGCGGCCATTGCGGATGATGCTTCTGTCACCGGGCTGTCGGAGGCTGAAATCGCCGGGTTCTGCAACCTTTGGATGCGCACGGAAAAGGTGGTGACCATCTTCAGCCAGGGGGTGAACCAGTCCACGTCCGGGACAGACAAGGTGAATGCGATCCTGAACTGCCATCTGGCCGCCGGCCGGATCGGCAAGCCCGGCAGCGGGCCGTTTTCGGTGACTGGCCAGCCCAACGCCATGGGCGGGCGCGAAGTGGGCGGGCTGACCAATATGCTGGCCTGCCACATGGATCTGGAAAATGAAAGCCACCGCGCGGCGGTGCAGGAGTTCTGGGGCGCTCCCGCGATGCCGGACCGGGCGGGCCTGAAGGCTGTCGACCTGTTCCGCGCCGCGGGTGACGGGCGGCTCAAGGCGCTTTGGATCATCCACACCAACCCCGCAGTCACCATGCCGGAGGCCGATGCCGTCTCCGCCGCCATCAAAGCCTGCGATTTCACCGTGGTCAGCGATATAACTGCCGCAACCGACACCGCCCGGCTGGCGGATGTGCTGCTGCCCGCCGCCGCCTGGGCGGAAAAGGACGGCACGGTCACCAATTCGGACCGCACAATCAGCCGCCAGCGTGCCGTTCTGCCGCCGCCCGGCCAAGCCCGCGCCGACTGGGACATTCTGGCAGACGCAGGCAGGCGCATGGGCTGGGGCGCGGCGTTCGGCTATCAGACACCAGCAGAGATCTTCCGCGAGCACGCAGCGCTGTCCGGCCTGGCCGGCAGCTTCGGGCTGGACTTCGACATCTCCGGCCTCGCCGCGATCTCCGGCCAGGACTACGACGATCTGCACCCGCAGCGCTGGCCGGTCAGCCGCAACCGCCAGGGCGGCCGTTTCTTTGCAGACGGGCAGTTCTTTCACCCGGACGGCAAGGCCCGCATGCTGCCGGTCCGCTGCTGCCCTCCGGCGGCCGCACAGAGCCGCCGCTACCCGTTCCGCCTGAACAGCGGCCGCATCCGGGACCAGTGGCACACGATGACCCGCACCGCGCTGGCCCCGCGCCTGTCGGGCCACCTGGCAGAGCCCTTTGCCGACATCCATCCGCAGGACGCCCGGGCGCTTGGGGTGAAACCTGCAGATCTGCTGCGCCTCAGCAGCCCGCATGGGCAGGCCATCCTGCGCGCCCGGATCACGGCAGATGTGCAGCCCGGCGATCTGTTCGTGCCGATCCACTGGACCGGCGAAACCGCCCCCGCTGCGCGTATTGACAGACTTGTCGCCGCCGCCGTCGATCCGGTTTCGGGACAGCCCGAAAGCAAGGCCACGGTTGTTGCGGCGGAACGCTGGCAGCCAGCTTGGTACGGGTTTGCAGTCTCGCGCCTGCCGATGACGCCGGTGGCGGACTACTGGGCCATGGCACGCACCAAAGCCGGATACCGTGCAGAACTCGCCGGGCTGGCCTCCCTTGCGGAACCGGAGGCCGCCGCGCGGGAGCTGTTCGCCCTTCCGGAGGCCGAAGTGCAAATGATGACAGACAGGTGCAAGGGCATTGCCCGGCTGGCCCTGATTCAAGATGGCAAGGTCATGGCCGCATTGTTCACCGCGCCGGAACCGGTGGCGGTCAGCCGGGATTACCTGGCCGGCCTGCCGGGAACCGGCGCGGCAGGCGTGCTGACCGGCCGTCCCGCAGCGGACCAGCCCGACCCCGGCCCGGTGGTTTGCGCCTGCTTCAGTGTCGGGGCCAACACCATTCTGCACGCCATTGAATACGGCGGGCTGATGAGCGTTGCAGACATCGGCGCCGCCTTGCAGGCGGGCACAAACTGCGGCTCCTGCCGCCCTGACATTGCTGACTTGCTGGCACGGCGCCCGGTCCGGCAAGCCGCAGAATAGGACGGTTCCGAATGACAGATTCTCCGGCAAATCAAACCGCACCGGGCACGCTTGCCCTGGTCGGCGCAGGCCCCGGTGCACGCGACCTGCTGACGCTGCGCGCGATGCAACGGCTGCAGCAGGCCGGCACGGTTTTCTACGACCGCCTGGTTGATGAGGAGGTCCTGGAACTAGTCCCGTCTGCGGCCAAACGGGTCTTTGTCGGCAAACACGTCGGCGCCCACGCCTGGCCGCAGGACAGGATCAACGCGGTCATTGTGGCAGAGGCACTGAAGGGCCGGCGTGTCGTGCGCCTGAAATCGGGGGATCCCGGCATCTTTGGCCGTGCTGCCGAAGAACTGGCCGCCGCCCGCGCGGCCGGAATTGCAACGGAAATCATACCCGGCGTGACCGCCGCCTGCGCTGCCGCGGCCCAGACGGGCCTGCCGCTGACTGAACGTGGCGTGTCGGACACGCTTGTGCTGACCACCGCCAGATGCCGGGCCGGAGACCCTCTGCCCGACTGCGCCCGGTACGCAAAGCCCGGAACCACAATTGTCTTTTATATGTCGGTCGGACAGGCCCCCCGGGTCCGCGACGGGCTGCTCCGCCAAGGCATGCCTCCCGCCACGCCTGTCACGATAGCTGTGGATGTCTCCAAGCCGGGAGCACGGACAGTGTCTTGCGGTCTCAGCACGCTCTCGGAAACCATAGCTCAGCATGGGATCTCTGGCTGCGCAATAATTTTCATAACATGTCCCAAGCACAGGTCCGGGTAAGGTTTCCGCTGGCAACAAGGTCATGTCGGCAAAGGCCGCAGCCAGACCAGGATTGAAGTGACGCCGATGGCATTCAGAAAGCTCTCGGCTTTCCTACTCCAGCGGGTTGCGATCCTCCGGATGTTCTTGAGTTTGTTAATGCACTGTTCGACCCGCCTTCGGATCAGATAAAGAAAACTGCCAACAACGATGCATCTCCAGAACCAATGCATCGGGATTACGGGGCGTATCCGCACCTTGCACTTGGTTGTCTTAATTCCGCATCATCACTTCGACGTCTTGCATCTCGTACGCAGCCAGCGCGGTCAGAACGCAGGCTGCCGGTATTCCTGTTTCTTCGTGAGCATCGCCCAGACGGCCCGAGCGGCCTTGTTGGCCATTGCTGTTGTTGCCAGTCGGAATGGTTTGTCTGCGATGATCTTCGCGGTCCACAGACCGGCCTTTTCTGGCGAACGTTTCGCCATCACAGCGCGCGTTGCCATCCCTACGGCCAACAGCTTGCGAATGCAGCGATCACCCTGCTTCGTGATCTTGCCCACGGCAATAATGAATACGCCATAGGCCAACAAGATGCCGGTAAGATAAGGGGCGGGCAATGCAGCCTTCATTTCTCAACAGCTTACACGACCAGATCTGATAGCCACTGACAGGTTTGTCTGCGCTCCTTACCAGATCATGTGCATCGCTGCGAACGGCCGCAGCCGCGGTTTTGCCGCACAGCAGTGATTTGACGCCTGCCGCTCTTTGAGCACGGTATTCATGATGACGATCAGTTTGCGCATGATGGCGGTGAGGGTCGCTTTTGTTGGCTTGCCGCGCGCCTTCAACTTGGCTGCAAAGATGCGGATCTCCGCATTGCTGTCCAGGGCGGAAAGCGCCGCCGTATAGAGACTGGCGCGTACATCCTTGCGACCGCCAGAGACATGACGGCGGCCCTGACAGTGGCCGGGATCCTTTGCAAATGGGGCCAGATCGCCGCGGCGGCGGCGAAGGCCCATCTACCGTTCGGATGGCCGGACATATGGCGCGGCGGCTGGCGGGATATTTTACCACCCCAATGCCACCAGTTTCAGGTCTTTCCAGGGATCGCCCGCCCGCCGCCAGTTCCCCGGATGGCCACCCGGAAAACCGGCCGCCCTCAATCTGGCACAGGCCGCATCAACGGCAATGACAAACACTTAATCCTGAGGATAAGCGCCCAAGGCGCGAGGGGGCAAAGCCCCCTTGCATCACGCATCAAATCTGCCCTGACCACCTGAGCCAGCTTTCCGGGCTGCCGCGGAAGGTATTAAGGTCTACGTCGCCCGCCACCCCCGGCACCTCGCCGGTGCCGGAATACTGCCAGAAGCTCCAGCTTTTGCCAGGGTAGACCTTGCGCGGATGGCCCGCGACCGAACGCAGCCAGAACTCGGTGCCGCTGAGGCGCCCGATGCCGGTGTCGCGGTAGAAATCCACGGTGGTGTAAACCACCGGGCGCTTGCCGTAGTGACGTTCAAGAATGTTCAGGAACTTGCGCGCCTCGGCCCTGACCTTGGCGCCGTCGGGCCGTGTTCTGCAGGAGCGGGAGCGGTGGTTCCACTCCATATCCAGCACCGGCGGCAGCGCGTTTGCATCCCTTGGCACATTGCGGATGAACCAGCGCGCCTGCTCGGCTGCAGGGCGGCAGAAGTAATAATAGTGATAAGCGCCGCGT
This sequence comes from Leisingera sp. M523, assembly GCF_025141335.1. Lineage (NCBI taxonomy): Bacteria > Pseudomonadati > Pseudomonadota > Alphaproteobacteria > Rhodobacterales > Roseobacteraceae > Leisingera > Leisingera sp. M523. The sequence goes on from NZ_CP081036.1 coordinate 3,037,276, forward strand.
TTCAGCCCCGCAGCACGCGCGCCGCGCCAGTTGTCGCGGAACATCGCGTCGGTGTGATCGCCACCCTCGGTGGCCTTGATATAGGCGAATGAGACGCCTGAGCGGCGCACCCTGCGCCAGTCGATCTCTCCCTGATAGCGCGAGACGTCGATGCCGTGAACCGGATAGGACCAGGGCTTGCGCCCCTCCCACGCATGCGGATCACGGTCGCCGAACCGGGGATATGTCCGCAACCCGGACAGCCGCCCATTGGCAGGCTCGGTGCGGGTGACTTCCGGCGCCTTCACCGCCCTGTCCCGCGGCCCGCCGCACCCCGCCGCCAGTGCCATTGCCAGAATCCCCAGAACCAATCTGCGCATGTGATCTGCTCCCTGCCTCGCCTCGTGAAAAACTGCTGTTTTCTTTGCCTGTTGTTTTTCACCTTAGCGCAGGGTGGCGCAAAGTCGCGCCTGAAGGCGGGAAACCAGCATAAATCCGCCGCTGGAAGAAACGCGCCGCTTTGCAGGCGGCGCGTTCAGCTTGTCACAGCTGCGGCTGGCTCAGACCCATTTCGCCAGGGGCGGCAGGCTCATCAGCACCGCGTTGGCGTCATGGCCGGTTTCCAGCCCGAATTTGGTGCCGCGGTCATAGACCAGATTGTATTCGGCATAGAGACCACGATGGATCAGCTGGGCATCCTTGTCTGCCTCGGAATACGCCTGCACCCGGCGTTTTTCGACCAGCGGCACAAAGGCCGGCAGGAAGGCGCGGCCAATATCCCGGGTCAGGGCAAAATCCGCCGCCCAATCGCCAGAGCATTGGTCGTCCATGAAGATGCCGCCCACCCCGCGGGCGCGCTTGCGGTGGGGGATGTAGAAATACTCATCCGCCCATTCTTTCAGCCGCGGATACTGATCTTCCCCATGCGGATCCAGATGCTGCCTCTGCTGCCCGTGAAAATGCGCGGTATCCTCATCGTATTCAATGCAGGGGTTCAGATCCGAGCCGCCGCCGAACCACCAGGCGTGCGGGGTCCAGAACATCCGGGTGTTCATATGCACCGCCGGCACATGCGGGTTGCGCATATGCGCCACCAGCGAAATACCCGAGGCCCAGAACCGCGGATCGTCCTTCATCCCCGGAATGCCCTTGCGCGCCGCCATCGCATTTTGCGCCCGTTCGCCAAGGGTGCCGTACACCTCGGAGATATTGACCCCGACCTTCTCAAACACCCGGCCGCCGCGCATCACGCTCATCAGCCCGCCCCCCGCATCTGATCCGTCATCCGACGTCCGCGTGGTCTCTGTCACCTCGAACCGGCTCGGCGCCATGTCTGCAAACGGGCCTTCGCTGTGGCTGTCCTCCAGCGCCTCGAACGCCGCAACGATCTGGTTGCGCAGGTCCCGGAACCAGGCAGCAGCCTGGGCCTTTTCGGTCTTCATCTCAGCAGTCATACGGGGTCTTTCTGATCAGTGGACCGGTGCCGCCACCGGATCCAGCAGCGTGCGGCCGCCGTCCAGCGTCAGAACCTGGCCGGTCATGAAACCAGAGGCGTCGGAGGCCAGATACTGCGCCGTCTCGGTCAGTTCAGTGGGCGAGGCGATACGGCCCAGCGGTGTATGGGCCTCGATATCCTGGCGGTAGCTGCGGTTGTCCTTAAGGGTGGTCCGCATCGAGGCGCTCATCACTGAACCAAAAGCAATTGAGTTTACCCGGATCTTGTACGGCGCCAGCGCCACCGACAGAGACCGGGTCGCCTGATCCAGCGCGGCAGAGGCCACCGAATAGGCCATCAGCTCAGGGTGGGTGCGGCGTGCGGCGATCGACGACAGGTTGATGATGCTGCCCAGCGGGCCGTTGCTGTCCTCGTCTTCCTCGCCCTGCCGGATCATCCGTTTGGCCACTTGCTGCGACAGGCGCACGGCGGGCAGAAGGCTTTGCATCAGCAGCTGATCCAGGGTGTCATCCGCAGGGTCCAGCGGATCGGTTGCCACCATCTGGCGCGCACCGTTCACTAGGATATCCACCCCGTCAAAGGCGTCGATGGTGGCCGACAGCAGATTGGCAATGGTCAGCCGCTCGCGCAGGTCGCCTGCGAAATAGCGGATATTGCTTTCCTCGGCCTGCTCGCCCAGCTCGGCCACCAGCTGCGCCTCATGGGTGTCGGCAAACATCACATTGGCGCCGGCATCGGCAAACTGCTTGCCGATCGCCAGGCCGATGCCGCTGGAGGCGCCAGTCACGATGGCGGTTTTACCGGAGATCGAAAAGGACATGTTAGGGCACTCCCCTGTAACAATCTGGCCTGTAAAAATCTGGCCTGTGGCACTCTTGGCCGCACGTTAGACCGGGCCTGCCGGTTTGGAAACCGGCATTGCGCCCCGCACGCGGTTACTTGCGCCGCCGTTTCGGCCGCGCCGCATGCAGGATCTTGAAACGGTTGTCGCCGCCCTCCTCGCGCACCTGGGCAAAGCGTTCACCCAGCGCCACCTCATAGGGCAGATGCCGGTTGGCCACCATCCACAGGCTGCCCGAGGGCGCCAGCATCGCTGCCGCTGCCCCGATGAAGGCCTGGCCCAGCGACGGTTCCGCCGTGCGGCCAGTGTGGAACGGCGGGTTCATCACCACGGTGTTCACGGTGCCCGGCGCCTTCCAAGTGCGGGCATCCGCCCAGTGAAACTGCGCCCGGCTGTCCGCCACATTCTGCCGCGCGCAGGCCAGCGCGTGGTAATCCGCCTCGGCCAGATGCAGCTCCTCGACACTCTCGCGTTTCAGCACCTCAGCCGACAGATACCCCCAGCCTGCCCCCAGATCGGCGACGCACCGGCCCAGCTTCTGTGGCAGCGCCGCCGCCAGCATACGGGACGCGGGGTCGATCCCGTCCGCCGAAAACACGCCCGGCGCGGTGCTGAAGCCTTCAACCTGCTGTGGCTCTGTTGGCAGCCACTCGGACAGATCGGTGCCGCCGTCGATCCAGAACACCTTGCCATGCGCCTTGGAAACCGGAACCGAGGGTTCACAACGCTTGCGCAGATCCTTCAGAACCGAATCGATGCCCTCGGTTTTGACGCCATCAATCAGCACCTGCCCCTGCGTTGCCGCAGCCGCCTGGGCAATCAGCATCCGCGCCAGCGCTTTGGCCCGCGGAATAAAGACAACGGCTGCGGCCAGCGCCTCATCCGCCTCCAGTGCCGGGGTGCAGGCATAGCCCAGCGCGGCAAAGTGATCGTGGTCGGGGCGCAGCGGCTGGACGATCAGCAGCTGCTCTTTGGGCAGGGCTGACAGGTCGTGATCGCTGCGCGGATGAAACACGGCGATGCGGCCCTCTGACGGAACAGCAAAGCCGCCCGATTGGGCGGCCAATGACAGGCGAACGGACATCTAAGAGCCTCTTTATTCTTCTTTTTCCATGGTGCATTGCAGCGGGTGCTGCTGGCGGCGGGCGAAATCCATCACCTGTCCCACCTTGGTCTCAGCCACCTCATGGCTGAACACACCAACCACGGCAACGCCTTTCTTATGCACTGTCAGCATGATCTCGAACGCTTGTGCGTGGGTCATGCCAAAGAACCGCTCCAGCACCAGGACGACAAATTCCATCGGTGTGTAGTCGTCATTCAGCAGCAGCACCTTATAGCGCGGCGGGCGCTTGGTTTTCGGCCGCGTCTTGGTCAGGACGCCAGATTCGATATCGTCGTCTGAATGGTCGGTCATCATGATGTGCTGCAGCGGCATAAGCAATTTGATCCGTTGATACGTGGAATTTCCTGTGAGGCTTATATAGCCTCTATACAGTTTAGGAAAAGAGACTGAGACCCGCAGATTGATACGTAATTTGACAACAATCGGCTTTGATGCCGACGATACCCTTTGGCACAACGAACGGTTCTTCCGCGTCACCCAGGAAAGATTCGCCGAATTGCTGATGGATCACACCCCCGCCGACATCGGCCCGGAGCGGCTGGAACGGCTGCTTCTAAACGCCGAAAAACGCAATCTGGGGCGCTATGGCTACGGGGTGAAGGGATTCACGCTGTCGATGATCGAAACCGCGATAGAGGTGACGCAGGAACAGGTGCCTGCCTCTGTGATCAAGGAACTGATCACTGCAGGGCAGATGATGCTCTCCTATCCCATCGATCTGCTGCCCCATGCGCGCGAAGCGGTTGAGGCGGTGGCCGGCCGCTACACCGTCGTGCTGATCACCAAGGGCGACCTTCTGGACCAGGAACGCAAGCTGGCGCAATCGGGCCTGGGCGAATTGTTCGACGGGGTCGAGGTGGTCTCGGAGAAAACACCAGAGGTCTATCTGGACATCTTCGCCCGCCACGGCGACGGGGCGGCGCACGCGATGATGGTGGGCAATTCCATGCGCTCTGACGTGGTTGCAGCCATCGGCGCCGGCGCCTGGGGCACCTATGTGCCGCACGGCCTGGTCTGGGAGGTCGAACACGCCGAAGCCCCCGAACAGAGCCCCCGCTATACCGAAATTGCCGATCTGAGCGGGCTGGCGGATTTGGTGAACAGCCTTTGCTGACAGTCCCGGGGATTGGATGCTGGACGGACCTGTTCCGGCCAGCTATCCCTTTGCCGACCCAAAGCGGAGACGCCGGATAGATGCCGCATGCCGAACTGAAATTCTCCAGCGACCTGGAAATCGACGCCAAATCCATCCTGGCCGAGATCGAGACCGTGATCCTGCAACACGACAGCGGCGCCGGGGCCTGCAAAGGCCGGGCCTATCCGGCAGCGCAGTTCCATCACAGCCACATTGCCATCACTGTGGCGCTGCTGACAAAGCCGCACCGGAACGAAGCATTTTCCAGGGCCCTGCTGGCCGACCTCGAATCCCGTATCAAGGCGCAGTTGTCCCAGCCTTGCGAATTTTCCCTTGGCCTGAGCTATTCCACTCCCTTCTACGTGACCAATTTTCACGCAGGTTAACGGCTCAGACCCGGCCCATGCGGCCTGCAGGGCTGACATTCGGCCACCGCGCGATCTGGAAAACACAACTTTTTTCGGTAACCTTCTGTTAGCACTTACTGCATCTAGAGGAGCCATTGGACACCCCCACAAGATGCCGGCAGGATGGCGCGCATAGCGCTGAACGGCCCGTGTCGCCGCTGTTTATTCCTCAGTAACCCTGTGTTAGGCTTTGGGTCACAGGCAAAAACGTCAGCCGGAAAACCGGCGGCATGAGGCAAACATGGCAGTGATCACGCAGGTAAATCCGGCGTCAGGCGGGGGTACGTGTACCCGGTTCCTGAGGGCAGCCGCAGTATTTCTTATCGCAGCATTTGTGCTGGCGCTCCAGCCGCACCAGGCCGCTGCGGCGCCCTATGCGGCGATGGTGATTGATTCCCGCACCGGTGAAGTGCTGCATTCGCGCAATGCCGACACCCGCCTGCATCCCGCATCATTGACCAAGATGATGACGCTCTACATCGCGTTCGAGGCTGTGCGGAACGGCGAAATCACGCTTGAGACCAAAGTCAAGATCAGCCGCAATGCCGCTGCCGAGCCGCCCTCGAAACTGGGGCTGCGTTCCGGCCAGCGGATTGCCTTTCGCTATCTGATCCGCGCCGCAGCAGTGAAATCCGCCAATGACGCCGCCACCGCCATCGGCGAGACGCTGTCCGGCTCCGAGGCGGCCTTTGCCCGCCGGATGAACCGCACCGCCAAGGCGTTGGGGATGAGCCGTACAACTTTCAAGAACGCCCATGGCCTGACCGCCAGCGGGCATATGTCGACGGCGCGTGACATGACCACGCTGGGGCGGCATCTGCTTTATGACTACCCTGAATACTACAACCTGTTCTCCCGCCGCACGACCAATGCAGGCGTGCGCGAAGTGCCCAACACCAACCGCCGCCTGCTGGCCAGCTATCGCGGCGCCGACGGGATCAAGACCGGCTATACCCGGGCCGCCGGCTCCAATCTGGTGGCCTCGGCCAAGCGCGGTAACGAGCGGATCATCGCGACCGTGTTCGGTGGCAAATCCTCCACCGCGCGCAATGCCAAAGTGGCGGAACTGCTGGATCTCGGCTTCCGCCGGGCGCCGTCGCGCGCCGCTCTGCGCAAGCCGCGCCGGCCCGCGTACCAAGGTGCAGGCGTAGTGGTAGCAGACGCCGGGGACAGCGGCAGCAGCGAAGGTGCTGCGGGCAAGACCATCCGGGTCAGCGGCCAGGTCAACACCAGCCTGCGGCCCAAAACGCGCCCGGGCCGCGCCGAGTCGCCGGTGCTGGTAGCCGCACTTGAGGAAGCCCTGCAGACGCCGCCGGCCGAAGCTGCTGAGGACACTGCACGAACCGCACCGCAAGCTGAACAGATCGAAAATGTCCAGACCGTCAGTGCCGAAGGTGCCGTGCAGGGCGATGCCATCCGCAACAGCATTGCCGTTGCCCTCGCCGAAGCGGAGGCAGAACCCGCGCCGCCAGCGCAAGCCGCAACAGCCACGGTCATCGCAGCGGTGCAACAGGTGCCCTTCACCGGTCTGAGGCCCGTGGCCCGCCCGGCCAACCTGGCCCTTGCAAACGCCTCGCCCGAACCGGAGCCGGTGGTTGTGACCCGGCTTTCCACTTCCGGCGGGCGTTACTGGGGTGTAAATGTCGGTCTCTACACCAGCCGTTACCAGGCCGAGAAGGTTCTGCTGCGCACGGCCCTGTCGGAGCTGGAAACACTGGACGGGTCCTTGCGCAAGGTAGCCAAGACCCGGCGCGGGTTCGAAGCCAATTTCCTCGGCATGAGCCAGGATCAGGCGGAACTCGCCTGCCGCCGCCTGAACGCCCGCAACGTGACCTGCAAACCGATCGGCCCATCCTGACGCGAACGGCACAGAATGCAGAATAGAAGGCGCCCCAGCGGCGCCTTTTTCATAGCCGCCCCCAGGACCCGGCCAAGATTCGATCAAACGCTCCCGCCCGTCGTCAGCCTTTTCTGCAAAAAGACTTCCCCCGGTTGGGCGTGGCACCGCGCTTTGCGCGGTGCCACGCCCAACGCTGCCAAGGTGCTCTGGCGCCAGCCAGGACACCTGCAGGGGCGGGAGGGTTTGGACTTGCCGCGCATAAGTTCCGGTCTCTCAGCTCATGTCAGGCAGCCCTTCTCTCGAAAGCCAATGGACTTTTCCCGCCAAGGGACGGCCGCCGCCTGCGCGGATTGCAGACCCCATTGGTGTATTGGAATACCGCCCCTCGGCTTACCGCCGTGTTACCCAACGGTTGCGCCGGATCCGTTCAGTTTTGGGGATTTGAAGACCGTTTCGACCATGCACTGCCTGGCAGGCGGTTTACGTTGCAAATCTGCCGGGAAGGGAATTGTCGCAGCAGTTGCCTTTGCCGCTCATCGAGACGAGAAAGCCATGCTGCGTCAGGCGATTTTGACAATTACCAGAACAATACTGAGATCCGCGACCAGTTGGTGAATGCAGTCCTTTAGCGGCCGGCGCAATCCCACGGCCATACAAAGCGCAGGGATCGCCAGGTCCCCTGTCTTCCGAGTGCCGCCGCCCACCCAATGACACGGCGGCAGTAAAGGCCGATGATCACGGCCAGCTACAGCCACCCTCGCTGGCCTGGATAAAGGAGATGTCCCCAGCCCATTTCTGATTGGGTCCGTTGGCTGAGAAATCCTAGTTGAGCAAGTCTGGCGCGATATTGAAAGCGTGATTGCTGTCTGTTGTGGCTTTGCGCAGGCGGGTTCGGATGGCTTTGACCTCATTCTCCCGCATCAGCCGGCCTGCTCTTCGATGCCCTGCATTCAGGCCCGCCGCCTGCATTTCCCCGATCATTCGTGGCCGCCCGCAGCTTTGCAGGCTAAGGCGGTGCTGTTCCCTGATATGCGCCAAAATCACAATATCATCGCGCTGCCGGCGGCTCATTGGGCGAACCCGCCACGCATGATATGGTGCGTGATGTTACCTGCATGACCCTGCACAGAAGTTCGACTCGCCAAACGTCCTTCCAGGCATCAGTGAAAGCGACCCTCACCGGCTTAGGCCTGCAAAGACTATTACCGCCTATTTTAGCACCTCCCTCTCCTCACGCAGCAGGCGGGCTTCTTTGCGCAGGCGGGCATTTTCTTTCTCTGCATCTTCATGCGGGCCAGACATCAGGCCGTCATTCTGGTGTTGCTGCCCCCCTTGTTCAGGGTCGAAACCCCAACGCCCGGATATGAAGCGGTTTGCGGGCGCGTCAAGCCGCTTGCCGTTGCAATTCGAACCGCATCACGCAGGAATTCGCCGCTGTATCCCGGTGCCATGCATTGCCTCCTTCAATGCGGGCATCGCTTGAAAGCGACCGGAACTGAATCGCGGCGAGTCCAGTTTGGCAATTCACACAGGCGCAGGCCGCCCGCATCATGGCTTGGGCTTGTCGTCCCACTCATCGCTCAGGATCCGGCGGGAGTCGCCTTCCGGGTCGTCATACTGGTTGCTGCGCAGTGTATAAAAGAACGCCGCCAGCCCGACCGAGCCGAGGATCAGTGAAATCGGGATCAGATAGGCAAGGACACTCATGGCTTCAGGTCCGTTGTGGCTGGCGCCGGCTTATCGCAGCCGCAGCGCATTGAGAGAGACTGTGATGGAAGAGGTAGACATCGCCAGCGCCGCAATCAAGGGTGTTGCCAGCCCGGCAATCGCCAGCGGTACTGCAATCACGTTGTACAGCGTGGCAATACGGAAATTCTCGCGGATCCGGCGGGTTGCCTTTTGCGCCACGCTGCAGGCCTCGGCAATCGGGGAAAGATCCTGCCCCAGCAGCACGATATCCGAGGCCACCCGCGCCGCATCCAGCGCTGATGCAGGTGAGATTGACACATGCGCCGCCGCCAGCGCCGCGGTGTCATTCAGGCCGTCGCCAACCATCAGAACCTTTTTGCCTTGCTCTGTCAGCATCTGCACACGGGCGGATTTGTCAGCCGGCAGCGCTTCGGCCACCCATTTTGCAATCCCCAGCCGCCCGGCCAGATCCTCCACCGCGCCAGTGGTGTCGCCGGAGATCAGCAGCACATCCTTGCCTGCGTCCTTCAGCGCCTGCACCGCTTCCGCAGCACCGGGACGCAGGGCATCGGTGAACAAAAACGCCTTCGCCTCCCCCGTCCCGCTGTCCAGCCAGGCCGCCGTCTGGTTGCCCTGCTCGGCGCCGGCCCAGGCCGCACGCCCCAGCCGCACGCGGGTCCCGCGGAACAGGCCTTCTGTGCCATAGCCCGGCACCTCGGCGATGTCCTGCACCTCGGCAGCAGAGACCCCGGCGTCCCGCGCAGCACGCACCAGTGCCACCGACAGCGGATGCGAGGACCCTTCGGCCAGCGCCAGCGCAATCTCCAGATCGGCGCGGGCATGATCACCCAGATTGGTCACTTGCGGCGTGCCGGCAGTCAGCGTGCCGGTCTTGTCAAAGACCACGGTATCGACCTCCGCCAGCCGCTCCAGCGCGGTGGCGTGTTTGATCAGCATGCCCTTCTTGAACAGCCGGCCCGAGGCAGCGGTGGTTACCGCAGGTACCGCAAGGCCCAGCGCGCAGGGGCAGGTGATGATCAGCACCGCCGCGGCAATGTTCAGCGCCATGCGGATGTCGAAGGTCCACAGATACCAGCCCGCAAAAGCAAGCGCCGACAGGATGTGCACGCCGGGCGCATAAAGCTTGGCAGCGCTGTCCGCCAGAGAGGTGTAGCGGGAGCGGCCCGATTCAGCGATGGCGACCAGATCGGTCATCCGGTGCAGCGAGGTATCCTCCCCCACCGCAGTCGCCCGGATGGTCAACGGGCCAGTGAGGTTCACCTCGCCGGCTGACACCGCCAGACCGGGTTCTGCGAAGACCGGCAGCGTCTCGCCGGTCAGCAGCGAGCGGTCCAGTTCCGACCGCCCCTCGACAATCGCACCGTCCACCGGCATCCGCCCGCCGGGGCGCACCAGGATCAGATCGCCAATCGCCAGATCCGCCACCGGCACCTCGTATTCATCCCCGCCCAGCAGCCGGATGGCGCGGGGCACCTCCAGCGCTGCCAGCTCCTCGGCGGCCGAGCGCGCAACCGCACGGGTGCGGTAATCCAGATAGCGGCCCGCCAGCAGGAAGAACGTTAGCGTCAGCGCGGCATCGAAATAGGCATGCTCGCCCGACAGTGACGTCTCCCACAGCGAGGTGACCAGCGCCAGAACCAGCGCCAGCACAATCGGCACATCCATATTCAGGCGCCCGACCCGCAGCGCCGTCCAGGCGTTGGCAAAAAACGGCTGTGCTGCGAAGATGATCGCGGGAAAAGTGATCGCGGCAGAGATCCAATGGAACATGTCCCGCGTCGCATCCGATGCCCCGGACCAAACGGAAACCGACAGCAGCATCACATTCATCGAGGCAAAGAAAGCCACCGCCAGCCGCATCAATAGATCGCGGCCCGCCTTGTCGTTCTGGGTGGCAGCCAGCGCTGCCAGATCCAGTTCGTGCGCCTCGTAGCCGATGCTTTCCAATACCGGAATCAGATCCACGGCGCGCAGGTCCGGCTCGGCCTCAATCAATGCGCGTTTCAGCGTCAGATTGACCCGTGCGGAATGAATGCCGGGGTGTGCGCTCAGCTCCCGCTCCACCGCGGAAATACAGGCCTGGCAGTGAATGCCGGGCAAGGACAGCGCCAGCCGCGCCTCGGTTGGAGCTTGTTCAGCAACGTCCTGCGGGGCCGCGACACAGGCCGGACAGGCCGCAAGCGAGGGGCGGATCTGGGCGGTCATGGCAATCAGCCTCTCACATGCAGGATCACGCGCTGGGTGAACTCGGTGCCATCCTTGGCCCGCGCCACCATGCGGATATTCCAGTTGCCCGGCCCCAGCTTGGCCGGCGCCACATAGGCCTGGCCGTCAAAGGTGAACGCCGGGCGCTGGTCGTCCTGCACATGGGTCGCCCGGCCCAGCGTTGCGCTCAGCTTGGCGACCTCCACCGGGGCGCCGCCGGCATCGGTGATCTCCAGCTTGACCTGATCCCCCTGCGAAGACGCATAGACCGACCAGCCCAGCGCCTCCTGCGCAGAACGGCGCAGATCGAATTCCTGGCTGGCAACATAGGAATTCTTCACTTCCAGTCCTGGAAAGGTCTTCACTGCATTGACCGCCAGGGCAATGTTCACCCCGATGATCACCGCAAAGGCGCCGCAGAACAGCATCAGGGCGTGTTTGCCGGTAAATTCGCGTTCGCGTTTGGCCATGGCTCAGTCCCCCGTGCCGTTAAAGCTCGTGTCCTTGTGGGCGCGTTCCCCGTTTATCAGATCCTCGGCCCAGATGCGAACAGGGGTGCTGCCGGTTTGCGACGGCGCCGAGCCTTTGGCAGAGACAATGTAAACCCGTTGCAGCAGCGCGCTGTCGGCCGGCACATTGACCGAGTGATACACGGTGCCCTCCAACTGCAGCCGCATAGCCGGATCGCCCTTGATCGACAGTTTGAACACCCGGTCCTCGCCATGTTTGTTGCGCAGGCGCACGTCATAGGTGTTGCGGATCGCACCATCGGACAGTGTCACAAAGGTCGGGTTGCGTTCAGGTGCGACGGTCAATTCAATGTCGGAGCGGATGAACAGGGCAAACAGCAGCCCCGCACCGACCAGCGACCAAAGGCTGGTGTACATGATGGTGCGCGGCCGCAGGATGTGCTTCCAGATGTTCTTGGGCGGTTTGCCTGCGCGCTCCTCTGCCTCATCCGACAGCGCCATATAGTCGATCAGCCCGCGCGGCTTGCCGATCTTGGCCATCACGTCGTCGCAGGCGTCGATGCACAGGGCGCAGGTGATGCATTCCATCTGCTGGCCGTCACGGATGTCGATCCCCATCGGACAGACATTGACGCAGGCCATGCAGTCAATGCAATCGCCATGCACGGTGCCCGCCTCGTCCGTCTTGCGCGGCTTGCCGCGCGGCTCGCCCCGCCACTCGCGGTAGCCGACGGTCAGCGTGTCCTCATCCATCATCGCGGCCTGGATGCGCGGCCAGGGGCAGGCGTAGATGCAGATCTGCTCGCGTGCGAAACCGCCGAACAGAAAGGTGGTGCCGGTCAGCACCAGCATGGTGGAATAGGCAACGGGGTGCGCGTTCAGCGTCACCAGATCATAGGCCAGCGTCGGCGCATCGGCGAAATAGAACACCCAGGCACCGCCGGTGGCGAGACCGATCAGCAACCAGGACACCCATTTGGTCAGCCGCAGCCGCGCCTTGCGGAAATCCATTTTCTTCTGCCGGTGCAGGCGCAGGCGGGCGTTGCGGTCGCCCTCGATCCAGCGCTCCACCAGAATGAACAGGTCGGTCCACACCGTCTGCGGGCAGGTGTAACCGCACCAGACCCGGCCCAGCGCCGAGGTGAACAGGAACAGCCCCAGCCCCGCCATGATCAGCAATCCGGCGACGAAATAAAACTCATGCGGCCAGATCTCGATCCAGAAGAAATAGAACCGGCGGCCCGCCAGATCCAAAAGCACGGCCTGATCCGGCAAGCTTGGCCCGCGGTCCCAGCGGATCCACGGCGTCAGATAGTAGATCCCCAGCGTCACCGCCATGATGTACCATTTCAGGTTCCGGAACGGGCCGGACACGCGCCGCGGATAGATCGGCTCCTGGGCGGCGTACAGGCTCGGGGCTGGTTTGGAATCGCTCACGGACACTCTCCGTCTTGTGGCTGTCTCGCGCCGTTGTCACAGATGCATAATGCCAGAACATTGACGTGGATCAAAAAGCGCATCGCACAATCATGTTTTCAGGCACCTTCTCCGCGTACTGTGAAGGCAAAACGCCACCTATGCCTGCCCGCCCGGCGCCGCCAGGGGCAAGTTGCCGCAGCGCAGCGATTGCGGCGTTGCAAAGATGATCTCCGTCAGAACGCCAACGGCTTCACTCCTCCTTCTGCTGCCGCCGCAGCCAGCTGGTCAGATTGCGCGCCTCCCGGCGCAGCACGCCGGGGCGGGTCACGATGTGATAGCCCCGGTCTGCGCCTTCGGTGAACAGTTCCAGCAACCGCCCGCTGTCCAGATCCTCGGCAACAAACTCCCGCACACTGACTGCCACCCCCTGGCCCGCCCGCACCGCCTGCATCAGCAGATTGCCGGGCAGCCGGGTGCGCGGCCCGCGCAACGCCTCGGTGACACCGCGTGATTCCAACCAGCGCGAGGCCTCCGAGGTGCCCAGCTCTTCGAGCCAGGGCAGATCCAGCAAATCCTCCGGGGATGCCACCTGCCGCCCACCCAGAAGACTGCCGGCCGCAATGACCACCATCGGCGATTGCAGCAGCATCCCGGCCTCCAGACCCGGCCAGCTGCCGTCGCCATAGCGGATGGCAATATCCACACCGCCCGGCTTCAGCTCGACAATCTCGCCCCGCGGGTCCAGCACCAGATCAATCTCCGGATGCTCTGCCTGAAACCCGGCCAGCCGCGGCATCAGCCAATGCGCGGCAAACATCGGCGTGCAGGTCACATGCAGCGGCCGGGCAGCCCCAGCGGCGGAAATCTCCTGCACCGCCGCCTCGATCGCGCCAAACCCCAGATGCAGCGCGCGGGCCAGATGCTCCCCGTCCGGCGTCAGTGCCAGCGCCCTGCCGCTGCGGTCCAGCAATGCCGCGCCCAAATGCGCCTCCAGTGCGCGCAGCTGCTGGCTGATGGCAGCGTGGCTGACATTCAAAGCTGCCCCTGCCCGCACCACATTCCCGGTCTCAGCAAAGGCAGTAAAAGCTCTGAGCGCCGCCAATGGCGGCATGTTCAGCCAATCCATATGTAACTCAGCCTTACATAACGCTATTCCATTTAACTCGCAGGAATCGCGCATTCACGCAAGTATCAGAAACAGACGCCAGGATAGGAGGCACTGAAATGCTGATTGATATCTATGCCCGCTCGATGATGACCGCCACGCGGCAGGACTGTGTAAGGCTGCGGGACCTGCCTGCGCCACGCCCCCTGTCCCGCCCTGCAGGCAGGTTCACCTGGTTGATGCGCTGGCTGGCAGCAAAGCCGCCGAAAACCCGCTGCATTCATCCGCAGAACATCTGACGCCCCGGCCAAGAGAGAAGAAAGAAAAAGCGCCGGTTTTCCAGGAAACGCGCGAACAGATCGGAAAACCGGCGCATGACCCCGTTCAGCCTGCACGTCGGCCTTGCGGGATATCATGCTGCCCAGGAGGGCTGTTAAGCCAAGCAGCAATCTCTTTCACCTGTGGTTTTACCCGGTTTGCCGCCGGCAAAGTTTGACACGGATCAAAAAGGCGCAAATTAATTGCCCGGCTCCGGGAAAAAATCTACGCTCGGTCTTATGAACATCGAAACGCGCGAACAGGCGGTCACCAGTGACCGTGCACCGCTGACGGCGGCCGAAGTCGGCGCCCTGGCGCATTTGTACCGGGGCGAGATTTACCGCAGCACCGTCTGGCGCACCCGGCTGGACACCACCACAAACTGGGCGGTCGTCACGCTGGGCGTGGCACTGTCGATTTCCTTTTCCTCGCCCGAAGCCTCGCCCCTGCCGCTGATCCTGGTGGGGGTGCTGATCATCTTCTTTCTGATGCTGGAGGCCCGCCGCTACCGCTATTTCAACGTCTTCCGCGCCCGCGCCCGCTGGATGGAGACGCATTTTTATACCTCGATGCTGAAGGAGGGCGACCTGCATCTGGAAGATCATTGGCAGGACGTTCTGGCCGCGGATTATCTGCGGCCCCAATACCATGTAAGTGTCATGACTGCGATCGGACGGCGGATCCGGCGCAACTACTTTTGGATCCTGCTGATCCAGTCACTGGCCTATGCGGGCAAACTGGTGGTGCATCCAACCGCTGTCCTGTCCCTGCAGCAAGCGGTGGACCGCGCTGACATCGGCCCGTTTCCGGGCGAACTGGTGCTTGGCACCGGTGTTTTCTATGTGCTGCTGTGGGGCAGCATCGCCTGGTGGAGCACCAGAGCCGACGCCGCCCGCGCCCGCAAACGCAGCTCGATGACGTCGATGGGCTAAGGGGCATCCCGCACTGAATCTCTACAGCCGCTTAGCGCTGGAAGCTACCTAAGCAAAGCCTTGCTGTGGCTGGTTGCTCACGGGACTTTGCTGCCATTGCCCTTCCAGGCGATTGCTGACGCAGCATTCGCTTGCAGGTGCGGCAAGCTAATCGCTGCGTTGCACCCGTCGTCGCGAGACCGGCCATTCAAAGTCACTCTGAGGCGCGGAATTCAAACCGTCCTTTCGCTGCAGCCAGGATCTGCCAACGAGGAACGGACATTGTTGCCATCCGCTCTCTTGGTCTGGATGACCGCAGCCAGCCTGTTCTGTTGAAAAACCCGGGTTGTTTTGGGTGTTGAGTGCTGATTCACTTTCCGCGAGGCAAGCGGAGGTGCGTGGCAATGATGGGGCCACGGCAGGAAGCGCAGGGCGCGCTGTTCTATGAGTTCCCGATCGAGGATCATGTCCCGCAGGATCACATGCTTCGGGCGATAGATCGGTTCGTCGACCTGTCTGGCATCCGGCGGCACCTGGCTCCTTTCTACAGTTCGGCCGGCAGGCCGCCGGTTGATCCGGAACTGATGATCCGGATGCTCCTGGCCGGTTACACGATGGGCATCCGCTCGGAGCGGCGGCTCTGCGAGGAGGTGCATCTCAACCTCGCCTATCGCTGGTTCTGCCGCCTTGATCTGACCGGCCCAGTGCCCGGCCATTCGACCTTCTCAAAGAACCGGCACGGCCGTTTCCGCGATAGCGATCTCTTGCGGCATCTGTTCGAGACGGTGGCCGCGCGCTGCATCGAGGAAGGATTGGCGAGTGGTCAGCGCTTTGCGGCGGATGCCAGCCTGATCCAGGCCGATGCCAAGATGCCAACCGGCAGAACTCGCCGCCGCAAGCGGACTGGGCCCCCGAGAAGATCAACCCCGAGAACGCGCCGCGCGCTGTCAGGGAGGATCTGGCGGCGCTCGGCGATGCGGCCTTCGGCGCGGCCAGCCCGGTAAAGCCGAAGTTCACCTCGCATTCCGATCCGGCCTCGCAATGGACCGGCGCACGGGGTGGACCCGCTTATTTTGCCTATTCCACGAACGACCTGATCGACACCGGCAATGGCGTGATCCTTGATGTCGAGGCGACCCGCTCGATCCGGCAAGCCGGGGCCGGTGCCGTGCGGACAATGGTGGATCGGGTGAGCGATGCCTTCGACCTGAAACCTGGCCGCCTGATCGCCGATACCGCTTACGGCACGGGCGAAATGCTCGATTGGCTGGACCGGCAGCGCGGGATCGCACCGCATATCCCGGTGATCCACTGCCCGGCAGGGCATTGCGCAGCAATGTCCAGAGAGGGGACAAGTCCGGGCGCAAGGACGGCACCTTTGAAAGGGCCGGCTTCACCTACGATGCCGGGAACGACGCCTGCATCTGCCCTGGCGGCAAGGAGCTCAAGCAATACCGGCGCGCGTTCACGACACCCAGATCAGGCGACAATAAGGACGGCACCCTGCGCTACCGGGCCCGCAAACCAGACTGTGAGGCCTGTGCCCTGAAGCCGCGGTGCTGCCCCTACTGAAGTGGCCCGCCGTTATGTTTAGGAAAACGGAGGATCAGTGAACGAAGGTCCGGCCTTCAACAGACGGCCAAAAACGTGACAAAATCAAGCTGAGTTTTGCCAAAGGTTTTTGGCACGATATTTTTCCATGACTCTGGTGTAGGGGTGGTCAGTGACAAAAACGACCGTTTTTTTTGCCGGGTGGTTTTTTCAGGTTTTTTTGTCCATCTAACATTTCGTTTTTAGCTTAACTCGGGAGAAGTAAACTTAGAGAATTCAATGACCCGTAACCGGCGGCGGCGCCCCACGTTGTAGCGCCTATCCGGTGCTGCGAGATCTTGCACAACTCATAGTGGGGAGTGCGTTTCGCAATGTGC
The DNA here is from genome assembly GCF_025141335.1 of Leisingera sp. M523. NCBI lineage: Bacteria > Pseudomonadati > Pseudomonadota > Alphaproteobacteria > Rhodobacterales > Roseobacteraceae > Leisingera > Leisingera sp. M523. The sequence goes on from NZ_CP081036.1 coordinate 3,054,126, forward strand.
GCTACAAATTCGTTTCTAATTTCGTTGGGTGTCGAGATCCACGCGTCGGGTCACCGGCGGTGGCCGGATGAAGCCAAGGCCCAGGCAGTGGCGGATACGCTCGAACCGGGCGCGACTGTGAATGGCGTGGCGGGTGCGGTCGCTGGAGGCGCGCCGCCCGGCTGTGGCAGAGTGACTCGGGCAGCCGAAAGCCTGCTCCCAGAGGGGCAGAACAGGGTATGGCCCGGCCATGTCCAGCGCCCCGCCCATCGACCTTTCTGCCATTCCCGAAGACCAGCGTGACGCTGTCCTGGCAGTGCTGCGCGAGCGGGATGCGCTTCGGGAGGCCAACAAACGCCTGGAGCACCTCGTCGCCGAGCTGAACCAGGCCGTGCATGGCAAGCGGTCGGAGAAGCTGAGCGAGGAGCAAGCCATTGATGCGCCATTGGTTCGAGCGACAATGGCGGCCGGCAGCTGGCCTTCGCGGATCTCGAGACCGCAGTGGCCGAGGTCGAGACGCAGCAGGACGCGCAAACGGCCACTGGTCCGGCGCCGCAACCGGGGCAATCTGCCCAAGGACCTGCCGCGGATCGAGAGGGTGATCGAGCCGGACAGCCTGGACTGCCCATGCGGGTGCGGCGAGATGCACCGGATCGGCGTCGTGCCGCAGGCACGCCTTTGGCGTGACGACCGCACCGAGCGGTTGGATATTATTCCCGTGCAGCTCCGCGTCATTCACTGCCCGGCAGTGCATGTTTACATGCTCGAGAGGGATCACCGTCCGGCCCAAGTATGCCTGCCGCGCCTGCGCCGAGGGCGTCACCTAGGCACCGGCCCCCGCGCACCTGATCGAGGGCGGTTTGCCGACCGAGGACGCCATCGCGCATGTGCTGGTCAACAAGCTCTCGGATCACCCGCCTCTATATCGCCAGATCCAGATCCTGGCGCGGTCCGGGATCGACATTCACCGCAGTACGCTCGCCGATTGGGTTGGCACCGCCGCCTGCCACCTCGGTCCCGTAGTCGACCGGCTTGCCCGAGCACCTGGAGGGCTCGGGCAAGCTGTTCATGCCCTCTCGGCAGCATGCTGCGCATGCGCCTGCCGGGTAATAGACGAGACCACGGCGCCGGTCCTGGACCCGGGCCGCGGCCGGACAAAGACCGGATACCTTTGGGCGCTGGCCCGGGACGACCGCGGAAGGGGCGGCGATGACCCGCCCGGCGTGGTGTTCACCTATGCTCCCGGCCGCGCCGGGCAGAACGCGGAACAGATCCTGCAGGGCTTTGATGGCATCCTGCAGCTACCCTCCCGGCAGCATCCTGCGGATGCGCCTGCCGGGTGACAGACGGCTATACCGGCTGCAACCGGCTGACGCGCCCCTCGCGGAAAGGCGCGCGCCGGTCACCGTCGCGTATTGCTGGGCGCATGCCCGCAGGAAGCTGAAGGAGGTCTTCGACCGCGACGGCACCGTGTTGGAAGCACGCCTCCGGCATGACGATCGCCGCCGAGGGGCTGCGCCGGGTTGCGGAGCTTTACCGCATCGAGGGTGAGATCCGCGGCATGGACCCCGACCAGCGGCTGTCGGCCCGGCAGGCCCGCGCCGCGCCGCTGGCCGCCGGGTTCGGAGAATGGCTGCAAAACCAGCGCCGCCGGATCTCCTCAAAGTCGCGTCTCGGTGAGAAGCTGGCCTATATCCACCGCCAGTGGGGCGGGCTGCAGACCTTCCTTCACGACGGCCGCGTCGGGACCGGCTCCAATGCCCCTCTCGGCAGATTGCTTCGCAATTGCCTGCCCGAGAACCTGATCCGCCCGATCGCAGTTGGTTGGTCATTATGCACCCCCTTCGTAAGCGCTTGGAAACATTGATAGCTGGTCGTCGAGGTCAGCGCGACACGGGCGTCCTTTCCGTGCGAGAGCGTTTTTGACCTTATCCGAATGCAGGTCAGCCGTCCGGATTTGGTACGGCGCGCCATCGACCACCTGATTTGCGGGCAGAATACCGTCCTTTATCAGTTTGCGGATGACGTGATTGGTCACACCGAGCTCTTTCGCTGCCTCGGTCATTGTGCGCCACGGGCCATCCTTGTCAGCAGACAGGTATCCGTGAATGTCATTCACACGCCGGATGGATGAAACGCGTTTCGCATTCCAGGTCTTGCCCTGGCCAGTCTGCATTCCCATGCGGTTTAGACAGGCAGCAATCGACTCATCCGGCCAGCGTCCTGCCATCTCGCGAATGACTCCAAGCGCCTCTTCACTGGTGCGGGCATTGTGTTCGCCGCTCTTTGGCTTCTTGACGCGCAATTCCGTGTGCCGGCCGCCTTTCCAGTGGACGACCAGAACAATTTCGCCTGTATCGTCGTCGATATCCGCCACGATGTCTTCGATCAGCGTTCTGAGCAATCGTTGCTTGTCGCGCATGGAGGTCGCCGGAGCCGCCCAGGCGGCCTCAAGGTCCTGCGCCAGCCCCTCCAGGCGGGTGACATCCACGTCCGGGACTGCGGCAATCTCCGCATTCAGGCGCTGCTCGAAGCTTCGAACACGTCCCAGAGCCTCTTCCCATCGGTTCTCCAATTCCGCCGCGATGAGACGGTTATCCGGGTCACAGGCGGCGTAGCGCCGTTCCGCCAGAGATGCGTCGTACCGGGCCTGCTGCAACTCCATCTCGAGCACCAGCCGCTTGTCTTCCACGGCTTGGCTCAACATGGCACGTGCCTCGATAGCGGCGTTGATGGCAATTGGCGCCACGGCCTCAAGAACGGCCTCGGTGATGAGCTTGTCGGCCCGGAACCCGCCGAAGGTGATACAGCGCTTCTGTCCCAGAAGAAGGTTGGGGGTGTCGCAGCGGTAGACAGGGCGTGGACTGCGGCCGGTATAGACCACATGCAGCCGCCGCCCGCATCTCGAACAGCAGAGGAGGCCGGCCAGAAGCGCGCCGCCGCCGCGACCGGATTTGACCCCGCCGGCGCGCCCGAAAGCGTTCCTGGCCAGCTGTGCCTGATTGCGTTCATACTCCTCCCAATCGATATAGCCGGGGTGGTGATCCCTGATCACCACATCCCAGTCTTCGGGGGATTTGCGGTTCTTGTAAGTGACATGCGCGCGCCCGTCCCGGATTTCTGCTTGCCGGCCGGTCTTACCATAGGCGTAGACGCCCGCATAAAACATGTTCTTCAGCACGCTGATCACGTTGCGGTAGCGAATGGGCTGCCATTCGAAGCTCGTCAATCTGATACCATCGGAGGGTCTGGGGAAATGAACGCCCTCGGCAGACATGGCCAGAAGTACCTGCCGGGCACTTCCAAGCTCGCGAAACCGGCAGAAGATCTGCCGGACGACCTCCTGGATCCGGAGATCGGGATCGAACATCACCCCAGCGTCACGATCCCACAGATAGCCGGTCGGCGGGGTATAGCGCAGCTCTCCGCGGCGCGCTTTTGCGCGGGCGGCTTCAACCATGCGCGTGCGCAAGACGCCAAGCTCGAACTCGCTGATGCTGCCCTTCATGCCCAGAAGCAGCCGGTCATTGGGATGACGCGGATCGTAGACGCCGTCATGGTCCACGACACGCGCATCGACCAGGCCGCAAAGCTCCAGCATATGATGCCAGTCGCGGCCGTTGCGGGCCAGGCGCGATACTTCCAGGCAGAAGACGGCGCCGATCGAGCCCGAACACAGCATGGCCACGAGCCGTTCGAAGCCGGGGCGGGCGTGACAGCCACTGGCCGATACACCAAGGTCGTCGTCGATGACATCGATCCCGGCAAATCCATATCCGCGGGCCATCTCGACAAGATCGTATTGCCGGCGCTGGCTTTCGAGGTTCGTCATAACCTGGCTCTGCGTCGACTGGCGCACGTAGATCACCGCCTGACGCTTCAGCAGTTCCGGTGGAAACGTGAGGGCCATGTCATTCATTGCTGTGCCCTCCCGGACCGGCTTTTGCCGCGGTCAGCAGCAATTGCGCCAGGGCTGTCACCATCGACCGGTATTCCGGTTCCGTCAGCGATGGTGCCGGCGATAACGGCAGCGGCAACTGGGCTGGTGTCGAGGATCTGTGATGCTTCATTCGGGGCCTCCATGGGTGACCCGTCACCATTCAACCCTCGCCGGAAACCGAGGTGCCCGAGAACCGAATGAAGTTCGAAAAGCGCATCCGTGGACACCAAAGGTGCGCCAAGCTCGAAACTCTGACAAACCGAAGCATCCAGAATCCAAGCGGGTGCCAGGATCGCGATCCCCGCATCGCGCTCGATCCCAACATGTTGGCCATCACAGCGATTGAGCGTGCGGAAAACCTTCACGTCCGAGCCAAAATAGGCATGCCATCGATAATGAACCCGGTAAACTTGCCCGACATGGGCAGAATGAACGGGAACTGGCCCTGACCAGGAAGAACGCACTTTTTGCCGGTCACGACGAAGGCGGCCGCACCTGGGGCCGCATCGCTTCGCTCATCGCCACGGCGAAGATCAGCGGCGTCGCACCCTTCGCCTCCCTCCAGGCCACCCTCGAAGCCATCGCTGCAGGTCACCCTGCCAGCCGGCCGGCGAGCTCCTCCCCTGGAATTTCCAGCCGTCAAGCTGATCCCGCGTGGGGCGGGGGCAACGCTTACAAAGAGCCCGCTGAAGTTCAAGGGTTTAGCCCATTTCGCTGATGGCCGGTTCCGGCCTGTCCCTACCGCGGCGCCTGCTGCGTTGGCATTCGACGGCACTGAGCTCATTCTGACTGATGCTGCAGAAAAGACGAACGGCAGCATCAAAGGTTTGCAGAGCTTTGGATACCTGCAAGGCCTGAGACAGAGATCGGCGACTTGCAGACCTCTAGAAACCGGTCAATCAGCGCTGTCTGAACTGCTTGGCGCGAGCGGGCAATCACCACCCTGTATTGCCCGATGTTTTCCTTGAGCGGCCGCGCCACGATGGGGTCGCCTTCAGTTGTGTAGTCCTGTTTGGGCGGGAAGCCTGCAAGCGTAAAACCGAACCCCTTGCCGACGTAAGCCTGCACCAGCTCACGGGATTGGGACTGGAACGGAACCTCGGGGTGAACGCCCGCGGCCTGCAGCAGTTGCAGGTAGCTGGGGCCTGGGCCAGCAGGTGAGACGGAGATATATGGCAGACCGGTCAGGTCGGACAGGCTGATCCGGGCTTTCGCTGCCAAGGGGTGTGAGCCTGACAACAGAACCAGGGGCGGCAGCTCCAAAAGTACTTCAACCTCATGCCGACCGGGATCGAACCCCTGGTCAAAGACCACCAGCGCATCCACTTCGCCAGTGTCCAGCGCGGCCACCAATGCCGGATAGTCCGCTTCCTTCACCTCGATACGAACGCCCGGGTGGTTTTCGCGGAAAGCAAGCACCGCAGGCAGCACGATCTGCTGCGCCAGTGCGTGATGGGTGCCGATGTGGATCCTGCCAGCGCGGCCCGACGCAAGATCCGCGGCCCGCCGGTCCAGCGCCGAGGCCTGTACCAGCAGCGCCTCGGCCTGGGTGGCGAACGTCCCGCCAGCGCGGGTCAGCCGCATGCCTTGTGCCGGAAACCGGTCAAACAGGGTCAGGCCGGTGGCGGCCTCCAGCTTATCCAGAGCCGAGGCGACGGCTGCGGCAGAGACATTCAGCTGCCGCGCCGCCTGGGCAATACCGCCCTGCCGTGCGGTTTCCGTCAGGTAGGTGAGTTGGCGAAGGGTGAAGCGAACCATTGGGAAAATCTCTCTTTGAAACAGATTAAATCAGTTTTTCCAGCTTTTGGGCAGGCCCTATGCTGCCTGCAGGTAACAGCGGAGGATATCATGGACATTTTGCCAATGACCGGCGGGCTAGGTGCGGAAATCCTGGGGGCGGATATCCGCCGCAGCGAGGATTTCAGCGCCATCCGGGACGCCTTTGCGGAGTATTCGGTGATCGTGCTGCGGGGGCAGACCGCCGGACCGGGGGATCACCTGGCTTTTGCCCGCCGTTTTGGACCTGTGAATGTCAACCGGTTCTTCAAGCCGGTTGAGGGCCACCCGGAAATCGCCACGGTCCTGAAAGAGAAGGACCAGACAGAGGCCGTTGGTGAGGGGTGGCATACCGATCATTCCTATGATCAGGAACCGGCGATGAGCTCTATTCTTCACGCCATCGAGATGCCGCCCTATGGCGGCGACACGCTATTTGTCTCCATGGGCGCCGCCTATGAGGCGCTTTCAGAACCGATGCGCCGGTTTCTTGATGGTCTGACGGCCGTACACTCCTCGCGGCATGTGTTCGGCGCCGCCGCGATGGACAGCGAGGCCGTGAAATCGGGCCGTCTGGGCAATGCAGAGGCCGCCACCCAGGATGTCCGTCACCCGGTGGTCATCACCCATCCGCTGAGCGGAAGGCGCGGCCTTTTTGTGAACCCGGTCTTCACCACCCGCATTGAAGGGCTGAACCCGGAAGAATCCTCGGCGCTTCTGGCCATGCTTTATGCCCACTGCCAGCAGCCAGAGTTTCAATGCCGCGTGCGCTGGCGGGCCGGTGACATTACCATGTGGGATAATCGCGCCACCTGGCACAAGGCGATCAATGACTATCACGGCTTCCGCCGCCTGATGCATCGGGTCACCGTTGAGGGCGGCCCGCTTGCAACCACTCCCGCGGCCTGAGTCTTAGTGAATGTACCGGTATGACTAACAACAACCCTCAGGCAGAAATCAGTCGCCCCAATGTTATCCTGATCCTCGCGGATGACATGGGCTTTGCCGATCTCGGCTGCACCGGGTCTGAAATCCAGACCCCCAACATCGACGCCCTTGCGCGGGGCGGCGTGATGCTGTCTGCAATGTACAACTGTGCCCGCTGCTGCCCGACGCGGGCGTCGCTTCTGACCGGGCTCTACCCGCATAACGCCGGCGTCGGGCATATGGGCGCCAATCTGGGCACGCCTGCCTATCAGGGGTTCCTGCGCAACGACAGCGCCACCATTGCCGAGCATCTGCGCGCCAGCGGCTATGCGACGCTGATGTCCGGGAAATGGCATGTTGCAGGTGATTTCGAAGCGCGCGAGGTGGACAGCTGGCGGGTCGGAGACGTTGAGCATCCGACACCGCGCCAGCGCGGCTTTGACCGCTTTTACGGAATCATGGACGGGGCGACGCATTTCTTTTCGCCGCATTACATGCTGGAGGACGACAGCCGCGTCGAAACCTTCCCGGATGATTTCTACTTCACCGACGCCATCACCCATAAGGCCATCGGCATGATCGAAGGCGCGGTGGAGGCGGAGAAACCCTTTTTCCTCTACCTTGCCCATACCGCGCCGCACTGGCCGCTGCATGCCCACCCTGAGGACATCGCAAAATACGACGGCGTCTATGCCAAAGGCTGGGACCATATCCGTACCACGCGCCATGAAACGATGAACGGACAGGGCGTGTTCCAGTGCAGCTGGGACATCTCCCCTCGCGACAGCACTGTGCATGGCTGGGAACAGGAAAAGAACCAGGATTGGGAGGCCAGCAAAATGGCCACCTATGCGGCTATGGTGGACCGCATGGACCAGTCGATTGGCAGGTTGATCGCTGCTCTGAAACGGCTCGGGCAGTTCGAAAACACTCTGATCCTATTCCTCAGCGACAACGGCGGCTGCGCCGAATTCATGGCCGAGGACGGCTGGGCGAAGTTCTACCCGGACAAAACGCACGACGGCAGGCAGATCACCATGGGCAATGTGACCGGCCTGCGCCCGGGCGATGCCCAGACCTTTCAGAGCTATGACAAGCCTTGGGCCAATGTCTCCAATGCGCCGTTCCGCCTCTACAAGCATTATGTGCATGAGGGCGGCATCTCGACCCCTCTGGTGGCCCATTGGCCATTGGGGTTCAAACCGCGCGGCAATGCCCATGCGGCCTGTCATGTGGTCGATATCCTGCCGACCATCCTGGAAGCCGCCGGCGCCGCCTATCAGACCGAGATGGGCGGCCATGAAATCCAGCCGCTGCAGGGGGAATCGCTGATGAGCCTTTTTCAGGGCAAGGACTGGCAGCGCGCGCAACCGATCTTCTTTGAGCACGAGGGCAACGCCGCGATCCGGTTGGGGCAGTTCAAGCTTGTGCGGCTGCATGATTGCCCTTGGGAGCTTTACGACATCGAAGCCGACCGCACCGAACTAACCGATCTTGCGGGCTGCAACCCCGCCTTGGAGAAAGATATGTTCCGCCAGTATCAGGCTTGGGCGCAAACCGCCGGTGTCCTGGACTGGAACGAAGCGCTGCCGAAACTGCTGGCGGCGTGGAAGATGGAAACCCCTAATGGCTGAAACTGATAGCTAAGCGGCTACTGGGCCCCGCTTGGAAAAAGACCGGTTTTTTTAAGGTTTTTCGATGCGTGCCATGGCGCGAGGTATCGACGTGTACTGACTGTGGCCCGCGTTGGGAAACCCTGACAAGGAGGAGGCCGCGGAAGCTGGTCGGTGTCTATGGGGAAAGCGTTTCGCCGATGTTATTTTCCGGGAAGTGCTGACCGATTGGAAGCGGTTCTTTCCTTTGTGCCAAGAGCCTTGTTCAGCGCTGTCAGGCATCCGGGCATCGCCATTTCCCCGGTGCGCGTTGCTGGATGTTTGAGCTGCGGCATGATCCGGTGCAGGGCGGCACTGTCCAAAACCGCCTCACCGGCTCAGGCTGCTATTGAGCAATTTGATTTGCGTTCCATCATGCGGCCTGGTTCCTTGGCGGTGCGCGGGTGGTTGGCTTCTGGCCGCGCCGGAAGATCTCGATGATGCGCATGGGGCCACCGCAGTCAGGGCACGGCTCACGCAGTGTGAGCGGGATGATCTCGGTGCTTTCCTTGGGTTCCGGCGTCTGTTCCACTTCAAGTAGCTGCCGTATTTTTGCGATATTGGCTTTGCGGGCGAAACTGGCCTGCAGGCCGTAGTGACGGATGCGGTGGAAGCCATCCATTGCCCGGCAGGCGATTTGGCAGAGCCAAATCTGCCGAAAGGGGGCAGGACGTGGATCAGGAACCGGCGGATGAACTCGTCTGTGCTCAGGCGCATGACCTTTTGGCGGTCGCCTGATTTGACGCGGTAGTCTTTCCAGCGAAAGGCCACCGCCTGGGCATCCGCGCTGATGAGGCGGCTGCTGGAGATGGCGCCACGGTGGGTGTAGCGGCTGAGATAGCCCAGCACCTGCCCGGGTCCGCCGAAGGGCGGTTTGGCATAGACCATCCATTCGGTTTTGCGCTGCGGTGCGAGGTATCTGACAAAGGCCTCTGCATCCCCCAGTCCCCTCAGGTCGCCGAAGAAAGCAAGCTGCCCGGTGCGGTGCAGTGCCATCAACCCTTCGATGAACAGACGGCGAAACAGCCGCGACAGGACACGGACGTGTAAAAAGAACCCCGGCTTGCAGGCGCCCCATCTGGAGCCGTCCGGTGAAAGACTGCCACCGGGTACGATCATGTGAATGTGGGGATGATGCGTCATCGCCGATCCCCAAGTGTGCAACACGGACGTCATGCCGAAACGTGCACCCAAGCGCTTGGGATCGCCTCTCGGTGAGCAGGATGCCGTCCTGGGCGGCAAGGGCCTCCAAGGCCTTCAGCCGCTTCTTCATGGTTTCCAGATCGTTCAGCAGCCAGATCGAGCGGACGCCGGAAGACGACACCATGATGCCCTGCTGCTGAAGCTCCCACGAGGCGCGCTTCTGCCCCAGCGCCGGGTTTTCGATGGCCAGCTCGATCACTGCCTGCTCGACATGCTCCGGCCCCCGGTTCTTCAGGACCGGCTTGCGGCGGCTGAGATCCATCAGCGCCTGCTCGCCGCCCTGTTCATAGAGTTCCTTGAAGCGGTAGAAGCTGTCCCGGCTGTACCCCATCACCCTGCAGGCCTGCGAGACGCTGCCGAGCTGCTTGGCAAGTTCCAGCAGCCCCAGCTTCGGTTTGATGATCTTATCCTGAATACTCGTCATTGATCGGCACTCCATGCTTGCGCTCCAACAGAGCAGAAATGTCAGATCAAGTCGCGTGTTCTACAGTTGAAAGCCCGGCCCAGTTGCCTTGATGTGACCGGATTGATCTTGGGCTTGCCCGGGAAAAGCCAGCCCTCGGGTCGCGCCTCAACCCAGTACTCCCGCAGCAGGTCGAGCAGAGCGGGCGACAACATCACCTTGCGGTCTTTCCGGCCTTTGCCTTCATCGACATGGATCAGAAACCGGTCGCTATCGATGTCGGAGACCTTGAGATTGCAGACCTCTGAAGCCCGCAGACCCCCACCATGGGAAATGCTGAGCGCGGCGCGATACTTCAGACCCGGGCCGGGCGCTGCGGCGAGAAGTTCCGAAACATCTTCGACACTCAGCACCGTCGGCAGCTTCCGGGGCTGCGTGCGAAACTGCATGTACTTCTTCATGTCCTCGCGCCTGCAGGTCTTCCCGAACAGAAACCTCAGCGCCATGATCCGCGCATTGTACGTCGTTGGCGTCACACCGGTATCGGTCATGTGCAGCTGATAGGCGCGAAGATCGTCCGGTGCCGCGGTTTCGGGCGAGCGCTTCAGGAACCCCGCAAAACCCTTCACCGCACGAATGCGTGCCTTCTGGGCTTTGTCGCCCATCCCGTGAATGCGCATGTCTTCAGTCATCCGCTCGCGAAGCGATGTCGTTCTCTCCTCTGTCATTGGAACCTCCTCTGTCGACTGAGAACGCCCCAATCGTCAGACAGGTCACCAAGATCGCAAAATGCTCACCGCTTCCGGTTCATCCCCTACATCAGCCACAAACGCCATTGCCACGCCAGCGGCTTCGTCCTCGTCCGCTCCTTGTGAATTGACAGTTCCAGTCTCGCTGCGCGCTGCACCAATGGCCAGTTTCATCGCCGCGTCACAGCGCCAGATTTTGAGCGCATGCAGCATTTCTTCCGCTGCGGGCTCGTGCAGAGAATAATCACAATGACCACTCCGGGCATATTCCGTTGAAAAACTCCGCATTGCCACCGCCCTGAAGTCTTCTTCAGCAAGGCGCGTTCTCCGCTCTTCATGCCGGACGGGGCGTTTGCGGTATGGGCAGCAGCTTTGCGAGCTTTCTGAGGTTCTGGACGGCAGCTGCGAGGTGGAACTCGTCCCGCGCGCGGCATGGGCCGCGTAATCGGAGCCGGTTAATCCCAAGGATCCGCTTCAGGTGCGCAAACAGCATTTCCACCTTTTTCCGGAGTTTGCAGGAAATCGCGTATTGCGTTGCCTGGGCGATTGCACGAGCCACATCGCGGGAGGGTTCATAGATCGACCGGGTCACTTTGCGCTGGGGAGCTTTCGGGCAGCAGCCTGGTTTCAAGGCACAGGCATCACAATCGGACTTACGGGCCCGGTAGCGCAGCATGCCATCCTGATCCGGCTTGGCTTCCCTCGGTTTTGAGAACGCCCGGCGAAATTGCCTGAGCTCCTTGCCACCTGGGCAAATGTAAGCGTCGTTCGCGGCGTCATAGGTGACGGCGGCTCGCTCGAAGGTGCCGTCCTTACGGCCTGATTTATCTACCACCGGGATATGCGGTGCAATCCCTCGCTCTTCAGCCAGCCAGTTCAGCATGGGCCCGGTTCCATAGGCCGTACCGGCTATCAGCCGCTCGGGCTTAAGACCAAAAGTATCAGTGACCCGGTCCACCATCGTCCGTACGGCGCCAACCTCGGCCCGCCTGATCGAACGGGTGGCCTCGACATTCAGGATCACAGCATTGCCGGTGTCGGTCAGGTAGTTCGCGGAATAGGCAAAATAGGCAGGCCCGCCCCGCGCACCGCTCCATTGCGAGGCCGGATCGGAATGCGATGTGAACTTCGGCTTCACCGGGCTGGCCGCGCCAAAGGCGGCGTCATCCAGTGTGTCCAGTTACTCCCTGACTGCGCGCGGCGCATCCGTCGGGTCAAGCGTCGCCGGTTCCCAATCGTCCTGCGGCGAGGAGTTCTGCCGATTGGCATCCGCCTGGATCAGGCTGGCATCAGCTGCAAAACGCTGGCCGCTGGCCAGCCCTTCCTCAATGCAGCACGCAACCACGGTCCCGAAGACATGCCGCAGGAGATCGCTGTCGCGGAAACGGCCGTGTATCACCCGGCAGGCGATGCAAGCATCGCCTAGAGGGCCGGTTTTTCGAGAAGGTCGAGTGATCTGGCACCGGGTCAGTGAGATCGAGGCGGCAGAACCAGCGGTACGCAAGGTTCAGGTGAACTTCTTCGCAAAGCCGCCGCCCGGACCGGATGCCCATAGCGTATCCCACAAAAAGCATCCGGATGATCAGTTCCGGATCCACAGACGGCCTGCCGGTCGAACTGTAATAGGGAGCAAGGTGCGGGCGGATACCAGACAGGTCCACAAACTGGTCAATCGCCCGCAGCATGTGGTCACTCGGCACATGTCCCTCAATGGAGAACTCATGGAACAACGCACCTTGCGCTTCCTGCCTCGGTCCCATCATCGCCATCAATCCCAGATACCAATGTGAAGATTGAATCAGCGCTCAGACCGCAAGGCAACCTGAGTTTTTCAACGGAATAAGCTCGTTCCAGGCTTTCGCTGCAATGAATCTCGGCGGCCGGTTCGGGCTGACTGCCGAGCCTCCCATCACAACAAGTTTAAAAAAGGGCCGCCCGCAGGCAGCCCTCTCATCATTCTGATCAACCGGCTCCGGCTTATTCGCCGCCGCCCAGCTGGTGGACATAAGACGAGACCGCCCTGATCTGCGCCTCGGTCAGGCGGGTGTTCCAGGCCGGCATCACGCCATAGCGCGAATTGGTCACGGTCTCGCTCAGGGTGGCGTAATCGCCGCCGTAAAGCCAGATCGCATCGGCCAGATTCGGCGCGCCCTGGCTGCGGTCGCCGGTGCCGTCCTCGGCATGGCAGGAGGAACAATTGTCGGCAAAGACAACCGATCCGGCCTCAACCTTGGAAGCATCCTGCGCCTCGCCCGACAGCGACATCACATAGTTGACCACTTGGGAAATCTCTTCTTTCTCAAGCAGCTCGTCACGGCCGAATGCAGGCATCTCGGAATAGCGCGCATCGTCGCTGTCCTCGTTGCGGATGCCGTGGGTGATGGTGGCGTGGACATCCTCCACCGAACCGCCCCAAAGCCAGTCGTCATCCAGCAGGTTCGGGTAACCCTTGGCCCCTGCCGCACCGGACCCGTGGCACTGGGCGCACCAGGTCTTGAACACGGCAGAGCCTGCCGACACCGCGTAGGCGTTCAGCTCAGCATCTTCCGCAATGGCTGTCAGCTCGGTTGCTTCCAGCTTGGCGTTGACCGGCGCGTTGGCTTCTTCTACCGCGGTGATTTCAGCCGCCACGTCGGCGCGGGTCGACCAGCCCAGCACCCCGGCAGTGGCGCCGTTGATCAGCGGCCAGGCCGGATAGGCGATGGTGTAAAGAACGCCCCAGATGATGGTGGCATACAGGGTCCACAGCCACCAGCGCGGCATCGGGTTGTCGAATTCCTCGATCCCGTCCCATTCATGGCCGGTGGTGTTCGGATCGCCTTCGAACTTTTGCGATTTCTTGCTCATGCCCTCGCCTCCTTGGTCTCGGCGGGTTCGTCCGCACCTGCGGCAGGCGCCGGTGCATCATCATGCCGGAACGGGATGTCGGCGGTGTCCTGGTAAACCTTAGTGCTGCCCGGGCGGAACGCCCAGACCACAACACCGATGAAGAAGGTGAACAGGAACAGCAGCATCCAGCTGTCCGCGAATTGCCTGAGGAGTGTATAGAATTCCATCTGTCCCTCCTTAACGGCTCGCGTCCGGGGTGAAGGTCGAGAAATCGACCAGCGTGCCCATCATCTGCAGATAGGCGATCAGCGCATCGGCCTCGGATACCCCCGGCTGGCCGTCGAAGTTGCGCACATTGACCTTCTCGCCGTAACGCTCCAGCAGCCCGTCATAGTCGCTGTCGGGATCTGCCTGGGCGCGGAAATCGGCCTGGGCGGCCTCGATCATCCCGTCGGTGTAAGGCGTGCCCAGCATTGCATTGGTCGCCATCACGTCGCCGATGTATTTGCCGTCGACCCGCTTACGCTCAAGAAAGCCGTATTTCGGCATCACCGATTCCGGCACCACGGCCTGCGGATTGCGCAGGTGGTCCACATGCCACTCGTCCGAGTAGCGGCCGCCGACACGGGCCAGATCCGGCCCGGTCCGCTTGGAGCCCCACTGGAACGGACGGTCGTACATCGACTCTGCCGCCAGCGAGTAGTGGCCGTAGCGTTCGACCTCATCGCGCATCGGGCGGATCATCTGACTGTGGCAGACATAGCAGCCTTCACGGATGTAGATGTCCCGGCCCGCCAGTTCGAGAGGGGTGTAAGGGCGCATGCCCTCCACCTTCTCAATGGTGTTTTCCAGGTAGAACAGCGGTGCGATCTGCACCAGGCCGCCGATGGTCACAACCAGGAAGCTGCAGATCAGCAACAGGGTCGCGTTGGTCTCGAGGATCTTATGTTTGTCGAGAATGGACATAGCTGCCTGGCTCCTTATTCAGCCGGGACCGGAACCGTCAGGCTGGCTTCTTTTGCCGGGGCCTTACGGACAGTCATCCACAGGTTGTAGCACATGATAAGCGCACCAGCGAGGAACATGACCCCGCCCAGACCGCGCACCACATACATCGGGAACTTCGCTGCCACAGTGTCGGCAAAGGAGTTCACCAGGAAGCCGTTGGCGTCCACTTCGCGCCACATCAGGCCTTCCATGATCCCGGTCACCCACATTGACGCGGCGTAAAGCACGATACCGATGGTGGCGAGCCAGAAATGCCAGCTGACGAGGCTCAGCGAGTACAGACGCTCCCGCTTCCACAGCACCGGCACCAGGTAATACAGCGCACCAAAGGTGATCATGCCGTTCCAGCCCAAAGCACCGGAATGCACGTGGCCGATGGTCCAGTCGGTGTAATGCGACAGCGAGTTCACGGCGCGGATCGACATCATCGGACCTTCAAAGGTGGACATGCCATAAAAGCCGACCGAGATCACCATCATCCGGATCACCGGGTCGGTGCGCAGCTTGTCCCAGGCGCCCGAGAGCGTCATCAGACCGTTGATCATGCCGCCCCACGAGGGCATCCACAGGATGATCGACATCACCATGCCCAGGGTCGAGGCCCAGTCCGGCAGCGCGGTGTAATGCAGGTGGTGCGGACCGGCCCAGATATAGAGGAAGATCAGCGCCCAGAAGTGGATGATCGACAGTTTATAGCTGAACACCGGACGCTCGGCCTGTTTCGGAATGAAGTAATACATCATCCCCAGGAAGCCCGCAGTCAGGAAGAAGCCCACGGCATTGTGGCCGTACCACCACTGGATCATCGCATCCTGAACACCCGGCCAGACGATGACTGACTTGGAACCCCAGATCGAGACCGGAAGGGTCATGTTGTTGACCAGATGCAGCATCGCCACGGTGACGATGAACGCCAGGTAGAACCAGTTCGCCACATAGATATGCGGCTCTTTGCGTTTGATCACGGTGCCCAGGAACACGGCCAGATAGGCCACCCAGACCACGGTCAGCCACAGATCAACGTGCCATTCGGGTTCTGCATATTCTTTGGACTGGGTCGAGCCGAACAGATAGCCGGTCGCCGCCAGCACGATGAACAGCTGGTAGCCCCAGAACACGAACCACGCCAGGTTGCCGCCCCACAGCCGCGCCGCAGAGGTCCGCTGCACCACATAAAACGAGGTTGCAATCAGCGCGTTGCCGCCAAAGGCGAAAATGACTGCCGAGGTATGCAGCGGACGCAGGCGGCCAAAATTGGCCAGGCCTTGCGCCCACTCGAAATTCAGTGCCGGAAAGGCCAGCTGGAACGCAATGAAAGTCCCGGCCAGAAATCCGACCACGCCCCAAAAGGCGGTTGCGATTGTGCCAGCGCGCACGACGCTGTCGAAATACTCATTCTCCAGACCAACAACTGCCGGTTTCGGCTCGTTGGTGTGGCGCAAAGTATAAAGGAACAGGCCGCCAGCCACGATCATCACGATGATCGCATGCACCTGGTAAGCCAGATCCCGCGCGTAATTGGAACCGATCATCGCAAACAGCGTGACCAGACCAAGCGCTATCAGCTTGATATAGTTAGACATCTTGCGTCCCTTTGCCATGCCCCCGCGAATCCTGCGGATACGGGAACGTTATTAGACCGCGCCCTTCATGCAAAAGGCGCATCTTTGATGCCTTGATCTGCATCAAGACATATCCGCGCAACATGTGACACATCTGCCCGTGTAACGGAATTCTTTGCACCGCGGCCATCCGGGCTGCGCAGTATCATCGGCCGAGAGGTGTCAATGTCCTACAAGTCCTTGCTAACCATTCTCACAGCTGCGGAAACAGCAGCAGCGCCTTTGGCGCAGATTACGGCCCTGGCCGAAGACTTTGGTGCACATGCCAATGCGCTCTGCCTTGGGGTCGACCGTACCCAGACCGGCTATTACTACGCAGGCGCCAATGCGATGGTGCTGCAGGAAACCCTGTCCCGTGCCCAGGAAGAGGCCGAGCAGGTCGAAGCCCAGGCCGAAGCCGCGCTGCAGCAGGCCGGCGTGCCGTTTGCCACCGACAGCGGTGTCGCCCAAATCGCGGACCTCGGCCGCCATGTGGCGCGTCAGGCGCGTTTTTCCGACTTGGTTGTGCTAAGCAAACCCTATGGCCCGGGCAAGCGTGCCGAAGCCGAACCGATCGTCGAAGCCGCCTTGTTCGAAGGCCGCGCCCCGGTGCTGGTGGTGCCCGACGATGCCGCACCGATGCGCCAGCCCAAAACCGTTCTGGTGGCCTGGAACGAAAGCATCGAGGCGATGACCGCGATCCGCCGGGCAATGCCATTCCTGATTGGCGCCGATCTGGTGCGTATCGCAGTGATCGACCCGCCGCAGCACGGGCCGGAACGCTCCGACCCCGGCGGCTTGCTGGCGCAGATGCTGTCCCGGCACGGTGTTTCTTGCGAAATTGATGTGCTCAGCAAGACCCTGACCCGGGTATCCGATGTGCTGAACCGCCATGCGGCGGACACTGCCGCTGATCTGATTGTGATGGGCGCCTACGGCCATTCCCGCTTCCGCGAAGCGATCCTTGGCGGTGCCACCCGCAACATGCTGGAACAGGCCAAAGTACCGGTGCTGATGGCGCATTGACGGCCCTGTCAGTCAGCAATCTTACCGAATAATAAAGGGCGCCCTGCGGGGGCGCCTTTTTCGTCAATTGTCGCCTGCACCCTACCCGGCCTTGCGTATGAGGCCGATCAGGAACAGCAGGATCACCGCCCCGATGGTGGCATGGATCAGCGACCAGATGAAACCGCCGCCCGCGGCAAACCCCAGTGCCGGAAAGATCGTTCCGGCCAGAAAGGCGCCAACCACGCCGACGATGATATTGCCAAGGATGCCAAAGCCGCGCCCTTGCATGATCTTGCCTGACAGCCAGCCGGCCAGCGCCCCGATGATCAGCATCCCGATCAAGCTTCCAAACTGCATTTCCGCCTCCGTTTGTTGTGATTGCCCCAATAGACCACAGCCGCGGCACCGGGTCACCTGCAGGCAGCAAGGGACCTGGCGGCAAGCGCAGCAAAGCGGCGCAGCTCCCGCCCGTCGTCCGCCCATCTGGCGAAGGGCCTCCTCCCGTTGGGCGTGGCACCGCTGCGCGGTGCCACGCCCAAGGCTGCCAGCGGGTCCGGCACAGCCGGGCACGCGCAGGCGCGGGAGCCCCCCTGTTCTTCCGGTCTTAGCCCTGGCGGACGTAGTGCATCCCTTGAAAGGCCCCGCGGAACTCTGCAGTTTTCCCCGCCAGCGCCGCCGGGACCTCTGCCCGCAGACCATCGGCCATCAGCTCCACTAAGCGCGGTCGTGCTTTGGCTCCACCCTGCGGCGCACCAATTCAGGGGTCCCGATGCGCACCCCGTTCATGCCGCATTGGCGGGCGGCATCGAAAAGCACCTTGGCACCGTCCACATCGCCGCCCTGCCCGCGATTGCGCAATTCCGGCAGTCACCGCGCCTGCGCGCCGAGATGCCGGACACCAAGGATTCGATCACCGCAACCGAAGAGCCGCAGAACCTTGAGCGCACGCCCAATGACCTGTGCCTGTTCCACGGCGGTGAACAGGGCGCTGTGACCGAACAGGACGTGATCTTTCCGGTCTGCGATCCGCCTGCCCGGATCAGGTCCTGCACCTGCGAGGGCCGCAGTATTCGCTGTATGCGTTAGCAATTGAGGCGGACATCAACGGCGCCGGGATATTCATCGGCCATCAGGCTTTTCAGGCGCCGCTGCTGGCCAGCGGGCGTCCTTTGACATCCGTGTCAGCCTGCCACGGGACCTGCGGCAGTGGAGCCTGCGCGCCTCAGGTCCGCGCAGCACTGCGGCGCGGGTGGCGGGCTGGCTGATTGAGAACATCCAGAGGATTGCAGGGAAATGCGGCCTTAGCCCAGGAAGCCGCCGTCGCTGTCGTCGCCGGCCTCTTCCATCAGGCGGCGCATGTCGGGCACTGTGACGTGACGCTTGCCTTCCAGCTCAATAACACCGTCCCTCTTCAAAGCCGAAATCTGCCGGCTCACGGTTTCCAGTGTCAGGCCCAGGTAATCCGCCATTGCCTCGCGGGTCAGCGGCAGGTCGAACACCATGCGGCTGGTGGCGCCGCGCGGTGTCAGCGAGGCATCGCGGCGGGCAATGATCGACAGCAGGCTGGCGATCTTTTCGCGCGCGGTCTTGCGGCCCAGCACCAGCATCCATTCGCGGGCGGCGTCCAGCTCATCCAGTGTCATCTCCAGCAGCCGGTGGGCGATATGCGGGGTGCGCTCCATCAGCTCTTCAAACGGTTTCTTGCGGAAGCAGCACATCACGACGTCGGTGGTCGCCACCACATCATAGGCCGCCCCTTCACGTCCGGGCCGGCCGACAAAATCGCTGGGCAGCAGCAGCCCCACCATCTGGGTGCGCCCGTCCTCCATCGTCTGGGTCAGCGAGGCAATACCCGACACAACCGAGCCGACAAAGGTCATCACATCGCCGGACCAGATGATCGGCTGACCGGCCTCATAGGTGCGGTAGTATTTGACCGCATCCAGCTCCTCCAGCTCATCCGCGTTGCAGCGCGCGCAGACGGCGCGGTGGCGGATCGGGCAGTCGCCGCATCTGGATTGTGACAATACTGGAGCGTGCATCAGGGGATCCCGGTTGATCTGGGTCAAGGTTTGCCTGTCGGGCGTGCCTAAAACTAAAGGAATGGATCAGAAACCTCAATTGGCCGAACTCGGATTATTCGACGCCAAAGTGCCGCGCTATACAAGTTACCCGACGGCGCCGCAT
This sequence comes from Leisingera sp. M523, assembly GCF_025141335.1. Lineage (NCBI taxonomy): Bacteria > Pseudomonadati > Pseudomonadota > Alphaproteobacteria > Rhodobacterales > Roseobacteraceae > Leisingera > Leisingera sp. M523. The sequence goes on from NZ_CP081036.1 coordinate 3,073,388, forward strand.
TTCGGAAATGCAGTGGATCCCGCCCGGTTTTCCAATTGGGTTTCAAAGATTTCCCCCGGCAGCAGTATTTCCATGTACGTGCATGTGCCGTTCTGCCGCAGGCTGTGCTGGTTCTGTGCCTGCCGCACCCAAGGCACCCGCTCGGACGCGCCGGTGGAGGCCTATGTTCAGGTATTGAAGGCCGAGATTGCACTGCTGCGGCAGCAGCTGCCGGAGGGCGTGACCCTGTCGCGCCTGCATTGGGGCGGCGGCACTCCGACGATCCTGAACGCTGAGCTGATCCGCGATCTGGCCGGCACCATCGCAGAGGCCATTCCCCTGGCGCCCCGGGCAGAGTTCTCGGTTGAAATCGACCCGAATGAGATCGGGGACCGGCGGCTGGAGGCGCTGGCCGGGGCTGGCATGACCCATGCCACGGTTGGAGTTCAGGATTTCGACAGCACCATTCAGCAAGCGATTGGCCGCATCCAAAGTTTCGAGTCGACCCGGACGGCCATCGAACAGCTGCACAGCCATGGGATTGCCGGCCTGAACGCCGATATCCTGTACGGGCTGCCGCATCAGACACCGGCAGGAATGACCGAAAGCGTGCAAAAGCTCGTTTCGCTGACCCCCGGCCGGGTGGCGGTTTACGGCTATGCCCATGTGCCCTGGATGGCCGGGCGGCAAAGCATGATCCGCTCGGATACTCTGCCAACGCCCGAAGCCCGGCTGCAGCTGTTTGAGACCGCCCGACGGCTGTTCCTGTGGGACGGCTACCGGGAGGTCGGTATCGATCACTTTGCACGGCCCGGTGACGGGCTGGCGGTGGCGCAGCGGACCGGGCGGCTGCGGCGTAGTTTCCAAGGCTATACAAATGACCCGGCGGAGGTGCTGATCGGGATCGGCGCCTCGGCGATCTCACGGTTTCCACAGGGCTATGCGCAGAATGCGCCGGGCACATCGGCCTATATCCGTGCCATCCGCGACGGGCAATTCGCCACTGCCCGCGGCCACGGGTTCAGCGGCGAGGACCTCTTGCGGGCGCGGCTGATCGAGGCGCTGATGTGCGACTTCAGGATCAGCCGGGAAGAGATCCTGTCGCGCTTTGCCGTGCCTGCCGCAAGATTGGAAAGGATGTTCGCCGAGGCCGGCGCCGCCTTCCCCGGCATGCTGTCGGTGTCCGCCCAAGGCCTTGCCATCCGCGAGGAGGCCCGTCCGCTGACCCGGATGATCGCCCGCAGTTTTGACGCCTATGATCTCAGCACGGCTGCCCACAGTACAGTGGTTTGAAATCTCTCCCGGATTGCCAGTCTCTCCCGCCCGTCGACGCTGCGCCATATGGCACAGCGCTTCCGTTGGGCCAGGCTCAGCGCCAGCGGCGCTGAGCCTGGCCCAAGGCCGCCAAGGCACGTCCGGCATCAGCCGGGCGGGCCTGCGGGCGCGGGAGGTTTCCGCCTGTTCCGCCTGTTCTGGGGGGGGGGCGAAGGTAGGTCAGCACCGCTGCCGCAATGTTTCGCGCGCGAAACATTTGGTCAAAAGGGCTGCCGCAACTTGCAGGCGTTGCGCCGGCAGCGCGCGCATAAATGCTGCAAAGCCTGCCACAATGTTAACCAGGCGGCGGGTTAACCCGCCGCCGCCAGCAGCCGGCGGGTGTAGTCTGCCTGCGGGTTTGTGAACAGCTCCTCGGCCGCACCGGTCTCCACCACGTCGCCCTGGTTCATCACCACCACGTTATGGGACATCGCCCGCACCACGTTCAAATCATGGCTGATGAATAAATAAGCCAGCCCGTAGCGCGCCTGCAGGTCGCGCAGCAGTTCCACAATCTGCACCTGCACTGTCATATCCAAGGCCGAGGTCGGCTCATCCAGCACCACCAGTTTGGGGCGCAGCACCATGGCGCGGGCAATGGCAATGCGCTGGCGCTGGCCGCCGGAAAATTCATGCGGGTAGCGGTCCATCGCCGCCGGGTCCAGGCCGACCTCTTGCATCACTTCGGCCACCAGATCGCGGGGTTTGCGGTGCTGGTCGACCTTGTGGATCGCCAGCCCCTCGGAGATGATCTGAGCGCAGGTCATCCGCGGACTTAGCGAGCCGAAGGGATCCTGGAACACGATCTGCATGTCTTTGCGCAAGCGCCGCAGATCCCGTGTGGACCATTTGCGCAGATCCTGGCCCTGGAAGGTGACCGCGCCCTCGGACGAGATCAGCCGCATAATGGCGAGTGCCAAGGTGGTTTTGCCCGATCCGCTCTCGCCGACAATGCCCAGGGTTTCCCCGGCCCGGATGGAGACAGACATCGGGTTCACCGCCTTCACATAGCCGATGGTGCGTTTCAGCAACCCGCGCTGAATCGGGAACCAAACCTTGAGGTCCTGTGCAGCCACCAGCTCTTGCGCACCCGCGGGCACCGGCGGCGGGGTGCCGGAGGGTTCCGCCGCCAGCAGTTTCCGGGTGTAGGGGTGCTGCGGATTGACAAAGATCTCTGCCGCCGCGCCTTCCTCGACTATTTCACCGTCCTTCATCACGCAGACCCGGTCGGCGATGCGGCGCACGATGCCCAGGTCATGGGTGATGAACAACAACCCCATGCCTTCGCTTTTCTTCAGATCCGCCAGAAGGTCCAGGATCTGCGCCTGGATTGTCACGTCCAGCGCCGTTGTGGGTTCGTCTGCGATCAGGATGTCGGGCTTGTTGGCCAGCGCCATGGCAATCATTACCCGCTGCCGCTGGCCGCCCGACAGCTGATGCGGATAGGCGCTGAGCCGGCTTTCCGCGTCGCGGATGCCGACCTTGTTCATCAGCTCCAGAATACGGTCCCGCGCCGCACGGCCCGTCAACCCTTGGTGCAGGGCGATGGATTCCTCCAGCTGGCGTTCGATGGTGTGCAGCGGGTTGAGCGAGGTCATCGGCTCCTGAAAGATGAAACTGATGTCATTGCCACGCACGTCCATCAGGTGTTTTTCGCTGGCGCCGACCATTTCAGTGCCGTTGTAGGTAACCGAGCCGCTCACCATGGCGCTGTCGCCCAGCAGCGACACAGTGGAGAGAGCCGAGACCGATTTGCCGGAGCCGCTCTCGCCCACCAGCGCCACGGTCTCGCCGCGGCCCACCGAGAAAGAGACGCCGCGCACCGCTTCGGTCACCTTACCGTCCTGGCGGAAGGAGACGCGGAGGTTCTGGACGTTCAGGAGGGGGGAAGAATCTGAATTGCCCATTTATTCTGCGTCTCCGTCAACACAATTCCCGCCCGGGTCGCTTGCAGCCCGGACCGCGCCTGCCTGCCCCCCGGCAGGCGCGTTTGCGCCCGCCCAGGCAGCCACGCCCCTAATGTTCCGCACACTCATGAAAAGGTCTTTCTGGGGTCGAAGGCATCGCGCACGCCTTCAAAGATGAAGACCAGGAGCGACAGCATGATCGCAAAGGTGAAAAAGGCGGTGAAGGCCAGCCAGGGGGCCTCCAGGTTCTGCTTGGCCTGCAGGGTCAGCTCACCCAAGCTGGGCGCCGAAGACGGCAGGCCGAAGCCGAGGAAATCCAGCCCCGCCAGCGCCGAGATGGTGCCGGTCACGATAAAGGGCAGCATGGTCAGCGTTGCCACCATCGCGTTGGGCAGCATGTGTCGGAACATGATGGTCATATTGCCAACCCCCAGCGCCTTGGCGGCACGGACGTACTCAAGATTGCGGGCGCGCAGGAATTCGGCCCGTACCACGCCGACCAGCGCAGTCCAGCCGAACAGGATCATCAGGAACACCAAGAGCCAGAAACCGCGCCCCAGGATCGCAAACATGATGATGATCACATAGAGCGTCGGGGTGGAGCTCCAAATTTCAATGACGCGCTGGAACACAAGGTCCAGCCAGCCGCCGAAAAAGCCCTGCACCGCACCGGCCAGGATGCCCAGCACGGTGGCAGCGCCGGTCACGATCAGGGTGAACAGGATCGACAAGCGGAAGCCGTGGATCACCCGCGCCAGCACGTCGCGTTTGGTGTCATCGGTGCCCAAAAGATTCTGCCCATTAGGCGGCAGCGGTGCGGCGCCGGGACGGTCCACGGTGGTGTTGAAGCTGTAGGGGATCGGTGGCCAGAGGGTCCAGCCTTGGTGAAACCCTTCCGCTGCATAGGTGCCTGCTGCAATCTGTTCCAGGATGGTTTCGGGTTCGTCAAAGCAATCCTCAACCCCGCCGGAGCGGATCAGGCATTCCACCTCGGGGTCGCTGTAGATCGCCTCGGTCTGGAAATCGCCGCCGAATTTGGTCTCCGGATGGAACTTGAACACCGGCGTATAAAGCTCGCCCCGGTAACTCGCCAGAATGGGTTTGTCGTTGGCGATGAACTCGGCAAAAAGCGAACATGTGAACAGCACGGTGAACAGGATCAGTGACCAGAAGGCGCGCTTGTTCTTGCGGAAATTGCTCCAGCGGCGCTGGTTCAGGGGGGAAAGCGCCATCAGTCAACCCTCCCGCTTGTCAAAGTCGATGCGCGGGTCGACCAGCACATACATCAGGTCCGAGACGATGCCGACAACCAGGCTCATCAGGCCGAAGATGAACAGGGTGCCGAAGATCACCGGATAGTCGCGCGCCACCGCCGCCTCAAACCCCAACCGCCCCAGACCATCAAGCGAGAAAATCGTCTCGATGATCAGCGAACCGGAGAAGAACACCCCGATGAAAACCGAGGGAAAGCCGGCAATCACGATCAGCATCGCGTTGCGGAACACATGGCCATAAAGCACCCGGTTCTCGCTGAGGCCTTTGGCGCGGGCGGTCATCACGTATTGCTTCTTGATCTCGTCAAGGAAGGAGTTCTTGGTCAGAAGCGTCAGCGTGGCAAAGGCGCCGATGGTTGAGGCCAGCACCGGCAGTGCGATGTGCCAGGCATAATCGCCGATCTTACCGATCAGGCTCAGCTGATCCCAGTTGTCCGAGGTGAGGCCCCGGAGCGGGAAGATCTGCCAATAGGAGCCGCCGGCGAACAGCACCAGCAGCATGATGGCAAACAGGAACGACGGGATCGCATAGGCCGCGATGATGAAACCGCTGGTCCAGGTGTCAAAGCGCGAGCCGTCGCGCAGCGCCTTGCGGATGCCCATCGGGATTGAGATCATATAGGCGATCAGCGTGGACCACAGACCAAGCGAGATCGAGACCGGCATTTTCTCCAGCACCAGGTCGGTCACGTCGATCTTGCGGAAGTAGCTTTCACCGAAATCGAACCTTGCGTAGTTGCCAAGCATCGTCAGGAAGCGCTCCAGCGGCGGCTTATCAAGGCCGAACTGCTGCTGCAGTTCTTCGATCAGTTCGGGCGGCAGGCCCTGGCGCCCGGCGTAGTTTTCATTGGCGCTGATCGCCTCGGTGCCGGTATCACCGCCGCCGCCGGCAAAGCCTTCGAACACATCGCCGCCGCCCTCAAGCTGGGCGATGATCTGCTCCACCGGGCCGCCGGGCACAAACTGCACCAGGGCAAAGTTCACCAGCAGGATGCCGAACAGCGTCGGGATCACCAAAAGCAGGCGTCTGAAGATATAGGCTGCCATGTCTCTGTCTTACCGCAGCGCGCCGGCGGCTTTGAGTTCGGCCTCGCGGGACGCATCGATCCACCACAGGTCCAGCATGCCGGTGTCATAGGGCGGCAAGTTGTCCGGCTGGCGGTACATGTCCCAATAGGCGATCCAGCTGACATCCAGATACCAGGCCGGCACCATGAACCGCTTGGCGCGCAGCACCCGGTCCAGCGCGCGGGCATTGGCGCGCAGGTCATCTTGCGTCTTGGCGTTGACGATATTGCCGATCAGCGCATCCACGGCCGGGTCCGCCAGCCCTGCCGGGTTGAACACCGAATATTCATGCGCCTCGGATCCGAATTGCTGGTACAGGCCGGTCGAAGGCTCCAGCGACATCCGGTAGGCCGAGGAGATCATGTCAAACTCCTTTTCCCGGCGGCGGCTGGTGTATTGGGCGTAGTCGACCCGGTTCACCACCGCATCGACCCCCATGGTGCGCAGGTTGGTGGCATAGGGCTGCACGATGCGTTCAATGGTCGGGCTGTCGGCCAGAAACTCCAGCTTGAGCACCTCGCCGTCTGCATTGCGGCGCAACCCATCATCGCCGACGGCCCAGCCAGCCGCGTCCAGCAGCTTCATGGCGCGGCGCAGGTTCTTGCGGTCGCCGGGACGCGACGCCTTGGAACTATGCGCCATCACCGGTTCCGACGTCAGCAGGGACGGGTCGATCTGATCGCCCAGCGCCTCCAGAACCTCTTTCTCACGGCCCTCAGGCAGACCTTCCGCCTGCAGCGGCGAATCCTGCCAGAAGGAAGAGCGGTGGCGGAACAGCCCGTATTGCAGGCTTTCATTGGTCCATTCAAAGTTGAACGCCAGCTGCAGCGCCTCGCGGACGCGGATGTCCTGGAACTTAGGCCGCAGCAGGTTCATCACAAAGCCATTGGCGGATGGCACGTTGCCGTCGGGGATTTCGCCCTTGATCACCTGGCCCTTGTCCACCGCGGCAAAGTCATAAGATGTTGCCCAGCTTTTCGAGTTGTTCTCGGGGCGCAGGGTATAGACGCCGGCCTTGAAGCCCTCCATCGCGGCGATCGCGTCGCCGAAATACTCGATCCGGATGCGGTCATAGTTGTGTCGGCCGATGTTCACGTTCAGACCTGCGCCCCAATAATCCGGGTTGCGGCGGTAGGTGATGCGCTGGTTCACCTCAGCGCTTTCCAGCACATACGGGCCGGAGCCGATACCCGGATCCAGCCGCGGCTCATCCAGGCGGCGGTTTTCAGGATCGGCCTCAAACCAGGCTTTGGAGAACACCGGCGTGCCGCCGACCTGGGTGATCATCGCCCGGCGGGGAAAATCCGGGGAGAAATGGAATTTAATCCGGTGCTGGTCCAGTGCTTCCGCCTTGGGGATGCGTTTGCGCACCGCCTCGGCATAAGATTTCAACCCTTGGTCCAGCAGGATGTTGTGGGAAAACACCACGTCATCAGCGGTGACCGGGGAACCGTCGGAAAACGCCGCTTCGGGGCGCAGGTTGAAGATCACCCAGTCCTGGCTTTCAGGATATTCCAGGCTTTCGGCGATCAGCCCGTAGTAGGAACCCGGTTCATCATAGGATTCCACCAGCAGGCTTTCGAACTGGTTCGAGGACAATGCCCCGGCACGGCCATTGCGGGTATAGGGGTTCATGCTGTCAAAGGTGCCAACGGCAGAGATCGACAGCTCACCGCCCTTGGGGGCCTCAGGGTTCACATAGTCGAAACGGGCAAAGCCTTGCGGGTATTTCAACTCGCCGAATTCGGCAAAACCATGCGCCTTGATGACAGTCTCTTCCGCCCTGACCAGCGTCGCCGCAGCCAATGCCAGGAAAAGCCCCAGTATCAGTACCGGGGCCAGTGCCGCCGCAGCCTGCAGCGGAGTCGCCCTTTCTTTTGCGCGCACGCGCGCCGCGGCTCGAGCGGTGTTCATCTGCCATGACCTCCTTTGCCCGGAGCTTCGGTCCGGATTTCTGCTGCCAAGCTAATGGCCGGGGGCGGTAACATTCAAGTTGAGATTAAGTGATATCCCCGGCTCTCTTGGCACAAAGCAGCCGAAAGGCACGCTTTTTCCAGGCGGCGCTTGCACGCAATAAAATTGCCTGCCAGCCTCGCATCACGATTGCGTTATATAACGAGGGAGTTTGCCGATGCCGAAGTCAATGAAACTTGCCGCCCTTGCGGTTGCCGGGGCTGCCGCGCTCAGCGCCTGTGCCCAGCAGGAAGAGGAAGTGGTCTACAGCAGCCCGGAAGAGGCGTATTGCGTGCAGACCGGCGGCAGTTATGTGCTGCGCAGCGGCAAAGCGGGCACTATCGGCGTCTGCATCCTGCCAGACGGCCAGGAGCGCGATGCGCTGGCCTATTACCGGGAAAACAACCCGGCCTAAGGCGGTCCGGTTCAAACCCGCATCAAAAAAGCCGCTGCAAATCTGCAGCGGCTTTTTCAATTGGATAGCTTGGACAGAAGTCCGGATCAGCCGTCGAGGCTGTCCAGATAGGCGATGAGGTTCACCCGGTCATTTTGCTTTTTCAGGCCGGAGAACGACATGGTGGTGCCCGCGGCATAGGCCGACGGCTTGGTCAGGAAGGCGTCCAGCGCCTCGGCGGTCCAGTCGCCGTCCAGGCCGGTCAGGGCGCCGGAATAGCCAAAGCCCGGGGCCGCTGCGATGTCGCGGCCGACAACGCCGTACAGATACGGGCCGGTCGAGTTGGCGCCGTCTTCCAGCTTGTGGCAGGCAGAGCATTTCTTGAAAACTTTGGCGCCTTTGGCAACGTCGGCAGAGGCCATCAGCTCTTCAAAGCTGACTTCCGGCTCATCGCTGGCTGCGGCATCGGCCGAGGCGACTTCGATCACATAGGCGGCCTCACCATGGCTGTCCATGTGATACAGGCCGCTGGCGGCCCATTTGCCCAGCAGGAGAACCAGGAACGCGCCGCAGACGCCTGCGGTCGCTTTGGTAAGGGTCATTGTGTCAAACATGAATCGCGGGTCCATTTAGCTGTCTGCGTGGCTGTCTAAGGCTTCCCCTTCAAAGTGGCAAGGTATAGACAGCGCGACGAAACGCCCAATTCTTGAAGTTTTGCACGGGGAACACACCCATGAGCCGCAAAATCGCCATTCAGGGGGAGCTCGGCTCCTACAGCCACGAAGCCTGCCGCAATGCCCGGCGTGATCTGGAGGTGCTGCCTTGCCGCACCTTTGAAGACGTGATTGCAGCGGTCAAAAGCGGCGAAGCCGAACAGGCAATGCTGCCGGTGGAGAACTCCACCTATGGCCGGGTGGCCGATATTCACCGGCTGCTGCCGCACAGCGGGCTGCACATTATCGACGAGGCCTTTGTGCGGGTGCATATCAATGTGCTGGGGGTGCCGGGCGCCCGGCTGGAAGACATCCGCGAGGCGAAATCGCATCTGGTGCTGCTGCCGCAATGCGGGACTTTTCTGCGCGAGCACGGCATCACCGGCCGGATCAGCCCCGACAACGCCCGTGCCGCCCGCGATGTGGCGGAAGCCGGAGACAAGCATGTGGCGGCGCTGGCCAGCGAATTGGCGGGCGAGATCTACGGGCTGGAGGTGCTGGCCCGCCACATCGAGGACAACGGCGACAACACCACCCGTTTCCTGATCATGTCGCCGGAGCCGGATTTCCGCCGCCGCGGCGCCCACAGCATGATCACCAGCTTTGTGTTCCAAGTCCGCAACATTCCGGCGGCGCTTTATAAGGCGATGGGCGGATTTGCCACCAATGGCATCAACATGACCAAGCTGGAAAGCTATATGGTCGATGGATCCTTCACTGCGACGCAGTTTTATGCGGACATCGAAGGTCACCCGGAAGATCCCAATGTGCAGCTGGCAATGGATGAGCTGAGCTATTTCACCACCAATGTGGAAATCCTCGGCGTCTATCCCGCGAACAACGGCAGATTCTGAGGCACGAAACCGGACGGGGCGGGGCGCTGCCCCTCTTGGCCTTACGGCCAATTCACCCCGGGGTATTTCAAACCAGAAAGAAGCGGCACCCCGCCGCGCGTCAGCGCGGCGCCCGGCCCAACGGCCGCGGGGCAATCTTTGATTGCGCCGGGGCGGGCGGGAGAACCACCTTGCATTTCTTCTGTGCGGGATAAAGTGAGAGGCTGGACATCGACCCAAGCGGGGCTCGTTGTGGCTGCTTCCTTCCGGATCTGACCAGGTTGGCGAGGCGCCTGCCCGCGCCAACCTCTCGAATCCCGATATAAGCGCCGCCGCCGGGAATGGCAAGTGCCCCGCCTGCCCTGCCTTCTGCGTTTTAAAGCTGCAGCTGCAATTCCAGAAAGCCGCCGCTGCTGTGCCCTCGCGGTTCAGCCAGCCCGGCAGGCAGTTCCTCCAGATACCCGATGGCGCCCGGCCCGGTAACGGCAACCGCGCGGGTGCCGGGCACCGGCGCCAGTTGCCAGGGATAGGGTGCCTCTGCCAGCGGATCGGCGGGCAGCCGCCCGGCGATATAGTCGCGGATTGCCTGGCGGATCCGCATCGGCGGCAATGGCAGTTCTTTGGCCTCGCGCAGCATGCTGAAGCTGCCGCCGCCGCTGACCCGGTAGCTGTTGGCCGCAACCGCAAAATGCTGGGCAGGATCCACCGCCCGGCCGTTCCAGCACAGGTTCCGGATCCGCCGGGCGCTGGGATTGATCCGCACGCCCGCTGCCGAGAACCGTGGCGGCTGGACTGGGTCTATCTGATAACTCAGCCCGAAAATCACATCGAAATTATGCCCTGCCCGCTGCGGGTCGGCCAGCAGCTGCCCGGAGCTGCCCGGCGTGATCCGGCTGAACAGCCCTGCCGACATTTCCAGCCAGTCCAGCAGCTGAGCACCGGTGACCTCGACCACCCGCAATTCATTGGGGAAGACCTGCAGATCAGCGATATTGCGGGCACAGAGATCCCCGGCCGCAATGTCGGTATAAAAATGCGGCCCGGAGCGGCCGCCGAATTTGCACGGTGCAACAGCCGACAGCAGCGGCAGGCTTTTTCCGGCGGCACTCTCAAGCAACGGCCGCACAGCAGCAGCCTGGGCGCTGCCCACCAGTGCCAGGCCGCGATCCGGCGCGAAGAAAGTAAAATAGGAATGCATCGCAACCGAGCTGTAGCCCGCGGGCTGGCGCATACGTTGCAAAGTGCGCGCGTGGTCTTCTGCCAGCGCCTCCGTAAAACCAGGGTCCTCCGGCACCAGCGGTTGGGCTGCCCCGGCTTCCCGGTGGCGGCCCGCCGGCTGCAGGTTGGCCGAGCCGCCGGCTGGCCGCCAGGCCCCGCTGTGATGCTCCAGTTTCAGCTTCAGAATACCCAGATGCGAGCCATGCGCTCCGGGCATCACGACGGGTTTGGCAAAGGGATGCGCGGAATCCGGCAGCGTCAGATGCGTGTGGCCGCCCACAACGGCATCAATTTCCGTCAGTGCGGCAAGCTGCTCCAGTTCATTTTCGCCGCGGCCCGCCCCGGCGTTACTGTCAATTCCCGTATGCGCCAGCGCCAGCACCAGATCGCAGCCCTGGGCCTTCAGCTGCCGGGCCTGGGCCGCGGCGGTTTCAACGATGCCGCCCGCGGCGAGTTGCTGCTGCAACGCCTTGCCGCACCAGATCAGGGTCTGCGGCGGCAGCACTGAAAACAGCCCGATCCGGACCGGTCGCAAACCGGGGCAGCCAGGCACCGCCCGCTCCAGCACCGCCCAGGGTACAAATGGCAGCCGAAGATCCGGCTGCCGCGCCGTCAGGCTTGAGCACAGCACCGGACATGGCACGTCTTTCAGAACGCCTGCCAGCGCCTCCAGGCCGAAATCAAAGTCATGATTGCCAAGTCCAACGGCATCATATTTCAAAAACCGGAATGCGCGCGCCAATGGATGGGGGCCTTTGGCGCCCGGCACGATGTCCCCCAGCGGCGACCCCTGGAAGCCGTCGCCGTTATCGACCAGAAGGCAGGCCGCGCCCAGGCGGTCAGCCTCAGCCCGCGCGCGGTTGATCAAGGTGGCAGCGCGGGACAGGCCGATAGCCCCGTCCGGGCGGTCGGCATAATAATCATGGCTCAGCAGATTGCAGTGCAGGTCCGTAGTGGCCAGCACGTGCAGCAGCCCGGTGGTGGCCCGGGATTGCGAGGCGCGCGCCCCGCTTGTCATGTCCGATATTCCGCTGACACTGCCTGCTGCCGCTCCTTCCCGCACCATTTGGTGCCGTTCTTGTTTTGCGGCTATTTGAATCAGCGTTTTAACGATTTGCAAAGAACCCTTTTTGCTGCATTTGATTTTTTCCTGCTGCCGAGGCTTCAAAGGGGCCGGCGCGCCCTGCCCAGCAGTGAAAAGCCGCAATTCCCACCCGCCAGGTGTGGCGGTGCAGTGACAGGCAAGCGCAGATCGCTGCCGATTGCTGGCAACGCCTGCGGCACGCTGCCATGGATGGCGCTATTTCATCCATGGCACCCAAAAGAAACCGCAGCCAGCCAAAGGAGAGCCGCAATGAAACACGCAGAACAAGTGACATTCGGCGGCGGCGGCGGGCTGGAGCGGGCGGCCCATCTGCGTACGGATACCGCAGCGCTGGAAGCGGCCTGGATCAGCCCGGAGGCCCAGGTGCTGCTGATGTGGCGCGGCAAGCCGCTGACCCGGCGCGAAACAGATGCGCATCTGCCCTGCGGGCTGGGCTGGACCGATCCGGCGCATCCGCTGGCCGCTGGCTGCAAGGATGCCGCATTGTTTCTTGGCCTGGCACCCGGCGGCGCGCCATGTTTTGCCTGTGATATCAGCGGCTGGCAGCCCGAAATCCTGGATCAGGAAGCGCTCAGCAGTTTTGCCGATGCCAGCGAGCAGCAGCACCCTGATCTGCCCGCGTCCCAAGTCTTTGCCGAGCTGCGCCGGGTGATGACCCGCCTCACACCGCTGGAGGCGGAACTGGCTGCCACTGCCAAGGCGCTGCTGGCCTGGCACCGCAGCCACCGGTTTTGCGCAGCTTGCGGCGCGCCCAGCGATTTGGCGCAGGCAGGCTGGCAGCGGATCTGCCCCGCCTGCAAGGCACCTCATTTCCCACGCACCGACCCGGTGGTGATCATGCTGATCACCCATGGCGATGCTGTGCTGATGGGCCGGTCCCCCGGCTGGCCCGAGGGGATGTATTCGCTGCTGGCAGGTTTTGTCGAACCGGGTGAGACGCTGGAAGCAGCCGTGCGCCGCGAAACTTTTGAAGAAACCGGCGTGCAGGTCGGGCGGGTCAGCTACCTGTCGAGCCAGCCCTGGGCCTTTCCGATGTCGCTGATGTTCGGCTGCGCGGGCGAGGCGCTGAGCACGGAGATCACCATCGACCCGGCTGAGATCGAAGACGCGCTGTGGGTCAGCCGCCAGGACATGATGACGGTCTTTGCCGGCGAACACCCGGTTCTAAAGCCGTCACGTCAGGGGGCAATTGCGCATTTTCTGCTCAAGAACTGGCTTGCGGACACCCTGGACTAAATAGCATATTGCCGAAAACGGCGCGCCGGCACGGCAGCGCAACCAAAGCAGGCGCGCATGGAATTTCAAAGCAAAGAAGATATCGAAGCCCCGATTGCCGACGTCTTTGGCGCGGTCTCCGATTTCGGACTGCTGGAGCGCTCGGCCCTGCGGCGCGGCATCGACGTGCAGCGGACCGGCGACACCGCCCATCCGGAAAACGGCCTGGCCTGGGATATCGGCTTTCGGTTTCGCGGCAAGCAGCGCGACATCAGGCTGACGCTGGCGTCTTATACCCCGGTCACCGGGCTGGCGCTGACCGGCAGCGGCAGCGGCCTGGACGGCCAGCTTGAGGTTGAGCTGCTGGCGCTGTCGCCGCGGCGGACCCGGATGTCGGTGCAATTGAAGCTGGCGCCGACCACCCTGACCGGCCGGCTGCTGGTGCAATCGCTGAAACTGGCCCGCAGCAACCTCACCCGCCGGTTCAAGCTGCGGCTGGCCGACTATGCCCGGATCACCGAGGAACGGCTGAACCGCTCCGCCTGATCCCAAGGTTTGGCGGGGCGCCGTGCTATTGCGGCGGCAGCAGCCGCGGCCACAGGGCCGCATTGGCGCGGGCAAAGGCGCCCAGGTGGCCAATCTTCTGCACGCCCGCCTCCTGCGGCACCAGCACAGTCCGCCGCTGCGGCACATCGCCAAAGACGTCCCCCAGCCGCCAAACGGCCGCGGGCGGCACAACGCCGTCATCCGCCATCGCATACAAATCCACCGGCACGCCGGTGCCTGCCCATTTGGGCCGCGGCAAGGCCAAGCCGGTTTCCGGCAGGTAGCTGCCGGGCGTGGTGCACCAGCGCCGCCACTGCCAGTACACTCCGGCAGGCAAATCGGCCCCGAACCCCACCGCGCGCCCGGGCAGATAGCCCAAGGCACGGACCAATGGCGGCACATGGCCGAACCAGAAAGCCAGCGCCAGCGCGCGGTAGGGCCAGGGATGATCGTGGTGATGCACCAAGCCGCCCGCAACCACGATCATGCGGGCGACGTCCTTCAGGCCATCCTGCAGGGGCATCAGCATTGCCCCCAGAGAATGGCCGATCACCCACAACGGCACGCCCGCATAGTGCCGTTGCAGTTCGGCCCTGGCGGCTGGCTGATCTTCCAGCGCCCATTGAACCATTGTTACGTCGGAATGGCGCGGATGGCCCCGCGCCGAGTCTCCGAAATCCCGGTAGTCATAGGTCAGGCAGGCCACTTGCTGCTCTGCTGCCAGCCAGCGCGCGAAATGCCGGTAAAAGCGCTGCGGCACCCCGGTTGCGCCATTCAGCACCACTGCTGCCCGCGCCGGCCCCGCAGGGTGGTACAGCCGCCCGGCCAGCATGTGGGTGCCAGATGCAAACCGCAGGGCCTCCTCGCGGATAACCGCGTTATGTTCTGCGCTTTTGTCCAGCATGGCAGCCTCCTGAGTCGTTTGACCTAGACCGATTGGTCTAATTCATCTCTGGACCAATCGGTCCAATGCTGTCAAGTTGCCGCCATGAATGACGTAACGACAGCCAAGGCAGGCGGGACCAGCCTGCCCCCAACCCGCGAGCGGCTGATCCGCGCCGCCGTCGGCCTGTTCCGCAACAAGGGCTACAGCGGCACCGGGCTGGCGGAACTGCTGGCTGAGGCGGGGGCGCCCAAGGGCTCGCTTTATCACCATTTCCCCAGTGGCAAATCCGATCTGGCCCTGGCCGCAGCGGATTGGGCGTCAGGGCAGATGCTGCTGCTGATAGAGGCATCTTTCACCCCGGCGCCCACCTTTCGGGAGGGGGCCAAGACGGTCTGTTACAAACTCGCCAAGCTGTTTGACAAACAAGGAAAATGGAGCGGCTGCCCGGTTTCGGCTACCCTGTTCGAAGGGCCGGAGAACGAGGCGTTCCACCAGCACGCCGCGCATCTGTTCGAGGGCTGGATTACTGAAACCACCCGCCACGCCCGCCGCCTGGGCCTGCCCGAACCTGAGGCCCGCGCGGCGGCGGAGAATTTCTACATCCTGCTGCAGGGCGGCTGGCAGCTGGCCCGGGTGCGGCGCGACTCGGATGTGATCCGGGGGCTGTATTTGCAGATGCAGAAAAACAATTGACGACTCGGGCACCCAACCGCTACCGCTTGTGCTGATGGTTCCCGTGCCACAGAATCTTGTGTCCGGGATGAAAAGGGAACACGGTGCGGCCTGCGCAAGCTGGCCCAGTCCGAGACTGCCCCCGCAACTGTAAGCGGCGAGCGACCCCGATAGAGCCACTGGCCCTCGAAACGAGGCCGGGAAGGATCGGGAAAGCATCGACCCGCAAGTCAGGAGACCTGCCATCAGACGTGTAACTCGAACCCGGGCGGGGTGTCCGGACAGGGTCTGATGGCTGCGGCGGCTGTGATCCGTCTTTCATCCGGTCTCTTGTCCCCATGACCCCCGTGCCACGCGCGGAGGGCGCAGATATGATGTGGACCGACCAGACGCATTTCTATGCGGCAACAGATTGCAAGTATTTGGGGCGCCCCTGCCCCGCGGCACAGCGGATGATCACCAAACTGGCCGAGGCGATGACCAAGGCAAAACCGCTGACGCAAGACGATTTCGAGATCACCGGCACCACCGCACTGGACGGCTGCCCGCGCAGCTGCCCGGCGCAGTTTGCCGCCGGCCACGACCGGATCCGGCTGTATTGCGGTGTCGGTGAAGAGGCGCCGCGCGAGGGGCTGGACCGCTTTGCCGATGCCATCCTCAGCCGCGACGGCACCGGTTTTGCGGCCTCGAAACTGGACGCCCGCCCCTGCGCGCTGATGGAGGCGCTGCCGAAAACGGTGAACGCGCGGGAAGCAGAGCGGATGATGGCACTGTGATCCGCAACCCGAACGGGCTGGTGCGGTTCCCTGCGGCCCGAAACATATCCGGCTGACAGAAATGTGTTCGGCATCAGGCTGGCCCGTCTGCCTGATCGGCTCTAGGCAATTCCCGGTATTCAGACTTTATGCAAGGGGATTGCCAATGTTTAAGACCTTTCTGCCGGCCTGTGCTGTCATGAGTGCCTGCGCAACATTTGCCGCCGCCGAACAGCCGCTGTCCACCGGAGAGATCATGGACCTGCTGACCGGGAAAACGATTGAAGGGCTGCATTTCGAGAGCCATACCCGCCAGTATTTCTCGGAGTCCGGACTGACGCTCTGGATCAAGCAAGGCGACGCCGCCCCTTCGGAAGCACGTTATAAAATCGAAGACGGCCAGTACTGCTCCAGCTGGTCCGGATTATGGAACACACCGGAATGGGGCTACTATGCCATTGTGAAAGATGCGGAGCAGGGGCTTTACTATTTTCATGGTGAAAACTTCCGGGCGCCTTTTATCATCGGTAGAGGTTTTGATCTGAGCTTCGACTAGCCCCAGTGGCGGCGCTGGTCACCGCCCGGCAGCCTGCGCACCGGCACAGGCCCAATCCAGCTGCTCCTCCGTCTCGACCGCGCAGGGCCGTACCGCCCGCAGCCGGATCAGCGCCTGCGCCGGGGCTTCGCCGCATTCGATCATCAGCCGCAGCACCGCCATGCCGGAGCGCCCGCAGCCGCCCCTGCAATGCACCAGCACCCGGCCGCCGCCGGACAGTGCTTGCCGTGCAGACCGGCTGGCCGCCGCCCATTTCACCGCCACAGCGGGCGGCGGCACCTGGAAATCCGGCACCGGCAGGTGCAGCCAGCGGCAGGCCATGCTTTGAATATCAATCCCCAGCCGCGGCACCCCGGCTGCTGCATGCTCGGCCTCGGTGGTCATTGAGATGACCAGCCCCGGCCTCCACTGATAGATCTGGATCAGGTCATTGCGGTAATCGCCTCCCGCCCCGGGCAGCGGGCATAGCGCCAGAATACCGCCGCCTGCTGACAGTGCGTGGATGGTCAGGCCTGCCGGCGCCGCGCCGTCCTGCGCCGCAGGTTCCGGGATATCCTCAGTTCGCATACCGCCTCCTTAGCCGCTGCGTTCCTGCATTTCCCCCGCAGTCCCCTGCCTTCGCAGCCTAAGCGTTAAGCAGGCAATCCCAAAGCTCTTTTGCGGCCCCGGGACGGCCCCATCGGCGGTGGACGAACGGGCTGCGCTTCAATACCCTGCGCGGAACGCGAAACACCCCGCATCCCGAATCCGGCACGAGACATCATGAACGATACCCCCAGCGGCACCTCCGGCGCATCCGGCCAATCCCAATACCAGGTTCTGGCGCGTAAATACCGGCCCGAAACCTTTGCCGATCTGGTGGGGCAGGACGCCATGGTGCGGACGCTGAAAAACGCCTTTGCCGCTGACCGGATTGCCCAGGCCTTTATTATGACCGGCATCCGCGGCACCGGTAAAACCACCACCGCGCGGATTATCGCCAAGGGCATGAACTGCATCGGTGCGGACGGCCAGGGCGGCCCCACCACTGATCCGTGCGGCCAGTGCGAGCATTGCACCGCGATCATGGAAGGCCGCCATGTCGATGTGATGGAGATGGACGCGGCGTCGCGCACCGGCGTCAACGACATCCGCGAGATCATCGACAGCGTGCAGTACCGCGCCGCCTCGGCCCGCTACAAGATCTACATCATTGACGAAGTCCACATGCTGTCGACCAGCGCCTTCAATGCGCTGCTGAAGACGCTGGAGGAACCGCCCGCGCATGTGAAGTTCATCTTTGCCACCACCGAGATCCGCAAGGTGCCGGTGACGGTGCTGTCGCGCTGCCAGCGGTTTGATCTGCGCCGCATTGAACCCGAAGTGATGATCGCGCTGCTGCAAAAGATTGCCGGCGCTGAAAACGCCCGGATCGCCGAGGATGCGCTGGCGCTGATCACCCGCGCCGCCGAAGGTTCCGCCCGCGACGCGACCTCACTGCTGGATCAGGCGATTTCCCATGGCGCCGGAGAGACCACCGCCGACCAGGTGCGCGCTATGCTGGGCCTTGCTGACCGGGGCCGGGTTCTGGATCTGATGGACATGATCCTGCGCGGCGATGCGGCGGCGGCGCTGACTGAACTCAGCGGCCAGTATGCCGAGGGCGCCGACCCGCTGGCGGTGCTGCGCGATCTGGCCGAGATCACCCATTGGGTCTCGGTGGTGAAGATCACGCCGGATGCCGCCGAAGACCCCACCGTCAGCCCAGATGAACGCGCCCGCGGCAGGGCAATGGCGGATGCGCTGGCGATGCGCGTCCTCACCCGGATGTGGCAAATGCTGCTGAAAGCGCTGGAGGAAGTCGCCGCTGCCCCCAATGCGATGATGGCCGCCGAGATGGCGGTGATCCGCCTGACCCATGTGGCCGACCTGCCCAGCCCCGAAGAACTGATCCGTAAGCTGCAGGACACCCCGCCGCCGCCGCCGAATGGCCCTGGCGGCGGAGTGCCTATGCAGGGCATGGGCGGCCCGGCTCTGGGCGGCGGAGGCGGCAACGCGCCCGCCGGTTATGGCGGCCAACCTGGTCCCGCAGGCGGCGCGCCGGTGGCGCATGGCGGCGGCGGCACTATGGCGGCACTGGCGCCGCAGGTCAGCTCAGCACTGGCGCGCTATCCGTCCTTTGAACATGTGGTCGAGCTGATCCGCACCAACCGCGATGTGAAACTGCTGGTCGAGGTCGAGGGCGGCGTGCGTCTGGTCTCCTACCAGCCGGGACGGATCGAATTCACCCCGTCCTCGCAGGCGCCGCGCGATTTGGCGGCGCGGCTTGGCACGGCGCTGCAAAACTGGACCGGTGCGCGCTGGGTGGTGTCGATCGCGCCCGACGGCGACGCGGCCACCATTGCCGAAGTCCGAGACGCAGCTGAAAACGCCCTGCGCGAGAAAGCCGCCGCCCATCCGCTGGTGCAGGCGGTGCTGGAAAGCTTCCCCAAGGCAAAGATCAAACGCATCCGCACCGCGCAGGAGCTGGCCGCAGAAGTCGCCGCCGAGGCCCTGCCCGAGGTGGAGGATGAATGGGACCCGTTCGAGGATGGGTGATATCCCTAAAGTTCGCTCTCAGTCCGAAATTCTTTCTGACGTGAAGTCCTTAGCCATTGAATATTATCGAAATTTTAACAAGCCGCTTGGCGTGACTGGTGAAATTGCAGAAGTAGAGGCCGCCCAGGCACTTGCGCTTGGACTGGCAGAAGCCCGCAGTCCTGGCTTTGACGCCGTTAGGACCTGCAACGGCAGGCATCAAACAATTCAGATCAAAGGGCGATGGAAAGCTGACGGAAAAAATTGGGGCAGGGTCTCTTCAATCAACACAAACCATGACTTTGATTTTGCCATGCTTGTTTTGATGCACAAGGGGTACGAGCTTTATGGCATTTGGGAAGCCCCGAAGGAAAAAGTTCGTGAGTTTCTAGACAGGCCTGGGTCCAAGGCCAGAAATTCCAGACGCTCAATGTCAGTTTCCCAGTTCATTTCTATCGGCACCAGGGTTTGGCCGAGAGAGTAACCTCTCCCCTCTTGTTTCGCAGCCCCGCGGCCCGTATCTGTGCCCCGAACCGGAATCTCAGGAGATGACAGATGCTCAAAGGCCTCGGCGGCCTTGGCGATATGGCCAAGATGATGAAATCGGCACAGGAACTGCAGGGCAAAATGGCCCAGATGCAGGAAGAGCTGCACAATGTGATGGTAACGGGCGAGGCCGGCGCCGGCCTGGTCAAGGCCACGGCGTCCGCCAAGGGTGACCTCAAAGGCCTGGATATTGACCCGTCGATCTTCAATGGCGATGACAAGGAAGTGGTCGAGGACCTGATCCTGGCCGCGATCAAGGACGCCCAGGCCAAGGCTGCGGAAAAAGCGCAGGAAGAGATGGCCAAGCTGACCGAAAGCATGGGTCTGCCCAAGGACATCAAGCTGCCGTTCTAAGCGCTGCCAGCTTTACCGATCTAAAGGCGGCCCGTCAGGAGCCGCCTTTTTCTTTGCCTCGTTCAAGCTGTTTCCAATCGGAATTTCAGAAAACGCTGCCCCTCATGCAGCACTTCATCGGTTTGCACCGCGCCCAGCCGCACCAGCGGCCGCAGATGGTGCCGCGTCGGCGGCAGCAGGAAAGTCACATGAGGGATGCGCGGATCGAGGCGGGCAAACGCCAGCGCTTGCCGGGCAATGGCCGGGCCCAGCCCAAAACAGCCGGGCCGCAATACCAGCCCAAAATCCCATTCCTCGCCCTCTTTCTGAAACCCGCCCCAGCCAAGATATTGACCTTTCTGCACAAACGCCCAATGACCCAGGCCATCCCTTTGCCAGCAGTTCTCCTTGGCGGTAACAAAGGCTCTGGCAGTTTCTTCGTCCCAGGGGCCTGTCAGCAGCGGCATATGCTCTGCCATCCGCGGATCTGACATGTGGCGGGCAATCTCCTGCGGCGCGATCCCGGTCAGCCGGGCAAAACGCACCGGGTGCTGGGTGTTGTCCTGCCGTCCCATTGCCGCCCCTTTTCCTTCCTGCGCAAGATGTGCTGAAACAGATACGCCCTGCCGCCCGCCAGCTCAATTGCCCTTACCCTGGCAGGTGCCGAGGCAAAACAAACCCTGAACATTTTGCAGCCCTGCCCTTGCGCTTTCCTGCTGCAATCAGCCTATATGGCACAGCACACAAAGGCCCGGGGCATGATCAGAAATTCCACCAGCGATATCGAAGACCTGATTGCCCTGATGGCCAAGCTGCCGGGGCTCGGCCCGCGGTCCGCCCGCCGGGCGGTGCTGCATCTGATCCGCAAGCGGGCGCTGCTGCTGACGCCCCTGGCCGATGTGATGACCGAGGTCGCCGCCACCGCGCGCGAATGCCTCAACTGCGGCAATATCGGCACCAGCGAGATCTGCCCGCTTTGCACCGACCCGGAACGCGCCAATGGCGAGCTGTGCGTGGTCGAGGATGTGGCCGACCTTTGGGCGATGGAGCGCTCAGGCGATTTCAAGGGCCGCTACCACGTGCTGGGCGGCACCCTGTCGGCGCTGGACGCGGTGGGGCCGGAAGATCTGCGTATCCCGCGGCTCGCGGACCGGGTTGCAACCGAAGGTATCAGCGAGGTGATCCTAGCGCTGAACGCCACCATCGACGGCCAGACCACGGCGCATTACATCGCCGACCAGCTGCAGGGGCAGGTCAGGCTCACCTCGCTGGCGCAGGGCGTGCCAATCGGCGGTGAGCTGGACTATCTGGATGACGGCACGATCTCTGCAGCGCTCAGGGCGCGGAAGGAAATCTGACGGTGCAGCCGGGCGCAAAATTCTTCAAAGAATTTTGGCCGGAAAATTCGAATTTTCCGGAGCCACGCCCGCCATTGTTTTTCAGCCGTAGAAACTCTTTAACCCTTGCACCGCGCGGTCCAAGGCGCCGTTATCCACATCTTTGTGCAGCACCATGCGGATGGCGCCGGAACTGCCGCCACCGATTACAACGCCCTCAGATGCCAAATGCATCCGCAAGGCATCATTGCGCCCTTCCTTCGGCGTGAAGAACACCATGTTGGTGGCCTGGGAAACCTCCCCTGCCCCCAAACCGCGCAGCACATCCGCCAGTTCCGCCGCGCGGTCATGGTCCTGCGCCAGCCGCTCCACGTTGTGCTCCAGCGCGTAAAGCGCCGCCGCCGCCAGCACGCCTGCCTGCCGCATGCCGCCGCCCAGCATCTTGCGCCAGCGCCGCGCCTTGGCAATCAGGTCTGCAGGCCCCGCCAAAACCGACCCGGCCGGCGTGCCCAGCCCTTTGGAAAGGCAAATGGACACCGTATCCATCAGCCCGGCCAGCGCCGCTTCCGAACACCCCAGCGCCACCGTCGCATTAAAGAACCGCGCGCCGTCCAGATGCACCGCCAGCCCTGCCGTCCGGCCCGCCGTCGCCGCCGCCGCCATATCCGCCAGGGGCACTGCAAGCCCGTTATGAGTGTTCTCCAGCGACAGCAGACGGCTCACGGCCAGATGGCTGTCATCCGCCTTGACCGCCCCGGCAATCACCTCCGGGTCCAGCGCGCCATCGTCCCGCACCGGCACCGGGCACAGCGATATCCCGCCCAGCACCGAGGCCCCCGCGGCCTCATAGGCATAGACGTGGTAACCCGCGCCCAGGATGATCTCTTCGCCGCGCTGGCAATGGGCCAGCAGGCCCGCCAGGTTGCTCATGGTGCCGGTCGGCAGGAACAGTGCCGCTTCCTTGCCCAGACGCTCGGCCAGCACGGCCTCCAGCCGGTTCACCTGGGGATCTTCACCATAAACGTCATCGCCCAGCTCCGCCGCCTGGATCGCCCGCATCATGCCCGCATCGGGCCGCGTCAGCGTATCGCTGCGCAGATCGCAAAGGGCCGCATTGGCGCCCGCACCTGCCAATCCTGCGTATTGGCTCATTCCGTCACCTGATCATAGGCCAGCGCCGCCACGATATGCACCCGCCGGGTTTCGCCGCCGTTCAGCGCAGTGTGATAGCCGCGGGTATCGGTGAAATAGACCGAGCCATCGGCCGGCAGATGCGTGACGTGATGATTCACGATGAACAATGAGCCGGGGTTGGAGACCACCGGAATATGCAGCCGCGGCTCCGGGTCGCGGTGCCAGGAGTTGCAATTGTACAGCCCCTTGGACAGCACCCGCGTGCGCCCGATCGGAAACCGCTTGGCCAGCTCTGCGTGCACATGCTCGAAATAGGTGCCTGCGAATTTGGGATTGAATTCGGAAAAATCCACTTCCGGCACCAGATCCTCGCGCGGCTCTTCGACATAGCGGGTGTCGGCGCGCAGCCAGTAGCGGCCCGACAGGTCATTAGCGGTCCATTCGGTCTGACCCGGCCGCTGGGTCAGCGGCAGCGCGGCAAAGCCCTGGTCCTGCAAGCCGCCCATAAAGGCCTCGCGCTTCAGGCACTCCTCCAGCGCTTCCTGCAGCTTTTCGATGTCAAACTTCAGCTCCAGCCTCTGGATACCCGGTCCGGGCACAAACTCCGCCACCGATGCAGAATCCGGTATGGCGCCCATGGCCCTGGTGACAGCCTGCACATCGGCGTCGTTGATCTGCGGTTCAAAACTCATGTCGCGCGCTCCCATTCTTTGTGCTGATTGCAAGGGGTGATGCTTTGAATGCGATACTGGCAGGCCAAGAAGCCGGAAAAAAGCCGGGCTATTGCAATACATATTGCAAAAATTGCAACATATGGCAGGGTGCGGGCCATGCGCCGCAAGATCCCGCCCACCTCTGCCCTCCTGTGTTTCGAGGCTGCCGCCCGGGCCGGCAGCTTTGCCGGAGGAGCGCGGGAGATGAACCTGTCGCAAAGCGCCTTCAGCCGCCAGATCCAAAGCCTGGAGGTGCTGACCGGGCAAACCCTGTTCAAGCGTGAACGCCAGCGGGTGCAGCTCAGCGGTGCCGGACGGATGCTGCAGGAGGAGCTGGCACCGCAATTGGAAGCGCTGGAGGCCACCTTTTACCGGTTGCGCACCCGCGACAACCCATATGGCGCGCTCAATATCGGCACCTACCCGACACTGGGCAGCCGCTGGCTGATGCCGCGCCTGGCAACGCTGGCACAGGCGCAGCCGCGGCTGACAATCAATACCATCACCTATCTGGACAATAGCCAGGTGGACCCCAGCCTGGTGGATCTGGCCATCGTGCAGGGCGATCCGCCCTGGCCGGGCTTTCGCGCGGATCTGCTGATGCCAGAGACCCTGATTGCCGTTGCAGCACCGGATCTGCTGGATGGCCCGCTGCAATCCGCCGCCGGGCTTCTGGAGTTTCCAGCCCTGCAGCACAGCACCCGGCCGCTTAGCTGGCAGATTTGGTTCGAGGATCAGACCGGGAGCCTCGCCGCCCGTCCCACCGGGCCGTTGTTCAGCCAGTTCGAGATGCTGATCGACGCGGTGAAATACGGCCATGGCGTTGCCATTCTTCCGGAGCTGCTGGTGCTTCGGGAGCTGTCCGAGGGCACCCTGATCCAAGCCCATCCGCACCGCTGCACACCCGCCAGCGCCTATTATCTGCTGACACCCCAGGCCAAAACGGGCACCAGCCGGATCGAGCGGGTCCGCGACTGGCTGCTGCGTGACGCCAGAAGCCCTAGCGCAGGCTGACCAGCCATTGCCCGCAATAACCTGCAACAAAATGCGACATTTCTGCCGGGCGCACCCCGCCGCGCACCAGCGCGGCGCCGGGCCCAAGGCGGCCAAGGGGCCCCGTTAGGGGCACATGCGGGCGCGGGAGCCTTCCGCCAGCGCCAAAGCCGCCGCCCTTAGGTAAAAACCGCCTTATACAGCTTTTCCTTGGTAAACGGCTTGTCCAGCACCGGAACCCGGGACAGATCCGGAAACCCCGCCGCCACGGCGCTGATGGCAAAGCCGCTCATCATCACCGCCTTCAGCCCGGGCTGGATCTTGCGCAGGCCCGCCAGAGTCTCCCAGCCGCTGCGCCCCGGCATGCTCATGTCGATCACCGCGCCGTCAAACGGCCCTGCCGCCTGCAGCTGCGCCAGCGCCGCGTCATAGCCATCGGCCTGCAGCACGACGCAGCCGCGCAACTGCAGCAGACCGGCCACTGCCCGGCGCACGGTTTCCTCGTCATCCACCACCAGGATCCGCCGGATCTCCGCACCGCGCCGCTGCGCCGGCGGCCCTGCCGGGCACGCTTCCGCCGCCGGCTCAGCGGTGCAGGCAGGAAAGTAAAAGCGGAAGGCACTGCCCTCGCCTTCGCGGCTTTCAACCGCCAGGCCGCCCTGATGGCGGCTGATGATCCCCAGCGCCGCGGCCAGGCCAAGGCCGCGTCCGCCGGGTTTGGTGGTAAAGAACGGGTCAAAAATCCGGGTCACGGTCTCGCGGCCCATACCGCTGCCGGTATCGCGCACCTCCAGCAGCAAGCAAGCGCCGGCCGGCATGTTCCGCCCCTTCAGCAGCTTGCGCCGCTCTGCATCGCTCAGGCTGGTCTTGCGGGTACTCACCGTGACCGTGCCCGCAGCCGGCCCGATCGCCTCGGCAGCATTGAAGACCAGGTTCAGCAACAACTGACCCACCTGAGACGAATCCATCTGCGCCGTCAGCGCCCCTTCTTCCAGATCAAGCACCACCTGTTTGCCCAGCTTGCGCTCAACCGGGACCAGCGCCATGGTCTCCTGCACGATCCCGTTCAGATCACACGGCCCCTGCTCCCGGCTGCCGCCGCCCTTGGCGTAATTCAACAGCTGCCGGACCAGCAAGGCAGAGGCCTGCAGCCCCTGCTCGACCACTTGCAGATGCCCTTGCGCCGGATGCGCGGCCTCCAGATGTGCCAGCGCCAGTTCGGCGCGGCCCTGCATCGAGGCCAGAAGGTTGTTGAAATCATGCGCGATGGTGCCCGCCAGCAACCCCAGGCTTTCGGTCTTGCGCTTGATCAGCAGCGCCTCTTCCGCCTGGGCGCGGCGCCTTTCGGCCTTGCGGCGGCGCAGCTCCAGCCCGATCCGCGCGGCAAACAGCGCGATCAGATCGGTCTCCAGCTTGCGCTGTTTGATTTCCCGGTCGTGCTGCAGCGCAAAATGGCCGATCACCGTGCCATCCGCATCGGCCAGCGGGATGCCCAGGTAGGAATGCAGGTTCTGGCTGCGGAACTGCGCCTGCTCTGGAAACGCCTCCTGCAGCCCGTCCGGCACCAGGAATTTCTCCCGCCCCTTTAAAAACGCACAAGGGGTGCCGTCAAAAGGCACAACCGTGTCTTCCACCCCTTCCATCTGCTGACCTTCAAAGCAGCACGCCAGCACCCGGAAACACTCAGGCTTGTCGCCCAGGCATTCCGCAATGAAGGCCGAGCGCACCTTGAGCGCGCCCTGCAGCTGCGCGGCCAGCAGCCGGAACGCCTCACGCGGAGACGTGCCGCTTGGCCCTTCGGCCAGCACTGACAGCGTGGCCAGTGTCTGCAGCCCGGCGGTCTCGGCCCCTAGCCGGGGCGCGAACTGCTGCATTACAGATGCGATATGCTGCGCCAGTGCGCCGTCGATTTCATAGCGCCACGAGGCCTGGACCAGTCCGATCGCCTCGCCATCGGCGTTTTTCAGGGCGACCCCGACATAGCTTTGGATGCCTTCCTCGATGAACATCTCGTCATCCGGATACAGCTCCTGCACCCGGCAGGGAAAGACATGCGGATCGCCGCTCAGCACCACGTCATGGCACGGCGTCACGCAAGCCTCGTATTCGAAATCCCCCAGCTGCAGCCCGTCAAACCAGCTTGCCAGCACCTTGATGCGCTCGGTCTCCATGACCTTCAGCTCACCCACGGTGACCAGATCGGCCCCATAGGCCTGCGCCAGCTGATCCACAAATTCCTGGCAGAACTCCAGGCCGCTCAAACAGGCCAGTGTCTCCAGATCCAAGCGGCTGCTTTCCCCAAGCGCCGCGGCCCCTGCTGCGTCCATTGCTTGTACTCCTGCCATCCCTTTGCGGACAGGCCTGCAAGGCCGGACCGCTGGCAATACTCTGTAACTTCCCGTTCCTTACACTTTGGAAAACCGCCCCGGAACAAAAGGCCCTTCCCGCACCCTGGTCTTTGCGGGCAATCTGGAACACAACTGCCCCGCAACATCATGCTGCGCAAAACAGGGGTACATAGTCAACATATTGTAACGTAGAGAGTCAATTCTATCAGAAAAAGCCGCAAATCCTGAGTGAAGGATCTGCGGCTTTTTAATAAATTTCTTTAGCCGGCACCGCCAGGGCGGATGGGATCAGAAGCGGGGATCTTCGTCGTCATCCTCGTCGTCCCCGCCAGCGGGCAGGTTGAAGAAGCTGTCCGCGTCGGGGATTTCCTCTTCCTTCTTCCGGTCATCATCACTCAAACCGCCGCCCAGGGTAAAGGTTTCCAGCCCCTCGATCGCGCTTGGGATCTTCGGCTCGGCGTCCATCTCCAGCGACTGTTCGGTAGAGACCAGCTTGCGGCGCTCATCGTCGCTCATCACGCCGCCTTCGGCGGCTTTCTTGGCCGCGGCCTTTTGCACCACGGCATCCAGCTCGGACTGGCGGCACAGGCCCAGCGCCACCGGGTCGATCGGCTGCATGCTGGAGATGTTCCAATGGGTGCGCTCGCGGATCGACTGGATGGTCGGCTTGGTGGTGCCGACCAGCTTGGCGATCTGGCCATCGCTGAGTTCCGGGTGGAATTTTACCAGCCACAGGATCGAATTCGGACGGTCCTGGCGCTTGGACAGCGGGGTATACCGCGGGCCGCGGCGTTTTTCCTCGCCGGCGGCAGCCGGGTTGAACTTGAGCTTCAGCTTGTGCAGCGGGTTGGCTTGCGCCCTGTCGATCTCATCCTGGGTCAGCTGGTTGTTGGCCATCGGGTCGAACCCTTTGACGCCTGCGGCCACTTCGCCATCGGCGATGCCCTGGATTTCCAGCTCGTGCATGCCGACGAAATCGGCGATCTGCTTGAAGCTGATCGTGGTATTGTCCACCAGCCACACGGCGGTTGCCTTGGCCATCAACGGTTTTGCCATGCGCTCATCTCCTTAAAACACATCTTCCCCGCCGCCTGGATCAAGGCTGCCCCGCTTTCGGGGTCTGGTTTCCGTTGTCGGGGAACTTCAGGCCTGTATAGTCGGCTTCATTGCATAAGGAAAGAGGCCAATGCGCAAGTTATTGCTGGGGCTGGCGGCTGTTTTGGCCGGTTTTACCACCCTTGCCGCAGCAGAGGGCGAGCCGGCCGGGGAGTTCGACTATTACGTGCTGGCGCTCAGCTGGTCGCCGAACTGGTGCGAACAGGAAGGCGATGCACGCCGCGCAGAGCAATGCAAGGCGCGCTATGACTATGGCTGGACCCTGCACGGGCTATGGCCGCAATTCCATCGCGGCTGGCCCAGCTACTGCCGTTCCGCAGAGGCGCCGCCGAACCGCCGCATGAGCCGCGAGATGGCGGATATCATGGGCAGCCCCGGCCTGGCCTGGCATCAGTGGAAGAAACACGGCACCTGTTCCGGCCTCAGCGCAAGGGCGTATTACAGGCTGATGCGCGACGCCTACCGGCGCGTGGCCCGCCCCGCCGTCTTTCGCAAGCTGGACAAGCCCGTGACCCTGCCCGCCGCCGTGGTTGAGGAGGCCTTTCTCAAGGAAAACCCAAGCCTGGCGCCAGACAGCCTGACCATCACCTGCAGCAGCGGCGCCATCCAGGAAGCCCGCATCTGCTTGTCGAAAACGCTGCAGCCGGTGCCTTGCGGGCGGGATACGATCCGCGACTGCACGTTGAAAAACGCCCGGCTGGCACCGGTGCGCTAAGGTTGAGGGCGGGTACAGGGGCGCTGCCCCTCTTGGCCTGACGGCCAATTCACCCTGGGGTGTTTTTGACCAGAAAGAAGCAGAACCCGCGCCTTTGTCAGACCGCGTGATCCGCACAGCCGCACCCCGGCCCCTTTGCCGGGAGTGCCCCTGCCCCGCTGCGCGCGCGGCAATAAATGGCCTGTGATCCACACTTCCCGGGGTTTTGTGCTAGTATAATGAAACGTGCCGCGCCCGGCCCTGCCTGAACGGCACTTCCGTTATGGTCAGCGAGGAGGAAGAAGCGCATGGCAAAGACAATCGGGAACCCGCTCAGCTGGCTTCTGCAGGGGGCAGAATCCACGGGGCAGCATATCGGCCAGACGGTCGAAGAGATGGGCAGCGACGGTGTCAAGGAACTGCCCAAGGCCTGCACCCTCACCATGGACGACATCATACATTCGCTGGCCGCCGGACTGGAGGATTTTGCCGCCTGCCGCAGCGATGCCATGTTCCTGGTGCTGTTTTATCCGCTGATCGGCATCACGCTGATCGTAATGAGCCTGTCGATGAATTTGCTGCCCCTGATCGTGCCGATGATCATGGGTTTTGCCATCCTTGGCCCGGTGGCCGCGGTTGGGCTTTATGAAATGTCTTCGCGCCGTGAAGCCGGGTTCGAGCCGCGCTGGATGGATGCCTTCGGCGTCATCCGCTCGCCTGCGTTTGGCGGCATTCTGGTGCTGGGGCTGTATCTGGCAGTGCTGTTCATTGTTTGGCTGGTGGCCGCGGACATGATCTACAGCCGCACCCTGGGGCCGGAACCGCCGGCTTCGATCCTGGGCTTTGCTGCGGAAGTGGTGACCACCCGCGAGGGCTGGATCATGGCCATTGCAGGCGGCATCACGGGCGCGGTCTTTGCCTTTGCCGCTTTGGCGATGAGCCTGGTGTCTTTCCCGCTGCTGCTGGACCGCCATGTGGGCCTGCCGGTAGCTGTGGCCACCTCGATCAAGGTGCTGCGCAAGAATCCGGTGATTTGCATGACTTGGGGTGTCATCGTTGGCACCGCGCTGGTGGTTGGCGCAATCCCCTTCCTGGCCGGGCTGATCATTGTGGTGCCGGTGCTGGGGCACGCGACCTGGCATTTGTACCGGCGCGCCGTGCAGTAAGGACATCCGCATATCAAAATGGGCCGGCAGATCTGCCGGCCCTTCTGTGTCAGGCACTCTGAAGTTTCAGCCTACTTTCAAAACAATCTTGCCGATATGGCCGGAGCTTTCCATCCACGTGTGTGCAGCGGCGGCCTGATCCAGTGCAAATTCGCTGTCCATCACCGGTGCCACCTTGCCAGCTTCGATCAAGGGCCAGACCGCTTCGCGCAGGTCCCCGGCAATCTGCGCCTTTGCCAGGTCGCTTTGCGGCCGCAGGGTCGAGCCGGTCAGGGTCAGCCGCTTGACCATCATCAGGGCAAAGTTCAGCTCTACCTTCGGCCCCTGCAGAAAGGCGATCTGCACCAGGCGGCCGTCTTCGGCCATTGCCTTGACATTGCGCGGGATATAGTCGCCGCCGACCATGTCGAGGACCAGATCAGCGCCGCCTTCGGCCTTCAGAACCTTGACGAAATCCTCGTCGCGGTAGTTGATTGCACGTTCGGCGCCGAGATCCAGGCAGGCCTGGCATTTCGCATCCGATCCGGCGGTGGAAAACACCCGCGCACCAAAGGCCTTGGCCAGCTGGATCGCCGTGGTGCCGATCCCGGAAGAGCCGCCATGCACTAGGAACCGCTCGCCCGCTTTCAGCCCGCCGCGGGTGAAGACATTGGACCAGACGGTGAAAAACGTCTCCGGCAGGCAGGCCGCCTGTTTCAGATCCAGTCCGGCAGGCACCGGCAGGCAATGGGCGGCTGGAGCAGCCACATATTCCGCATAGCCGCCGCCGGGCAGCAGCGCGCAGACCAGATCGCCCACGCGGATGCCGCTGACGCCTGCGCCCACAGCCGTCACCTCGCCCGAGGCTTCCAGCCCCGGCAGGTCGCTGGCACCCTTGGGCGGATCATAGGCGCCCGCGCGCTGCAGCGCATCAGGCCGGTTCACCCCGGCATAGGCCACCTTGATCACTACCTCGCCGTGGCCCGGTTGCGGCACCGGGCGCTGGCAAGGCTGCAGCACTTCCGGCCCGCCGGGTTTGGTGATCTCCACCGCGCGCATCATCTCTGTCATGGCAATTCGTCCTCCTGATCCTTGCCCCTTGCCTAGCACCCGCCCGGTTGAGCGCAAACAGCAAAGGCGCCCTGCTAAGGCTGCTTTGCGGAATGCCCGGCCTGTTCCGCGGCGACTACCGTGAGGCACAGCCAAGAGGTTGGACGTTCCCGGGCCGCAACCGGCATAGCCCGAAGCGCCAGGGCGCTGCGGTGCAGGATTGGATGCAGGCGCGCATGGAAGATCTGTTGCCGGCCGGATACTTCTATGTGGTCTTCACGCTGCCAGCCCGGACCGCCGGGATTGCTTATCAGAACAAGGCAGCTTACTTGCGTTCCCTGGCGTCACGCAGCCGTTCGGTTTGCTGATCAAGCGATGCAGCCCTGAACCGCAATCCCCATAGCACCGGAAACCTGCACGCGGTTTCCTCGTTGCCTGATTGTCGCCGCTGCAGCTCACGCTGACTGCAGCCGGAATTCTTAGACAGAGCTGGCTAAGGCCTTGGCAGGTTCCGGGCAACCGCGCAGGCCAAAGCAGCCTTTTGCAGACGGAGTCCCGAAATCCGCTTGGAGATTGCAAGCAGAAGCACAGACGCGCAATTGGCAACCCAACAGGCTGCCAATTGCGCAAGAAAAACGGGGCGCCGCAGGAGATCGCGTCAAGCGGGACGCCGATGAGGCTTACAGGAGCATCGCCGGTGCGGATGCCCGGTTCATGTCAGTTTGCCGGTGCTGCAGTCAAATGCGGCCTTTGCGCCTGAGAGCTTGGGAGCGGCCTTGAAGATACTTTTGCACGCCGCCGTCAAGGCCTTGTTCGGGTCACCTTTGAAGTACTTGTTAGCGGTCCACTCTTTGCCAAGCTTGACATGGTATCCGGTGATTTTGGTCCCCTTCGGGTGGCCTGCCTTAAAGGCCTTGTCCAGTTTTCCCTTCGCCGCCTTCAGCGGCTTGTCGTCGATCTGAATATTCTCGGCAGGGCCGCTGCGGCAGGGCGTCGTCACGAAGTGGTACATCGTGCCGACCTGCTTGTTCTTGTCATAGGCCACCAGACAGATGCAGTCGCCCAGGCCCGAGGTTTCAAGCGGGTCCCATTTGTCGCTGTGTCCGAACCCGCCGATTTTAACGCTCACTTTTCCCATGGATAAGCCCCTCAGATTAAGTTTCTGAATTCACGTGATGCTGCTGGTTCCGGCTGCAAGATTCGAAAACTGGCCGGCATCCGCCGGAGCACAGCCTTCACACATGCTGAGCAGCACCCGCATCCGCATTGCGGCAGCAACTTCTGCATAGTGCGGCAGCGATTTAATTGGGGTTAATGGAACGGTGATCCGGCGGTTCACGGCCACCCGGCAAAGATGCAATTTCCCAATGCAGCTGATCAGTTCTGCACCGGGGGAGCAGCATGACGCATTTGCGCAATGCGCTTCAGGCTGCCGAAAACCTTGCTTTCACTGTGCCACTCACCGCCGCGGGCTCAAAGAGCCCGGCAGGTCGTCACGGCCCTTGGGCGGTTTGATCTGCTCGGCCAGCCAGTTCGGCCCCACCAGGAACGGCTTCAAAAGCGGATTTTTCTGCAGCCCGGCCTTCAGCTTCTCAAAATCCATCACATTGCCGATCCGCCGGTCAAGAAACTCCCACGTTGCCTGATGGCCCAGGCTGTCATCGCCCAGCCAAAACAGCACTGTGGCGGAATAGATCCCGGCCAGCGATGCGCGCTTGGTATACCAGTTCAGATCATCCGAGCCGTCGCCCAGCGTCTCCCAGATCAGATCGCAGGTGCCCCAGATCGCCTTGATCCCGTCGCCGGCATATTGCGGCAGTGTCAGCAGCGTTGTGCCGCGGCGCACCGCTTCCTTGTCATCCACGGCTTCCAGCCGGAACCGTACCGCCGCCGCCACCTTGTCGCGGAACCGCAGGCCGGACAGGTCCTCGGCGTCCAGCCGCGCCAGCATCCGCGAATCGCCGCGGGCGTGATAGGCCAGCGCCAGGTCCACCCCGCCGCGCGGGCAAACCGCATGGGCCAGCACTTCAGCCACCTGCACGTCCTCGCAGGCGGCCCGGAATGTCACCTCGGACCAGCCGTCAAACGGCACATGGTCCAACGCCGCATCCAGCAGCTTTTCCTTGATATCGTCCTGCGCGCGATCCTGGTCGTCGGTCATTTCACCCTCCCGCTTTCAGCGTCCTGATACCCTACTAGACAAAATAGCCGGCCTTTGCTATACGGCCACTTCCTGCAATTTCCTTGCAACTCAAACTTAGAAAGGTGGTGAAAACCACATGCAGGTTAGTGTTCGCGACAACAATGTCGATCAGGCGCTTCGTGCCCTGAAGAAAAAGCTGCAGCGTGAAGGCGTATTCCGCGAAATGAAGCTCAAGCAACATTTCGAGAAGCCGTCCGAGAAAAAAGCGCGCGAGAAAGCTGAAGCGATCCGCCGTGCCCGGAAACTGGCACGTAAGAAGCTCCAGCGCGAAGGTTTGCTCTAAGCAGCAGGCCGTCCGGCTTTGGACAGCACTGGGCCGGTCTTGCGACCAGCCGGAACTTAAGTTCAGACGACCCCCGCGGCTCTGCCTCGGGGGTTTGTCATTTCTGCCGCCTAAGAAAATGCCGTTTCTTAAGTGGATACACAGAAATACCGCAATTTTGCCCGAATTACATCTTTAGGGTGTATTTCGTTAATTTTCTCTGCTATACGGAGTATACGGCAGGGCAAATCTGATGCGTTTCCCTAAACACTGCCCCGCCGTCCGGGATTGGAACACCCGGTTCATTGAAACCCGGGGCAGGCCGCGTCTCCCCCCCAAACGAACCGGCGCCTGTCTTGGTCCCTGCAAACAAGACATTGCCTCTCCGGGTTTTCAGTATTGCCGGGCGCCGACAGCTTCCCCCCGACGGTGCCCGGCCCCCCCCCCTTTCTTCGGCTGATTTTGCGGCACAAACCTGCCTCCTGACGGCAGCTGCCCCCCGAATCCTGCGCTGCCCGGCCAGTTGCCCCGCAGCAGGATTGCGCCGATGCCCTGCCAGCAGTTGCACAGCGCTGCCCGCGGCCGCCGCGCGCGCAGGAATCCGCGTATCCGCCCCCATGCGACGGGCAGAGCTTTGCCGCAATTCCGCTGCTGCACCTTCCAGCCCTTTCGGCGCCTTAAATTTCCGTTAACCGAAGAGAGCACCGCCGCACAGCCGGCACACTCACGGAGCAGTTACAGATGTCACAGGCAAGCCAACTCGAGCGCCAGATGCTCGACCTGATCAACGCCGAGCGCACGTCGCGCGGGCTCAACCCGGTCCAGCTGGAGCTGCGCCTGAACGATTCGGCCGAAGACCACAGCGAATGGATGCTGCAGCAGGATGTCTTCTCCCACACCGGCTCTGGCGGCTCCAGCGCCGGCGACCGGATGAAAGATGCCGGTTTTCAGTTCTCCGGCAGCTGGACCTGGGCCGAGAACATCGCCTGGCAAAGCGAACGCGGCGCCGCCGGGCTGGCCGACGATGTCGTCAACCTGCACGAATCGCTGATGAACAGCCCCGGCCACCGCGCCAACATCCTCAACGCCAATGTCGAGGTGATCGGCATCGGCATCGAACAAGGCAATTTCAACGGCTGGGATGCGGTGATGGTCACCCAGAACTTCGCCCGCACCAGCGCGGACCTGCAGCTGGATTCCGGGTCCGGAGGCGGTAATGGCGGAGGCTCCGGCGGCAATACCGGCACTGGCGCCACCTCCGGAAACGATGCCCTGACCCTCGGCAGCGCAGGCAGCCTGGATGGTCTCGGCGGCAATGACACGCTGACCGGCAGCAGCGGCCAGGACCGCCTCGACGGCAGCGAAGGCCGGGATAAGCTGAACGGCAAGGCCGGCGGCGACGAATTGAACGGCGGCTCCGGCAACGACACGCTGCGCGGCAACAACGGCGCGGATGAGCTGAATGGCGGCAGCGGCAAGGACAAACTGTTCGGCGGCCGCGGCAAAGACACCCTGGACGGCGGCAGCGGCAACGACAAGCTGGCCGGCAAGGGCGGCGGCGACCTGTTCATCTTCAGCGGCGGCGATGACACTGTGAGTGATTTCAACCCGGATGCCAGCGGCGAGCGCATTGATCTGGGCGCGGCGACAGGCATCACCGGCTTCAGCGACTTGATGAACAATCACACCAGCCAGACCAATGCCGGCCTGCTGATCAGCGACAGCGATGGCGACAGCCTGCTGCTCAGCGGCATCACAGAGCAGGAGCTTCAGGCCAGCGACTTCCTGTTCTGACCCTCGCCGGGCAACCGTGGAAAGGGCGCGCCTTGGCGCGCCCTTTTGCAATTTCAACGCCGGGAGCCAGGCCCTTAACTGGCCTCAATAGATCTTGGGCACGTACAATTCATCCGGCAGCACCTGGCGCTCGTAGTCGGGATTGTACTTGCGGTCCGGCAGATCCACCTTCTCGTGCGGCACCTCCTCATAGGGGATCTTGGTCAGCAAGTGCTCGATACAATTCAGCCGTTCACGTTTTTTGTCATTGCCTTCAACGATGTACCAGGGTGCCTCAGGGATGTTGGTGCGCTTGAACATCTCTTCCTTGGCCTTGGTGTACTGTTCCCAGCGGATCCGGCTTTCCAGATCCATCGGCGACAGTTTCCACTGCTTCATCGGATCATGGATGCGCATCATGAACCGCAGCTGCTGTTCCTCGTCAGTGATCGAGAACCAGTATTTCAGCAGGATAATGCCCGACCGCACCAGCATCCGTTCAAATTCGGGAACGTCCTGAAAGAACTGGTCAACTTGGTCGTCGCTGGCAAAGCCCATCACCCGCTCGACGCCCGCCCGGTTGTACCAGGAGCGGTCGAACAGAACGATCTCGCCCCCCGCCGGCAGATGCGGCACATAGCGCTGAAAATACCATTGGCTTTGCTCGCGGCGGTTCGGCGCCGGCAGCGCCACTACCCGCGCGACCCGCGGGTCCAGCCGCTGGGTGATCCGCTTGATCACCCCGCCTTTGCCCGCCGCGTCGCGGCCTTCGAACAGAATACAAACCTTGGCACCCGAGTTCTGCACCCAGTCCTGCACCTTGATCAGCTCCGCCTGCAATCGCAAAAGGTTGCGGAAATAGATCTGCCGGTCGAGCATTTCCGGGTGCTGTTCGCGGTAGATCTTGCGGATCTCTTGGCTCAGCATCGGTTCCGAGAATTCAATCTCGATATCCTCGTCCAGCGTGTCCTGCAGCTCCGCTTCCAGCCAGTCCAGGGATGCGGTTTCAAATTCGCGGGTCACGGGCAGGGTTCCTTCCTTGTCAGGTCGTGCAAACGCCGCCTTATACGGGCGGCATGCGACTGTTTGATGTCACTCAGCCGGGGCGGCCGCAGACAGCAGTCACCGCAGCACCGGCGGCAATCATGCGGCCCCGGCTGCGCCTTCCCCCAAGGCAACCGGAATTTCCACCGGGGTTCAAGCGCAAAAGCCCCGGACCCGGCCATCAGCATCAAAGCTGCATCAAACCGGCAGTGCCGTGGTCTTGAACACCGTGCGCAGCGCAAAACTCGATTGCATCTGCGCCACCCCCGGCAGCCGCGCCAGATGCTGACGGTGGATGCGGGCGAAGTCCTCGGTGTTTTCCGCCACCACCTTAAGGATATAGTCCGCCGTGCCCGCCATCAGGTGGCATTCCAGCACATCCGGTATCCGCGACACCGCTTTTTCAAACGCGTCCAGCACCTCATCCGCTTGCCCGGACAGGGTGATCTCGACAAACACCGTGGTCGGCACGTTCATCTTGCGCGCATCCAGCAGCGCAACATAATCACGAATGTATCCGTCAGCCTCCAGCCGCTGCACCCGCCGGTGGCAGGCCGAGGCTGACAGGTTCACCCGCTCCGACAGGTCGGCGTTGGAGATGCGGCCCTGCTTTTGCAGCACCGAGAGAATGCGACGATCTGTTTCGTCCAGAGCCATTTCACGAAGATCCTTGCTGTATATCACCGTTATACGCGAAGAATCTTCGAAAGGTATGTTTTTCTTCCGCCCAAAAAAGAAGCACATTTTGCAGACGCTGCGGCAAAATGACCGCAGAGAGTTTTGAGGAGATACTCACATGAAAATCGGCTGCCCCACCGAGATTAAACCCCAGGAATTCCGTGTTGGCATGACCCCGGATGCTGCCCGCGAAGCGGTGTTCCACGGCCACGGCGTTGTGATCCAGAAAGGCGCCGGCCTGGGCGCCGGCTTCACCGACGAGGACTATGTGTCCGCCGGTGCGGTGATCCTCGACACCGCCGAGGAAATCTTTGCCACCGCCGACATGATCGTCAAGGTGAAGGAACCCCAGGCGGTTGAGCGCAAGATGCTGCGCGAAAGCCAGCTGCTGTTCACCTACCTGCACCTGGCCCCCGATCCGGAGCAGACCCACGACCTGCTGGAATCCGGTTGCACCGCGATTGCCTATGAAACCGTGACCGACGACCGCGGCGGCCTGCCGCTGCTGGCGCCGATGTCCGAAGTGGCCGGCCGCCTGGCCCCGCAAGTGGGCGCCTACACCCTGCAAAAGGCCAACGGCGGCCGCGGTGTGCTGATGGGCGGCGTGCCTGGTGTGGCCCCGGCCAAGGTTGTGGTGATCGGCGGCGGCGTCGTCGGAACCCACGCGGCCAAGATCGCAGCCGGCATGGGCGCGGATGTCACCATCCTGGACCGTTCGCTGACCCGCCTGAAGTACCTGGACGACGTGTTCGGCCGCACTTTCAAGAACCAGTACTCCACCGCCGGCGCCACCGCCGAACTGGTGCGCGACGCCGATATGGTGATCGGTGCGGTTCTGATCCCCGGTGCTGCGGCGCCGAAACTGGTGTCCCGTGCCCAGCTTGGCGAAATGAAGCCGGGTGCGGTGCTGGTGGACGTCGCCATCGACCAGGGCGGCTGCTTTGAGACCTCCAAGGCGACCACCCACGCCGACCCGATCTATGAGGTCGACGGCATCATGCACTACTGCGTGGCCAACATGCCGGGCGCCGTGGCGCGCACCTCGACCCAGGCACTGGGCAACGCGACTCTGCCCTTCATGCTGAACCTGGCCAACAAGGGCTGGCGCAAGGCCTGCGAGGACGACCCGCACCTGCTTAACGGCCTGAACGTGCACGCAGGCCAGCTGACCTATTACGCAGTTGGCGAAGCCCTCGGCCTCGACGTTCTGTCGCCGAAGCTGGCGCTGAAGCAGTAAGCAAAGCGTTTCCAGATCACTGATTTGAGGAAAGCCCCGCCGGATTGGCGGGGCTTTCCCATTACCAGGGCGGCATCCCGCATCTTGCAGCGCTCAGGTAATGACTGTGCGTAAACCCCGGACATGCGGAACGGTTGCGACTTGAACCCTCCGCAACCAGTGGTGTAAGCCTTTCTCAAATCCGTCTTCAGCCAAAAACTGGCGAAACTTTTCAATGGTTAAATCAATGCCGACTATGACCGTGACAGGTTCCCTGACGACCCAGATGACCGGGCTTATTCAAACCTTCAACGGGGCACGGCTGACCAATAAATACGACACCGGAACATTCTTGCTGATTTCCAACTACCCCGAAACCGTGAGCCTAAACGGCTATGATCTGCGGGCTCCTGGCTCAGGCAGCTATTTTATCACCGGCGACATCACCAAATTCCACTATGCTGAGATTTCCTTGACCCCGTCATTCCACACCATCGAAAAGCTGGTGCTGGACGACGTCGATGTCAGCGCTGAAGGCCTATTTGACCTGACCAACCGCACGGCCACTACCGCAACGGGGAAATTCAACCTTGAAACGTTCCAATCCTTCGTGAACGGAGAAGACTGGACCATCAAAGGCTCGCGCGAAGACGATGACATCAGGCCCGGCGCCTTTTTCACGATGTCTCGAAGCGAGACCATCAGAGCCGGGCACGGCGCAGATACTGTCGCAGGTGGAACCGGTGCCGATTCCATTTCCGGCGGAAGCGGTAAGGATGTTCTAAAGGGACAGAATGGCAGAGATACCCTTGATGGCGGCGGCGGCAATGACAACCTTCTGGGCGGTAACGGAAGCGACAAACTGCTGGGCGGCGGTGGAAGCGACAAACTACTGGGCGGCGGTGGAAATGATAAGCTGCTAGGCGGCAACGGCAAGGATGTTTTGCGCGGCAACAAGGGCAAAGACACGCTCGATGGCGGTGGCGGCGCCGACCTGTTTATCTTCAAGAGGGGCGACGGCCACGATACGATCCGCAACTTTGACGCAAGCGAAGACCTGATCAGGATTTACCGCGGTGCATCCAAATTCTCCGATCTGGAGATCAGCGACACCGGCAAAGACGTCGATATCAGGTTTGCAGATGTTTCTATCACCCTTCGCAATTTTGACGCGGACGATGTGACTGCTGATTTGTTTGTTTTCTGAAACCAGGGCAAGGCGGGGGCGCTGAACCCCAGCTCCTCCTCTGTGCCGGCTGACTGTTCTCGGGCGCGCGTCCGCACCATCCTGCGGCACGCGGCCTGCCTCCCCCAAAGGTTGAGCCTTTGCCGCCCGATCTTTCCCCGCTGCACCCTATTGCCTCAGCACGCCTCATCCACGACATTCGGGCACAGTTAGGGAAACCGGTTGGGACTGCGGACATGGAACAGATGATTGAACAGGCGGGCGCCTATTGGCCCCTGATGGTAAATGGCGCCAAAGCGCTGGTGGTGCTGATCCTCGGCTGGATCGCTGCCGGCTGGATCAGCGGCGCGGTGCGCCGCCGCATCAACAAGACCCCGCAGATCGACCCGACATTGGGCAATTTCGCCGCCAGCGTCGTGCGCTGGGTGCTGCTGCTTGTGGTGCTGGTCGCCGTCCTAGGCATCTTCGGCATCGAGGCCACCAGCCTGGTCGCGATGCTTGGCGCCGCCACGCTGGCAATAGGACTGGCACTGCAGGGCACGCTCAGCGATCTCGCAGCCGGTTTCATGCTGATCCTGTTCCGCCCCTACAAGATCGGCCAGTATGTCGATATCGGTGGCACCGCCGGCACGGTAAAAGACCTGAACCTGTTCATCACAGAACTGGCGACACCGGACAATGTGCAAATCATCGTCCCGAACGGCCAGGCCTGGGGCGCGGTCATCACCAATTTCTCGCATCACGACACCCGCCGCGTCGACATGGTGTTCGGCATCGACTACGGCGACAGCGCTGATGCTGCCAGGGCGATCATCCTCGAACAGGCCGCCGCCGACGCGCGGGTGATGCAAGATCCTGAACCTTGGGTGCGGGTGACCAATCTGGGGGACAGTTCCGTCGATCTGACGGCCCGTGTCTGGTGTGAAGCGGCGGATTACTGGGAAGTGAAATTTGCTCTGACACAGGGTGTGAAAGAGGCTTTCGACGCCAAGGGCATTTCTATTCCTTATCCGCATTCTGTGGAAATCAAGAAGGAGGGCTGAGGCGCTCCCGCCCGTCTTCGGCCCCGGCGGGCCTCATCCCGTTGGGCCTGGCACCCCGCCTATGGCGGGGCGTTTGTGCGCTGCAGCCCGGGTGGGTGGCCGGGGGCCTAACCTGTCCGCGCCGCCTGCGCGGCCCGTGCCGCGGCCAGCTGGGCCCGCGCGGCGCGGGCGCGGTCTTGCAATCTGTCTTCAGGCTCGGCGGGCGGCCAGCCGCACAGAACAGTATACCCATCCGCATCGGCAAAGGCCCATTGCGCGGCCAGCAGCTGATAGCTCTTGACCTCCCAACCGGAGGCATCGCGATCAAAACGCAGCCGCCAGGTGCCGCGCACCTGGACCGGCAGCCGCAGCCGCCGGATGCTGTTCATCGCTTCGTGGCCATGCATCGCCGTACGCACCCCCTGCACCCGCAGCTTCTTCATTTGCGTCACCAGCCCTGCCGCTTCACGCATCCGGCGCCCGGCAAAGATCACCTCGATCTCCGCATCCGGCTGAACAATCCCCTTCACCACCAGATCCCCGCGGTTGTTCCGGCTGAACACCGGCACCAGCTCCAACGGGACATCGCGCACCTCGCGCTTGAACAGGCCCGCATCCTCAATCAGCGGAGTAATTTGCAAAACAGGTCTGCGGCGGTTCGTCATGTAGTCTTCCCAAGCCCCGCGCCCGTTGGAGCGCAGTACTTTACGTAAAGTCGTCGTGCGTTAAGAAACCAATTAGTCCACTCGGCGTTAATGAACCGTTGAGGGGCGCTGCAAATCGCAAAATCGGCGTAAAAAATCCCGGCAAGGTTACACCGGATTCTGCAAAGGGAACTGACACCGGCGGCACACGGCCTGCACCGCGCATCGCGCGGTGCCGTGCCCAACGCTGCAATGCGCTTCCTCTGGAAGCGCTTTCAGGGGCGGGAGCCTTACGCTGCCGTGCCAGGCTGCCCGGTCTTGCGCGCCATCACCAGCGACGTGCCGCCGCGGTACTGGACCTCCTGGCGAAATTCATACCCGGTCTTCGCGGCCAATTTTTGTGACGCTGTGTTCTCCGGGTCCAGCAGGCAAACCGTTTCCGGCCAAAGACCTGCGGTGTCCGCCCAGGCATGGGTCCGCAGCACCGCCTCTGCCGCGATCCCCTGCCCCTGAGCTTCCGGCGCCAGCACCCAGCTTGCCTCAACCGCATCCCCCAACAGCGGGTCGCATTGGCGCGGTGTAACGAAGAACCCCGTCTCGCCCAGATACCGGCCGCTGCCGCGCTCTGTGATCACCCAGACCCCAAACCCCATCGCCTGCCAGTGGCCGTGATGGAACATCAGTTTTGCCCAGGCGCCTTCCGGCGTCTCAACGAC
The DNA here is from genome assembly GCF_025141335.1 of Leisingera sp. M523. NCBI lineage: Bacteria > Pseudomonadati > Pseudomonadota > Alphaproteobacteria > Rhodobacterales > Roseobacteraceae > Leisingera > Leisingera sp. M523. The sequence goes on from NZ_CP081036.1 coordinate 3,114,485, forward strand.
TGGCTGAATAAAGCGCACAGTCTCAGGGTTTGCCCACAGGGCGGCCACATCGGCAAAATCCTGCACCCGGTGCGGGCGCAGGATCAGCCGGTCCGTCTCCAGAACCGGGGGTGTCATGCAGGCAGTTTGCCCGTCAGCACATAAGCGAGGATTTCAACGACCTGGCGCGGTTCTTCAGCCACCGCCAGCGCTGCGGCGTGGACCTCTTTCAATGCGTGCTGATGCTCCGGCGGGCTAAGGACAATGACCGACTTGCCAAGCGCTGCGGCATAGCCTGCATCAAAGGCCGCGTTCCATTGTTTATACTTGTCGCCAAAGCGCACAACCACCACATCGGCATCGGCAATCCCCTTGCGAGTACGGATCGCGTTGACCATCGCACCCTTGTGGTCATGCCAGTATTTATTGTCCTCGGCACCCAGCACCGCCACGCCGCAATCATCGCTGGCACCGTGATCGGTCACCGGCGCGCTGAAACTGACCTCCAGCCCTTTTGCGCCTGCGATGATCTGCTCCCGCCAATCGGTGTGAATCTCGCCTGAGAGATAAACATTCAATGCCACGTTCTGTCCTTTCCTGCGCCAGCCTGCGGGGCCGCGGCCAAAGCAGCCATGACCTCTGCGTCGCTGGTTTGCGTAAAATCCCTGTAGTGCACGCCGACAGCCCGGAATTCCTCCGGACTCAGCAAGCAGATCACAGTATCCACCAGCGGACGCAATTCGTCCACCGCTTCCGGCGGCGCCACAGGGACGGCTAAAATAACGCTGGCCGGTCCGCGTTCCTTAAGCCAGATATGCGCCGCCATGAAAGTTGCGCCGGTGGCAATGCCGTCATCCACCACGATCGCCGTGCGCCCGGCCAGCTCAACCGGTGCCCGCCCGCGCAGATACCGGGCGCGGCGGGCGGCATTCTCCTCCCGCGCCTGCGCAACCTGGGCTGCAAAATCCTCGGGCCTCAGGCCCGCAATCTGCAGCAATGCGTTATTAAAAATGGGATTGCTGCCCTCCGCCAGCGCGCCGGCCGCCAGCTCCGGATTGGACGGCATGCCGATTTTGCGCACCAAAAGCAGGTCCATCGGCGCCTGCAAGGCCTGCGCAATGGGCAGCGCAACAGGCGCCCCGCCCCGCGGCAGCGCCAGCACCACAGGGTCCTTCACCGGCAGTTCAGCCAAATGGCCGGCCAGCTGAAGCCCGGCGGATATCCGGTCCTCGAACATATAGGCCTCCGCCTTGTAACCTAGGGCTGGAAGGCGAAAGGCAAAGGATCAACGCCGCCGCGCCACCAAATAGCGGCCTGGCGTGTCCGCCGGGTAGTTGCCGGTCTCAATGATGTCGAACCCGGCCCGCTGCACTGCGGCCTCCAGGGTGCGGATGTCGATGAAATCCACATAACTGGGCGCATAACCCACAAGCCGCATCAGCGGAATCGCCACCTGAAACATCCGGTACTTCCAACTGCCCCGCATCTCTCCCAGGCAGGGGGTTTTGGAGATGAACAGCCCGCCGGGTGCCAGCCGCGCTGCCACACCATTCAGAACAACCTCCAGATCCGGCAGCAGATGCAACAGGTTATGCGCCAGCACCGCATCAAACGGCCCCTCCGGCGTCTCGCCAGCGCTGCTGCATTGAAACTCCACATTGCTGGCCCCAGCGTCCCACGCCCGCTCGCGGCCCACCTCAAGCATTGCTTCCGACAGATCGGTTGCAGTGATTTTGGAGACGCTGCGTGCCAGCTCAATCGCAGTGGAGCCGGTGCCGCAGCCCAGTTCAAGCACGCTGTCTTCCGGTTTCAAATAAGACCGGGTCCGTTCCAACGCATAGCGGTAAGCATCTTCGTCGCGGATCGCTGATTTGGCGTATTTCGGGGCGACCTTGTTCCAAAATCGGGCGTCGGCTGTCATCGCGGATCTCCTTGGTTGCCGGAACCCTACCCATGCAGGAACCACAGATAAATTGCCGAAATTCGCAAGTTCGTTATACATATTTGCATGAACAGCCCTGACTGGAACCACATTCGCGCCTTTCTCGCCACCGCTGAAACCGGCTCACTGTCGGCGGCAGCACGTCGGCTCGGCCTCACCCAGCCTACGTTGTCGCGCCAGGTTGCAGCCCTTGAGGCCGAGCTGGGCGTGCTGCTGTTCGAACGCCTGGGCCGCACCCTGGCCCTGACCGAGGCGGGGCACGAGCTGCACTCCCACAGCCGCAAGATGGGAGCGGCAGCCGATGGCTTGTGTCTGGCCGCCACCGGCCAGGCGCAATCTATCGACGGCACGGTGCGGATCACCGCCTCGGATGTGATGTCCGCCCATGTGCTGCCGCCGGTGCTGCACCAGCTTCGCCAGCGCGCGCCCCGGCTCACCATCGACGTGGTGGCCGCCAATGATATCCGCGACCTGATGCGGCGCGAGGCTGATATCGCCATCCGCCACGTCCGCCCCGAACAGCCCGAGCTGATCGCCCGTCTGGTGCAGGAAGCCACCGCCCACTTCTATGCCGCCGCCAGCTATCTGGAACGGCGCGGCCGCCCTGCATCAGCGGCAGCGCTGGCGGATCATGATTTCGTGGGCTTTGCCGATGTGGAGCGTTCCATCGCATTCATGGCGCCGCTGGGCATTCCCCTGACGCCTGACAATTTCCGTATCAAGTCCACCAGCGGGCTGGCCACGTGGGAACTGGTGAAACAAGGGTTTGGCATCTGTCCGATGATGGATAGCGTCGCAGCCGCCGCGCCGGAGGTGGAGCGCCTGCTGCCTGGCATGGAACCGATTGTTTTCCCGGTTTGGCTCACCACCCACCGCGAGCTGCACACCAGCCGCCGGATCCGGCTGGTGTTCGACCTGCTGGCGGAGTTCTTCTCCGCGAGGTGACGCATAGAGAGGGCAGCGCCCCAACAGGTGCGCTGCCCAAAAGTTTTACAGAAAACTTTTGCCAAGACTTTTCTTCAAAAGTCTTGGTCCCGCCTTAGCCCCGCAGGGTGCCGCCGGTGGCCTTGGTCACTTTGGCGATGATTTTGCCGCTCACCGCTTCAATGTCCTTTTCCTGCAGCGTCTTGTCGCTGGGCTGCAGCCGCACGGTGATCGCCAGCGACTTCTTGCCCTCACCCAAAGAACCGCCGATGAATTCGTCAAAAACGCGCACATCTGCGATCAGCGCCTTATCAGCCCCGGCTGCCGCATTGACCAGGGTCAGCGCCTCAACCTCTGCATCAACAACAAAGGCAAAGTCCCGCTCCACCGCTTGCAGGTCGCTGATATCCAGCGCCGGGCGGCTGGCACCGGATTTACGCGGCATCGGAATCTCATCCGGCCAGATGGTAAAGGCAACAGCCGCGCCTTTGATCCCCATCTCTTTCAGCACCTTGGGATGCAGTTCGCCAAACACGCCAAGGGTCTTTTTTGGCCCCAGGCAGATGCGGCCATGACGGCCCGGATGCCACCAGGACTGCGCTCCGCGCAGGATCTGCACCTTGGCCGGCGCGCCGATGGCTGCCAGAACCGCCTCAACGTCCGCCTTGGCATCGTAAAGATCGACAGCGCGCGAGGCGCCATGCACATCCTTTGGACCGGTGCGGCCGACCAGCAGGCCGGAAATCAGGTTGTGCTGCTCGCCCGGCTCACCGCCGTGGAAGGCGGGACCCGCCTCAAACAGGGCCAGATCCATGTAACCGCGCGCCTGATTACGTGCCGCCGCCTGCAGCAGGCCCGGCAGCAGCGCCGGGCGCATATGCGACATCTCGGTTGAGATCGGGTTCGCCAGCATGGTGGCATCGCCGCCGCCGCCGAACAGCGCAGCCGAGGGTTTGTCGATGAAGGTGTAGCTGACCACCTCGTTATAGCCGAGGCTGGCGCAGGTGCGGCGCGCCATTTGCTGACGGCGCTGCTGCGGTGTCATCACCGGCTTTGGGATACCGTCGGTCAGCCGCGGCAGCGGTTTGCCCTGCAGCTTGGTCAGAGAGGCAATCCGCGCCACCTCTTCCACCAGATCGGCCTCGCCCTGCACATCCGGGCGCCAGCTGGGCACATGCGCCATGTTGCCCTCCAGGCGGAAGCCCAGGCGGGTCAGGGTCTGGCGCTGGTCGCTTTCCGGTATTTCCATCCCCACCAGCGACTGCACCCGGCCGGAATCCAGTTTATAGGCGCGCGCGTGATCCGGCACGTCGCCGGCGATCACCACCTCGGACGGCTCACCGCCGCAGATATCCAGGATCATCTGCGTCGCGCGGTGCAGGCCCTCGATCGTGTACTCCGGGTCCACGCCGCGCTCAAAGCGGTAGCGCGCGTCGGAATTGATCTTGAGCGCCCGGCCCGCCATCGCGATCTGCACATGGTCCCAGAACGCGCTTTCCAGGAACACATCCACGGTTTCCTCAGTGCAACCAGTCTCTTCGCCGCCCATGATGCCGCCGATGCTTTCGGGGCCATTGGCGTCCGAGATCACCATCTGGCCCGCGCCGAATGTGTATTCCTTTTCATCCAGCGCCTTCAGCGTCTCGCCGCCTGCCGCGCGGTGGACGCGCAAGTCACCAGACACTTTGGCTGCATCAAACACATGCAGCGGGCGGTTCTGGTCGAAGGTGAAGAAGTTGGTCACATCCACCAGCGCCGAAATCGGGCGCAGGCCAATCGCCGTCAGCCGGTCCTGCAGCCATTGCGGGCTGGGACCGTTTTTCACGCCCTTGATCAGGCGGCCGGCAAACAACGGGCAGCCGTCCAGCGTGTCTTCGTCGATGGTCACTTTGATCGGGCTTGCAAAATCGCCCGGCACCGCCTCAAACGCGCGGGTTTTCAGGGTGCCAAGGCCGCGTGCCGCCAGGTCGCGGGCAATGCCGTAGACGCCCAGCGCATCGGGGCGGTTCGGAGTGATCGCAATCTCGATGACCGGATCGACCTTGGCCGGATCGTTCTCTGCCAGCCAGTCCACGAACTTGTCGCCGACTTTGCCCGAGGGCAGCTCGATGATGCCGTCATGCTCTTCCGACAGTTCCAGCTCGCGCTCGGACGCCATCATGCCATAGCTTTCCACACCGCGGATCTTGCCGACGCCGATGGTGATATCCAGCCCCGGAATATACATGCCCGGCTTGCAGACCACCACGGTGATGCCGGTCCGGGCATTCGGCGCGCCGCAGATGATCTGCAGCTCGCCCTCGTCGGTGTCGACCTTGCAGACCCGCAGCTTGTCGGCGTCGGGGTGCTTTTCGGCATGTGTCACATAGCCAAGTTTAAAGTCCTTCAGCGCGTCGGCTGGATTAACGACCCCTTCAACCTCAAGACCCAGATCGGTCAGAGTCTCGGTGATCTCGTCCACCGAGGCATCGGTGTCGAGGTGGTCTTTCAGCCAGGAAAGCGTGAATTTCATCGGTCGGGGACCCCTTGGCAGACATGCAGTTTGCCAGAGGCAATGACAAAGAATGCGCCAAGGTTCAAGGGCGCGAGCGTCCTTGCAGTCACGGATAGCTGGGAGTGCGCCCCAAAAGCTCGTCCAATTGCCGCCCGATCCAGCCATGCGGGATGAAATGGCCGCCCGGATGGGTATCCAGCACCACCTGCCCGCTCGCACAGTTCCGCCATTCGGTGCGGCTGAGTTTCAGGAAATCCACCACCTGCCAGTCGCCCGCCGCCTGCCCGGCGCCGCAGTCCAGCCTGGCGCGCCACAGCCCCATTGGCGCCGCCTGCCCGCCGGGACCGTCGTCGGGAAAGGGCATCACAGTATCGCTCACCCCGTGCACATGGCGCACCTCGCGCGGGGCCTCGGGGCAGGTCTCCCCCGGCGGAAACGCCCCGGCAATCCCCAGCAAAGCGGCCACATGATTGCCGCTCTCGCACACATACCGCCAGGCCATCGCCGAACCATAGGAATAACCCGAGACATAGACACGCCCCGCATCAACAGGGTAGCGCTTGGCCACGTCCCGCAGCACTTCGTTGGTGAAACCGACATCCCCGGTCTCCGGCGACCAGAAGTCCCAGGTCTTGCGCCGCCCGTTCGGCGTCACCAGCAGCACACCGCGCCGTTTGGTTGAGGCGCCGATCCGGCCGCTGCGCTGCGCATTGACCCCGGTCCGCGCCCAGCCGTGGAAATGCAGCAGCACCGGCAGCGGCGTGACCCCGTCCCAGCCCTCCGGCTCCATCACATGATAGGAACGGTCCCCGAGCTGGCAAGCCGTCTCGTCATGGCAGTCAGAGGGTTTCGACGGCCCCATGGCAGCAGCGGCGGAGGCCCATAGGAGGACGGCGGAGAAGGAAAGGGCTGTTCGGATCATTTGGCTGAGCCTAGCCAAGGGGGGGCAAGTGTCACGTCACAAGTTTGTGGGTTGCCAAGCCGCGCCATCGCCTGACCGCGGGGAGGCGATCCACCGGTAGTGTTTGGCAATTTATGCCGGCCAAGCCCGTTCGACGCCGAACTGGTGCGCTTGCGGCACCAAATCGCCTGCCCGTGCGGGCGGTCAGGCGATGGCGCGGCGGCCTCTCGGCCTTGGTTCCGCGCCTTAGGCCTGTGTTCGAACCCCACAGTCTCTTGGCGCTATCATTTCCATGGTACACGAAGCATCGCGCCGGACCCGACGGTGGGCGCGATGCGGGGCTGCGCCTCACCGAACAGTAACTGACTAACGCCTCAAGTCCTTGAGCTTCGCTTTGGTGTCCCAAAGGAGGTTGCGTCTCTGGTCTTCCGACTTTCTGCGTTTGATCCAACCCCACATCGCAAGAAGTAGGAAAACCTGCAACGGAAGCATCACAGCATATGAGTAGGCCATATGCACCCAATCAGGTGCGTATTCGATCAAGAGTACCCAGCCAAAGAAACCTAACAGGAACAGACCAACTGCATGCCAAAGCTTCAGCCTGTTTGAGCAATCCTTGAGCCATTCCATACAGCCAGACACGGAGAAACCTAAGAACGGCATTTACCGTGACAAACCGCCATGCAGCGCCGGCATGTCCAGGCTCTGGAAGCCGTAGTGCCGCAGCCAGCGCAGGTCGCTGTCGAAGAAGGCGCGCAGGTCGGGGATGCCGTATTTCAGCATCGCCAGACGGTCGATGCCGATGCCAAATGCAAAGCCCTGATAAATCTCCGGATCAATACCGCCGGCCGCGATCACCTTGGGGTGCACCATGCCGGAGCCAAGGATCTCCATCCAGTCGTCGCCCTCGCCGATCTTCAGCTGGCCGTTATCCCAAGAGCAGCGGATGTCGACTTCGGCAGACGGCTCGGTGAAGGGGAAATGCGAGGCGCGGAAGCGCAGCTCGACGTCGTCCACCTCAAAGAAGGATTTGACAAACTCCTCCAGCACCCACTTCAAGTTCGCCATCGAGATGTCCTTGTCCAGCGCCAGGCCTTCGACCTGGTGGAACATCGGCGTGTGGGTCTGGTCGTAATCGGCGCGGTAAACACCGCCCGGACAGATGATGCGCAGCGGCGCGCCCATCTTCTCCATCGAACGAATTTGCACCGGGCTGGTGTGGGTGCGCAGCACATGCGGCGGGCGGTCGTCGCCTTCCGCGCGGTGCATGTAAAACGTGTCCATCTCCGCCCGCGCCGGATGGTGGCCGGGGATGTTCAGCGCATCGAAGTTGTACCAGTCGGTGTCGATCCGCGGCCCTTCGGCAACGGAAAATCCGAGTTCGGCAAAGATCGCGGTGATCTCTTCCTGCACTTGGCTGATCGGATGCAGGCTGCCCACGCGGCGGGCGCGGGTCGGCAGGGTCACGTCCAGCCATTCGGTGCGCAGACGCTCATCCAGGGCGGCATCTTCCAGGCCCGCCTTCTTGGCCGCCAGGGCCGAGTTGATCTCATCCTTCAGCGCGTTCAGCGCCGGGCCTGCGACCTGGCGCTCTTCCGGGGTCATCTTGCCCAGCTCGCGCATCTTCAGCGCCACTTCGCCCTTTTTGCCCACGGCGGCAAGGCGGATCGCTTCCAGCGCGGATTCATCCGCGGCATCGGCAATCTGACCCAGATACTTGGCTTTAAGATCGTCCATCACGGCCCCTCGAATTCTGCTTGTGCCCTGCTACCACAAGGGCCGGCGAAAGCAAGAGGGCCAGGGCGTAAGCCCGGCGGGTGTGTCACCGCGCTGCTGTGGCGCGGCGACACCTTTGGCACAAACCGGTACCAGCTTTGAGACACGAAATTTGAATTTCTAACGGATTGTGCGGCGTTTTACGCCAGATCATCCAGTTCAAACCAGCCCAAATCCATAGAACCAGACGGTGTGATGAGGTCCGTGACCGCATCAGCAAAGGCGCGGGATTTGGCCGCGCGGTTCACCGATGCGGCCCAGCAGCTTCAGCGGTGCCGCTTCCTTCTCAGACAACTCAACTTCAGTACGCTCACCGTCCGGCTCATAGACGTCGCCAGAGCGGCGAATGCGGGACAGGACGGAATAAGTGGTCAGCTTGTCCATCACGCCGCCCCCGTAGCATTCTGGATCAGGAAGCCCGCGCGGCTGGCAACGATCTTCTCAGCCACCGTCTCGGCAGACCGCACGGGAACGCCGCCGCCCGCGCCGCTGCGGACTATGGTTACGCCGTCACCGTGGCCGAAGATGTTCACAAGGCCTAAATGTCTGCGCTTGGTTTTGCCTATGCCACGGTGCTCAGCACCAGCGCCATTACTGCAGGCTGAAGCTGCCGGCCCGGGCCCCGCGGCGGCCCCGGGCTGCGCCCTCCTGAATTTGCGGCTGCTTTATGGTATAGTTTCCCTGCATCTTTTCAGCAGCAGAACCGGAGGAGACAGTCATGGCGCATGTGGATTGGTACATCGAGGGCCGCAGCTTCGGGAACTGCAACTGCAACTATGGCTGTCCCTGCCAGTTCGAGGATCTGCCCACCCATGGCAATTGCACCGGGTTTGAGGTGATCCATATCGACCAAGGCCACTTCGGCGAAATCGACCTCGCCGGCACCCGCGCCGCCGTTCTTTACGCTTGGCCAGGCCCGATCTTCGAGGGCAAGGGCGCATTGCAGCTGATTGTCGACGACCGTGCCAGCGACGCCCAGCGCGAGGCGCTTTCCACCGTGATGCTTGGCGGCGAAACGGATGAGGAAGCCACCCATTGGTGGGTGTTCCGCGCCATGTGCGACACCGTGCATGACACGCTGGTTCAGCGGATCGACTACGAGGCCGACATCGAAAACCGCACCGCAAAAGTGGACGTCAAGGGCCTGCTGCACGCCACCGGCCGCCCGATCCAGGCCCCGCACGGCGGCGGCGAGCACCGGGTCCGCATCGACATCCCCGGCGGGATTGAGTTCACCCTGGCCGAAGTGGGCAGCGGTTCCAGCAAATCCACTGCCGCCATCCCGCTGGATCTGGAGGATACATACGGCCAATGGGCCATCATCCGCCACGGCCCGCACGGGGTTGCAGCCTGAGGCTGGAGATCAGGCCTTCAAACAAGCGGTGAATTTCGCATGTTTCTGTTCTGTGAAAACACCACCGGGACGCACTCCGGCAGCTTCTTCGGGTGTCATGAACTTGTACAGGTCGCCCTTGATACCAGCTTGTTTCCAGCAGGTTTCGATCTGCGCTTTGGTTATGCTGTCTGAAGCGGGCTGGGGCGTTACTGTGGCAGAACTTTGCACAGTGTTTTGACACCCCGCAGCCAGTGCCGCGAACATCATGCATATTGCCTTGATTTTCATAAGGTTCGTCCAATTTTGCTAATAATTTCTTCGCGCGCAAGTTATCGGGATCAGGTCGCCTGTCAACTTGGAAACCGGTGCCGCTGCCAGCCTGGAAAAGAAACTGGATTTGACAAAGGAACGTTGCACGTGCCGACCTAAAACTGATCCGATCTCCAGGTATCTATGATAACAAGAGACTGCGGGTCTCAACCCAGCCCATGCCGGTCCTCCTCGACCTTCCTCTTCCAGCGCTTCCGGTTGAACGGGTACAGGAACTGCCGCCAGTAACCGTTCGGCACCGTGTCCCCCGCCACGCCGTATTTTGATGGCCAGGCTTCCTCGGGTAAGTAATGGGTGCCGAACAGCCAGTCATAGAGTGGAAAATGCGAGGCATAGTTGATGTCGATCGCTGCCCGCTCGCTGCCGTGATGCCAGTGGTGATAGCGCGGCGTGACCAGGAACCGCTCCAGAAATCCCAGCTTCCAGCCGATATTGGCGTGGATGAAGCTGGAATAGAAATAGATGATCAGCAGATAGGCTTGGATCGCCTCTGGCTTGAAACCCAGCGTGAACATCGGCACCGCCGTCAGCCCGCGCAGCACCGCGATTTCGATGAAATGCATCCGCGCGCCCGCCAGCCAATCCATTTTCTTGGCCGAATGGTGGATGGCGTGGAAATGCCACAGCGCCGGAAAGGTGTGAAAGGCGCGGTGCACCCAGTACTGCACGAAATCCGTTGCCGCCATCACGATCAGCACCTGCACCGCAAACGGCAGATTGGTGATATGGGCGCGGATACCCTCCAGATCGGCGTTTGCATTGACATAGTTCGCCGGCGCCAGCGTCAGGAAAGTCAGCACCTGCACCAGCATTGAGCTGACCAGATAATAGAACATGTCCTCGCGCCATTCGGTGCGGAAAACCGTCTGCTCGCGCCGCGCTGCAAAGAACCGTTCCAGCGGCACAAACAAAAAGCCGACCAGCAGAACGTTGACAATGAAGTAATCCAGCCCGAAATACAGGCTCTGCGGAGTGCCGCCTGCGTGCTGCGGCTGCGCCGTCGCCATCAAAGAAGCCACAACCGACAAGCCCAGGGCAGCCCAGCCCAGCGCCTTCTGGCGGCTCAGGATCAGGCTCAGCAGCGACAGCGCATAGCCCGCCAGCAGTACAAAGCGCAGAAAGGCGGTGACATAGCCGCTGGAATGGATAAAGCCGAGCTGCGGATACGAGAACGTCTCGGGATACCAGCGCAGCAGCACCAGCAGCAGCCCGGTGAGCGCCGCCAGCAGCGCCATGGTTCCCGACAGCCAGCCGCTGCCCAAGGGCCGCGCCTCGCGCGGGGTTTCCAACTGCGCAATCACATCGCGGATGAACTTCATGGCTGCCTCACTCACCTCAATTCCGGCGCAACCTGCCACAATGCCGCCCGCAGTGCGATTAGGGAATTCAATAGGGAAAACCGCTGCCTGTTTACACCAGCCGGCGCATCATCGCCTGCAGCGCGTAGCGACTGGCATAGCCAAGATCGCGGGCGACCCGTTCCATCTCTTCGCCCCGCGCCTGTGCCCGCAATGCGATCTGGCAACGCAACCGCTCCCGCCACTGCCCGAAGCTGCGGCCGGTCTGCCGTTGAAATGCCCGGGTGAACGAGCGGCGGCTCATCCCTGCCAGCGCCGCCCAATGGTCAATTGTCCGGACACTGCCCGGATCCGCCATCAGCGCATCGCAAACCCGGCGCAACCGCCCGTCAGGCGGGTACGCCAAGGCCAGCGGCGTGTCTGGTGCAGCTTCCAATTCGATCAGGATCAGCTGGCTCAGATGATGCGCCCGGGGCGGCAACGGCCAGGGATTGCCCATCGCGCAAAGCGCCTCGATCAGGCCCGCCAGCAGCGGCGGGATAGTCACCGCACGGCAGGCGGCCATCGCCCCGGCGCCGGTTTCCGCCGGATCAATATACAAGGATTGCAACTGCACCTCTCCCACCATCCGGATCTCATGCAGCATGGCCGCAGGCACGATCAAACCAGAGCCCGCAGGCACCGCCCAACTGGTGCCGTCGGCCTCAGCCATCATCAGCCCGGCCACTGCATAAACCAGCTGGTGGCGCGGATGATCATGCCAGGTGGAGACATAGCCGTCTTTGTAGCCGCGCGCATAAGACGCCACTCCATGCGGCAGCAACTGCACAGCATCAGACGAAGACCACCCTCGCCGGCGGATATCCGCATTTTGGCCCATTTGATCCGAAACTGACCCCATTAGCGCAAAAGGGCAAGATATCCTGCAGCCAAAGGGAGGCCAGAGCATGCAGAAAATCACCGGCATCGAAACACTTGAGCACATCTACGGCACCCCGGTGCCGCGGTCGCTGAGCAAAGTCGCCACCCGTCTGACACCGCTGTACCAGCGCTGGATCGAGGCCTCCTGGTTCCTGGTGCTGTCTACCATCGGCCCTGAGGGCACCGACGCAAGCCCGCGCGGCGATGATGGCCCGGTGGTGCATATCGCGGACGCCTGCACCCTGTGGCTGCCGGACTGGCGCGGCAATAACCGGCTCGACTCGCTGCGCAACATCGTGCGCGACAGCCGTGTCAGCCTGATGTTCATGGTTCCGGGCGAAAACAATGTGGTGCGGGTGAACGGCACCGCATACCTGACCGCCGACGAAACCGCCTGCACCACCTTTGAACGCAAGGGACGGCGCCCGGCCACGGTGGCCGTGATCACCATAGACGAGCTGTATTTTCAATGCGCCAAGGCGATTATGCGTTCGCGCCTGTGGGATCAGGACCGTGAACGCCCGGAACTTCCCACCGCGGGCCAGTTTCTAAAGGAGCAGGAGGCCGGGTTCGAAGCCGAAGCCTATGACGAAGGCTATGCGGAATATGCGAAAGGCCGACTGTGGTAAGGGGCCGCTCCGAAACCAAGGGCAAAGGCGCTTTGCGGCAATGGCGTTTGTGGCTGGTGTAGTGAACCATCCCGGGATTCTTCGCATTTCGCGATCTTCCTGACCGGTCTGACGATTGGGACTTTCTCAGTCAATTGACAGGAGGTTTCCATGACAGAGGAGAAGATGACCCCGCTGCGTGCGCGGATGATCGAAGACATGCACATCCGGGGGATGGGCGACCAGGCGCAGAAATCACATATCCAGGCGACTAAGGATTTTGCGAAGTTTCTGCAGCGATCACCGGGCACTGCCACGCCAGAGGATTTGCGTGCCTAAAAGTTGGACATGACAGATACCTACCGTGTTGTTTCAGTCAACACATCACACCATGCAAGCCTGGGCAAAAAGCGTGTAATCCTCATCCATCGAAACGCTTTTTGCCCAGGCGATTTCATCAGAGCCGCCGTTCATTCGCAGCGCAGCGGATTCATCGAACGAGCCCGAAACCGACCGGTTGCTGATCCATGCCGGCCAAGGCAAGGGTGGCAAAAATCGCAAGGTCATGCTGTCACCGGGATTGCTGGATCTGCAGCACGACAATTAGCGGGAGGCGCGACCGGAGGGTTGGCTGTTTCCCGGCAAGCCGAAGGTCAACCCGATCTCATCGCGGCAACTGAACCGCGCCTTCGCCCCCGGCCAAACACACGGCAAGTGTTTCCAAACCTGCCACGCTGCATAGCTTGCGGCACAGTTCCGCCACCCGTCTGCTGGAGGTGAACACCGATGCGCCAAGTGCGGCCACCATCACATCGCCTATAACTCTTACAAGAACCGGTACTACCCGAAGTGCCAGGGGCCGGCGGCGCGCGGCTGGTTGGCAGCGCGGGCCGAAGACCTGCTGCCCTTGGCGGTACTTCCATATGGTCTGCGGCCTGCTGTTCCGCGTCTCGGCCGGATCGGTCATGACCCTCGCCGCAGGCCCCAAGCGCCCCGGCGCCCGCGCCGGAATGACCAGCGTGCTCCACACTTGGGGATCAGCGCTGGCGCATCATCCCCGCATCCGCATGATCACCCTCGATAGAGGCCTGTCACCGGACAGCACCCGGCGGCTGGCCTGCAAACCGGGTTTCCTTCTGCATCTGCGTGTCCTGCCCAGACTGTTCAGGCGCCTTTTCCTCGAAGGGCTGATGGAGTTGCACCGCACTGGCCAACTGGCCTTCTTCGGCGATTACATGGTGCTGGCAGACGCAAAGGAATTCGCCGCTCGGCTCCGAAAGACCAAATGGGCCGCTCACGCCAAACCACCCTTCGCGCACCCTGTCCGTGCTGCGGCGGCCCGATGCGCATCATCGATATCTTCCGGCGCGGTCAAAACCGATACCGCGCGCACCACCGAGGGAGCAGACCGCATCCACCAGACCATTGCGCCTGCGCAAGCCCCGCCTCCAGCCATCGGCGCGCTTTCCCCATAGGCTAATCCCAGGCCCGTGCGGCTTCCACTTTGGGAAGTTTTTCCAACGCAGGCCGAGGTCGCGCCGGGCCCCGCCCTAATACCACGGCCTGCACGGTGTTGTTGCAGACCTCTGGCGGGGCTGGACTGGCCCGTTCCCGATTACTCAACGCTGTGCCGCCGGTATAAGACCCTTGCCATTCAGATCCCGTATCGCCGTGCCGACGGGCCGCTGAACCCGCTTGTCCCCTCAGGCTCGAGTTGCCCAACAACGCCCATCGCAAGAGTGACTTTCGTGTTCTTTCAGTGCTTTCGAACTGAATTGGCTTCTACTTCTTGCTTTTAATCATCAACGTTCGTTCCTTGACTTTGCCGACAGCAATGACATCAGCTTCTTATTTCAGCACAACTCAAAATGTGGGCTCTCGTCTTTCCATGAATGCGGTGAGTGCCTCTGTAAATTCTTCGGATTTGATGCCCGCACCGAATTGCACGATCTCGCCGCGAACTCGATCTCTCAGATTTCCGGTCAGAGGTGCCTTCAGAAGGGCTTTTGAATTGATGACAGCGTTGGGTGGCTGTTTGACGAGAGCCATGACAGCTGGTTCCGCTGCCTGTGCGACTTCATCTGCAGGCAGAGCGTTGTTGACCAGGCCGAGAGTGACCGCCTCTTCGGCACCGAACATACCGCCCAGCAATATCAACTCGGCCGCCTTTGCGTGCCCGATTAACCGTGGAAGCAGATAGGATGCGCCGACTTCAGGTACCAGGCCGAGATTTACAAACGGAAGTTGGAACTGGGTGTCATTGGACGCGCAAATCAGATCGCAGTGCAGGAGCATGGTTGTTCCGATGCCGATCGCCAGACCCTCCACCCGCGCGACAATCGGTTTGGGAAACGTGACAAGTGCGTTGATAAACCGGGCCGCCGGCCAATCGTCACCGTCAACCAGTTTGCGAACAGTCGTCTATGTCATTCCCGCTTGTAAACGCGCGCCCCGCACCTCTGATCCAAACGGCCCGGATTGAGGCATCCGCCGCAGCTTCATCAAGCGCCTCACCCATCTTGAGATACGTGCCACTGCCTATCGCGTTCTTTTTTGCGGCACCGGGAATGTCAGGCGCAGGGCGGTGTCCAAGCGCTCGACAACAACACCTGCGGTATCGGTATTTTCAGCGCCCATGTTGCGGGGTCCTTGATCCTGGAGTGAAGTGGAAATGCTGCCCAACGTGCCAACGAGGCGTGTTGAGGGTCGCTGCGGGCAGATTGCCGAGCGGTGGCGGGCAGGCGTTGGCTTCGTCATGAAACCCGTCTGATTGCATGGTTTCGAAATGTGAATCTTGCGGGCGCAAATTTCTGCAACGGCGCCCTGACGCATTTAGCCGCGCTAGGCATTGGTATTGTGACGACTTGCCGCAAACACGCTGCTCATTGCGGAGACACATTGGCAACTTCTTTGCTTCATTCCAGCTATGCATATCAGCCCAGCCCCGGCTGATGGATCTGTTCTCTCGACAAACCGCTGGAAAGCGACAATAGTCCGTCCCCGCCCCCACCGAAAAGCGGCAGGTATGACAATTACAGATTTGGCAGCGCTGACCGACCCGCTTGAACTGGCAAGCATACTCATTGTGGACGATGAGCCGGGCATGCGTAATTTCCTGGTGAAAACCCTGCGCCCTCTGTGCCGGCTGGTGGATGAAGCCGAAAACACCGAAGCTGCCGCCGCCCTGCTCAACACCCGGCAATATGACGTGATGATTCTCGACAACATTATGCCTGGCCAGAAAGGCCTCGAATGGCTGGCGGAGCAACGCCGTGACGGCGGCTTTACCGACACCATACTGATCACTGCCTATGCCGATCTGCAAACCGCGATCGACGCCCTGCGCGCCGGTGCGTCGGACTTTATCCTTAAGCCATTCCGCTCGAACCAGATTCTGAATGCCCTGCGCCGCTGTCTGGAAACCGCCCGCCTAAAGCGGGAAAACATGCTGCTGCGCCGCGAGCTGGAAACCACCGGCGCCGGCCGCCGCCGCCGCCGCGAACTGGTCGGAACCTCCCCCGCAATTGCCCGGGTCTGCAGCACCCTGGACCGGGTCGCACAGGTTTCAACACCGGTGCTGATCACCGGCGCTTCCGGCACCGGCAAGGAGGTCGCCGCCCGCCACCTGCATATGCGCTCCAATCGCGCCGGGGCGCCCTTTGTGCCGGTGCAATGCGGCGCCATCCCGGCTGATGTGATCGAATACGAGCTGTTCGGCCATGCCCCCGGCGCCTTTCCCGGCGCCCCGGCGGGCCGCGAAGGGCTGCTGGCCTCGGCGCAGGGCGGCACTGTGTTCTTTGATGAAATCGGCGAGCTCAGCCCTTCGGCGCAAAGTACGCTGCTGCGGGTGCTGGAAGACGGGCGCATCCGCCCGATCGGCACCGAACGCACGGTGCAGCTTGATCTGCGCTTTGTGATGAGTTCCAGCCGCGCTTTGGCCGAGGCTGTGGACGCCGGGAGTTTCCGCGCCGATCTGCTGTTCCGCATCAACGTGATCGACATTGCGATGCCGCCCCTGCGCGAACGCGGCTCCGACATAATTGACCTTGCCGAACTGTTCCTGACTGAAATCGCCGCCCAGCTGCAGCTGCCGCCGCTGGCGCTGCCCGCCGGCGTCAAATCGGCTTTGCTGCGGCATGACTGGCCCGGCAATATCCGCGAGCTCAGGAACTTCATTGAACGCTCCCTGATCTTCGGCAGCTTCTCCCTGGACACCCTGGCGCCCGCCCGGCCCGCGGCCAGTATCCTGCCGCTGGAGGAGGTTGAACGCCGCGAGATCCTGCAGGCACTGGAGGCCGTTGGCGGCAACCGCAGCGAAGCGGCGCGGCAGCTGGGTGTCTCGCGCAAGACAATCGACCGCAAATGCGCGGCCTGGGGACTGTAAGCCCATGAACAGCCTGCGCCCGCTGCTGCAATCGGTCCGGGTCCGGTTGCTGGTGATTGCCCTGATGCCGATGCTGGTGCTGATGCCGCTGCTGCTGGGTTTCACCACCTGGCGCTGGTCGGACAAAATCGACGGGTTGCTGATCAGCAAGGTGACCGGCGATCTAACCATTGCCGACCAGTATCTGGCACGGCTGACCGCCACCTCGGGTGAGCAGCTGGACGCGGTGGCGCAATCGGTCCGCCTCCGCAGCGCGCTGACGGCGGGCAGCACGGCGGATTTCCTGGCGCAGGAAAAGGCCCGGCTCGGCCTTGATTTCCTGTATCTTGCAGGCCCCGGCGGCCAGCCCGGGTTTACGCCCGCCGACTGGCCGGTTCTGAGCGGTGCCCTGGCCGGGCAATGGCAAAGCGCCGTCGACATTCTGAACGCCGCCCAGCTTGATACGCTGGCCCCCGGCCTCGCCGCCCGCGCCGCCATCCCGCTGGTCGCAACCGAAGCTGCAGTGCCAACCAGCCGCAGCGCCGAAACCCGCGGCATGATCATTCACTCGGCCGCCCCGGTCACCCTGCCGGATGGCCGTCCTGCGCTTCTGGCCGGCGGGCGGCTGCTGAACCGCAATCTCGGCTTCATCGACACCATCAACGCGCTGGTCTACCGCGAGCAAAGCCTGCCGGAAGGCAGCCAGGGCACCGCCACGCTGTTTCTCGAGGACGTGCGGATCTCCACCAACGTGCGGCTGTTCGAAAACGTGCGCGCGCTTGGCACCCGGGTCTCGGCCGAGGTGCGCGGCCAGGTGCTGGGGCGCGGCGAAATCTGGCTCGACCGCGCCTTTGTGGTGAATGACTGGTACATTTCCGCCTATGAACCGATCCTCGACAGCCGCGGCAGCCGGGCCGGGATGCTTTATGTCGGCTTTCTGGAAACCCCGTTCCGCCAGGCCAAGCGCAGCTCGGTGCTGGCGTTGGGGGGCGCTTTCCTGCTGATCGCCGCCTTGTCGGTGCCGATCTTCCTGCGGTGGGCAGGGCGCATCTTCCGCCCTCTCGAGGGCATGAACCAGACCATCGCCCGGGTTGAACAGGGCGACTTCACTGCGCGCAACCGCCCGCAGGCTGCCAGCGGCGAAATTGCCCGCGTGGCCGCCCATTTCGACAGCCTGCTGGACCAGGTCCAGGAGCGCGACCGGCAATTGCGGCACTGGGGCGAAAGCCTTGAAGCCAAGGTCGGGGAACGCACCGCTGATCTGCGCGAGGCGAACCGGCGGCTGGAACAGACCACCGAACGTTTGATTGTCTCTGAAAAGCTCGCCGCGGTTGGTGAAATCACCGCCTCCGTCGCGCATGAGATCAACAACCCGGTGGCGGTGATCCAGGGCAATCTCGACCTCGCCCGCTCGGTACTGGGCGAACATGCCGCCCCGGTCGAGGAGGAATTCCGCCTCATCGACGATCAGGTTTACCGGATCGGCGTGATCGTCTCAAAACTGCTGCAGTTCGCCCGCCCCGAAGAATACTCCGGCGCCTCCGGACTGATCTCCCCGGCCGAGGTGCTGTCGGACTGCCTGGTGCTGACCCGTCATCAGCTCGACGCCAGTTTGGTCGAGGCAGAGACCCGCCTGACCAGCACGCGCGAGGTGCGGATGTCGCGCACAGAACTGCAGCAGGTGCTGGTCAATCTGATCCTCAACGCAGTGCAGGCCATGCCCGGTGGCGGCCGCCTGACTTTGACCGCTGAAGATGCCCCGGACGGGGTGCTTTTGGCCGCCGCAGATACCGGCACTGGCATTCCGCCCGAGCTGCAGAACCGCATCTTCGATCCGTTCTTCACCACCAAACAGGCGCAGGGCACCGGGCTGGGCCTGTCGATCAGCCACCAGCTGGTGAGTCGCGCAGGCGGGCGGATCACTGTCCAGTCGCAACCCGGACAGGGCAGCCGCTTCGAGATTTTTCTGCCCTGCCCGGCTGATGCCTGATCCGGACAATTTGGCGCAAATCCCGGCGCAACCGCCGTACAGGTGCGGACAGAATGTCCCGGCACCGCCCTGCGGCCCTGACCCCAGTGGACAAAGTGTCGCGATAAGCTATTGTTATTGCTAAATTATTTAATTGACAGCTGTGGCAATCCTCCGCCCTTGTCAAGCCACGGCACATTGCCGAACGCCATTCCGGACCGCCGCAATAGGAGGTTGCAGCAGCCGGAACAGCACAAGGGAGGACAACACATGAGCAACCGATCACCCGGCGGGCTGGGGATCCTGCACAAGGCCCACATCACTGCCGGACCCGGCTTTAACCGCTGGCGCGTGCCGCCGGCATCCATCGCAATCCACCTCTGCATCGGCTCAGTCTATGCCTGGTCGGTCTTCAATCCGCCGCTGACCCGCGAACTGGGGGTGATCGCCTCCAGCGCCGATGACTGGAGCCTGGCTTCGGTGGTCTGGATCTTCTCGGTGGCCATCGTCTGCCTTGGCCTGGCCGCAGCCTTTGCCGGAAAATGGCTGGAAGAGGTCGGCCCCCGCATGGTCGGCGTGGTGGCCGCGCTGCTCTGGGGCGGCGGTTTCATTGTCGGCTCTTTCGGCATTTCCAGCCATCAGCTGTGGCTGGTCTATCTCGGCTACGGCGTGCTCGGCGGCTGCGGGCTTGGTCTGGGCTATGTCTCGCCGGTCTCGACGCTGATCCGCTGGTTCCCCGACCGCCGCGGCATGGCTACCGGTATGGCCATCATGGGCTTTGGCGGCGGCGCGATGATCGCCGCACCGGTCAAAGGCTGGCTGCTGAGCCTGTACCAGACCGCCCCCACCTATCTCGGCACCCAGGACGCCGTGCAGACAGTGGTCGAAAACGGCCGGGTGTTTGCCCAGACAGCCCAGGGCCAGGTCGAGGTGGTGCTTGCCAGCGCTACCCAGGCAGCTGCCTTTGGCGGCGAAGCCGGCGCCTATGCGGTGGGCACCGGCAGCACCGGCGCTGCGCAGACCTTCATGACGCTTGGCATCGTCTATTTTGTGGTGATGATCCTGGCCGCCTTCCAGTACCGGGTTCCGGCCAAGGATTGGACGCCGGAAGGCTGGACACCGAAACCCGCCGCCTCGGGGCTGGTGACACAGAACGACGTGCATATCGACCAGGCGCTGAAGACACCGCAATTCTGGCAGCTGTGGGTGATGCTGTGCTTCAACGTGACCGCCGGCATCGGCGTGATCGGGGTTGCCAAGACCATGATGTCCGAGATCTTCGGTTCGGTGATGCCGCTGGTGGCAACCGCCGCCTTTGCATCAACCTATGTGCTGATGATTTCCGTGTTCAACATGGTCGGGCGGTTCTTCTGGGCTTCTGCGTCAGACTATATCGGGCGCAAGGCCACCTACATGTGCTTTTTCATTCTGGGCACCGCGCTGTATCTGTCGATCCCCTATTTCGCCTCTGCCGCTGCGGCCAATCCGTCGCTGATCTATCTGGCGGGCTTCTACCTGGCGACAATGCTGATCTTCTCGATGTACGGCGGCGGCTTTGCCACCATCCCGGCCTATCTGGCCGATATGTTCGGCACCATGCATGTGGGCGGCATCCACGGCCGGCTGCTGACAGCCTGGTCGACCGCAGGGGTTCTTGGGCCGCTGGCCATCACCTCGCTGCGGCAGATGTCGGTGACCAGCGCGGTTCAGGATCTGGCAGCCAAAGTCGACCCGGCTGCCTTTGCGGCCAAGTTCGGCGCCCCCGTGGCGCAGCTGGATCAGCTGGTTGCGGCCAAAACCGTGACCATCGCCAAACTGATGGAGATCGCCCCGGCCGGCACTCTGGATCCGACCCCCGGCCTCTACAATACCACCATGTATTGCATGGCGGCGCTGCTGGCGGTGGCCTTCTTTGCCAACCTGCTGATGCGCCCGGTCAAAGAGCATCACCACCATGATGAGCCGGAGCTTCAGGCCGTACCCGGCGAATAAAACCGCAGCCGGGGCGCCCAGTGCGCCCCGGCCATTTGATCCCGCAGTTTGATGGTGTGATCCTTGCGTAGGAGTGAACGGAAACACTATGGGACAGACGTCGTGATGGCAGCGCCGCACCCTGTCACCCGGCGGGGTGTTGCGCTGCAATGTCCCGGGATACGCAGGCTTCGATCGCGGAGCTGAACCGGAAGCTTGGCATCACCCCGAAGACGGTTGCGAAGTGGCTGAAAGCTCCATCTCTTTGCAGCCATTGACCGTGCCAGCAATGTCGCGGCGGCACAGCCGGTGGATAAGGCCAATCGCAAAACCGTGTTGGCACTCCTCGAACACCAGCTTGAAACAGTGCTCTGCCTGCTGGCACGCAAAAAATTCTTGACGAAACAACTAAGGTTTCTTATGAATTCCCGCGCGCCATATGGGCGCGAGTTCAGCAAGACGCTGGCGGATTATTTTTCCGCCGTTAGTCCAGCCACCCCCAAAGAACATGGCCTTCAGAACCTCCTGAGGCAGCCGGCTGGAGAGATGTTGTGACGCTGAGGCTGTGGCTGAAACCTCCGGGTGCCAATCCCGCGCAGCCGATTTGCTGTGGCCTGCTGCACCGGACAATTAGAATGACGGTACAAGCGTCGGCCATGCTGCTGGCCACCGCTCTGTCCGCCGCAACGGATACGTTTCCGGTAGAAATACAACACCAGTCCAGCTTGGCCGCCGTGCCTGCCAAACCCGAACGCATCGTCTCTGTCCGCTTTTTCGGGCATAATTTTCTGCTGGCCTTGGGCCAGGCGCCAATCGCCCTGCGCAAATGGCATGGCAACGACCGCTCTGGCGTGTGGCCTTGGGGCCATGATGCGCTGGGAGACGCCCGCCCGGCGGTGTTTCAAGGCGAAATCAATTTCGAGAAGATCACGGCGCTGGAGCCGGAGCTGATCGTTGGCCGGTGGTCCGGCATGACCTGGCGCGACGACGCATTTTTGTCGCGCATTGCGCCGGCCATCGCCCCACGGGCTGAGTTCGGCTCCTATGGCACGCCCTGGCAGGAGGTGCTGCACACGCTTGGCGCCGCCACAGGAACCTCCGGACGCACCAAGACCGCCATCACCCGGATCGAGAGCCGGGTATCCGCCATCCGCGAGGAACATCCCGAGAGGGACGGCGCCAGCGCGCCCCTGTCCTGGGCGGGCCAGACCGCAGCCTATACCAGCCGCGGCATCCGCAGCCCCTTGCTGGAGGCGTTGGGGTTCCAAGTGCCCGAGGCCGCCAATGGCCGCGTCCTGCTGGCGGAGCGCGCGCTGGCGGAGCGGGGGCGGTACCTTGGGTATTCCCTTTGGTTTGCCTGTGATAAGGCCGAATCCCAGCACCTGCGCGCAGCGCTCATGGCAAAGCAGACAAATCCTAAAACCAGTTACATCGCAGCATATTGGAGCCAGACATGACCATTCGTATCCCTGCAGCGCTGGCGGCATTTTTGATGCTGACCGCGGCCTGGGCGGCAGCCCAGGAAACCCCTGCCACGCCGGTGCCGGAGATTGCATTGGACGCGCCGGGGGGCTCTGTGCCTCAACTTCCAGCCAGCGCGCCGGTGACTGAAGTGCCGGAGGGAAGCGGGAAACCGGTGACAGCAGCCGAGGCGGGCCCAGTGCCCCCGTCAGTCCCGCCCGCCAGCCAGGATGAACTGGCACAGGTGGCACGTGACGCTTCATCCAAGGCCTTGAAATTCCTGCGCGATGGCGGCCCTTCAATCTGGGCGATCGCCGTCTTGTCGGTTGTTACAATGGCCCTGATTCTGTGGAAGATCTGGCGCCTGGCGCTGATCGGCGCCTGGTCGCGCGGCAAGGCAGGACAGGCCGTGCAAGCCTTTGAACGCGGGGACCGCACCGCGGCCCAAGCGATCGTCAAAAACCGGATCGGGGTGCGCTCCAAAGTCGTCAGCGCAGCGCTGACCGCCGCCGCTGCCCTGCCCGAGGACCGCGCCCGCGAGGAAACCGCCAGGGTGGCCAAACTGCATCTCGCCAGAGCGGCCACCGGTCTTGGCGCGCTGGAGCTGATTGCCACCATCGCCCCGCTTCTGGGCCTGCTGGGCACCGTTCTGGGCATGATTGCCGCCTTCCAGGCGTTGCAAGCGGCCGGCTCCAAGGCTGATCCTGCGCTGCTGGCAGGCGGCATCTGGGAGGCGTTGCTGACCACTGCCGCAGGCATGGCAGTGGCGATCCCCGCCTCTGCCGCGCTGACCTGGTTTGAAGCGGTGATCACCCGCATCCGCCGCGACCTTGAGGACAGTGCCGCCCGTATCTTTATCGCCCATGATCCGCAGCTGCTGAAACTGGCGGCCGAATAGAGCCATGGAGTTCACCGAAACCCTGAAACCGCGGCGCAAGCCAAGCCTGACGCCCATGATCGACGTGGTGTTTCTGCTTCTGGTGTTCTTCATGCTGGCGTCGCGCTTTGGCACCGATGCGGTGCTGCAGCTGCCGCTGGCGGCCCAGGGCGGCAGCTACTCGGGACCGCCGCGGCTGGTCGGAATCGGTACGGGAAATCTGGATGTGAATGGCGTGCCGGTGGCAGACAGCAACCTGGCCCAGGCACTGGCACCGCTGATGGAAAAACCCACCGATATGCTGATCCTGCGCGGCCGCGACGGCGCCGACTTGCAGCGTATCACCGATGTGACCGGGCTGCTGCGGCAGGCAGGCTACAGCAATTTTGTGCTGGTGGAATAAGGAGCCGCGCATGGACCTGACAGAGGCGCCCCGCCGTCCGCGGACTGAATCCATCGTACCGATGATCAATGTGGTGTTCCTGCTGCTGATCTTTTTCCTGATGACCTCGCGCCTAGCGCAGCCTGACCCGTTTGAGGTAGCGCCGCCGGACGCAGCAATTGAAGCAGACCCCGGAGCCGGGCCTGTGCTGTACATCAATGCCGAAGGCCGGATGCATTTCGATGGGGCTGAAGGCGGCGAAGCCCTCACGCGGCTGGCTGCGGTCAGCAGCGGCACCCCGGTTCTGCAATTGCGCGCCGACGCCCGGCTGGAGGCAAAAGCCCTGGCCCGCCTCCTGCGCCAGCTGGCGGCAGCAGGCTTCAGCCAGGCCGAACTGGTGGTCCGCCAGCCATGAAACGTGCCGCTGAATTCACCGTTTTTGCCGGCATTGCCGTGTTGATCCATGTGGCGCTGTTTGCCCGCGTGCCTGGTTCCGGTGCGCAATCCAGCGGCGCGGGCGGCACGGCGATGGTGTCAATCCAGGCGGCGCCTGAAGCTGTAGTGGAAATGGCCGAGGCCTGGGAGAAGCCGCCGCAGACTTCCCCGCAGATCGCAACCCAAAGCGTTGAACCGTTGCCGCCGGCCAACGTCCCTTCCCTGCCGCAACTGGCACTTGACCAGGCACCGCGGGCCGCAGCACAGATTGCAATACCTGCGCCGGCAAGAACGGATAATCTGCAAATCGACACTGCGCCACCATCACCGCCAAAGCCGCAGAAACCAGAGCCAAAGCCGGAACCGCAGCAGGCCCGTAAATCCGAACAGGCCTCGGCCGGCCAGGCCGAACAGCGGGCCGCCGGATCGGGCGGCGGCGCTCAGGCCGGGCAATCAGGCGGGGCACAGGTGGCAACAGCAGAGTCCGGACGGCGAGCCAAGCTGCGCAGTATCTGGGGCGCCAAGATCCGCGCCCGTGTGGAACGGCGCAAACGCTACCCCGCCGGCGCCAGCGGCCAAGGTCAGGTTGTGGTGCGCCTTACCGTCTCCCGGTCGGGCCAGCTGCTGAGCCACCGGATTGCCAGGTCATCGGGCGTCGCAGCCTTTGATCAGGCGGCCCTGCAAGCCGTCGCCCGGGCCGGCAAGTTCCCAGCGGCGCCGAAAAAGCTGCAGATCAATCAAATCAGCTTCAACCTGCCTATGAGTTTCTCGAAGTAACCGCCGGAAGGCTGCCGCTCCAGCCAGCCCCGCCGGAGTGCCAGATCCCGAGGCTCAAGGTCAATCCGCAAGTTCCGGCGCCGGCGGGGGCTGTGCGCGGCATTGTCCTTCCTTCGGCGCGCAGACCCTCGTGGCGGGCGCCTGCCGCGTGTTTCTTGTTTCGCTGATGCGGCTGGACGATGTCCATGGCAGGCCCCGGGATCGGCTCCCGGACGCTGTCTTGGATCGGGTCACAGATGCCTCTTCTGCCGGGGTATGGCCGCATTGCTGGGCCTGCAGCCGCCAGTCGTCGCTCATCAATCAGCATATTGCTGCCCTTTGCGGCGCACAGCTGACACCAATTGAAGGCAGCGATTCCGTCCAAAACCGGCGGTGACCGCTGTTTTGAATTTCCGTTTCCACACACAATGCAGCTTTTACTGGCTGTCTGCGGGCTTCTTCTCCGAACAGGCCAGATGCAGCTTTGCTGTTTGGCCGCTCACGTAATGCTCACGCAATGTGACCCCGCAAAGGCTTGCCTCGCCTCTCCCGGCCCTTAAGGTGGATCCCGTACGCAGCATATTGAGGCCAACGCATGAAAGATCTAGCCCCCGTTCCGGACCTGAAGCCGGAAACAGCGCAGCCAGACCTGCCCGCCAAGCCGCCGGCACTGCATGAACGGGCTCTGCATATGCTGGCCCGGCTGCTGCCGCTAGCGTACTTCCGGCGGCCGCCAAAGATCATCATCATCGACGCCACCAACAGCTGCAACCTGCGCTGCCCGGTGTGCCCGGTCACCTTTGCCATGCAGCGCAAACGCGGCATGATGAAGCCGAACGTGTTCCGCAAGATCATCGACGATTTCAAGGACCAGCGGGAAAAGCCCGCGATCTATTTCAGCTTCTCGGGTGAGCCGACCCTGCACAAAGACCTGCCCGATTTCATCGCCTACGCTCATGAAAATGGCCATGACACCTATCTGTCGACCAATGCCACCCGCCTCACTCCGGACATGAGCGAACGGCTGATCCGCTCGGGACTTGCCCGCGTAAATCTGTGCATGGACGGCTTTTCAAAGCAGGCGCAGGAAACTTACCGGGTCAATTCCGACTTCGATAAGGTCAAGGCCAGCATTGAAGAATTCCTGAACATCAAAAAGGACCTGGGCTTCAAGACCCCGGTCACAGTGCTGCAGACACTGCTGACCAGCTATTCCGAACCGCAGATGGACGAAATGGAAGCCTGGGCGCGCAACGCCGGTTTTGACCGGGTGCGGTTCAAGACATTCTCGATCGGCTCCTACACCTCTGACGATCAGAAACGCGAATTTGCGCATTTCCTGCCGCGTCAGAAAGAGCTGCGCCGCCACCCGCGCCACACCAGCCATGCGATGTGCACGGTGCCGCTGTTTCAGTCGGTGGTGTTCTGGAACGGCGATCTGGGCCTGTGCTGTATCGACTATGACCAGGTGATCCAGCTGCCCAATGTCGAGCAGGACGGCTTCCTTGCCGCCTACCGTTCGGACGAGGCCGCCGGAGCCCGCAAGCGCGGTTTTCTCAAACAGTTCGGCATCTGCAAAACCTGTTCGTTTTCCAACGCCGAAAACATGGGCATCCGCCGTGATCTGAAAAAATAAGCGCGCGGCCAAGGCTGCCCGCTTCTGCTTCTTTCTGGTTAAAATACCCTGGGGGTGAAGGCCGCCAGGCCTGAGGGGGCAAAGCCCCCTCCCCTGCTACCGCTGCAGCAGGACCGGGAACCAATCCTCGCGCAGCCGCTGGCCGGGCTGCATTTCATGCCCCGGGAATGGCGGCGATGTGGGGCCGGGACGCTCAACGTAGCGTGCATCATCGCCCACCAGCCGCAGCGAAAACGCACGGCGGCGCGCAGTTGAGGTGTTGCCACGGGAACCGTGCAGCGTCTTATAGTTAAAGGCGATCGCATCACCCGGTTGCATCGGGTATTCCACCACGGTCATGCCTTCGGCATCAGGATCAGGAACAGCCATATACTGCCCTTCGTCCGCAAAGAAGTCCTCCTCGGAGACCCAACGGGTCGGCAGCACTTCCTTTTCCCATTTGTGGGAGCCTGCCACACAGCGCAATGCGGCTTCCTTCACCTCATCCAGCGGCGACCAGAAACTGATGGTCTGCTGCCCCTCGACAAAATAGTATGGCCCGTCCTGATGCCATGGGGTCGGCATTGATGTGCCCGGTTCCTTGACCAGAACATGATCGTGGAACATTTGCACCGAAGTGGATTTCATCAGGTCAGCGGCGACTTCTGCAGCCGGGGATTGCGCGATCGCCTGCTGGAATTCGGGGATCCGGGTCCAGTTGCAGTAGTCGTCAAAGAAGCGTCCGGTCTGGCCGGCCTTTTCGTTATTCGACGCATATGGCCCAGGGTTTTCCATATTGGCGGCCACCCCGGCGCGCAGCAGCTCAACCTGTTCGGTAAACAACCCGCGGATAAGAACAACGCCGTCGCGCTGAAACTGTTCGATGTGTTCTGGAGTGATAAGGGGGTGGACCATGGCGGCCTCCGCTGCTGAATGATGCAATTCTGGTGCGACATTCCTGCCGGTCAAAGGGCATAGTTTCAAATCATATCTTTCTATTATACACTTAACCTCATGTTATATCTTACGTTGCGCCATTATGAATACATCTGCGCCGTGGTGCAGCATGGCAGCCTGTCCGCAGCGGCCGAGGCGGTGCATGTAAGCCAGCCAGCCCTGTCTGCAGCCCTCAGCCGGATCGAAGACCACCTTGGTTATTCTCTGTTCCTGCGCCGCCGCGGGGCGGCGCTGGCATTGACACCCCAGGGCCGGGATTTCGCGGCACATGCGCAGGAACTGCTGGATCATGCCCGGCGGCTGGAAGACCCGAAAGGCTCCGGTGCCGTGCAAAGAGGGTTAATGCTGGCCTGTTTCTCGGACCTTGCGCCGTTCCTGCTGGCACCAGCGCTGAAGGCCCTGCGCCAAGCGCTGCCAGAGGTGGAGATCCGCCACCGTGCCTGCGGGTTCGACCCTTTGATCCATGCGCTGACCGAAGGCGAAGCGGATCTGGCTATCACCTATGACCTGGGTTTGGATGCCGGGTTCAGCCGGGCGGAACTGGACCGGTTTTCACCCCACGCGCTGGTGCCGCCTGAACATCCGCTGGCAACGCGCAGCGGCCTTACCCTGGCAGAGGTGGTGCTGCATCCGCTGGTGCTGTCACAGGAAGGCTTATCTGTGCAGCACATGCTGGGATTGTTCAAGGCGCAGGGGCTGGTGCCACGGATTGCCCACCGGGCGGATTCGCTGGAATTGCTGCGCAGCCTGGCCGCCAATGGCGAAGGTGTCGGCATCAGCTACAGCCTGCCGCCTGGCGGGATGAGTTATGATGGCAAGCCATTGTGCGCTATTCGGATCACAGACCAAGCCGCAGAGGAGCCGGTGATTCTGGCGGCGCATAGGCAATTGCCGGACGCTTCGCCGGCCTTTAAGGCGCGTGCTATTCTGCGCACAGTGCTCAGTGCCCGCAGGTCAGAGCTCAGTGCCGGCGGGTCAGACCTTGCGCAGGCGGATCACCACATCGACTGAGGCGATCTCCATCCCCTCGGGGGCTTCCGGCAGTTTGTGAATCACCAGTTCCTGTGCGGGCGCGTCGCTGACGCGGCCTTCATCCTCCCAGAAGAAATGCGGATGATCGTGGGTGTTGGTGTCGAAATAGCTTTTGGAGCCGTCCAGCGGGATTTCTTGCAGCACACCGGCATCGCAAAAGGCGCGCAGAGTATTATAGACGGTGGCCAGCGATACGGCGGCGCCTTTCTTCTTGGCCGACTCGAACAGGCTTTCGGCGGTGATATGGCGGTGTTTGCCGTCGCCGACCAGCAATTCGGCAAGCGCCACCCGCTGCCGGGTGGGTCTTAGCCCGGCCTCTGTCAGCCAGCGGGTGGCTGTGTCTTCGCTGTTTGGCGTCATGAGCAGATCCTGCATCGCGTTGCTGACCGTATATATAGGTGCAACACCCAGGGTTTTTCAAATGAAATTCATTCGCAGCTAGGCAGGTGTTTCTTGTGTGCGTGTGGCACATTCAGCGCAGGAAGTGACGCGGGGTCCCCTTGCAGGACCCTTTGGCCGGGTGTTACACGAAGCCAGAAATACTTATAGACCAGACCCTAGGCAGGAGATACGCCCGAATGGCCGATTACCCGAGCAGCTTTGACAAGAACGAATTGCTGAAATGCGCGCGGGGCGAGCTGTTTGGGCCGGGCAACGCCCAGCTGCCGGCACCGCCGATGCTGATGATGGACCGCATTACAGACATCAGTGCGGATGGCGGCGAGTTCGGCAAAGGCCATGTTGTTGCGGAATTCGACATCACCCCGGACCTGTGGTTCTTCGACTGCCATTTCCCTGGCAACCCGATCATGCCCGGCTGCCTGGGCCTGGACGGGCTGTGGCAGCTGACCGGCTTTAATCTGGGCTGGCGCGGCATGACCGGCAAGGGCATGGCCATGGGCGTCGGCGAGGTCAAGCTGAAAGGCATGGTCAAACCCGACCGTAAAATGCTCACCTATTTCGTGGATTTCACCCGTGTCATTGACCGCAAGCTTAAGCTTGGCGTTGCCAATGGCCGTGTACTGGCGGATGGTGAAGAAATCTATCAAGTCAAGGACATGAAGGTCGGGCTGGCAGACGAAAGCTGACCTCTATCCGTTTGATCGAATCCAAGGAGTACGCCTATGCGTCGCGTCGTCGTCACCGGTTTGGGGATTGTCTCCTCCATCGGGAACAATGCTGAAGAGGTCACCGCCGCGCTGAAAGCCGGTAAATCCGGCATCGAAGCCAGCCCCGAAATGGCTGAGCACGGCTTTCGCAGCCAGGTGGCCGGCACGCTGAAAATCGACACTGCCCAGCATGTGGACAAGCGCACCCTGCGGTTCATGGGGCCAGGTGCGGCTTACGCCCACATCGCGATGAGCCAGGCAATTGCCGATGCAGGTCTCTCGGAAGACCAGGTTGTGAATGAGCGCACCGGCCTGGTGGCAGGCTCCGGCGGCCCGTCGACCTCGGCCATGCTGGCAGCGCACCAGGTGGTCGCCAAAACAGGCGCCACCAAACGCATCGGCCCTTTTGCCGTGCCAAAGTGCATGTCCTCGACCATTTCCGCCAACCTGGCGACGGCGTTCAAGATCAAGGGCGTCAACTATTCGATCACCTCGGCCTGCTCGACCTCGCTGCATTGCATCGGCAACGCGGCTGAACAGATCATGATGGGCAAACAGGACGTGATGTTTGCCGGTGGCGGCGAGGAGCTGGACTGGACCCTTAGCTGCTTGTTCGACGCTATGGGCGCAATGTCTTCGAAGAAGAATGATGACCCCACCGCGGCCAGCCGGGCCTTTGACCAGGACCGCGACGGGTTCGTGATCTCCGGCGGCGGCGGCATTGTGGTGCTGGAAGACCTTGATCACGCGCTGGCCCGCGGTGCCAAAATTTACGCCGAAGTGACCGGCTTTGCCGCCACCTCCGACGGCCACGACATGGTGGCGCCCTCTGGTGAAGGCGGCGAGCGGGCAATGCGGCTGGCGCTGTCGACCCTGCCTGAAGGCCGCAAGGTGGACTATATCAACGCACATGGCACCTCGACCCCGGTCGGCGACGTCGGCGAAGTCGAGGCCGCGCGCCGTGTATTCGGCGAAGGCGAGGTACCGCCGATTTCCTCGACCAAGTCGATGACCGGCCACGCCCAGGGCGCTGCCGGCGCGCTAGAGGCGATCTTTTGCCTGCTGATGCTGGACAATGATTTCATCACGCCGTCGATCAATGTTGATACCCTCGCCGAAGGCATTCAGCCGGGCGAGATTGCCACCGCACTGGTGGAAAACGCCGGCCTCGATTCGGTGATGACCAACAGCTTCGGCTTTGGCGGCACCAATGGCTCGATGGTTCTGAGCAAATACAAGGGATAAGTGACGATGGCGGGACTGCTGACCGGCAAACGCGGCCTGATTATGGGCGTTGCCAATGACCGCTCCATCGCCTGGGGCATTGCCAAGGCCATGGCCGAAGCCGGTGCCGAGCTGGCCTTTACCTATCAGGGCGAAGCCTTTGGCAAGCGGCTGGAGCCGCTGGCACAGAGCGTCGGCTCGGACTTTATGGTCGACGTGGATGTGACCGACGACGCCTCGCTTGATACGGCGTTTGAACAGCTTGGCAGCCGCTGGCCGTCGATTGATTTCGTGGTCCATGCAATTGCCTATTCGGACAAATCCGAGCTGACCGGACGGTTCTTGGACACCAGCCGGGCGAATTTTAAGAACTCGCTGGATATCTCTGCCTATTCCTTCATCGAAGTGGCGCGCCGGGCACATCCGCTGATGAAGGAAAACGGCGGCACCCTGCTGACGCTGACCTATCAGGGCTCAAACCAGGTGGTGCCGAACTACAATGTGATGGGCGTGGCTAAGGCAGCGCTGGAATCGGCGACCCGCTACCTGGCCAACGACCTGGGCCCCGAGGGCATCCGGGTGAATGCAATTTCGCCCGGCCCGATGAAGACACTGGCCGGTGCTGCCATCGGCGGCGCGCGCAAGACCTTCAAGCACACAGCCCAGAATGCGCCAATGCGCGACAACGCAACGCTGGAGGCGGTCGGCGGCACCGCAGTATACCTTGCGTCTGATGCAGGCTCTTGCACGACCGGTGAAATCATCCGGGTCGATGGCGGTTTCCACGTGCTGGGAATGCCGCAGCAGGATTATCTGTAAGCAGGTATAAACCGCTGACATCTGGAAAGGCGCCCCTGGAGGCGCCTTTTTTCTTATCCAGCAGTGGTTTCAGGACGCCGAGGCTTTGCAGTGCGTTCGCCTGCCTCCTATCCGGCGCACTCCCGCCCGTCGCCGGGCTTTTGGCAAAGCCCGCTTCCGTTGGGCGTGGCACTGCGCGTGGCGCAGTGCCACGCCCAAGGCCGCCAAGCGTTTTCCGGCACAGCCGGAAGACCTGCGGGCGCGGGAGTGCCGCCTGCCCGCAGACCGAACATCAGGATACCGAGACCAGCGCGATATCGAAAACCAGATCTTTGCCCGCCAGGAAATGGTTGGCATCCAGGGTGACTGTCTCGTCGCCGACCTCGACCACGGTCACCGGCAGCACTTGGCCGTCCGGGCTTTGCATCTGCAGCTGAGTACCCAGTTCCAGCGGGATATCCTCGGGGATGCCCTCGCGGGGGATCTCCTGGCGTGCGGCAGGGTTGATCGGTCCGTATCCTTCGGCGCAGGGGATATCCAGCGTCTTGCTCTCTCCCACGGACATGCCTTCAAGCCCCGCGTCCATGCCCGCGATCACATGCCCCGCACCGACGGTGAATTCCAGCGGATCACGGCCCTCGGAACTGTCGAAAACGGTGCCATCCGTCAGCTTGCCTGTGTAATGGATGCGCACGGTGTCGCCGTTCTTTACCCCGGTCATATGACCTCCAATCGGTTGCGGGTTGATAAAGGGGCGCAGCCTAGCGTCCGCGAATGTGATGTAAACCCGTATGGATACAATTTCCCGCTTTGCCCGCCCGGGGCTTCGTGCAACGCTCCGGCAAAGGGAGCGCCCCATGCCAATTACAACTTGTATCTTTGACGCCTACGGCACCTTGTTCGATGTGGCCGCTGCGGCGCGGCAGGCCGCCAGCGAGCCGGAATTTCCGCATCTGCAGGACAGCTGGGCAGAGCTGGCCAGCAACTGGCGGCTGAAGCAGCTGCAATACACCTGGCTGCGGGCGATCACCAATACCCATGCCGATTTCTGGGATGTAACGCAGGACGGGCTTGATTGGGCGATGGAGGCGGCCGGGTTGGCCGCAGATGCCGCGTTGCGCCAGCGGCTGCTGGATCTTTACTGGCAGCTGCAGGCCTATCCGGAAGTGCCCGCAATGCTGAACACGCTGAAGTCCGCCGGCATGAACACCGCAATCCTGTCCAATGGATCCCCTGCCATGCTCGATGGTGCAGTACAATCCGCCGGGCTGGGCGATGTGCTGGATGATGTGCTGTCAGTGGAAAGCGTCGGCATCTTCAAGCCCGACGCCCGCGTCTACGATCTGGTTGGTGCCCGGTTCAATTGCGCCCGCGAAGAGGTGTTGTTTGTCTCCTCCAACGGCTGGGACGCGGCGGGGGCATCGGGCTACGGGTTTGTCACCGCCTGGGTCAACCGGGCGGGCGAGCCTGTTGACAGGCTGCCCTGGAAGCCGGCGCATATCCTGCCGGACCTCACCACAATTCCTGATCTGGCCAAGGGATAAACGTTCACACATGCCGTTTTTTGAAACCTCAGACGGGTTGCAGCTGCATTACTCCGATACCGGAGAGGGTGTGCCGCTGCTGTGTTTGGCGGGCCTGACCCGGGACAGCCGCGATTTCCGCTATTTCGCACCTCATGCCTCAGGCTGCCGGATGATCACCCTGGACGCCCGCGGACGGGGGCAGTCGGATCATGATCCGGACTTCATGACCTACAATGTTCTGCGCGAGGCGCAGGATGTGCTGGAGCTGCTGGATCATTTGGAATTGGGCCGCGCTGCCATTCTGGGCACCTCGCGCGGCGGATTGGTGGCGATTACACTGGCCGCCATCGCCAAAGACCGGCTTGCCGCGGTGATCCTGAATGATGTCGGCCCAGAGATCCCCGCTGATGGCATTGCCCGGATCATGGACTACGTTGGCCGGCGCCCGGCTGCAAAGACACATGCACAGGCTGCAGAAGCGCTTGCTGCACTGATGGCGCCGGCCTTTCCCGGTGTCCCGGCTGCACGCTGGCGCGAGGAGGCCGAGGCATTCTACGATGAAGATGCCGGCGGGCTCAGCCTGCGTTATGATCCGCGCCTGCGGGACGCGCTTCTGGCACAAGCGGAGGCGGGGCCTCCCCCGGATCTCTGGCCTCTTTTCATGACCCTGGACGGCCTGCCCTGCGGGATCATCCGCGGCGCAAATTCGGACATATTGAGCGCCGGAACCTATGGGGAAATGCAGCATCGCCTGCCCGCGCTGCAAGCCGTGGAAGTTCCAAACCGCGGCCATGTGCCCTTTCTGGACGAGCCAGAGGCGCTTGCCCTCATCCATTCCCTATTGGACCAGATCAAATGACCTCAATCGCCATGATCGAAGCTGCGGCAGCGCGGCTGAAAGGCCATGCCCGCGTCACGCCGCTGCTGTCTTCGCCGTTTCTGGACGAAATCGCCGGTCGCCGTGTGTTTGTGAAGGCCGAATGCCTGCAGCACACCGGATCCTTCAAGTTCCGTGGCGGCTGGTCGGCGGTCTCGGCGCTGCCGGAAGAGGCCCGCGCACGGGGTGTGCTTGCCTATTCCAGCGGCAACCATGCGCAAGGCGTGGCCGCAGCATCCAAAGCGTACAAAACGCCTGCTGTTATCGTGATGCCCGCCGATGCACCTCGGCTGAAGATCCGGAACACCCGTGACCTGGGCGCCGAGGTTGTTTTGTACGACCGCGCCGGCGGCGAAAGCCGCGAAGCCGTTGGCACCCGGCAAGCTGGGGAACGCGGGCTGACTCTGATCAAACCCTATGACGAACCGCTGGTGATTGCCGGTCAGGGCACCTGCGGGCTGGAGATTGCGGAACAGGCCGCTGACAAAGGCGTCGCCAAGGCAGAGGTTCTGGTCAACTGCGGCGGCGGCGGATTATCGTCGGGAATCGCTCTGGCACTTGAGGCGCGCGCACCGGGCCTGCGGGTACGCCCGGTGGAACCGGAAGGTTTCGACGACGTGACCCGTTCGCTGGCAACCGGAGAAATCCAGCAGAACCCCAGCCCGTCCGGTTCTATTTGCGACGCGATCCTGACACCGCAACCGGGTGAGATCACCTTTCCCATCCTCAGCCGCTTGTGCGGGCCGGGCCTGGTCATCACCGAAGAAGAAGCGATGCGGGCGATGGCGCAGGCCTTTTTGCGGCTGAAAATCGTTCTGGAACCCGGTGGGGCTGCATCGCTGGCGGCGGCCCTGTTCCACCCTGACAAGATCGGCGGCGAAGCCGTGATTGCAGTCGCCACTGGCGGCAATGTGGATGCAG
Organism: Leisingera sp. M523; assembly: GCF_025141335.1. Lineage (NCBI taxonomy): Bacteria > Pseudomonadati > Pseudomonadota > Alphaproteobacteria > Rhodobacterales > Roseobacteraceae > Leisingera > Leisingera sp. M523. The sequence goes on from NZ_CP081036.1 coordinate 3,149,267, forward strand.
CGCTGTTCCAGGAAGCGCTGTCGCGTTATGCTTGAACTCTGACCGCACGGGAATCCGTACGGCAGCCAAGGGGGCCTTTCATGACACGTTTCACCATCGCCTCGTTCAATGTCAAAAATCTGATCGGACCGGAGCGGGAATACTACCGTTTTCAAAGCTACACGCCCGAGGAATACGCCTGGAAAGCAGATTGGATGGCCGACCAGCTGCTGACGCTGAATGCGGATATCGTTGGGTTTCAAGAGATCTTTGAAGAGGCGCCGCTGCGCCAGGTGATTACAGAAGCGGACCGTCGCGGGGCTGAGGCGAATGCGGCCAGCATCCCCGACCCCTCCAAGCGCTATCACCGCAAGGCGATTTTTCAGAAGCTGGCCTATGGGTCTTATGCTGAGGCTGCGCTGGCATTCGCTCCGAATGTCAATGACACGGGCGAGCCTGGAAAGCGGCGCCCAGGTCTTGCGGTCCTGTCGCGGTTCGGATTTGAAGGCGACGCAGAGGTGATCCAGGAGCTGGCGCAACCGCTGGACATTCCGATGGCTTGCCTGGGCGAAGATGACGACGCCGGGTTCTATACCCTGCGCCGCCTGTCGCGCCCGATTCTAAAAGTGCGCGTGCCGGTTGGCGATCTGGTCATCACCGTCTTCAACTGCCATCTGAAATCGAAGCTGGGTGAATACATAACACCGCAAGGGGCGGATTACGCTCCGGAATCCGTGCTGACAGCATATGACGCCGCAGGCCGTGCCCTGGGCTCCTTGCGCGCAGCATTACGGCGGATGGGAGAAGCCTGGGTGCTGCGCCGTGCGGTGCTGGACGAGTTGGAACAGGGCCGCCCGGTGATGGTGCTGGGGGATTTCAATGACGGCGAACACGCGGTCAGCAGTGAAATCATTTCGGGCGAGGCACCATTCAAGAACTACGCCTGGATGCTGCGCCATGATGCCCGGCACGGCGGTGACCGCTACAGCGAAGAAGAAGACAGGCAGATCCACGAAGCCATCGACCGGGTGCGGTTGCGATCGGCTGAGAAAATGTTCCTGAAGAAGAGCTTGCGTGACGTGGTCTACACCACCGCTTTTGGCGGCGTGCATGAAAGCATCGACCAGATCTACATGTCGCGCCATTTCGACCCTGCCTGGAGCAGAGCGCTGGGGGAGATGCAGTACTACAGTGTCTTCAACGATCATCTGACCGACGGCAGCCACCCGGAGGCGCCCTATAACAAGCTGGCATCAGACCATGGGCAGATCATGGCCCATATGGAGCTGCGCAGCTGAGGAGCATCGGAAAAATCAGATTTTTCCGGCCAATTTTCTTCCTCAAGAAAATTCCACCGCCTGTAGCAGGCGGCTGGTTTACCTCACCGCCCCGGCGCAGGTAGATTGCGGCGGAACAACAATGAGGCATCTCATGCAGATCGCAGACCTGGGCGATGTCCAGCTTCACTACCGCATTGACGGCGACGCGGATGGCGCGCCCATCGTCTTTGCCAATTCGCTGGGCACGGACCTCAGGGTTTGGGATGCGGTAGTAGACCTGCTGCCAGCGGGCCTGCGCGTTATCCGTTATGACAAGCGCGGCCATGGGCTGTCGTCCTGCCCGCCGCCCCCCTATTCGATGGGCGCGCTGGTGCGCGATGCAGAACGGTTGCTGGATTTTCTGGAGGTGCGCGATTGTGTTTTCGTAGGGCTGTCAATCGGCGGCATGATTGCACAAGGGCTGGCAGTGAAGCGGCTGGACCAGATCCGGGCGCTGGTGCTGTCGAACACTGCGGCCAAGATCGGCACCGCCGAGATGTGGAAGGACCGCGTGCAGATGGTGCAAGCCCAGGGTATCGGGGCACTGGCCGATGCCGTGATGGAGCGCTGGTTTTCCCGCGGCTATCGCGCGTCGCCTCAACTGCAGCTTTGGCACAACATGCTGGTTCAACAGTCCCGCGATGGCTATGCCGGCTGCTGTGCGGCAATTGCGGGCACTGATTTCTATACGCCGACCAGCGGTCTGCGGCTTCCCTGCCTGGGCATCGCGGGATCGGAGGACGGCGCCACACCGCCCGATTTGGTGCGCGAGACGGTCGATCTGATCCCCGGCAGCCGGTTCCACCTGATCCGCCGCGCAGGCCATATCCCTTGCGTCGAGCAGCCAGAGGAATACGCTGAACGCCTGACCGCTTTCCTGCAGGAGACCGGGCACATTGGCTGAGGTTCTTCTGATCCATGGATCCTGCCATGGCGCCTGGTGCTGGCGCGATGTGATCCCGGCGCTGGAAGCGACCGGCCACAGCGCCCGTGCAATCACCCTGCCCGGCCATGGCGACGGCCGCGATCCGGCAAGCGTCACTTTGGCAGAAACGGCTGAAGCCATCGCAGCAGCCTCCACTCCGAACACCCTTGTGCTAGGGCACTCCTGGGGCGGTTTTCCCATTTCCGCCGCGGCTGAGGCAGCACCTGAAAACCTGCGCGGATTGATCTATCTTTGCGCCTACATCCCTGTCAGCGGCATGTCCCTGATCGATATGCGCAAGGCTGGACCCCGGCAGACGCTGCAGGGTGCAACTGCCAAGAACCCGGCCGGCACAGGCTACAGGTTCCTACCCGATACCGCGCCAGACCTATTCTATCACGATTGCCCGGCGGAAACTGTTCGCTTTGCTCTGCAGAACCTCTGCCTACAGCCGATCCCGCCGCAGGACACAGCGATCCAGCTGTCTGAACGGTTCGAAGGCGTGCCCAAGGCCTATATCCGCTGCTTAGGCGATCGGGTGATCCCGCCGGAATACCAGACGCAAATGGCAGCGCAGCTGCCACCGCAGCGAGTCTACGACATGCAAACATCCCATTCGCCCTTCTTTGCGGACCCCGACGGGCTCGCCGATCTGATCGGGCGCATCGCAAAGGACTTCTGATGGCAGGTTCCGTCTTTGACAGCCAGGTTTACGGTGATCTCTTTGGCAGCGGCGATGCCGGCCGCCTGTTCTCCGACAGTGCCGAAGTGCGCGCCATGCTGCTGGTAGAAGGCGCGCTGGCCAAGGCGCAGGGCGCGGCCGGGGTTATCCCGCAGGAGAGCGCCGCCGCAATCAGCCGGGCCGTGGTGGAAATCGCCATTGATCCCGGTGTTTTGAAGCGGCCCACAGGGCAGAACGGCGTACCGGTGCCAGGGCTGGTCGCGGCCTTCCGGGAAGAAATGAAAGCGCCAGAGCACGCGCAGTACGTGCATTGGGGCGCCACCTCGCAAGACATCATGGACAGCGCGCTGATGCTGCGGCTGCGCCAGGTGCTGGCGCTGATAGAAACGGATTTGACCGCAGCAGTAAAAACGCTTGGCACATTGTCCAAAACACATGCAGAGCTGCCGATGGCCGCCCGCACCTACGGCCAGCACGCCACCCCGACCAGCTTCGGTGCGGTGGCGGCGGGCTGGGGTGCGCCGCTGCTGGGGTTGCTGGAGGAACTGCCTGGCTTGCGCCGCTCCTGCCTGCTGGTGTCCTTGTCGGGCGCTGCGGGAACCTCATCTGCATTGGGACCGAAAGCAGATGAGGTACGTGCGGCCATGGCCAATGGGCTGGGGCTGGGCGATCCCGGACACAGCTGGCATACCAACCGCACCCCGGTCCTGCGGATTGCGGACTGGCTGGCGCGCGTGACGCTGGCATTCGGCAAGCTGGGAGAGGACAGCACCGCGCTGGCGCAAAGCGGTATCGGGGAGGTTTCGCTGGGTGGTGCCGGCGCGTCCTCAACCATGCCGCAGAAACAGAACCCGGTAGCGCCGTCGGTTCTGGCGGCGCTGGCGCGGCAGGGCAGCGGTCTGCTTTCCGTCCTGCAGGGCGCTTCAATCCAGCAGCATCAGCGTGACGGGGCGGCCTGGTTCACCGAATGGATGTGCCTGCCCCAGATTGTACTGGGTGCAGCCAGTGCCGCAAAGACCGGAAGGGCGCTCTGCGCCGGCCTCGCACCGAATGCGGCGGCCATGGCATCCGCGCTGTCGGACGGGCTGGGCATGATCCACGCCGAGGCGCTGAGTTTTGCCCTCGCCGCAAATATGCCGCGGCCAGATGCGCAGGCGGCGGTCAAGATGCTGTGCCAGGAAGCGCAATCCACACGAACCCCGCTGCAGGAGCTGGTGGCGCTGGCGTACCCGGATCTGGACGCGGCAGCCCTGTTTGATCCGGCACAGCAGATGGGCCGGGCCCCGTGGGAAGCCTTGCAATTTGCCAAGAAGACAGAAGAACTGGGCGGCGAATAGAAGCCGCTAAGGAGAGCAGAATTGCCTGTGCTGCCGGCAAAAACGGACGAGGGCGGCAGGGCTGAACGCCATAGCCGCCTATCCCTCGTCTTTGTCCTGGCGACCGTGATGATTGATGCCATGGGCATCGGGCTGATCATGCCGGTAATGCCCGGCCTGATCACCGGGGTGCAGGGCGGCTCGCTGGCGCAGGCAGCAGTTTGGGGCGGTGTGCTCAGCACTGTCTTTGCAGTGATGCAGTTCCTGTTCAGCCCGGTCCTCGGCAGCCTGTCCGACGCGGTGGGGCGCAGGCCGGTGCTGCTGGTGTCGCTGTTTGTGATGGCGCTGGACTATCTGATCATGGCCCTTGCCGGCACTATGTGGCTGCTGCTTCTGGGCCGCATTCTGGGCGGGATCACCGCCGCGACGCATTCGACAGCGGGCGCCTATATCGCCGACATTTCGCCGCCGGAAAAGAAGGCCGCCAATTTCGGCCTGCTGGGTGCCGCCTTTGGTGCCGGATTTGTGCTGGGGCCGCTGATGGGCGGGCTGCTGGGCGAGTTGGGCACGCGGGCGCCGTTTTATGCCGCTGCGGTTCTGGTGCTGGTGAATTTCGCTTTCGGCTGGTTTGTGATGGGCGAAACGGTTCAGGACAAGAACCGCCGTCCCTTTGATTGGCGCCGCGCCAACCCGTTTGGCGCCTTCCGCGCAGTCGGGCGCATACCGGGCATCAAGCCGCTGTTGTGGGTCTATTTCCTCTATTCTGTTGCGATCTATGTCTACCCTGCGATCTGGGCCTATTTCACGCTGGAACGTTTCGGCTGGCAGCCGCAGGTGATCGGCCTGTCGCTGGCGGTCTACGGTATCTCGATGGCTTTGGTGCAGGGCTGGCTGCTGCGCTATACAGTGATCTGGTTCGGCGAGCGGCGGACGGTGATCTGGGGGCAGCTGTTTGACTTCATCGCCTTTGGCATTCTCGCGTTTATTTCCAGCGGCACCCTTGCATTGCTGCTGATCCCGGTCTCGGCCCTGGGGGCAGTTGTCCAGCCCGCGCTGCAAGGAATGATGGCACAGGCGGTTGAGGACAACCAGCAGGGTGAACTGCAAGGGGTAGTGACCGCCGTCAATGCGCTGGCGATGATCCTGTCACCGCTGATGATGACGGCGGTGTTTGCCCGTTTCACCGGCGAAGGCGCCGGCCTCTACCTGCCTGGCGCGCCGTTCCTGCTGGCGCTGCTGATGATGGCGATCGGCTGCGTAGTGTTCCTGCGCAGCAAGACTTCCGTCGCGTAAAAGCGCCGCTCTGCCGCGCTGCTGCCGCATTCCGGCTTGCCTGCGGGACGCACACCGCGCCACGCTGCCTGAAAACGGGGAGAAAGAACATGCAAACCATCAAAGCCGCCGTCTGCCATGAATTCGGCGCCCCGCTGGTGATCGAGGAGGTGCAGCTGGCGCCGCCTGGAATGGGCGAGGTTGAGGTCACGCTGGACGCGGTTGCCATCTGCCACAGCGACATTTCCTTTGCCGAGGGCGCCTGGGGCGGGCATCTGCCTGCCGTCTACGGGCATGAGGCTGCCGGTGTGATCACCGCAGTTGGCACTGGTGTCCAAGGTTTTGCCGAAGGTGAATCCGTGGTTGTCACCTTGATCCGCAGCTGCGGCACCTGCCCCTCCTGTGCTGGCGGCAGGCCGGTGATCTGCGAAACGCCGCATGATACCGTGCGCGGCCCGCTGAAAACCGCGGACGGCAAACCGCTGGATCAGGCCATGGCCTGCGGCGCCTTTGCCGAGAAGGTTGTGGTGGACCAGCGCCAGATCGTGAAAATCCCGGAAGACATGGGTAAGGATGCCGCGGCGCTGGTTTCCTGCGGGGTGATCACCGGTGTGGGCGCGGTGGTCAATGCGGCGCAGCTGCGGGCGGGCCAGGATGTGGTGGTTATCGGCGCGGGCGGCGTCGGCCTCAACGCTATACAGGGCGCCCGCATCGCCGGCGCCCGCCGCATTGTAGCGGTCGACATGAACCCCGGGAAACTGGAGATCGCCAAGGAATTCGGCGCCACCCACGGGGTGCTCGCCACCGAAGAAAAGCCATGGAAAGCCGCATACAAGGCGCTTGGCGGCCGCGGCGCTGATGCGGTGCTGATCACCGTTGGCGCCATCCCGGCCTATGACCAGGCCCCCCGCTACCTGGCGCGCGGCGGCAAGGCGGTGTTGATCGGGATGCCCCACTCCGGCGCCAAGGCTGCTTATGAACCGGTGGTTCTGGCAGCCATGGGTCAGGGGCTGATCGGCTCCAAAATGGGCGATGTGGTGATCCAGCGCGATATCCCCTGGATGGTGGACCTCTACCAGCAGGGCAGGTTGAAACTGGATGAGCTGATCTCGGGCCGCTGGTCCTTGGAACAGATTAACGAGGCGATTGCCGACACCAAGACTGGTTCAGCCAAACGCAATGTGATTGTCTTCAGCTGACACTTTCAAGGCGGAGCGCAGGGCGTGCTGAAATTTTTGACCGATCTCTTCAAACCCGAGGCCCCCAAGCCGCCGCCGATCACGTCTGAGGCATCGATGAATTTTGATGCCGGCAGTGCCGGCCCTTTCCTGACCCGGCTGGCCAATAATCCCCGTTTCGGCCTGCCTGCGGATTTCACCGCTTCCGTTGCCGGCGCGATCCAGGACATGGCGTTGAACGAAACCCGCCGCTGGCGGATTGACGGCGCCTTTGACGGGTCGCGGGTGCAGATCGAGATCGAGGTTTTTATGGACGATGCAGAGGCCCCTGACCTGGCGTTTTTCAGCACAGGGGCCGCAATTGATGAGATCGGCAAGGAATTAGCAGCCTTTGCCGAGGCTTCGGAGACCTAAACTATGAAACTTCAAGATCTGGATATCATCATAACCGCCCCGCCCGCCCCTGGCTGGGGCGGGCGTTATTGGATTCTGGTGAAAGTCACCACGGACACCGGCATCACCGGCTGGGGCGAATGCTACGCGTCGTCAGTGGGGCCCGATGCGATGACCCATGTGATCCGCGACGTATTCGCGCGCCACATGGAGGGCGAAAACCCGGAAAACATCGAACTGATGTTCCGCCGCGCCTATTCCTCGGGTTTCACCCAGCGTCCGGACCTCACAGTGATGGGGGCCTTCTCGGGCCTGGAAATCGCCTGCTGGGACATCCTGGGCAAAGACCGCGGGCGGCCAGTGCATGCTTTGCTTGGCGGGCGGATGAATGACCCCATCCGCGCCTATACCTATCTCTACCCGCTGCCGCATCAGGACATCACGGAGTTCTGGACCTCGCCTGATTTGGCTGCCGAGGCCGCAGCGCAAAAGGTCAGCGAAGGTTACACCGCACTGAAATTCGATCCCGCAGGTCCGTATACGATGCGCGGCGGGCATATGCCTGCAATGTCGGACATCTCGATGTCGGTGGCGTTCTGCAAGGCGATCCGCGATGCCGTGGGCGATAAGGCAGACTTGCTGTTTGGCACCCATGGCCAGTTCAGCACCGCCGGTGCCATCCGCCTGGGCCAGGCAATAGAACCCTATTCCCCGCTCTGGTTTGAGGAGCCGACGCCGCCTGACAATATCGAAGACATGGCCCGCGTTGCCCGCAACCTGCGCATTCCTGTGGCTACCGGCGAACGACTGACCACAAAGGCAGAATTCGCTGCAGTGCTGCGGGCTGGTGCCGCCGAGATTCTGCAGCCCGCCCTGGGTCGCGCCGGCGGGATCTGGGAAATGAAAAAGGTCGCGGCCATTGCCGAAGTGTTCAACGCACAAATGGCGCCGCATCTTTATGCAGGACCGGTGGAATGGGCGGCCAACATCCACCTGGCAGCCTCAATCCCGAACATTCTGCTGCTGGAAACCATCGAGACCCCTTTTCACGATCAGCTGATCAAGGGATCTATCCGGATAGAGAACGGATTTATCACCCCGCCGGAGGCACCGGGGCTGGGCATCGAAGTGGACGAAGACCTTGCCCGTGCCCATCCGTTCACCGGAACTGACTTGCACCTCAATATGCAAGAAGCACCTTGTGATTACGCCAATGGCAACGCCTTTGCCGGTGGCTCTCCGCCGATCGTGGGCTGAGGCCGTAATTCCTGGGTGACTTGGCCCGGAGAATAGAGGCAATATGCGGCAGACGACCAGCCAGGATGCCGCATATTGCCTGCCCAGAACAACGACCTCATCGACCCGGAAACGCCAGTCGACATGCAGGAACGCGCCGCAGCAGCGGCTGCTTTCCTCAAAACGCTTGCCCATGAAGGGCGGCTGATGATCCTATGCCATCTTGGCACCGGCGAAAAATCCGTGGGTGAGCTGGAAGCCCTGTTAAACATGCGCCAGGCCGCAGTCAGCCAAATGCTCGCCCGGTTGCGTGAAGATGATCTGGTTGCCACGCGGCGGGAAGGCAAGACGGTTTTCTATTCCCTGACTGACGGCAACACACAAGAATTGATAGCCTTGCTGTATAAGCAATTCTGCAGCGGCGCTTGAACGCTCGCGGCCGCGTGCAGCCAGGCAGCTTCGGCATGTTCTGCTTTAGGGCCGCAGAATTCAGGCCCGCGCTGCGCATGGCGCAGCGCCACGCCCAACCGGGGAGGCGCATTCTGCGAATGCGCCGGAACGGGCGGGAGAACCCGCCTGCGGGCCGTCACACGTCTGACCGGATCGTTTGGGTCTGCACTCCCAGTCCTTCGATCTCCAGCCGCATCACGTCGCCGGGCTGCAGATAGACCGGTTGCGGTTTGCACCCCATGCCGACGCCCGGAGGGGTGCCAGTGGCGATCACATCGCCCGGATGCAAGGTCATCAGCTGGCTTAGATGCGAAATGATCTGTGCCACGGTGAACACCATCGTGGCCGTGGTTCCAGTCTGCCGCCGCGCGCCGTTCACATCACAGGTCAGCCACAGGTTCTGCGGGTCCGGCACCTCGTCCCGCGTCACCAGCCAGGGGCCGATCGGCCCGAAGGTGTCACAGCTCTTGCCCTTGGTCCATTGGCCGGTCAGCTTGGTCTGATAGTCACGCTCGGACACATCGTTGACCACGCAATACCCTGCCACATGGTTCAACGCGTCGTCTTCGGAGACATATTTGGCTGCGGTGCCGATCACCACGCCCAGCTCGACTTCCCAATCCGCCGCCACTGAGCCGCGCGGCAGGATCACGTCATCGTCCGGTCCGCAAATGGAAGAGGTCGCCTTGAGGAACAGGATCGGATGCTCAGGCAGCGCCATGCCCATCTCCTCAGCGTGATCGGTGTAGTTGAGGCCGATGCCAAGAAACTTCCCCGTCTGCCCGGCACATGGCGCCAGCTCCAGGTTTCCCTCCACCAGCGGAAGTTCCGCCAGGTCCAGCGCTGCCAGCCGGCCCAAGGCTTCGTCCCCCAGCACCGCACCGGTGATGTCCGGCACATGCGCCGATAGATCCCGGACTGCGCCTGTGCTGTCCAGAAGACCCGGCCGTGTTTCGCCGCCCGCGCGGTACCGCAGCAGTTTCATGTTCTGGTTCCCTGTCTCAATTCCTGGATCAATTGGAGACGTAGCCCGCCACCACCTGCAATAGCTTGAATGCCGTGGAGGCGTCATTTTCCACCACTGCCAGAAATTCTTCCTCGCCGATCCGCAGGCAGCTGAGGTCCGTCGCCGCAATCATGCTCAGCGCCCGGGCTTCATGGCGAATCAGACCCAGTTCCCCCACCAGCCGCCCGGGGCCGACTGTGGTAATCAGCCGGTCCTCGCCGCCCGGCTGCGGCAAGTAAAGCTCAGCCTCGCCTTCAAGGATCATATATGCCCCGTCCGACGCTTCATCATCTTTAAGGAACACCACCTCGCCCGCCTTAGCATCATACCAGCGGGCGCCAAAGGCCAGAAGACGAAGCTGGCGGCGATTCAAGCCGGAGAACAGTTCAGTCTGCTCCAGTGCCCTCAGCTTGCGGGCCAGATCCTGGCTGGCCGCCCCGTCGCCCGCTGCCGCGGCCTGCGCCTCGTCGCTGACCAGTCGGCCCTGGCGCAGTTCAAAGAAGACGTCAAACACATCCGGGCTCTGAAAGCTGGGGGCAAGATAGATCAGCGTGGTGCCGGGCAAAAGTTTTCGCAGGTTCTTATGCACCGCGACGCGGGTTTCCAGATCATAGCTTGCCATTGCGGAATCGAGGATCAGGATATCCGGTTTCTTGATTGTGGCCCGGCAAAAGGCCAGCGGTTCGGCAAAGCTGGCGGCCAGCCCCTGCCCGCCCACCGCAATCGGCATGTCAAAGATCAGCTCCACCACCTGGTCGCGCAAGCCTTCGCGCACCATCAGTTCCGAGACCAGTTTGCGAACCTCATCGCCCTTGGCCCCGGCAGCATCCGATATTTTGCCGAACAGAGCGTTTTCCAGAACCGTCAGCGTGGGGGCGATCGCCTCTTCTGCAAACGGCACAAAGCCGGCGCCCAAAGCCTTCAGCAGGCTTTGCCCGTGGCTGCGGCGGAAGCCTAGGATCCGCTCTTTCATTTCCTCCTCAAAGGCCGGGCCGATCTGTTCCGCCGAAATGGTGAAAGGCACGATCAGCAGCTGCGCCAGCTCCTCGCGGCTGAGCGCCGCCGCATTGACGGTTCCGGGCCGGTCGGCCAGCGACAGCGCTGTTTCATAGGCGCCCACATCCAGGCCCAGCTTGCGGAACAGCGGGTGGCCAGTGCCATCCATACCAAAGATCTGCCGCAGCATCTCCACCACATCACGGGTCAGCGCCACCAGCCCTTCGTCCAGCCCCAGCTGCTTGAGCTGGTCGAGAAATTCCGCATGCCCATGCAAGACCTCGCCGGTCATGGCTTGCTGCGAGGCTGCAAACAGCAGGTTTTCCGCAACCGGAAGCGCCGGGTTGTATGCTTCTGGTTCCAGAAAATGCACGTGCACATCCAGACCGGCGTCCAGAATGGCCTTGCGCACCGAAGGGCGCAAACCGACCAGCCGCTCTGCCAGATCCGGGTGGGCAGGTGCCTCGAAACACTGTTCGATACCCCGGCGGAACAGGGCGGTATCGGATCCGATCCCCTCAACCAGCTGCAGCCACCATCTCCGCAGTTCCGCCTCGCTGGAGAAACCAGCCAGATTGGGGTCAAGCCAGGGCGCATCAAAGGGATCCGGGCTGTTGCCCGCGCGTATGGCTATTTCCAGCTGTTGCAAGTTGTGGGCCGCGCCCAACGGGCGCAGCCGCATTGGCATCATCACGTTGTCGCCAAAAGATCCCTGAAACAGAACCGGCCGCGAGGTGGCATAGCCGATCCGCGCCGCCACCGTTGCCTGGTGCATCCCGCTGAGGTTCTGCCCGGCCACCGTTACCGTCCCTGTTGCGGGCAGAATTTCCCGCGTCAGCAGTTCCGCCAGGGCCCGGCGGTCTTCTTCGGAGGGGGCCGCAATACCGATGACCTGCCCTGCGGGGAAGGTTGCGCTCAGCTCCTCCAGCACCGGATTACCATCCGTGTCACGCACATTGACCGCATCCAGAACCACATCTCCGCGCAGGCGCTCCAGCTCCTCCGGCTCGCCGGCCAGCAGCTTTTCATCCACCATGCCCTGCGGCGCAAAGCGCTCCAGGATCACCTCCCAGCGCAATCCCATGTCCTGGGTCTGGTTGTAATAGGTCAGCAATTCCTTCCAGGGCGACGCCAGATCCTTGTAGGCTGCCAGCGCCGCCACCAATGCGCCCAATGAGACCTTGCCCTGCAGCACCAGAAAGCCGCCGACGGCATAAAAGAAAAACGGCGTCAGCTGGGTAATGAAGTTGTTGAGAAACTTCATGAAGAATTTTTTCTGGTAGATCTCGAAGCGGATGTCATACAGCCGCCCCAGCCGCGCCGTGATGATCGCCATCCGGTACCGCCAGCCGCCATTGATCCGCAGCGTCGCGGCGCCCGCGGCGCTTTCGCCGATCTCAGTGGCCAGCGCCCGCACCTGTTTGATGCGTTTTTTGTTCAGCAGGTTGATCTGCCGTTGCAGCATCGGGATCAGCCAGCCTTGCAGCGGGATGAGCGCGATGGCTGCCATTCCGAACCAGAAGTTCTGCAGGAACAGGAAGAACAGGATAGTCAGCATCTGCCCCGCCTGCAGCACCGGCTGGCTGACCGCATCTCCCATCAGCCCGCCCATCGGCTCGGATTCCGAAGTGACCATCGACACCAGCTCGCCCTGGCTGACCCGTTCAAAGTAAGGTTGCGGAAAGCGCAGCACCCGGGCGATCAGCTGATAACGGAAGCGGCGCAGCATCCGCTCGGCCAGCACCCCCTTCATGGTGTTGATGCGCATTTTCAGCAGGCCGTGGCACAGCACCGCCAACAGAAAGCCGCCGCATAGAATCCACAGGAAGGTCAGCTGATCAAAGCTTTGCCCCATCAGGGTTATGGTGGAGGTCTCAGCACCGATTGCATCATTGATGATCCGTTTCGGCAGCTCCAGCGTCAGGTAAAGAAGCGGGAATAGGCAGGCCGTGACCAGCAGCAGCACCAGCTGGTCGCGTTTCGAGTACTTCCAGATGAAACGGAACAAAGAGCGTTCGATGGGGAAAGCTCCATAAATGGCGGCTTCGGATGTGGTCTGCCTTATGGGTAGCGCGGTTTGGCAGGAACAGGCAATGGGCAGAACACCGCCTTGTCCCGTTGCGGCACCCTGCCGGCGCGGCATTTGCCAGACGGCGAAAAATCCGTAAGGTTCCAGCGAGGTATCCATGCTGGAGGTCAATAGGTTTGCCGGAATATGTCGGATCCGTTCTGCTGCTGCTCTGCGCGTTGCAGGTCAAGCACCTGTTTGCCGACTTCTTTCTGCAAACCCCCAAGATGCTGTCCGGCCGCTGCGCCTATGTCCATGCGGGGCGTGCCCAGCATGCGGGTGTCCACGTGATCGGCTCGGCCATTGTCTACGCGTTGTTCAGCGCCCCTGTGCCGTTCATCCTGGTGCTGGCGGCGCTGGAATGGGTCGTGCATTTTCACATCGACTTCGGCAAGGCCCGGTTTTCTGAGCGCAAAAAGCTGAACCCGCAGCAAGCGATGTTCTGGCAGGCCATGGGATCAGATCAGGCACTGCACCAGCTGACTTATATCGCCATGGCCTGGGCCTGGGTGAAATACGCGGCGATGTAACCGCACCCGCAAGCTGGGGGCCAGCCCCCAGACCCCCAGAGTATTTTTGCAAAGAAGAAGCTGGATGACAGCCCCGCCTTCGACTTTGCGCTAGTACACCCGCCGCAAGCGAATTTTCTAAGGCACGACCGGCCTGTCCCGTTTGATCGTGCGCAGCACCACATTGGTCTGGGCGCTGGCAACTGCTGGCAGGCGGAACAGGAAATCCTCCAGAAACCGGTTATAGGCATCCAGATCCGGAGCCAGGACCCGCAGGTGATAATCGGACTGCCCAGTTGTTGCGTAACATTCCTGAACCAGCGGACTGCTCTCCACCGCGCGAATGAATTCCACCAGTTTGTCCGGGTCGTGGCGGGTTAAATGCACGTGCACGATAGCCTGGAACCCCAGCCCCATTGCCGGTGCATTCACCACCGCACCGTAACGTTCAATAATGCCCGCCTCCTCCAACGCCCGCACCCGGCGCCACAGAGCCGACGGCGACATGCCCACGGCCTCAGCCAGATCGGCGTTGGAGATGCGGGAGTCTTCCTGCAGCAAGGTGAGGATACGGGAATCGCGGTCGTCAAGTTTCATATTCCGGTCACTTTCTTCACCAAATAACTGCCGTCCGGTCAATTAAACCATAAATTCCCGTAAAAACAGCAACTCGGGCAAATCTTTTCAGACATTGTGGATTACTTTTCCGGAAAGCACCTATTCCGCGCAAGGACTCCCCGAGATGACCAAGCTGAGCCACGATTTCCGCAGCTACAAGCTGGACGACCGGTACGAAATGACCCAGGGCCGGGTTTTCCTGACCGGCACCCAGGCCTTGGCCCGGATTATGCTTGATCAGGCGCGCCGCGATCAGGAGGCCGGCTTGAATACCGCAGGCTTTGTCTCAGGTTACCGCGGCTCGCCTTTGGGCGCGGTCGATTTGGAATTCTGGCGCGCCAAGGACCGGATGCGGGCAAACCGGATCAAGTTCATGCCTGCGGTGAACGAGGACCTTGGCGCAACAGCTGTCCTGGGTGCGCAGCAGGCCGTGCTGGACCCGCATTGCGAGGTCGGGGGGGTGTTTTCCATGTGGTACGGCAAGGGGCCGGGCGTCGACCGCTCCGGCGATGCGCTGAAGCATGGCAACGCCTATGGCTCCTCCGCAAAGGGCGGTGTGCTGGTGGTGGCTGGTGACGACCACGGCTGTGTCAGTTCCTCGATGCCGCATCAGTCGGATGTGGCCTTCATGTCCTGGTTCATGCCGGTGCTGAACCCCGCAGATGTGTCGGAGTATTTGGCTTTCGGCGAATACGGCTTTGCCCTGTCGCGCTACTCCGGCACTTGGGTGGGGTTCAAGGCGGTGTCGGAAACCGTGGAAAGCGCGCGCTCGGTGGACCTGCAGCCGGATCGCGAATTCATCTACCCGGAGCTGGCGGATTACCCGGGCGGCTTGCATATCCGCCGCGCCGACCTGCCCTCCCCCGAGATTGAGACCCGCATTCACGCCAAGCTGGATGCAGTTCGTGCCTTTGCCGAGGCCAACCCGATCGACAAGCGGATTTACGACATCAAGGACGCGCGTTTTGGCTTTGTTTCCACCGGCAAAGGGCATCTGGATCTGATGGAAGCGCTGCGGCTTCTGGGGCTGGATGAGGCCGCCTGCCGCCGCCTGAAGATCGACATTTACAAAGTCGGCATGGTCTGGCCGCTGGACCGCACCGACGCGCTGAAGTTCGTCAAAGGCAAGCAGGAAGTGCTGGTTGTCGAGGAAAAGCGCGGCATCATTGAAAGCCAGTTCAAGGAAAACTTCTATGACTGGCCCGGCAGCAAGCCCGAAAAGATGGTCGGCAAATACGACAGCCAAGGGGAACCTCTGATCCCCTGGACCGGGGAGCTGAGCCCGCTGCTGCTTGCCCCCATTGTTGCCGCGCGGCTCGATAGTTTTTTCCCGGAGGAAAACCTGCCAGCCAAGGCGGCAGCGCTGACCGCGGAACCGCCGAAGCTGTTGAACGTGCCTGGCGCCACCCGCACGCCCTATTTTTGCTCCGGCTGCCCGCACAACAGCTCCACCAAGCTGCCCGAAGGATCCAAGGCGTTTTCCGGCATCGGCTGCCATGTGATGGCCAGTTGGATGGACCGCGATACAGCCGGCTATGCGCAGATGGGCGGCGAAGGCGTGCCCTGGACTGTGGCCTCGCAGTTCAATGGAAACAAGCATGTGTTCCAGAACCTGGGCGAAGGCACCTGGTATCATTCCGGCTCGCTGGCAATCCGCCAGGCAGTCGCGGCCGGCACCAATATCACTTACAAGATCCTGTATAATGACGCGGTGGCGATGACGGGCGGCCAGCCGGTGGACGGACCGGTCTCGGTGCATGGTATCGCCCAGACCTGCCGCGCCGAGGGGGTGGAACGGATTGCATTGGTCTCGGACGACATCGGCAAGTTTGTCCGCAGCGACTTCCCCGCCGGCACCACCTTCCATGACCGCAGCGCGCTGGACACGGTACAGCGGGAATTGCGGGACATCTCCGGCGTCACTGTTCTGATCTACGAACAGACCTGCGCCACTGAAAAACGCCGCCGCCGAAAGCGGGGCAAGATGGAGGACCCGAAACGCTTTGCCTTCATCAACGACCTGGTGTGTGAGGGGTGCGGCGATTGCTCGGTTGAATCCAACTGCCTGAGCGTCGAGCCGAAGGAAACGCCCTTTGGCCGCAAGCGCAAGATCAACCTGTCCACTTGTAACAAGGATTTCTCCTGCCTGAACGGCTTCTGCCCCTCTTTTGTCACTGTCGAAGGGGGCACCCGGAAGAAGAAAAAGCCCGCTGGTCTGGACGCCGCCGCATTGACTGCCAAACTGCCGGCGCCGGAACTGCCCTCTCTCAAGACGCCGTTCGACCTGCTGGTCACCGGAGTCGGCGGCACCGGTGTTGTCACCGTCGGCGCTCTGATCACCATGGCGGCGCATCTGGAAGGCAAAGGATCAAGCGTACTGGATTTCACCGGCTTTGCGCAGAAGTTCGGCACTGTCCTCAGCTACATCCGGCTGTCCAAAGAACCCGGCACCTTAAACCAGGTGCGCATCGAACAGGGCGGCGCGGATGCGGTTATCGGCTGCGACGTGGTGGTCAGCTCGGCGCCCAAGGCCTCGGCCCATTACCGCGCAGGCACCAAGGTGGTGCTGAACCGGGCGGAAATGCCCACTGGCGATCTGGTGCTGCGCCGCGATGCTGATTTGATGGCAGGCCTGCGCGAGAAAACCATTGCCGAGGCCGTCGGAGAGCAAAACCTGTCCGGTTTCAACGCCAATGAGGCCGCCGAGACAATGCTGGGCGACGCTGTGCTGGCAAATGTCATGATGCTGGGTTTTGCCTGGCAGCAAGGGCTGGTGCCGGTCAGTGCCGGGGCGCTGGACCAGGCGATTGAGCTGAACGGCGTTGCCATTGAAAGAAACCGCCTCGCCTTTGCCATCGGCCGCGCCATGGCGGAGGACCCGAAACTGGTCGCCAGCCACTTTGAGGAGACGCCCGCAAAGACGGAAACTCTGGACGCGCTGATCGAACGCCGCGCCACTTTCCTCACCGGCTATCAGAACATGGCTTATGCGGGGCGTTACACCGCTGCCCTGAACCGGTTCCGCGACGCTCTGCCCGCAGAGGCGCAGGAAGAACTGACCGCAGCCGCGGCGCGGGCGCTATTCAAACTGATGGCTTACAAAGACGAATATGAAGTTGCCCGGCTGCTGACCAGCGACGCCTTCCAGCACCAGCTAGAGGATGAGTTCGAAGGGGATTTCAGTGTCAAGTACCACCTCGCGCCGCCTTTGCTGAACTGGAAAAAGGACACCCGCGGACGCCCGGTAAAACGGGCCTTTGGGGCCTGGCTGCGACCGGCGATGCACTTGCTGGCCAAGGGCAAGACGTTGCGCGGTTCGGCCTTCAACATCTTCGGCTACCACGAGGAAGCCCGCCTGCACCGCGATCTGCTGACCTGGTTTGAGGCCGCGCTGAAGACCATCGCCAGCCGTTACAGTGCCGATGCGCATGAGGCCTGCCTGAAGGTACTGAAAGCGCCAATGGATATCCGCGGCTATGGCCCGGTCCGGCTGAAAGCGGCTGAGGAGGCGCGCGCGCAGGCTGAGGATATTCTCCGCAGCCTGTAACACCACACGCCCGCGGCCGCGGCTGGTGCCTCAGACGTCCCAGTGCTGTTTGGTGAATTCGGTAAAGTCCGACATCTCTTCGGACAACGGCTCGCGCCCGGTAAAAACCTTGAGATACTCAGGCGTCACCTCCAGCCGGTGCGCGTGGCTTTCATTCGGATCCGCCATCTCATAGCCGAGCTGCATGTAGTACAGCACCTTGGCCCGGGTCACTGCTTCCCGGTCCGCATAGCCGTAGCGGGCAAACATCGCCGTCAGCGCCTCGACCCGGCGCCGGTCCGAGCGGTCCAGCAGGCTGCGCACCTTGCCGGAACGGCGCGACCAGTCACGCACGGCAAAGTCCAGCGCAGTGTTGAACAGATCAGGGTTGGCGATGCACTGGAACACATTCAGCACTGCCCCGGTGATGGCCTTGGCCGGCGCCTCGGCCTGGCGGACCATGCCGGCGGTATTGGTCTGCTCCCAGGTCTTGAGCAGCGCATCCAGCAAGTCCTGGCGTGATTTGAAATACCAGTAGAACGACGAACGCGAAACCTGCATCCGCTCGGCCAGCGCCAGCACTTTCACCTGCTCCACCCCGTCCGAGATCAGCACG
The DNA here is from genome assembly GCF_025141335.1 of Leisingera sp. M523. NCBI lineage: Bacteria > Pseudomonadati > Pseudomonadota > Alphaproteobacteria > Rhodobacterales > Roseobacteraceae > Leisingera > Leisingera sp. M523. The sequence goes on from NZ_CP081036.1 coordinate 3,167,356, forward strand.
TCCATCGCGACATTCAGCCAATCGTTGCGGGTGACCTTAATGTTGCCGACCAGCGGCTCGGCTTCCGGATCGTCCCGGTGCAGAACAGTTTTTTGCGCCATGTGCGGCCTTTCGGAATGCGTGCGTTCCCTGGCATCCTATGCCGGGCTGACTGCTGGCGCCAACAAGGCAATCCTGTCTGCAGCCATTTGCGGCAAGGACCGAGTGGCGCCGGGGCCACAGCATGTCGGCAGCCTCCGGAGGGCAGGATTTTACATTGCACCATAAAACACGTGCCGGCACGCTAATGTGAGAAACTGTTATTCCTCCTTGGGACACCGGACCGAAAACACCGGATATGCAGGGCGATTGCGGGCTGACGGCACTGGGCGGCGCCCACAGTGCAACCGGGAAACCCATCAATTTTTCCTTGCACAACGGGCATCTGGGCAAATGGGGTTTGACTAAGCAGCCTTCAGCGCGCGAAGGTGAAGCCAAAAAACAGGGGAAAACACGATCTCATGAGTGCCTTGAACCAGCCGGGCGGACAATTCTGAATGCGCCCGCTGCTTTCCGTTGAAAATCTCAGCATTGGGTTTGGCAAGGGCGGCTCCGTCGTGAAGGACGTGAGCTTTGCTGTGCAGCCAGGCGAAACACTCGCCTTGGTCGGGGAAAGCGGCTCGGGCAAAACGGTCTCTTGCCGGGCGGTGCTGCGTATCCTGCCAAAGGTGGCGCAGCTGCGCTCCGGGCGCATTTTGCTGAACACCCGCGGCAGCGAGCTTGACCTTGCGACGCTTGACGAACGGCGGATGCGCGACGTGCGCGGCAATACCGTCGCAATGATTTTTCAGGAGCCGATGCGCTCGCTTTCCCCGCTGCACCGGATCGGAAATCAGGTGTCCGAAGTGCTGTGGCTGCATGGCCGCAAGTCCGAACGCAAGGCACGCAAGGAGGTCCTTGAATGCTTTGAGCGGGTCGGGTTCTCCGATCCGGAACGCACCTACAGATCTTATCCTTTCGAACTGTCCGGCGGGATGCGCCAGCGGGCGATGATCGCCATGGCCATGGTGGCCAAGCCGGACCTGCTGATCGCGGATGAGCCGACCACGGCGCTGGACGTGACCACACAGGCCCAGGTTCTGGGGCTGATGAAAGAACTGCAGCGCGAAACCGGTATGGCGATGATCCTGGTCACGCATGATCTGGGGGTGGTCGCCAATATGGCAGAGCAAGTGGTGGTGATGCACAAGGGCCGGGTAATGGAATCCGGCCGTGCGGAACCGATGCTGCGCACCCCTGCCCACCCCTACACTAAGGCCCTGTTCAACGCTGCCCCGGAAATCCCGGATGAAGCGGTCGTCGCCATCCCGCCGTCACGCGATGACCTGATCATGGAAATGAAGTCGGTCTCCAAGACCTACACATTAAGAGCCGGCAAGGGCTGGCAAGCTCCGACCCTGATCCACGCCTGCCGCGAGGTTGATTTGCGGTTGGCCCGCGGAAAAACCCTGGCAGTTGTCGGCGAAAGCGGCTCGGGCAAGACCACGGCGGCACGAATTGCCCTGGGGGCAGAACTGCCGGATCCCGGCGGCGAGGTGCTGTTCCGCCCTGATCCTGATCAGCCGGCGGTCACAGTGCACAGCATGGACCGCACCGCGCGCACCGCCTTTCAGCGGCAGGCCCAGATGGTGTTCCAGGATCCTTACTCCTCGCTGTCGCCCCGGATGCGCATTCAGGACACTTTGGTGGAGCCGCTGGAAATCCACCGCATCGGTTCCCGCGCCGAACGCCGGGACAAGGCGGCGGACATGCTGCGGCTGGTCGGCCTGTCCCCGGACATGCTGAAACGCTACCCGCACGCGTTTTCCGGCGGTCAGCGCCAGCGGCTGTCGATCGCGCGTGCGCTGATGCTGGAGCCGGCGCTGATCGTCTGCGACGAGCCGACCTCGGCGCTGGATGTTTCAGTGCAAGAACAGATCCTGCTGCTGCTGGAGGAAATCCGCGACCGGCAGAACCTGTCTTATCTGTTCATCAGCCATGATTTGGCCGTGGTGGCCCGCATCGCAGATGAGGTCGCCGTGATGCGGCGAGGACTGATTGTCGAGCAGGCACCGCCGGAAACCTTGTTCTATAATCCTCAGCACCCCTACACCAAGGCGCTGATCGCAGCCCAGCCGGAACCCGATATTGACCGGCCTATCGACTTGAAACTGGTGGCCCAGGGCGCAGGCGCGCCGGACTGCTGGCCCGAGGAATTCCGCTTTAACGGATCTGATGCCCCGCGACTGGTAAACCTGAAACATCTGGAACCCGGCCATAAGGTGCGCTGCCATGCTTGATGTCCTGAAACCCCTTTTGACGGCTGCCTTCTGCCTTGCCCCGCTTTCTGCCCTGTGCGGCCCCGAGGTCCAGGAAAGCAAGTTCTGGAGTTCCGAAGTCAAGGCGGGCTATCTGCCCCCAGTGGCCAAACGCCTGCCAGAGGTGCCGCTGGTGGTCGACTTGGCGGCCAAGGGCCGGGACTTTGGCATCGAGGGCGGCACGCTGAACACCATGGTGACCCGTTCCAAGGATATCCGCCAGATGGTGGTATACGGCTATGCCCGCCTGGCGGGCTATGACGAACGCTACCGGCTGCAGCCTGACATTCTGCTGGGTTATGAGAACGAAGGGAACCGGCGTTACACCCTGAAACTGCGGCGCGGCCACCGCTGGTCCAGCGGCGATCCCTTCACCTCTGCCGATTTCCGCTACTGGTGGGAAGATGTCGCCAACCATAAGCTGCTCAGCCCGGCCGGTCCGCCGGATTTCCTGCGTGTGAACGGCAAGCTGCCGCGCGTAAGCTTCCCGGACGAAACCACAATCATCTATGAATGGGACGACCCGAACCCCAGTTTCCTGCACATGCTGGCCCAGGCGCGCCCGCCTTTCATCTACCGGCCGGCGGAATACTTGAAACAATTCCACGCCGATTACGCCGACCCGGATGTGCTGGAAGAGGAAGTCGACTATGCCCGCGTCAAAAGCTGGGCTGCGCTGCACAACAAATACGACAACATGTACAAGTTCGATAACCACGAGCTTCCGACGCTGCAGCCCTGGATCAACGCCTCGCCAGGCAAGAAGATCCGCCACCAGTTCGTGCGCAACCCCTATTACCACCGGATCGACAGCCGCGGCGTGCAGCTGCCCTATATCGACACCGTGGAAATGGAAATCGTGACCGCCGGCCTGGTAGCGGCCAAGTCCAACGCAGGGGAAGCCGACCTGCAGGCCCGCGGTTTGGGGTTCCGGGATATTCCGATCCTGCGCAAAGGCGAAAAAGACGGCGCAAACTACAAGACTTATCTCTGGGGCTCCGGTGCCGCCTCGCAGATTGCAATCTATCCGAACCTGAATGCCAAGGATCCGGTCTGGCGCGAGGTGCTGCGCGATGTCCGGGTGCGCCGGGCGTTGTCCTTGGCCATCAACCGCCGGGCCATCAACCGGGCGCTCTATTTCAACCTGGCCAAGTCCGGCGCCATGACGGTGCTGGAACAGAGCGAGTTTTTCGACCCCGCCCTGCGTGCTGCCTGGGCGGATTTCGACCCGGAGCAGGCCAACCGGCTGCTGGACGAAGCCGGCCTTACAAAGAAAGACGCCTATGGCATCCGCTATCTGGAAGACGGGCGGCTGATGGAGCTGGTCGTGGAAACAGCCGGTGAGCGTCAGGAAGTCGAGAATGCACTGCAGATAATCTCGGACGACTGGCGTGATGTCGGGGTCAAACTGGTGATGCGCCCGCTGGACCGCGACATCCTGCGCAACCGGGTGTTTTCCGGCAGCACCATGGCTTCTGCCTGGTTCGGCTGGGACAATGGCTTGCCGCAGGTCTACACCTCGCCTGCCTATCTGGCGCCAACAGACCAGGTGTTCCTGTCCTGGCCGAAGTGGGGCCAGTTCTATCAAACCGGCGGCGACGCAGGCGAGCCGCCAGACATGGCTCCGGCACAGCAGCTGATGGATCTGATGCAGGACTGGAACATGGCCACCACAGATGCCGAGCGTGCCGCCGCCTGGCGCGCCATGCTGCAGATCCACGCTGATCAGGTTTATGCCATCGGGGTTGTGGCCGCCGCACCGCAGCCCGTCGTGGTCAGCAACCGCCTGCGCAATGTGCCCAAACAGGCAATATGGGCCTGGGACCCCGGTGCCCATTTCGGCCTTTACCGTCCGGATGAGTTCTTTTTTGAGGATGGCCAGGGCTGATGGAAATTCTGCGTTACGCCATTTACCGCTTTGGCACCATGCTGCTTACGCTTCTGGTGGTGTCGGTGCTGGTCTTTGCCATTATCAACCTGCCGCCGGGCGACTATCTGTCGAACCAGATTGCCGAGCTGCAGGCCACCGGCCAGTCCGCAGGTGTCGCCAAGGCGGAATTCCTGCGGCAGGAATATGCGCTCGATAAACCGCTGTGGCAGCAATACATGATCTGGATGGGCTTCATGCCCGGCCCGCACGGGTTCTCCGGCATGATCCAGGGAAATTTCGGCTGGTCATTCGAGTTCGACAGCCCGGTTGCCGATATCGTCGGCGACAGCCTGTGGCTTACAGTTCTGGTAAACCTGTCCGCCGTGGTTTTTGTCTATGCAGTGGCGCTGCCGCTGGGGGTGCTGGCTGCCGCACGGGCCCGCACTTGGATTGATTACACCTCGGCCTTTATCGGTTACCTGGGTCTCGCTACGCCAAACTTCCTGCTGGCGCTGATCCTGTTCTACTATGGCCACCGCTGGTTTGATCTGCCGATCGGCGGGCTGATGGCCCCCGAATACGAAGGCGTGCCGATGAACTGGGACAAAGTGAAGTCCATTCTCGTCCATCTGATCGTTCCAACCTTCGTGATCGGCACTGCCGGAGCGTCCGCGATGATGCAGCGCCTGCGCGCCAACATGCTGGACGAACTTGGCAAGCCTTATGTGGAAACTGCCATCGCCAAGGGAATGAAACCCTCACGGATGCTGGCCAAGTATCCGCTGCGCGTCGCCTTCAACCCCTTTGTCGCCGACATCGGCAACCTGCTGCCGGCAATGATCTCAGGCTCGGTGCTGGTGTCGGTGGTGCTGGGGTTGCAAACCATCGGGCCAACCCTGCTGACGGCGCTTAAAACCCAGGACATGTTCCTGTCGGGCTTCGTGCTGATGTTCGTCGCTTTGCTTACGCTGATCGGCACCATGGTTTCAGATGTTCTGCTGGTGCTGCTTGACCCGAGGATCCGGTATGAGGGGCGCGGCGCATGACCCGGCTGCCTGATGGACGTTATGTCGATGATGAACCTTTCGACCCGCAGGCCTCGCTGCTGGAGCTGGAGCGCAAGGACCTGGACGCGCCGAACTGGCTGCTGGTCTGGCGCAAATTCAAGACCCACAAGCTGGGACTGATTTCAGGCCTGTTCCTATTGGTCGCCTACCTCATGATCCCGTTCGCCGGCTTCCTTGCGCCCTACGGACCAAACCAGCGCTTTTCAGAGCATCTGTATTCCCCGCCGCAATCGATCAAGCTGTTCCACGAGGGCGCGTTCGTGGGACCCTTCGTTTATCCAATGACCTCCGAGGCCAACCTGGAAACTTTCCAGTGGGAGTTCAGTCCCGACACCTCGCGTCCGCTGAAGCTTGAATTCTTCTGTGAGGGCCAAACCTATAAACTGGCCGGTCTCATCGAAAGCAACCGCCACCTGTTCTGCGCAACCGAAGAGGCGACGATCTTTATCCTGGGGTCCGACCGGCTGGGCCGCGACATCTTCAGCCGCGTTTCCTATGGTGCCCAGCTGTCGCTTACCGTCGGGCTGATCGGCATTTCCGTGTCCTTCGTCCTTGGCATCTTCTTTGGCTCAATGGCCGGGTATTTCGGCGGCAAAACCGATTGGCTGATCAACCGGGTGATCGAAGTCCTGCGGTCCCTGCCCGAGCTGCCCTTGTGGCTGGCGCTGTCTGCCGCGGTGCCCTCGAACTGGTCGCCGGTTGCGGTGTTCTTTGTCATCTCGATCATCCTTGGCATTCTCGACTGGCCGGGGCTGGCAAGATCAGTGAGGGCAAAATTCCTGTCCCTGCGCGAAGAGGAATACGTGCGCGCTGCCGAAATGATGGGGGCCTCTTCCGGCCGCGTCATCCGCAAACATCTGCTGCCGAACTTCATGTCGCATCTGATCGCCTCGGCCACCCTGTCAATCCCGGCGATGATCCTGGGCGAGACCGCGCTGTCATTCCTCGGCCTTGGCCTGCGCGCGCCGGCGGTCAGCTGGGGCGTGATGCTGAATGATGCGCAAAACCTGGCCTCGATCGAAATCTACCCCTGGACCGCGATCCCGATGCTGCCGATTGTGATTATTGTTCTGGCATTCAATTTCCTCGGTGACGGGTTGCGCGACAGCCTGGATCCTTACCAGCAATGACCCTGCTCACTGCCCTGCCGGCGCCTGGCAGCTACCGCCTCACCGGCACAGGACACTGGCGCAGCGCCTTTGCGGTGACAGAACTTGCCAATACCTCAGTCGCCGCCGTGGGGTTGGAACTGGCGCGGCTGGTAAAGGCGCTGAACCTTGCGCCCGTTGCCCCGGACGTCACGGTGGACCAGCGCCTGGCTTCATTCTGGTTCAGCTACAGTTTCCGCCCCGAGGGCTGGGAGCTTCCCAGCCTGTGGGATCCGGTGGCCGGCAATTATGAAACCGCAGATGGCTGGATCCGCCTGCACACCAACCTGCCGCACCACCGGCAAGCTGCCCTGAAAGTACTAGACTGCGCGGGAGACCGCGCAGCCGTGGCAGTTGCCGTGAAACAATGGCAGGCCAGTCATCTCGAAGACGAAATCGTAAACGCAGGTGGTGCGGCCGCCGCCATGCGCAGCCGAGCGGCTTGGCTGTCGCATCCGCAAGGTCTTTCTGTGGCGGCGGAACCGCTGATCCTATGGCGGTCGCCCCGTGTTATCCAACTGCGTGAGCGGCCAAAGGCAACAGCCGAACGCCCGCTGGCCGGATTGAGAGTGCTGGACCTCACGCGGGTTTTGGCCGGCCCGGTTTCCACCCGCACTCTGGCCGGATTTGGCGCCGATGTGCTGCGTATCGACCCGCCCGGCTGGGACGAGCCTGGTGTCATCACCGATGTTGCGCTGGGTAAGCACATGGCCACCCTGGATCTGCGCAATACAGTGGACCGCCAGCGGTTTGAGGCGTTGCTGTCCAAGGCCGATGTGCTGGTGCATGGCTACCGTCCCGGTGCGCTGGATGGTCTGGGCTACGGCGCGGACGCCCGCCGCCGGATCGCTCCCAATGCGGTTGAAGCCTCTCTGGATGCCTATGGCTGGACCGGCCCCTGGGCCCTGCGGCGCGGTTTTGACAGCCTCGTGCAGATGAGTGCTGGCATCGCCGATACAGGCCGGGTCCAGGCCAAGGCGGACGATCCGCAGCCTTTACCGGTACAAGCGCTGGACCATGCCACGGGTTATTTGATGGCAGCAGCGGTGCTCTCGGCCTTGGTAACTGCTGCCCAAGGGGCGGCAGTGCCCGCTGCGCATCTATCGCTTGCCCGCACCGCAAAACTGCTTGGCGGAATACAGAAATGTGCCGGCGGACCGTATGTCGCCAAACCGGCACACAGCGACTTCACCCAGGAGATCGAAAACAGCGGCTGGGGGCTGGGCCGCCGCCTTGCTGCGCCGCTTGCCCTGGACACCAGCAAAATGCGCTGGGGCCGGCCCGCCTCCCATTGCGGCAGCGCCCCGGCATGCTGGCCGGAATAACCAATAAAAATGCGACGCTGCCCCTTCTGGCTTGCAGCCAGTTCACCCCGGGATATTTTCAACCAGAACGAAACCGGCTTCCGCAGCGGCGGCTTCTTTCTGGGAGAAACACCCCCGCCGGAGGCAGCGGCGCGCGCCAGCGCGGCGCCACGCCCAACCCCAAGCGGAGCGCGCTAGCGGTCCAGCGCGGGGGCGGGAGGCCGCCGGTCAGGTATCTGCTCAGCGGTCATCGCCGCCCGGGCCGCCCATCTCGTCCAGAAGATCTTCGTCAATCGCCGCCTGCACTGCCCCGGCGGCAGCCTCCTTCTGTTTCGGCGTCATCTCTTCGGCCTGGTCCGGCGCCATCCGCACAGTGACCTCACGATGGGCAAATCTGATGCCCTCGCGGGCAAACAATTCACGGATCTCCTGGTACACCCGTTTGCGGACAATCCACTGATCCCCCGGTTTGGTCATGAATTTCACGCGAATGATCATCGCTGAATCCTGCATCTCGATCACACCCTGGGACTTCAGCGGCTGAATGAAGGTATGTCCGACGACCGGGTCATCCATCAGCTTCTGGCCAAGCTTCTTGATCAGCTTGCGAACCTTCTCCACGTCAGTGTCATAGGTGACGCGCATCGGCAGCTTCATCATCACCCAGTCACGCGAGTAATTGGTCAGAACCTTGATCTCGCCAAAGGGGATCGTGTGCAGCGCACCGAGGTGATGGCGCAGCTGGAAAGACCGCACCGAGATCTTCTCGACCGTGCCCTTTACGTCGCCGATGTCGATGTACTCGCCCTTGCGGAAGGCATCATCGATCAAGAAAAAGGCGCCAGAGAAAATATCCCGCACCAGCGTCTGCGAACCAAAGCCAACCGCAAGACCGACAACACCGGCACCGGCGAACAGCGGGCTGACATTGATACCCAGTTCCAGCAGCACGATCAGCACGATCGAGACCAGCACAACCGCCAGGATCGTGCCCCGGAACAAGGGCAGCAAAGTAGCCAGGCGGCTGGCCCCCCCGGCACCGCCTTCATCACCCAGCTCAGCCTCCGAAACATCGCCGGTTTCCTCATCGATCTTGCTGTCGATCCAGATCCGGAACAGGTGATAAACGATATAGCCGATGAACAGGATCACCGTCACATCGATCACCCGTTCGGCCGCAGTGGTTTCGGTCCATTGGGCGTCCGGGTTCCAGACGATCACCAGTGAATAGGCCCCGACCACGAAGGCCAGAATGCCTGCCACTCTGCGGGCAAGATCCTGGTAAGTGCCAATCGGGTGTCTTGCAGTGAGTGCATCTGCGGCTTCCGCATCGGTTTCCGCCTCATCCGGAACAGCCTCTTCACCCGGTTGCTCAGAAACACCCTCCGCTTCCGTGGCGGCTCCCTCCGGCCCGGTTGCCGCCATAGCAGCCTGCATTCGCCGGGTGCGGCTGAAATAGCGTTCGATGAAGTAGTTGATCGCGCCATAGACAATCAGGATCGTGGTCAGAACAAAATAGCTGCCCGCCATCAACGGGATCGAAATATCCTTTTCCAGCACCAGGTCAAAGGCCAGCTTAAGCCAGCCAAATGCCATGTAAGCCATCAGAACCGGCGCCCAGGCAACTGCCAGAACACGCACCAGCAAGGAACATTTTTCCGGCACGCGGCCGGCGCGGATGGCGTTGGAAATGGCACGCCCGTTGACCAGCACCATCAGCAGGTTGCCCAGCATCCCCACCAGCGCCAAAACTCCGTAAACCAGCGCGTAGACATTATAGTTCAGACCGAAATCGCCGACCCAGGTGGCAAACAGCGTCGAGGAGATGTCATAGGTCGCCAGCAGGGACGCCCAGATGTAAAGCCGCTTTGCGTCCCGGTCTGAGAACACCGGTATCCGGTACTGGGCCAGGAACGGCGACAGCACCATCCGCCACAGATCGGACACCGTGCGGGCCAGGAAAAACGCCGTGTAGACAGCCGTTGCCGTAAATTCGATTGAGGGGTCGCCCGAAGCGCCGAAGATCAGATAGGAAATGAGAGCCGCGAAAACCATCGCAAAAACAGTGCCCCCGACCCCCATCAGGAAGCGGTACACAAGGAATGGCATCTTTTCCTGATAGCCTTCCGGGTTGGCCTGGATCCGTGCGACCACAAAACGCTTGGCGATGCGTTTGCCATAAATCTCTGTCGACAGCCAGCGCCCGATCAGCAGGAACAAAACGCTCCAGCCCAGCACTTCGGCATAGGTCATTATGCGGCCGTCCGGGCTGGTTTGGCGCAGAATGTACTGCATCTCAAAAATTGAATAGGGCAGCGCCTCAAGCCGGCTGTTCAGTTCTGCCCGAAAGGCGGCAACCCTGGATTGTGCTTTCATCAGCGCCGACGGCTGCTCCATCGTGTCGGATGCAGGATGGTCCGCTTCCTGCTCCTCGTCCGGCGGCGCGTTCAGCAACTGGCCGCTGCTGTCCACCACGACCACACTGACACCGCTTTGCGCCGCCTGTTCGATCGCACGGGACAACGTATCGGCTCCGTTCGCTTCACTTTCCTGCGCGCCGGCGTGAGCGGCCAGGCCAAAACTCAGCAGGCCGCAAATGAGAACCCGGAACAAAACGTGCAGCATGACCGCCTATCCTTTTGGAAACTTGCGTCAAATTAACCACGCAGCAGAGCGTTGCGCAAATGGCGCGGACGCAATTTCCTGTGCGGCAGGCAACAAAGGCGCATGATTGCATGCACACAGGCTCCGGGCTATACCAATTCATATACCCGCCCCTTGGGCGGACTGCTGCAGAGCCTGGGCTGGCAAACACCCTCCGGGCTTGAGCAGCAGCAAAAGCAAACACTGACCGTGCCCCCGCCGCAACCGGCTTCAGGGGCGCGCAAACTGAGGCGGAAGATGGCGGAGCACACGAGCACGCGCCCGGGGACGAGCGGCAAAACCGGCTGGCCTGGTTCCTGCGCCGCCGGTCCCGGATTTCAGCCATCCGCCGCCCGGCAACCCGATCAGGCAATTCAATGACGACCGCAAGCACCACACCGGCAACGGCGGGCACCGGCGCCCGCGGGCCGCGGATCATGTTCTACAGCCATGACACTTTCGGGCTGGGGCATCTGCGCCGTTCACGTGCGCTGGCAGGTGCGCTCACCTCTGCCAACCCCGACGCCTCGGCGCTGATCCTGACGGGTTCACCGGTTGCGGGGCGGTTTTCCTTCCCGACCCGGGTCGATCATGTCCGCCTGCCGGGTGTGATCAAGCGTACCGACGGCTCTTATGCCTCGCGCACCATGGGCATGAGCATCGAAGAAACTGCTGATCTGCGCGCTGCGCTGATCCGCTCCACAGTGGAGCAATACGACCCTGATGTGCTGGTGGCCGACAAGGAACCCACCGGCTTTCGCGGTGAGCTGATGCCGGCGCTGGACCTGCTGAAATCGCGGGGCCGCTGCAAGATGGTGCTGGGCCTGCGCGATGTGCTGGACGAGCCTGAGGTGCTGGCCGCCGAATGGGAGCGCAAGCACGCGGTTGAGGCCACCCGCGATTTCTATGATGAAATTTGGGTCTACGGGCCGCGGTCCGTGTACGATCCGACGGCGGGGCTGCCCTTCACCCCGCAGATGCAGGCCCGGATGCATTGGACCGGCTACCTGCGCCGCGATCTTGGCCAGGTGGGGGAGCCGCCCGAACAGCCCTATCTGCTGGTCACCCCTGGCGGCGGCGGCGATGGCGAGATGATGGTGGACCTGGTGCTGTCGGCCTATGAAGCCGACGCGGAGCTTTCCCCGCGCGCCGTGCTTGTCTATGGCCCTTTCCTGTCCGGGGAAACCCGCGAGGATTTCGAGGAGCGTGTCGCCCGGCTGAATGGCAGGGTTACCGCAGTTGGCTTTGAATCACAGATCGAGACGCTGTTTGCCGGCGCCCAAGGGGTGGTCTGCATGGGCGGCTATAATACCTTCTGCGAGGTCTTGTCCTTTGACAAACCCGCCGTGATCGTGCCCCGCACCACGCCGCGGCTGGAGCAATGGATCCGCGCCAGCCGGGCCGAGGAAATCGGCCTTACCACCATGCTGGACGAAACCCGTGACGGCTGGACACCCCCATCCCTGGCCAAGGCGATCCGCGCGCTGGCCACCCAGCCGCCGCCCTCTGCCGCCGGGTCTGAGGGGCTGCTGGACGGACTCGACTACGTGACCGGCCGGGTTGCCGCGCTGCTGCAGGACACCCGGAAAGAGGCCGCTGAATGACCCTTGCCCGTCCGCCCCTTGCGGTGGTGGTCAAGGGCTGGCCGCGGCTGTCCGAAACCTTCATTGCACAGGAACTGGTTGCCCTGGAGGCCGCCGGCCACGCGTTTGAGATCTGGTCGCTGCGCCACCCCACCGACATCAAGCGGCACCCGCTGCATGCGCAGCTGCAGGCGCGCGTGAACTACCTTCCCGAATACCTCCATGATGAGCCGGAGCGGGTCTGGCGCGCGCGCACGATGGCGCAACAACTGCCCGGCTATGCTGAGGCCTACCGCATCTGGCGCGCCGATCTGCGCCGTGATCTGACACCCAACCGCATCCGCCGCTTTGGCCAGGCCTGTGTGCTGGCCGCGGAAATGCCCGCGGAAGTGCTGGGGCTTTACGCCCACTTCCTGCACACGCCGTCCTCCGTTGCGCGTTATGCCGCGATCATGCGCGGGCTGCCGTGGAGCTTTTCAGCCCACGCCAAGGACATTTGGACCTCGCCCGATTGGGAGCTAGAGGAAAAGCTCTCCGCCGCCCACCACGGCGCGGCCTTCGGCGCCACCTGCACCGGCTTTGGCGCCAAACACCTGCAACAGATGGCCGATACGCCCGACCGGGTTGATCTGGTTTACCACGGGCTGGATTTGTCGCGGTTCCCCGCCCCCCCTGAACGCGGTCTGCGCCAGCCGCAGGATCCGATCCAGTTCATGTCAGTGGGGCGTCTGGTCGAGAAAAAAGGCTTTGACCGGCTGATCGCTGCCATGGCTCTGCTGCCTGCGGGGCTGGACTGGCACTGGACCCATATCGGCGGTGGCGGATTGGGCGAATTGCTGCAGGGCATGGCTGAGGATGCGGGCATTGCCAGCCGCATCACCTGGCGCGGCGCCTGCGACCAGCCCGAGGTGATTGAGGCGATGCGCCGCTCGGATCTGTTTGTGCTGCCCAGCCGGGTGGCTGCGGACGGCGACCGCGACGGGCTGCCCAATGTGCTGATGGAGGCCGCCTCGCAATCCCTGCCAATCCTGTCGACGCCGGTTTCTGCGATCCCGGAGTTCATCACTCATGGAACCCATGGCCTGCTGAGCGAGGACCGCCCCGAGGCGCTGGCCGAAACCCTGCTGTATGCTGCCCGGCACCCGCAACGGCTGGCAGAAATGGCCGCCGCAGCGCTGGCCCGCCTGCGCACTGATTTCGGCATGGATCCCGGCATCGCCCAGCTGTCCAGGCGACTGCATGCCATGCTGCAAGGAAGCTGACCGGCCATGCAGCCGGGAGCCGGAAAGCGGGTTGCCTTCTACGCACCGATGAAGCCGCCGCATCACCCGGTGCCCTCCGGCGACCGCGAGATTGCCCGCAACCTGATGGAGCTGCTCACCGCCAGCGGTGCGGCGGTGCAGCTGGTTTCAGACTTGCGGATCTATGACAAGACCGGCGACGCGGCGCTGCAGGCAAGCCTGCGCAATCAGGCCGAGGCCGAGGCTGAAAGACTGATCCGTTGCATGCCCGATGCGGATCTCTGGGTCAGCTATCACAATTATTACAAGGCGCCAGATCTGATCGGCCCTGCCGTCGCCCGCGCCCGCGGCATTCCTTATGTGCAGATCGAATCCACCCGCGCCATGAAACGCCTGACCGGGCGATGGGCCGGATTTGCCATAGCTGCTCACGCCGCTGCCGACGCTGCCGCGGTGATCTTCTACTTCACCGAGCAGGACCATTTTGCATTGAACCGCGACCGCTGCGGCGCACAGGCTGTGGCCCATCTGCCCCCCTTCCTGCCGCTGGATCAGCTGCCCGAAGCCTCGTCGTTGGACGGGCCGATGCTGACCGCCGGCATGATGCGTCAGGGTGACAAGCTGGCCTCTTACCAAATCATCTCGGAAATGCTGTCTCATCTGCCTGGCGATTGGCGGCTGGACATTGTCGGCGACGGCCCCGCCCGCAGCGAGGTCGAAGCACTAATGGCCCCTTACGGACACAAAGTGCGCTTCCTCGGCCTGCTTTCCCGCGAGGAGCTGGCAGCCGCCTATGGCAACGCCAGCCTGTTCCTTTGGCCGGGCGTGAACGAAGCTTTTGGCATGGTTTATCTGGAAGCCCAGGCCCATGGTCTGCCCATCGCAGCCCAGGACCGGCCCGGCGTGCGGGATGTGCTGCTGCCCGCTGGCTATCCCGCTCCGGATCAGGGGGCCGAGGCTCTTGCAGGTTTTACCGCGGTCTTGCTTGCAAACCCCGAACTGCGCGTTGAGTCTGGCAAGGATGCACGTGACCTCATTTCTTCCCGCCACCTTGCCCCCGCCGCCGCCCGGCAGTTCTGGGCAACCGTTCTGCCGCTGATGGAGACCCGCGTATGATCCGCCTCGCCCTTTTGCGTCATGGCCACACTGCCTGGAACCGCGCCGGCCGCATCCAGGGCCGCAGTGACATCCCGCTGGATGATCAGGCCCGCGAAGAGCTGCGCGGCTACGCCCTGCCCGCTGACTGGCCGCAGGCAAACCTATGGTCCAGCCCGCTGATGCGCGCGGCGGAGACCGCAGAACTTGTTGCAGGCCGCGCACCCAGCACTGCGCATGAACTGACCGAAATGAACTGGGGCGACTGGGAGGGGCTGCAGGGGCAGGACCTGAAGGCCGACCCAGCCAGCGGTTTCCGCGATATCGAGAACTGGGGCTGGCACTACCGCCCGCCCGGCGGTGAAACCCCTGCCGAGGTCTGGACCCGTATTGAACCCTGGCTGCGCAGTCTGACGCGGGATACAGTGGCGGTCTGCCACATCGGCATCATGCGGATGATCCTGGCACGTGCACATGGTTGGGACTTCAATGGCCCCGCCCCCTTCCGCATCAAACGCAACCGGCTGTTTGTGGTGGAAATCAGCGGCGCCGCCCTTATGCCTTGGCCCGAACCGGTCCGGCTGGTCCGTAAGATCGCGCCATGAAAGTTCTGATCGCCGTCACCCATCTGCTTGGCACCGGCCACTTGGCCCGCGCGCTGACATTGGCCCGCGCTTTCACCGCTGCCAGCCATCAGGTTCAGGTGGTTTCCGGTGGCTTCCCTGCCCCGCAGCTCGACACGGATGGAACCGATCTGATCCAACTGCCGCCCTTGCGTTCCGACGGAGTCGATTTCACCCGTCTGCTGGCAGAGGACGGAACGCTGGCGGACGCGGCCTACATGATCCGGCGCCAAGACGTTCTTTGTGCCGCTCTGAACGAAATGCAGCCTGATGTGCTGATTACCGAACTTTACCCCTTTGGCCGCCGCTCGTTGCGCAAGGAGTTCCTGGCGCTGCTTGATGCCGCACATGCGTTGCCCCGGCGGCCGGTGATCCTGTCCTCAATTCGTGACATTCTCGCCCCGCCCTCCAAACCCGAAAAAGCGGACAAAGCCGATGCCGTAATCGCCCGGTTCTATGACGCGGTGCTGGTCCACTCCGACCCCGCAGCAACAAAGCTCGAGGCCAGCTGGCCGGTCAGCCGCATGCTTGCGGGCAAGCTGCGTTATACCGGTTACGTTGCCCCTCCTGCTGCCGGGCCGCATCCGTCACAGGCAGGATCAGGCGCGGTGCTGGTCAGTGCTGGCGGCGGCAGCGTGGGCACGCCGCTATACCAGGCAGCACTTGACGCGGCAAAGCTGATGCCGGACACGCCCTGGCGGCTGCTGGTTGGCGGATCAGACGCTGCAGCGCGCATCGCGGATTTTGCCAAGGCAGGCTCCCCCGCCCTGCTGGAACCAGCGCGCAAGGATTTCCGCCAAATGCTCTCCCATGCCGCGGCCTCGGTCAGCATGTGCGGCTACAACACTGCTCTGGACCTGCTGCAAGTCGGCACGCCTGCGGTGCTGATCCCGTTTGATGCCGGGAATGAAACTGAGCAAGGCCTGCGCGCTGCCAGCCTTGCGCCCCTGAACGGCGTCCAAGTGGTCAAAACCGCAGATCTCTCAGCCAGGACGCTATGCGCTGCGGTCAAGGCGGTATTGCACGCACCGCCGCGGGTTGCAGGCGGTTTCAGGTTTGACGGCGCCGCCCGGAGTGTGGAGATTGCCGCAGAACTTGCGGGAGGGCGCGAATGACACCGGATTGGAGCGGGCTGGACCGGGAACTGGAGCACTGGCAGACGGCAGGATTGACGCTGCCTTTGTGGTGGCGGGATGATGACGCGATGTCCCATTCAACCGAGCTAGAGCGTTTGGCAGCACTGTCTGCGAACCTGGACCTGCCTGTGCATCTCGCGGTGATCCCGCACGGCGTCACCCCTGATCTTGGCCGTTTTGTTGCAGATCACCCGCAACTGATCCCGGTGGTGCATGGCTGGGCGCATCAGAACCACGCGCCCGCCGGCGAGAAGAAAGCCGAGTTCGGCGCCCACCGCCCGCTGGAGGAACTGCTGGACGATGCCGAGCGCGGCCTGATCTCTCTGCAAGGGATATTCGGCACCAGCCTGCGCCCTATGTTCGTGCCCCCCTGGAACCGGATCTCTCCGGAAATGCTGACATGGCTGGCGGGTACCGGTTTCACGGCAGTTTCCACTTTTACACCGCGCAAAAGCGCCAAACCCGCCTCCGGCCTGCTGCGGGTGAACACCCACCTGGATCCCATCGACTGGAAAGGCACCCGCAGCTTGCTGCCACCGGAGCAGCTGATTGCACAGGTAACACGCCAGCTGCACGACCGCCGTCTCGGCGATGCCGACAATGCAGAGCCTTACGGCCTTCTGACCCACCACCTGGTGCATGACCAGGCGGTCTGGGATTTTACTGCCGCCCTTGCACGGCGCCTGCTGGATGGCCCGGCAGAGGCCTGGATATATGATGAAAGGATGTCCTGAATGAGCCGTCTTGATTCCATGCTGCGCCGCCTCACCGCCCAGCGCGACGGGCTGAACTGGGCCGCAGATCAGGTCACCCCGCTGGACGGCGATGTGCTGGACATGGGGCTTGGCAACGGCCGCACCTATGATCACCTGCGTGAAACGCTGCCCAGCCGGCGGATCTGGGTCATTGACCGGTTGCTGCAATGCCATCCCTCCTGCGTGCCGCCGGAGCAGGATTTCCTGCAAGGCGAGGCAAAACCAATGCTGGAACGGCTGGCATCCGAGGGGCGCAAGATCGCCTTGGCGCATTATGACTTCGGCTTCGGGATCAAGGAAAAGGATGTCGCCGAGGCCGCCGCCCTCTCCCCCGTCATCGCGCAGGTCATGGCCCCTGGCGGCATCATCGTCTCCGGCCAGCCGCTGGTTGGTTTTGAAGAACTGGACGGCCCGGACGGCATCCAGCCTGGGCGCTATATGTTCTACCGGGCCGGCTGATCCCGGTCACCGCCCGGCCCATTGGCCGGGCAGCGCACGCCCCCGCCCCAAGAGGGCGGGCGCTCCTCCCGCTGCCGGACTCTGTGCAGCTCAGGCCACACGCTCCCCGCGCGACCAGACACCGCGCAGGACAGGCGCGCCGGCCTTCAGCCGGAACCGGATCAGATCGGCTCGCTTGCCGGTTTCCAGCCGCCCGCGATCGCTCAGCGCAACAGCATCTGCCGGCGCATGGGTTACCGTACCCAGCCCGCGCGCCATATCGCCCCACAGCTCGCCCAGCTGAACTGCCGCCATCAGCAAGGCCGCGGGTACATAGTCTGACGACAAAATGTCCAGCAGCTCCAGCTCCGCCAGCTCATGCGCTGCCACATTGCCGGAATGCGAGCCGCCGCGGATCAGGTTCGGCGCCCCCATCATGACTTTGATCCCCTGCGCATGACAGGCCTGCGCCGCCTCTATCGTTGTCGGAAATTCCGCCAGGCTGATGCCATGCCGGGCTGATACAGCCACTTGATCCGCTGTGGTGTCGTCATGACTGGCCAGCACCGCACCGAACCGCCTGGCGGCTTTCACCGCCTCAGCTTCATGCACGTCGCCGTAGGTATCGCGCAGATCTTTCAGATGCGCGACATGGGCCTGAAAAGCCGCATCATCAAACCCATGCTTTCCCTTCACATATTGCTCAAGCTTTGCAATATCGCGGAACTGCCGCTGGCCCGGCGTGTGATCCATCAGCGACACCAGCCCTACACGGTCCGCATCTCCAAACGCATTCAGTTCATCAAGCAGCGTATCGCTGCAAACTTCGGCCCGCAGATGCAGAAAATGCGAGATCTTCAGCGCGTCTGCCGCCCGCAGTTCCAGCAGTTCGGAGGCCAGCTGCCTGGCATAGGCGCCATAGCGGCTTTCCCTGCGGCTGATCGACCCCACGCGCATGGCATCAAACACCGTGGTGATCCCAGTGCCTGCCAGTTCCGCATCATGGGCGATGATGGCGTTGGCATGCGGCCAGTCCACCTTGGGCCGGGGCTGGATGTGGCGTTCCAGATTATCGGTGTGCAGCTCCACCAGCCCCGGGCAGACGCAGTCGCCCTCGCAATCAATTGCGCCTGCCGGAACCGAAGCCCCATCTGCGATATCAGTGATTTCACCACCCGCGATCTTAACACTGCCGGTCCGGGTCTCGCCCGGCAGCACCAGTGTTGCATTGGCAAGGATCAAGTCTTCTGTCATCTGAACTTCACATCTTTCAAGCTATGGAAGGCCACGTTTAGGAGGCCAATGTGACATTCACGCGATACGCGATCTATTACGCCCCGCCCGCTGATGCGGACTGGAGCCGCTTTGCCGCCGCCTGGCTGGGCTGGGACATGGAAGCGGGTCTGGATCTGCCCCACCCGCAGGTTCACGGGCTGGATGTGGCGGCAATCACCGATGTGCCGCGCAAATACGGGCTGCATGCCACCCTGAAGCCGCCGATGCGTCTCGCCGGGGGGCAGACCCGATCGGCGCTTGAAGACGCCTGCGCGGCGCTGGCTGCCACGCAGAAACCGGTCACGCTCGACGGTCTGCAGCTGGCCCGGTTGGGCCGTTTCCTGGCCCTGCGCCCTGCTGGGGACGAAACCGCGCTGAAGGCGCTGGCCGCCGCCTGCGTGACAGAGCTTGACCCGTTCCGCGCGCCTGCGTCCGAGGCTGAGATGGAGCGCCGCCGCGGCGCGGGGCTGCCCCCGGAGCAAGACGCAAACCTCAGCCGCTGGGGCTACCCTTATGTTCTGGACCAGTTCCGCTTTCATATCACCTTGACCGGCAAACTGCCCAAGCCGCAGCTGCCTGCGGTGCAAGACGCGCTCAGCACGCATCTCCTCCCGCTGCTGCCAGCCCCCTTCGTGATCCGGGATCTGGCGCTGGTGGGCGAGGCGCCGGACGGACGGTTCCACCTGATCCATCGCTACGCTCTTTCCGGCTGAATGGCGGCCAGCGCGGCCTGCACTGCCGCGCTCAGCGCACCGCTGTTGTCAATCTCATGCACGCGGGCCAGCCCCTCTGGCAGCGGATTGGCAGCGCGCGTCAGACGGCGCCGTACCTCTTGCGCATCTTCCCGCCCGCGTGCCAGCAGACGCTCTGCCAGAACCTCCGGCGCAGCGGTCACTGACAACACGATGAAATCCCCGAACACGTCCTGTGCCTTCAGCAGCACGGCACGCGAAAGGTTCACCAGCACCCCGCCCGACCCTTCGCGCAGCTTTTCAATGTCGCGTGGAATGCCATAGTGCAGCCCGTGTGCCCGCCAGTGCAGGGCAAAGACTCCATTTTCTGCCAGCGCCGAAAACTCAGGTTCCGTCACCGCCTGATAATCCTCTCCGCCCGCCTCGGGTGCGCGGGTGATAACCCGGCGCATCAGCCGCAGCTGCGGGCCGGATACCGCCAGCGCCGACATCAGGCTGTCCTTGCCGGCACCAGAAGGGCCGACCACGGCAATAACCGGTCCCTTGCCAGCTGCCCCGTTCATGCCGCGGCCTGCGGAGCAAATTTCGAGACATCCGTAAACCGGTCGCAGACCTGCGCACGCGCCGCCTCATCATGGAAGATACCGATGATCGCCGCGCCCCGCGCCTTGGCCCGGTCAATCAGGTCCAGCACGGTGGCGCGGTTCCTGGCATCAAGGCTCGCGGTCGGCTCATCCAGCAGCAGCGCCGGATAGCCGTAGGCAAAGCCGCGGGCGATATTCACCCGCTGCTGCTCCCCGCCCGAAAATGTGGTCGGGCTAAGGCTCCACAGCCGTTCCGGAATGTTCAGCTGCGCCAGCAGCGAGGCCGCCGTATCACGCGCTTGCTCCAGCGGCGTCCCCACTGCCAGCAGCGGCTCAGCCACTACATCCAGCGCCGGCACCCGCGGCACCACACGCAGGAACTGGCTGACATATCCCAGGGTCTCGCGGCGCAACGCCAGGATCTCACGCGGCGCGGCTTTGGCGACATCCACCCCGCCGACCATCACACTGCCGGACGCTGCCAGATAGTTGCCATAGATCACCCGCATCAGGGTGGACTTCCCGGCCCCCGAGGCCCCAGTCAGGCCAACGCATTCACCCGGCTTTACACGCAGCGTGGCGTTTTCCATCACCGGGATCACTGCGCTGCCCTGGTTGTGCAGGGTGAAGCTCTTGCTCACATTGTTCAGTTCAATCATCACCCTGCCCTCAGACTTGCAGCACGCTGGAGACCAGCAGCTGGGTATAGCCATGCTGGGGATCATCCAGCACCTGATCGGTCAGCCCGGTTTCAACCACATGGCCGTCCTTCATCACAATCAGCCGGTCCGCCAAAAGGCGCACAACGGCTAGATCATGGGTGACGATGATGGCGCTCAGCCCCATTTCCCGCACCAGCCCCCGCAACAGATCCAGCAATCGCGCCTGGACCGAAACATCAAGACCGCCGGTCGGTTCATCCATGAACACCAGCCGCGGGCCGGTCACCAGATTGCGGGCAATCTGCAGCCGCTGCTGCATGCCCCCCGAAAAGGCTGACGGGCGGTCATCAATGCGGCTTTCAGAAATCTCCACCCGGCCCAGCCAATCGGCGGCGCGTTCCCGGATCGCGCCATAATGGCGGTCCCCGACTGCCATCAGCCGTTCGCCGATGTTACCGCCCGCGCTGACAGACATGCGCAGCCCGTCGCGGGCGTGCTGATGCACAAACGCCCAGTCGGTGCGGCTGAGCATCCGGCGTTCCGGCTCGGACATGGTGACGGTATCCACCGGACCATCGCTGCGGGTGTCAAAGATCACTTCGCCCCGGTCCGGCGTCAGATGGCCCGCCAGGCTGTTCAGCAGCGTCGATTTACCCGAGCCGCTTTCGCCCACAATCCCCATCACTTCGCCGGGGTAGAGATCAAAGCTCACATCCGTGCAGCCGGTCCGCGCGCCATACATCTTGGCGACGTTTTTCACTTGCAGCAAAGGTGTCATCACGCTGCCTCCTCACCCAGGCGGCCGGTATGGCCTGCGCCGCGCCGCGAGCGGCAGTAATCGGTATCGGAACAGACAAACATCCGGTTGCCCGCGTCATCCAGGATTACCTCATCCAAATAGCTGTCCTCCGCACCGCAAAGGTCGCAAGCGTGATCGGCCTTGCTGGCTTCAAACGGGTAGTCCTCAAAATCGAGGGATACGACTTTGGTATAGGGCGGCACTGCATAAATGCGCTGCTCGCGGCCTGCGCCGAACAGCTGGATCGCAGCCATTTCCATCTTGGGATTGTCGAACTTAGGGATCGGCGAGGGATCCATCACATAGCGCCCTTCCACCTTCACCGGATAGGCATAGGCAGTGGCAATTGCCCCGTGCTGGCTGATGTCCTCATACAGTTTCACATGCATCAGCCCGTATTCCTGCAAGGCATGCATTTTGCGGGTCTCAGTCTCCCTCGGCTCCAGAAACCGCAGCGGCTCCGGGATCGGCACC
The DNA here is from genome assembly GCF_025141335.1 of Leisingera sp. M523. Taxonomy (NCBI): domain Bacteria; kingdom Pseudomonadati; phylum Pseudomonadota; class Alphaproteobacteria; order Rhodobacterales; family Roseobacteraceae; genus Leisingera; species Leisingera sp. M523. The sequence continues at coordinate 3,189,081 of NZ_CP081036.1, forward strand.
TGATAGACTAGGATCTGATCCTCGGTCAGTTCCGCTTCGGGGATCCGGTGGCGGGTCTGGATGATGCTAGCCTTCTCCGTCTCCTCGGTAGTCTCCACACCCGCCGTCTTTTCAAAGAACTTGCGGATCGACACCGCGTTGGTGGTGTCGTCAGCCCCTTGGTCAATCACCTTCAGCGTGTCATTCGGCGTCAGCGTGGCCGCCGTAACCTGCACGCCGCCGGTGCCCCAGCCATAAGGCATCGGCATTTCGCGGCTGGCAAAAGGCACCTGGTACCCCGGTACCGCCAGCCCTTTGAGGATCGCCCGGCGGATCATCCGCTTGGTCTGTTCGTCAAGGTATGCAAAGTTGTAGTCAGACATCTTGACCTCGCATTAGAGTTTTGTAACCCGAACCGAATTGGAGCGCGGAATTTCGATGGAAAACATTCTCGGTTTTGTTCTGGTGATTGGTCTTGGAGCCTTGATTTTGGCAATAGTCCGAGTTTTCCGCACGCTGCGCGCTGGCGGATACGATCAGCCATCCCGCCGCCAATCTGGAAACGGCCACACAAGTATCGAACCGGTTGATGCCAGCCTTGCATCTCGTGGCCCAGGCTCTGGCCGACCTTGGGGACAGAGCCATAACAGTGGAGGTTTCAACGGAGGAGACGCTGGCGGAGGCGGTGACTGAACTCATTCCGCAGCCTCCCGTGCCGACAAAGTCTCAGCCAGCTCAGCTGCTTCCCGGCGCAGTTTGCGGACCAGCTCCAGCTCGGACTGAAAATCCACATAATGCGGCAGCTTGATGTGCTCCAGAAAACCGGTGGCCTGAATGTTGTCGGCATGGCTCAGGACAAATTCCTCATCCTGCGCAGGCGCGCCCAGATCGTCCTCGCCCAGTTCCTCCCAGCGGAGCGCCCGGTCTACCAGGGCCATGGCGATGGATTTGCGCTCTGACTGGCCGAACACCAGACCATAGCCGCGGGTGAACTGCGGCGGCACCGTCTTGGACCCCTTGAACTGGTTCACCGTTTCGCATTCGGTCAGCTCCACCTCGCCGATCTCAATGGCAAAGCCCAGTTCCGGGATCTCCATCTCCACGGGCACCGTGCCGATCCGCAGCTCGCCGACAAAAGCGTGGTTGCGCGCATAGCCGCGCTGGGTGGAGTACGCCATCCCAAGGATGAACCCTTCATCCCCGCGGGTCAGCGACTGCAACCGCACAGACCTGTTCGCCGGAAAGGACATCGGCTCGCGGGTCAGGTCGCCCGGCACCGAATCCGAGACCGGCTCGCGTTCAATAATGTCCTCACCTTGCAGAAACTCGCTGATATGCGGTGTCGCTTCCTTGCGCGGCTCTGCAACCGGTGCTTCGGGCACCTCACCATCTGCGGCCAGTTTGAAATCAAGCAGGCGGTGGGTGTAGTCGAACGTCGGCCCCAGCACCTGCCCGCCCGGTGCATCTTTGAAAGTCGCGGAAATCCGGCGGTCGCAGGCCATCCCGCCGGTTTCCACCGGCAGCGTATAACCAAACCGCGGCAAGGTGGTGCGGTAGGCGCGGATCAAAAAGATCGCTTCGATCAGGTCGCCGCGTGATTGCTTGATCGCCAGTGCCGCCAGATCCGGATCGTACAGGGACCCTTCCGCCATCACCCGGTTCACCGCCAGACTGAGCTGTTCGCGGATCTGATCAATGGACAGCTCCGCCACATCCCTATCACCGCGGCGCTCTTCGGCAAGCCAGGCGTGGGCGTTGTCAATCGCCCGCTCGCCGCCTTTTACTGCAACATACATCGTTCAGGCCTCCGCGCTGATCTGGGTGGACCGGGGCAGCGCAGCCACCTGTGTCCCGCAGGTAAAGAAGAAATCCACTCCCAGCGGGTAAAGCATCGCGTTGTCCTGAAAGGCCGCCAAGCCTGGCAGCGCCATCTTTGCGGTATCCTTGATGCCGGGCCCGGACAGGACGGCATTGGGCGCGTCGAACGCAGGCACTTCAACAATCAGCGTGGCAGAGCGATCCGGATACTCCGGCGTCCCAATACGGAAGCGGTCAAGCGACATCAGCGATGCCCAGCTGCCAAGGGCAAAATCCGCCTGTTCCGCCGCCACGATAGGCGCGCCAGTGTGAAATGCCAGCCAACCGCGCAAGGCTTTGCTGTCCACGTCCGAGGCCAGATAGACACCGGTTTCCGGGTCGCACAGGGTCAGCAGCAGGCTGCCTGCGGCAACCGAGACCCCGTGCGGCGGGGCAGCGCCGGTGATCTCTTCGATCCGGCCGGGACGTGCCATCGCATTCATCGCTGCGCGAAACGCTTGGGCCGAAACCACCGGCGGATTGCTGAAACCGCCGGCATAGGCCGTGCTCTGAGGCTGCTGAGGCATCAGTCCTCTCCCCGCACCATTGTGAAAAACTCAACCTTGGTTGCCGCAGCCTTGGCAGCCCGGGCCGTCTTGCGCGCCTTGCGTTCCGCGGCCAGCGGTTCCAGCACTGCAGCACGCAGGCCCGCCGCCGCGCCGGTCTGCATCAACGCATCAATCTTGGCAGCCATTCCGGCCTTTGCCTTGCTGCGGCCCTGCACATAGCCGTGACCAACCGTTCCGTCCTCCAATGACAGCGCACAGCGGGTGACGGTCATCTCACCCAGGTTAAAGGGGGCGCCGGACCCGCCCATGCGGCCCCGGACCATAACGCCGCCCGCCTCCGGCGCGCGCAGCCAGTTGCAAGCCGGATCAGCCCCGTATTCTTGCCACAGCTCAGCGAGCCGGCCCTCGTCAGCAGAGGCCAGCAAGCTCATCCAGCCCTTGCGGTCTTCTACGGAAAAATTCGTGTTCATTTGTCTAAGCCTCTTGGCCAGGTTGTCTATAAATACTATACAACTAGATAAATGATACCTGAGTCGCCCCCGCAGGCGCAATCCAAGACTTGTGAAAGTTCCATGACATGGCCCGCACCCCCGTTTGGAAGTCCATCGCCATTGCCCTGACGGATGACATCGCACAGGGCCGCTACGAAACCGGCGGCAAACTGCCCGCCGAGGCGCAGCTGTCGGCCCGTTTCGGGGTGAACCGCCATACGGTGCGCCGGGCGCTGGCCGATATGGCGGAACAGGGCCTGGTGCACCCGCGACGCGGCGCCGGGGTGTTCGTGGCGGCCAAACCAACGGATTATCCAATCGGCAAGCGGGTGCGCTTTCATCAGAACCTGACGCGTGAGGGGCGCAGCCCCGCCAAACAGATCCTGATGCTGGAAACCCGCGCCGCGGCGCCCCGTGAAGCCAATGCGCTGCAGCTGGATCCCGGCGCCCAGGTGCATGTCTATGACGGGCTGTCCCTTGCTGACGGCCAGCCCATTGCCCTGTTTCAAAGCATCTTTCCCGCAGACCGGTTTCCGGGAATGCTGGGCGCGCTGGAAGACCTGCGCTCAGTCACCGCGGCATTGCAAAAACAGGGTGTTGAGGACTACACCCGCGCCGAAACCCGGATCACGGCCAAACTCGCCAACGCGACCCAGGCCCTGCATCTGAAGATAGCCGAAGGCAGCCCGATCCTGCGCACCACCGGCATCAATACTGATCCCGGGAACCGCCCCGTCGAGTTTGGCCGCACCTGGTTTGCCGGCGACCGGGTCACCCTGACTGTTGGCGGCAGGGCCTGAAGCAAGAGGCTCCCGCCTGTTCCGGCGCATTTTGAAAATGCACCTCTCAGTTGGGCCGGGCACCGCGCTGGCGCGCGGCGCGCAACCGCTTCAGCCGCGACTGCGGTTTGTTCAATTGCAACGCCCCCTGCCGCGCACAGCGCGGCTGCCACGCCCAACCTTTGCAGGGTATCTTTGATACCCGGAATGGGCGGGAGTACCACCGCAATGGAACAGCCCCCGCAGACAGCAGAGGCTCAGCGGCAGATCAAAAATCGCTACTGTTTGGCGTTGAACACAAACAGAGTCTCGCCATTTATCTGATAGTCATTGATCAGCTCTTGCGCTTTTTGCGAAACCAGCCAAGCCTCCAATTGCACCGCCAGGCTGTTCTTCACGTGACCATGTTTTTCCGGGTTCACCGGAATGTAGGCGTATTGGTTGAACAGCACCGGATCACCCGCAAACAGCAGCGCCAAGCCGCCTTTGTTGCCAAAGTTGAGCCAGCTTGCCCGGTCGGACATGATGTAACCGTCCATGCCCGATGCCGTATTCAGAGCAGCCCCCATTCCCGCACCAACCGCGCGGTACCAGTCGCCGAAACCTACAGGATCAAGGCCGGCCGAGGCCCACAGGCTCAGCTCTTTCTTATGCGTGCCGCTGTCATCGCCGCGGCTGACAAAGGCGGTCTCTGCCCCGGCAATCTTCTGCAACGCGTTTGCAGCATCCGCTGCGCCGGACACGCCGGCCGGATCCGCCTTTGGACCAATGATGACAAAATCATTATACATGATCTCGCGGCGGTGGGTGCCGTATCCGCCAGCCAGGAACGTCTCTTCGGCTTTCTTCGAATGCACCAGAATTGCATCCACGTCACCGGCTTCGCCCAGCCGGAGTGCCTGACCGGTGCCAACAACCAAAAGCTGCACGTCCAGACCAAGATCGTTCTTGATCTCCGGCAGCAGGATCTCGGCCAGGCCGGAATTGTGGAAAGAAGTGGTCACCGCCATCTTCATCTCTTCCGCCAGCGTTGCCGTGGCCATTGCCATTGAGGCAACGGCAGCAATAATCAGATGTTTCATTCTACAATATCTCCGTTCAGAAATGCGCGTCCCTGAGAGGTTTCGGGTCCGGCAAAGAAATTTTTCGCCGGGCTGAATTCATGAATGCGGCCCTGCAGGACAAAGATCACCTCATCCGCCAGTCGCCGGGCCTGGCCCATATTGTGGGTGGACATCACCAGCCGCGTGCCGCTTTCCGATGCATGGGCCAGAATATCCTCGATCTCGCGGGTGGCGCGGCCGTCCAGCGCCGCGCAAGGCTCATCCAGGAACAAGACCTGCGGCTCGCGCACCAGGGCGCGCGCAAGAGCCAGCTTCTGCCGCTCACCGCCGGACAGCATAGTCGCTTGGCGCTCCAGGATTGCCCCCAGCCCCACCCGGCAGGCCCAATCCGCCGCCCGCGCACGCGCCTCTTTGCGGGCAATGCCGGTCAACCGCAACGGATAGGCGATGTTCTCGATCACCGAGCGCCGCATCATCACAGGGGTCTGGAAAACAAAAGCCTGATGCTTTTGCGCCTCTTCCAGCGGGCAGGCCCAGTCCAGGCTGCCGCCGTTCATCCGCACAATGCCATGCAGCATCTTCAGCAGCGTTGTTTTGCCCGCCCCATTGGGACCGATCACAATCGAGGTGCCCTGCCCGCCCAGTGTCAGATCCACCGGCCCGACCAAGATCTTGCTGCGGCGGCGCACCATGGCGCCCTTGGCAACCAGCGGAAACATCTGCATCACCAGCGCCCCTCGCTCTCCGTCCGGCCCAGCCAGTGGATCGCCAGGTTGACCGCAATCGCCAGCGCGATCAGCACAAAGCCCAGCCCCAGCGCCATGGCAAACTCGCCCTTGCCGGTCTCCAGCGCAATCGCCGTGGTCAGCACCCGCGTTGCGTGGTCGATATTGCCGCCCACCACCATGATCGCGCCGACCTCACCAATCGCCCGGCCAAACCCAGCCAGCGCCGCAGTCAACAGTGCCCGCCGCCCGTCCCACAGCAGCGCCTGAATACGCTGCAGCTGGGTTGCGTTCATCGAAATCAGCAGATCGTGGTAATCGCTCCACAGTTCCCGCAAGGACTGATGCGCCACCGAGGCCACCAAGGGAACAACAATGATCACCTGCGCGATGATCATCGCAGTGGGCGTGAACAGCAGGCCAAAGACACCAAACGGCCCGGCCCGCGACAGGAACACATAGACCACCAGCCCCACCACCACCGGCGGCAGCCCCATCAGCGCATTCAGCACCGCAATTGTGGCCCGTCGCAATCGGAACCGGCGCACCGCCAGGAAAGCCGCCAAGGGCAGCGCAATGGCACAAGCAATGGCCAGCGCGGTCAGCGTCACCCGCAGCGAGCGCAGGGTGATCTCCACCAGATCCGCGTCCAGCGTCGCCAGCAGCCAAAAGGCCTGGCTCAGTCCTGCCCACAGATCATTCATCGCGTCCGGTCACTCTCCCAAAGGCCAACTGCCGGCCCGGTCTAACATGGCTTTGCGCGGCTCCAAATCACAGGAGAGGACGCCGGGACAGCCAAAAACGGCAAACCGGCTGGAAAATTCTGCCCCCGATACCCATCTGGGAAGTAACGGCTTCCCGAAGATGCCGCCTGTTAGCGCCAAATCACCGCTTTTGGCTGCAAAAGCCTTCTCGCGTGCTTGCGTGCGCCAAATGAACATGAAACAACCCCCGTCCAAAGTGTCCCCTTGGACGCAACTTTGAGGACTTGCCATGTTCGACCTGCAATCCATGCGGGATCAACTCGCCAGCCAGTACGATCTGGCGCCCAATCCTGCCCTTGCCGAAAAGATGACGGATATCTACGCGCGGATGAACCGTGTGGTGAACCCCATCGAATGGGTCGCCCATGCACCCTATGTTGCAGCCATTCTGGAGCTGAAAAAGCAGCGCAACGCGGTGATCCTGGCGCATAACTACATGACGCCCGAGATCTATCACGGTGTGTCGGATGTGGTCGGCGACAGCCTGCAACTGGCGATCGAGGCTGCGAACGTCGAGGCCGATGTGATCGTCCAGTGCGGCGTGCATTTTATGGCCGAAACTTCCAAGATTCTCAGCCCGGACAAAACCGTGCTGATTCCCGACATGGAGGCAGGCTGCTCGCTGGCGGAATCAATCACCGCCGAGGGCATCGAACAGATGCGCGCCAAATATCCCGGCGCGCCGGTCGTGTCCTACGTGAACACCACGGCTGAGGTGAAGGCCGCATCTGACATCTGCTGCACCTCGTCGAACGCAGCCCAGATCGTCGCCGCGCAAGACAGCCACACGGTGATCATGACACCGGACCAGTATCTGGCCCAGAACGTCGCCAAACAGGTGCCGCAGAAAAACGTGGTCTGGTGGGAAGGCTCCTGCATCGTGCACGAGCAATACACCGCCCAGGATCTTCGCGATTTCCGCGAATGGAACCCCGGCACCCGGCTGATTGCACACCCGGAATGCCCGCCGGATGTGGTGGCCGAGGCCGATTTCTCAGGCTCCACCAGCGGTATTCTTAAATACGTGACTGATGAAAAGCCGGAAAAGGCGATGCTGATCACTGAATGTTCGATGGCCTCGAACATCGCCGACCAACTGCCCGAGGTGGATTTTGTCGGCCCCTGCAACATGTGCCCTTACATGAAGAAGATCACGCTGGAGAAGATCCTCTGGTCTCTGCACACCATGTCCGAGCCGGTCGTGGTCGATGAAGTTGTGGCCGAAAAGGCCCGTGTGGCGGTGCAGCGGATGATTGACCTCAGCCAGAAACTTGGCGTCTGATCTGTGATCGAAACCGGCCGCATTGTTATTGCCGGCGCAGGTCTTGGCGCGCTCTATGCCGCGCTTGAGCTGGCACCGCGGCCGGTTCTGGTGATCTCACCTGAAGCCTTGGGCAAGGGCGCAAGCTCTGCCTGGGCGCAGGGCGGCGTTGCAGCGGCCATGGCCAATCACGACACGCCCGAGGCCCACGCCGCCGACACTCTGCAGGCAGGTGCCGGAACTGTTGACGCAGAGGTTGCCGCGATGGTCACACGGGTCGCGCGCGCGCACATCGTCGACCTGACCGGCCTCGGCACGCCATTTGACCGCGATGCGGACGGCAATTATGTGATGAGCCGCGAAGCTGCCCATTCCGCCGCCCGCGTGGTGCGCGTCAAGGGCGACCAGGCCGGCGGCAAGATCATGCAGACATTGATTTCCGCCGTGCGCGCAGCTCCGTCCGTGCAGGTGCTGGAAAACACCCAAGCTGTGCGGTTGGAAACCGAAGGCGGTACCGTCACCGGCATCTGGATCACCCGCGCCGATACGCCTTCTGCCCCGGTGCTGATCAAATGCCCCGGCGTGCTGCTGGCCGGCGGCGGCTCCGGCGGGCTTTATGCCCATACCACCAACCCGCCCCGCATCCGCGGCCAGGTGATCGGTTTTGCCGCCCGCGCCGGCGCCCGCATTGCCGACCCGGAGTTTGTGCAATTCCACCCCACCGCATTCGACATCGGCGAAGACCCCGCCCCGCTGGCGACCGAGGCCCTGCGCGGCGAAGGCGCGGTGCTGATCAACGCGAATGGTGAACGCTTCATGCTAGCTGAGCACCCGGACGCCGAACTGGCTCCCCGCGACATCGTTGCACGGGCGATTTTTGCCGAAACCCAAGGCGGCCGCCGCCCGATGCTTGACACCACCGAAGCGCTCGGCGCCGAGGTGCTGACCCGTTACCCCACGGTCGCAGAAACCTGCGCCCGTGCCGGCATCGACCCGGTGCAAAACCCGATCCCGGTTGCCGTCGCCGCACATTACCACATGGGCGGGGTCGAGGCCGACATGCAGGGCCGCAGCAGCCTGAAAGACCTCTGGGTCTGCGGCGAGGCCTCCTCCACCGGCCTGCATGGCGCCAATCGTCTGGCCTCTAACGGGTTGCTGGAAGCGCTGGTCTATGCCCGCAACGCAGCTCAGGACATCGCGTCGCTGGATACCCCCGTAAATGTGGATGAGATCCACCCTAGCTTCCCGCCGGGCGGGCAGGACCTGGACGCCGCAGCAGTCAAACACCTGCGGGAAACCATGACAGCTCATGCCGGCGTGCGCCGGACCGCCCAAGGCCTGAAACAGGCGCTGGCAGCCATTGCCCGGCTCGAAGCCGGGCAGGCCGCGGACGAGAATTTCGCCAATATGTGCGCTACCGCCACGCTGATCACAGCCGCTGCGCTTCAGCGCGAGGAAAGCCGGGGCGGTCATTTCCGCGACGATTTCCCCACAGCCGATCCCGCGCAGGCACATCGCACCCGCATCACCCTGGACGAGGCCATGGCGATCCGTGACCGGATTGCCCCCCGGCCGTGAAGGAGCCGACATGAGCACCCAATTCGCCACCCTGCCCGACTTGATCCTGGAACCGATGGTGCGTGCAGCGCTGATGGAAGACCTGGGCCAGAACGGTGACATCACCACCCGCGCTGTGATCCCGGCCACCGCCGCCTACACCGCCCGGCTCAATGCCCGCGAGGACGGCGTGGTCTCCGGCATGCAGATCGCCCGCATCGCCTTTCACCTGGTGGATGCCGGGCTCAAGGTGGAAACACTCCTGCCCGACGGCAGCCCATGCCGCAAGGGCGACACGCTGATGACCATCGATGGCTCAGCCGCCTCAATCCTGTCGGGCGAGCGTGTGGCGCTGAACTTTGCCGGACGGCTGACCGGCATTGCCACGCTGACAGCGGCCTTTGCCGCCGAAACCAAGGGCACCGCCACCCGCATCACCTGCACCCGCAAGACCACGCCTGGGCTGCGCATTGCCGAGAAGCAGGCAGTGCTGCACGGCGGCGGCTACAACCACCGTTTCGGCCTGTCGGATGCCATCCTGATCAAGGACAACCACATCGCCGCAGCTGGCGGGGTGCGCGCCGTTCTGGACGCCGCCAAATCCAGCGTCAGCCACATGATGAAGGTGGAAATCGAGGTCGATACACTGGAGCAGCTGACCGAAGTCATCGCCACCGGCGGTGCCGATGTTGTGCTTCTGGACAACATGGACACCGCCACCCTGGTCAAAGCCGTGGAGATTGCCAAGGGCCAGGTGGTGACCGAGGCCTCCGGCAACATGCGTCTCGACCGCATTGCCGAGGTGGCTGCCACCGGGGTTGATTACATTTCCTCCGGCGCGCTTACCCATTCGGCGCGCACCCTGGATCTGGGCCTCGATTTCTAAGGCAGCCCCGAACCTCAGGATCATACCGCCGGGCCAGTGCCCGGCGTTATTCGTCAGCCTGGCGGTTTTTCCGGGCGGCCTCCAGCTTGCCTTCCCGCAGCGCCTTGGGCGACAGCATCAGCACTGACCCGCCGGGTATGTGGCGCACGTCAAAGCCCCGACCCTCCAGCAAGCCGCCGCGCAGCTCCTCGGGCAGGCCGGCACAGGCTTCAGGCCGGCTTTCGCACATCACGATCTCCCGCCCCGTCAGGTAATTCAGCCGGAATTCGACCGACTGATCCTTTTGCAGGTCCGACTTGTTGGCCGCTTCCAGGGACAGATAGGTTCCGGTGACATAGACCGTCCCTTCGCCGCCAGTCAGCTCTGCCGCCATGTCCCGGCTCAACCGGTTCCATTCAGTAGAGAAATAGTGGGTCAGCCCGGCAAAGATCACATACAGGACCGTGAAGCCAAACAGCAGGTTGCGGCTCAGCCGGGCCCGCCCGCCGTCACGCAGCTGAAGCGCGAACAAGCCGACAAAGATTGCGCCAAATGCCCACAGAAACCCGCCGGACCGTACCGGCATGTCGATGCCGCTGCGAATAACCTGCAGGCAGATCAGCGCCAGCCCCAGCCCGGCCCCGGACAGCATGTACAGCGCCCGCCATTTGTCCCGGCTCCACACGGCCCACACGGCACAGCCAAGCACCGCAGTCTGCAGCAGCGCCAGCCCGGTGATGCTGTAACCGCCTTTCAGCACCAGGTTCACCAGGAAATCCGCGGCCAGTTTGGAATTTTTCAATGCCGAGGCCAGATCCGTCGCAGGGCTGGGATTGCGCCAGTCTGCCATCGGCACGCCGAACACCCCGTGTTCGGCATAGTTCAGCGCATAGATTGCCAGCATACCCAGGGCAAAGCTGGCAATGAACAGCACCAGCAAACCCGCCAGGTCCTTTGCCGAACGTGCGGCGTCTGCGCGAGTCAGGCTCATCGCGAGGATCAAAAACGGGTAGGTCGTATAAGACATCAGCGCCGCCGGAACAAAGACCAGCATCAGCCAGCGGCACGCCCGCTCGCTCAGCCGGGTGGCAAGCCAGCCATAGAGCGCCAGAATCGCCAGCCCCGGGATCAATGTGTTAAACCACAGCGAGATCAGCACCGATGGCAGACACAACCCGGCAATCAACGCTACCATCACCCGCTGCCAGACCTCAGTTTGCCGGCCAAGAGCATTATGCACCAGACAGCCCAGATAGATCGCCCACAGCAGGTGGTAGGTCAGGAAGTTAACCCAGGCCGGCGTCACTACGCCGCGCAAATGCCACAGATAGTTGACCCAACGTCCTTCGGTCAGAGTTTTGGAATAGAACAATGATGGGTCCGCCAGCAGCGCCGGATAGTCGTCATGCCGGATCATTGGATCATGCAGTTGGAACAGTGCGGCCAACAGCATCAGGGCAAAAACCGCAGCAACTGTTACCAGCAATTGCGGCACTGCAGGTCGCCCCGTAGCAGTGCTGCCGGCGGTGGCAAATGTCATCCAGCAGCCTCCTGCAGGCGGCGTGCACGGCGGGCCAGCACCGCAGCGCGGCCCTGGGCAATTCTGGTTACCACTGGCTGCGGCATCAGCGAGACGATTCCCCTCCGCATCCGCCAGCCGAGGCTGCCAGCCAGCGGCACGTTCTGCCCGGCCGGGACTTCCGATGCCAGCACCGCCTGCGGCAGGTTTTTTCGCCCAGCGGCATTGGCGTATAGAACGGTGTTGTAGCGGTACCAAGGCTCGACGCCCTCGATGTCCTTCAGTTGGGGCCGGACAAAGTCAAAGGCAGAGAAGCCGCGCGCGGCAAACATCTCCTGCCAGAATGACAGTGGCTTTTCGTTGATGTGAAATTCCCCCCCTTGCCCCGGCACCGCGGCTGAGAAAAGAACCCGGTCGGCGTGGCAGGTCAGGCTATCCACCAGCCGCTCCGAGGCCGCCTCAGGCAGATGTTCACCCACTTCCAGGCTTTGCGCCAGCTCGAACTTGCGTTTCAGATCAAAGGGTTTGGTCAGGTCAGCAGCGTGGAACTGCTCGCGCGGGATAGCCAGCCGGTCGCGATCTACATAATCGCCATCAACGCCGGCCACATCCATCACACCGGCCTTGATCCATTCGCTCAGCCAAACGCCGCGGCCGCTGCCCAGATCCAGCACACTGCCCGCGTGCAGATGCGGCTGCACCACCGAAATCATCGCCTGCGCCGAAGATCGCGCGCCCTGGTCAATGTAATCGTAAAACTCGTTGGAATAGATATGAGACATAGTTGCTCCGATCGATAGTCAGCCAGCCGCGGAATACACCCAGAGGCGGAAGATGATAAAATTCTGAACCGGCAGGATCACCGTGACGGCAGCGGCGGACAGCCAATCCGCCCAGCCCAACGCCGGACCGATCACGCCGGTGATCAGCGCCGAGACGGCAAATCCCGCAGCGATGGTGCAGGAAAAGCGCAGCATCTGTTCCGGCATGCCCAGCGGGCGGCGGAAGGTCCATGCCGTTTGCAGTACATATTGAACAGCGACAGCCGCAGCAAAGGCGAGCACATTGGCGGACGCCTGTGCCAGCCCCGATGCCAGCAGCGCGGTATAGCCCAGCACATAAAGCCCCGCGACCGCCGCGCCCACAATCGAGAACCGCAGAACCTGACCGGAATCGCCCCCCAAAACAGCCACCTTACGACGCTTCCTTGTGCCGGGGGGCCGTTTCGATGTTCACCGGGTCAGCCACCGCCGCACTGCCGGTCTCCTCTGACAAGAAGTACATCGGCCGCTGCTTGCTCTCCATATAGAGCCTGCCGATGTATTCCCCCATGATCCCCAGCGTCAGCAGCTGAATGCCCGAGAAGAAGGAAATCGCCAGCAGCATCGACGCCCAGCCCGGCGCGGTGTTGTGAAGGACCAGCGACAGAAACACATAGACCGCCATCAGGAAAGTCACATAGAGACTCAGGAAGGCCAGCCGCGTCGCCATCTTCAGCGGCTTGGTGGAAAACCCGGTCAGCGCATCAGTTGCAAAGCGCAGCATGGCGCGGAACGGGTATTTGGTAACGCCCGCAACCCGCGCGTCGCGCACGTATTCCAGCCCGATCTGCTTGTAGCCTGCCCAGGCAAACATGCCGCGGATGAACCGCGCGCGCTCGGGCATTGCCAGCACCGCCGCCAGCGCACGGCGGCTGACCAGGCGGAAGTCACCGGTATCCTTGGGAATATCCACATCCGACAGCGTGTTCAGGAAACGGTAGAACCCATAGGCCGTGATCTTCTTGAACAGGGTCTCCCCCTGCCGTTCGGCCCGGCGCCCGTAGACCACGTCATAGCCGCGATCCATCATCATCATCATGTCCGGCAGGATTTCCGGCGGGTCCTGCAGGTCGGCATCCAGCATGAAGACACGCGCGCCCCGCGCAGCCTCCAGCCCCGCGGTCAGCGCCACCTGATGGCCGCGGTTCGCCGAGAGGCGGATGCCGCGCACCACAGGGTATTTAGCATGGGCCGCCTCTATCGCCGCCCAGGTTTCGTCGCTGGATCCATCATCCGCCAGGATGATCTCGGCGTCCTGCGCCCATGGTTCAATGGCCTGCACCAGCCGCTCCACCAGCATGGGGACCGACTCTTCTTCATTATAGCAGGGCACAACAACGGAAAGCTTCACTTTCTCGCCCCCAATACTGTTTGTTAACCGCTCGTTAACCAGGATACTGGCCGATCCGGCACGGCCAAGGCAACGGCAGCCCGCTGAGGGTTTAATTTGCAATCAAATGGTTAAAAGCCTGTGTGTTTTCGGTAACGCACTATGTCAAATCCAAGGCAAATGCGGACGAATTGCCGAAAGTCCGCCCGCATTCCGCCCCGGATTACAGCACACCGCGCGGAATCACTTCCTGCCACTCCTTGGTCAGGACCACCTCCCTATTTACGCCCTCATAGGCCGTCACCCGGCGCCAGAGGTGAAAATTTTCCCAGTCGCAGGTCACCTTGTTTTCAGTATCAATCGACACCTGCCAGCCGCCGCGCCCGAACTCGAAATTCCAGTCGCTCGCAAAGGCAGCCGTAGCCGGATCATCCGGATGCACCTCGTAATGCATGGAGACATGGCTGCCTACGCACATGCCGTGGTAGGGATCCACCGCCTTGCCGTAATCGTCAAAGGTATCCAGCACCAGCGCGCCGTCCTCCCGGGTCCAGGTCTTGGAGGTGCCGCCAGCCCCCCGCAGCTGTTCCGCCTGCAACAGCGGATAATCACGCGGCGCGCCGGGGTTCTGCGGCTCGATCTCTTGCGAAACCCGCCGCTCGGGTAACACCAGCGTGCAAGCTTTGAGATCCAGCGTGACTTCTGCCGCTTCCGGCGCGGGCCAGACAATCGGCCAATAGGACGTCGACAGCGCCAGCCGCAGCACGTGCCCCGCCTTCAGACGGTGTGCGCATTCATTCAGCTCGATCTCCGCCTCATACCGCTCGCCCGGCACCAGTTTCTGCGGCGCCTCAAACCCGTTGCGGCAAGTCAGGTTCAGCGGCCGGAAGGTGATCCGTTGCGATACCCCTTCAGGCGAGACATCGCACAGCCGCGCCACCAGCTGCGCCACCGGCTTGTCGACGCTGAACGCCACCTTGACCCGCGGGCGGCCCAGCAGCTCCAGCGGATCTGCCAGCGGTGCGCTGTCAAAACAGGCCGACAGCGCATCGTCGCCTGCCTGATCGCCCGCCAGCTCATTGTCAAACCGCATCCCCGGACAGAAATAACCCGACGCCTGCCCGACCGTCGCCGGGCTGCTGACGGCCAGCGTGCCGTTTGCAGCCTCTCCGGCCAGCACGCCCGCGCCCAGATGCATCACCCGGTCCAGCACATTGGGTGAGGGCCACTGCGCCTCTGCCACCCAGCGGCCCCGGCGCGGCTTGTTCTGCATCGTCGGGTTAAAATGCTCCTGCATGAAAACGCGGTAATCCGGCAAGTCTTCGGCCCCGGTCTCCTCGCCCTTCAGCCATTTGCCGAACCAAGTCAGCACCTCGCCATGGAAATCCGCAGGATCCAGCTTGGCGATATGGGCATACCGGTGCTCCCAAGGGCCGATCATCGCCTTGGCCGGCACCGTCAGATTGGCGGCCAGCGCGGGCGGCGCATTCACATAGGCATCGGCCCAGCCAGTGATCGCCAGCACCGGTGCCTGGATCGCAGACCAGTCCTCGCAGACCGATCCATGCTTCCACTGGCCATCCCTGGTCTGCTGCCGCAGCCAGTCCGCGGCCATGAAAGGCATCTCTTCGATCCGCTTGATCCAATCCGCGCGCCAGTCCGGGCGCAGCTCAGGATCCGCAGGGCGCGACTGATAGGCAAACATCTGGCTGCCCCAGTTGGCGTTGTCGCTCAGCAAACAGCCGCCCATGTAATGGATGTCATCGGCATACCGGTCCACGGTCGAGGCCACCGACACCACCGCTTTCAATGCCTCCGGGCAGCGGAACGCCAGCTGCAATCCGTTGAAACCGCCCCAACTGATGCCGATCATGCCGATATTGCCATCGCACCAGTCCTGCGCCGCGATCCAGGCCAGAACCGCCTCGCCATCGCTCAGCTCCTGCTCGGAGTATTCATCGTCAAACACGCCCTCGCTGTCGCCGGTGCCGGCAATATCCACCCGGATGCAGGCATAGCCTTCGGTGGCGAAAACCGGATGCGTGGTTTCATCGCGGGGCGCGGTGCCGTCGCGCTTGCGATAGGGCAAATACTCCAGAATTGCCGGAAACGGCCCCTCGCCTTCGGGCATCCACATCCGCGCCGCCAGCTTGCGCCCGTCCGGCAGGGTGATCCAGGTGTTTTCAATGATGCTGAATGCGCCGGGCATTTGGTCTTCCTTGTCTCAGTTCCGGGCGGTGCCCCTTGGCGCTACTCTTGCCAAACCGGCATCGAATGAAAAGTGATCAGTTGTACGCATATGTAAGCGAGTGTACGCAGTCAGGCAGTCATTCAGTGAAAGCCCGCACCGATGCCCGACGATTTTTCCCGCAATTTGCGAAGGCTGTGCGCCGATACCGGCAGCATCGCCCAAGTCTGCCGCGAGATCGGTATGAACCGGCAGCAGTTTAACCGGTATCTCAACGGGCACGGCCTGCCTTCGGCCCACAATCTGCACCGCATCGCGCGTTACTTCGGGCTGGAGGAAGAGGCGTTGTTTGCCCCGCATCAGGACTTTCGCCAGCAAAGGGGCGCAGCCGCCGCGGTCTCGGCCCCGGCCTTGCAATTCGGCAGCCTGTTCCGCGATCAGGCCCGGCGCCTGCGCCGTTTCATGGGCGTCTACCACGGTTACTTCCGCACTCCGACCTGGCCCGGCCAGATCGTGCGCACGCTGATCTGGCTGCGCCCGCAGGACGGCTGCGCCGTCACCCATACATTTGAGCGCGCCATTGCCCGCGACGGCAGCATTCGCCAGCGCAGCCGCTATGCCGGCATGGCCACCCTCCGCAACAACCGGATCTGCATGTATGAAACGCCCCGCCGCGGCGGCGGCTACCTGTCAGAAACTGTGCTGATGCCCGCCCATCCGCAGCAGGTCTCCTATTTGCAGGGGCTGACCCTGGGGATCTCCGCAGGCCCCGGCCAGGCGCCCTTCGCCACAAATACCGTCTGGGTGCGGATCGGCGAAAGGACCTCGGCCCGCGAGGCGCTTGCCGCAACAGGTGCTTACCCTGAGGCCAGCCCCCGCATTGACCCGAAGGTACGGCGTCTGCTGGGAGAACAACCGCCTTTGAGCCTGAGCGCAGGCTTTCAGGAATAACTGCATCCGTTCTGCCGCGCGCCGGGCTGCAGGTTACTCCGGCAGCTTCGGCGCCGATTTCTCCAGCGCAAGTTCCGCTTCCGAGAATTTCCACGGCCCCCGCACCCCTGGCACGCCTTCCGGCGCGATCTGCATCTGCCGGTGCTGGATCTGCGGATCCTCAAAGGCCTGCCCGATGGTGTTGATCGGCCCGGCCGGCACCGTTGCCGCCTCCAGCGCTGCCAGCAGATCCGTTTGCGTCCAGGCCGCCAGCACCTCCTCCAGAACCGCAGTCAGCACCTTGCGGTTGGCAACCCGCAGCTGGTTGGTCTGGAACCGCGCATCCGCTTTGGCCTCGGCCAGCCCCAGCACATCGCACAGCCGCTGGAACTGCCCGTCATTGCCCACCGCCAGGATCACATGACCGTCCTTCACCGCCATTACCTGATAGGGCGCAATATTCGGATGGTCATTGCCCAGCCGCACCGGGCTGTCGCCGGTCGCCAGATAGTTCATCGCCTGGTTCGCCAGCAAGGCCGTCGCGCAATCCATCAGCGACATATCCAGATGCTGGCCGCGGCCCGTTGTGTGGCGCTGCTCCACTGCCGCAAGAATGCCAATGGTGCCATAAAGCCCGGTGACAATATCGGTGATCGCCACCCCCACCTTCTGCGGCTGGCCATCCTGCGCGCCGGTGATCGACATCAGCCCTGACATCCCTTGCAGCAGAAAGTCATAGCCTGCCCGTTTGGCATAAGGCCCGTCCTGGCCAAAACCGGTGACGGAGCAGTAGATCAGCCGTGGGTTGATCTGCGCCAGGCTGTCGTAATCCAATCCGTATTTCTTCAACCCGCCAACCTTGAAGTTCTCGATCAGAATGTCGGCGTCGCGGATCAGATCAAGGACAGTCTGCTTACCCTCCTCAGTCCGGAAATCAGCAATTACACAGTCCTTGCCCCGGTTGGCGGCATAAAAATAGGCGGCGGTCTTGTCGCCGTCCCGCTCAATGAACGGCGGCCCCCACTTGCGGGTGTCGTCGCCGTCCGGGCTTTCCACCTTCACCACTTCGGCGCCCAGATCCGCCAGCGACTGGCCGATCCAGGGCCCGGCCAGGATACGGGCAAGTTCAACCACCTTAAGGCCGGCTAGCGGGGTCATGGGCATTCCTCCCTGTTGGTGCCTTGGTCTTTGCTGGATATGCTTAACGGCTGAAACAGGTCCGGGCAAGATTTGATCAAATCAACGCTTGCCCGGGTCCCGTGACAGGCCGGCCGCCAAAAACAGATGTGTTCAGAGCAGTTTCCCGTGCCGGGATACGGCCTTACTCAAACCATTGATCCCAGCCGTCCTGATAATACCCGGCCAGCGCATGGGATTGCAGCGAGTTGATCTCCACTTCAACCGGCCCGGTGTCATCACCAAAGACCTGCGCCGCCTGCCAGACAGCGGCATTCAAGAACTTCAGCCCCGCAGGCAGTGCCAGTTCCCGCGGCCTTGGCGCCTGCGGCGTGGCCAGAACAAAGCCCCAATCGCCAAAGCTTGGCACATAGGCGTGATACGGCAATACCTGCAGCCCCTCTCCCGGACGATAGGGGTTGCGCGCTGCTTCCAGCGTCATTGCCACCGACCAAAAAGCGCTGCGGGCAAATAAGGGCGAGCCGGCCTGGGTCACCACCACCCCTTGCGCGCTCAGCCGTTCCATCAGGGCGCCATAAAACTGACGGGTGTAAAGCTTGGACAGCGCCAGGTTCTTGGGGTCCGGCAGATCCGCTATGATCACGTCAAACACCTGCCCGGAACCTTCCACAAACGTCCAGGCGTCCATATTGCGGATCGTCACACGTGAATCCTTCAGCGCCCCGCCATTCAGCCCCGACAACTGCGGATGGCTGTGGAACAGCTCCGTCACCCGCGGGTCAAGATCCACCAGCGTGACACTTTCCACCTCGTCCCAGCGCAGCACCTCGCGCACCGCCATGCCATCGCCGCCGCCCAGGATCAGCACATCCTTGCGCCGCGGCGCCAGTGCCATCGCCGGGTGCACCAGGCTTTCGTGATAGCGATGCTCGTCCAAAGTATCGAATTGGATCGAGTAATCCAGAAACAGCCGCACCCGGTCCTTGTAGCGGGTCACGGTGATCTGCTGATACGGCGTTGCCTCGCTCAGGATGATGTCGTCTTCAAACAGATCGGCTTCGGCCACCGACACCAGCCGCTCAGACTGCCACAGGGCGGCCAGCGTGGCGGCAAAAACCACGGCCCAGACTGCGGCCTGTACCCGGCTGGCATCGGCGCGGAACACCCATAAAGACAGACCGGCAACACCCAGGTTCAAGGCCCCGAAACTCAGGCTGGCCGACATCAGCCCCAGCTGCGGAATGATCAGCAGCGGAAAGGCGACCGAGGCCGCCAGCGCGCCGGCATAATCCACGCTCAGCACGTTTTCGAACCGGAACTCCGGCGCGCCGATCTGCTTCAGCACCCGCGCTATCAGCGGAATCTCCATCCCTGACAGCACACCAACCAGCACCAGCAGCCCGTACAGGGGCACCGAAACGCTCTCCATCCAGGCATAGGAAAAGAAAATCGCCGGCGCCATAAAGCCGCCAGCCACCCCCAGCCCGATCTGCGCCCAGATAAAGCCGCTCATCGCCTGACCGACAAAGCGCGACAGCCAGGCGCCCAGCCCCATCGCCGACAGGAACACCCCGATCACCAGCGAGAACTGACGCACGGAATCTCCCAGCAGGTAACTGGACAGCGTCGCCGCGATCAGCTCGTATATCAGCCCCGATACCGCCACCAGAAAGGTCGCGGCCAGCAGCCAGAACTCGCGCAGCCGCACGCCTCCGGCATCCGGGGCTGCATCACTCATGACAGGATGACAGCCGCAATGATGATCGAGATGGACAGGAACAGAAAGCCGATCAGCACCGCTAGCGCCATGTTCTGGTCCTGCTCGATCTCCTTCATGATCGGAAAGGGCGTCATCCAGTCGATCACTTTCCAGACCAGCCCCATCAGCGCCACGCCGACAAAGGTATAAAACACGGTGCTGATCAGCTCAGCGGCTTGGATGGCAGAGAAATACTCCATGGGGTCTCCCGGTTATTTGACGTTGCCGTTTGAATAGCGCCCGCCGCTGGCGGCGCGGATGGATGTGTCCAGGTCACGGCTTTCACCGCCGTAACCCTGGTACGAGACATAGGCCGCCCCGGCGATAGAGACGCCGGACATGACCAGAAAGATGACGCGGAACAGGTTCATGGCTTAATCCTCATCGCTCCAGTCGCTGCCGCGCCAGCGCGCCTTTCGGTGCCACCAGGCGCGCAGGAAACCCTGCCCGGCCAGCAGGCCGAATGCGATGGCCAGAAAGCCCATGTAAAGCCCGGAGGACAATCCGGATTTCGCTGAAACAGTGAGTTTGCTGAGCGCCGGCCGGTTTTGTGCCGCAGTTTTCAGGCGTGTTTGCGTGGATTGCGGGTAGCTCAGCTCCGTCCAGTGGCCGCTTTCCTCAACCTCCAGGCTCAGCGTGTAGGTGCCGGCTGTCAGCGGCCGGAAGGTCAGCTGCGCCTTGTTGTCGCCTTCGCTCCAGTTCCCATCGGAATCCCGCCCATGGTAATACTCAACCGTGCGTCCAGCTTGGAACACGGGCTCATCCTCCGGGTCTGTCAGTTCAATCCCGACAAAAGCCCAGCTGTTGTTTGTATTTCCTGCGAGTCTGATGCGTGTCAGCTTGCCGGCTTCGCTGACTATCACGGGAAGCTCTGCCGGCAGGTCAGCAGCCGTCAGAACCGTCCGCTTTAGCGCAATCTCGCCAGAGCGCCCTTGCAGGTTCATTCCGATGATCAGGCAAACCACGGCACAGGCGGCTGAGGCCCATTTTATGAAGCCGAAATTCGGCCCGGCCTTAAAGGGCTGCAACGGATGTATGCCGTGCGGCTTCAACCCGGTCTGGATGCCAAATCCTGTTTCCGCATCCCCGGCAGGCAAGTATTGCGACAGCCAAGCTTCACGCTCGTTTCCGGTTTGGGCGAAACTCAGCATTGCGTCATCAGCCAGGGCAGTGACCGTTGTGGTCTTTTCACCCTTTTTCGGGGACCAGGTGAACTCCCCTTCGGCAAAGGTGATCCGGCTGGTCGAGGTATCGTAGCAATGGAACGAGCGGGATCCTGTATGCACCTTTGGCCGGTGTTCCGAGCGCTCCACCCAATGCACCGACATCCACACCGGGCGGCGGTAGCGGCGGGTGAAAACCAAATGGCCGTCCTCAATCGTCAGCCAGGCATAGCCGTGGGTTGGGGAGTAGAGCTGGTGATCCACCCAGATCCAGGTCCGCACGCCCCAGCGTTCCTCGTGCTGCAGGGTGCCGATCACGGTGTAGTCTGCGCCGAACAGAGTGCCGGTCATGCCGATTGCGAACGGGCTGATCGGGCGTTTGATATCGTTGAACTTGCGAACAGCGCGGTAATTGTCCAACGCGTCCAGTTCAGTGCCGCAATAGGGGCAGATATGCACCGTCACCCGGCCGCCGCCCAGGATATCCAGCCCTGCCCCGCAGGAGCTGCAGTTGACCGCCTTCAGCTTAGCATCCCGGGTCATGCCAGCACCTCGACCTCAAACGGATCAAACCAATGGCCACGGTACCATTCGCGGCTGCTGCCCTGAAACTCTGCTGACAGCAGCGTGCCGTCATCGCCCTGCAAGTTTACAAAGCGATAGCGCTCGCCCACCAGCAGGGGCTGATCGAAACTGCCGCGCACTGCCACGCATTCGGCATCGTCTTCTTCGGTAACTGCGAACTCCACGCTGTCATAGTCAATGCGCTGCCCTAGCCGAAGATAGCCGTCATACCGCGGCCAGGCAGCGCGCTGCAGCACCCGCTGCATCACAATGTCACCCTCATCCACCGAGACCCAGCAGGGGGCGCCTTTGTCATCCAGCGCCCAAAACTCGTCCCAGTATCCGCGCCCATAGGAAAACCGCGCGTGCCCCAGGATCTGCAACTGGTAGCCGCCCAATCGGATGGCACTGCCAATGCCGAACAGCAGCGGGGCGTCATGCATGACACCTGCATCGCCTGCGAGCCGCGCCTGCGCATCCTCGATGAACAGGGTGGTGCCGCAGGCCTCGCAAGCGGTCAGCTTGACCGTGGCCGCCGCCGGGATCACCGGGCTGGCACAATTGGGGCAGTGAAACATGCTCATGGCGTCCCAATTCCCCAAGCCGGCGGTCAATTCAAGCGGGAAGTCCGGGACAGGCCAACATTTGATCAGTACTGTTGACCCAATGTTTCGCGCGCGAAACAATCCGGCAGCAAGGCTGACCTGTTTTCAAGCGCGCTGACCGCCGTATTTTTCCGGATGGCCCTCACCGGCTCCATATGTTAGCGATAACTCAACTTTAACCAGCCGTATGGCAACAGAGGCAATTGAATTGCCCCGCCCCAAGCGGCACAATGGTCTGGCCTCTGTAGAACAGCGATGTAAAATCAATGGTTTCCCGCGTCATCCCCGTTGAACCCTTTGACCTCGTGCTGTTTGGCGCGACCGGCGACCTGGCCCGCCGCAAGATCCTGCCGGCCTTGTTTCACCGGTTTCAGATCGGCCAGTTCTGCGATGCCTGCCGCATCATCGGCAGCTCGCGCAGCGCCCTGACAGCCGAGGAGTTCCGCGCCCAGACTGCTGATGCGATACGCGATTTCGGACAGGATGTGGAAACCACGCCTGCGGAAATCGCCGCTTTCACCGCCCTTCTGGACTATGTCGCGGTGGATGCACGCGGTGATGCCGGCTGGGATGTGATTCACGGGAAACTGCGCGACGATGCGGTGCGCGCCTTCTACCTGTCGGTCGGCCCGTCGCTGTTCACCGACATTGCCCGCCGCCTCAGCGAGACAGGGATTGCCACACCGGACAGCCGCATCGTGCTGGAAAAACCCTTTGGCCATGATCTGGCTTCGGCCCAATCACTGAACACCGCGCTGCGGGCCCATTTCGAGGAACGGCAGATCTACCGGATCGACCATTACCTGGGCAAGGAAACCGTGCAGAACCTGATGGCGCTGCGCTTTGCCAACTCATTGTTTGAACCCTTGTGGAACTCCTCGCACATCGACCATGTGCAGATCACCGTGGCCGAGAGCATCGACGTTGAAGGGCGCGGGGAATACTACGATAAATCCGGCGCCATGCGGGACATGGTGCAGAACCACCTGATGCAGCTCTTGTGCCTCACTGCGATGGAGCCGCCCGCGCAATTCACCCCAAACGCCGTGCGCGATGAAAAGGTCAAAGTGATCGAGGCGCTGCGCCCGGTGCCCCAATCCAGCATCGCCCGCGGCCAGTACCGGAGCCGGAACGACGGTAAATCCAGTGACAGCTACCGTGACCACGCCGCCAACCCATCCAGCCGCACCGAAAGCTATATCGCGCTGAAGGTTGAAGTGGCGAACTGGCGATGGGCCGGAATCCCCTTCTATTTGCGCACCGGCAAATGCCTGCGCGAGCGGGTGAGCGAGATCGCCGTCTATTTCCGTGACCCGCCGCACAACATCTTCGAAGGGTCCGGCACCGTGCATGGCAATGTGCTGGTGATCCGTCTGCAACCGGATGAAGGCATCACCCTGAAAACCACAATCAAGGACCCCGGCCCGGGCGGCATGCGCCTGACGGGGGCCAATCTGGACATGACATTTGCGGATGAGCTGCCTGAGTCGGGCCGCCCGCAGGACGCCTATGAGCGGCTGATCATGGATGTGATCCGCGGCAACCAGACCCTGTTCATGCGCGGCGACGAGGTTGAGGCCGCCTGGGCCTGGGCCGACCCGATCATCGCCGGCTGGGAGGACGCGGGCGAAGCGCCGCAGCCCTATGACAGCGGCAGCACGGGACCCGATGACTCATTGCTGCTGATCCACCGCGACGGCCGCCGCTGGCGCAGTATCGGAACCTGAGATGACTGCCCTCCCCTTTGCCCCCGCAGTTTGCTACAAAGGCACCCCATGACCCTGAACCCCACCCTGGCCGCCGTCACCGACCGTATCATCGCCCGCAGCGAGGCCACCCGCTCGGCCTATCTGGAGCGGATGGCTGCTGCCCGCGGCAAGGGACCTGCGCGGGCGCATCTGTCCTGCTCCGGCCAGGCCCATGCCTATGCCGCCACCGGGGCGGACCAGCAGACACTGGCCCAGGGTGCCAAGGGTCATCTGGGAATTGTCACCGCCTATAATGATATGCTGTCGGCGCATCAGCCGTTTGAGACCTACCCGGCCCTGATCCGCGACGCTGTGCGCCGGGCCGGCGGCACCGCCCAGGTGGCAGGCGGGGTGCCTGCCATGTGCGACGGCGTCACCCAAGGCGAGGCCGGCATGGAGCTGAGCCTGTTTTCCCGCGACACCATTGCCATGGCCGCAGGAATCGCGCTTAGTCATAATGTATTCGACGCCGCGGTCTTTCTTGGCGTCTGCGACAAGATCGTGCCGGGGCTGGTGATCGGCGCGCAGGCGTTCGGCCACATCCCGGCGGTTTTCCTGCCGGCGGGTCCGATGACCAGCGGTCTGGCGAACGATGAAAAAGCCAAGATCCGGCAGAAGTTCGCATCCGGGGAGATCACCCGCGAAGACCTTCTGAAGGCCGAGATGGCGGCCTATCATGGCCCCGGCACCTGCACCTTCTACGGCACCGCCAACACCAATCAGATGCTGATGGAGTTTATGGGCCTGCACCTGCCCGGCTCCTCTTTTGTCACCCCCGGCACGCCGCTGCGCGAGGCGCTGACGGTTGAGGGCGCCAAACGCGCGTTGTCGCTCAGTGCATTGGGAAACAACTACACCCCGGTCTGCGACGTGCTGGACGAGAAAGCCTATGCCAACGGCATTGTCGGGCTGATGGCCACCGGCGGTTCCACCAACCTGCTGATCCACCTGATCGCAATGGCCCGTGCGGGCGGCATCCTGCTGGATTGGCAGGATTTTGCAGATCTGTCCGAAGCTGTACCGCTTTTGGCAAAGGTCTATCCCAACGGCCTTGCTGACGTGAACCATTTCCACGCGGCCGGCGGCCTGGGCTACATGATCGGCGAACTGCTCAAGGCCGGCTGCCTGCACCCCGACACCAAAACCGTGGCGGGCGACGGGCTGGAAAACTACGTGATGGAGCCGTTCCTGGCGGAAGACGGCCTCACCTTCCGCCCCGGTCCGGAGCAAAGCCTGAACGACTCGGTGCTGCGCCCGGCGGATGCGCCGTTCCAGGCAACCGGCGGACTGAAACGGCTGACCGGAAACCTGGGCACGTCGGTGATCAAGGTCTCGGCAGTGGCCAAGGAACATCAGGTGATCGAGGCCCCCGCCCGCGTCTTTCATGACCAGGAAGAAGCCAAGGCCGCCTTCAAGGCAGGCGAGCTGACCGGCGACGTGATCGTTGTGGTGCGCTTTCAGGGACCCAAGGCCAACGGCATGCCGGAGCTGCACAGCCTGACGCCGATGCTGGGTATTATGCAGGGCAAGGGCCAGAAGGTGGCGCTGGTCACTGACGGGCGGATGTCCGGGGCCTCCGGCAAGATCCCCGCCGCGATCCATGTGGTACCCGAAGCGCTGGATGGCGGCCCGATTGCCAAACTCCAGGACGGCGACATGCTGCGGCTGGATGCGGTGCGCGGCACGATGGAAGTCCTCACCGAAGGGGTGCTGGAGCGCGATACCGCCACTGCCGACCTCAGCGCCTATCAGCACGGCACGGGCCGTGAGCTGTTTTCCCTGTTCCGCCGCTCGGTCGCTTCGGCCGACGAAGGCGCCAGCGTTTTTGGAGTTTAGTATGACGCGGATAACCCCTCAGGACGCCAGCCTGCGCACATGCGGGATCTGCACCCTGGCCCCGGTTATGCCGGTGCTGGTGGTCGAGGATGCGGCCCATGCCCGCCCCTTGGCCGAAGCGCTGGTGGCAGGCGGCCTGCCAGCGCTTGAGGTCACCCTGCGCACAGGTGCCGCGCTGGACGTGATCCGCGAGATGGCACAGGTGAAGGGCGGTGTGGTCGGGGCCGGCACGCTGATCACCCCCGAAGACGCCGAAGCCGCCAAGGAGGCCGGCGCGCAGTTCGGCGTCTCCCCTGGTGCGACGGATGACTTGCTGGACGCCTGCGAATCCATCGGCTTGCCGCTGTTACCCGGTGCCGCGACTGCAACCGAGGCGATGCGGCTGCTGGCGCGCGGTTATGGGATGCTGAAGTTTTTCCCGGCCGAAGCCTCCGGCGGTGCGCCCGCGCTGAAAGCGATCGGCGCGCCCTTGCCGCAAATCTCCTTTTGCCCCACCGGCGGCATCAGCCCCGCCAATGCGGAAACCTATCTGAGCCTGCCTAATGTGGTCTGCGCCGGCGGCAGCTGGGTGGCGCCGGCCGATCTGGTCAAGGCTGGCAACTGGGCCGCAATCGAAGCAATCGCGCGGGACGCAAGCCAGCTCGGCAAGGGTTAGGTCACCGCAAAATCCACCGGTCAGCTCTGCTCCTGCCATGACCGGCGGCCTTTTCACGGCCCGTAGTTACTCCGCCGTGTCCCCGCGGGGACAGCGGTGCAAAAGATCAGCCCAGGGCCTGCACGATATCCGTTGGCAACCGGTCATGATGCCTGCGCGCCACCAAATCCAAGGTCGTTTTGATAGGCAAACAGCGCCGGCAGCCCGCCGGTGTGCAGCAGCAGCACCTTCTGGCCCTTGCGGATGCTGCCCTCCTCCAAGAGGCCAAGCAACCCGGCGAATGTCTTGGCAGAATAAACCGGATCCAGCAGGATCCCCTCTGACCTGGCCATGCGCTGCAGCGCAGCGCAGGTGGCGGGGCCAGCGCGGCCATAGCCCGGGGCAAGCGCACCGTCCCAAGTGAGAATATCATCGCGGCCAAAAGGACGCGGGATGCCCATCAGATCGGCCAGCGCATCCGCCACGGCCTCCAACCGCGCTTTCTGCAGCGCAGCGTCACGGCGCACGCAGATGCCAAAGACCGGCGCGGTGATGCCCGCAAGACGCACTCCGGTCAAAAACCCGGCGTGGGTCGCTCCGCTGCCCGACGGCACCACGGCGGCATCAAAACCGCCAATCTGCGCTGCCAGTTCCGCCCCGCCCTGCACATAGCCCAGCGCGCCAAGCGGCGGATGGCCAAGGCCAAGCGGGATGATGTAAGGGCTGCGGCCCTCGGCGCGCAAGTCTTCGGCGCGGGCTTCCAGGGCGGTATCTGCGCCGGCTTCATCCTCGCCCTCCGGATAACTCATAACTCCGGCGCCAAGGATATCCGACAGGAAGATATTGCCTGAACTATGGTAGAGCGGATCCATGTCCGGCACCCGCTCCTCTCGCTGCAGCACCGCTTGCATGCCGTATTTCGCAGCCGCGGCGGCGGCAGTACGGGCAAAATTCGATTGCACCGCGCCGGTGATCAGGATGGTGTCGGCTGCAGCCGCGCGCGCCGCACCGATGTAAAACTCCAACTGGCGGGTCTTGTTGCCGCCGAAGCTGAGACCGGTCAGGTCGTCGCGCTTGATCCACAGGTCGATATCCAGCTCCGCGGACAGCCGGTCGAGACGTTCCAGAGGTGTCGGGCCTCCCAGCAGAATTGCACGCGGGAAGGCAGAGAGGAGCGTGTCGGTCCGGGGCATAGCAGTCTCCTTTGACGGGGCCGGGCAAAGCGGGCGGCTTGCAGTCAGGCCCGAACTCAGGCTGTACGCAATTTGCTATCCTGGCAAGCCGGCGCAATCGCGGCCCGGGCGAGGCCGCCGCCGGCAAGGATACCGGCACGCCCAAACCGCTCCAGTCCGCTGATCCTTTCGCGGCGAGCCCGTAGCCAGGTCTGTTCTGCACAGATCGGGCGCCGCGCGCAGGTTGCTTTCCAGGCGCACCGCCCCCATCTCCCCTGCAGCACGTTGAAAATCAAAGGACCCGCGCCATGGAAACTTCCGAAGCCCGCCCCGCCCTCCGGGTCGATATCATCTCGGACGTGGTTTGCCCGTGGTGCGCGGTGGGGTACAACCAGCTGGCCTTTGCCGCCCGCCGCGCCGGAGCGGTTCTCAACATCCACTGGCAGCCGTTTGAATTGAACCCGGACATGGCGCCGGAAGGCGAGGACCTGCGGGAGCATCTGGCCGCGAAATACGGCAGCACGGCGGAACAATCGGCGCAGGTCAGGGGGCAGCTGACGGAACTGGGGGAGGCCTTGGGCTTCACCTTCCGCTTCTTTGACGGGATGCGGATATACAACACATTCCAGGCGCATCAGCTGATCGAATGGGCAGAGGAACGCGGCAAGGGCCATGAGATGAAACAAGCGCTCCTGACGGCCTATTTCACGGATGGCAAGAATGTCTCTGACCTGGAAGTGCTGGCGGATGCAGCCACCAGCCTTGGCCTTGAAGGTGCCGAGGCTCGTGCTGCGCTGGACAGCGGCAAACATGCCGACAGCGTGCGCCAGCGCGCAGCGTTCTGGGTAAACCAGGGCATCCGCGGCGTGCCAGCGATGGTGTTCGATGGCCGCCATCTGGTGACCGGGGCGCAAGGGGTCGAGAACTACGCCAGTATTCTGGAGCAGCTAGGCGACACCGGGAGCAAAATGCGCTGAGGGCGGCGCCCGCCCCTGGGGGTGGACGGGCGGTTAGTATTTCTTCGAACAGCTTAAGCTTGCAACAGGCACTGGGTGATGGCCGTTTCCAGCTTATCCACCACTTCTGCGATCTGTTCCTCGGTGATGATGAACGGCGGGGCCAGCAGGATGTGGTCGCCGTTCTGACCGTCGCGGGTGCCGGACATCGGATAGCAGATCAGACCGGCCTGAAACGCTGCCTTCTTGATGCTCTTGGCCAGACCCAGCGCCGGATCGAAAGGTTCCTTGGTTTCGCGGTCAGCCACCAGCTCGACCCCGCGGAACAATCCGCGGCCGCGGATATCGCCGACGTTGGGGTGCTGGCCGAAACGGTCCTCCAATGCTGCCTGCAGCTTTGCACCCATTTCGGCGCAGCGCTGCACCAGCCCGCGCTCCAGCATCGCCTTGACCACGGCAAGCCCCGCAGCGGTCGCCACCGGGTGGCCGATATAGGTGTGGCCGTGCTGGAAAAAACCGGATCCGTGCTCAATCGCCTCATAAATCTGCCGGGTGCAAAGCATCGCACCAATCGGCTGATAGCCGGCGCCCAGCCCCTTGGCGATGCACAGGATATCCGGCGCCACGCCGTCGGCCTCGCAGGCAAACAGATGGCCGGTACGGCCCATGCCGCACATCACCTCGTCAAGGATCAATAGCACGCCGTACTTGTCGCAGATCTCGCGGATGCGTTTGAAATAACCCGTAACCGCAGGCACCGCACCTGAGGTGGCGCCGACCACCGGTTCCGCCATGAAGGCCATTACGGTCTCAGGGCCAAGGCGGAGGATTTCCGCCTCCAGTTCATTCGCGACCCGCTGGCCATAGTCAAAACTGCTCTCTCCCTCTGCCTTTCCCACATATTCGTAACAGGCCGAGATATGCGAGATGTCGATCAGCAGCGGCGCGAATTGGGTGCGGCGCCATTCATTGCCGCCTGCGGCCAGCGCGCCAAGGGTGTTGCCATGGTAGCTTTGCTTGCGAGCGATAATGCGGCAGCGCTGCGGTTCGCCGCGTTCCAGGTGGTACTGGCGGGCCAGTTTGATCGCCGCCTCAGTCGCCTCAGAACCGCCGGAGACAAAATACACCCGGTCAATATCACCCGGCGCGTGGGTCACCAGCAGATCCGCCAGTTCCTCGGCAGGGTCCGAGGTGAGGAAGCCGGTATGGGCAAAGGCCAGCTTGCCGACCTGATCCTGCACCGCTTTGATCACATCAGCGTCGGAATGGCCGAGGCAGGACACCGCGGCACCGCCGGAGCCGTCGAAATAGCGCTTGCCGTCTGCATCGATCAGATAGCAGCCCTCGCCGGACACGGCGGTGGGCAGCGCGGCTTTGGTGTGGCGGGGAAAGACGTGAGACATGATCAGCACTCCTTAAGGCGATGGCCCGCATCCCGCGCGGCCTGGACGAAGGCGGCAACCGAGGCTGCATTGTCGGCCAGCAGCCCGCCTTCCGGTGTTTCGATGTTATTCTCAAATCCGATTCGCGCATCCCCGCCTGCGGCGATGGCGGCCAGCAGGCAGGCGTGCTCATGCCGGCCAAAGGCGCAGACAGTCCAGTTGAGACGCAGATCCGCCGCTGCGTCACGAAAGGCCGCAAGTCCGTCAGGGTGCGCCAGCACCGGCGGGGTGTACTTGCCCAGAACAAAGATCGCATCGCGCATCGCACCGGGCACGGTGCCGTCCTGATACCAGACGCGCAGCTGAGCGATGCAGTCCGGACCATACAGGATGTGCTGCACCTGCGTCCCCGCCTCTGCGCACAGCGCATAGGCCCGCGTGGCGATGCTGGCGTCCCGTGCCATTTCCCGGACGGAAACGGAAGCCGCGGCAGGGCGCAACGCCTCCAGGCAAGCAAACTGGGCAGAAGCGTCGTAGACACCGGCGCTTTCGGTGGTGATCTGCACCGCCATCCCCGGCGCGCTTTCCCGCACCGCATCAAGGGCTTCGCGGTAACGGCCCGCATCCAGCGAATGACGCCCCGCATCGTCGCGCACATGCAGATGCAGGGCCTGGGCGCCGACCGCATAACTGGCTGCAGCCGCCGCTGCCGTCTGCTGCAGCGTCACCGGCAATTCAGGATGATCGCCGCGCCCGCGGCGGGCCCCGTTGGGCGCTACCATCAATCTGTATTCCGCCACCGGTTACCTCCTTTGCGGTCCGCCCAGCCGCGACTCGCGCCCAGGATGCCTGCAGCTTGCCCCTTTGGGACATCCGCTCTCAAGTCGGTAATTTCAGAACATTTGTTTCATAGCGATCCGCAGCCGGCGCCGCGCCGCGAATTCGCTGAACCGGACGCCTCTGGACCTAAGCAAGCACATGCTCTGGCCCTAACGAATTCCCGGAATCTGACGTTTCTGGTACATAATACGCCTCTGAAGCCCTGTAGGGTTCCGGGCAGCCTGATTCACTTCTAACGCCGAAAGGACATGTCATGGACGGCACGTTCAACGAAAACGATCTCTCCCGTGTGGTCGAGGCCGACAAGGCCCACATGTGGCATCACCTGTTCCAGCACAAGGCGCTGGAAACCACTGACCCGCGCATCATTGTCGAAGGCAAGGGCATGCGCGTCTGGGATCAGAACGGCAAGGAGTTCCTGGATGCGGTGTCTGGCGGTGTCTGGACCGTCAACGTCGGCTATGGCCGCGAAAGCGTTTGCAAGGCCGTCTACGAACAGATGATGAAGATCTGCTATTTCGCCAACTCGGCCGGCTCCATCCCCGGTGCGCTGTTTGCCGAAAAGCTGATCGAGAAGATGCCGGGCATGACCCGCGTCTACTACACCAACTCCGGATCCGAGGCCAACGAGAAGGCCTTCAAGATGATCCGCCAGATCGCCCACAAGAAATACGGCGGTAAGAAAACCAAGATCCTGTACCGCGACCGCGATTACCACGGCTCGACCCTGGCGACCATGTCGGCGGGCGGCCAGGACGAGCGCAACGCGCAGTACGGGCCCTTTGCGCCGGACTTTGTCCGCGTGCCGCACTGCATGGAATACCGCAAGCATGAACTGGGGCTTGAGCACCTGTCGGGCCGCGAGTTCGGCATTGCCGCAGCGGATGCGATTGAGGAAGTGATCCTGCGCGAAGGCCCGGAAACCGTTGGCGCCCTGTGCCTGGAGCCGGTGACCGCAGGCGGCGGTGTCATCGAAGCGCCCGAAGGCTATTGGGAGCGCGTGCAGGAGATCTGCAAGAAGCACGACGTGCTGCTGCACATCGACGAAGTGGTCTGCGGCGTTGGCCGCACCGGCAAGTGGTTCGGCTACCAGCAGTACGGCATCAAGCCGGACTTCGTGACCATGGCCAAAGGCGTGGCCTCGGGCTATGCGGCGATTGCCTGCATGGTGACCACCGAGGAAGTCTTCAACATGTTCAAAGAAGACGCCTCGGACCCGATGGGTTATTTCCGCGACATCTCGACCTTTGGCGGCTGCACCGCAGGTCCCGCCGCGGCGCTGGAAAACATGAAAATCATCGAAGACGAAAACCTGTTGGACAACTGCAATGCCATGGGCGAGCGGATGCTGGGCAATCTGCGCGCACTGATGGAAAAGCACGCAGTTATCGGCGATGTGCGCGGCAAGGGCCTTTTCCTGGGCGCCGAGTTGGTTGCCGACCGCGAAACCAAGGAGCCGGTGGACGAGAAACTGGCCCAGCAGGTTGTCGCGGAATGCGGCGCGCAGGGCGTGATCATCGGTGTCACCAACCGCTCGCTGCCGGGCCGCAACAACACCCTGTGCTTCAGCCCGGCGCTGATCGCCACCGCAGACGACATAGACCAGATCTGCAATGCGGTCGACAAGGCTTTGACCAAAGTATTCGGCTGACATCTCTCCCTGCTGGACGATCAAACTGCGCCCCGGAATTTCCGGGGCGCTTTTTCGTTTTAAGTGCTGGCGCCTAGACCAGCCGCACGGCAACCCCGCCATCCACGGCCATTGGCGTTCCAGTCACAAAACTGGACCGGTCCGACAAAAGAAACGCTGCGGCCTGGGCAATTTCGGACGGCTCGGCCATCCGCTTCACCGGGTGCAGCCCAGCAATAAAGCTGTGCGTCTCCGGATCGTCGCCGGCCATCGCGGTCTTGGTGCCGCCCGGCAGCAGGGCATTCACCCGGATGCCTTCCGCCGCATGATCAGAGGCCAGCGACTGGACCAACCCCACCAGCCCGGCCTTGGACGCGGCATAGGCCCCCATGCCCGGCATGCCGCCGTTGCTGACGCCGACAAAAGATCCGGTAAAGACAATCGACCCGCTGCCCCGCGCCCTCAGCGCCGGGATCTGCGCCTTGGCCGAATAAAACGCCCCCGTCAGGTTGGCCGCGATTACCGCGTTCCAATTGGCGGCGTCCATATGCTCCACCGCCCCCATTTCGCCCATCATGCCCGCATTGTTGAAGGCTCCGTCCAACCCGCCGAATTCTTCCACGGCAAGCGCCACCAGGTTTGCCGAATAGGCTTCACTGGTGACATCGCCGGCAAGACAGGCCGCCTTGCCGCCGCTTTGGTTGATCTGCCCGGCAAGGGTCTGCAATTCCGCCTGCCGCCGGGCCCCCAGCACGACATTGGCCCCTTCTGCAGCAAACAGCAGTGCCGCGGCGGCGCCAATGCCGCTGCTGGCGCCGGTAATGATGAGTGTCTTGTTTTTCAGTTCCATCGTCAAAGCCTCCATTTGTTAGCTGGCTTTGACCTAAGCGCCCCACCAAACTGCGCTCGACCCGTTTCTTGCGCTTACACCGTGGGAAAGGTCCGCAACCGCAAGAAACGGGTCAGATGCGGCTGGATTGGCTGCCGAACCAAAGCAAGCCGCAGATTTCCCAAAACTGGCCCTAAGTCCAGATTGCACCGCGTTTAAGTCCACCCTAAGGTGGCGCGCATGGGCATTTCCGTCGATACCTTTTTCCTCAACCCTGACGCCCAGGGCACTCTGCAAGCGCAGATCCAGGAAATGATTGCCGAGGGCATTCTGTCCGGCCGGTTCCGGGTCGGGGAAAAACTGCCGTCCTCTCGCAAACTTGCGGCGCATCTGGGGATCAGCCGGATCACTGTGACGCTGGCCTATACCGAGCTTTTGGCCAATGATTACCTTACCTCGCGCGGGCGGTCGGGTTATTTTGTTTCCGACAATGCGCCGGTGCCGCCCTCCTACACGCCGCAGCAGAAGTCCGGCGATGCGATGGATTGGGGCAAGGTGCTGGCGCGCAGCTTTACCGGCGGCGACACCCCGCGCAAACCCCAGAACTGGCGCGAGTACCGCTATCCGTTCATCTACGGGCAAGCCGATGCCTCGCTGTTTGACCATGCCAACTGGCGGCTGTGCGCGCTGCGGGCGCTGGGGCAGAAAGATTTTGCCGCGCTGGCAAATGATTATTTTGACCAGGACGATCCGCTGCTGATCGAATACATCGCCCGCCACACGCTGCCGCGGCGCGGGATCACTGCGCGGCCTGAAGAGGTTTTGATCACCCTGGGCGCCCAGAATGCGCTGTGGATCACCTGCCAGCTGCTGTTGAACCGCAGGCGGCGGGCTGCAGTGGAGGATCCGGCCTATTACACCCTACGCGACCAGGTGGTGCAGACCCGCTGCCAGGTGGACTGCATTCCGGTCGATGACGGCGGGATGCCGCCCGAGCAGATTTCGCAAGACACCGATGTGATCTTTTGCACCCCCAGCCATCAAAGTCCGACCACCTTCACCATGCCGATGGAACGGCGCAAGGAGCTGCTGCAGCGGGCCAGTGAAATCGACGCGGTGATCGTCGAGGATGACTACGAATTCGAGATGTCCTTTCTTGGGGCGCCTTCCCCTTCGCTGAAATCTCTCGATACCGAAGGGCGGGTGATCTATGCCGGCAGTTTTTCCAAGTCGCTGTTTCCCGGGCTGCGGCTTGGGTATCTGGTCGGCTCGGAGCCGTTTATCCGCCAGGCCAGGGCTTTGCGCGCCAGCGTGCTGCGGCACCCGCCGGGCCATGTGCAGCGTACCGTCGCCTATTTCCTGTCGCTGGGCCACTACGACGCCCAGATCCGCCGTACCGCCAAGGTACTGCATGACCGCCGCGCCGTGATTGAGGATGCCATCAGCAAGCACGGCCTCACCATTGCCGGTGTCGGCAGCTTTGGCGGCTCGGCCCTGTGGATGCGGGCACCGGAGGGGGTGGATACCACCGCTGTTGCAGAACGGCTGAAGGAAAAGAGCGTTATCATCGAGCCCGGCGCACCGTTTTTTGATGCCGAGCACCGCCGGCAGAATTATTACCGGCTTGGCTATTCTTCGATTCCCGTCACAAGGATCGAGCCTGGCCTGGCATTGATTGCCAAGGCACTGAAGCAAGGCTGAATCCAGAAGCCCGCAGCGAATGGCGCGGCAAATGATACCAAACGTATCATTTGCCGCGCCAGCTGCATTCATGCGCCTGCACAGCGTGACCGGCTGAAGCGTATATGAAAATCCCCCTTTGCTATTTTCATCACGCCAGTTTTGGACCTATCCGGGCCTGATAACTGGCCCTAACCCGGCCTCCCCCCGCCCCCTAAACCAGAGTCAATTCCCGGCACTGCGCCCGGGGGAATTCCGCGTCTCACTCAGGAGAACCCGCCATGAAAATGACCACCGAAGAAGCCTTCGTCAAAACCCTGCAAATGCACGGCATCGAACACGCCTTTGGCATCATCGGTTCGGCCATGATGCCGATTTCCGATATCTTTGAGCCGGCAGGCATCACCTTCTGGGATTGCGCCCACGAAGGGTCGGGCGGCATGATGGCGGACGGCTACACCCGCGCCACCGGCAAGATGTCGATGATGATTGCCCAGAACGGCCCCGGCATCACCAACTTTGTGACCGCCGTGAAAACCGCCTACTGGAACCACACCCCGCTGCTGCTGGTCACCCCGCAGGCCGCGAACAAAACCATGGGTCA
This sequence comes from Leisingera sp. M523, assembly GCF_025141335.1. Classification (NCBI taxonomy): domain Bacteria; kingdom Pseudomonadati; phylum Pseudomonadota; class Alphaproteobacteria; order Rhodobacterales; family Roseobacteraceae; genus Leisingera; species Leisingera sp. M523. Next base: position 3,224,259 of record NZ_CP081036.1, read on the forward strand.
GGGCGGTTTCCAGGAAATGGAACAGATGCGCATGTTTGCCGACTGCGTCTGCTACCAGGAAGAAGTGCGCGACCCCTCCCGCATGGCCGAAGTCCTGAACCGCGTGATCATGCAGGCCAAGCGCAACTCGGCGCCGGCCCAGATCAACGTGCCGCGCGACTACTTCACCCAGGTGATCGACATCGACCTGCCTGCAATCGTCGATTTTGAACTGCCCTCCGGCGGCGCGGATGCGGTGAGCCAGGCGGCTGAGCTGCTGTCGAACGCCAAGTTCCCGGTCATCCTGAACGGTGCCGGCGTTGTCATCGGCGGCGCGATCCCCGCGTCCATGGCCCTGGCCGAGCGTCTGGATGCCCCGGTCTGCGTTGGCTACCAGCACAACGACGCCTTCCCCGGCTCGCACCCGCTGTTTGCTGGCCCGCTGGGCTATAACGGCTCCAAGGCCGGCATGGAGCTGATCTCCAAAGCTGACGTTGTTCTGGCACTGGGCACCCGCCTGAACCCGTTCTCGACCCTGCCCGGCTATGGCATCGACTATTGGCCGACCGACGCGAAAATCATCCAGGTTGACATCAACCCGGACCGCATCGGCCTGACCAAGAAAGTCTCCGTGGGCATCGTCGGCGACGCAAAGACCGTTGCAGACACCATCCTTGGCCAGCTGGCGGATACCGCAGGCGACGCGGGCCGTGATGAGCGCAAGGCGCTGATCTCGCACACCAAATCGGCTTGGGCCCAGGAACTGTCCTCGATGGACAGCGAGCAGGACGATCCCGGCACCACCTGGAACCAGCGCGCCCGCGATGCCAAGCCCGACTGGCTCAGCCCGCGCCGCGCATGGCGTGCGATCCAGGCCGGCCTGCCGAAAGACGCGATCATCTCCTCGGACATCGGCAACAACTGCGCCATCGGCAACGCCTACCCGTCGTTTGAAGACGGCCGCAAATACCTGGCCCCCGGCCTGTTCGGCCCCTGCGGTTACGGCCTGCCGGCGGTTGTCGGTGCGAAAATCGGTTGCCCGGACGTTCCGGTTGTCGGTTTCTCGGGCGACGGCGCATTTGGCATCGCAGTCACCGAGCTGACCGCAATCGGCCGCGAGGAATGGCCCGCCGTGACCCAGGTTGTGTTCCGCAACTACCAGTGGGGCGCGGAAAAGCGTAACTCCACCCTGTGGTTCGACGACAACTTTGTCGGCACCGAGCTGGACCAGCAGGTCTCTTACGCCGGGATCGCCAATGCCTGCGGCCTGAAAGGCGTGATTGCTCGCACCCAGGACGAGCTGACCGACGCCCTGCGTCAGGCCTGCGAAGACCAGAAGAAAGGCATCACCACCCTGATCGAAGCGATGATCAACCAGGAACTGGGTGAGCCGTTCCGTCGCGACGCAATGAAGAAACCGGTCGCCGTTGCTGGCATCAGCAAAGACGACATGCGTCCGCAGCAGGTCTGAACCTGATGCCCCTGCCCTTTGACCTTTCAATGGGCCAGGGGGCCTATCTGGCCGCCGCGTTATTCGCGGCGGCCGTCATCCGCGGCTTTTCCGGTTTTGGGTTCTCCGCGATTTTTATCATTCTGGCAGCGCTGACCACCAATCCGCTGCCGCTGATCCCGGTGGTGTTTTCCTGCGAAATCGCCATGACCGTGTTTCAGGCGCGCGGCATCCGCCCGCATATCGACTGGCGCCGCGCCTTTGCCCTGCTGGCAGGTGCCGCCGTCGCCACTGTTCCCGCCATCGCCATCATGGCCCGGCTGGGCGAGTACGAGGCGAGGCTGGCGATCTCCTGCCTGATCCTGGTGCTGAGCCTGGTTTTGCTAAGCGGCTGGCAGCTGGAACGCCCGGTGGGGCGCAATGGCACCGCGGGTGTCGGCGCCATCGCAGGCATCGCCAACAGCGCCGGTGTCGGCGGCCTGCCGGTGGCGGCCTTTCTGACGGCGCAACCGGTGCCGCCTGCGGTATTCCGCGCCACGATGATTGTGTTTCTGACCGGCATCGACCTGATGGCGCTGCCGGTGATGGCCGCAAACGGGCTGGTAGGCCCGGAAACGCTAACCGGCATTTTGCTGGCCTTTCCCATTCTGGGGCTTGGCATCTGGGCCGGCTCCCGCGGTTTTCATGCGGTCTCGCAAAGACTGTTCCGGCGCGCGGTGGTGCTGATGCTGACCGCCTTTTCGCTGATCAATATTGCGCGGCTGGCGTTCTGAACGCCCGACGCCCCGAACCGCAGCTACAGGACCAATGCCCGTGACCAAAACACTCTCGCCCCTCGAACTGCTGCAGGCCGAAGCCCCGGCCGCCCGTCCTGTTGTTGCCCTTAGCGAAGGCACTGACCCCCGCGTCGTGGCGGGTGCCCTGGCCGCGCATCAGGCCGGTATCGCCGATGTGATCCTGATCGGCCCCCAAGCCGACGTCACCGCCGCCCTGCAAGCCGAAGGCGCCAGCGCAAGCAAGGGCGTCGCGGTTCATGACCCGACCACATCCGGGCTGACCGAGGCCTTCGCGGCTGAGTACCACAGCCTGCGCAAGCACAAGGGCGTGGACGCCGCCACCGCCCGCGCCGCTGCCGAAACCCCGCTGGTCTATGCCGCCATGCTGGTGCGTTTGGGCCATGCCACCGGCACCGTCGGCGGCGCGGTCCACACCACCGGCGACGTGGTGCGCAGCGCCATTCAAGTGATCGGCATGGCACCGGATGCGGGCATGGTCTCCTCCTTTTTTCTGATGTACCCGCCCGAAGGAGCCCCCGATAGCGCCCGGGCGATGCTGTACTCTGATTGCGGCCTGGTGATTGATCCGAAACCCGCCGAGATGGTGTCGATCGCCGCCGCCTCGGCCCGGTCCGCGCAAGCGCTGCTGCAGGTGGATCCGAAACTGGCCTTCCTCAGCTTCTCCACCAAGGGCAGTGCCAAGCATCCGGCGGTGGATAAGGTGACCGAGGCTCTGAGCCTGTTTCAGGACGCCCACCCTGATCTGCAGGCCGATGGCGAACTGCAGTTCGACGCCGCCTTTGTGCCTGCCATCGGAGAACGCAAATCGCCGGGTTCCAGCGTTGCGGGGCAGGCCAATGTGATGATCTTTCCCAATCTGGATGCCGGCAACATCGGCTATAAGATCACCCAGCGGCTGGGCGGTTATTCCGCCATCGGCCCGGTTCTGCAGGGGCTGGCAAAACCCGCCAACGACCTGTCGCGCGGCTGCAGCGCCGAAGACGTCACCCAGATTATCGCCGTTACTATCCTGCAGGCCGCAGGCGCCCCGGGTCCGGATATTTGAACCATCCTCCCAAAAACCCGAACCCTCGCAGAACACTATTCCCAAATTGAGGCTTTCCGTCATACGGTCGCCCGAAACACCCAACAGGACCCGCCCATGACCCATCAGCAGCCAATCCTGAACACGTCGCCCAAGGTCTCGGACGAGATCCGGCAGACCACCTGCTACATGTGCGCCTGCCGTTGCGGCATCAACGTGCATATGAAAGACGGCAAGGTCGCCTATATCGAGGGCAACCGCGACCACCCGGTGAACAAGGGCGTGCTCTGCGCCAAAGGGTCGGCCGGCATTATGCAGGTCAACGCGCCGTCGCGCCTGAAAGCGCCGATGATCCGCACCGGACCGCGCGGCTCGGGCCAGTACAAGGAAATCTCCTGGGACGAGGCGCTGGCAATTGCGGTGGGCTGGCTGGAGCCGGTCCGCCACGAGGCGCCCGAGCAGCTGGCGTTCTTCACCGGCCGCGACCAGTCGCAAAGCTTCACCAGCTTTTGGGCGCAAAGCTTCGGCACCCCGAACTATGCGGCGCACGGCGGTTTCTGCTCGGTCAACATGGCAACCGCCGGCATCTACACCATGGGCGGCGCGTTCTGGGAGTTCGGCCAGCCCGACTGGGACCACACCAAGCTGTTCATGCTGTTCGGCGTGGCCGAGGACCACGATTCCAACCCGATCAAGATGGGTCTGGGCAAAATCAAGAAACGCGGCGCGCGGGTGATCGGGGTCAATCCGATCCGCTCAGGCTATAACGCGATTGCAGACGAATGGGTCGGCATCACGCCGGGCACCGACGGGCTGTTCATCCTGTCGATGATCCACGTGCTGATGAAGGCTGGCAAGATCGACCTGGACTATCTCAGCCGCTACACCAACGCGCCGGTGCTGGTGAATGCATCTGAAGGCCCGGACAAAGGCCTGTTCCTGCGGGACGACGACGGCAAGATGCTGGTGATCGACCGCACCACCGGCAAGCTGACCCCGTTCGACCAGCCCGGCGTGCGGCCCGATCTGTCGGCAGTCTATGAAAAAGACGGCATCACCCACCGCCCGGTCTTCCACCAGATGGCCGAGCGCTATCTGGCCGATGAATACGCCCCCGAAGCCATCGCCGACAAATGCGGCATCCCGGCCAAGCGCATCCGCGCCATTGCGGGCGAGCTGGCCCGCGTCGCCTTTGACGAGGCGTTTGAGCTGGACGTCGAATGGACCGACTTCCGTGGCGAAAAACACACCAAGATGACCGGCCGCCCGGTCTCCATGCACTCGATGCGCGGGGTGTCGGCACATGCCAACGGTTTCCAGACCTGCCGCGCGCTGCATGTGCTGCAGATCCTGCTTGGCACGGTTGAGGTCCCCGGCGGCTTCCGCTTTAAACCGCCCTACCCCAAGCCGGTCGAGGCGCACCCGACCCCGCATTGCAAGGCAACCCCCGACACCCCGCTTGACGGCCCGCACTTGGGCTTTGTCCGCGGACCGGAACATCTGGCGCTGAAGGAAGACGGCAGCCCGGCGCGGATCGACAAGGCGTTCACCTGGGAAAACCCGATGTCGGCCCACGGACTGATGCATATGGTGATCTCCAACGCGCATGCGGGCGACCCTTACAAGATCGACACGCTGTTCATGTATATGGCCAACATGTCGTGGAACTCCTCCATGAACACCAAAGGTGTGATGGAGATGCTCACCGACAAGGATGAAAACGGCGACTACAAGATACCGCACATCATCTATTCGGACGCCTATTCTTCCGAAATGGTGAGTTTTGCCGACCTGATCCTGCCCGATACCACCTATCTGGAGCGCCACGACTGTATTTCGCTCTTGGACCGCCCGATCTGCGAGGCGGATGCGGCAGCCGATGCCATCCGCTGGCCGGTGATAGAGCCGGACCGCGATGTGCGCGGCTTCCAGACGGTGCTGGTCCAGCTGGCCAACCGGATGAAGCTGCCAGGCTTCACCAACGAGGACCGCACCGCCAAGTGGAAAGACTACGCTGACTACATCGTCAACCACGAGCGCAAGCCGGGGATTGGCCCGCTGTCCGGTTTCCGCGGCACAGACGGCAGCAAAACCGGCCGCGGCGAAGTGAACCCGGAACAGCTGAACCAATACATCGAAAACGGCGGCTTCCATGTGGCCCACATCCCGGAAGAGGCAGGGTATTACAAACCCTGGAACACCGCCTATCAGGACTGGGCCGTGGACATGGGTATCTATGACAGCCCGCAACCCTATCTGTTCCAGCTCTATGTCGAGCCGATGCGCAAGTTCCAGCTCGCCGCCGAAGGCCATGGCGAGCGCCAGCCGCCGGACCATTTGCGCCAGCGGGTCAAGGACGTGATGGACCCGCTGCCGATCTGGTACGAGACCGATCAGCAGGGAAACGAGGGCTTCACTGTCAACGCGCTGACCCAGCGTCCGATGGCAATGTACCACTCCTGGGGCACCCAGAACGCCTGGCTGCGCCAGCTGCACGGCCGCAACCCGCTGTATGTTCCGACCAAACTGATGCGCGAGAACAGCCTGCAGGACGGCGACTGGGCCAAGGTCACCTCGCCGCATGGGTCGATCACCGTGCCGGTGATGGAGATGGCGGCCTTGAACGACAATACCGTTTGGACCTGGAACGCCATCGGCAAGCGCAAAGGCGCCTGGGCGCTGGAAGAGGACGCACCGGAGGCCACTAAAGGCTTCCTGCTCAATCACCTGATCCACGAGCTGCTGCCGCCCAAGGGCGACGGCATGCGGTGGGCCAACTCGGACCCGATCACCGGCCAGGCGGCCTGGTTCGACCTGAAAGTCAAAATCGAAAAGGCCGCCGCCCCGGCTGACCTGCAGGAAAGCCAGCCGGCCTTCCCTGCTCAGGAGTCGCCCGTTGGCACCGGCCCGAAAGAACTGAAGTGGAAAGTAGGCAAATGACGGGCGCAATTTTCTTCGAAGAAAATTGCCAAGAAAATTTGAATTTTCTTGGCTCCGCAAGCCGCACACGGAGTACGCAATGACTGAGCTTCCCGCCAAGACCGACCGCAAAATGGGTCTGGTCATCGACCTGGACACCTGCGTCGGCTGCCATGCCTGTGTGATTTCCTGCAAAGGCTGGAACACCGAAAACTATGGTGCCCCCCTATCGGACCAAGACCCTTATGGCAGCGACCCTTCGGGCACCTTCCTGAACCGGGTGCATTCCTATGAGGTGAAGCCCACACCCTGCAGCAGCCAGCCGGACCCGGCAGCGCAGCTGATCCATTTCCCCAAGTCCTGCCTGCACTGCGAGGACGCGCCCTGTGTCACCGTCTGCCCCACCGGCGCCAGCTACAAACGGGTCGAAGACGGCATCGTGCTGGTGAACGAGGACCACTGCATCGGCTGCGGCCTGTGTGCCTGGTCCTGCCCTTACGGCGCACGCGAATTGGACCTGGCCGCAGGTGTGATGAAGAAATGCACGCTTTGCGTGGACCGGATCTATAACGAAAACCTGCCGGAAGTGGACCGCGTTCCTTCCTGTGTTCGGACCTGTCCGGCAGGTGCGCGCCATTTCGGCGACCTTGGCGATCCCGGCAGCGATGTCTCCAAACTGGTGGCAGAGCGCGGCGGCATGGATCTGATGCCGGAAATGGGCACCAAACCAGTGAACAAATACCTGCCGCCCCGGCCCAAGGACACGATCGAAGAAGAGATCGACATCCTCGCTCCGCTGCTGGCGCCAGTCGCTGAAGAACCTCAGGGTTTCCTGGGCTGGCTGGACAAAGCACTCGACAAAATTCCAGGTCAATCTTCAGGCCGATCTTCAGGGGGGGCGAACTGATGCATCCCGCACCATCCGTCATCATCTTCACCACCCTGTCGGGGCTGGGCTTTGGCCTGCTGGCCTTCCTTGGCCTCGGCCAGCCTGCAGTGACCGGCACAGTGGCCTTTGTCTTTTACGCCATCGCCTTTGGCCTGGCTTGCGGCGGCCTGATGGCCTCTACCTTCCACCTGGGCCGCCCGGAGCGTGCATGGCGCGCTTTCACCCAGTGGAAAACCAGCTGGCTGTCGCGCGAGGGTGTCTGTGCCGTTGGCGCCCTCATCGTCATGGGGCTTTTTGCGCTTGGCGCGGTGTTCCTGGACAGCCAGTGGACGTTGCTGGGCTGGATCGGTGCCGCTCTCAGCCTTGCCACGGTATTCACCACCTCGATGATCTATACCCAGCTTAAAACCATCCCGCGCTGGAATATGGAACTGACACCGGTCATGTTCCTGTCCTTCAGCCTTGCTGGCGGCGCCTTGCTGGCGGGGGCCGAGGCCGTGGCGCCCTGGCTGCTGGCCATCGCAGGTGCTGTGCAACTGGCTTATTGGGCCAAGGGCGACCGCGCGCTGGAGGCCTCCGGCACCGACATCGGCACTGCCACCGGCCTCGGCGAGCGCGGCGCGGTCCGTGCGTTTGAGCCGCCGCACACCGGCTCCAACTACCTGTTGCGCGAATTTGTGCATGTGGTGGGCCGCAAACACGCGCAGAAGCTGCGGATGATTGCATTTGTGCTGGGCTTTGCCCTGCCCCTGCTGCTGATCCTGACCCCGGCTCAGGGCGTTGTGATCAAACATCTTTTTGCAGCCCTTGCGGCCCTTTCGCACATCGCAGGTATCGCCGTATCGCGCTGGCTGTTCTTTGCGCAGGCCGAACATGTGGTCGGCCTCTACTACGGCAAACGCTGACATATTCCGGGGCGCCCACTGCGGCGCCCCGATTTATTTCATGTATTTTTATGGCGGCATGTCACAAACGGCCCTGCTGTCTCGTCCTGCTCCTGAAGCCATCTGAAAAGGAACAGAATGATGACCCAGCGCCTTGATTACTTCGCCGCCGCCCCTGACTTGTTTCAACCGATGCTGACGCTTGAAGCCACGCTCAAAGACAGCGGGCTGGAACACAGCCTGATTGAATTGGTGAAACTGCGGGCCTCGCAGATCAACGGCTGCGCTTACTGCATTCACATGCACACGCATGATATGCGCTCGAAAGGTGAGAGCGAAGACAGGATGCATCTCCTGAATGCCTGGCGCGAGTCCTCGCTTTATTCCGCGCGGGAACAGGCCGCCCTGGCTTGGACCGAAGCCCTGACAAGGATTGAAACCACCGCAGCGCCGGACGCGGATTATGACCTGGTCGCTCAGCAGTTTTCGCCCCGTGAACAGGCGGCGCTGACACTGGTGGTGTCCACCATCAACGCCTGGAACCGGATTGCAATCGGCTTCCGCACCCCGCATCCTGCCGGACAGGAGGCAACTGCCGCGTGATTGCAAACCCCGAAACGGAGGAAACCGATGCGTTTCTGAAGGCGCGGCCGCGACTGTTTGCGGCCGCCTACCGGATGCTGGGCAGCGTAAGCGATGCTGAGGACATTCTGCAGGACGCCTTTTTGCGCTGGCAGGCAGCCCCGCAGGCGCAGGTGCAGGATCCGGCCGGATATCTGATGCGGATCACCACGCGTCTGTGCCTGGACCAGCTGAAATCGGCCCGCGCCCGGCGCGAGACCTACCCCGGCGAATGGCTGCCCGAACCGATTCTGACAGAAGACGCGACCGAGCTTCTGGATCATGATGTCACCGTTGCCCTGCTGCTGGCGCTGGAAACCCTGTCGCCGCTGGAACGCGCCGCCTTTTTGCTGCACGATATCTTCGACAGCGCCTATGAGGACATTTCCGCAGCGCTGAACCGAACCCCGGAGGCCTGCCGCCAGCTCGCGGCAAGGGCCCGGCGCAAGGTGCAGCAGCTTCGGCCGCATGCCCCCGCAGACCCGGACCAGGGACGCGATCTGACCGAAGCCTTTTTCCGCGCATCCAAAACCGGCGACACAGCGGCGCTGACCCAGCTGCTGACCCAGGAGGTTCAGCTGATCTCTGACGGCGGCGGCAAGGCAATGGCGGCCCTCAACCCGATCTACGGGCGGGACAAGGTGCTGCGGCTGCTTGAGGGGCTTGCCCGCAAATCCGGCCGCAGGACGCCGGACCGCTGGCGGTTCTGCCAGTTGAACGGCCTGCCGGCCATATTGAACTGGGCAGAGGACGGCATTCTGCAAGCAACAGCGCTGGAAATCCGGGATGGCCGGATTTCCCGGATCTACGTGACCCGCAATCCCGACAAGACGCGGCATCTGGCCAAAGCACTGGATTGAGCGGGCGGGAGGGGCCAGCCCCTCTTGCCCCTCAAGGGGCAATTCACCCCGAAGTATTGAAGACCAGAAAGAAGCAAACAGGGCGGCGCTCCATCGGAGGCCGCCCTTGATTTTGTGACAGTGACCCGAGATTTACAGCAGGCCGGCATGCCCCATGGCAGCGTCGATAGCGGCCTTGGTGCTGTCTTCCAGCGTGGTCAGCGGCGAGCGGACTTCTTCGCTGCACATGCCGAGTTTCGACAGGCCGTATTTGGCGCCAGCCAGGCCCGGCTCGATGAAGATCGCTTCATGCAGCGGCATCAGCTTGTCCTGGTACTCCAGCGCCAATGCATAGTCGCCTGCAAGGGTCGCGGCCTGGAATTCGGCACAAAGTTTCGGCGCCACATTGGCGGTGACCGAGATGCAACCCACGCCGCCATGGGCGTTGAAACCCAGCGCGGTGGCGTCTTCGCCGGACAGCTGCACGAAATCCGCACCGCAGGAGGCGCGCTGCTGGCTGACACGGGCCAGATCGCCGGTGGCATCCTTCACACCCGCAATGCGCGGCAGCTTGGCCAGCTCGCCCATGGTCGCGGGCGTCATGTCGACGATTGAGCGGCCCGGGATGTTGTAGATGATGATCGGCAGTTCCGCGCAGTCATGGGCTGCGGTAAAATGCTGCACCATCCCGCGCTGGGTCGGCTTGTTGTAATAGGGGGTCACCACCAGCGCCGCATCGGCGCCGGCCTTTTTGGCAAACTCGACGAATCGAATCATCTCGACGGTGTTATTTGAGCCGGCACCGGCAATCACCGGCACCCGGCCGGCCGCCGCCTTGACCGTTTCCGCGATGACCAGCTCGTGCTCGTCATGGGTCAGCGTCGGGCTTTCGCCGGTGGTGCCGACGGGCACAAGACCAGTGGAGCCTTCAGCAATCTGCCATTCCACCAAGCGTTTGAGCGCATCCAGATCCAGCTCGCCGTTCGAAAACGGGGTGACGAGTGCTGGCATAGAGCCTTTGAACATGGGCACGCTCCCTTTGCTGCAGGTGCAGGCGGCAATCCGCCGCCGTCAAGATATAGAATGCCGGGGATTTGAGTTGATACCGGCACGCCAATGAGTAACGTTCAAGCCTCTATCCCCGGACCGCTGGAAAATGCAAGAGATGACACGCATCCTGGCCCTTATTCTGCTAATCTCGGCGGCCCTTCCCGGGACGCCGGCGCTGGCGCGCGGCCTTGGCACCGCCCTGGATCTGATGCGGGCAGAGAAATGGGATCTGGCCGCCCGCGAAGCCGGGCAGCGGCATAGTACCGCCCGCGATATCATCGAATGGCACCGGCTGCGGGCCGGGCTGGGGTCTGCCCGCGACGTGATGGCGTTTCTGGAGCGGCGGCCGGATTGGCCCGGTCTCGCCTATCTGCGGCGCCAGAACGAGGATGCGATTGCGGGCGCCGGCCGCGATACCATTCTGGCCTTTTACACAGATGAACGCCCGCAGACCGCCGAAGGCGCGCTGAGCCTGGGCAAGGCGCTGATTGCCGCCGGGCGGCGCGGCGATGGCGAGGCGGAGATCGTGCTGGCCTGGCGCACCAAAGCAATGGGCAGCGCCATTCAAAAGGCGTTCCTGCGGGATTTTTCAAAGCTGCTGAAACCGCATCATGCGGCGCGGCTGGACCGGCTGTTGTGGGAGGATCATCTGGTCAGTTCCAAGCGGATGCTGGCCCTGGTGCCCGAGGGCGAACGCAAACTGGCGGAGGCACGCATCGCCCTGCAGGAACGCGCGCCCGGAGTGGATGCCAAGATCGAGGCCGTTCCGGACCGACTGAAGGGATCTGCAGGCCTCGCCTATGACCGGTTTGCCTGGCGCGACCGCAAGCGGCTGCAGGATGGCGCCATTCAAATGCTGATGGAGCGCAGCACCAGTGCCGAAAAACTGGGTGAACCCGCCAAATGGCTGCGCCGCCGCCGCGATCTGGCGCGGCAAGTGATGCGGGACAAGGATTACGAGCGCGCCTATCAGCTGACCGCCTATCATTTCTCCTCGCCCGAGGACGGTTATGGGTACTCGGACTGTGAATGGCTGGCGGGATATATCGCCCTGCAAAAACTGCGGGACCCGGAATTGGCCGCGGTGCATTTTCAGCGGTTCCTGGCCTCGGTCGAGACCCCGATTTCGATCGGACGCGGCGGCTATTGGCTGGGCCGCGCCTATGCGGCAATGGGCCAGCCGGACAAGGCGCATGAGGCCTATGCCAAGGGCGCGCAATACCAGACGTCTTTCTATGGGCTGCTGGCCGCCGAACAGCTGGGCCGCCCGTTTGATCCGGCGCTGGTGAAACCGGCAGACCTGCCGGACTGGAGCAAGGCCGGTTTTGCCAAATCCTCGGTCACCATGGCAGGGCTCGAAATTCTGAAAGCTGGCGATCTGGCCTTGGCCGAGCGTTTTTTCACCCATCTGGTCGAAACCCTGCCACCGGTGCAGGCGCGCCAGCTGGGGCAGATGGCGGTGGAGCTGAACCAGCCGCATCTGGCAGTGATGATCTCTAAACGCGCGGCCCGCGGCGGGGTGGAACTGGAAGGCGCCTATTACCCCTTGCACCCGGTGGCCAAGCGGCAACTGCCGATGGCCGAGGAAATGACCCTGGCCATTGCCCGCCGCGAAAGCGAGTTTGATCCGGCGGTGATCAGCCATGCAGGTGCGCGCGGGCTGATGCAGGTGATGCCTGCCACCGCCAAACTGGTCGCGACCGAACTGGGCATTCTAGCAGGCCACAAGACCTCCCGCCTGACCGCCGAATGGGATTACAACGCCAAGCTGGGGGCCAATTACCTGGCAGGGCTGGCCGGTAGATTCCGCGGCAATGTGGTGATGATGGCAGCGGGCTACAACGCCGGGCCGCACCGGCCCACAGCGTGGATGCGGCGCTATGGCGATCCGCGCAACGGCAGCCCGGATATCGTCGACTGGATCGAACACATCCCGTTCAACGAGACCCGCAACTATGTAATGCGGGTCACCGAGAGCCTGCCGGTCTACCGCGCCCGGCTGGGCAAGGCGCCGCTACCGGTCCCGTTTTCAGAGGAGCTGCGCGGCTCAACCCTTCACGCGTTCGCGCCATAGGGTGAACAGGCCTGCCGTGATGATGATGCCAGCGCCAACGGCGACATTGGTGCGGATCACCTCGCCGAACACGGCCATGCCCAGCATCGCCGCCCAGATCAGGTGGAAATAGGCAAAGGGCTGCACCGCGCTGGCCTCGGCCATCTCGTAGCATTTGATCAGCAGCCAATGGCCGGTGACGCCGGACACGCACAACAGCGCCATCCAGAACCAGTCGGCCTGGCTCATCGGTTCCCAGTACCAGATACCGATGGCGGTCATGAAGACCATGCCCGCAACCCCGGTCCAGAAGAAGCTGGTGGCGGTGCTGTCCTTGCGCGCCGCATAGCGGGTGACTAGCCCGTAGACGGCAAACATCAGCGCCGAGACAAACGGGATGATTGCCGCCGGGTTGAACACCCCCATGCCCGGCTGCAGGATGATCAGCACGCCGATCAAACCGACGCCAATCGCCGCCCAGCGCCGCCAGCCGACGCTTTCCCCCAGCACCGGCCCGCTGAGGGCCGCCACCAGCAGCGGATAGCAGATGAACACGGCCTGACTCTCAATCAGGCCCAGCACAGTAAAGCCATAAACTGCAACGCAGATTTCACCGACCAGCAAAACACCGCGGAATATCTGCAGCCACAGCTGATCGGTCCGCGCCGCAGCCCGGATGCCGCCCGGCGCGCGCGCCGCCAGGAACATCACAAAGGCGGCAAAGAACCAGTAGCGCACCATCACCACCATGTAGGTGTTGTAGGTGCCTGCCAGATGGCGCGAGATCCCGTCCTGCAAGGCAAAGACAACCGTCGCCCCGATCATCAGCAAGATGCCCAGCGGCACATTGTTGGTCTGGGCCTTGGCCGGGATTGCCTGGGTCATGGCTTCACTGCCTTTGTCATATGCCGCTTGCGCCCATAGCCGGGGATGCGGGTTACTTTAAATCCTGCTGCCTCCAGCCCGCGGCGCACAAATCCCGCCGCCGTGTAGGTCGCCGCCGAGCCGCCCGGCAAGGTATGCGCTGCAACCTCGCCCATCAGCACCTCTTCCCACAATTCGGGGTTCTTCGCCGGAGAGAACCCGTCCAGAAACCAGGCATCCGCCTGCCCTGTCCACTCCGCCAGCGACAAACGCGCGTCGCCGCCAATCACCTCCAGTTGCAGGCTGCCCAGGTCACAACAGCCAGTGCCTTGCCATTTCTCCAGAAACCGCGTCGCCCAGGGGGCAACCGCGGGGAAGGCCTCCAGCGCCTTGGCCATGTCGGCGGGCGCCATCGGGAAGGCCTCGAAACTGGTGAATTGCAATGGCCCTGCCTGCCCTGCCGCCTCCCAGGCGCGCCAGGCGGCCAGCATGTTCAGCCCGGTTCCAAACCCCAGTTCGGCAATCTGAAAACCCGGGGCAAAGCGTGCAGGCAGGTCATTACCGGCCAGAAACACATGCTCGGTCTCCGCCAGCCCGTCCTGGATAGAGAAATAGGGATCATCAAACTGATCCGACACCGGCACGGTGCCATCGCGCCAGCTGAGGCGGGCCTGCTGGTCTGCCATGCTATAATCCCCTAAGTGGTTGTCCGGAACGGCGCGACACTGGCGAAAGGATCCTCAAATGGCAATGGCAGATGTAACGGTGCGCGGGGCTGGCATATTCGGCCTGTCGATCGCCTGGATCTGCGCCCGGCGCGGCGCGCAGGTGCAGGTCGTGGACCCGTTCGGGGCCGGCGCCGGGTCCAGCGGCGGCCTTGTCGGCGCGCTCGCCCCGCATGTGCCGGAAAACTGGAACCCCAAGAAACAATTCCAGCTGGAAAGCCTCTTGATGGCCGAAAGCTTCTGGGCCGGGGTCGAAGCCACTGGCGGCGTCTCCCCCGGCTATGGCCGCACCGGGCGGCTGCAGCCCATCAATGACGCGCGCGCGCTGGAGCTTGCCCGCCAGCGCGAAGTGACGGCCCGTGAGTTATGGAAAGACACAGCCGAATGGCGCGTCTGCAAGGCGGACAGCCTCGGCCCCTGGGTGCCGCCCAGCGCAACGGGTTATGTCATTCACGACACTCTCAGCGCCCGGATGCACCCCCGCCGCGCATGTGCAGCACTGGTCTCTGCCCTGGCTGTGATGGGGGTCGAGGTGCAGCCGGAGGCCGCCGATCAGGGCAAAGTGGTCCACGCCAAAGGCTACGCCGGCCTATTGGAGCTGAACGAGGCATTCGGCAAAACTGTGGGCGGCGGCGTCAAGGGCCAGGCCGCCCTCCTGCGTTTTCACGAGGGTGCGGTGCCGCAGCTTTATGCTGACAGCCTGCATATCATCCCGCACGCAGACGGCACCTTGGCCATCGGCTCCACCAGTGAGCGTGAATTTGAGGACGGCCAGAGCACGGACGCGCAGCTCGACGATATCGTCGACCGTGCCCGCACTGCGGTGCCTGTGCTGCACGGCGCCGAAGTGATCGAACGCTGGGCCGGCGTGCGCCCCCGCGCCAAATCCCGCGCCCCGATGCTGGGCGCCTGGCCTGGCCGCGACCGTCATTTCATCGCCAACGGCGGCTTCAAGATCGGCTTTGGCATGGCCCCCAAAGCGGCCCAAGTGATGGCGGACCTGCTGCTGGAGGGTACGGACAGCATCCCCGAAGGTTTCCGCGTGGAAGACAACCTCTGAACCACGCCCCGGTCTGCGCCGCAAAGCGGCGCCGCGCCTAAGCCGCTAATCTGCCCGGCATGGGCAGCTTGGGGCGCGGGAGCTCCCCCGTTTCAGCCTCTGGGCACGGCTACTGCGCTCATGCATTGCCGCCCGTCCGGGGCGCGCACCCACAGGTCCTGGCCATTGCAGCACAGGCTGGCGGTCTCGAAATGCATCAGCGGCGAGGAGGCCCGGAAGGAAAATTCCGCCAGCGGTCCCATCAGCTCTTCCGCCAGCAGCATCAGATGCTGCGCCAGCAGCGGCCCGTGAACAACCAGGCCCGCGTAACCCTCTGTTTCGCGGGCATATTTCAGGTCATAGTGGATCCTGTGCCCGTTGAAAGTCAGCGCAGAATACCGGAACAGCAGGGTAGAGTTGAACGAGACCTGACGCACTTCTGTCTCATCGGTGCGGGCAGCGGGCGGCACCGGCTTGGGTGCTGCAGGATCCGGGTCTTCGCGGTAGACCAGATCATGCCATTCCGTCAGGCACAGCGCCCCCTGCTGGCGGATCTCATGGCGCAATGTAACCAGCCCCAATGGCCCGGTGCGGCCCGTCTTTTGCTCGGCTCTTTCCAGAACCGACGTCTTTTCCGCCGCAATCCCGGCCCGCAAGGGCGCCGCGAAGCGCAGCCGCCCGCCGGCCCACATCCGCCGCGGCAGGCCCATATCCGGGATCAACCCGGCACCGCCCACCTTAGGGTGGCCATCGCGGCCCAGATCCTCGGGCGGCAGCGGCGTCCAGAAGTAGAGCTGATGAAAAAACGGCGGCAGCACACTGCCCGCCGAAATCTCCGCCCGCCGCCCCAGCGCCGCCTGAAAGGCAGCCGCCCGGGCCGGGTCTATCATGTCCATAGAATGCTGCGCGGGAGAGGAGACCACATCACGTTTCATGCCGTCACCTTAACCCCGCGCTGCGGCAAGGCAAGCTCAGCGGTCCAGTTCACCGCGCAGCTTCAGCATCAGTTTGGTCAGCGTCGCCTCATAGTGATCGCTGGTCAGCCTGCCCGCCTCATCAAACTCCTTGCTGGATCCCGCCAGGTGCACCCCCGGCCCAGTCAGGATCCGCGGCTGGAACGGCACCAGAAAACCGCGCAAAAGCGCCTGCGCCAGCTCGCCCCCGGCCCGGCCTGCCGCCGCCGACATCACCGCCACCGGCTTGTCAGCCCAGGGGTTGCCCTCGGTGCGGCTCACCCAATCGAGCGCGTTTTTCAGCACGCCGGACGGGCCTTTGTTGTACTCCGGGGTGGAAATCGCCACCGCATCCGCTGCCGCGATCTGATCCGCCAATAGCTGCACTGCAGGCGGGATGCCGTCCGCCTCTTCGGCGTCGCCGTCATACAGCGGCAGGTGCAGATCCGCCTCAACCACGGTCGCGGGGCCGAATACCCGCGCAGCTTCGGCCAGCAGTTTGCGGTTGGTGGCCTCGCGGCGCAGGGAGCCGGAAATGGTGAGCAATACGGGATCAGCCATGGGGTATTCCTTCTGTTCGCGTCTCTGTTGCCCTTATCATGTATGAAGCAGCCCGTATCAGGGAACAGCAATCACCGCGCAGGCCCTGTGCAGCGTGACGTAAACCGGCACCCCCTGAAACGAAAACAGCCCGCCCCGGGGAGGGGGCGGGCTGCCGAACATACAGTCAGGTGCCGGATCAGGCCGCCTGCGGAATCACCACCACCTCGACGCGGCGGTTGCGGGCTTTGCCGTCGGGCGTCAGGTTTGAAGCCACCGGCTGCTCTTCGCCGCGGCCGATGATACGCATCCGGTGATAGGGCACACCGCCGGCCTGGATCTGGCTGGCCACCGCATTGGCGCGGCGCTCGGACAGGCCCTGATTATAGCCGGCATCGCCATCGCTGTCGGTATGGCCGATCACTTGGATGGTGCTGTTGGGATAGCGCACCAGGCTGTCGGCAACCCGGCGCAGGTCGCCCTGCACGGCCGGCGCCACAGCGGCGCTGTCGGTGGCAAATGTCAGATCGTTCGGGAAGGACAGGATCAGCCGGTCGCCGGTGTTGACGATGGTGATGTCGTCATTGGCCAGGGTCTGGCGCAGCTCGCGTTCCTGCGCGTCCAGCTGGTTGCCGATCACCCCGCCGGCAGTCGCCCCGACCAGCGCGCCGGTCACAGCCCCCAGGCCCCGGTCCGAGTCATTGGCGATGGCGCCGACGCCGGCGCCGATGATGCCGCCCAGGATTGCGCCCTGCTGAGTGTTGCTGCCCGGCGTGCCAACGGTTGCCGGATCGGTGCAGGCGCCCAGGCCCAGTGCTGCGGCAACAATACCTGCCGTGGTGAGTTTCATCTGCATCATCAAATTGCCTTCTGTTTTCTCAGACCCGGGCAACGCCCGGCATTCCGAACGAATATCGGGGTGCCGCGCCGCCATCTCAAGTCAGGATCCGCAATCATGGGCGAAATACCGCGCAAAATCCGCCTAAGCTCCTGTTATGGCGCAAAGGCAAAGTCCCAGCCTTCCTGCTCCATCCACAGCTTGCGCAAGGCGCCGGCCTCTGGCGCAAAACTATCCTCCAGCAACTCCGCTGCCAGCATCCGGTCTGTGCGGAAATGCCGGAACCCGCCGCGCAGCTCGCACCAGGCAGCCAGCATGGTGCATTCAATGTGGTAGATCAGCGCCAGGGGGCGCAGGGTCCGGCGGCTTTCACCCCGCTCCGGGCTTAGATAGGTTAGGTGCAGCTTGCAGCTGTCCCGCACCGCCTGGCGCAGCAGACCCTTGGATACACAACCCTGTTCGGGATCATCCAGCGGTGCCCCCCAGGGCGCCACCTGCAACCAGTCGGCGGTGGCATGCACATCCTTGATCTTGTGGCTGACCCGTTCCGCGGCCTTTTGCAAGGCGCCGTCACCTGTGCGCATCAGCATCGCCAGCCCCACATGCAGCGCTTCCAGCTCTTCCTCGTCGAAATTCAGCGGCGGCAGGTCATAGCCTTTGCGCAGCATGTAACCGATGCCGGCCTCCCCCTCGACCGGGGTGCGCATCGCCTGCAAGGCAGAGATATCGCGGTAGATGGTGCGTTTGGAAACCTCCAGCTTTGCTGCCAGATCCTCGGCCCGCAGCGGGGCAGCGGCGGATCGCAGGATCTGGATGATTTCAAACAAGCGGCCGGTGCGCGGCATGGGCAGGCTCCAGTGACAGTCTGCTGACACCCTAGCACAATCCACTGACAACAGCCTGTCAGCAGTGGTCTGGTTATCTGCACTTCCGAGAAGGAGACACACTATGCTGACTTATGAATGGATTTCCATGATCACCCTGGGCAAGGACCGCTGGGACACGCAGCACCATCTGCCGAAACCTTATGAGGCGGAACGCGAAGCCGCCCGCCAGCGCCACGAAGCCCGGTTAACGGCCAAACCGTCACACCCGGGCCTGCTGCAGCGCCTGTTCAGCCGGCAGCGCGCATATCATCTGCCGCAGCCTCCTCGTCCCGCGCCGCCTCATAAGCAAGCATCGCGCGCTTAACCGGCAGGCCCCAGTGGTAGCCGCCCAGCGCCCCGGATTTGCGCAGGGCCCGGTGGCAGGGAATCAGCCAGCTGACCGGGTTTCGCCCGACTGCTGTTCCAACCGCGCGCACGGCCTTTGGGGATCCAATGGCCTGCGCCAGCTCGGAATAAGTGGTGACGTGACCTGATGGAATGCGCAGCAGCGCTTCCCAGACCTTGATCTGCAGTGGCGCCCCGATCATGTGCAGCGCGGTCTCGCCTTTTTGGGCAAATGCAGCCTCTGCCAGCGGGCGCAGGGCTGCAGGATCCTCGACGAATTCCGCCTGCGGCCAGCGGGCGCGCATGTCCGCCATGGCGGGCTCCGCCCCGGTTTCGGCAGCAAACCCCAGCCCGCAGATGCCCTTTTCCGTGCCCATCACCAGCGCCAGGCCAAAGGGGCTGTCGAACCAGCCCCAAAAGATCCGCAGGCCATCCCCCTTGCGGGCATATTCGCCAGGGCTCATCGCCTCCCAGCGCAGGAACAGATCATGCAGCCGGCCGGATCCCGACAACCCTACAGCGTGCGAAGCCTCCAGCGTGGTGAACCGCTCGCGCAGCAGCGCCTTGGCATGGCCCAGCCGCAGATACTGCTGGTAGCGTTTGGGCGAAACCCCGACCCAGGAGGAAAACAGCCGCTGAAAATGCGCCGGGCTCATATCCATACGGGCGGCCAGCTGCTCCAGCGTCAGATCCTCGCCGCCGTCGTCGATCAGCTCAATCGCCCGGCGCATGACGCCGTAATGATAGGTGTTTTCCCGTGTTTCGATATTCATCGGCCCAACCTGTTCTGACTTACGAACCAACTTACTACGCCCGCTCCGGCCGTTCGACCCGGAACTTGCGAAATCCCCTGCTCCGCGCACTCGCCTGGAAAACGGGGCCGGGGCGGGGCGGAAAAATGCTGTAAAAACCGCCGCCGCAAACGCAGCATTAAAAGCCGCCCGCCTGCTCTCTTACATGCCGCCGCAAACTGCCCCGGCACCGCAATTTCAATTGCTCTTTAAGGTCTGACCTGTACATAAACGCTGCCATGGCAAAGCAACTCGACTATCATACGCTGCGCGAGATTTTCACGCGCTTCCAGGCAGCTGAGCCCGAACCCAAGGGCGAGCTGGAACATGTCAATGTCTACACGCTGGTGGTGGCAGTGGCGCTTTCGGCGCAGGCGACCGATGCCGGTGTGAACAAGGCAACCCGCGCGCTGTTCAAGATCGCCGACACGCCGCAAAAAATGCTGGATCTGGGCCTTGAAGGGCTGACCGAACACATCAAAACCATCGGCCTGTTCCGCCAGAAGGCCAAGAACGTGATCAAGCTCAGCCAGATCCTGGTTGATGACTACGGCGGCGAGGTGCCCAATTCCCGCGCCGCATTGCAATCCCTGCCGGGGGTGGGCCGCAAGACTGCCAATGTGGTGCTGAACATGTGGTGGAAACAGCCCGCACAAGCAGTGGACACCCATATCTTCCGCGTCGGCAACCGTTCCGGCATTGCCCCGGGCAAGGATGTGGACGCCGTGGAACGCGCGGTGGAGGATAACATCCCGGCGGATTTCCAGCAGCACGCCCACCATTGGCTGATCCTGCATGGCCGCTATCACTGCAAGGCGCGCAAACCGATGTGCGGCAGCTGCCTGATCCGCGATCTGTGCATGTATGAAGACAAGAACCTATAAACCTTTGGCGCGGCATATTTTCCGAACCGGAACCGCTCCGGATTTTCCCGAGGAGGGACCATGACCAAAACCTATCAGCTCGTCGGTATCGGCAACGCCGTCGTCGATGTGATTGCACAATGCGAAGACAGCTTCCTGGCCGAACAGGGCATCGAAAAAGGCATCATGCAGCTGATCGAGCGCGAGCGCTGCGAGGATCTTTATGCTGCGATGGGCAACCGGGTGCTGACCCCGGGCGGCTCGGTCGCCAATACCATTGCCGGCGCCGGCGCGCTGGGGCTGCAGGCTGCCTTTATCGGCCGGGTCCGCGGCGATGCGCTGGGACAATTCTATGCCGATGCGATGAACAACGAAGGTGTTGCCTTTGTGAATCCGCCGGTTACGGACGGCGAGCAGCCGACGTCACGGTCAATGATCTTTGTGTCGCCCGACGGTGAACGCTCGATGAATACGTATCTGGGGATTTCTTCGGAACTGAGTTCGGCGGATGTTCCCGAAGACGCCGCCGGGAAGGCCAGGATCATGTTCCTGGAGGGTTATCTGTTCGACAAGGACAAGGGCAAGACCGCCTTCATGGAAGCGGCCCGCAAATGCCGCGAGGGCGGCGGCCGGGTCGGCCTGTCGATTTCCGACCCGTTCTGCGTTGAACGGCACCGGGACAGCTTCCTGAGCCTGATCGGCAACGAACTGGATTTTGTGATCGGCAACCAGGACGAGATTTGCGCGCTGTTTGAAACCGACGACCTGGAGGCCGCGATGGCCAAGACCGCCGCGATCTGCCCGCTGGTAGTCTGCACCAGGTCCAGCGACGGGGTGACCGTGCTGAATGACGGCGTGCGCATCGACGTGCCGGTCGAAGCCATTGTGCCTGTCGATGCCACCGGCGCGGGCGACCAGTTTGCCGCCGGCTTCCTGTTCGGCATGGCCACTGGCCGCAGCCTGGAAGTCTGCGCCCGGATGGGCTGCATCTGTGCAGGCGAAGTGATCCGCCATATCGGCCCGCGCCCGGAAACCAATGTTCTGCACCTGCTGGAGGAAGCCGGACTGGCCTGAAATCAGCGGCGTTCTCCCGCCCGTCGAACCAGCACCTGACGGTGCAGTCTCTCCCGTTGGGGGTGGCGCAGAGCGGCAAAGCCGCTCTGCGCCACCCCCGCCCCGCCGTCCGCAGGACGCAAGGGCGCCAGCCCGCGCAGCCCCCTTACTTCAGCGCATTTGGACTTTTGGCGTCAGCTGTCAGCCGCCGCCTGGGCTTTGCTCAAAAGCGCCTTGAAGGTCTCAACCTCCTGTGTCCCCAGCCCCTCCAGCAGCCGCGCCTGCGTCTGCACATGCGCGGTTACCGCCCGGTCAACCAAGGCAAGGCCTTCCTCAGTCAGCCCCACCAGAAAACTGCGGCTGTCCTCCGGGTTCACGTCGCGCTTGACCAGCCCGTCCGCTTCCAGCCGGTCGATCCGGTTGGTCATCGTGCCTGAGGCCACCATTGTTGCCTTCAGCAATTCGCCCGGTGACAATGTGTAAGGGTCTCCCGAACGGCGCAGCGTGGCCAGCACATCGAATTTGGCCGCATTCAGCCCGAACTCTGCAAAGGTCGTGTGCATTCCGCGCTGATACGCCAGGTACAGCCGCGCCACCCGGCCAATCACGCCCATGGCCGTGACATCAAGGTCCGGCCGCTCCCGTTCCCATTGCTGGGTAATATAATCCACATGGTCCATGTCCCCGGTTTAGAAGATTGCATCTTGACGTCAAGATAAAATCCATTATCTCGACATCAAGATAAGGAGAAACCCATGCCCATCCGGACCCTTCTGCTGACGGCGCTTGCCCCTGCCATCTGGGGCAGCAGCTATATCGTGACGACATCTCTGCTGCCCGGCCATTCGCCGCTGGTGGTGGCCTTGCTGCGGGCGCTGCCTGCGGGGCTTTTGCTGCTGCTGCTGGTGCGCCGGCTGCCGCCGCTCAACTGGCTGCCGCGCCTGGCGGTGCTGGGGGCGCTGAATTTCTCACTGTTCTGGGTGCTGCTGTTTGTATCCGCCTACCGCCTGCCGGGCGGCGTTGCCGCGACGCTGGGTGCGGTGCAGCCGCTGACCGTGGTGTTTCTGTCGGCACTGGTGCTGAAATCGCAGATCCGCGCCGCCGCCGTTGCCGCCGCCCTGCTAAGCATCGCCGGCGTTGCTCTTTTGGTGCTGACCCCTGCGGCCGAACTCGACACATGGGGCGTGCTGGCCGGCCTAGGCGGGGCGCTGTCGATGGCTGGCGGTGTGGTTCTGAGCCGCAAATGGCAGCCGCCTGTGCCGCCGCTCACCTTCACTGCATGGCAGCTGACCGCAGGCGGGCTGCTGCTGGTGCCGGTGACGCTGTGGATGGTGCCGGAGATCCCCGTTTTCACCGCCGCCAACATCGCCGGCCTCGCCTATATGAGCCTGATCGGCGGCGCGCTGACTTATATCCTGTGGTTCCGCGGCCTGGCCCGGATCGAACCCTCGCAGGTGTCTTTGCTCGGCGTCCTCAGCCCGCTGTCGGCAGTGATCCTGGGATGGCTGCTGCTAGGTGAGACCCTGACGCCCAACCAGATGCTGGGCGCCCTGCTGGCCCTGTTCAGCCTGTGGCTTGGCCAGTCGCGGCTGCGCTTGCGCGCCAAACGGCACGCAGCCCCGGCAGAGTAACCCCGGTCACCGCGGCATTGCAGGCTCGCACGCCTTGCCGCGGTGGCAATCCAGAACCTGCCGCCGCACTTCAGACGTATCGGCAAACACAAACCCGCCGCAGGCACCCGCCCGGATCACCAGATCCTGCCCGCGCTGTTCGGCAAAGAACACCTGATCCGTACCCGAGGCCATGCCGCCACACCAAGGGCCTAGGCATTCCACCTCAAGCACTGCCGGCACCTTGACCCGTCCGGAGAAATACTTGCCGTCCAGCATCTTGCCTGACAGCTGCGCCGGAATGCGGGTCAGCGGCGGCGTGTCATTCGGATTGTCAGCATGGGATTGCGGCAGCAGGCTTTCGTCGAACCGCAGTTCGCCCGCGATGATGTTATAGACGCTGTCCGACTTCGCGGCCTGCAGATAGGCATCTGCCGGTCCCCAAGGAAGGCAGCTGAGGGCGGCAGCTGAATTGGCGAATATCGTCACAACCATTGCCGCGATCAGAACGCTTAGGGCGGCGCCTGACCTTGGGGAGGTGCAAAGCGCTTTCCCGCGGGGAAGGTCAGGCGCCGCCCGGCCTTTCGGCCGGACTGAACAGCTAAAGAGAGGCCGAAGCGATCCCATCTCACAAATACTCCCTGAACTCAGCTACCACCCGCGCATAAACCTCGCGCTTAAACGGCACGATCTTCTCAACCAGCTGCGCCACCGGCTGCCAGCACCAGGCCGAGAATTCCGGATGATCCGTCTCGATATTGACCTGATCATCCGTCCCCAGAAACCGCATCAGATACCACTTCTGCTCCTGCCCGCGGTACTTGCCGCCCCAGAACTTGGGCACCACGTCATGCGGCAGGTCATAGGGCAGCCAGCCATCGCTTTCGGCGATAATCTCGACCAGCTCCGGCGCCACCCCGGTTTCCTCTTCCAGTTCACGCAAGGCCGCCTCGCGCGGGTCCTCCCCCGCATCAATCCCGCCCTGCGGCATCTGCCAGGCGTCCTTGTAACGGTCCTTGCGCTGACCGACAAAGACCGCGCCCCCGGCATTGATCAGCATCACTCCAACATTCGGGCGGTAGGGCAGCTTGGCAATCTCTTCTGGCGTCATCAGGCTCTCCTAGGCATTCATTGCTCAACCTTAGACCGCTTGCCGCGGGGGCACGCAAGGGGGTGACGCGGCGTTTGCACGTGACAAGCAGCCCCCGCACCATGATCCTAAGCGGCAACTGCCAGGGAGAGTTTCAGATGACTGCGTACCCCAACATGCTTGCCCCGCTGGATCTGGGCTTTACCACGCTGAAGAACCGCGTGCTGATGGGCTCGATGCACACCGGGCTGGAGGAAACCGGCGACTGGAATCGCGTTGCCGAATTCTATGCTGCCCGCGCCCACGGCGGGGTCGCACTGATGGTCACCGGCGGTATCGGCCCGAACCTCGAAGGCTCGGTGCTGCCCGGTGCCTCAATGATGACCTCGGCCAAAGACGTCGAGAACCACCGCGTGGTGACCGACCGCGTGCACGAAGCAGGCGGCAAGATCGCCATGCAGATCCTGCACGCTGGCCGCTATGCCTATGGCCCGAAATGCGTCGGCCCCAGCCCGGTGAAATCGCCGATCTCCCCCTTTCCGCCGCATGAGCTGGACGAGGACGGTATTGAGAAGCAGATCGCCGACATCGTCAACGCCGCCCGCCTGGCGCAGGAGGCAGGCTATGACGGGGTCGAGATCATGGGGTCTGAGGGTTATTTCCTCAATCAGTTCCTGGTCACCCGCACCAACAAGCGGACCGATCGCTGGGGCGGGTCTTATGAAAACCGGATGCGGCTGCCCATCGACGTGGTGCGCCGCACGCGTGAGGCTGCGGGCCGCGAGTTCATCATCATCTACCGGTTGTCGATGATCGACCTGGTGCCTGAGGGCTCCACCCACGAGGAAGTTGTGAAGCTGGCGCAAGAGGTTGAAAAGGCCGGCGCCACCATCCTCAACACCGGCATCGGCTGGCACGAGGCGCGCATTCCGACCATTGCCACCTCGGTTCCCCGTGCCGCCTTTGCCTGGGTTACCAGAAAACTGATGGGCAAGGTTGGCATTCCGGTGATCACCTCCAACCGTATCAACACGCCCGAAGTTGCCGAAGACGTGCTGGCAACGGGCTGCGCCGACATGGTGTCGATGGCGCGGCCGATGCTGGCAGATGCGGATTTCGTGGCCAAGGCCAGGGGTGGTCAGGCCGGCCATATCGCCCCCTGCATCGCCTGCAACCAGGCCTGCCTCGACCACACCTTCAGCGGCAAGCTGACGTCCTGCCTGGTCAACCCCCGTGCCTGCCACGAGACCGAGCTGGTGATCGAACCCGCCGCTGCGGTGAAAACGGTGGCCATCGTGGGCGCAGGCCCCGCGGGCCTAGCCACTGCAGTCACCGCCGCCCAGCGCGGCCACCAGGTCACCCTGTTCGACCGGGCAGATGAAATCGGCGGCCAGCTCAACATGGCCAAACAGGTGCCGGGCAAAGAGGAGTTCTGGGGCCTGGTCGACTGGTACCGCACCATGGTGGCCGAGGCCGGCGTCACGCTGGAACTGGGCCGCGAAGTTTCCGCCGGGGACCTGACCGGTTTTGACGAGGTCGTTGTCGCCACCGGTGTCATCCCGCGCGATCCGGCCATTCCCGGCCAGGACGGGGACAATGTCCTCAGCTACATCGACGTGCTGCGCCACAAGAAACCGGCCGGACAACGGGTTGCGGTGATCGGCGCCGGCGGCATCGGCTTTGATGTTTCGGAATTCCTGCTGGAAGAGGGCCACAGCCCCGCCACCGATCTGCCCGCCTGGATGAAGGAATGGGGCGTCACCGACCCGGCAGAGCACCGCGCGGGTCTCGCCCCTGAAGGCCCGCAGCCTGCCGCCCCTGCCCGCCGCGTAACGCTCCTGCAGCGCAAGGCGGAACGCCATGGCAAGCGGCTGGGCAAGACCACCGGCTGGATTCACCGCGCCACGCTCAAGATGAAGGACGTGGAATTCCTGGGCGGCGTGAACTACGAGCGCATTGATGCGGACGGCCTGCATGTTTCCTTTGGCGACGCGCGCGAAAATCCCACCCTGGTTCCCGCAGACACTATCGTTCTATGCTCCGGCCAGGTCTCCGAACGGTCGCTTGCAGATGATCTGGCAGAGCATGGCATTACTGCACATGTGATCGGCGGCGCCGACGTCGCCGCGGAACTGGACGCCAAGCGCGCCATCAACCAGGGCACGCGGCTGGCGGCGGAACTCTAAAGGCAGGCAAGGCGCTCCCGCCTGCGGCTCCAGGTCCTGACGGACCCGGCCTGCAGTTGGGTCCGGCCGCGCCTGCGGCGCGGCGGATGGCAGCGCGCAAAGGCGCGCTGCCACGCCCAACGGGCGCAGAGCATGTTTCATGCTCCTAAGCCGGGCGGGAGCCGCCACCCGGTGCACCGTCTTTTTCCACAGCCGCCACAAGCTGCCTCCCGGCCGGGTTCCCCCGGAACGGGCATCAGTTGCAATTCAGTCCCGGTCAACCATGCATTGACCGGCTGTCCGCCGGCGCTTGCACCCGGTCCGCCATGCCATAGTCCCGGACCACCCCGGCCACCCGCAGCCGGTAGCCCGCAAAAATACCGCTCCGGCCCCTGCTCTGCGCCGACCGGTGCTCTGCAACCTCGCGCCAGCGATGCACCGCAGCTTCATCCCGCCAGAAGGACAGCGACAACAGCTTCTCCGGCGCGCTCAGGCTTTGGAACCGCTCAACTGAGACAAACCCGTCCACCTGTTCCAACTGCTCTCGCAGCGCGGCCGCAGTCTCCAGATAGATCTCTTTTTGCCCTTCGGCGATTTCCACTTCAAACATCACGGCTATCATGTCCCCCCCTCAACCAGCCCCATGCGGCGCCGAGGCCAGTTTCAGCCAGGTCCGGTCCTCGCGCAGTAAAAACCGCTCTTTCTGCGCAAACTCATAGTTCTCGCGCCCTAAGGGGTCCGCCGCCAGCCGGGCACGATAAGCTTCATACTCAGCAAGGTTCTCCACATTGTAGATACCATAAGCCAGTGTCGACGACCCTTCGTGCGGCGCAAAATACCCGACCAGATCCGCGCCGCAGCGCGGGATCGCCTGCCCCCAGTTGCGGGCGTAGCGTTCGAACTGCGCCCTCTTGGCAGGGTCGATGCGGTAACGGATAATGCAGGTCAGCATGTTAAAGTCCTCAGTTTGTTCAGGACCTCCTGCCTAGCCCGCACCGCGGCCTGGATGCTTCGGTGCAGACCGAAACGTTACTCCACAGTGGTGGTGATCAGTTCAGAAACAACCGGCGTGGCGTGCGGCACATGGCCAGCGTCGCCCGGCATCAGCTGCAGCATGTGGCGCCGGAGCGCAGCCGGTGCTATCTGATCGGCCTTTCTCCAAATGTGTGATTTTTGTTTGCAGGATCAGGTCAGAGATTGTAGTCGGCTGGTGAATTAACCCAAACCGCCGCCTTTTCCTGCGGTTTCAAAGGATCCAATATGCAAACTGCATCGTTTCTTGGCCTGCTCGCGGCAGGTTCGTTGTTCCTGTCGGGCTGCGTTTCACCGGACGTTGTCACCACAAATAATGTCGATGACGCTTCGCTGACCTGCGAAGGAATCAAGACCCAGATGGGCCAGCTTGATGAAATCCGTGCCGAGGCCAAAAAAGGCAAGACGGCATCTGGAAAGAACGTTGCGGCGGCACTGTTGTTCTGGCCGGCCGTGATTGGGAATTATGCCAACGCAAACGAGGCGCTGGATGCGGCAAACAAACGTCACGAAGTGCTGGTCAGTCTGGCAAAGAAGAAGCGTTGCAAGTTCGAAGCCGCTTGAGTTCCGGGGTGTAAACAGGAATGCAGGGGGTCTTCTTCCTGCATTTTTTGTTTCTGGTCTTTGCCGCAGCCGGGCATGACGGGTAAACTTGTAACCTGCAGCCATTCCCGAATAGAAGCAGACCGTCTTGCCCAAGACCTTTCCGACCCCGAAGCTGGTGATCTTCGACTGCGACGGCGTTCTGGTGGACAGTGAACCGGTCTCGAACCAGGCGATGGCAGACAACCTCGCGCGCCACGGGCTGGACCTGACCTTAGAGCAGGCAATGGCGCATTTTACCGGCGGCACCATGGCGGGTGTGATGGCAAAGGCCCGCAGCCTGGGCGCGGACCTGCCGGAAAACTGGATCGCAGAAATCTATGCCGAGACCTATGCCCGGCTGAAAGAAGGCATACCGCTCACAAAGGGCATTCCTGATCTGCTGGCACGGCTTGATGCACATGGCATTCCGGCCTGCGTGGCCTCCAACGGCAGCGAGGAAAAGATGCGCATCACTTTGGGCCAGAACGGGCTGTGGGAGCGGTTCCACCCGCAGGCGATGTTCTCAGCCCAATCGCTGGGCGTGGCCAAGCCGGAACCGGGATTGTTCCTGGCCGCCGCCAGCCACTTCGGTGTGCAGGCGCGCGATTGCCTGGTGATCGAGGACAGCGGCAGCGGCGTCACCGCCGCGGTGCGCGCGGGCATGCGCTGCCTCGGGTATGCTCCGCAAGGCGGCGGCGGCCGGCTCTCCGCGCTGGGGGCTGAAGTGTTCAACGATATGGCAGAAGTGCCGGCCCTTTTGTCGATCTGAGGCCGTTGTGGTATTGTCGCCCGCATGGAGCAGACATTGCGCACCCCGTTTCTGCCCTCCCTTGCAGAGACTGAAACCAGGACAAGACCCAAGCCGAAACCGCTGCGGGCACCGCTGTTCATTCAGGACGCGGTAACCCCATGGGCAGGCAGCACTATGCTGCTGACCCTGTGGCGGCAGCAGGAAGCAGAGGACCGGGACGGTTAGTCCCAAAGCCCGCTACTGCTTCTTTCTGGTTGAAAATACCCCGGGGGTGCGGGGGCCGGCCCCCGCCCTGACAGCCTTACCCGTAGGTCGGGTGGAATTTCCCTGCCGGCGACAGGGTGAAAATATCAGCCCCGTCTGCAGTGACCCCGATCGAATGCTCAAACTGCGCTGACAGCGACTTGTCGCGGGTCACGGCTGTCCATTCATCCGCCAGGATCTTGGTCTCCGGGCGGCCAATATTGATCATCGGTTCAATGGTGAAGAACATGCCCTCTTCCAGCACCGGGCCGGTACCGGGGCGGCCATAGTGCAGCACGTTGGGCGGCGCGTGAAAGACCGTGCCCAATCCGTGGCCGCAGAAATCGCGCACCACGCTCATCCGCTGGCTTTCGGCGTAGACCTGGATCGCATGGCCGATGTCGCCAAAGGTATTGCCGGGCTTCACCGCCTCGATGCCCACCATCAGCGAATCATGGGTGACCTGGATCAGACGCTCGGCCTTGCGCGGCAGCTTGCCCGCCACAAACATCCGCGACGTGTCGCCGAACCAGCCGTCGACAATCACAGTCACGTCAATGTTCAGGATGTCGCCATCCTTCAGCTTCTTGTCGCCGGGGATGCCGTGGCAAACCACATGGTTCACCGAGATGCAGCTGGCGTGCTGATAGCCTTTGTAACCGATGGTTGCGGACTTGGCGCCGGCCTCCTCAACCTTTTGGGTGATCAGGCGGTCGATCTCGCCAGTGGTCTGGCCCGGAAACACATGCGCGGCAATCTCGTCCAAAATACGCGCCGCCAAGGCACCCGCCTTGTGCATGCCGGCAAAATCGCCGGCTTCATGAATGCGGATGCCGTCCTTGGTTGTGCGGCCGTCTTTCGATCTCATCAGGCGGAGCTCCATCGGGTTTTGTTCCGTAGCTATCTAAGGGGTCTTGGCCAAAAGGGCCAGAGGGGGCAGCGGCGGCTTGTTGGAACTTTTTCAACCCTGCTGCGTTGGGCCGGGAGAGCGGAAACAGCACAAGCCAGGAGGAATGCAGCGGCATGGATAACATTGATGACCTGATGAAGACTGAGATTTACGGAGGAAAATCACTGGCAGATCTGGTGACGCTGGAATTTCTGGCGCAGGCCTTGGGCAACGTGCTGGCCGCAATTGCCATTCTTCTGGCGGGCTTCATCGCTGCGCGCTGGGTCAAGCGGCGGATCGTGGCCCTGGGCGATACCCACGCCAAACTCGATGTGACCCTGTTTCATTTCCTCGGCAATCTGGCACGTTATGTCATTCTCGCCTTTGCGGTGCTGTTTGTTCTGAATACATTTGGCGTCAAGACCACATCGATTGTGGCGGCCATCGGTGCCGCCGGCCTGGCGATCGGCCTGGCCATGCAGGGGGCGCTGTCGAATGTGGCAGCAGGCGTGATGATCATCCTGTTCCGCCCGTTCAAGCTGGGTGATTTCATCGATGTGAACGGCGAAACGGGCACGGTGCATGAAATGACCCTGAACAATACTGTCATCGCCAGCCTCAGCAATCTGAAGGTGATCATCCCCAACTCCGAGGTTTGGGGCAATACCATCACCAATTACTCCGCCTTCGGCACCCGCCGGGCAGAGTGGACTTTTGGTGTCGGCTATGGCGCCAATCTGGCCACGGCAGAACAGGTGATCCGCGACACAATCATGGCCGACAGCCGCTCGCACAGCGATCCGGAACCCTTCATTCAGGTCAATGCGCTGAACAGCAGTTCGGTGGATTTTCTGGTGCGTGTCTGGGTCGATGCAGCCGAGCACTTTCAGTATCAGGCCGACATGAAGCGCAAGGTCAAAGAAGCGCTGGATGCAGCCGGGGTCGATATTCCCTTCCCGACCCGCACGCTGGTTCACGCCGAACCTGCCAGCCAGGAAGACGCAGCCAGCAAGGCCGCCTGACCAGAAGGCCGGCGTTGCTAATGTGCAGCGGCGACCGGCGCGCCGGCCTCGACCCCCTGCGGCGTGATCCTGGTGCCCAGCACCAGCCGCTCCACCCCGGCCGAATAGGCGCGGGCAAAGGCGGCGGCATAGGCCGGGTCGATATCTGCAGCCAGTTGAAACCGGTCGCAGTCGGTGCGCTGCACCAGATACAGCATCACAGCCCGGTGGCCCTGGGCCGCCATATTGGCCAATTCGCCAAGGTGTTTTGTGCCGCGGGCGGTGACGCTGTCCGGGAATTCCGCCAGGCCCGGTTCCCGCGACAGCGTCACGCTTTTCACTTCGACATAGCAATCCGGCAGACCGTCTTGCTGCAACAGAAAGTCGATGCGGCTCTTCTCGCCGTATTTCACCTCGGGGCGCACGGTCTTGTAGGCGGCCAGTTCGCTGATTTCTCCGGCTTCCAGCGCAGCCCGCAGGGCGCGGTTCGGAACCGAAGTATCAACGCCGGTGAAATGCCCGTCCGCGTGCTCAACCAGCCGCCAGCCGTATTTCAGCTTTTTCTTCGGGTCGTCGTTCGGCTCCAGCCAGATCTTCATGCCCGGCTCCGCCAGCCCCATCATGCTGCCGGGATTGGCGCAATGGGCGGTAACCTCGCGCCCGTCCTCCAGCCGGCAATCGGCAAGGAACCGTTTGTAGCGGCGGATCAGCACGGCGGGGATCAGAGGGGTTTCAAAGCGCATGGGCTTAGGCCTATATCTGCGAAGACGAGGTATCAAGGGAGGAAGACCATGGCCAATCCAACAGCTGCCATGCTGGTCATCGGGGATGAAATCCTGTCGGGCCGCACCCGCGATGCCAATATGCACTATCTTGCGGGCGAGCTGGCCAAACACGGCATAGACCTGATGGAAGTGCGCATTGTCAGCGATGACGAGGCCGCGATCATAGCCGCAGTGCAGGCGCTGGCCGGGGCATATGACCATGTATTCACCAGCGGTGGCATCGGTCCAACCCATGACGACATCACCGCAGACTGCATCGCCAAGGCGTTTGACGCGCATCTGGACGTCCGCGATGACGCCCGCGCGATCCTGCAGGCGCATTATGACACTCAAGGCTTGGAATTAAACGAGGCCCGCCTGCGGATGGCACGCATTCCGGAGGGCGCCGCGCTGATCGAAAACCCGGTCTCGGCCGCGCCGGGGTTCACCCTTGACAATGTGCATGTGATGGCCGGTGTGCCGCTGATCTTTCAGGCGATGGTGGCCAGCGTGATACCAACCCTGACCGGCGGCCAGCCGATGCTGTCGCAGACCCTGCGGGTACTGCGCGGCGAGGGCGAGATTGCCGGACCGTTGCGCAAGCTGGCCGAGACTTATGAGGATCTGTCAGTCGGCTGCTATCCGTTCCAGAAAGACGGTGCCTTTGGCGCCAATATCGTGATCCGCGGCACCGATGGCGCACGGATTGATGCGGCGATGACCGAATTGGCAAAGGAGCTGGAGCAGTGACCACCGATCCCCGTTACTATGCCGTGACCGACGCGACATGGCCGCCTGCCTCCACCCGCGGCCTGGGCCCCGTGACCCTGCGCGACGGCCAGGGCGGCGGCAGCCGGGTGTCGGCGGCGACGGTACACGGCACTGCCTCGGACGCGGAGATTGCCGCAGCTGAAGACGCAATGCGCGCGATGGGCCAGGATTGCCTGTTCATGATCCGCGATGGCGAGACGGAACTGGACGCGCAGCTGGCGGCACGCGGTTATGCGGTCAAAGACCCGGTAAACCTGTGGACTTGCCCGGCCGCGCAGTTGACGGACATTCCGGTGCCGCGGGTCACCGCCTTTTGCGTCTGGGAACCGCTGGCGATCCAGCGCGAGATCTGGGCGCAGGGCGGCATCGGGCCTGAACGCCTGGCGGTGATGCAGCGGGTACAGGGGCCAAAGACCGGGCTGCTGGCACGCCATAAGGACAAGCCCGCCGGTGCCGGGTTCGTGGCCATTCACAATGGGGTGGCAATGGTCCATGCGCTGGAAATCCTGCCGCATCAGCGCCGCTGCGGCATGGGCGCCTGGATGATGCGCCAGGCGGCATTCTGGGCGCTGGAAAACGGTGCAGCCGAGCTGGCGGTTCTGTGCACCAAACGTAACGAGGGCGCCAACGGGCTTTATGCTTCCCTCGGCATGAAATGCGCCGGACAGTACCACTACCGGATTTTACAGGAAGGCCATTGACCGATGCGTGACCAAACCCCGCCCACAGCCCTGGATCTGCCGATGGCGGACCCGTTGCCGCCAGAGACGCAGAAGTATTTCGATATCTGCGTCGAGAAGCTGGGCTTTGTGCCCAACGTGCTTAAGGCCAATGCCTTTGACATCGACAAGCTGAATGCCTTTACCGCCATGTACAATGACCTGATGCTGGCGGACAGCGACCTCAGCAAGCTGGAGCGGGAGATGATCGCGGTGGTGGTCTCGGCGATCAACCGGTGTTTCTATTGCCTGGTGGCGCATGGCGCAGCTGTGCGGCAGCTGTCGGGCGATCCGGCTTTGGGTGAAATGCTGGTGATGAACTACCGGGTGGCGCCCCTGGAAGCACGCCAGCGCGCAATGCTGGATTTTGCCGCCAAGATGACCACTGCCAGCGCAGAGATTGAGGAAGCGGACCGGCAAGGCCTGCGGGATGCAGGCTTCAGCGACCGGGACATCTGGGACATTGCCAATGTTGCGGGTTTTTTCAACATGTCCAACCGGGTGGCCAGCGCCACTGCCATGGTTCCCAACCCGGAATACCACAACCAGTGCCGCTAGGACGTTTGATTTGGGCAGCCGCGGTGATGCTGCTTCCGGCCTTGCCGGCGGCGGCTGAAATTACCCTGCCAGCCGGTGCAGATGCTGTTTCGGAACGGGTCACGGCGCTTGGTGTTTACCAGCTGCCGATCGGACCGGAAGAGGCGGACAAAGTCCCCTCGCGCCGGTTCGAAGGGCGGATTCTGCGCCGCACCTGGCGGCTGGGAGGAGACAGCACTGTGCTGCAGATCCTGGCGCCCTTGCGGGACCAGCTGCAGGCCGGCGGTTATGAGGTGCTGCTGGATTGTGCCGCGCGTGATTGCGGCGGTTTCGGCTTCCGCTTCGGGATTGAGGTAGTGCCGTCGCCGGACATGATGGTGGATATCTCCAGCTATCACTTCCTGTCCGCGGCCAAAGGGGACGAGGCGGTCTCACTCCTGGTGTCACGCGCAGGCGGCGCGGCTTTTTTGCAAATGATCACAGTGCATCCGCCTGGATCGGCTGCAACGGCAACAGCCGCGCCGGCGGTGGTGAAACCTGACCCTGGCACGCCCGGAACGGTGCGGCCGGTGGAACTGGCCAAAGTGCTGGAGGTGCGCGGCCACGCGGTGCTGACGGATCTGGTGTTTCAAAGCGGCTCCACCCGGCTGCAGGACGGCACTTATGCCAGCCTGCGCGCGCTTGCGGACTATCTGGCCGCCAATCCGCAATACCGTTTGCTGCTGGTCGGGCATACCGACACGGTGGGCTCGCAGCAGCAGAACATCGGTATCTCCAAACGCCGCGCGCAGTCGGTGAAGGACCGTTTGGTCGAAGAGCTGGGCGCGGATGCGGCACGGATCGAGGTCGCCGGCGCCGGCTTTTTAGCCCCGATAGCCAGCAATCTGATCCCGGAAGGCCGTGAAGCCAACCGGCGGGTGGAAGCTGTGCTGCTCGCCGAGTGAGGCCTTGCAAAAGATGTGCACCGGAAAACTCCCGCCCCCGCAGGTGCCTTGGCTTTGCCAAGACCCCTTGGCGGTGTTGGGCCAGGCTCGGCGCTATGCGCCGAGCCTGGCCCAACGGGCGCGGGTCAATCTGTGATTGATCCGGGACGGGCGGGAGCCCTCCCGCGGTGTTTTGCAGCGAAAAGCAGAGTCATCGGCTCAAAAAAGGCCCCCGCATTCGGTGCGGGGGCAGGTCTTTGAGGGATATCTTGGTCCGGTTTTCCGAGGAACCGGTTCAGGTTTTCCATTCCGACGGGTCGCGGTCGGCAAAAGCCTGCACCAGAAAGTCAATGAAGGCCCGGACTTTGGGCTGGGTGAATTTTCCGGGCGGGTAGACCGCATAGATGCCTTGGGTTTCCACCGGCAGGCCGGGCATCACGTCTTCGACCAGCCCTTCTTCCAGCGCTTCCGAGTAGAGAAAGCTGGGCAGATAGGCGATGCCGAGGCCGGAAATCGCGGCATTCAGCAGCGATTGCCCGTCATTCACCGACAACCAGCCTGAGGTGCGCACCTGGCGTTTTTCACCCGACGGCGCTGTGATCTTCCAGACGTTGCCGCTGGACTGGCTGGAATAATGCAGCAGCTTGTGGCTGTTCAGCTCGTCGATCTTTTGCGGACGGCCGTACTTCTCCAGATAGGCGGGAGAGGCAATCATCCGCTTGGTGGTTTCGGTCAGCTTGCGGGCGCGCAGAGAGCTGTCTTCCAGCTCGCCGATCCGAACCGCCATGTCGAAGCCTTCGGAGATCAGCTCCACATAGCGGTTGTTCAGCACCATGTTTACGGTGATGTCCGGGAAATCCTGCAGGAAATCCGACAGTACCGGCGACAGGTGATTGACACCGAAATCGGTGGCAACCGAAATCCTGAGCAGCCCCGAGGGGGCAGATTGCATCGAGGTAACCAGCGCATCCGCTTCGCCTGCATCATTCAGCACCCGGCGGGCACGGTCATAATAGGCGAGGCCAATCTCGGTCGGGGACACCCGGCGGGTGGTGCGGTTCAAAAGCCGCGCGCCAAGCCGGGTTTCCAGGCTTGAAACATGCTTGGAGACTGCGGATTTCGAGATCCCCATCTTGCGTGCCGCATCGGTGAAGCCGCCCTGGTCCACCACATTGGCAAAGGCCTCCATCTCGGTCAGTCGGTCCATATTCACCCATCCTCGTGTATCCGTGTTGCCCCCAGTGATGCGGGTGAAATCGGGCAAGATCGGGGCAAGGGTGGGATAATTGCGAGGTTTCGCAGGGATCGTTTTCGCTGTGGAAACGGCAGGAGCCTTGGCAAACCTGCCGGGGGTCCGCAGCTGTGATGCGCCACAAGACTGCGGCCCTGCACTGGGAAACACGGCGGACCAGAGGCTGTGAACTGCCCGGAAAGTGCCCTGTTTTCCACTATCCGTGAAGGACTTGCAGCAAATTGCCTTAGGAAGGTTGCCTCAGGCGGCTTTCCACATCAGCGAAATATGGGTATCGCCGTATTTCCGGCTGTCCTGCAGCTCGAACCCTTCCGGTGCGGCGACCGGTGCGTTTTCTTCCCAGACCACCAAAGCGTCTTGCGCCACCCATCCGCCGGCCACAGCTGCGGCCAGGGCCTTTTCCCCCAGCCCCTTGCCGTAAGGCGGATCAAGGAAGATCAGATCAAAGGGTGCCGCCGGGTTCTGCCCCAGCTTCAGCGCATCGCGGCGGGCCAGGGTGCAGCGGTTTTCGGCGCGGCAAATGGTGATATTTTTGCGGATCAAACCGCCTGACACGCGCCCGTCGTCCACAAAAACCGCCTCAGCCGCGCCGCGTGACAGCGCCTCCAGCCCCAGCGCGCCGGTACCAGCAAACAGGTCCAGCACCCGGGCGCCGGGGATGGCGCCGGTGTGCATCAGCACGTTGAACAGGCTTTCGCGCACCCGGTCGGTGGTCGGGCGCAGATGGGCGCCCGCGTCGCCCTTGCCCACCGCGGCCAAGGCACGGCCGCGGAAGTCTCCTGCGATGATCCTCACGCTTTCAGCAGCGGCTTCAGATCAGCGGCGGTGTCAGCCACCACCGCTTTGTCCGCAGTTTTGCCCATATCAATCAGGCGCTTGCCCACCATATAGGCACGCGGGTCGTTCATCGCGTCCACTGCCACCAGCTGATCACCCCTGTAATACCAGAACGACACCTGCTGGCCCTCGCCCTGGCGGGTGACCACATTGTCATAGCCGGTGTTCAGACCCGCAATCTGCAGTTTGACGTCATACTGATCGGACCAGAACCAGGGCGTTGCGACGTAGTCCTTGTCAGCACCCAGCATGTTCTGCGCCACAACCTCGGCCTGATCGATGGCGTTCGGTACGCTTTCCAGGCGGATGCGCTTGCCCTGAAACGGGAAAGAGGCGCAATCGCCCGCCGACCAGATCGCAGCGTCCGAAGTGCGGCCCTTGGCGTCCACCCTGATGCCGTTGTCCAGCTCCAGCCCGGCCATTTCAGCCAGTTGCGACGTCGGCGTGATGCCGACGCCAACGACGACAAAATCCACCTCAACGGTTTCGCCGCCGCTCAGCACTGCGCGGGTCACCTTGCCGTCTTCGCCTTCCAGCCGCTCCAGCCCAACGCCTTCGCGGATGTCCACTCCGTGGGAGGCATGCAGGCTGCGGAAGAAATCCGAGGTTTCCGGCGCCGCCACCCGCTGCAGAATGCGGTCGGCCATCTCGACCAGCGTCACGTGCACGCCGCGCTTGGCGCAGACCGCGGCAGCTTCCAGCCCGATGTAGCCGCCGCCAACGATCAGCGCGCGCTTGCCCTCGGCCACATGCGGCGCCATCGCATCAACGTCGGTCAATCCGCGCACCACATAGACGCCGTCCAGATCGCCGCCGATCGCTGCCGGCAAGCGGCGCGGGTCGGAACCGGTGGTCAGCGCCAGCTGGTCATAGGGAATTACCTCATCGCCCAGGCTCACAGTTTTCGCTGCCGGATCGATGCCAGTCACCCGCTGGCCCAGCTTCAGGGTGATGTTGTTGTCCGCATAAAAACTTTCGGGCCGCAGGAACAGGCGTTCCAGCTCCATCTCGCCCAGCAGATAGGCCTTGGACAAAGGCGGGCGCTGATAGGGCAGTGCGTCTTCCGCGCCAATCAGGGTAATCTCCCCGTCGAACCCATCCTTACGCAGTTTTGCCACCAGCGAGGACCCGGCCTGCCCTGCTCCAATAACGACGATGTGGGACATAATCCCTTGCCTCCCTCAGCAGTTCCCGTCACGCTTTCATCGGACCCTATATACCCGGGGCTTCAAAACGCAATCATGAGAAAGAGGAACCTGCGATGATTTCTGTTGGAGACCAACTGCCGGACGCGACACTGACGCTCATCGGAGACAACGGCCCCGAGCAGGTGCAGCTGTCAGACAAGCTGAAGGGGCGCAAAGTCGTGCTGTTCGCGGTTCCCGGCGCCTTTACCAGCACCTGCCATTCGGCGCATGTGCCCAGTTTCATCCGCACCAAGGATCAGTTCGCCGCCAAGGGTGTCGAGGAAATAATCTGCCTGGCGGGTAATGATCCGTTTGTGATGAACATCTGGGGCGAAAACACCGGTGCCACCGAGGCCGGGATCACCATGCTGTCGGATGCCGAATGCACGCTGACCGAGGCAATCGGCATGCGTCTGGACGTGCCCTCGGCCGGTCTGATCGGCCGCTCGCTGCGTTATGCGATGCTGGTGGAGGACGGCGAGGTGAAAGTTCTCAACAAGGAAGAAAACCCCGGCCAGTGCGAGCTTTCCGCCGGCGAAGGATTGCTGGAGTCAATGGGCTGAAGCCAAGTCCGGCTGCGGCTGCCTGGCCCGGCGGCCGCAGGACAACCCCTTAATAAACGGTGAAAAATAAGGTCAGCATGCCTGCCGGAATGTTTCGCGCGCGAAACATTTGGACAGAATTGCTGACCTTTCCGTCAGAGCGTCCGTTCAAGTCTGCGGCTCGCCGAACAGCCCGTCCATCTTGCGCGCCAGTTTGGCATCCAGCGCGCTGACCCCGTCCACATCATGGGTGGTGAGAACCACCGTCACCCGGTTGTAGACATTGCTCCACTCCGGGTGGTGGTTCCATTTCTCGGCCCAGATCGCGGCGCGGGTCATCCAGCCGAAGGCATCGGCGAAATTGCTGAACTTGAAGATCTTGGTGATAGCATCCCGGCCCTCCACCATTTCCCAGCCGGTGGCAAACAGCGGCTCCAGCAGCGGGCCGCGGGTGGCGTCGGACAGTTTTTCCGTCATTCTTGCTCCTCCACTTGGGCTTTGCGGAACGGGCCGTAATCGGTCAGGATTTCGATCTCTTCCTCGGTGGCGGCCCGTTCAGCCTCGAGGTAGCGTTCAACGGCCCCGGCAAACCCGGGATCGCCGATCCAGTGCAAGCTGTGTGTTTCGCACGGCAGATAGCCGCGCGCCAGCTTGTGTTCACCCTGCGCGCCCGCCTCAGCCCGGTCAAGCCCCAGGGCTA
Source organism: Leisingera sp. M523 (assembly GCF_025141335.1). Classification (NCBI taxonomy): domain Bacteria; kingdom Pseudomonadati; phylum Pseudomonadota; class Alphaproteobacteria; order Rhodobacterales; family Roseobacteraceae; genus Leisingera; species Leisingera sp. M523. The sequence goes on from NZ_CP081036.1 coordinate 3,263,239, forward strand.
TCGCCAGCTCTATCGCCTGATAATAACACAGCTCGAAATGCAGGCAGGGATGGTGCTCAACACAGCCCCAATAACGCCCGTAAAGCGTTTCACGGCCAATGAAATTCAAGGCACCTGCAACATAGCGCCCGTTGCGCTCCGCCAGAATCAGCGCCATATTCTGCGCCATCGTGTGATGGGCGATATCGAAGAATTGCCGCGTCAGATAAGGCGCGCCCCATTTTCGCGCGCCGGTGTCCTGATAGAATTCCCAGAAAGCATCCCAATGCTCAGGCTGCAGGCTGCCGCCCTGAAAGACCCGGATCTCGCCGCCAAAGCACTGCGCCTGCATCCGCTCCTTGCGGATGTTCTTGCGCTTGCGCGAGGACAGCGCCCGCATGAAACCTTCGAAATCGGCATAACCGTCGTTTTGCCAGTGAAACTGCTGGGTAGAGCGGCGCATCAGCCCCATCTCCGCCCCCATTCTTGCCTCGTCCTGGGTGCAAAAGGTCACATGCAGCGAGGACAGTTTGTTGTCGGCTGCCAGTTGCACCGCCCCCTGAACCAGCGCCGAATGGCCAATACCGTCAAAGCCCGGGCGCACCAGAAAACGCCGTCCTGTGGCCGGGGTAAAGGGCACCGCGACCTGCAGCTTGGGGTAGTAATGCCCGCCGGCCTGCTCATAAGCATGCGCCCAATTGTGATCAAAGATGTATTCGCCCTGGCTGTGCCCCTTGGCGTAAAGCGGCGCGCAGGCGATCAGCAGCCCGTCCTGATAGGCTGTCAGATATTGCGGCTGCCAGCCAGTGCCCGGCCCGACCGAGCCGCTGTCTTCCAGCGCGCTTAGAAACCGGTGGGTGGTGAACGGGTCCAGCGGACGGGTGCCGTCTGCCGCCTCAGGACAGGCGCAGGCATCCCAGTCCTCTGCCGCGATCTGCGACAGTGAGGCCAGCACCCGGATTTCGATTTGCGCCTGGGTCATGCAATTCCTCCGCACCGCTTCAAAGATGTGGGGTCTGCGCCTGCGGGATCAAGATGTTAGCGGCGAGAGGTACTGTTCAAACGTCACATTGTCGGCAAAGACGCGCGCCGCAGTTTCCTCCGCCGCAGAGGTCACGGTCCAGCACAGCACCGGCACCCCATCGTTGCGCAGCGCCTGCACCCGCGGACGGGGCAGATCGCCGACTTCGTGGCTGATAAAACTCGACCCGGTGCGCGCGAAATCCGGGATGCCGCGCAGGCCGTCGCAGACCGCCCTGGGCAGCTCCGGCCATTCCGCGAGATCATAGGCGCTGGTGGTGATGCCGCGGGCAATATCCGGCGCCAGCCGGGCCAGTTCCGCGACTGAATTGGGGTTAAAGGACATCACAGCCACAGAGCCGGCATAGCTCTTCAGCGCTTCTGCCGTGGCCCGCTCCAGCGCACCATCGGTAAGGCCCATCTGCCCGTGCTGATCCTTCAGCTCTATCAGCAGCGGCACCTGGCCCGCCACCAGCTCCAGCACTTCAGACAGCTCCGGAATGCCTTCGCCATCACCACCCTTCAGCGGGATGGCCTGCAACGCGCTGCAGGTCCTGGCGCGGACCGGACCAGAGGCTTCCGCCAGCCGGTCCAGACCGTTGTCATGAAAGACCATGGCACAGCCGTCGCTGGACAGCTGCAGATCGATCTCAATCCCATAACCCGCCGCAATTGCTGCCCGGATGGCAGCGCGGCTGTTCTCCGGGCGCCCGTCCGCGGCATCATGCAGCGCACGGTGGGCCAGCGGGACAGTCAGGATAGCGGCAGGCAGGACGGGCTTCATTTGATCTGGAAAACGCCGTCGATTTCCACTGCAACACCCAGCGGCAGCGACACCGAGCCGACCGCCGAACGCGCATGGCGGCCGATATCGCCCAGCACTTCGACTAGGAAGTCGGAGGCGCCGTTCACCACCATCGGCTGGCCGGTGAAGTCAGGGGCCGAGTTCACAAATGCACCCAGCTTGACGACCCGCACCAGCCGGTCCAGATCACCGCCGCAAGCTGCCTTGAGCTGGGCCAGAAGCGCAATTGCACAGCGCTTGGCCGCAGCCTGGCCGGCCTCGATGTCCAGATCAGCACCCAGCTTACCAGTGATCAGCCCGTTGTCATCGGCCGAAATCTGGCCCGCGATGTAAACCATATCGCCCGAAACCACAAAAGGCACATAGTTCGCCGCCGGTGCCGGTGCTTCGGGCAGGGTCACCCCGAGCTCCTTCAGTTTTGCTTCAATGCTCATGGCCGATTTCCTTCCGAGTCTTTGCTGGCCGGGACGCTACCCGGACATGCGGAATTCGGAAAGAGCAAATGCGAAGCACCAGTGCGGCTTTGCGCAATCTTGGCCCTGCTTTGCGCCGTCAGCTTTCGCGGAAGGCCTTGTTGAAATAATCGGCCAGCGGCTTGACCAGATAGGCCAGCGGCGAGCGCGCGTCGGTGCGGATGTAGCTTTCCACCGGCATCCCCGGGATCAGCACCGTGCCCGCAGGCAGGCGGCCGCGTTCGCCGGGGTTGAGCTCGATCTCGGCGCGGTAATAGGACACCCCGCTGCCCTGATCCTCAAACGAATCCGCCGAGACCTGGGTGACATGGCCAAAGAGCTCAGGGGTGCTCCGCTGGTCCAGCGCCGAGAACCGCAAAGTGACCTCCTGGCCGGTGTACAGCTGGTCGATATCCGTCGGCGCCACCTGCGCCGCAATCACCAGCGGCCGGTCCTGCGGCACCAGGTACAAAACCGGATCCGCGGGGCGGATCACCGAGCGCGGCGTCTGCACTTGCAGCCCGTAGACAATGCCGGAGACCGGCGCGGTGATGTCCAGCCGCGCCAGCCGCCCCTGCAGCGAGCGGCGGTTTTCGGCCAGCTCCAGCTCCTGGTAGCGCAGGTCGCGCAGCCGGCTGATCGCCTCCTCGCGCTGGCTGGTGGCCAGCTTCAGGATCTCGATGTCGATCTCGGTGATGCGGCCCTCGGACTGCGCCTCCGAGGCCACCAGTTCCCCCAGCCGGCCCTGCAGATCGGCCTGGGTGCGGCGCAGGTTCAGCACCGTCGCCGCCTGTGCCAGCCCGCGGTCCAAGAGCGACTGCTGGCTTTCCAGCTCCTCGCCGATCAGCCCCAGCTGCACATTCATTGAGGTCTGCTGCGCCTCGACGCCGCGGATCTGCTCCTGGATCTGGGTGCGGCGCTTCTCCAGCTGTTCAATCTCGCGGGCGGTGGTGTCCTTGCGGGCTTCAAACAGGCGGCGCTGGCCCTCGGTCAGATCGCTGACATCCGGCAGCCGCTCCGCCGCCTCCAGCAGCTCCGGCTCAAAGGTGATTGCGGCGGCGGTGTCGCGCTCGGCTTCCAGCCGGCCGCGGCGCGCCATCAGCTCGAACAGCTGGCCCTCGGTGATCACCAGCTGCGAGGTCAGCTCATTGGCATCCAGCCGGATCAGCGTGGCGCCTTCGGCCACGGTGTCGCCCTCATCAACCAGGATTTCGGCCACGATGCCGCCGTCCAGATGCTGCACGATCTGGCGGTTGCGGTCGACCTCGATGCGCCCCGTCGCCACCACCGCGCCGGAAATCGACGACAGCACCGACCAGGAGCCGAAGCCGCCCACCAGCACCAGCAGCGCCAAAAGGCCGATGATCAGCGGCCGCCGGGCCGGCCAGTTGCTTTGCCCGTTCATCGCACGCCTCCTGTGCCAGTGGCCTGGCGGATGTTCTGGTGGTTGGCGACCATTTCCTGCAGCACCTTGTCCTTGGGGCCAAAGGCGGTCTGGGTGCCCTTGTCGATCACCAGCAGCATGTCGCATTCCTGGATCGCCGCGGGCCGGTGCGCCATGATCAGCACCGAGCGGCCCTCGGCCTTGATCTGCTTGATCGCCTGATTGAGCGCAATCGAGCCTTCGTTGTCGAGGTTCGAGTTCGGCTCGTCCAGGATCACGATCACCGGATCGGCATACAGCGCGCGGGCCAGCCCGACCCGCTGCATCTGGCCGCCCGACAGCCGCCCGCCGGTGGCGGTGACCTTGGTGTCATAGCCTTCGGGCAGTTTCAGGATCATCTCATGGGCGGCGGCCTTCTTGGCGGCTTCCACCACTTTTTCGGCATCCGGCTGCTGCTGCAGCCGGGCAATGTTCTGGGCAATGGTGCCGTCGAAAACCTGCACCCGCTGCGGCAGATAGCCGATATGGCCGCCCAGCACATCCGGCGCGTATTGATCCAGCGCCGCACCGTCCAGCCGCACCGAGCCCGCGGCCGGCGCCCAGACCCCGGTCAGCGCCCGCGCCAGGGTCGATTTGCCCGAGCCCGACGGCCCGATCACCCCGATCGCCTGGCCCGGCTGCACCCGGAAGCTGACATTGCGCAGCAGCGGCGTCTTGCTGCCCGGCGGCACCACCGCCATGCCCTGCACTTCCAGCAGCGCCTTGGGTTTCGGCAGCGCCGTGCGCTCGGCCTCCTCCGGCACTTTGGCCAGCAGTTCGGCCAGGCTGTGCCAGCCCTTCAGCGCCCGCTGCACCATCGCCCATTGGCCCAGGCCCAGTTCGATCGGCGCCAGGGCGCGGCCCATCAGGATCGACCCCGCGATCATCGCCCCCGGCGTCACCTCGCCCTGCAGCACCAGATAGGCGCCCAGCCCCAGCATCGCCGACTGCAGGAACAGCCGCAGCGTCTTGGTCAGCGTGGTGAAGCCGCCGCCGGTGTCATTGGCCGTCACACTGTCGGTGAGCGCCGCATCGCGGCCTTGCTTCCAGCGCCCGAAAGCCGCGCCGCGCATGCCCATCGACTGGATCATCTCGGCCTCGTTGCGGATCTCCTCGGACATCAGGTTGGCCTTGTGGCCGGTCATATTGGCCTTTTGCACCGGCAGCCGGGTGAACAGCTGGTTGAGGATCGCAATCATCACCAGCACTGCGCCGCCGCCCAGGGCCAGCAGCCCAAGCCAGGGATGGAACAGGGCAATGCCCGCCAAAAAGACCGGGGTCCAGGGCAGGTCGAAGGCGGCGGTCAGCACCGGCGAGGAGATCAGCCGCTGCACCGATTCCAGATCCTGCAGCCCGGTCTGCGCCGCCGGATCCTGCGCCACCGCCGAGCGCCGGATCATCGCATCGAACACCCGGTGGTCCAGCGCCGCCTGCAGCCGCGCCCCGACCCGCGCCATGATCCGGCCGCGGGCATAATCCAACAGCCCCATCATGCCGTAGAGGAACACCACCAGCAGCGACAGCGCCAGCAGCGTCGCCTCCGAGCGGCTGCCCAGCACCCGGTCATAGACCTGCATCATATACAGAGGCCCGGTCAGCATCAGCAGGTTCACGAAGAAACTGAAAATCCCGGTGAACCAGTACAGCCCCCGGCTCTGCTGCCGCACCGCCCGCAGCTCATCATAACCGCTCTTATAAATGCTTTTATTCATGGTCAGTCTGCAATAGAAGTTCCCGGGCCATTGGTAGTGCCTGAATTTGTATCAGAACAGACACAAGCTGGTGAATAAATGTAATCGCACTGGAAATAGGCTGAGGAACCCTTATTTGCCCTCCGACCCGTCTGTTCCAGCATCAATTGGACACTTACCCGAATGCCTTTTCATTTGCGACCGCTGAAATTTGTATCTGCGCTGATTTTGGCCGTTTTTGCGGCCGGCTGCGCAACACAGGATCCGGTTGCGCGGGCCTCGGGTGAAGTTTTTGACCCTTATGAGCGCACCAACCGCGGAATTCACGCCTTCAACCGCGGCGTTGACCGGCTGGCCTTCCGGCCTGCCTCTAAAGGCTATGTGGCAATTGTGCCCGCGCCGATGGTGACCAGTTTCTCGCATTTTGCCGAGAACCTGTCGATGCCCGGCCAGATGGTCAATGCGCTGCTGCAGGGCGATCTGAAACTGGCCGGCAATGCATTTTCGCGGTTTGTGATCAACTCTACCGTTGGCTTTGCCGGGCTTGCCGACCCGGCCAGCGAATTCAATGTGCCTGCGGTCGATACCGATTTCGGCGAGACATTGCACACCTGGGGCGTCGGCGAAGGCGCCTATGTGGAGCTGCCCTTGCTGGGCCCTTCCACCAGCCGCGACGCGGTCGGGGTTGCCGTCGATTTCTTCACCAACCCGCTGGGCTACGCCGAGCAGAATACTGCCGACAATATCACAATTTACGCTGAGATCGTGCGCCGCATGGGCGATCGTGGCAACTATTCCGACACGATCGACTCGATTCTCTACGAGAGCGCCGACAGCTATGCGCAATCGCGCCTGATCTATCTGCAGAACCGCCGGTTCCAGCTGGGGGATGGAGAAGAGATCCAGGAGATCGATCCGTTCGAACTGAACACTGAAGGATTTTGAATATGGACCGCCGCAAATTCCTGACTGGCCTGGGCGCCGGAGCCGCTGCTCTGATTGCCGCACCGCAAGCCCTGTGGGCGCTGACAGAAAACAGAGCCAGCACGCTGATCAACAGCCTGGTCGGCGACATCAACCGGGTGATCGATTCCGGCAAGGGCGAGAACGCGATGTTCCGCGAGTTTGAGCGGATTTTCCAGCGTTACAGTGACACCTCCTATATCGCCGCCTATGCGCTGGGTGTGGACGGGCGCCGGGCGTCCTCGTCCCAGAAGAAGGCCTTTTCCAAGGCGTTCCAGGGCTACATCTCGCGCAAATACGGCAAGCGCTTCCGCGAATTCATCGGCGGCAAGCTGGAAGTCAAAGGCGTCAAGAAGGTGAAGAAATGGTATGAGGTGAGCACCATTGCCTACCTCAAGGGCCAGTCGCCGTTTGAAGTGACCTTCCTGGTGTCGGACCGCTCCGGCCAGGATCTGTTCTTCAATATGTTCATCGAAGGTGTGAATCTGCTTTTGACCGAACGCACCGAGATCGGCGCCATCCTGGACAGCCACAAGGGCGACATCGACGCGCTGATTGCAGAGTTGAAGCGGTTGAGCTGAAACACGCACATAACGAATGACAGTCAAAAAAGGCTCCCTTCGGGGAGCCTTTTCTTACTTGCAGGCCAGCCTGGCGCATTGCGGAGCAGAGGCGAAAACTCCCGCCCGTCGCTGCAGCATCCTGGACGCTGCGCTCCCGTTGGGCCTGGCGCCCTGCCCGGCGGGCTGGGCGTGCGCCGCGCCGTCAGGTGCGGCGCCGGACCCAACTGGCGGAGGCCCCACTCAGGGGGGCCTTCACCGGGCGGGAGCCCCACGTTTGCTGCAATTCAGTCAGTTGCCCAGAATGTCGCGCAGGATATTGTCCACCGCGCGGCCCAGTTCCTTGCCCAGCTGCGGCCCCTGACGGCGGCGGCGCTCGCGCCGGGTTTGCTGCGGCGGCGGGGCGATCGGGACAGGCTCCAGCATCGGCAGCGGTTTCGGCGTCAGGCCGTCATGCACCCGCACCATGGTCTCGCGCCAGATCTCGGCCGGCAGGCCGCCGCCGGTCACACCCGATAGCGGCGTGTTGTCGTCATAGCCCATCCAGACCCCCGCCACATAATCCGCGGTAAACCCGATGAACCAGGCATCCTTGGCCGCAGAAGTCGTCCCTGATTTTCCTGCCGCCTGCCAGCCCGGGATTTGCGCCCGCTTGCCGGTGCCGCCCGAAATCACTTTCTCCATCATCCAGACCAGCTGCTGGGCGGCTTCGGGGCGGATCACCCGTTCGCCGATGCCGCCGCTGGCGCCCATCAGCGCATCGCTGTCGTTCACCAGCTTCAGCTCGGTCACCCCGTAGGGCGTTACCGAGGAACCGCCATTGAGGATGCCCGCATAGGCTCCGGTCATCTCCAGCAGAGTGCTTTCCGAGGCCCCCAGCGCCAGCGCCGGGCCTGCGGCCAGATCGCTGTCGATGCCGAAATCCTTGGCCACGATGCTGACCTTGTCTCGGCCCACCGCCTCGGAGACTTTTACCGCCGGCACATTCAGGGAATCCCGCAACGCCCGGGCCAGGGTGACTTCGCCATAATACTTCCGGGTATAATTCTCAGGGCACCACTGGCCGGAGCCGGGAATATTCATGCAGTATTTCGCGTCCAGCACCCGGTCGTAGGGCGAATAGCCCAGTTCCAGCGCTGTGGCATAGACAAAAGGTTTAAAGGCCGATCCGGTCTGGCGTTTGGCCTGGGTTGCCCGGTTGAACACGCCGGAGACCCGCGTCTTGCGCCCCCCCACCATCGCGCGCACGGCGCCATCGGCGCTCATCACCACAATGGCCGCCTGCGCCTTGGAGCCGGGGCGGACCTTATTCTCAAAGATGTATTTCAGTGCTTCCTCAGCCGCGCCCTGCAGGCGCTGATCCAGGGTGGAACGGATCACCACATCCTCGGTGGTCTGGTCGCCCAGGAAATCCGGGATAGAATCCATCACCCAATCGGCAAAATACCCCCCTGCCCGCGCCGCCGCGGCTTCGCTCAGCACGGCCGGGGCGTTCTGGTTCTGCTGCATCTCGGCGGCGGTCAGATAGCCCTGCTCCTGCATCAGCCGCAACACCGTTGCCGCCCGGTCCTGTGAACGTTGCAGGTTGTTGGTCGGCGCCAGCGTCGAGGGCGCAGTCAGCAGACCCGCCAGCATTGCTCCCTCAGCCGGGTTCAGCTGGTTCGCCGATTTGCCGAAATAGCGCTGCGCGGCAGCTTCGGCGCCGTAAGCGCCGCCGCCCATATAGGCGCGGTTCATGTAGATCGAAAGGATCTCGTCCTTGGTGTACTTGGCCTCCATCGCCAGGGCAAAGATCGCCTCGGTGCCCTTGCGCCACAGCGAACCTTTGCGGCAGTCGGCCTCATAAGCGCTTTCACTTTTCCATTCGCTCGGATCATAAACCCGGCCCAGGCACAGCAATTTGGCGGCTTGCTGGGTGATCGTGGAGCCGCCATGGCCTGACAGCGGCCCGCGCCCTTCGCGCAGGTTGATGCGCACCGCACTGGCAACCCCGCGCGGGGAGATGCCGAAATGGCGGTAGAACCGCTTGTCCTCGGTCGCGACAACCGCGTTTTTCAGGTGCGGCGAAACCGTATCGGCCCGGATGACCCCGCCAAACTGATCGCCGCGCCAGGCAAAGACGTCGCCCTTGCGGTCCAGCAGGGTGACCGACCCGCGCGCGCGCCCGTCGAGATAGGCCGAAACCTCGGGCAGTTTGGCATATTGCAACGCCACAGCCAGACCGACCAGCAGGCAGACCACCATGCCGACCCGCCAGCTGAAGCCCCAGACCAGCCGGAATGCCCAGACAAAGGGCGCCAGCAAGAGACCGATGAAGCCGCGCTTCTTCGGGGCTGGTTTCGCCCGTGTCTTCTTGCGGAAAAACAGGCCGAACAGGCCGGTCTTCTTGGGTTTGGCCTTGCGTGCGGGTTTTTTGCGCGCAGGCTTTTTCGCAGCGGAAGGTTTGCCCTTGCCGCCTGCGGAATAGCGTTTTTCTGCCACCAAAGGCTTGCGCCCGGATCCTTGTGCCATCGTCATGTCCTGCCCGGTTTGCCCGTTTCCCGGGACAATACCCTGCCCGCCCCGGTTTGTAGAGGGGGCAGAATCCGGAGCTTTCCCCCTTTGCCAGATGGCCGGTTTTTAAGCGAAGCGGGCAAAAGGCGCAAAATTATTGTGCGTGCGCAGAATGACACGCGGAAACTTGCTGGCCTTGGGCTTTGCACGACTCGGGCCGGGGGTTTTGCTGCAGGTGCACAATGCATCGGCCCAGACATGATCCTCAGGGCCGGAGCAGCGCGAAAACCAAGGGATGCAGAGATGAAAATGATCATAGCCGCCATCAAACCCTTCAAGCTGGACGAGGTCCGCGAGGCGCTGACCGGTCTTGGCGTGAGCGGGCTGATGGTTACCGAAATCAAAGGCTTTGGCGCCCAGGCCGGGCACACGGAAATCTACCGCGGCGCCGAATACGAGGTGACTTTTGTGCCGAAGCTGAAGCTGGAACTTGTGGTGCCCGCCGATCAGGCCGACCAAGCCGTCAGCGCGATTTCCGGGACCGCCCGCACAGGGAAGCTGGGTGAAGGCAAGATCGGCGACGGCAAGATTTTTGTTCTGGACGTGGAACAGGCCGTGCGGGTGCGCACCGGCGAAACCAACCTCGAGGCGCTCTGAAGGCGCCCGGCATGGAGGAAAGACCTATGAAGACCCTGAAACTCCCCCTGGCGGCCCTGGCACTGGCCGCGCTGCCGGGCCTGGCACTGGCCCAGGACGGCCCTGCGCCGGGCGTGAACCCCGCGACCGACACCGTGTTTATCCTGAACTCGCTGCTGTTTCTGATCGGCGGCTGCCTGGTGTTCTGGATGGCCGCTGGCTTTGCCATGCTGGAGGCCGGCCTGGTGCGGTCCAAGAATGTGACCATGCAGCTGACCAAGAACATGGCGCTGTTCTCGCTGGCCGCCGTATTCTACTGGCTGATCGGCTATAACCTGATGTATCCGCTGGGCAATTGGGCGGTTGACGGTGTGCTGTCCGGCGTCTTCGGCCCCGGCGTGCTGGAGGCGGTGGGGATCACCGCGGAAGGTGCAGATGATTACTCCTACGCCTCCACCGGCTCGGACTTCTTCTTTCAGCTGATGTTCTGTGCCGCCACTGCCTCGATTGTTTCGGGCACTTTGGCGGAGCGTATCAAACTGTGGCCTTTCCTGATTTTCACCATCGTTCTGACATCGGTGATCTACCCGTTCCAGGCCAGCTGGAAATGGGGCGGCGGCTTCCTGGAGCAGATGGGCTTCCTGGACTTTGCAGGCTCCACTGTGGTGCATTCGGTGGGCGGCTGGGCGGCGCTGACCGGAGCGCTGATCCTGGGGCCGCGCATTGGCAAATACAAGGACGGCAAGACCATCCCGATGCCCGGCTCCAACCTGGCGCTGGCGACGCTTGGCACGTTCATCCTGTGGATGGGCTGGTTCGGCTTCAACGGCGGCTCGCAGCTGGCGATGGGTTCGATTGGGGATGTTGCCGATATCTCGCGTATTTTCGCCAATACCAATGCCGCTGCAGCGGGTGGCGCGGTGGCTGCGCTGGTACTGACGCAAGTGTTGTTCAAAAAGCCGGACCTGACCATGATCCTGAACGGCGCGCTGGCTGGTCTGGTGGCGATCACAGCTGAACCGCTGACGCCGGGCCTGGGTCTCTCCACTCTGATCGGTGCCATCGGCGGCGTGATCGTGGTCTTCGCCGTGCCGTTCCTGGACAAGCTGCAGATCGACGACGTGGTCGGCGCCATCCCGGTGCATCTGCTTTGCGGTATCTGGGGCACTGTTGCGGTCGTGTTGTCGAACCCTGATGCAACGCTGCTGAAACAGCTGACCGGGATTGCCGTGGTGGGGGTCTTCACCATCGCCGCCTCGGCCATAGTGTGGGTCATCCTGCGCGCCACCACCGGCATCCGGGTGGAGGAAGAGGATGAGGTCAACGGGCTGGACATGGCGGAGCTGGGCATGGAGGCCTATCCGGAATTCTCGCCGAGCTGACCCCTTGCACGGCATTGAAACAAAAGGACGGCGCTTTCATGGAGCGCCGTCTGCGCATTTGCAGCGCGCAAAAGTTTTGGAAAACTTTTGCCAAGACTTTTCCAAAAGTCTTGGATTTGCAGCCGCCATAGAAAAACGCGCCCCTGAAAGGAGCGCGTTTCGGCTTGTCCTGACGGCGCGGCCTCAGACGCCGGCGTCGACGATCGCCTTGGCTAGCACCGGTACAGTTTGCGCATTAAGACCGGCGATATTCAGGCGGCTGTCGCCGACCATGTAGATGCCATTGTCCACCCGCATCTTCTCGACCAGATCCGGCGTGGTGCCCAGAAGCGAGAACATGCCGCGGTGCTGGGCGATGAAACCGAACCGGTCCGAGCCGGTCAGCCGCTGCAATTCATCCGCAAGGTTTTGGCGCAGGTCCAGCATGCCAAGGCGCACTTCTTCCAGCTCTGCCGCCCAATCGGCGCGCAAGGCTTCGTCGTTCAGGATCATCGTCACCAGACGCGCGCCGTGGTCCGGCGGGAAAGAGTAATTCTGCCGGTTCAGAAACGCCAGCGTGCCCTGGTTCAACCCTTGCGCCCCCGCGTCGTTGGACACCGCCATCAGCAGGCCGGTGCGCTCGCGGTAGATGCCGAAGTTCTTGGAGCAGCTCGCTGCGATCAGCACCTCGGGGCAGCCGGAGGCGACCAGTCGCACACCCAGCGCATCCTCTTCCAGACCGTCGCCAAAGCCCTGATAGGCAATGTCGATCATCGGGATCAGGCCGCGTTCGTTCAAGAGCGCGATGACTTCTTTCCACTGCACCTCATTGAGGTTGGCACCGGTCGGATTGTGGCAGCAACCGTGCAGCAGCACCACGTCGCCTTTTTGCGCGCCTTTCAGGTCTTCCATCATGCCGTCAAAATTCACACCGCGGGTGTCGCGGTCGAAATAGCGGTAAGTGATGGTCTCAATGCCGACATAGTTCAGGATCGACACATGGTTCGGCCAGGTCGGGTCCGACACAAAGACGCGCGCCTTGGGGTTGGCCATCCTGATCAGTTCAAACGCCTGGCGCACCGCGCCGGTGCCGCCGGGGGTCGCGGCTGCCGCGATATTGCCACGCGCCACCGCATCGCCCAGAATCAGCTTGATCATCGCATCCGCATAGGCCGGATCACCGGCCAGGCCGACGTAGGCCTTGCTGGTCTGCTCTTCCCACAGCTTATGCTCAGCTGCCTTGATCGCGCGCATCACCGGGGTGACGCCCTCGGCGTTCTTGTAAACGCCGACACCAAGGTCGATCTTGTCCGCGCGCGGGTCGTCGCGGTACATTTGCATCAGCGCCAGGATCTTGTCAGCGGGCTGGGGTTTCAGGGTCTCGAACATCAGTTCTCTCCGGTAGCAACGGGAAGGGTCGGGAAGGCACCCCATTCCGACCACGACCCATCATAGACCGCATGATCGGTCTTGCCGATGCGCTCCAGTGCAAGGCTGAGGACGGCGGCGGTGACGCCCGACCCGCAGGTGGTAATCACAGGTTTGTTCAGATCGACACCGGCCGCGGCAAACACGGCGCCCAGTCCATCAGCATCTCTCATGGTGCCATCCGCATTCAGCAAGCTGCCAAAAGGCACGTTTTTCGATCCGGGGATATGCCCTGCCCGCAGACCTTCGCGGGGTTCCGGCACATCGCCGCGGAACCGCTCGGCGGCGCGGGCGTCGATGATTTCATGGTCACCCAGTTTGGCAGCGGACGAAACTTGTGTGACATCGCGGACCATGTGGTTTTGCACCCGCACGGTCATATGGCGGTCGCGGATCACCGGCGGCAGGTCTTCAACCGGGCGGCCTTCGGCCTGCCATTTCGGGAAACCGCCGTCCAGCACGGCAATGTTGTGCTGCCCCATCAGCCGGAACAGCCACCAGACCCGGGCGGCGGATTTCAACCCGGCGGTGTCATAGACCACAACCTGATGGCCGTCGCCCACACCCATTGCCCGCAGGCGGGACATGAATTTCTCAACCGGCGGCACCATATGCGGCAATTCCGAGCGGTGGTCCGAGATATCATCAATATCAAAAAAGCGCGCGCCAGGGACATGGGCTGCGTCATATTCCGCCTTGGGGTCGCGGTTTTCCTGCGGCAAATACCAGGATGCGTCCAGCACCCGCAGATCCGGATCCTTCAGATGGGTGGCCAGCCAGTCGGTGGAAACCAGCGTCTTCGGATCATCCTGCATCAAAGCGTCTCCCTTTCTGCGCATGCGCCATGGGTACATCCGGCGGCGCAGCGGTGCAAGACCGCGCCGCCCTCTACCTGTGGTTACAAAAATCTTGCGGGCCTTTAACGGAGCGGTAATAACATGGACCCCAGTTTCAGCATTTCATTGCAAAGGCCCATTGTATGTCCGGTTTCCCCAGTTTCCTTGCAGCATTTCTGATTGCGGCGGGCATGTTCTGCCCCGGTGCCTTGCGCGCAGAATGCGTGGATATCGGCAAAACATGCATTGCCAGCAACGACTTGAAGGCAAAGATCCGGATTGGAAACCACACGCCGGACTTGCAGGGGCTGATCCAGTTCACTGAGCTGACCGATCTTACACTGATGGCCGACCTGCGTTTCAAGGACCCTGTCGATCTGTCCCCCCTCGCCGCGATGCCAAAGCTGCAAAGGCTGGCCTTGGTCAATATCACCGCACCGGACCTGGCTCCGCTGACCCGGCTGCCGCGGCTGAAGCGGCTCAGCCTTGATTCTGTCCGCGCGCCGGATTTCACCCCGCTGGCCCGGGTGACACAGCTTGAGCATCTCTCGGTCTGGGGGGCCGGGGATGTCACCGATCTGTCTTTTGTCAGCGGCCTGACCCGGCTGCAAAGCCTGAATATTGCGGATTCCGGTGTGTCCGACCTAAGCCCGCTATCCGGCCTTACTGATCTGGCAGTCTTTCTTGCCTTCAACACTCAGGTCTCTGACCTCAGCCCGCTGTCGGGCACCAACCTGCAGGTGGCCTGGATCTCCAATTGCCCGGTCCAAAGCGTGGCCGCGCTGGCCGCCTCCGACCGGCTGGAGATGCTGCGCGCCGATGGAACCCAGCTGGAAAACCTGGACGGGCTGGAAGGGAAGCCCGCACTGCACACCCTGATCCTGTCAGACACGCAGGTGGCGGACCTGATCCCGATAACAGGGGCAACCGGTCTGAAGGAGCTGGCCTTGGACGGAACCCGGATCAGCGACATCACACCGCTGAACGGGCTGGATGCGCTGCACAAGCTAAATCTGACAGACACCGCCGTCTCCAGCCTTGCGCCTCTGGCGGGCAAAAACCTGCGTGTGCTGTCGCTCACCAATACTGCCGTGTCCAGCCTTGCTGCGGTGCAGGATATGGAGACCCTTTGGGACTTCAGCATTTCCGGAACAGCCGTCACCGATCTCACCCCGCTTAAGAACCTTAAAGAGCTTTCCATTCTCCGGGCGATCGGCCTGCCCGTCGAGGCGCTGCAGCCGCTGCTAGAGGTTGAAAACCTGCGGATTGTCTTTGCCGGCCCTGACTTCGAGTCGCACAGGCGCCTGCTTGGGAAAGAGAATATAGCCCAGTACATCGCAGCCACCCCCTAACAGGTACAGTTTCAAGGCTGTCTGCACTGGCGCTGATCATCGGCACCGGCAGCGGCACATCCCGCCGGGCCGCGGTCTCTGTCCGGGCTTGATCCAAAAGCGAACCTGCGGGGCAACGCAATTTTGACTTAATCAGTCAGATACCCATCGCACCCCAGGATCCCAGGACCCGCCCCGGCGGCACCGGCCGGCTGCAGGGGATTGTCAGGCAGAATAGCACCAAAGCCATGACACGCATCGATATCAGCTTGCAGGCGCACAAACCCTGCTTCTTTCTGGTTGGAAATACCCTCGGGTGAATTGGCCGGAAGGCCAAGAGGGCAGCGCCCTCCCCTGATCAGCGTGCGTCCTTCAGCAGCCGCTGCTTCTGGCGGGACCAGTCGCGCTTGGCCTCACTCGCCCGCTTGTCGTGGTTCTTCTTGCCCTTGGCGATGCCCAGCTTGATCTTGGCGCGGCCCTTGTGGTTGAAGTATAAAACCAGCGGCACCAGGGTCATCCCCTTGCGCTGGGTGGCGTTCCACAGATCCGACAGTTCTTTGCGCGAAACCAGCAGCTTGCGGCGGCGGCGCTCTTCGTGCTTGAACAGCTTGGCCTGCTCGTAAGGCGGGATATAGGCGTTCACCAGCCACAGCTCGCCGTTCTCCACCGCGGCATAGCTGTCGGCGATGTTGGAACCGCCCCCGCGCAGCGCCTTGACTTCGGACCCCTCCAGCATGATGCCGCATTCGATATCGTCTTCGATTGCGTAATCGTACCGCGCCCGCCGGCTCTCGGCGATCACTTTGTAATTCGGGTCGGATGTCTGCTTCTTATTGGCCATGGGAGGCAGATGTAAGGCGGCGCGGCGGCGGGCGCAAGACGCGCATCACGGCTTGCGGCTGCGCAGCAGCGTGAAAACACCACTGCCCACAATCACTGCACTGCCGATCAGGGTCAGCGCATCGGGCCGTTCGCCAAAAACCAGCACCCCCAGCACCATGGCAAAGATCAGCCTGGTATAGCGGAACGGCGCAATCACCGAGATTTCGCCCGCCCGCATCGCCCCGGACAAAGCGTTATAGGCAATGACGCCGATCACCGTGGCTGCCGTGATTTTCAGCGAATTGCCCAGACTTGGCCAGACCGCCCCGCCCGTCCATCCCAGCGCGGCCGCACCGGCAACCACCAGCATGGCAAAGCCAAGGAACCCCAGCTGGTTGTTGCTCATGTCCTTGGGCGCCGCGCGGGTGGCCAGATCCCGGCCCGCAAACCCCAGCGTGCCGGCAACCGCAAACAACGAGGCAGGCTCAAACCCGCTCAGGCCCGGACGCAGGATCAGCAGCACCCCGGCAAACCCCAGCCCGATCGCCAGCCAGCGCCGCCAGCCCACCGTCTCGCCAAAGAACACCACAGCACCCGCTGCCACAACCAAAGGCGTCGCCTGCAGGATGGCCGAGGCCGAGGACAAAGGCGTCAGCGCAATCGCCAGCGTGTAACACAGGCGTCCTGCGACTTCCGCCACAGAGCGCAGCAGCATCGGGCGCGTGCCAAAACCCGGGTGCCAGGGAGCGTGACCCTGCGCACGCGCCATCGCGGCAAAGATGACCATGCCGCCAAACCCGAACAGGATCAGAATCTGTCCCACAGGAATGTCGCGGGCCGCGGATTTGATGAACATATCCTCCAGCGCAAAGGTGGCCATGGCCAGCACCATCAACAGGCTTCCGCGCAGCGTGTCCATTCCGGTGCCCTTTCAAATCCAGAAAACTCAATGACTTGGGCAAGTGGTAGGCCCGCCGCAGACAATGCACAAGTGAAGGATTTCAGTCCCGCTGCGTCAGACCTGCCTGCCGGTAGTGGTGCATGTTGAGAAAAGCCGCACCGGTCCCGGCGCTGCGGTAGCCATGCGGCTGGTCGGCGGCAAAGCGCAGGCCTTGCCCGGCCTCCAGCATCACCCATTCGCCAGATCGCAGCACCTCCATCGACCCGTGCAGCACAAACACTTCCTCGGTGACGCCGGTGTCATGCGGCTGGGACTGGTGGCTTTGCCCTGGCTGCAGCGTGACCTGAAAGGTCTCAGCCCCAAGCAGCGGATCAAAGGGAAAGACAATCTTGACCCCGATACTGCCCGGAAACTGCACCGTCTCATAAACGCCGGTGGCCGCGCTTACCGGCCGCGTAGCCTCTCCAATCAGCGCGGTCAGCGGCAGGTGAAACCCTTTGGCAATCTTCCACAGGGTAGCAATCGTCGGGCTTGATTCGCCGCGCTCAATCTGCCCCAGCATTGCCTTGCTGACGCCCGTGACCTCCGCCGCTTTGGACAGGCTAAGCCCCGCCTGCGTACGGATGTTCCGCAGGTTCAGGGTGATGGTTTCATCGCTCATAAGATCCGCCGCTCAAAAAGCACTTGTGCGCTATAACGCACGATGTGTAATGTGCGCTATAACGCACAACACCCCTAGCCGATCCGGCGCCAGAGGAAAAGCCGCATGCTCAAGGATCTGAAACTCTCGCATCTTGTCTCCGGCGCGGTGGCCGTGCTGGTCGGCTATACAGGTTCGGTTGCGATCATTTTCCAAGCCATCGAGGCCGTCGGCGCCACCCAGTCCCAGGCCAACAGCTGGATGCTGGTGCTGGGGCTTGGGATGGGGCTGACCTGCCTGATCCTGTCGCTGATCTACCGGATGCCGATCCTCACCGCATGGTCCACCCCCGGCGCGGCGCTGCTGGCTGTCAGCCTCAACGGCGTGCCGCTGCCGGAGGCTGTCGGCGCTTTCATGCTCTGCGCCGTGCTCTTGACTCTCACCGGCGTCACTGGCTGGTTTGCCGCCCTCTCCCGCCTTATCCCGGACAGCCTGGCCAGCGCGATGCTGGCGGGCATCCTGTTCCAGTTCGGCCTTTCGGCTTTCACCTCGCTGCAAAGTGACACCGCGCTGGTGGCGGTGATGGGTCTCACCTTCCTTGCGGGCCGCAAGCTGTTTCCCCGCTACACAATCCCAGCGGTGCTGGCGGCAGGTGTGACCTGGTGCGCAGGCACCGGAGCTCTTGGCAGCTTGGAGGCGCTGGACCTGACCCTGGCGCGGCCTGAGTTCGTGATGCCCGCCTTCTCGCTGCCAGTGCTGATCGGCATCGGACTGCCGCTTTACATCGTCACCATGTCCTCGCAGAACATGCC
This sequence comes from Leisingera sp. M523, assembly GCF_025141335.1. Classification (NCBI taxonomy): domain Bacteria; kingdom Pseudomonadati; phylum Pseudomonadota; class Alphaproteobacteria; order Rhodobacterales; family Roseobacteraceae; genus Leisingera; species Leisingera sp. M523. Next base: position 3,281,392 of record NZ_CP081036.1, read on the forward strand.
CGGAGTGGTGGCACTGCGGGCTTGCGGATACGAACCGCCGGTCTCTGCCAGCCTCACTGTCACCGGGCTGGCCTCGCTTCTGCTCGCACCCTTCGGCGGTTTTGCCTTCAACCTTGCCGCCATCACAGCCGCCATCTGCGCCGGTCCGGAAGCGGATGAGAACCCGGACACCCGCTATCTGGCAGGCGTCATGACGGGCCTCGTCTACATTCTGGTGGGCTTGGGCGGCGCCACCGTCATCAGCCTGTTCCTGATCGCGCCCAAAGCGCTGGTCGCCACCGTCGCGGGCCTGGCGTTACTGTCAACCATCGGCAACAGCCTGTCTGCCGCGCTGGCCGTTAGCAAAGGCCGCGAGGCAGCACTGATCACCTTCATGACCACAGTGTCCGGCATCAGCTTCTTTGGAATCGGCGCGCCGTTCTGGGCGCTGGTGCTGGGACTGGCGGTGAATCACTGGCTGAAAAGCCCCGAGCCCGCACCCGCCCGCGCCTGAGAACCAACCCGAGAGACATTTCACCGCTGAAATCCGGCGCCAACTGCGCCAAAGTTACCGAACAGCCCCCCGGCAGGTTGCCTTTATTGCGCAAATCGTGTCCCTGAGGGCAAAGACTAAGGGAAATAGCCTGATGCCAATGTACCGATCCAGAACCTCCACCCATGGCCGCAACATGGCGGGCGCGCGCGGATTGTGGCGCGCCACCGGCATGAAAGACGATGATTTCGGCAAGCCGATCATCGCCATCGTCAACTCCTTCACCCAGTTTGTGCCCGGCCACGTGCATTTGAAGGACCTGGGCCAGATGGTCGCCCGCGAGGTTGAGGCGGCCGGCGGCGTCGCCAAGGAATTCAACACCATTGCGGTGGATGACGGTATCGCAATGGGCCACGACGGCATGCTCTATTCGCTGCCCTCGCGCGAGGTGATTGCGGATAGCGTCGAATATATGGTCAACGCGCACTGTGCCGACGCCATGGTCTGCATCTCCAACTGCGACAAGATCACTCCGGGCATGCTAATGGCTGCCATGCGCCTGAACATCCCGGCGATCTTTGTTTCCGGCGGGCCGATGGAAGCGGGCAAGATCGACATCGCCGATCTGGACATGACGAAGATCGACCTGGTGGACGCCATGGTTGCAGCGGCGAATGACAAATTCACCGATGAGCAGGTCCAGCACATCGAAGAGAACGCCTGCCCGACCTGCGGGTCGTGCTCGGGCATGTTCACGGCGAACTCAATGAACTGCCTGGCCGAGGCGCTGGGTCTGGCGCTGCCCGGCAACGGCTCGACCCTGGCGACCCACGCCGACCGCAAGCACCTGTTCCTGGAAGCGGGACGCAAGATCGTCGACATCACCAAGCGTCACTATGTCGGCGAAGAAAAAGGCCTGCTGCCGCGCGAGATTGCCACGTTCAAGGCGTTTGAGAACGCGATGAGCCTGGACATTGCCATGGGCGGCTCCACCAACACGGTGCTGCACCTGCTGGCGATTGCCAATGAGGGCGAAGTCGACTTCAACATGTCCCACATGGACCAGCTGAGCCGCAAGGTGCCTTGCCTGTGCAAGGTCGCGCCGAACACGGCCAATGTGCATATGGAAGACGTGCACCGGGCTGGCGGCATCTTCTCGATCCTGGGTGAATTGTCCCGTGCGGGCCTGCTGCATAATGATTGCAGCACCGTGCATACCTCGACCATGGGCGAGGCGATTGCCAAATGGGATATCAAGGTTGCCAACAACCCCGAGGCGGAGGCGCTGTTCAAGGCGGCCCCTGGCGGCGTGCGCACAACACAAGCGTTCTCTCAGTCCAACCGCTACAAAGAGCTGGACAGCGACCGTGAAAACGGCGTGATCCGTTCCAAGGAACACGCCTTCAGCCAGGACGGCGGCCTTGCGGTTCTGTTCGGCAATATCGCGCTGGACGGCTGCATCGTGAAAACCGCCGGCGTCGATGCCAGCAATCTCACCTTCACCGGTTCGGCCTATGTCTGCGAAAGCCAAGACGCGGCGGTCAACGACATCCTGACCGGCAAGGTCAAAGAAGGCGACGTGGTGGTGATCCGCTATGAGGGTCCGCGCGGCGGTCCAGGGATGCAGGAAATGCTCTACCCGACCTCCTACCTGAAATCCAAAGGCCTCGGCAAAAAATGCGCGCTGCTGACGGACGGACGGTTCTCCGGCGGCACCTCGGGCCTGTCGATCGGCCATGTCTCGCCCGAGGCAGCCGAAGGCGGTCTGATCGGCCTGGTGCAGCAGGGCGACACCATCGAGATCGACATTCCCAACCGCTCGATCCATCTGGCGGTGCCGGACGAGGACCTGGCCGCGCGCCGCGAAGCGCAGGATGCCGCCGGCTGGAAACCCGCCGCGCCGCGCAAACGCAAGGTCTCCAAGGCGCTGAAAGCCTACGCGCTGCTGGCCACATCGGCGGCCAAAGGCGCCGTGCGCGCGCTGCCTGACGAGGACTGAAGCCCTTCAGTCACGAAACATTCAACACCCGCCGCAAAAAACGCGGCGGGTTTTCTTTTGCGCCTGTCCCTGAACCGCCTCTCAGCAACATTCCTGTTTCAGCAAAAACTCCCGCCCCCGCTACGCCCCGCTAGCTAACGCCAGCACGCCAAGCGGCGTTGGGCCAAGCGCCGCGCTAACGCGCGGCGTGCCTCCGGCGGGAGTATTTAGCCAAAGGTGAAGCCGAATGGCCGATTGCTACACCCGCCCGCGCCGCGCCAGCGGCGCTGGGCCCAAGGCTTTTGGCGCTGCATCTTTGATGCTGCGGCAAGGCGCGGGAGCGCCCTGCCCGCCTGCTTACTCCCCCAGCTTGGCGTGCACCTCGTCCAGGTCGATCTCGCCCACCGGCATCTTGTTGCCGGGGTTCTCGAAATCGTATTTGAACAGTTCGAAATCGCGTTTGTAGATCTCATAGACCAGATGCATCGACAGGTCATCGAAGTAATCCTCCACCGGATGGGCGCGTTTGGGGCCGTGGCCTTCGCTTTCGTTGAAGCGCGGGATCGCGGCCAGGTCCACGGCATGCGGCGTTTCGATCGCATCAAGCACGCCTTGCATGCCGGTGTTGAAATCCTCGGTCCAGAAAATCCGGTTGTAGCGCCCGCCGTTCAGGATGAAGGTGGACACATGCCCCGACATCGCCGACCAGTGGATGTCCGGGTCCATCGGGCGGCGCCAGCGGATGGTGTCGCGCACGAACAGCAGAAACCGGCGGAAGCTGGCGATCTGGTCGAATTCCTGCTTGCCGTCCTCGCCGCCGACCTCGATGCCGTATTCATAGGCCAGCTTGGGCACCAGATTGCCGCGGTAACGCCGCCCGTTGCGCTGGATGCCGCAGATCTTGTCAAAAAACGAGCTGAGCACGCGGGTGTAAGGATTGCGAACACAGGTAAAGGCATAAGACCGTTGCTCCTGCACATTTCGGGTGATCGGCGCCTGGCTGTGCTCCAGCGCCCATTTGTGCAGGCCATCCTTGGCGTCATGAATGTCGCCATCGAAAAACTGCCCGTGATCGGAGTAATGCAGGATCTGCCCGATCGTCGAGCAGGCGCATTTCGGCACCACCCGGTAGACCACACTTTCACTTTCCGTCATCCAGGTGCCGGGGAACCCCATCCGCTGCCCTCTTGTTTATTCTTGCCTTGTCCCCAGCAGTACTCGCATATGTTTACCGAAACGGGAACTATCTGGTTTATTCGTGCCTTAAGCCCGCTTATCAAGGGAAACAATCAGGCAAAACAAGGCAATCCGTCCACGCCATGGCAAAAATCGCATATATTCTGCTCTGCCATAAAGACCCCGAGGCGATCATCCAGCAGGCTGAGCGGCTGACCGCGGCCGGCGATTACATGGCGATTCACTTTGACGGGCGGGCGGCACCGGAAGACTATCAGCTGATCCGGGCTGAACTGGCGGACAATCCCAATGTGGCCTTTGCCAAAAAGCGGATCAAATGCGGCTGGGGGGAATGGTCGCTGGTCGAGGCGACGCTGCACGCGCTGCGCAGCGCGGTTGATGAATTCCCGCGCGCCACCCATTTCTACATGCTGTCGGGCGATTGCATGGCGGTGAAAACTGCGGAGTATGCCCACCGGTTCCTTGATCAGCATGACAAAGATTTCATCGAAAGCTTTGATTTCTTCGAAAGCGACTGGATCAAAACCGGCATGAAGGAAGACCGGCTGATCTACCGGCACATTTTTAACGAGCGCAAGCACAAGCAGCTGTTTTACTGGAGCCATGGTCTGCAGAAACGCCTGGGGCTGCAGCGCGAGGTGCCGGCCGATATCCAGGTGCAGATCGGCAGCCAGTGGTGGTGCCTGCGCCGCCGCACGGTGGAGTGGATCCTGGAATTCACCCGCAGGCGCCGCGATGTGATGCGGTTCTTCCGCACCACCTGGATTCCGGATGAAACTTTCTTTCAGACCCTGGTGCGCCATCTGATCCCGGAAGGCGAGATCGAGACCCGCACCCTCACCTTCCTGATGTTCACCGATTACGGTATGCCGGTGAATTTCCACAATGACCATTACGACCTGCTGCTGAGTCAGGACTTTTTGTTCGCCCGCAAGATCAGCCCGGAAGCGACCGAGCTGAAGTCGCGGCTTGGGCGGCTTTATGCGGCGCAAGGCGTCGACTTCCAAATCTCCAACGAGGGGCGCAGCCTGTATACATTCCTGGTCCAAAGGGGCCGGATCGGGCGCCGGTTTGCACCGCGGTTCTGGGAAACCGAAAGCTCGCTGGGGCGTGAACGCGAGCTGCTGATCGTGATCTGCAAGAAATGGCACGTGGCCAAGCGGCTGCTGGAGCAGATCCGGCAAGTGACCAATATCCCGGCCATCGACTACCTGTTCAACGAAGAAGACACCCCTTTGCCCGACCTCGGCGGCATCCAAGCGGCGCTGATGAAGCGCACCCGGCACCGCCGCGCGCTGATGCGGATGCTGTTCGAATACTACGAGTCCGACCAGCTGATCATCTGTCTGGATCCCGGCGCCATCGACCTGATGAACGATTTTCATTCCGACCGCTCCTCGACCCGCTTCCTGCAGATCGAATGCGAGTTCAGCAACGACTATCTGACCGGCCACGCGCACCGGGTCGGGCTGGCGGGTGAGCGCACACCGCAATTGACGCTGGAACGCCTGCTGCCGACTATCCGCAACGACATCCTGCATGAAAACGACCGCATCCGCGATGCCGGGTTCAGCCAGCTGTTCCATATGCGGGAAAGCAGCAGCCCGGAAGAAAACGCAGGCCAGCTGCGCGGTTTCCTGGGTCTGACAGAGGAGAAAGCCATGCAGATTGCCGAGACCCATTACCTGTTCGCAGATTGATCCGGCCGCCGCGCGCAGCGGCACGCATTGACAAGACCGGGGCGGTGGCGTCGTCATGCAGGGACGAAGAGATCCGCCCGGGACAGGATCATAACCATCAAAGGGTTTGAAAGATGGCAGACCAACCGGACCGCAAAGCCGTATTTTTGACCGGCAGCCTGATGCGGCATGTCACCCGCATGTCGCTGACCGCCAGCATCGGGCTGATGGCGATGTTTGCGGTTGATTTCGTCGACATGGCCTTTATCGCGATGCTGGGAAATGACGCGCTGGCAGCTGCGGTGGGATATGCCGGAACGCTGCTGTTTTTCACCAATTCGATCAATATCGGACTGTCCATCGCCGCAGGTTCACTGGTGGCGCGGGAGCTGGGCGCGGGGCGGCCGGATCAGGCGCAGCAATATGCCACCAGCGTGGCCGCCATCGGGGTTCTGACCGGGCTTTTGATGCCGGTCCTGGTGCTGGCCTATCTGGAACAGATCCTGGCGCTGCTCGGCGCTGAGGGCGAGGTGCTGCGGCTGGCCATGCGCTATGTCTGGATCATTCTGCCGACGATGTGGGTAATGGCGCTGGCGATGACCGGCATGGCGGTGCTGCGCGCCCATGGCGATGCGCGCCGGTCGATGATGGCGACGCTGTACGGCGGCGGCTTGAATGCGGTGCTGGACCCGCTGCTGATCTTTGGCTTGGGATTGGGGCTGGATGGCGCGGCCATTGCCTCGGTGCTGGCGCGGGCCTGTATGCTGGGGGCCGCCTTCTGGCCCGCCATCCGGGTGCATCAGGGCTTCATGCGGCCCTCGCTGCGGCAGATCGGCGGCGACCTGCGGGCGATCCGGGCAATCGCGGTGCCTGCGGTACTGACCAATGTCGCAACCCCGCTCGGCAACGCCATTGTGCTGCGCGAGATCGCCCAGTTTGGAACTGAGGCGGTCGCCGGGATGGCGGTGATCGGGCGCCTGATGCCGGTGGCATTTTCGGTGATCTTTGCGCTGTCCGGCGCCATCGGCCCGATCATCGGCCAGAACTTTGGCGCCGGGCAGTTTGCCCGTGTGCGCCAGGCGTTTCTGGCCGGCATCGCCTTTACCGCGGTCTATGTGCTGCTGATGGCGGCCGTTCTGTTTGCCCTGCGGATGCCGATTGCGGATCTGTTCTCGGCCACGGGCGAGACCCGCACGCTGATCTACCTGTTCTGCGGGCCGCTGGCACTGGCGTATTTCTTCAACGGGGTGCTGTTTGTCGAAAACGCCAGCTTCAACAATCTGGGCCACCCGGTCTATTCCACATGGATCAACTGGGGCCGCCACACTCTGGGGACCTGGCCGCTGGCCGTTCTGGGCGGCACCTTATACGGTGCGCCTGGGGTGTTGCTGGGCCAGGCGGCCGGCGGGGTGATCTTTGCCTGCCTGGGCGGGCTGCTGCTGCGCCGTGTTCTGCTGCAGCTGACCCGGCCTGCCGCGGTGGATGCCTTTGCTCCGCAGAACCGGCTGCACGCGCTGCTGGGGCGCCGCGGCTGGTAATCCGGCACCAGCCCTACATCACCGCAGAACCTGCCAGATGTTCGGCGATCCAGTCGAACACCAGACTGGGCCCCCGCAGGCGGCTGGAATAGTCGCGCGACATCACATAGCCGGCATCGCTGACCACCACATCCGGCACCACTCTGACCAGCGACCCGTTCTGCAGCAGCCTGTCGATCAGCCCCAGCCAGCCCAGGGCAATACCATCGCCCGACACCGCAGATTGCACCACCATGTCGTAGTTGTTGAAACTGATATAGTTCTTCGACCGCTCCCCCGCGATACCCAAGCGATCGAACCAGCCCTGCCAGGTCTGCCATTCCGCCGAGGCCGGTTTCGACAGGCTGAGCAGCTGAAAATCCAGCAAGCTTGCAGCTGAAGACACCGGGCCATGCCGTTCCAGATAGGCCGGGCTGCACACCGCCCCCACCCGCTCCTGCAGCAGCATCACATCGCCGTCGCCCATACTGCTGCGCGGGCCGACGTGGATCTTGATATCGCAATCCTCGCCATAGTCGTCCGGCGCTACCTGCGAGGCGAGGATCTGGATCTCAATCTCATCGCCCAGTTCGGCGCGCAAATGCGACAGCCGCGGCAGCAGCCAGAAACTGGCAAAGGCAAAATCCGCCGAGATCCGCACCCTGGGGCGGGACTTGCGCTCCAGCAGCGACGCCACCGAGTTTCCCATCTGCGCCATCGCCGGACGGACCACATTCAACAGCCGCACACCTTCGTTGGTCAGCGACACGCCGCGGTGCTCGCGCCGGAACAGAGCAATGCCCAATTCCGTCTCAAGCCCCTTGATTTTCTGCGAGACCGCCGATTGTGTCAGCCCCAGCGCCTCGGCTGCGCCGGTGAAATTACCATGCCGGGCCACCAGGTCGAAACTATGCAGCGCGACCAGATTATAGCTCAGTTTCCTATTAATGCTGCTAATGTCATTCATAAATTATTGCCTACTGCAAAAGGCAGAATTTTTGTACCAGAAAATGCCCTGTGTAAGGTCTGCTAAGCCGTAGCCCCGGGCGGCATCAACCGGCAGATCAACAGAAAACAGGGATTTTTCATGTCAATCAAACCTCCTTTAACGGATCTGCCGATCGGCACGTCCGACAGCGGATTTTACCGGGGCTTCAGCCAGATCGTCACCATTTCTTCAAAGCTGATGATCGGCGGGCTGGTGGTCTGGGCCATTGCCTTTCCCGAACAATCCGGCGCCGTGCTGAATTCGGTCAACGGCTTCATTCTGGCCTCTTTCGGGGCCTGGTACATCTGGACCGTGGCGCTGTTCGTGCTGTGCTGTATCGCGCTGGCGATCTGGCCCGCCGCCGGACGGCTGAAGCTGGGCCAGAACGGTGACACGCCGGAGTTTTCCAACTTCTCGTGGTTTTCGATGATGTTCGGGGCCGGCATCGGGGTCGGCATGCTGACCTGGGCGGTGGCCGAGCCGATCTATCATTGGAACAACAACCCTGAAGTGATCCAAGGCCTGACCAACGGCGGTGCTGCGGACAATATCCGGATGGCTTACAAATGGTCGTTCCTGCATTGGGGGCTGGGTGCCTGGGCCTGCTATGCAATTGCCGGGCTCGCGCTGGGGTTCTTCAGCTACCGCCGCGGGCTGCCGCTGACCATGCGTTCGTCGCTGACACCGCTGTTCGGCGCCCGGCTGTCCGGATCCATCGGCCATGTGGTGGATATTGTCGCCGTGGTCGCCACCATCCTTGGCGTGGCGCAGACCCTGGGTTTCGGAGTGGAACAATTTGTCTCCGGCCTCACCCGGATTGGCATTGATGGGCTGACCAACGAGGCCGGCACCGCCAATACCGCCGGCGTGATCGTGGCAATCCTGGTGATAATGGCAGCCTCCACCGCCTCGGCCCTGTCGGGTGTCGGCAAGGGGATCAAATGGCTGTCAAACATCAACATGGTGCTGAGTATCGCGCTGTTGAGCTTCTTTCTGTTGTTCGGCTCCACCTTCTTTGGCCTGCAGGCGCTGGTTGTCGGTCTGTGGGATTACCTGATCGCACTGCCGGATATGATGTTCCGGGTCTGGACCGGCGACGGCACCCCGGACAGCGTGGCCACAAAGCTGGAAGGCTGGCAGGGCGGCTGGTCGGTGTTTTACTGGGCCTGGTGGATTGCCTTTGCCCCGTTTGTCGGCTTGTTCCTGGCGCGGATCTCCAAGGGCCGCACAATCCGCGAATTTGTGCTGGGCGCCATGATCGTGCCGTCGCTGATGTGCTTTGTCTGGTTCACCTGGGCCGGCGGTACCGCAATTGATTTGGAACTTTATGGCGGCGCCGACGGCCAGATCGCCACGGCACCTGATGGCGACAAGATCTTTGCCATGGTACAATACATGCTGTCGCCCTGGGTCGGCTGGGCGATGTCGGTGATGATCGTGGTCCTGCTGATGACCTATCTGGTGACCACGGCGGACAGCGCGGTGCTGATCGTCAACACCATCAACGCCGCCGGCGACGAAGGCCCCAAGGCCCGCCCGCATATCATCTTCTGGGGTGTGGCCCTTGGTGCGGTGGTGACGGCGCTGCTGCTGGTCGGAGGATTGAAGGCAATCCAGACCGCAATGGTGATCGGCGCCCTGCCCTTCTCGGTGGTGATGGTGCTGCAATGCGCCGCCCTGATCAAAGCGATCTACAACGACGGCCGCCGCGAGCAGGCTGGGATCGCCACCACCATCACTCAGGAGCCGGCGGAATAAAGCCACCGGCGAATGGCTGCTTGCGGGCGGGGCAGCCATTCACACCCTTTCCACTGCTGCCCGCATCTTTCCCGGCGCTGAACACAGCAACAAAGGAAGCAAAATGAGCAAATACTATAACAGGGAAACCCTCCACCCAGCAGTGCGCATGCATGCGGAGGAAACAGCCCAAGGCAAACTGGACCGCCGCGAATTCCTGTCCCGCGCAACCGCGCTGGGTGTGACCGCATCCGCGGCCTATGGCATGATCGGCCTCAGCCAGCCGGTGCAGGCGGCGGCCAATGCCCAGCAGGGCGGCACCATCCGCATCCAGCAGGTTGTGCGCGCCCTCCTCGACCCGCCGCTGTTCAACTGGCCGCAGCTGGGCAATCTGGTGCGCGGCTACCTGGAATATCTGGTGCAGTACAATGCCGACGGCACCTTTGAGCCGCGGCTGCTGGAAAGCTGGGAGGTCAACGAGGATGCCACCGAATACTTGCTGCACATCCGCCCCGGCGTGAACTGGAACGACGGCCGCGGCACCCTTACCGCCAAGGACGTCGCCTATAACTTTGCCCGCTGGTGTGATGGCAAATGGGAAGGCAACTCAATGGCGGCCCGCATGGGCTCCTTGCAGAACGCGGCCGGCGACGGCCCCGCCGAGGGCGCGCTGGAGGTGGTTGACGATCTGACACTGAAGGTAAAACTCACCCGCCCGGACATCACCATCATCCCGGCAGTGACCGAATACCCCGCGGCCATTGTGCCGGACGGCTGGTCGGGCGATCCGGGCGCCGACCCGGTCGGCACCGGGCCTTACAAACTGGTGGAATATGAGGTCGGCGTGAAAGTGGCCCTGGAAAAGAACACCGATCACGAATGGTGGGGCGAAGGTGCCCATCTGGACCGGATCGAGTTCATTGACTTCGGCACCGACGGCTCCACCCATCTGTCAGCCGCCGAGGCCGAAGAAATCGACATGGTCTATGAAACCGTGGGGGAATACGTCGATATCTTCACCTCCATCGGCTGGAAGTTGAGCGAATCCGTCTCGGCCAACACCCTGGTGCTGCGCACCAACCGCGATGCCGAGGTGGACGGGGCGCAGCCCTATGCCGACGCCCGTGTCCGCCGCGCCCTGGCGCTGGCTTGCGACAACGCGGTGCTGCTGGAACTCGGCTATGACGGGCGCGGCACCCTGGCGGAGAACCACCACGTCTGCCCGATCCACCCGGAATACGCCGATATCGGCGCCCCGGTGCGCGACCCGGAAGCCGCCCGCCAATTGATGGAGGAGGCCGGGATGCTCGATTTCGAGCATGAGCTGTTCTCAATCGACGACGACTGGCGCCGCAATACTACCGATGCGCTGGCAGCGCAGATGCGCGATGCCGGCCTCAAGGTCAAACGCACGGTTCTGCCCGGCAACACCTTTTGGAACGACTGGGACAAATATCCGTTCAGCTCCACCGACTGGGGCCACCGCCCGCTGGGGGTGCAGGTGCTGACACTGGCCTATAAAACCGGGGTGGCCTGGAATGAAACCGGTCTCGCCAGCACCGAGTTCGACAGCATGCTGGAGGCCGCCTCAGCCATTGCCGATGCCGATACCCGCCGGGGGCATATGGAGAAGATTGAGCAGTTCATGCGTGACGACGGCACCGTGATCCAGCCTTACTGGCGCTCGCTTTACCGTCACGCCCGCCCTGGTATCATCGGCGCCGAGAGCCACCCGATCAACGAAATCCACGTGCACAAACTGGCGCTGGAAGCCTGATCAGGCCTTAAAAAAAAGGACGCGCGCCAGATCCGGCGCGCGCCCGTTTTCATCAGATATCGACCTCAACCCGGCCAATCGGGTTGGAGCAGCAGGCCAGGATGTAACCGGCCTCCACGTCTTCCTCTGAAATGCCGCCGTTGTGGACCATATGCACCTCGCCTGCGGTTTTCTTGACCTTGCAGGTGCCGCAGATGCCAAAGGTGCAGCCCGACGGGATGTTCAGCCCCGAAGCCTTGGCCACCGCCAGCACCGTATCTGTTTCGGTGCAGGTTGCCATAACACCGGACGCCGCAAAGCTGATCTCGGCGGCAGCAGTTTCCTCCGGCACCACATCGTCGATCTCGGGCACATCAGCGGCTGTTTCAACCGGCGCGCCAAAGCTCTCCTGATTGTAGTTCTCCATGTCAAAGCCCAGGCCGTTCAGCATGTCGCGCACCGCCTGCATGAAGGGTTCCGGCCCGCAGCAGTAGACCTCGCGCTCCAGATAATCCTGCGCGATAAGGCCCAGCATGATCTGGTTCAGCTGGCCGCGGTAGCCGGTCCAGACCTGATAGGGATCGTCCTCTTCCACCACCAGGTTCAGCTTCAACCCCGGCAGCCGCGACGCCATGCTTTCCAGCTGCTGACGGGCGATGATCTCGCTGGGGCGTTTGGCGCAGTTGATAAAGCAGATGTCGGGCGACTGGCCGCGGTCGAACAGATACTGTGTCATCGACAGGCTGGGCGTGATGCCCGAGCCTGCGGAGATGAACAGAAACTTGCCATTCGGGCGCTTTGGCAGGGTGAACACCCCTGCCGGGCCAGAGGCGCGCAGGATCCTGCCGGGGCGCAGATGGTCCAGCATCCAGCGGGTGCCGATGCTGTCGCCCTGGGCCTTGACCGTTACCGAGATCGACAATGGCCGCGAGGGCGACGAGCTGATGGTGTAGGTGCGCCAGACGGTCCCTTCCGGCACCGGCAGTTCCAGTGTCAGGAACTGGCCCGGCTGGTATTTAAACCACGCGCCGGACGGCGCGCGGAAGCTGAAGGTGGCGGTGTTCGGAGCTTCCGGAACAACCGAGACGCATTCCAGCATCTCGTCATCCTTCCACGCCAGGGTTTCGTCCAATGTCTCAAAATTGGCCTGCAATCCCATGATCTTACTCCGCCGCAATCAGATGGCGGCCGGTCAGCGCGCGGGTCAGATGCTCGGCATACCAGTTGGAGAACTGAATGACGCCGCTTTCCTGCACTTCGGAATAGGGGCCGGGTTCATAGGCGGGGGAGTTGATGCCTTGCTGGTTGTCCTCGACCACGATGCGGTCCTCGTCATTGGTCGCCATCCAGACCTCGGTCAGGCGCTTGATGTCATAGTCCTGGCCCTCAACCGCATCCTTGTGCACCAGCCATTTGGTGGTGACTTCGGTCTCGGTCGGGCTGATCGGAGTGACACGGAACACAAGGGAATGATCCGGCAGGAAGTGGTTCCAGGTGGTCGGATAATGGAACTTCAGCAGCGTGCCGGCATCCGCAAAGGGCACCCGGCCCAGCGGCTTGGCCACTGCCGCCTTGCCGTCCATGGTGTAGCTTTCAGCGCCTTCGTTCAGCGGCATCCGTGCCAGCCGGTGCTGGCCGCGCGCATCCATGCGGAACTGCGCCGGGCAGCCTGCCGCTTCGATCCGGTCAAAGTGCTTTTGCAGATGCGGCGGGGTCTCGCCGCCCTCAACGCCTGTCACCGACGGATCCTCGGGGAAGGTCCGGCACAGCGACGGGTGGTTGCCGCCGCAGTGGTAGCACTCGCGGTTGTTTTCCCAGACCAGCTTCCAGTTGCCGTTCTCAATGATCGAGCTTTCAAAGGCCACCTTGGCATTGCCCAGATCATGCGGCTCCAGATAGGGGCGGGCCACCTCGGCAAAACCGTTAAAATCCGGCGCTTCATCCGCCAGGCAGATGTAGATCAGCCCGGCCAGGTCGCGGCAATGCACCGGCTTCAGCCCGTGTTTGGAGGCATCGAAATCCGGCCCCATGTCCCGCGCCCACAGCAGTTTGCCGTCCAGCTCGTAGGTCCACTGGTGGTAGGGGCAGACCAGCTTGGGCGAATTGCCTTTCTTCGCCTTGCACACAACCGAACCGCGGTGGCGGCAGGCGTTGTGGAAAGCACGCACTTCGCCATCAGTGCCACGCACGATGATGACGTTATACGACCCCACCTGATGGGTCACATAGTTGCCCGGTTTCGGCACTTCGCAGGCGGGAATGGCAAACAGCCACTCGCGGTAGAAGATCTGCCGCAGGTCCAGGTCCAGAACACCCGGATCGGTATAGAACGCCTGTTCCAGAGAATAGTTTTTCTGCCGCGCCATCAGCTTGGCCAGAATTTCGCTGTCGTGAAGCATCTGCTTCTCTCCTCTGCCGCATCCCCGCGGCGTGTTGGCTTGGTCGCAGGCATAGGCAAAGGGATTGCGGACACGCGCCGCAACCGCCCCGCCGCCGTCCGCGGTTGACGTTTTCATGGCAAGGCTGGTTTCCGGACTGTCCCGGGGCCATTCGGCGGCGGGGCCTGGCACCTTCCCGAAGCGCTTGCTTCAGTGGTCATTGCCATGCCTTGCCCGGGGTCACCGTTGCGGGGGCAGTGCCGGAGTTTCACCAGCTTCCCAATTCTCCGCCCCAAGGGGCGGCACCTTGCTATCTGCGGTATTGCCTGAAAAATTTCCCGCCATCGGAAACAAAACCGACCCGCAAAAACCGGAAAAAGACATGCATGTTTGCCGAGCCGGGCGGGACAGGGATGTCCAGAAACTCAAACCGGCATCCGCCAGCCCGTTTGCGGCAAGCGCTTATCTTTCATGCGGTTACCCGCTGCTGATCCACCGAATCGATTCGCACGCAGTGAATCTTGCGCCGGCCCCTTGGAACGCGGCGTGCACTTAATTATATTTCGTATAATTAAATGCGTGCACAGGAGAATCCGATGACCACCGGCCACGTCTTCATCGCCACCAGCCTCGACGGCTTTGTGGCCCGCCAGGACCATTCGCTGGATTGGCTGCACAAACAGCCTGTTGCCGAAGATGACGATGGCGGCTTTGCCGCCTTCATGGACAGCGTCTACGGGCTGGTCATGGGAACCGGATCGTTCCGCACCCTGCTCGGGTTCGGCCAATGGCCCTACAGCAAACCTGTTGTGGTCCTCAGCAACAGCCTGACCGAACAGGACATTCCCGAGAAGCTGAAGGACAAGGTGCGCCTCAGCACCGCCGCACCCGCAGACCTTATGCAGGAGCTGCAAGAAGAGGGCTGGACCCGCGCCTATATCGACGGCGGACGGATGGTGCAGTCCTTCCTGCGCCAGGGGCTGATCACCGATCTGACCATCACAACGGTCCCGATTCTGATCGGCAGCGGCATTCCGCTGTTCGGCAGCCTGGACCGGGACATCGACCTCCAGGTGGCAAGCTCCCGCATCCTGCCCACCGGCATGGTCCAGACCACGTTCCGGGTAGCCTGACCGATGCCCCCGCGCATGGGCCGCCCGCCCAGGGGCAGCCGGACCCTCAGCAAGGATGATGTGCTGAAAACGGCCCTGCAGCTGCTCGATGAGGGCGGCAGCAAGGCCCTCACCTTCAAAGCACTGGCAGAGGCGCTTGGCGTCACCCCGATGGCCGTTGCCCATCACGCCGGAACCAAGGACGAGATGATTGCATCCCTCGTCGCCATTGCGTTTGCAGGTTCAGACACCCCGTCTGAAGCGGCAACGCCCAAACTGCGGCTGCGCGATCTGATGACCCGCTATTGCGCCCAAGTGACCAAGCATCCGGAACTTGCAAAGTGCATCCTGGAAAATCCGGCCCTGATCGGCCCCTCCCTGACCGGGCTGACCCGGCTGATCGAGGCGGAAATCACCGCCGCAGGCGTATCTGGCGCAGAGGCCCGCACCATTCTTTGCCTGCTGGTGGATTACACACACGGCTTCGCCTTTGCTGCCGCCGCGGCACCACGCGGGGCGCTTTCGGCTGGCGATTTCACCCCGGCGCTGGACTGGGTGCTCGACCGTATCGAGTAAAAAAATGCGGGCCCGAACGGGCCCGCGCATCCGTTTGCATATTTCAGAGCCGCCCGGCCCGCGGCCCCTCTCGTCACTTCGACTTCCAGCTGTCCAGCCAGCGCCGGAACCGCCCCCTGCGCTCGGCAAGCGCATCGCCCGCGGCATACAGGCTGTCTTCGACATTTTCGACCATCGGGTCGATCCGCGCCCGGCGGAAGCGGCGCCAGCGCACATAGACGGCCCAGAACACCGCCGCCAGAAGCACCAGAACAATGATCGTGAACCAGTTGGTTGGCTTGTCCTCCGGTCCCGCAACCGGGTTGATCGTCACCGCGTTGGGGAAGACCGACAGGAATTCATTGCGCCAGCCGTAGTGCATCACCGCTACCCACTCCGGGTTCGCCTTGGTTGAGATGCTGTCATTGGCATCAGTATACAGATTGGCGGTATCGAACTTGAAATAAGGCGGCCAATTCCAGCCGGTATCCTCATTCCGGTACACGATATTGCGGCCATTGGGGCGCACCGCCTGGATGAACTGCACATCGCGGTTGATCAGCTCCGCCGACTGGTCATCCGGCTGCGACCAGAAAACCCTCGTCCAGTCGTTCAGCTCCTGCCGCTCCTCATAGGTATTGACGATGCGCACCACATCGTACTGCGGCAGCGTGTAATGCAGGAAGGCGCCGAACAGCACCCAGATGGTAATCAGGAAAGCCCATTTGATGAAACGCATCTGCTGCACCTCACATGAAGTTAATGACATAGACCAGAAACGCCAGCGCCCCTAGCGGAATGATATAGACCAGCAAGATCAGCTTGCGCCGGAACGAGCGGTCGTATTGTTTCAGCCCCCGCTGGATGAAGGCGGAGCGGTCGCCGGTCAACCCCTTCTCTTTCCAGCGGCGTTTCAGTTTCGCCCGCCGCACCTCACGCGAATAAAGCGACACCGTGCCATAGGCTACGGTCAGCACCACCAGCAGGATCAGGATCAGGCGAAAAAACCCGAACATTCAGCAGTCCCTCACCCGGCTGACCGCGCCCCAGGGGCCGACCCGGTAAACCATCCCCTTGCGCCGCACTCGCGGCAGGCTGGGCGTGCGTCCTTCCATATCCGGCTCATGCCCGAACAACGCAGCGCGCGCGCCGGCCTTGTCCACCGCATACTCCCGCGCCAGAAACTCTGCCGCATAGGCCTTTTTCGTCTCCGGCCAGCCCCGGTACTGGCGGTAGAATTCTTCTTTGTGGCAGATGAACATCTGGCGGAAGTCATGCGGGCACAGCTCCGCCAGCAGCATATTCACCAAGTCCCGCTGGGCAGTGTCCGACGCCCGCAAGGAATAGAAGTAGGCCGGATGGTCCGAGCGGATCTTCGGCCATTTGCCGCCCCCCTCGGCCCAGCGCACCAGCGCCGCAAGCCCCTCGAACTCCGCCGGCAGCTCATCCGCATGCCGCGCCGCCATCCGCCGCAGGTCACCGCGCGACAGGCCAGTGAGGTCCCGGCCCTTCCCGGTCAGCACGCTGACGGCCAGGAACCCCATCTTTTGCCGCAGGATCGCCGCGCCATCGACGCCGCGCGACCGGATCACCGGCTCGGCCAAACCATTCAGCTCCAGAAACTTGGCAATCGCATTGCGCTCGCTCAGATCGAACACATGGGTAAGCGGCACGCCCTCGGGCTTTGCCCCGCTGGCAATCACCGCCGGATGCGCGACACCCTGAAACACATACAACCCGCCGAAATGCGCGGTCCAGAAGTTCGACTGCTCAAACACCTCATGCTCCAGATGCACCGGATTGCGGGTGACATCGCCGGTCTGCTCCGCCGTCGCGATCATCTCCCCGATCAGCGTATCATCAAACCAGGCATCCTCATGGGTCTTGAACCGTTCCACCAGCTGCGCCAGGTGGTCCGCATGGCGCAAGGTGCCCTTGGTCGTATCTGCCTCGATCCGCACCTGCTGGATGTCGAACAGCCTGGCTGGGGTCGAGACCTCAAACACCGAATTCACCAGTTCGCCGGCAACGGCATCGGTCGCCGTCAGCGCAAACAGCTGGCGTTCATTGACCTCGATAAACCGGCGCAGAATGTCCCGGCTGGTGGAGAATTTCACATGCAAGAGCGGGCAGCGTTTCTGCTCGGTGCTCAGCAGGATGAACTGCCGGTTCACGCCCGCATGGTTCAGATAGTGATCATCCCCCAGCTCATCGCCCACTTCAGGGGAGTAGCCCGAGATATCGACGTGGAAATCCGTGAGGTCCGTGGTCTTGCCGGTCAGATGCTTCAGCGCGCGGTTGTAGCGCTCCACCAGCGCCGGCGAGGCCACATGGAAGAGATTGCCAAACATCAGGCCATGCTGGATGAGGCGTTTCATATGTTCCTCCTGTCCGCATCACGTAAGCGATGCACTCCCTTCCAGAGCAGTTGCGAATATCCCTCGCCCGAGGCGCTTGCGGCTCGGGCAGCGCCCATCCGCCCCGTCAAACCGAAGGTTTGCCTCCGGCAAAACGGGCGGGCGCTCCGCTTCCGCCCGCGGACAGGCTCTGCCCTGCTGTTTTGCCACTCAGTCATCAGGTTTCCTCCTGCACCCGTGCACGGGTGAATGATCGTCTGCCCAGGAACCAAGCCGCAGCAAAAACAAGCGCTGACAGTGGAACCAGCACAACGCCAGAGGCAGCCAGGCCAGCCACTGCGAATTGAGCAAACTCAAGGACACTAACTGGATCAGGGGACCAATCAGGTAAAATTACGGCTCCGGCCACTCCATAGGCGCCAAGGCAGATGATCACGGTCGGCAAGAGCGTCAGGCCTGCTGCCCGCCACCAAACTGTCTCCATATTCCCCACTCTGTCGCCGTTGATCCACGCGGCTGGAAGGGTAAAGAGAGCTGCCAAGAAGGTCACCCCAATTGCAATGTATAAAAGCGCGACCCCCACAGATCACTTCCCCTCCAGATACCGCCGCTTTGCCTCTTCCTGCCGCCCGAAATCGCGCACCATGTTTTCAATCGCCACCTCATCCGACTTGTCGGCATAGCGGAACTCAGAGTCGGCGTAGCGGTTGATCTCCTGCACCACCATATCGACGGTGATCGGCACCCGCAGGTCTGCAATCATCGCGGATTTGGTCTCGTAATCCTTGAACAGGAACAGCTCCGGTTTCTCCATCCATTCATCCGGCAGCTCGAAATCCATCGCCCGGACCTTGACCGCATCAGTGATGTTCTTGATGGCGCGGCCAGTGAAGCGTTCGTCCGCCGCTTGGATCGCCTTCAGATAGGTGCCGAGCTTGGCCAGATCATCCAGCGCGCCAAGCTGATCCTGCACCCGGCCAAAGACCTCTGCCAGCCCCGGCTCCTGCGGGCGGTTGTAGGCCTCGAAGGACCGCGCGACGGCCTTCCTGATTTCCTGCGCACCGTACAGATCATGCTCCCCCAGCGGGATCGCATGGTTCTTGCCCATCAAGAGCGTCAGGATGTCGATGTAATCTTCCCGCGTCTGCGGCCCGTCGACCAGGAACCGCGCACCCGCCCGCTGGCGCAGCGCGTCGTCCACATTCTCCGGATAGTTGGAGAACATGCCAAAGGTGCAATTGCCGCGCACCACGGTATTGGCGCCGGCAAAGGCCTCCATGAACACCGCCGTCACCTCCTGCTGACCGGCGCTGGACTGACGGTCGCCGCGTTTCCCTGCGATCTGGTCGATGTCGTCGATGGTGCCAAAGCCGATGACACCGGGGTCGATCACGTTCTGGATAAAGCTCTTGGCGTTCTGGCCTGATTTGCCCTGATAGCTGTCGATATTGTCGATGCCGAAGTTCTGGTAACGAAAGGCGTAGCCCGCATTCTGACAATAATCATGCATCAGCCCCGCCATCATCTGGATCAGCGTCGTCTTGCCGGTGCCTGGCTTGCCATCGCCCATGAAGGTAAAGATAAACCCGCCCATCTCGGCAAACGGGTTCAATCGGCGGTCGAAATCATAGGCCACCAGCATCTTCGACAGCCGCAGGGCCTGATATTTGGCGATATGGTTGCCGACCACCTCATGCGGCTTCTTGAACGCCATGGTGAGGGTGGTGGATTTCGCCTTGGCCGCGGCGTCAAAGCCGCTGATGGTCAGATCATCCGCCTCCACCCGCCAGGCAGCAGACGTGAAGGCTTCCAGCCGGCCTGCATTCTGCGCCCTGAGCGCCGCCTTCTCCAGCAGCTGCTCGGCATAAGCTGCGGTGGCAGCGATCAGATGCGCATCGTCGGGGGCATACAGCGCCAGCTTCTGATCCAGCTCCCACAGCACCCCATGCAAGGCAAGCGGCGCATTATCAGTCAGCAGCTCCTCCGCCTCGCCCACCTCAGCCTGCGCTTCGGACCCGTGCGGCGCCAGCAAAAACGCCGCGGCATTGGCAAAGACATGCGCCGACACCAGCGCCTCCGCCGCCAGCAAATCGGTAAACTCACCTTTGCGGGCCGCATCCAAAGACCCGGCTAGATTGGCCCGCTTCAATTCACCCAGACCGGACACATCCGCATAAGCCTCCCCCATCGCCAATGAGATCGCCAGGGCCCGCCGCAGGGCGTGCTGCAAGGTCGCCTGCAGCGGCGTGGTCAGCGGATCATCCTCATCCGCGGCCTCGATACGGGCGATCAGATGCACGCCTTCGGGCCGCGCGGTGGAGCGCGTCACCAGCCCCGGCGTGGTCGAGCGGAACCGCCGCCGCGTGCCAATCCCCGCCGAGCGCTCCGGCGCCTTTCTCTCCACGGCCGGCCTGGCAATCCGCGGGGTGTGATCAAACCCCTCCAGCAGCGCCGCCGCAGCGGCGTAATGCTTGCGGATATCCTCTTCCCGCAACTCCATCTGATTGCCTGAAATGCTCATCTCACCCTCTCGATCCGACTCCTGCGGGCATAATTCACCCCGCTTTTCCTCTTGCCTAAAATATCCCCGCCGGAGGCTCCCGCGCGCTCGGCAGGCACGCAGCTCAATACCGCAGCACCTGCCCTGCCTCGCTCACCACGAACTTCTGCACATCGCCAAACCCAGGCGGGTCCAGCTCTGCCAGCACCTGAAACGGGCGCTGCGGCAGGATAATGGCGCGCTGGGTGCGTGTCGCCCCGGTATCCGCACCACGCCCGCCAAAGGGATCAAGCGCGAATGTCTCCCGCTCCACGGTGCCGAACCAGCCAGCGCGCTCCTCACGCACCTCTTCGCTTTCCAGCTCTTCCAGCGTCCAGGCCAGCGCCCAGTCCTGGCCCGCGGGTGCCTCTGCCTCGTCCAGCACTTGGTGCAACGGACCGGACTGCTCGGTATAGGCCGAGGAATACATCGGCCCCACGTGATAGCGACGCAGTTGCTTGGGATGCAGATCGTCGAAATCCTCGTCAAACCCCTTGGCAATGGTCACCAGCTTCAGGCCCGCCAGCGCCTGCGCCATCAGATGCGCCTGCACCTCGGGCCAGCGGCGCTCATCTTTGGGCAAGGCCACTTTGCCGCTGTCTTCCAGCTCCATCAGGTAGATCACCGGCAGGTTCACCTGACTGTCATAGGCGGCCCAATGCAGCAGGAAGCGCCGGCGCCGCTCGCCGATGTTTTCCAGCCATTCGCATTCCGGGTCGTTCTGGGTCCAGAACAGCTGCCCCTTCAGAAGCTCCTGATAATAGAGCCGTTGCGACAGGGCGAATTGCAGCTTTGACGGCACCGTGCGGTCAGCGATGATGGTGCGCACCATGTCGTCCTTCAGCTGTTCTTCGCTGGCCATATTACCCAGATGCCGCTCCGCCTGCTGGGCGTCGTTGGCCATGGTCATCAGCTCCGCCGCGACCGGAAAGCCGCTATCGCGCTTGTCCATCGCCAGGCTGCCAAAGAACCGCCCGGTGTCCCGCCCCGCCATCAGGTATTTCATGGAAAGAGCGCGGAAGGTGAAATTGAGCCGCGTCAAGTAACCGGTCAGCACCTTCACGTCGGACTTGCTGAGCTGCCCCTCCGCCTGCATCGCCGCCGCCACCCGGGTCAGGTGCCGGATGATGGTGTCGAACTTCTTGAAGTAGCGGCGCGAGGCGAAGGTATAACTGAGGCCGGCGTGATTGTGCGAGGGATCAGTCATGCGCATGCCCTTTCCGGACGTACCGCTTGCGGCGCGGACAGCGCCAGGCCGCCCCCGTCAAACCGCAGGTTTGCCTCCGGCAAAACGGCGGGCGCTACGCGCCCACCCGCGGCCGGGAGCCGTCCTCTGTTGGTCTTCAAATTCAGTGGCGACATACTGCTCCGGCTTTCCCAGTTATTTCTCGGCGCGGAAAACTCAGCCAGCCCCCTCAACGGGATTCTCACTTTGAGCTTTCTTCAAACGCGATCGCAAATGAAGTGCCGTGCCGATCATGCTACCCGCCGCGGCAGAGAATAATATGGCTTTTGAAAGCTCGGTATAAACCGCAAGCAACAACACGCATAATGCGGCGCCGCAAAGATCTAACCACCAATCACGCCAGTTTTTGGGGTTTTGAAGTAATGGAATCCGCATCTTCACCCCCCATACAGGTTCTTGTCGTGCTTCTCGACAATCGCCGCAAACCGGCGGGCAAAGCGTTCATCCGCCTTGGCCTTTTTCTCCAGCACGTCGCGGGCAAACACCATGTTGTCCTCATGGCTTTCCAGCATGTCGGCCATCTTCTGGTTGGTCGCTGTGCCGATCGCCGCCATTGCGGTCTGGGCTTCCTTGTCGGTCTGCACGCCGATCTCGTTGATCCGGTGCGCCACATCCTGCTGCTGTGCGGTTTTCAGCGATTTGGTCAGCGCATCATACAGCACAACCCGCTGCGCCGTGTCCGTCTGCAGCTTGTTGATCAGCACCATCTGCGTCGCCGCCTGGTTCTGCAACGAGTCGACCCAGGTCTTGCCCTTCTCGATATAGCGCTCCAGCGTCTGGGACTTGGCAAGCTTGACCTGCTCGTCCTGCACCATCGCGTTATACTTCGCATTCAGATCCGCCAACTCAGTCTCCAGCTTGGTACGCGCGGCGGCGTCCTGCTCAACCGCGATCTTGTTCTCCAGCGCAATGATCTCCGGGTCCAGCGCCACAATCCCGGCGCGCACCGCTTCCAGCTCCTGCACCGTGAATTCGCGGTCGTCCAGCGTCGCCGTCAGGTTCGCCTGCACCTTCTCACGCTGCTCTTCCAGGGTGGCCAGCTGGCCCTCCAGCAGCTTCACGATCACGTCGGATTTGGCAATCAGGTCCTGCAGCTTGTCGTCGATACTGGCGGTGCGCATCCGTTCCTGGCGCATCGAGTCTGATTTACCGCGGCTGAAAAAACCGACAAAGCTTTCCCAGCCGGTCTTGCCCCGCATCTCGTCAAAATCTTTCGAGAACGCCGCCGTCACATCGTCCAGCCCCATGATCAGCTCGGCGATGTTGGCGTTCATCACGTCGGTGTGGGCGTGCACATCCTCCAGCGTCGCGTTCTCGATGTCGATGCTGGCATCCTCGCCCGCCTCGATCTTGCTGCGCGCGGTCTCAATGCGTGAGGTCAGCGCCCCGATCTTGGCCTGGGACTCCCGGACTTTCTCCTGGCTCTCCGCCACCATCTTCTCAAATTGGGAAACACTCATAGTATCCGTTCCTTCCCCTGAAATACTTGATCTGGATATAGGGATGTAAAGACGATTTACATCCCCTGGGGTGGTGCAATTCCACCCGGTTCAGACGCACTGTTGCAGAGAGGCCGCACAAAGAAAAGCCCCGGAGAACACTCCGGGGCCGCTTCGCTGAATTGTGCCGTTTCACATGGTTTGCTGCTTGCCCAAAACCAGAAAAGTCATCATCCCGAAGGGCGGAATGCTTTCTTGCTGCTTGATGCTCAGCCGGTCCTCCTGCAGCACCGTCTCCAGCGCAAAATCCGAATGCCAGCCGATCACATTGGCCAGCGGCGCCGAGAGTTTCTCCAGCGACGCCCGCACCCCTTTGCCGCTTTTGAAGTGGTTCGTGATCACCACCTCGCCACCGGGTTTCAGAATGCGCGTTATCTCGCGCATCACCTGGTCCGGATCCGGCACTACGGACAGCACATGCATTGCAGCCACGGTGTCAAAGGAATTGTCCGGAAAATCCAAGCTGCGCGCATCCATCTGGCGCAGCTCCTTGACCTGGTTCAGGCCCAGTTCCTGCACCTTTCTTTGCGCCTTCTTCAGCATATCATGGCTGAAATCGATGCCAGTCACCTGCAGATGCGGTGCGTAATGCTTCAGCGACAGCCCGGTGCCGACGCCAACCTCCAGCACGCTGCCCTGACGGGTGTTGATGTAGCGGGCCGCGCGGCGGCGGCCCGAGCGCGTCACCGCGCCAAAAGTCTTGTCATAGACCGGCGCCCAGCGCGCGTAAGATTCTTCAACTGCCTTGATATCCAATTCGTCCCTCCCCGGACGTCATGGGCTAGTCCTTTGGCTTTGAAACCAGCCCCCAAATCACCATCACTACGTAGCCAAGGCATAGCACAACCAGCACGGTCCATGCATAGGTCAGTAATGCCGCAGCCATGAAGGCAAAGCCGACAAGCAGATACTTAACATTCTCGCGGGAGATTTTAACCGCCTTTGGCGACCAGGTCTGAATGTGGCTGATCATTGCCAATCCGATCACCACCATATGCAGGCAGATCAGCAGCTCCGGCAGCACGACCTTGCCGTCAAAGGCAAAGGCGACAAACATCGGCAGCAATGCCAGCAACGCGCCGGCAGGCGACGGGATGCCGTCGAAATAGCCGCTGCGCCCCTTTGGCGCCTCCTCGGACTTGGTGCTGACATTGAACCGCGCCAGCCGCACCACGCAGCAGACCGAAAACACCAGCACCGAAATCCACCCGGCGCCGCGCACGTCCTGCAAGGCCCAGAAATAGATCACCAGCGGTGTCGCCACGCCGAAGTTCAGAAAATCCGCCAGCGAATCCAGTTCGGCGCCCATCTTGCTTTCGCTGTGCAAGGCGCGGGCAAGCCGCCCGTCCAGCCCGTCCAGAATCGCAGCGAGGATGATCATCATCACCGCCAGGGTGTAATTTCCAAACACCGCAAAGCGAATCGCCGTCAGGCCGGCACAGATGGCGCCAATGGTCATCATGTTCGGCATCAGCTGGATCAGCGCAAATTCGGATTTCTTTTTTTCCGGGGCGTCATACATGGCGGTGGCTCTTTCTTCCTCGCGGGGCGCACGTGCGTGCGCCGTCTGCAAGAGGGTAACATATAGGCTGGCGATGCCGTGGCGGAACATATGCCCCAAGACCCGCCCCGGCGCAACGTCCGTGCCAGAAGGCCACTTGCCGGAAGACCAAGCCAACACTCTTTTCATTCAGGCGCCCGGCGTCTGCCGGTCTTACTATATGCCGGCGTTAGCCTGACGCGCCGCCATCCGGCTAAGGTCCAGTCTTCTCCAGCAAGTGAATGCTCCTGTATCCCAGCTGCACTTGGCCTTTGGCCTTCAAGCCGTTCAGATGAAGGCCCACAGCTTCTTTGGTCACGCCCAAGATGGCAGCCAGTTCTTCCTGGCTGATTTGCAGCTTTCGCGAGTTCTGCCAAATGGAAATCTGTTGCAGCGTGGTTTTCAGTCTTTGTTCCAGCGAGAGAAAAACCGTATTCTCGTAATTCTTATAAAAATGACCAGCAAGCCCAGCCAGGACAGCTGCAATCGCCTGCCATAGACTTGGATCTGCCTGACCTATTTCCTCGATGTCTTTCCAGTCGACCACCTGCAACCGGGTCTCCGTTACCGTATAGGCCGCATTCGGCCTCTGACCGGACCCAAGGCATCCGATGAAACCAAACCAGTCCCCCGCATCAAGATCACGGACGATCAGCTCTTTGCCGCCCTCATGTGTCGCCCCGAACCGTACCGCGCCAGTTTCAATAAAGTACAATTCCTGCGCCGAATCTGCGATTTCGTGAACCAAGCCTCCTTTGGGGATGCACCTCCCCCGTGCCTTGCCATGCACCGCTTGCCTGGTTTCGTCAGAGCAATGGTCAAGCCAATTCCGGAAGTTCACATTTTTCATCGGGAAAACAATCCAGATTGTCTTTTCATTCCGGCCCTACACGTAGTCTCCGCAGCATTTGCTACAAGGGAGTCCAAAAGATGAAAATGGTAATCTTCGGCGCGGCTGCGGCCGGATTGCTCGCGGCCGCTACTGCCTCAGCGGTCGAAATTCCGAACCGCCCGGCTCTGACAACCGAAATTGCCGAAGCGGTCGCCAAAGAGGCGCTTGCAGATTGCCGTGCACAAGAGACGGCAGTATCGGTCTCTGTCGTGAATGACCAAGGCCGGCTGCTCTATTTCTTCCGGGGAGAAGGCACTGGTGCAAACACCATTCATACCAGCTTCCGGAAGGCCTATACGGCCGCGTCCCTGAAGGTATCAACATCTGTTCTTAATATGGCACCCCAGGCGGACGGATACAGCCAGCTGGGAAAAATGGAAGACGACATCCTGCTGCTAACCGGAGGTCTGCCGCTGTTCCACGAGGGCACGTTGATCGGCGCAATCGGT
This sequence comes from Leisingera sp. M523, assembly GCF_025141335.1. Classification (NCBI taxonomy): domain Bacteria; kingdom Pseudomonadati; phylum Pseudomonadota; class Alphaproteobacteria; order Rhodobacterales; family Roseobacteraceae; genus Leisingera; species Leisingera sp. M523. Next base: position 3,307,283 of record NZ_CP081036.1, read on the forward strand.
CTTTCGGGTGCGCCAGACCCGAACATTGAAGAGGCCTGCGGTGAATCCGCAATCGCAAAGGTTCTGAACAGCAAGAACGGCTGACGGCCTGCTTCCAGACCTGCAACCAGTCTGGCTCAACCCCGCAGGTGCCTGACCGGTACACAGGGGGTGCACGCATGGCACCCCCTGCTTTTTCGCTATCAGCCTGCCTCAGCCGACGACGTTGAACTCCGGCCCATAGGGGTATTTGGTGATGTTCTCATTGCCGTCTTCATGGATGATCAGGATGTCGTGCTCACGGTAGCCGCCGGCACCTGGCTGGCCGTCAGCGATGGTCAGCATCGGCTCCATCGAGATCACCATGCCCGGTTCCAGCACCGTATCGATGTCCTCGCGCAGCTCCAGCCCGGCCTCGCGGCCATAGTAGTGGGACAGCACACCAAAGGAGTGGCCATAGCCGAAGGTGCGGTATTGCAGCAGATCCTGCTCTTCAAAGAAGGCGTTGATCTGATGGGTGATTTCCGCACAGCTTGCGCCCGGCTTCAGCAGCGAGATGCCCAGCTCATGCGCTGCCACATTGGCCTCCCAGATCCGCAAGCTTTCGGCGTCCACTTCCTTCACGAACATGGTCCGTTCCAGCGCGGTGTAATAGCCCGAGATCATCGGGAAGGTGTTCAGCGACAGGATATCGCCGCGCTGCAGGGTACGCCCCGTCACCGGGTTATGGGCGCCGTCGGTGTTGATGCCGGACTGGAACCAGACCCAGCTGTCACGGTATTCGGCATCCGGAAACCGCTTGGCAATCTCCAGTTCCATCGCATCGCGGCCGGCCATCGCCACATCAATCTCGCGCGCGCCTTCTTTGACCGCATCGCGGATTGCAAAGCCGCCGACGTCAGCGACAGCGGCACCCGCGCGGATCATGTCCAGTTCCGCAGCCGATTTACCCATCCGCTGAACCATGGTGGGGTGGTACAGATCAACCAGGCTGGACGGCTCCAGGAAGCTCTCCAGTTTGGCCTTCTGCATCAGGGTCAGGTGATCGCTTTCAAAACCGACAACCGCGCCCGCACCGCTGACCGACTTGATTGCACGCCAGAAGTTGTCGCGCTGCCAATCGGTATAGGTGATGTTGTCGCAGAACGACCGGCGCCAGGGCTGGCCCGCGTCGATGCCGGCCGAGATGGTCACGGCCTCGGATGCGGTCACCACCATGCCATAAGGGCGGCCAAAGGCGCAGTAGGTGAAGCCCGAATAATACGAGATGTTGTGCATCGAGGTGAAGACAGCGGCAGTTACGCCAGTCTCAGTCATGATCTTGCGCAGGCCGGCAATGCGCGCCTCATACTCGGAGACGGCAAATTGCAGCGGTGCTTTTTCACCATTGTGAAAACGGTACATTTCAGGACGTGAAGTCATATCAGACCCTTCCTTCTTACAAGAAAGGTCCCGGCGTTCAGGACGGTTTTTGAATGCTGGGGGCGGCATGTATTCCATGCGGCGACGCCATCGCCTGGCCCTTGCGCAGAAGATGCGGCGGAAACGGGATTCTGGCAAGAGTTTTTTGGAGGGGGGCGCCCGTAGGGTGGACGAGTTCGCCCACCGAGCTGCGGTCAATTCACGATCAGCATCACCAGATCGCTTTCCGGGTCCGCCAGCGGCTCGATCACATTGAAATGATGCTTGCCAAAGGCGATCACGTGATCGGCCTCCCAGGCCTCCACCAGCCAGATTGCCTGATCCAGAAACGCCGGGCGTTCCTCGCCGCCAACCCAGACCGTCACGTCTGCGGGGTAGCGGTCCTGCATGTCCACCGGGCTTTCGGCAATTGCAGCCGCGGAATCCATCTGAAATTTCTGGTTCATCGTGGTGCGCAGCAAGGGGCGCAAATCCGACAGCGGCGAAATCGGTATCACCGTCTTGATCCGCGCACCCACATCTGCCGGCAGCAGCGCGCGGTCCAGCATCCGCGCCACCAAATGGCCGCCCGCCGAATGGCCGGCCAGCGCAATCGGCCCCGCAACCTCAGCAGCAATCCTGGTCACCGCCGCCGCAACCTGCCGGGTGATATCCGCTATCCGCACCTCGGGGCACAGATCATACGACGGCATCGCCACCGCCCAGCCATGCGCCATCGCGCCGCGGGCCAGATGCGACCAGGTGCTTTTGTCGAAGGCCAGCCAATAGCCGCCATGGACAAAGACAAACACGCCCTTGGGCGTGCCCTCCGGCAGGAACAGATCGAACCGCTGCCGCGCGCCCTCGCCATAGGGAATGTCCAGCCGGGCGCGTTCATGCAGGCTGTTGCGGAAATCCTCAGCCGAGGCCGCCCAGCGCGGCGGGTAGCTGTCCGCATTCTCGATATATGCCCCGTTGGCATAGGCATCATCCAATTCCATGCCCGGTCTCCCCTGTTCTTATTCTTTGCGGCTACCTGACAGTCTGCCACAGCACATGTCAAATTGCCCGTCTGAAAAACTCCAGCCACGCCGCGTGGCGGTGGATTTGATCAAATTCTGGACTCATCGATGATTCTGGACTTATTTAAGCACAGCTGATTTGCATTCCAGCGACAAAACATCCGGGAGGCCCGCAATGCTCGACGCAACCACAGACCTGAAATCCCTGCTCAAAGATCCCAGCCTGCTGGAAACCCGCGGCTATATCGGCGGTCAATTCGCTGAGGGCGAAAGCACCTTTGACGTGAAAAACCCCGCCCGCGGCGACGTGATTGCCAGGATGGCCGATATCAGCCGCGCCCAGGTGGCCGGCGCCATCGCCCAGGCCGAAGCCGCGCAAAAAGACTGGGCCAAATGGACCGGCAAGGAACGCGCCAACTGCTTGCGCAAGTGGTATGACCTGATGATGGAAAACCAGGAAGACCTAGCGGTGATCCTGACCGCCGAGATGGGCAAGCCGCTGGCGGAATCCCGCGGCGAGATCGCCTATGGCGCGTCGTTCATTGAATTCTTCGCCGAAGAGGCCAAGCGGATCTACGGCGAGACCATCCCCGGCCATCAGCGCGACAAACGCATCACCGTGCTGAAGCAGCCGATCGGTGTGGCCGCCTCGATCACGCCGTGGAACTTCCCCAACGCGATGATCACCCGCAAGGCAGGTCCGGCGCTGGCGGCCGGCTGTGCCTTTGTCGCCCGCCCCGCCGCCGAAACCCCGCTGTCCGCCACCGTGCTGGCGGTTCTGGCGGATCGCGCAGGCATTCCGGCGGGCGTGTTCAACGTCGTGCCCTCCTCTCGCGCGTCTGAAATTGGCAAGGAGTTCTGCGAGAACGACGCCGTGCGCAAGCTGACCTTTACCGGCTCGACCGAGGTGGGCCGTATCCTGATGCGCCAGGCCGCCGACACGGTGATGAAATGCTCGATGGAGCTGGGCGGCAACGCGCCGTTCATCGTGTTTGACGACGCTGACCTCGACGCCGCGGTTGAGGGCGCCATCATGTGCAAATTCCGCAACAACGGCCAAACCTGCGTCTGCGCCAACCGGATCTATGTGCAGGCCGGCGTTTACGATGCCTTTGCGGAGAAGCTGAAAGCTGCGGTCGAGAAGATGAACGTTGGTGACGGCCTTAACGACGGCATCCACTTCGGCCCGCTGATCAACATGGAAGCGGTCGACAAGGTGCAGGAGCATATTGCTGACGCAACCTCGAAAGGCGGCGAAGTGATCCTGGGCGGCAACCCGTCGGAACTGGGCGGCAGTTTCTTCCAGCCGACCATCGTCAAGGGCGCAACCCCGGACATGGCCTTTGCCAAGGATGAGACTTTCGGCCCCCTCGCGCCGCTGTTCAAGTTCGAGGATGAGGACGAGGTGATCGCGATGGCCAATGACACCATCTTTGGCCTGGCATCCTATTTCTATGCCAAGGATCTCAGCCGCGTGTACAAGGTCGCCGAGGCGCTGGAATACGGGATTGTGGGTGTGAACACCGGCATCATCTCCACCGAGGTGGCCCCGTTCGGGGGCGTCAAGCAATCGGGCCTGGGACGCGAAGGCAGCCACCACGGCATCGAGGATTATCTGGAGATGAAATACATCTGCATGGCGGTCTGATCCGCCACCGGACTGTTGCAGGAGGGTCAGTGCCAGGTCTCAGTGCCGGGTCATCGTCCCGGCCACCTGGCTGATGGCGCTGGCCCAGGCGGTTTCCGTCTCTGTGTCCAGCGCCGGGCCTAAAACATCGCGCAAAGCGGCAATCAGCGCCCGCTTTGCCGCCTCGGTCTCCTGCGTGCCAAGCTGCAGATGGGCATGGGCCTGGAGCAGTTGCCCGCCCAGGTCTTCCAATGTGCGCGGATCGTCCAGATTGCGCACGCAGGCGGCAATCATCGCTGTCAGCATCGCTTTCTGTTTTACGAAATTCCCCCGGAACATGCCGCGTGCCTCTGGCAGGCGGGTGAACAGATGCACATAAAAACGCTCAGCCAGATCCGCCTTGCGGGCAAAGATCCCGGCAAAGCTTTGCTGAACATGCTGGACTTCCTGAGGGTTCATCAATCCGCCTTTGCGCTGCGGCACCAATTACTCTGCCTCCGATCTTGCCTTCCAATACCTAAAGAAACATTTACGCCCGCAACCATAACCCGCAACTGTCCCCGCGGGGACAACCCGGTGAAACGAAAAAACCCCCTGGCAGAACCAGGGGGCTGAAGCACTCGAACCTTGATCGCAGGATCAGTTGACCGCAGTGGCCTCGATCTCGGCACGGTTCGGGCGGGAGGAGGAGATTTCGATCCGGCGCGGTTTCAGCGCCTCGGGCACCTCGCGGTGCAGATCGATATGCAGCATGCCGTTTTCATGGCTGGCACCAGTCACGCGAACGTGGTCGGCCAGGGTGAAGCGGCGTTCAAAGGCGCGGGTGGCAATGCCCCGGTGCAGGAAGCTGCGGCCGTCGCTGTCCTCGGCCTTTTTGGCGGTCACCACCAGCGCGTTTTCCTTAACCTCGACGTTCAGATCGTCATCGGCAAAACCGGCAACTGCGATCGAAATGCGATAGCTGTCGGCGTCGGTCTTTTCGATGTTATAGGGCGGGTAGCTGGACTGGGCGGCATCCGCGCTAAGGGCGCGGTCCATCAGGCTGGCGATCTGGTCGAAACCGATGGTGGCGCGGTGCAGCGGTGCAAAATCAAACGTACGCATAGTGTCATCCTCATACATGAGCGATTTCAGGGCGCCTTCCCCGCGGGGACAGGCTGGTCTTTTCCGGGCCCCAATCAGCGGCTGCCCGGATAGACCTGAGATAAGAACGCAAAATGCGGCTTCAAGAGGCGGATCAGTCCCCCACGCTGACAAATTTTGCACCACCCGCCGATGCGCCGCCGCCAACCCGGATGCGTTTGATCCGCCGGTCCGGTGCGGCCACCGGATTGCGGCGCAGCTGCGCCTTCAGCTCTGCCACCCGCTGCGGCAGTTTCATGCCAAAGGCGACCTGCTTGCCGCGGTAATTGCCGCCGCCGGACACCAGCGCCAGGATGCGCCCGCGCCCGCCCACCTGGGAAAACACTGGCGCCCCGGAGGATCCGAAGGTGACATTGCAGTCGATCATCAGAACGTCACCGCTTTCCCCCATCAGGTTGCACTGGCGTTGCCGCGACAACGCCTCGGCGCGGCCCCGCCCGTAAGATGTGACGGAGATATCGCTGCCGTATTCGCGTCCCGAGTGCAGCGCAAAAGCATCTGCCTGACCGCTGAGCACCGGCTCGGCTATCCGGATCAGCGCCACGTCGTGACGAATGTTATCCAGATCAAGCCGTCCCCGCGGGTTGAACCCCGGATGCGCGGCAATCTGCAGCCCCCGGCGTTCGGCTATAGCTGTCCCGTCGCGCAAACCCGCGCGGAAGGTGATCTGCTCCGCCGCACGCAAATTCCTGTTGCGGTCATAGACACAATGGGCTGCGGTCAGCACCAGTTCCGGTGCGATCAGCGTGCCGGTGCAAAAGCCCTGGCCGTTCAGCTCAAGCCGTCCAACGGCCTCCCAGCCCAGCAGGTCATCGCGGTCAGTCAGCCGCCGCAGACCGGTGTTCTGGGCCGTTGCGCTGCCTGCGTACGCCAGGGTGGCAACGGCCAGTATCAATGCGCGGAACATCATTGCCGGATGAACTTCGCACCGGAAGAGCTGCGCCCCTCCCCCACCTTCACCCGGCCCACGCCTGGCGGCAGGCGGCCACGGGTGTTCACACCCGTCAGCTGCGCCTGCAGCAGGGTCAGTTCCTCGGCCAGGGCAGACCCAAGCGAGACCCGCTCGCCGCTGACTTCGGCCTTGGCGGAGATCACCGAGACAATCCGCGGGGTGCCGTCCTCGAAAGAGAACACCGGCGCCCCGGAGGAGCCGAAATCGACGTCGCAGGACATCACCAGCACGCCCTGCTGGCGCGCCATCACCGCGCAGACCTCTTGCAGGGACGGCGCCTCGGACCGGTCATGCGCATAAGACACCACACCGATGCTGGCCCCCTTGCGCGGGCGTTCGTCGGTTTCAAAGGGTGTCACGGTGGTGTTGCGGATCGGGCGCTGCAATTGCAGCAGGGCAATGTCGTTGCGGACCCGGTCGGTCGACAGTTCGCCGTCATAGACATAGGAGGGATGTTCAACCGCCCGCCGCACGCTGCGGTAAGCCGAGGCGCGCCCGTTGCGCCAGCCGGCCAGGAATTCGATGGTGGCAGGGTCAATGCGCGCCTTGGTCTGGCTGTCATAGAGGCAATGGGCCGCGGTCAGCACCAGATCCGGCGCAATCAGCGCACCGGTGCAAAACCCCTCGCCGTTCACATCAAGACGCCCGACCGCTTCCCATTTGCGGCCCGCATCCATTGTGTCCATCCGCTGCAAAAGGCTGTCCTGCGCCATCGCCGCCGCCGGCAGCACGGCTGCCAGAACCGCCAGAATCCATTGCCTCACATGTCTCTCCTCTTATCCGCCAGTTGGGAGATTACGGGTCCGTTCAGGCAAAATTAGGGCAAATGCGCAGTATATGCAGCCCGATTCCTTTTGCGCGCTTTAACGCAGGATCGGCACGTCCGGCGCAGGTTTGCCAGAGGCGGTCAGCGCAGGAGGCTGCGGACCGCCAGTGGCCCAGTCCAGCAGTTCCACCGTGTGCACGATAGGCAGTTCTGTGCCGGAGCCGATCTGCATCATGCAGCCGATATTGCCTGCGGCGATCAGATCGGGCTGCTTGGCTTCCAGTGTCTTGACCTTGCGGGCCTTCAGTTCGGTGGAAATCTCCGGCTGCATCAGGTTGTAAGTGCCCGCCGATCCGCAGCACAGATGGCTGTCGGCAGGTTCCACCACCGTGAACCCTGCGCGCCTCAAGAGCGTTTTGGGGTGGGTCTTGATCTGCTGGCCATGCTGCAGCGAACAGGCGGCGTGGTAGGCGACGGTCAGCCCCTTGTCCGCACCCTCAGGGAACTCCAGCTGCATCAGGAGTTCAGAGATATCCATGGTGCGGTCCGACACCCGCGCAGCATCCGCGGCCAGCGGATCATTGCGGAACATATGGCCGTAGTCCTTGACCGTGGTGCCGCAGCCGGAGGTGTTTATCACGATGGCGTCCAGCCCCTGGCCGTCCATCTCGGCCGTCCAGGCGCGGATGTTTTTTGCCGCCGTGGCGTGGCTTTCATCCTCGCGCCCCATGTGGTGTGTCAGCGCCCCGCAGCAGCCCGCGCCTTTGGCCACCACCACCTCGCAGCCCAGCCGGGTCAGCAGCCGGATGGTGGCGTCGTTGATATCAGTGTTCAGCGCCTTTTGCGCGCAGCCGGTCATCAGCGCCACGCGTTTCTTCTGCGGCGCGGCAGGGGCAAAGCTTTGCGGATCGTCGTTGCGGCTGACCGGCGGGATTACCCCCGGCGCCATATCCAGCATCGCCCGCAGCCGCGCGTCCGGCATCAGCCCCTTCAAGGGTTTGGCCAGTTTCGCGCCAAACAGCGCCAGGCGGAACCGGCCCGGATAGGGCAGGATCCGGGCCAGCAGCCAGCGCAGGGCGCGATCGCTCCAAGGGCGGTCATAGTGTTTTTCGATATAGGCGCGGGCGTGGTCGATCAGATGCATGTAATGCACGCCCGAGGGACAGGTCGTCATGCAGGCCAGGCAGGACAGGCAGCGGTCGATGTGCTTGACCGTCTTTTCGTCCGGCACCCGCGCGTTCTCCAGCATGTCTTTGATCAGGTAAATGCGGCCCCGCGGGCTGTCGAGCTCATCACCCAGCACCTGATATGTCGGGCAGGTCGCCGTGCAAAAGCCGCAATGCACACAAGAGCGCAGGATCTCGTTGGCGCGCCGGGTGCCCGGGTCCTGCAACTGCGCCTCGGTAAAGGTGGTCTGCATGTGCTTATCCCATCAGTCCGGGGTTGAGGATTCCCTTCGGGTCGAACTGGCGCCGCAGCCCCTCGGAGATTGCCGCGAGGGGGCCGGGCTGCGGCTGGAACACGCCAAGCCGCTTACGGGTGTCCGCGCCGGCCCGCACCAGCGTGGCATGGCCCGGCACACTGATGCGCGCGCGCAGATCGGTGCCCGCAGGCACCAGTGCCCAGATCAGCCCGCCGCCCCAGTCGAACTGCAGCGCCTCGGCCTGCAGCCGCGGCGCCAGCGCAACGGCATCGGAGGGTTTCACCGAAATCCGCCAAACGTCGCCTGCCCGTCCGTGAAAACCCGCGGCATCGCGGATGCCTTGCCACAGGCCGGCGTCCTCGTCTTCGATCCTAGGATTGCCAAAGCCACCCAATTCCGAAACCAGCTTGCGGCACCGGTAGGCCGCTGAGTCCGCAAACCCCTCGACCCTGACAAAGGCAGTCTGCTTCTCTGGATCATAGGCCGCTCCGGTCACGTCATAGGGGGACCCCAGGGCCGCGGACATCGCCGCCACTGCATCTGCCAGATCAGCGCCTTCAATGGCAACCGTCGCACATGCCTCCGCCCGCGGCAGAACCTTCAGCGACACTTCGCTCAGGACCCCCAGGGTGCCATGGGCGCCGCACATCAGTTTGACCAGATCATAGCCGGTCACATTCTTCATCACCCGGCCGCCGTTCTTCACCACCTTGCCGGAGCCATCCACAAAGCGCACCCCCAAGAGGTGATCGCGCGCCGCCCCCGCCTGGATACGGCGGGGACCGGAGACGCCTGCGGCGATCACCCCGCCAATGGTAGGTTCGCCCTCGGTGCCCAGCAGCCCGCGGTGGTCCATCGGTTCAAAGGCCAGCTGCTGATTTTCTGCGGCCAGCAATGCCTCAACCTCAGCCACCGGCGTGCCCGCCCTGACCACAAGTGTCAGCGCGCCGGGCTCATAAAGCTCCACTCCGGACAGGCCTCTGGTACTCAGCCCTTCGCCGTCAATGGCCAGCCCGCGGGTGCCGCCGCCCTGGATGCACAGCGGTCCGCTTGCTTCCGCTAGCATTTCGGCCAGTTCGGCCTCGCTCTGAGGTGTCAGCATTTTCATCTTTCCAAAAGTACTCTGGGGTTTGGGGCAAAGCCCCAATCATTCAGCCGCCAATGCCGCCGCCCGGCGGCCCTCGCTCACCGATAGCGGAAACACCTTGGCCGGATTGAGCAGCCACTTCGGGTCAAACACATCCTTGACCTTCAACTGCGCCTCAAGGTCCGCCGCCGTGTACTGATGTAGCATCAGATCGCGTTTTTCGATCCCGACCCCGTGCTCGCCGGTCAAACAGCCGCCGGCCTCGACACAAAGCTTCAGGATCTCTGCCCCGAAAGCCTCGCAGGTTTCCAAATCGCCGGGCTTGTTGGCATCAAACAGGATCAGCGGGTGCATGTTGCCGTCCCCGGCATGGAACACATTGGCCACATCCAATCCGAATTCCCGGCTCATCTCGCCGATCCGGCGCAGCACATACGGCAGCGAGGACACCGGAATTGTGCCATCGAGACACATGTAGTCATTGATCTGCCCCATGGCGCCAAAGGCCGACTTGCGGCCCAGCCAGATCCGGCCGGCCTCTTCCGCATCGCCGGCCTCGCGCAGCTCTACCGGGTTGTGGGACCGGGCGATTTCAATAATCAGCCCCAGCTGGTGATCAATTTCCTCGGGGCTGCCCTCCACCTCCACGATCAGCAGCGCCTCGCACATCGGGTAGCCGGCCTTGGCAAAGGCCTCGCAGGCCTCGATGCAGGGGCGGTCCATGAATTCGATCGCCACCGGCAAGACACCCGCCTTGATGATGTCCGAGACACAGGCGCCGGCCACCTCATTGCTATCATAGCCGATCAGCACCGGCCGCGCACCTTCGGGCTTGCGCAGGATGCGCAGGGTGGCCTCGGTCACCACACCCAGCTGGCCTTCGCTGCCGCAGATCACCCCCAAGAGATCCAAGCCCCCGGCATCCAGATGCGCTCCGCCGATTTCCACCACCGTGCCGTCCATCATCACCATGGTGACGCCCAGCAGGTTGTTCGTCGTCACGCCATACTTAAGGCAATGCGCCCCGCCCGAGTTCATTGCGATATTACCGGCAATGGCACAGGCCAGCTGCGAGGACGGATCAGGCGCATAGAAGAAGTCCTCCTCCTCCACCGCGCCGGAAACACTCAGGTTGGTGCGCCCGGTCTGCACCCGGATGATGCGGTTGCCGTAATCGGTTTCCAGAACCCCGTTCATCCGCGCCACGCCAAGGATGACACAATCCGCCGTCGGCAGCGCCCCGCCCGCCAGCGAGGTGCCAGCACCGCGCGGCACCACCGGCACGCCTTCCGCGTGGCAGATCCGCAGAACGTCCGAGACCTCCTGTGTGCTGCGCGGCAGCACCGCCAGCAACGGCGGGCATTTATAGGCCGTCAGCGCGTCGCATTCATAGACGCGGGTCTCGGCCTCGTCCTGGATCACCGCATCAGTCGGCAGCACAGCCAGCAGCCGCTCGGCAAGCCGCGCCTTGCGGGCCAAAATGGCGGGGTTCGGGGATGGCATCTCCATGGCGCTCTCCTATTTGGTAAAGTAATATTACCAATACTCCCCATCTGGCAAGAGACGGATTGCCGCGCCAGGATCAGCCCCCTAGTGTCGGCCCATGATCTGGACCACCCGCCTTGCGCAGTTCTCACTGTACGACCTCGCCGCACTTGCCCTGCTGATAGCAGGCTGGCTGTGGATCGGCTGGCGGATCGAGAACCCGCCCGCGGGGCGGCCTTCGGTGTCCTGGCTGATGGCGGATTTCCGGCGCGACTGGATGAAACAGATGGTCGAACGCGATCCGCGGATCTTTGATGCGCAGCTGGCGGGCAACCTGCGCCAGGCCACGGCCTTCTTTGCCTCTGCCGCGATGATTGCGATTGGCGGCGGGCTGGCCCTGATCGGCAATACCGAGCAGCTGGCCGGAGTGGCCGAAGACCTGATCCAGGACAGCGCCCCGGCCTTTGTCTGGGAGGTTAAGATCCTGGTGGTGCTGCTGTTTCTATCCAATGCGTTTCTGAAATTTGTCTGGTCGCACCGGCTGTTCGGCTATTGTGCGGTGCTGATGGCCGCAGTTCCGAATGACCGCAAGGATCCGCTTGCCTATCCCCGCGCCGCGCAGGCCGCTGAAATCAGCATCACCGCCGCGCGCAGCTTCAACCGCGGTATGCGGGCGACGTATTTTGCGCTGGCTGCCGTGGCCTGGCTGGCGGGCGCGCTGCCGCTGGCAGGCGCCGCGGTGATCACCTTTGCGGTGCTGTACCGGCGGGAATTTGCCTCGCACTCCCGCACCATCCTGCTGCGCATTCCGCCAGTCAGCAAAGGGGACACAGTTTCGTGACTGCACCTCCTGCGGGCACGCGTCTAAGGTAGCGCCATGAAACAGACCCTTGCCGCTTTCGCACTCTGCTCCGTTGCGCTTCCCGCCCTGGCGGACGAACCGGTGATCGAAAACGCCACCGCCCGCCAATCCGGCAACAGCTGGACATTCAGCGTCACGCTGTCCCATCCCGATACCGGCTGGGAGCATTACGCAGACGGCTGGCGGGTGCTGGACATGACGGGCAATGAACTGGACCTGCGCGTGCTGGCGCATCCGCATGAACAGGAACAGCCTTTCACCCGGTCCCTCAGCGGCGTGCAGATCCCAGAGGGCACAACCCAGGTGCAGATCCAGGCCCGCTGCCTCGTGGACGGTTGGGGCCAGGACACATACATCCTCGCCCTGCCCTGATCTTCTTCTTTGAAAAAATACTCGCGCCGCAGGCATGCGCCGCAGGCGCTTTCTGACCTGCCGCGACGGCTCACACCCGGTGATAGGGGCTGCCGGCCAGAATGGTTGCGGCGCGGTAGATCTGCTCTGCCAGCATCACCCGCACCAGCATATGCGGCCAGACCATCTTGCCGAAGGAGATCGAGAAATCTGCCTCGGCCCGCAAACCGGGATCAATCCCGTCGGCCCCGCCGATGATCAGCGCCAGATCCTGACGGCCGCTGTCGCGCCAGCCTGCCAGCTTATCCGCGAAATCCGGGGACGAAATCACCTTGCCGCGCTCATCCAGGGTGCAGATCACCGCACCCTTAGGCAGTGCTTTGCGCAAAAGCGCGGCCTCCGCCGCCATGCCCCCATTCTTCTTGTCCTCGACCTCTATCACCCGCGCAGGCCCCAGGCCCAGCGCGCGGCCGGTCCGGTCGAACCGGGCAATATAGTCGTCGATGAGGGATTTTTCAGGGCCAGCCCGCAACCGGCCGGCCGCACAGATATGCAGTCGCATGAAATTCCAAAAGCAATCCGGCCCGCACCCAGGCGCGGGCCTGCATCAAATCAGCCTTGGATCAGCCCTCGGCAGCCGGGGTTGACGGGGCTGCCGCGGTGCCTGCGGGCATCCACATCTTCTCGAGCTGATAAAACTCGCGCACTTCCGGACGGAAGATATGGACAATCACATCACCGGTGTCGATCAGCACCCAGTCGCCGGTATCCTTGCCTTCGACCTTGCAGCCAAGCTGGTATTCCTGTTTGAGCCGGTCGGTCAGCTTTTCAGCCATAGCGGCAACCTGGCGGGTGGAACGGCCCGAGGCCAGCACCATGTAATCGCCAATCGCCGTCTTGCCGCGCAGGTCGATCTGCACCACATCTTCGGCTTTGTCATCGCTGAGAGAAGAAAGAATCCGCTCCAGCAGCTGTTCGCTGGTGGGCTGGGACTGGGAAGCCATCACGGCTGCCCCATTGACAGCGGCATCCGCCGCTTGAGGTACGGGTGACAGGACAGAGTCCTCCTTGCAACGCGCCGCCAAGCCCCGGCGCCGGGCCTATTAATAATGTAGCAACCAGATGGTGAATTTTCAATGAAACCCCGCTCCGGCGATGCAAGCCCCGTGCTTTATCCCTCATTTCCGGCAGGTGCAACCCTGACCGGCAGCGGGTCGTTCAGCATCCGCACCTCGCGCTGCGGGAAGGGGATTGAGATATCTTCGGCCTGGAACGCATCCCATAGCGCCAGATAGACATTACCGCGGATATTGGTGAGGCCGCCGGTGGGGTCGTCGATCCAGATTCTGAGAACATAATCAACGCTGCTGTCGCCAAAACCGGTGATGTGGCAGACCGGTTTCTTGCCGCCCGCGCTCAGCACTCTGTTCACCCCTAATGCGGCGTCAATCGCGATCTTGCGCACCTTGTGCGGGTCGTCGCCGTAACCGGTGCCGAAGGTCAGATCCAGCCGCACGAATTTATCGGAATGCGACCAGTTCACCACCTGCGAGGTGATCAGGTCCTCATTTGGAATCAGGTATTCCCGGCCGTCGCGGGTCACGACAGAAACATAGCGCGCACCCAGCGCATTGATCCAGCCGAAGGTGTCTCCGAGACTGATCACATCGCCGGGTTTGATTGACTTGTCCAACAGGATGATGAGACCCGACACCAGATTCGACACCACTTTTTGCAGGCCGAAACCAAGACCCACACCGATGGCACCGGACAGCACTGCCAGCCCGGTCAGGTCGATGCCGATGGCCTTAAGGCCAATGAAGAAGGCGCCGCCAAACAGAAGGATCTGCGCCATCTTGGCGCCCAGCACCTGCATAGACGGGGAGATATCGGCGTTGCTGCGGATACGGTTGGCCGCCACCGATGAAATCACCCGCGCCAGCGTCAGCATGACGCCAAGAATGACCGCCGCCTGAACCACCAGATAGAGCGAGATCCTAAGGTCGCCGAATTCGATGGCGACTCCGTCCAGCAGATGGATTGCCTCTTGGGTGATGCCCAGAATACGCAGGGTGATCCAAATCCAGGCGCCGTATTTCACCAGGTTCCGCAGCAAGGGATTGCCAACCAGTCTGGTCGCAAAAGAGACAATCAGCCAGGCCAGCGACAGGTTGGCGATCAGCTCGAGCAACCGCGAGCGGCTGGGCCAGGTCGCCTCCTGCATGATCAGCACCACCAGCCAGATCAGCAGCACAAACAGGATGCCGCGGATCCGCTTGTGCAGCACCAGCCCCACCCGCATCCGCCAGCGCGGCCAGCCCTCGCGCCCGCGCAGCCAGTCATGGAACGCGCTGCCCAACGGCTTGGCGATCAGCGCAGCCAGCACGAACACCGCCAGCGCAATGCCAACCTGATAGGCGTTCCAGGGCCTGAGCAGAAGCTCGCCCCCCTGCATCAGCAAGTCCCAGATCTGCTGCCCGAACTCCAGCGCCTCTGCGGTGCTTTCCGCGATTGCGTCTTTTGGCAGGGTCTGCTCTTCCGGCTCCATCAAGCCTCCCGTTTTTCAGGCAGTGTGCCGCTCCTGAATGCTTTGATCAAGAACAGACAAGGGCAGTGCCTGCCCATGGGGGCGGACGGACGCGAGATTTCCGGATCAGAACCCGCTCGCCCCGGTGATAGAACGAATCTTGATTGCCGGCCCTTGCGGATGTATCTGACAGCCATGACCCTCGTATTGGCGCAAAAGATCGAACTGCAAGACCGCGCACGGCTGCGCGAACGGTTCTATGGCGCCGCCCGCACGGTCCTGGCGCGCCTATAAGGCCGTTGCCCAGCCCAAAGCCAGCATACCCAAATACATACGGGAGTGGACCCATGTCCCCCAAAACACTCTATGACAAAATCTGGGATGCGCATGTTGCGCATGAAGCCGAGGATGGCACCAGCCTGCTTTATATCGACCGCCACCTGGTCCACGAAGTGACCAGCCCGCAGGCGTTCGAAGGCCTGCGCATGGCCGGCCGCGGCGTGCATGCCCCGGATAAAACCATCGCGGTGCCGGACCACAACGTGCCGACCACGCTCGACCGTGCCAAGGGCATCGAGAACGAGGAAAGCCGCATCCAGGTCGAAGCGCTTGACAAAAACGCCCGCGAATTCGGCGTGCATTACTACCCGGTGGATGACGTCCGCCAGGGTATCGTGCATATCGTTGGCCCCGAGCAGGGCTGGACGCTTCCGGGTATGACGGTTGTCTGCGGCGACAGCCACACTGCGACCCACGGTGCGTTCGGCGCGCTGGCGCATGGCATCGGCACCTCGGAGGTCGAGCACGTTCTGGCCACCCAGACGCTGATCCAGAAGAAGTCCAAGAACATGAAGGTGGAAATCACCGGCAAGCTGAAGCCGGGTGTGACCGCCAAGGACATCACCCTGGCAGTGATCGGCGAGACCGGCACCGCCGGCGGCACCGGCTATGTGATTGAGTATTGCGGCGAAGCGATCCGGGATCTCACGATGGAGGGCCGCATGACAGTCTGCAATATGGCGATCGAAGGCGGCGCCCGCGCCGGCCTGATCGCCCCGGACCAGACCACCTATGACTATGTCAAAGGCCGCCCGCACGCCCCCAAAGGCACCCAATGGGAAGCCGCGCTGACCTGGTGGAAGACCCTGTTCACCGATGAAGGCGCCCATTTCGACAAGGTTGTCACCCTGAAGGGCGAAGACATCCAGCCGGTTGTGACCTGGGGCACCAGCCCTGAGGACGTGCTGCCGATCACCGGAGTGGTGCCTGCACCTGAGGATTTCACCGGCGGCAAGGTTGAGGCGGCCCGCCGTTCGATCGAATACATGGGGCTCACCCCCGGTCAGAAACTGACCGATATCGAGATCGACACCGTGTTCATCGGTTCCTGCACCAATGGCCGCATCGAAGACTTGCGCGCCGTGGCCGAGATCGTGAAAGGCAAGAAGATCAAGGACGGCATGCGCGCCATGATCGTACCCGGGTCCGGCCTGGTACGTGCCCAGGCCGAAGAAGAAGGCCTGGCCGGGATCTTTGAAGCCGCCGGTTTCGAGTGGCGTCTTGCGGGTTGCTCCATGTGCCTGGCGATGAACCCCGATCAGCTGTCCGAGGGCGAGCGCTGCGCCGCAACCTCGAACCGGAACTTTGAGGGCCGTCAGGGCTATAAGGGCCGCACCCATCTGGTGTCGCCTGCTATGGCAGCTGCTGCGGCGCTGACCGGCAGGCTGACGGATGTGCGTGAGCTGATCTGAGCCTGAGGGGCCTCCGATGCCATCCAGCCCTTCCCTTCCCGCAGTCGCAAGCCTGTGGATCGGTGACAGCCTGAACTGGCTGCACGAACTGTCTTTGGCCAGTTTCGTGCAGCGCGGCCATGAGGTTGTGCTGTTTCACACCGGGCCTGCAGCGCCGCCGGTGCCGCCAGGTGTCCGCACCTGCCCGGTTGCCGAGATTTGGGACCCGGCCCAGGCCGGGCACGGGGAGGCGCCTGCCTCGATGCTGTCGGATCTGTTCCGCCTGTATCTGCTGAAACAGACGGACATGATCTGGATCGACACAGATATGCTCTGCTGCCGGCCGTTGCCGGACGCGGGCTATCACGTCGGCTATGAGCCGACACGGTCGATCAACGGCGCGGTGCTGCGGCTGCCGAAAGGCTCTGCTGCGCTGAACCATCTGCTGGATTGGTTCGAGGACCCTGAGTTCGTGCCGCCCTGGCTGGGCCGCAAGATCCGCAAGGAGGTGGAGGCCGCACCGCCCGGAAAGCGCCTGCTGACAGCTTTTGAGCTGCAGCGCCCGTCGCTTGGCCCCCGGGCGCTGGACTACACGCTGAACCTGACCGGCGAGGTCGAACACGTCCGCGAGCCGGAGGTGTTCTACCCGATCCGCGGTGTTCTGACCGACGTGCTGTTCAGCGGCCACTGCCAGGAAGACGGCTGGCTGACCGAAAACACGCTGGCCGTTCATCTCTACGCATCCATGGTGCGCCGCTACCACAAGACGCACCGGCCCGAAAAACACAGCTTCATCGCACGCCACGCGCAGGAGATCGGCTTTGATCTCAGCGGTTTGAAGCACCAGAAACAAGGAAACGAGTAATGGAAAAATTCCAGAAACTGCAGGGTATCGCCGCCCCGATGCCGCTGGTGAACATCGACACCGACATGATCATCCCCAAGGTGTTCCTGAAATCCATCCAGCGCACCGGCTTCGGCAAGAACCTGTTCGACGAAATGCGCTTTAACCGCGACGGCACCGAGATCGCGGATTTCGTGCTGAACAAACCGCAGTACCGCAAGGCCGAGATCCTGGTGGCGGGCGACAACTTCGGCTGCGGTTCCTCGCGCGAGCACGCGCCCTGGGCGATTGCCGATTTCGGCATCAAATGCATCGTGTCGACGTCTTTTGCCGACATCTTCTTCAACAACAGCTTCAAGAACGGCATCCTGCCGATTGTGCTGCCGCAGGAACAGGTCGACATTCTGATGGCCGATGCGGAAAAGGGTGCCAACGCCCGCATGACCGTGGACCTGGAAGCACAGGAGATCACCACCTCGGACGGCGAGGTGATCGCGTTTGAAGTGGATGCATTCAAAAAGCACTGCCTGCTGAACGGTCTGGACGATATCGGCCTGACCATGGAGAAAGCGGACACCATCAAGACATTTGAGGACAAGACCGCGCAGGCCCGTCCCTGGGTCTGACTCCCGCGTTCTGCCAAGACCACATCAGAGCCGCCCGGCCTGGGCGGCTCTTCTATTTTCGCCCGCCAGATTCGCGCCGCATTCCTGCCGCAATTCAGAACGGGTTGTCTCGTTGTGCTTCCCTCGCGCTCTGCCACTGCATCTGGTAGGTGCCCCCCACCCCTCTCATTCTTCACCAAATCCCTGATGCAATCGGGCACCAGTCCCGCGGGGAAAGTGGCCCCTGCCCTGCCGCCGGGCCTTGAGCGGAAAGCCGCCGCCCGGCAACAATGGGGCAAAAATGAGGCAGAGCGCCCTGGGCCATTCCCGGGGGGCTTCAATTCTGGACCCAGAGGCGAAAACGCCCGTTCCAGTTTGAAGGGATTGAGAGACGTGTTTGCACGCATCAC
This sequence comes from Leisingera sp. M523, assembly GCF_025141335.1. Taxonomy (NCBI): domain Bacteria; kingdom Pseudomonadati; phylum Pseudomonadota; class Alphaproteobacteria; order Rhodobacterales; family Roseobacteraceae; genus Leisingera; species Leisingera sp. M523. Next base: position 3,325,497 of record NZ_CP081036.1, read on the forward strand.
AGGCGCGGCGTTCCGCGGCATATTGGTGGCTATGCTGTTTGCCATGCCGACGCTGATCCTGCCGGCATCGGCCACCGAGTCTCCGGAAATCATCCTGTTCATTGCACTCCTGGGCTCTGCTCTGGCCTTCACTGAATACAACTCGCATTTCCCCAGCTTTGTTGAATTCCGCAATGCGCCGCCGATCAACCGGATGCGTTTTGCCGCCTGTGCTGCGTCTGTCGGCGCGCTGAGCCTGCTGGCGGCGCATCCGCTGGAGCCGACCGGGCTGACCGCGCTGGTCCACCGTCTTGGCGGCTGGCTGGGCGGGCAGCTGGACTTTGCCTACTCGCCGGTGCAGCTGACGGTGCTGATGCTGCCGCCGCAGGTTCCGGAAGCCACAATGGTGATGGTGCGCGATGCCGCCGGGCTGGTTTGTGCGATCGCGGGCGCCGCGATTGCCGGCTTTGCGCTGGTGATCCGTGTCGGCCACTGGCCTGTCGGCAGCGGCGCTTTTAATGTCTGGGTCAACCTGCCGCTGTTCGACCCCACCACCGGCGGCGATGTGGTGCAGCGGCTGCAGCGTGACGCGCGGGTTAATATCATCGGCGGCGTGCTGCTGCCGTTTGTCCTGCCCGCCGCGGTCAAGATGGCCTCGGGCCTGGTCGATCCCGGAATTCTGGCAGCCCCGCATATGCTGATCTGGGTGATCAGCGCCTGGGCGCTGGTGCCTGCCTCAATGATCATGCGCGGCATGGCAATGCAGCGCATCGCCGGGCTGATCATGCATAAACGGCGCGCCGCCGGCAGCGCCGCGGACGAAGCGCTGCAAACCGCATGAAGCGGCTGGCGGCGAGCCTCCTTCTTCTGATCCTTGCCGCCGGCGCAGGCCAGGCCGGCACCTTGCGCATCGCGACCTTCAACACAGAGCTGTCACGGGACGGGCCTGGCCTGTTGCTGCGCGACATCGAACGCGGCAGCGATCCGCAAATTGCCGCGGTGGTGGAGGTGATCTCTGCCGCACAGCCGGATGTGCTGGCACTGCAGGGGATTGATTGGGATTATGAAGGCCGCAGCCTTGCCGCCCTGGCCGGGCTGCTGGAAGAGGCCGGCGCCGCCTATCCTTACCGTGTTTTTCTGCAGCCCAATACTGGGCTGCCGCCCCCGGCCCTTCTGGACATGGATGGCAATGGCAGAACCGGCGGGCCGCCTGACAATCAAGGCTACGGCCGGTTTCGCGGCCAAGGCGGCATTGCGCTTTTGTCGCGGCTGCCGGTTGACCGTAACGGGATCCGCGACTTCTCGGCCCTTTTGTGGCGGGACCTGCCCGGCGCGCTGCTGCCCAAGCACCCGGACGGGCGCCCGTTTCCGTCCGGCGCCGTGCAGGCCGTGCAGCGCCTGTCTGCCACCGCGCATTGGCTGGTGCCGCTGGATTTGCCCGGCGGCGGGCAGCTGAACGTGATGACATTTCACGCTACACCGCCAGTGTTTGACGGGCCGGAAGACCGCAACGGGCGGCGCAACCGCGATGAAATCCGCCTGTGGCAGCTGTTGCTGGACGGCCGCCTGGGCGCCGCACCCCAAGCGCCCTTTGTGATTGCCGGTGACGCCAATCTCGACCCCGAACGCGGTGAAGGCCGCAAGGACGCCATCCGCAATCTGCTGGGCGATCCCCGGTTGCAGGACCCGCAGCCGCTCAGCCCGCAAGCCGGAACCGCAACCGTAGAGTGGCAGGGCGCCGGGCGGATGCGGGTGGATTATGTGCTGCCCTCTGCCGGGCTGACCGTCACCGGCAGCGGCGTTGTCTGGCCGGATGCTCCGGGTGCAGCAGCCGCCATTGCCAGCCGCCACCGGCTGGTTTGGGCCGATATCGCGCTGGACTAGGGCCAGGACCCGGCCCGGCCTGCGCAAATCCCAACCAAACCCCTTTAATTTCAGGGCCTATTGTTGACCCTGCCCCGCTGTCCCGCTACGCCCTTGCCAGCTGTTTTTAGGAGGACTCCCATGCCCAACCCATCGATTTTGATTCTGCCCGGCGACGGGATCGGCCCCGAAGTCATGGCCGAAGTGCGCAAGATCATCTCCTGGTTCGGCGGCAAGCGCGGCCTGCAGTTCGATGTGAGCGAGGATCTGGTCGGCGGCGCGGCCTATGACAAGCACGGCAAACCGCTGGCGGATGAAACCATGGCCAAGGCCCAGGAAGCCGACGCTGTTCTGCTCGGCGCCGTCGGCGGCCCTGCCTATGACGATCTGGATTTCTCGGTAAAGCCCGAGCGCGGCCTGTTGCGTCTGCGCAAGGAAATGGACCTTTATTCCAACCTGCGCCCGGCGCAGTGCTTTGACGCGCTGGCGGATTTCTCCTCGCTGAAAAAGGACATCGTGGCCGGCCTCGACATCATGATCGTGCGCGAGCTGACCTCAGGCGTCTATTTCGGCGAACCGCGCGGCATTTTTGAGGAAGGCAACGAGCGCGTCGGCATCAACACCCAGCGCTACACCGAGAGCGAGATCGAACGCGCCGCCCGCTCCGCGTTTGAGCTGGCGATGCGCCGGGGCAAAAAGGTCTGCTCGATGGAGAAGGCCAATGTGATGGAATCCGGCATTCTGTGGCGTGAAGTGGTGACCCGTGTCTCGGCTGACTACCCCGAGGTTGAGCTGTCCCACATGTATGCCGACAACGGTGCGATGCAGCTGGTGCGCGCGCCCAAGCAGTTCGACGTGATCCTGACCGACAACCTGTTCGGCGACATCCTGTCCGACTGTGCGGCGATGCTGACCGGCAGCTTGGGCATGCTGCCCTCCGCCAGCCTGGGCGCACCGATGGAAAACGGCCGCCCCAAGGCGCTGTACGAACCGGTGCACGGCTCCGCCCCCGACATCACCGGCCAAGGCAAGGCCAACCCGATCGCCTGCATCCTGAGCTTTGCGATGGCGCTGCGCTACAGCTTTGATCAGGGCGCCGAGGCCGACCGCCTGGAAGCTGCGGTTGAGAAGGTCCTGGCCGATGGCGTGCGCACTGCTGACCTGCTGGGCGAAGACGGCGTTGAGCCGGTTTCCACCAGCCAGATGGGCGATGCCGTGCTTGCCGCCTTGGAGGCAAGCCTCTGATATTGAGGCGAGTCCAAGCAAATTTCAAAGCCCCGCCTGACTGTCAGCGCGGGGCTTTTTTTGTGACCCTCCTATGACCGCGCAGGCCCCTTCGGCGCCCGCGAAAAGAATTCCTGAAAACCACAGCTTTCTACGGAATCGCCCTTGTCAAACCCCGCCCCCTGAGCTATTTCGCCCTCCACGGTCGGAGCGTAGCTCAGCCTGGTAGAGCACTGTCTTCGGGAGGCAGGGGCCGGAGGTTCGAATCCTCTCGCTCCGACCAATAAAACAAGGCGCCTTAGGGCGTCTTTTTTATTTTTAGCATATCGGCCGCAAAGCTATTCGCGACGTTTCATGCGGTGGATGTGCATATTTTGTTGCCGAGACACGTCAAATTTTCCACCCCATGATCCCGACGGCGTTCTTCAGCGCACCCGGACTGCAGGATCGGCAGACATTCTCCAGGGTCTCGCGCGAGGTAGCGAAGCAGGCTGTCGCATCCTCCAGCGTCATGCCCCGCATGAACGCCCAACGCCTTTGACGGACTGCAGCAGTTCGTGTGCGATGACCGGCTTGAGATCGAAAAAACGCAGTCGCACGCGGCATTCGCGGCATCGCTCTGACGAAGAAGAACTCCCTTTTCGCCGGATCCCATGAGGCGGCTGAAGTCTGGGCAACCTACTCTTCGCTCATCAAAAGCGCGCGCCTGAACAAGGTCAACCCGCGCAGCTATCTGAATTGGGTGGTGCTGGAAATCGAGCGCAACCGCGGCGAGATCGACTATTGTCGGCTGATGCCCTGGCACGGCCCGGTCAGCCGGATCGACGGCTGACAGGCTATCACCGCCCCGCAAACCGGGCAATGAGCATTTTCACACAGCCGGAACCGTGTCCGGACAGTCTCTGAGTGAAACGTGCCAGTTTTCATAGCCTTAATCCGTGGTGCCCTGCACCGACCTGTTCGGGTTTAGGCAGAAACCGGAACGAGTTCAGCGGCAAGCTCCAGTACAAACCCGCTAACCGCTTCCTGGGCTTGGTCCTGGGATTTCTTCCCGCGTAGCTTGCGGGCAAGCGCTGAACCACGGGTTGAGGTTTCCTGCGCTAGCAGCAACAGGGCAATTTCCCGCAGCTGATGCATGGCCAGATCAGCCTCGTCCCGCCCCAGCAATCTTTCAAGCTCAGCCGGCGCGGCGCATTCGGCCAGCAGGCGTTTCAGAGCCGGTCCATTCTTTGTCACCTCGGCCCAGGCAATGCAGATGTCGGTCATGCCGGCCATCTCGAAATGAAAATCCGCAATCGGCAAACAAGCAGTCTGCCTGGAGTAGCCAGCCTGCCGCTCGACGTGGAGATCCCGCCGCGCCGGGTCATAGGATATTTTGAGCCCGTCGATTGACACATCCGACGCAATTAGGCGCCCGAAGCGCTTGCGCAGACTGAGCGCTTCGGCGAACAGCACAAGCTGCAGAAGGCCGGCCTGCGGCAGGTCGCAGGAAATGCGCTGGATGCCGCTGCGGCCAATATGCTTGTAATTGAGCGCGAGCCGGGCACCGCCGTTCTCCCGCGCCTCCATTGAAAAAATCTGTGCAGGCATGGCGCGGGTTATATGGAAGGCTGCCTGACCTTCAAGCCGCGGCCGACAAGGTTCTGCGGGGCTAGGCGGTCATGCGCCTAAGGTAAGGCAGCACATGGAAGGGACGTATCTGCAACGTGGCATCCTTGGCCGTTCGAGTATTGTTCAGAGCGTGGAGCTGCCAGTCAGGCTGGGTCTCTCGGGCTGGGCAGAACAATTTCGGGATGTTTTCCCCGAGCAATACCACGCAAGATTCGTTGAAAACTGACCCCGGAGGTGCTGGCTTTCACTGCGCCCTTGCCCGATTGCTGACCATAAGCGTTTGCAAAGGAACAGATATTCCAAATGCGCATAGCTCCAATGTGCAAGCTGCATACCCTATGCGATATCGGCATTTCACAGACGCCGCGCCACCGGATAGCGTTCACGCCATAATCACAGGGGAGTATGCCTAATGACGAAATTTGTCAGAAGCCTGGCGGCCGCGGCCGTTGTGGCGGCAATGGCACCGGTTGCCTTTGCCGAAACAACAGTACGCGTTGCCTATGACGCTGACCCGGTCTCGCTGGATCCGCATGAACAGCTGTCCGGCGGCACGCTGCAGCTGTCGCACATGGTCTTTGACCCGCTGGTGCGCTGGACCCAGGACCTGCAGTTCGAACCGCGCCTGGCTGAAAGCTGGGAACAGATCGACGGTACCACCATGCGCTTCAAGCTGCGCAGCGGCGTCACCTTCCACAGCGGCAACGCGCTGACCGCCAAGGACGTCGACTGGACCTTTGACCGGCTGAAGGAAAGCGACGACTTCAAAGCGATTTTCGCACCCTTCACCGATGTTGAAGTTGTCGATGAGATGACTTTCGACCTTAAGACCTCGGAACCCTATCCGCTGGTCCTGCACTCGGCGACTTACATCTTTCCGATGGACAGCGCCTATTATTCCGGCACCACTGCCGACGGCAAGGAAAAGGCCGAGATCGTCAAGCACGGCGACAGCTTTGCCTCGCGCAATGTATCCGGCACCGGCCCCTTCATCGTCTCCGAGCGTGAGCAGGGCGTGCGCGTGGTGTTCGACCGCTACGCCGACTACTGGGATACTGACGCCGGCAACGTCGACAAGATCGTGCTGACCCCGATCAAGGAAGACCCGACACGCGTGGCCGCGCTGCTGTCCGGCGATGTTGATTTCATTGCGCCGGTTCCGCCGACTGATCTGAAGCGCGTGGCTGAGGCCCAGGGCGTTGACCTGATCACCATGCCCGGCACCCGTATCATCACCTTTCAGATGAACCAGAACCGTGTCGAAGCCTTCAAGGACGCCCGCGTCCGCCAGGCGATCGACTATGCGGTGAACAACGCAGGTATCGTTGACCGCATCATGCGCGGTTTCGGCACCGTGGGCGGCCAGGCCAGCCCGGCCGGGTATCTGGGTTACAGCGAAGGCTATGCGCCGCGCTTTGACCTGGAAAAAGCCAAGTCGCTGATGGCCGAAGCAGGTTATGCCGACGGATTCTCGATCACCATGATGGCGCCGAACAACCGCTATGTGAACGACGACAAAATCGCCCAGGCGGTGGCCTCTATGCTGGCGCAGATCAACATCAAAGTTGACCTGCAAACCATGCCCAAGGCCCAGTACTGGCCGACGTTTGACGAGCGCGCAGCAGACATGATGATGATCGGCTGGCACGCGGATACCGAAGATTCCGCCAACTTCCACCAGTTCCTGACCGCCTGCCCGGATGACGCAACCGGCAATGGCCAGTACAATTCCGGCAACTACTGCAACCCGGAAGCCGACGCGCTGATGAACGCCGCCAACGCGGAAACAGACCCGGCCAAGCGTACAGAACTGCTGCAGAAGCTGGAAGGCATCCTGTATGATGAGGCCGCTTTTATTCCGCTGCATTGGCAGAACCTGGCATGGGGCGCCAAGTCCGGCATGAACGCAGGCGACATCGTGAATGCGCTGAACTTCCCCTATTTCGGTGACCTGATCGTCGAAACCGGCAGCTAAGCCGCTGATCTGACCCGGGCCGGTCTCCTCCAGCCGGCCCGGGCCGCCAATACAACAAGCGGCCGCCAAAGCCGTGTATGCAGAACCCGCGGTTCCCTTGAACACGGTGTTTTACGCTGTAACCAAACTCTACAAAGGTCAGGACGATGTTTGCCTATCTCGCCAAGCGAGTGATCCAGGCGATTGCCGTGATGTTCGTCATCTCGCTGATTGCCTTTGCCATCCAGGGCAACCTGGGCGACCCGCTGCGCGAGCTGGTCGGGCAGTCGGTCTCGGAAGAAGTACGTCAGCAACTGCGCGATGAGCTGGGTCTGAACGACAGCTTTGTGACGCAATACCTGCGGTTTGCGGGCAATGCGCTGCAGGGTGATCTCGGCACCTCCTATTTCTTCAAGGAGCCGGCGCTGGATGTGATCCTGAAGAAACTGCCGGCAACGCTGGAGCTGGTGTTCGGTGCCACGCTGATCATTGTCGGACTGTCAGTGCCGCTGGGTGTCTACACCGCGATCAAGCCCAATTCGATCCTGAGCCGTATTATCATGGGGCTGTCGATCATCGGCATTTCGATCCCGGTGTTCCTGACCGCGATCCTGATGATCTTTGTGTTCTCGGTGGAATACGGCTGGCTGCCCTCCTACGGGCGCGGTGATACCGTGCAGGTCTGGGGCTATTGGCAGACCAACTTTGCCACTGCCGATGGCTGGCTGCACATCATCCTGCCGTCGATTGCGCTGGCCTCGATCATGCTGCCGCTGTTTGTCCGCCTGATCCGGGCCGAGATGATGGAAGTGCTGCAATCCGAATACGTTAAATACGCCAAGGCCAAGGGCATCAGCCCGTGGCGCATCTATTTTGTCCACGCGCTGAAAAACACGCTGCTGCCGGTGATCACCGTGGGCGGGGTGCAAATCGGCACCATGGTGGCCTACACGATCCTGACCGAGACGGTGTTCCAGTGGCCGGGCATGGGGTTCATGTTCCTTGAAGCGGTGAACCGCGTCGATACCCCGCTGATCGTGGCCTACCTGATTGTTGTCGGCTTTATCTTTGTGGTCACCAACACCATCGTTGACCTGATCTATGGGCTGGTGAACCCGACCGTGAATATTGCGAGGATGGGCGCATGAGTACCGAAACGCTTTCCCCGAAATCCGAACCGTCGCGCTGGTCCAAGGCCTGGAATTCCAACATGGGCTACAGCTTCCGCCGCAACCCGGTGGCGATGGTCAGCATGATCATCTTTCTGCTGATTGCCGGAGCCGCCTTTCTGGCACCGCTGATCGCGCCCTTTGACCCATACGATCCGGGGTCCATTGATATCATGAACTCGGAGTATCCGCCGGCCTGGGTCAGCGGTTCACTGCCGGAATTCATGCTGGGCACCGATGATCAGGGCCGCGATCTGTGGTCGACCATCCTGTATGGTACCCGGCTGTCGCTGCTGATCGGCATCTGCGCGGTTGCGCTGCAGGCCTTTCTGGGCATCTCCATCGGGCTGGTGGCCGGCTATGTCGGCGGCCGCCTGGACAGTCTGCTGATGCGTCTGGCCGATATCCAGCTGTCGTTCTCGACCCTGATGGTTGCGATCATCTTTCTGGCCGTGACCCAGGCGATGTTCGGGACTGACACCTTCAACCGCTATGCTGTCGTGTTCCTGATTGCCGTCATTGGCGTCGCGGAATGGCCGCAATATGCCCGCACCGTGCGCGCCACCGTTCTGGCTGAGAAGAAAAAGGAATATGTCGACAGCGCCCGCGTGCTGGGCTTTGGCCCGCTGCGGATCATGGTGCGGCACATCCTGCCGAATTCGCTGTCGCCGATTTTTGTGATCTCCACCGTGCAGGTCGCCAATGCGATCATTTCCGAGGCGTCGCTGTCCTTCCTTGGGCTGGGGATGCCGCCCAGCCAGCCGTCGCTAGGCTCGCTGATTTCCTCGGGCTTTGATTACATCTTTTCGGGCAGCTGGTGGATCACCGCCATCCCCGGCGTGGTGCTGGTGGTGCTGGTCCTGGTCATCAATCTGCTGGGCGACTGGATGCGCGACGTCCTGAACCCGAAACTTTACAAGGGGTGACGCGATGAGCCTTCTTTCCGTTCGCGACCTGACCGTGAAATTCGCCATGCGCGACGAGACGGTCACTGCCCTCAACGGCATTTCCTTCGACCTGGCCAAGGGCGAACGCCTCGGCATTGTCGGCGAAAGCGGTGCGGGCAAGTCGATCACCGGGTTTTCGCTGATGAACCTGCTCAGCCGCCCCGGTTACATCGACAACGGCCAGATCCTGTTCGATGGCGAGGACGTCGTGCAGATGAACGACAAGCGCCTGCGCACCATGCGCGGCAACCGGATGGCGATGATCTTTCAGGACCCGATGGTGACGCTGAACCCGGTGCTGACCATCGGCCAGCAGATGGTTGAGACCCTGCTGGCGCACCGCAAGCTGAGCCGCGAAGAAGCGCGCCAGATTGCCATCGTCAAGCTGCGCGAGGTCTATATCCCGTCGCCGGAAGAACGGCTGGAGCAATACCCGCACGAACTGTCGGGCGGCATGCGCCAGCGGATCATCATTGCCATTGCACTGCTGCTGGATCCGCAGCTGATCATCGCGGATGAACCGACAACGGCGCTGGATGTGACCATCCAGGCCGATATCATGGAGCTGCTGCTGGAGCTGTGCCAGTCGAACCAAGTGGGGCTGATCCTGATCACCCATGATCTGGGCGTGGTCAGCCAGATGACCGAGCGCACGCTGGTCATGTATGCCGGCCGCATCATCGAGGCGGGGCGCACGCGGGAAATCATCAATGATCCGCAGCACCCCTATACCCAGGGGCTGATCAACGCGCTGCCGCAGCAGACCGTGCCAGGCCAGCGGCTGAAGCAGATCCCCGGCAACATGCCCGGGCTTGCCAATGCACCCGCAGGCTGTGCCTTTAATCCGCGTTGCAAATACGCCACCGACCTGTGCCGCAGCCGGATGCCGGACATCGTGCAATACGGCGATGTCGCGGTGGCCTGCCACGAGGTGCAGCGCCTGCACAGCGACGAAGACCGTAAGGAGGCACGGGCATGAAAGACGCAAAGACTGACCGCCCGCTGCTGCAGATCAAGAACCTGGAAAAACGGTTCGATCTGGATCAGGGCTTCCTTGAGACGCTGAAGTTCAAACAGGGCAAGATCGTGCGGGAAAGCCGTGCGGTCCATGCGGTGAACAATGTTTCGCTGGAGGTAGGCCGCGGCGAGGCGCTGTGTGTGGTTGGCGAGTCGGGCTGTGGCAAATCCACTGTGGCGCGGCTGGTGGCGGGGTTGCTGACCCCCACCGCAGGCGAAATCCACTATGATGGCCAGCGCATTGACGATCTATCGCGCGGCGCCATGCAGCCCCTGCGCAAGAAGATCCAGATGATCTTCCAGAACCCCTATGCCTCGCTCAACCCGCGCATGACCATCCGTCAGGCGCTGGAAGAACCGGTGCGCCATCACAACCCCAATGCTTCGGCCGCCGAGGTGCGCGACAAGGTGACCGAGGTGATGCTGTCGGTGGGCGTCGATCCCAGCTGGGCCAAGCGCTATCCGCATGAATTCTCCGGTGGCCAGCGCCAGCGGATCGCGATTGCCCGCGCGCTGACGGTGGATCCGGAATTCATCATCGCTGATGAGCCGATCAGCGCGCTGGACGTGTCGATCCAGGCGCAGGTGCTGAACCTGATGCTGGAAGCCAAGGAAAGCCGCGGCCTTACCTATCTGTTCATCACCCATGATTTGAGTGTGGTGGAGCATTTCGGCACCCGTGTTGCGGTTCTGTACCTTGGCTCTGTTTGCGAGGTTGCGGATACGGCTACGCTGTTCTCCAGCCCCAAACACCCCTATACTCGGGCCTTGCTGTCCGCAGTACCGCAGCTGAAGGATGACCGGCCGAACCATATCCGCCTCAAAGGCGAGATCCCGACGCCGATCAATCTGCCGCAAGGCTGTCCCTTCCAAAGCCGCTGCGCCTTTGCGGACGCACGATGCAAGAGTGAACAGCCAAAAGCCATTCACCAGCCCGATGGCAGCACAGTCGCCTGCCATGCTGTCGAAGAAGACAGGCTGGATGCGGTGGCCGCCGGTTAAGACGGGACACCCAGTTGGACATCATCTGGCTTAAGGATTTCGAGGCTTTGGTCGCGTGCAAGAATTTCTCGCGCGCGGCCGAGGAACGCAATGTCAGCCAGCCGGCCTTCTCCCGCCGCATCCGGGCGCTGGAGAATGAGATCGGCGTGCGGCTGATCAACCGCGAAACCCTGCCGCTGACCCTGACCCCGGCGGGCGAGGTGTTCCTGTCGCAGTCCCGCATCATGCTGCGCACCTACGAGGAAACCATCGAACGCTGCCAAACGATTGATGCAGCGGGCGAAAATGTGATCCGCTTTGCCGCCTCGCAGTCGCTTTACATGACGCATTACAAGACGCTGATCGCGCCCCTGGCCAGCGAAGGCGGGGTGGATACCGACCTCAATTCCACCTCCTGGGCCGCCGACCAGTTCGTCAGCGCGCTGCAGCAGGGCTATTGCGATGTGATCCTGACCTACTGGCATCCGTCGATGGATTTCCTTGGGCCCCTGGAGGTCGCCAATTTCGAGCATCTGACCCTGTCCACCGACCGTTATGTGCCGGTTTCCCGCACAACCCCTGACGGCGTGCCGGAATTTTCCTTTCCCAAGGGCGGCAAGGACGCGGTGCCGCTGTTGTCTTATGGCGCGGTCTCGGCGCTGCGCTCGGTACAGGAATTTGCGCTGGCGCAGCTGTTGCCCGGCCAGAAGGTCTTTGTCGTCAACCAGAACGCGCTGGCAAACAGCGTCAAGGCGATGATCCAAGAGGGCTTTGGCATGGGCTGGCTGCCCCTCAGCCTGTGCCGTGAGGAAATCAAGCAGGGGCGCTTTGCAGTGGTGGACGACCGGCTGGCGACAGATCTGGAAATCCGCCTGTACCGCGATCCGCGCAGCACCAAGCCAACGTTGGATGTTCTGTGGAAAAAGCTGCGGATGTCCGCGCTGGAAACGGTTTGATCCTCATTTCCCGGAAGCATTAAGCACCGCTTCAATACAACAAGACGCCCTAAGGCGCCTTGTTATATTGGCCGGAGCGAGAGAGTTTGAACCTCCGGCCCCCGCCTCCCGAAACCAATGCCCAGGGCAAAAGTGAGCGTCCCCACTTGAGTGGTCCAAATTGAAAGTTAGTGCATCAACGGCTTCGGTTGAGTTCAGCTCGCGCTTGACCCGGGCAGCATGACATTCCCGGCGGTATTCTGTATATGGGATCGCGTTTGAGGCTGGCGGCTGAAGCAGACGATGATCACGAAGTTCCGGTGCGGCATTGCAGGTGGGGGAGCCACCGGGAGCGCAGCGTTACCCCTTCTAATGCGTCCCGGTGTTCGCGAAACTGTCATGTTCGAGAAAGATCGTGTCGAAGATACAAATCTCAACAGGCTGCACGGTGCGCGATACGACGATGTGTCAGCCAAAGAACCAAAGGCCGAAATTCATGCGCGCACTGTAGCGAAAGCCGGTCTCGGCATGTCATTGGTGAACCTCGATACTTGGACTGGTGAGTCCAGCACCTGGGACGCATTGGAAGCACGCGATGTCATTTTTAATTGCACGGATGATCACGCCGGGCGGCTGTTGTTGAACCGCTTTGCCCGTTTTTACGGGATTGCTGTTATCGATGTCTGGCTTGCTTTTAAGTGCCATGATGATCAGTAGAGGTGGTCGCGCTTTTTTGACTAGTTTGTAGCCCGTTTAAGGTGGATCAGGGTTTCGCATCAGGCTGCCATTCTCATGGTTTCTATTTTGCTTTCACAGGCCTCATCCGGGGGGCAAGATGCCATGGGTCGAATGCCGGCGTTCGGCGTTGTAACAGGCCATCCGTGTACTGATCCCGGCACAGAAGCCAGCCTCCATGCTGGAGAGCCGCCAGGCCAGAACCTTGCGGCTGACCCAGCCCATGACCGCTACCAGATACGAGAAAGCCCCGGCGCATCCACTGCCCGGCAGGCGATTGCAAAGCAATCTGCAGAGAGGGGGATACAGCTGATACCGGCGCACCAGGCCTGGTTGGGGCGGCTGATGGCCAGCGCCTTCAAAAGCTACGGCCAGATCTTGTGCTGCGGGTGTTTCCTGCTGGTCTTCGGCGTCTGACAGACCGGAGCAAGGCGCATGAGCCGCATCAGGCGGCGCGTAGGGTGACGGCCGCATTATTGGCCCTGCCGCTGCAAATAGCGGGCCATCTGGCGGGAGCCGTACCACGGTGTCTCAGGAAACTGCCTGTCCCTCCCGGCGGATTTGCAGCAGCAAACCGCCTGCCGGGCAGCGGATGATTGCCATGAACCGCAGGTTCCCGGCGCTCTCGCCCTTTGGCGTGCAATACAGGTTCGAACGGGCCGGCGACAGTTTCTGGCACTGACGGCGGACGCTGATCTTCGGATGGTCCTTTTCAATGCACATCTGCCTGCTATCCTTGCTTAACGATCCCGGGCGCGTTTCAAAAAACCGCGTTCAGCCACAAGTTGTTCGGTCTTGGAATGCAGCTTGCCGATCTCAGCCCCGTTGGATTTGGCCGCAGCGCCGGTCCTCTTGGAAAAGGCCCAGGCCATGTTCTTGACCGCCGCCTGTTTCCAGCCGCTGGACATGTTCGGATGCGCGCCGAGCGTCTTCGATAACTCTGCCAGTGTCCTCTCCTCGCGGATCGCCGCAAGCGCAACTTGGGCTTTGAATGCGGGAGAAGGGTTCTTGCGTTTCGTCATTTTGGATCGTCACTTTCATCATGCGATCCATATTGGCAACTGGTCTGAATTCCCGCGACCACCTCTAGTTGGGCCGGTCGCGCCTAGCCGGGCGATCTGGAGCCCGTGGATGCTGCAGCGCATTCGAGGTCAGCAGAGAGCCCAATGTATGTACCGGCTGCTGTTCGCAAGTGATCAATCGCATGTCTTCTGGAAGCCGCTGATATGCATCCGGTCTTTGTATCGGCTTCATTGTTTGCCGTGGCCCTGTTGGGAGTGCGCACGCGCCGCTGTCTCATTACTTGCCAGATCATTGATGACCATTTGGACTCTCAGACTTTGGGTGCGTCTTAATTCCGTTCCATGCAGTTGAGGTTTACGAACGTTGTTTGCGGCATTGGCCTGATCAGACCGCAGCCGCTATCTCTTGTCCTCTCCAATCAAAGTCTTTGCCGGTGCTGAGGACGCTCCAGGCGATCCGGGCGAGCTTGTTGGCCAGTGCCGCACCAAGTTTGTTGTGCTGCATCCGCATTGACGCTGCTTCCAGCCACGGACCACAGCTGAACTTGTGCCAGTTTTTGGGGCGCATCATGATGACCTGTGCGGCCAGCACAAAGAGCATGCACAGATAACGACTGCCCCGTTTTGTGATGTCCCCAATATCGTGCGCCCGCCGGTGCTGCTTTGCCTCGGGACCAATCCGAGCCAGGCTGCAAAGTCGCGTCCCCGGTCATAGGCCTCGCCCTCGCCAACGGCAGCAGCCATCGCCGTTGAGATCAACGGGCCAATACCAGGGATCGTCATAAGCCGCTGGCAACCCGGCTCAGTTTCGCTGCCCTCCTTGATTTCAGCCGTGGTCATCTCGATCCGTTTGTCCAGCCAGTTCCAGTCCTGCCGGAGACCTAAGATCAGTTTGCGCATGCGCAGGGACATCTCGCCGCTGCGATCGCCGAGGATGGCTTCAAGCGAGTTGCGCAAGGCAGACACGCTGCGCCGGACGGTGATATCCTGTTCGATCAGAAAGGCCCGGATCTGGTTCATCGCGGCCGTCCGCCGCGACACAAGGCGAGACCGGACGCGATGCAGAGTTTGCAGGTCAAGCTGGTCCTGCGTCTTCTCAGAAACCGCCTTAAGATTGCGGCGCAATGCGGCCTCTGCAATCGCCTCGGCATCGTTGCAGTCGTTCTTTTGACCCTTGTTGAAAGGCTTCACATAAATCGCGGGAACAATCCGCGGCTCAAACCCCACCCCCCGAAGTGTCCTGCTCACAAAATGTGCGCTCAGACAGGCTTCCATTCCAACGATACAGCGTGGCAATTGCTCAAAGGCCGCCACAAGAGCCAGCCGTTTGATCTTCTTGCGGAAAACAAGCTGCCCATCGTGATCGAAACCAACCAGATGAAACACGTCCTTACCGATATCGATGCCGACAGACATCGGCTCATCAAAATCATTCTTCCCATACTACTTCTTCATGTGCAGAAATAGGCCAAGCCTAACCTGCTGGGTGAAGCAGCCGGTACATCCCATTATTTGTACCTTAGATTTTTCTGCTGCGCGCGATCGCAGCACGAAAATCGCCGCAAACGCATCTTTTCAGCGCCGCTACGCGGCGTGAAAACCAGCCGTTCAAGCATGCTGCAGCGAGATTTGTCACCCGAACTCCCAGGCTACGGGACGGAGCCGTCATTCGCTGCAGGCGCAGCCAGAACAGTCTTGCGCGTCCGCTTCACGCAGATTGCGTTGAAAAAGTCTTCCTTGATCTGCCTGCAGGTAATTGATGCAATTCCTGCATAGGCGGGGGACTTGGCGATGATGGGGCAGCGACAAGAGGCACAAGGCGCGTTGTTTTACGGGTTCGCCCTGGAAGATCATGTGCCCGGGGATCACCTGCTGCGCGCAATTGATCCATTTGTTGATCTGACCAGCATCCGCTCACGTCTTTCGGAGCACTACAGCCATACAGGTCGCCCACCCATCGATCCCGAGTTGATGATCCGGATGCTGATCGAAGGCTATTGCTTTGGCATCCGGTCAGAGAGGCGGCTTTGCGATGAGGTGCATCTGAACCTGGCTTGCCACTGGTTTTGCCGCCTGGATCTGAGCGATCGTGTGCCCGACCATTCCACCTTTTCCAAGAACTGCCATGGTCGTTTCCGCAACAGTGATCTGTCCCGTCATCTGATCGAAGATGTGGTGGCGCGATGTGTCGCTGAAGGGCTTGTCGGCGGTGAAGCATTTGGGGCGGATGCATCGCTCGTCAAGGCAGATTCCAGCCGCTACCGCAAGGTTGATTTTAAGGAATAACTGCCCCGGATGCGGTTGCCCGAGCAACCCAAGAATGTCCTGATACACTCGATGACAGTGCTTTTGGCGCGGCAACGCCAGTGAAGCCCAATGCGATCTCGCCATCAGATCCCGCTTCACGTTACACCAGCGCAAACGGCGACTGACCCTTTTTTACATACAGCACAATCTATCTGGTCGATTTGGATTATGCGGTCATCGTCGATGTTGAGGCCACGGTGCCCATCCGCCAGGCCGAAGTAAGTTCCGTACGCCAGATGCTGGAGCGCAGGCGGGAGCGCTTCGATCTGTTGCCTGAACGGATACGGCCTATGGCACCGCCGGGATGCCCGGCTGGCTGGTCGAGGACCAAAGTATCGAGCCGCAAATTCCCGTTTTTGATAAACCCGCCCGCAAGGATGGAGCTTTCCCAGCCACTGAGTTCATCTATGATCCAGACACAGATGCCTATCAATGCCCCGGCGGCCGTGAACTGCGTCCCTACTGGCGCGACATCCCGCAAGGCAGGCCAAAATTCGACAAGGATAGGGTCAAACGTTTTCAGGCCCGAAATCAGGGCTGTGCCGCTTGCCCGCCAAAGCCCAAATGCACACCCCGCCGGATTGTTCGAAAGATCTCTCTATCCAAGCACGAATGAGCCCGTCAGAAGGCCCGCGAAATCGCCGCGACCGTTGCCTATGTCGCGTCGAACCGGAAGCGAAATCTTCCTGGCCCACATTTGATGCGGTTCAGTGCTCGCAAGAAGCGCTGAATTGTTTAAGCCTTGTCTGGAGTTGGAAGATGGCGGTCCCGCACGATTGCGTGGGCGGTGAATTCGGCCAGTTCGCCGCGCCAGATTTGGCGGTCAAAGCAGAACGGCCGGCCACCCGCATCATAGATCACCTGCTCCAGCTCGATCCCTGCATTATAGGTCGGCAACCCAAGCAATCCTGCCTCCTCCTCATTCAATGCGCGCATACGGATGGAAATGTCGCCGGAATGAGGCGGCATACCGTATTCCCGCTCCATGAGCAGCGTTGTTGATTGCTGCAGGTCGTGGCTGAAAAGATCCGGAAACAGATGCGCGACGGCAAATTCCTCTTCTACAAAGGCAGGATGCCCTTTGAGCAGAAACAGCCGTGTGTACTTGTAAAGGGCGTCGCCCTCGGCCACTGCAAGCTTGGCCGCCAGGGCGGCATCGGCTTGGGTCAGCTGTTTAGAGATCAGTTCGATCTTAAGGCCAAGTTCGCCGCTTTCTGCATGGGCAAAGAAGCTGACCGTCTTGCTGATGTCATAGGTCAGCCGCTGCGGAGAGACGAATCGGCCGCGGCGGCCGGAACTGTAGGCGAGACCTTCCTGTTCAACCGCTAAAAGGGCGCGGCGGGCGGTCATCCTGCTGATGCCGAACTGCTCGCCGATGGCTCTTTCAGAGGGCAGCGCGCTATGCTCGGGCAGCTTTCCACTGCGGATCTGATCTCGCAGGTGGTCGATAACCTTCTGAAAGGCAGGCATTTTCTTTTCCGAGGTCAGATCATTTGCGCCCATGTGTCCAGTTCCCACAATTTTTCATTTGGTATATACCAGATCATTGGTATATACCAGCAAGCGAGAGTTTCATCTCCTGACTGCATGGAGTGCCCATGGAATGCAAGGCGATGGAGCAGGGGGAAGGGCTGACGCCCGTTTTTTCTAGAGGCGGGTTTAAGAACGTGGTGCCGGATATTCAGACACTGGAGTTCACAGCGGACGGCGGTCTGGGCGCAAGGGCGCGGATCGGACTGATCGTGCTGCAATCCGATCAGACGCTTGAGCATGAGTTTGCCACGCTGCTGCGGCGCAAGGATGTTGCTGTCTATCACGCGCGGATCCCGAACGAGATGGAAGTCACCTGTGGCACGCTGCGCAAGATGGAGGCCGATCTTCCAGCGGCGGCTGAGCTGCTGCCGCCGGCGTTTGAATTCGGCGCAATTGGGTATTGCTGCACATCCGGCGCCACGATGATTGGCGAAGCACGGGTGGACAGCATACTGAGCAAAGTGCATCCGAAGGCAAAAATCACCAATCCGCTGACGGCCTGCAAAGCCGCGCTTCAAGCCCTGAAGGTGAAGAAGATCGCACTGATCACCCCCTACGCCCCCGAGGTGACCACTGAAATGCGGGACAATCTGGCTGCGGCAGGGTTTGAGGTGAATGCGATTGGAACCTTCGACCAATCGGATGATTTCAAGGTCGCCCGGATTTCCTCGGACAGCATTCTGGCTGCGGTCAAGGAAGTCGGCCGGCGCGATGATTGCGATGGCGTATTTGTGTCCTGCACCAGCCTGCGGGCGCTGCCCATTATCGCTGAAGCCGAAGAAGCCCTGGGCAAGCCGGTTCTGTCCAGCAATCAAGTCACCGCCTGGCACCTTGCCCGGCTGGCAGGGCTGCGCGACAGCGTCGCCGGTGCGGGCATGCTTTTTCACACCCAATTGAAGCCTCAGGATTAAAATGATGACGGATGTGCATCCCGCCGCCGAACGCGGCTTCTCTACCAGCGAATTCGAACAGCGCACGCAAGCCGCCCAGAAGATCATGGCGGGCCTTGGGCTGGATGCGCTGCTGCTGACTACCGAGCCGGAAGTGCGCTATTTCACTGGGTTCGATACGATTTTCTGGCTCAGCCCGACACGGCCCTGGTTTGTGGTGATCCCGGCCAGCGGCGCACCCATTGCAGTGATCCCGGAAATCGGCGGTCCCAGCATGTCGCTGACCTGGGTTTCCGATATCCGCACCTGGCTGGCACCGCAGCCGGAAGATGACGGCATTTCCCTGCTGGCCGATACCCTGCGCGAGGTGATGCCCGGCGGCGGCACCCTGGGTGTTCCGATGGGGCATGAAACCCATGTGCGGATGCCGGCCGCCGACTTTCAGAAACTGCAGAGCAGGCTGGACGGCATTTCCATGGCCGACGGCACCGAAGTGGTGCGTAGCCTGCGGATGGTGAAATCCCCCTCTGAGATCGCCAAGATCGCACGCATCTGCAGTATTGCCTCCTCGGCCTTTGAAGATCTGCCGAACCATATCCGGGCAGGCGATACCGAACGCCAGGCCTTTGCCAAGTTCAAGATCGATCTGCTCCAGCAAGGCGCCGATGACGTGCCTTATCTGGTCGGCAGCTCCGGCCCCGGCGGGTTCTCGGACGTGATCAACCGGCCCACCGACCGGGTGATCGCAGACGGCGACATGCTGCTGCTGGATACCGGTTCCCTTTGGGGCGGCTACAGCTGCGACTTTGACCGGAATTATGCCTTTGGCCATGCCTCTGACGCGGCCAAATCCGCCTATGATCTGGCTTGGCGCGCAACCGAGGCCGGCCTGCAGGCGGCGCGCCCCGGCATCACCACCGCGGATCTGTGGGGCGCTATGGCCAAGGTCCTGGAGGCGGGCGGCTGCAGCGGCCATCAGATCGGCCGGATGGGCCACGGGCTGGGGATGCAGGTGACCGAATGGCCCTCGCTGATGCCCGGCGACACCACCGTGATCGAGGTCGGCATGGTGCTGACGCTTGAGCCCGGTTTCGCCTTTGGCGGCAACAAGATGATGCTGCATGAGGAAAACATTGTCATCCATGAGGATGGCGCCGAACTGCTGTCGCGCCGTGCTGCGCGCGAGCTTCCGATCATCACATAAGCCACAGGTTTCACCAGAATGACCAAACAACTCCCGTCCCACGCGCAGGTTGTCATCATCGGCGGCGGCATTCACGGCTGCTCGGTGGCCTATCATCTGGCCAAACAGGGGCTGACCGACGTTGTACTGCTGGAGCGCAAGCAGCTGACCAGCGGCACCACCTGGCACGCCGCGGGCCTTGTGGGGCAGCTGCAGGGCAGCCACGCCACCACCGCCTTTGCCAAATACGGTATCGAGCTTCTGGAGGAAATCGAGGCGGAAACCGGTCAGAACCCGGGTTACCGGCGGTCGGGCTCAATCTCGGTTGCGGTGAACGATGAACGGATGGCCGAGCTGAAGCGCAAGGCGGATTTTGCGGCACTGTTCGGGATTGAGGCGCAGTATCTGGAAACCGCCGAAATCCAGGAACGCTGGCCGCTGATGAACCCCGATGGCGTGCTGGGCGGCATCTATATGCCCAGCGACGGCTCTGCCAACCCGGTGGATCTGACCACGGCGCTGGCCAAGGGTGCGCGGATGCGCGGTGCCAAGATCTTTGAGAACATCAATGTCGAAGAAGTTCTGACCCGTGACAGCAAGGCCGTTGGCGTTCGCACCGATCAGGGCACGATCAGCGCCGATTACGTGGTGAACTGCGGCGGCATGTGGGCGCGGGAATTGGGCCGGCAGAACGGTGTTGGCGTGCCGCTGCACGCCTGCGAGCATTACTATCTGGTGACCGAGGCAATTGATAATCTGCCCAGCGACCTGCCGGTGCTGCGCTCCTACTGTGACGGCACCTATTGGAAGGAAGACGCCGGCAAGCTGCTGTTCGGCTTTGCCCATTTCCAGGCCAAACCCTGGGGCATGAAAGGCATTTCCGAAGACTTTGAATTCGACAGCCTGCCGTTTGTCGAGGACGATGTGATGGAGGTTCTGGAACTGGCGATGAACCGGGTGCCGCTGCTGCAGGAAACCGGTATCCGCACCTTCTTTAACGGGCCGGAAAGCTATTCTTATGACGGCCGTTTCATCCTGGGGCAGGCACCGGACATCTCGAACTATTTTGTGCTGGGCGGGGTAAACTCCACCGGGATCCAGTCGGGTTCCGGCGCCGGGCGGGCACTGGCGCAGTGGATCATCGACGGCCATCCGCCGATCGACCTCAGCGAAATGGACCCCAAGCGCTGCGAGGAGTTCCAGGCGCGCGATCCCTATCTGCAGGAACGCTGCCCGGAAACGCTGGTGCTGACCTATGCGATGCATTGGCCGAACCGCCAGCGCGAGACCGTCCGCAACCTGCGCCGCACGCCGTTCTATCACCCGATGAAGGCCCGCGGCGCCTGTTTCACCGAGGCCCAGGGCTGGGAACGCCCCGGCTGGTTCGCGCCCGAAGGGGTTGAGCCGAAGTACGAATACAGCTTTGGACGCCAGAACTGGTTCCCGCATGTGCAGGAGGAACAGAAAGCCGCGCGTGAAGCGGTTGCGATGATCGACTACACCATGCTGGGCAAGCTGATGGTCGAGGGCCGCGACGCCGAAAGCTTCCTGCAGCGGATCTGCACCAACAACATGGCAATGGCCAATGGCCGCGTCGCCTATACGCTGATGCTGAACGAACGCGGCGGTATCGAAAGCGATGTCACGGTTGCGCGTCATGGCGAAGACAGCTTTATGGTGATGAGCTCAATCTCGCACACCCGGCGCGACTATCTGCATCTGCGCGACCTGATCCAGCCGGGCGAGGATGTGCGCCTGCGCGATGCGACAACCGCCTATGGCGTGCTGGGGATCATGGGACCGAAGAGCCGCGAACTGCTGCAGGCCGTCAGCGATGCCGACGTGTCGCACGAAGCGTTCCCGTTCAACAGTCTGCAGCATTTCCACATTGGCCACGCGTCGGTGTTTGCGCAGCGTCTGTCCTATTCCGGCGAGTTGGGCTGGGAAATCTTCGTCACCCCGGATTTCGCTGAGCATGTGTTCGAAGTTCTGATGCAGGCCGGTGAACAGTTAGGCATCCGCCTGATCGGCGGCGAGGCGCTGAATGCGCTGCGGCTGGAAAAGGGCTTTGTCCACTGGGGCCACGATATGGCCTATACCGAAGCACCGCATCAGATGGGCATGGAATTTGTCTGCAAGGCCAAGAAGCCCATCCCGTTTATCGGCCGCGATGCCTATCTGGCGCGCAAGGCGGAAAACAAGGGGCCGTTCCTGTGCTCGGTCAAACTGCGCGATCCCGGACCGCTGCTGCATCACAACGAACCTGTTCTACGGGACGGCAAGATTGCGGGCTACGTGACCGCCGGCGCCTGGGGACAGACGGTCGGGGCGGCTGTCGGCCTGTGCCTGCTGAACCTGCCGGACGGCGAAACAGACAAGGCAGCGGTGGAGAACGGCCAATTCACGGTCCTGGTGGAGGGCAAAAGCTTCGAGGCCGATGTCAGCCTGACCCCGTTCTATGACCCGCAAAGCAAACGGATGCTGTCCGGCGCCTGAGGGCGCCCGGCACCAAGGAGGAGTTCACGGTCCTGATGCACATCCCCGGTGTCCCGCTCTCATCACCGGCTCAAGCTCAGGACCGTGGCAATGGAGACGCCGCCCCAGCCAAACAGCAGGCGCGGGTTCCATATCGAAGACAGGTTAAATTCTGGGAGGAAACCATGACTTACAAACTACTCAACACTCTGGGCGCAGCGGCAGTTGCAACCGTGGTCAGCTCGATTGCGGCGTTGGCCGGGCCGATTGATGACCGGATTGCTGCGGGTGAGCCGCTCCGCATCGGCTTCTCCAATATCCCAATCTGGGGCTACCCGGACGAGAACGGCGACGCCAAGGGGTTTGTGAACGAGATTGCCGTCGGCATCCTGGAAAAGATGGGGCACGACAACGTCGAGGCCACCGTCACCGACTGGGGCGGTCTGATCCCTGGCTTGCAGGCGAACCGCTATGACATGATCACCGGCGGTCTTTATATCCTCAACAGCCGCTGCGAGAACATTGCCTTCTCCGAGCCGATTGCACAATCCGGTGACGCCTTCATCGTTCCGGCCGGCAATCCCAAGGGGATCCAGACCTATCAGGATATCCTGTCCGCCGAAGCGGTGCTGGCTGCCGGATCCGGCTACAACACCGTGGAGGCTGCCAAGAAGGAAGGGCTGACCGACGCGATGATCATGCAGGTGCCAGGGCCCACTGAAATGCTCGCAGCCGTTAAGGCCGGCCGCGCGGATGCTGCCGGCATGACCTATTTCGAAGCCGCGCATCTGGCCGATAGCGACGAGGCCGTCGATGTGACCGATCCCAGCGCGCTGCCGGAATGGACGCTGAACTGGGTCGGCGTTGGCTTCCGTGATGCGGATAGTGATTTCCTGGCCGAGTTCAACAAAGCGCTGGCAGGCTACATCGGTTCCGAGGAGATGATGCAGACCGTCGCTAAGTACGGCTACACCGAAAGCACCCTGCCCGGTGACAAGACCACCGAATGGACCTGCGCGAACCGCTGATCCGGCTGTGCGGCGGCGCCTTGGGTGCCGCCGCCTGAAATTCTCCTCGTGCAATACGGATTACTGATGGGTTTTTACGAATTCCTGGTCCAGTACTGGCCGCGGCTCCTGTCTGGGACGGGCGTTACTTTGGTACAGTTCCTGCTTGCTGCAGCAATTGGCATCGCGATCTCGCTCTGCATGGGCCTGATGAAGCTTTCGCAGAACCGGTTGCTGCATGGTGCAGCTGTCACCTATATCGAAATCTTCCGCGGCACCTCGCTTGTGGTCCAGCTCTACTGGATCTTCTTTGTCCTGCCGTTGTTCGGCCTGACGATTGAAAAATTCACTGCCGGTTATCTGGCGGTGGGCATGAACATCGGCGCTTACGGGGCGGAACTGGTGCGCGGCGGCATCCTGTCGGTACCTAAGGGCCAGTGGGAGGCGGCGCTTGCCATTAACATGAGCCCGGCGCAGCGGATGCGGCGGATCATTCTGCCGCAGGCGCTTGTCAGCATGCTGCCACCCTGGGGCAACCTGATGATCGAGCTGTTGAAAGGCACCGCGCTGGTCTCGCTGATCTCGGTTGCCGATCTTATGTTCGAATCCCGCCAGATCAACGCCTCGACCTTCCTGTCGGCGCAAGTCTTTGGCGCGGCACTGGTCATCTATTACGTCCTGGCCCGCTTTTTCGTGACGCCGTTCATGCGCTGGCTGGAACGCCACATGGCGCGCAAGATGGGGAGGGCGTAAGCCATGTTTGACTGGCAATGGGATTTCACCTGGGAGATTCTGCCCCGCCTGATCACTGCCACCGGCAACACGCTGGTTGCGGCCCTCGCGGGCTATGCGATTGCGGTAGTGCTGGGCATGGCCCTGGCACTGGCGCAGCGGACCCCCTCCAAAGCAGTGACCTTTGCGGTGCGGGAATTCGTCGAGTTCATCCGCTCCACCCCGCTGATCCTGCAGATCTTCTTTGTATTCTATGTAGGACCGCAGTTCGGCATCCGGCTCAGCCCTTGGATGTCCGGCATGATCGCCATCGGTCTGCATTATGCCTGCTACCTGTCTGAGGTCTTCCGCGGCGGTATTGAAAGCGTGCCGAAAGGCCAGTGGGAGGCGGCAATCGCGCTCAACATGTCCACCGCGCAGAAGTACCGCCGGGTAATTATTCCGCAGGCCATCCCGCCCGCTCTGTCGGGCATGGGCAACTACCTGGTTGGCATCTTCAAGGACACGCCGATGCTGTCGGTGATCGGGGTTGCCGAGCTTATCCATACCGCCAATGCCATCGGTTCGGAAAACTACCGCTTTCTGGAGCCTTACACGATGGTCGGCATCATCTTTCTGGCAATCTCCCTGCCGGCAGCGGGCCTGATCCGGCTGTTCGAAGGGTATGTGCGCCGCAAACTGGGACTGTAACGATGCTGGACAATACTGGCTTTCCGCTTGAAATCACCGGTGAAGACACGCCGATGGTGAGCTTTCGCAAGGTGAACAAATCCTATGGGGCGCTCACTGTGCTGGACGACCTCGATCTCGACGTCGCGGCAGGGGAAATGGTCTCGATCATCGGTCCCTCCGGCTCGGGCAAGACCACCGTGCTGCGGATGCTGATGACGCTTGAGCAGATCAACGGCGGGGTGATCTATGTGGACGGCAAGCCGCTGACGCATATGCCCAAGGGCGGCCAGCTGGTGCCTGCCAGCGAACGCCACCTGCGCAGCCGCCGCGCCGACATCGGCATGTGCTTTCAGCACTTCAACCTGTTCCCGCATATGACAGCGTTGGAAAACTGCATGGAAGGGCCGGTGCAGGTCCTGGGCCTGTCCAAGGCCGAGGCGCGCGACCGTTCAGAAGAATTACTGGAACTGGTCGGAATGATCTCCAAGAAGGATCAGCATCCCTCGCGCCTGTCGGGCGGCCAGCAGCAGCGGGTGGCGATTGCCCGCGCACTGGCGATGCGGCCCAAAGTGATGCTGTTCGACGAGGTCACCTCGGCCTTGGACCCGGAGGTGATCGGCGAGGTGACCAACGTGATCCGCCAGCTGGTCTCGGAACATAACCTGACCATGCTGATGGTGACGCATCAGATGGGCTTTGCCCGCGATATCTCGGACCGGGTATGCTTCTTTTATGGCGGCAAGATCGAAGAGCAGGGCCCGCCCGCACAACTGTTCGGCAACCCGCAGCGGGAGCGGACACAGCAATTCCTGAGCGCGGTGCGGGAAGCGGTCTGAAGACCAGAGCGGGTTTCCCGAGCAACTGGTTAAGGCAGCGGGTCTGCCCGGCGAGCAGACCTTTGATCTTGGCAAAAGCAGCGTGGCACTTGTGCGGCTGGTCTGGTTAAGCTGCACTGCCGCGGCCAAAGGTGAGGTGAACGATAGCTCGGGGCCGGCCAGGTTTCGAAGGGCGTCGGCAGTTCGAAACTTTGCAGCGGCAGCTTCCTGCGCAAAACGGATGTAGGAAGATACTCAAGCAAAGCTTGCAAGGATGGCGGCTGGCAACGTAGCCACAAGTTATTGAACTTGAATGAAACAGTGTCCAAATCCTGCTCCCGCAACCAACGTTTCCAACCAAGCCTCCGCAAAATGCGGGGGCTTTTTCGATTTCGGCTGCCCCAAAGCCATCAGCCCTGCCAATTCCCCAACAAGTTCAAGCTGATACCCGCCCGGTGCAGGACCGTCCGGAACCATCCGCACCTCCGAAATCAGCGCCTGCAGCGACGCCGTCGCCTCCCGCCGCACTTCTGGCGCGTTCAGGGCGCCAGCAAGATTTTCGATCAGCACCCGGTACCGCGTCGGCAGTCTCGGATGGCCCGCGTTGGGAAACCCTGACAAGGAGGAGGCCGCGGAAGCTGGTCGGTGTCTATGGGAAAGCGTTTCGCCGATGTTATTTTCCGGGAAGTGCTGACCGATTGGAAGCGGTTCTTTCCTTTGTGCCATGAGCCTTGTTCAGCGCTGTCAGGCATCCGGGCATCGCCATTTCCCCGGTGCGCGTTGCTGGATGTTTGAGCTGCGGCATGATCCGGTGCAGGGCGGCACTGTCCAAAACCGCCTCACCGGCTCAGGCTGCTATTGAGCAATTTGATTTGCGTTCCATCATGCGGCCTGGTTCCTTGGCGGTGCGCGGGTGGTTGGTTTCTGGCCGCGCCGGAAGATTTCGATGATGCGCATAGGGCCGAGCCACTTTCCACCGCGGCCACAAGTCGTTTGCACTACCCAGTTTCCGCCCCGGAGGGTGACGATCTCTTTTGCGGGACAAGGCTGGACTGTCTGGCAGCTGGGCAGCTGCGGCTTCAGAAAGAAAGAGTAGAAATCCGCGCAGGGCGCGCGGATTGCATATTCTAGGAGTCGTGGCAGGGCATCGACGGGCTGCGCCCGCTCCTCCCCTGCCCCGGCATTTTTCATTTGATTGGTCCGCCTGCCATCCGGCCGGCAATCTGAACACGGGTTCTGATGCCGCTGCGCGTCAGCCTCCACGGAGAAATCCGGTTCCTCCCGCGCCAGGCGCGGGCCCCTCCCAATTCCACCGTTCCGGCCCCGTGTGTCAGATCACCGTCCGGCCGCAGTCCGGGCTGCGCCCACCTGCATGCCTGGGAGAGCGGATCAGAAGCCAAGGCCGGGATCCGGAAATGGATGGCATTCTACAATCACAAGCGCCCACACTCCGCCCTTGGCGGCAAGCCACCAGCCATGGTCTATTGGCTGAGGAAAGACGGAAACCAAACCGATCAGCAGGAGCAGAGAGTAGCTTAATTTACGCCGGAAACTGTCCAATAGTTGGGGAGTTGCTCACTGGATTAGCGCGGACAAGGATTCCGATTTAACGCGGGCAAGCGCTCTGGAGGTCTGTTTCGGGTGCTGAGCAATCACGTAGCGAGTACCCCCGGCAACTTCGTCTGCGCGCAAATCATACGCTTCTTTTCGTTTGACCAATTCCGACGACAACGCTTCTTGCCCATGCCCAACCTCAATACTGTCCATTATCTCGTTGCTGGACAGTTTCTGCTCATAGCAACCTTCGGCAGAGCGGCTAGACCGGACGCTTACGGCAAGGTCTGCGGATCTGTGAGTCCCCGTGCCAACATCGCTGCACGCCGCCTGAACGGCCGGTTCTCTGGTTGCTTGGCAGCGTCGGAATTTTGGCATGTGCAGCGATTTTCGAGCTGCGTGCGCGCGCAACGAGAAATGCCAATGACTGGGTCGGGCTCACTACCCGGTTTCGCCGCTCCTGGTGCGAACGACAGTTGCTGATACGCGAACGGCAGCGTGCCGGTTCAAGCGGTGAAAAGCCAAGGGTTTGGCGGATTCGGCGAACAGCTGCTCTTGTGCCACCTTGGTCGCGCTGCGTGCTGCGCCGGCATTCGGCGGTTGTGAGCCCCATCTTATCATTCGTCACAGTGCAGAAATTTACCGAAGCAGCCATTGCCAAACTAAAGGCCCCTAACTAGCCTTGGGGTTGAAGGAGAAACTTAAATGAAGCCACGATACATCGTCGTAGTCGTATCCGAGAGGTGCATGGTCCGATAACGGTTTCCATATCTGTCTCCACGCGCCCCTGAACCAAGTTCGGGGGCTTTTTTGTTTCATGACCGAGAAAACACCAAATGATGAAAGCCCAAACGCCACCCGCCCTTGTAACGCTGATCCTGCTAACAGCATTCTCAACTCTATCGTTGAATATGTTCCTGCCTTCACTCGCCAGTATCGCGACTGACTTGGATGCGAGTTACGCAACTGTGAGCCTTGCCGTCGCTGGTTATCTCGCCACCACGGCGGTGATCCAGCTCATTGTAGGCCCATTGTCCGACCGGGTTGGCCGCCGCCCCGTCCTTCTGACCTCATTGTTTGTGTTCGCCGGGGCATCGGTCATCTGCGCCTTCGCCGCAGATGTCTGGACGTTCCTAGTTTTTCGGATGCTGCAAGGCGGGATGATCTCTGGTTACGCGCTGTCGTTGGCAATTGTCCGTGACACCACGTCCGAACGGAAGGCAGCAGGGTTGATCGGATACATCAGCATGGCGATGGCCATCGCGCCGATGCTGGGGCCAATGCTTGGCGGGCTTCTGGACGCCGCCTTCGGATGGCGTGCAAACTTCTATTTCTATGCAGTATCTGGCTGCGTGCTCTTTGCGATCTGTTGGATGGATCTCGGAGAGACAAAACCGGCCCGCTCGGAGCCTAACGCTGCAAATCCCGAAGGGATGCTCGATCTGCTGAAGGAGCCGCGCTTCTGGGCCTTCTCCTTTTGCAGCGCCTTCTCGACCGGCGCGTTCTACATCTTCCTGACAGGCGTGCCTTTGGTTGCACAGTCACAGTTTGGCATGACGACGGCCGAGCTAGGTTTCTCTATGGGAACGATCACAGCCGGATTCATGCTTGGAGGGTTTATTGCTGGCCGGTTTGCACCGAAGTTTGAGCCAACAACGATGATGATGGCGGGACGGCTTACCGCCTGTTTCGGTATCTCTTTGGGCATTGCCGCCATCCTATTGGGCTTTGTTTCGCCCGTATTGTTTTTCGGAAGCACGGTTTTTGTCGGCCTTGGAAATGGTATCACAATGCCAAGCAGCAATGCTTCAGCCATGTCCGTGCGGCCCAATCTTGCAGGCAGCGCAGCTGGTTTGAATGGCGCCTTGATCGTGGCCGGAGGCGCGGTCCTGACAACACTCACTGGGCTTGCTCTACCCACCATAGAACCGGCACTGATGCTCTTGATATTGATGCTTGCAGCCTCAGCGTCGGGTCTCGTGTCTGCTCTTCTGGCCCTTGGCCTGCGGGCAGCTTCGGAGGAATTGAATGTCCGCTAACCTGAATTGCTCATCGGTCGGAAGGTCCAGCAACCTGTGAGTTGCCCTCAAAATCTTCGCCGCGCCACCAACGAATGGCAGTTATTCCCGCTGCCGGGCCGTGCCATGAACTGAGCAGGTGCAGCGATTTTCGCGCTGCGTGCGCATGCAGCATGAATTGGAAATGGCCGCCTTGGGCTCATACCGGCCGATCTCCGCGCCGCGGCGGCCCTGGGCGCGTCCTGCAGGCCCCGGCGGGCGAGGTCGGCCCTGAACCGACGCTCGCCGTGAGTGCCAACGCTGCAATGCAGCTTCTCAAAAGCAGACTTTCACCACGAGATCAGCATCCAAACGGATTTGAGGATTATTGCGGAGAAGGCCAAGGCCGCCCTGCAGAACAAGGCGGACTTGGCAGGGTTGCAATTATGCGATCAGGCCAACGCGTTTCCGAATGGCTTCAAAACTCTGACGCGCGATGATCTCGCCATCCCGGAAAACTGTTTTCAGCGCGTCGTGGCCGGACGGGATGTTGCCGTATGGGCGAACCACAAACTTGCCCGCATCTGTTTCCATCACACCAAGACGCCCTTTCTTCGAGGTTTTGCTGCCCGCGGCAGTGATCGGGTCTTTGAAGACGTCGCGCCATTCCCCGTTCACACAGATGGCCGAGGTTTTCATCGAGTATGAGAACGTATCCCGATCCAGTTTCTGCAGCAGGCCTGCGCCCATGCCAAAGGCGATGTTGCCAATGGCAAGGCCTCGCTCAATCATCCGGTCCATGATCCGGACAATAGAGGTCTTGTTCACCCCGTCACCCTGGATCACCCGCACCTGGCTGGGCAGGATACGGAAACTGTTCGGGGTCAGGGAATAGCCGAACCTCTCCATCAGCGCCTCGATCACATCGGGCACGATCTGCAACGGGTCGCCGCTGTCGGGGCGTATGACAAGCACCCCGTCACGGGCCAATACCGTGTTGCGCAGCTCAGTGCCCCAATACTCCCGCACCGCCTGCATCAGATCGTAGCTGTCCGAAACACAGGCGATGATCCCTTGGGGATTGTCCGCAAGGAACTGCCGCATGAAGTCCAGCTCTCCATCCGCACCGAAAGAGGTCACGGTGCTGTGCTCTGTCGCAGGGATCGAGAAACCCGCCATGCCGGCACCGTATACGTTGCGGGCAAGTACAAGCCCGCCCACTGTGTCGGTGCCCATCGAATTCACCAAATGCGCAGCTCCGCCGATTGCAGCACTTTCGGCGCTGGTGGCGCCGCGCGCACCGAAGTCGTGCAGCTTGAAGGCAAGGCCTTCGTCGCTGCCATCGGTTCGGATCAGGCGGTCCCGGATTTGCCGTACAACGTAGTTTGAAATGGTCGCGACGGTGCTGGGATACCAGACGGCCCGAAGCAACCGGGTTTCCAGAAAGCCGGGCAAGGCCCAGCATTTGGGATCGGTATTCACAATTCTGACCTGCGGGATCGAGACCGGGGCAATCGTTCCTTCCGCCAGGGCGTCAATCTGCACGGGCAAAAGCCCGTCGTGCGCATCAATGATGTGCTGAAACATTTCGACATAGAGCGAAAGGCCGTGGGCTTCGATAAAGGGGGTGGCCTCGTCCAGCATGGCTTGGGTGACGATGCGCCCTTCCAGCTTCACCAGTTCAGCCTGAAGGCCGAAAAACAGGACCTCATCGATCTCACCATCGGGGCGGCGCGGCTCGATATAGGCAAAGACTTGTTCAGTGCCTTCAGGAAATTGCTTGGGGTGGCTGTATTTGTAGCTGTCCGTGTCGAGCAGGAAATTGCCCGTAGCAACACTGTTTGCAAAATTTGATGTTTGCATCATCATGGCTCCAGTCCTCCTTGGATTGGATATGTGAAGCCGTACCGGACCTCCCGGCAGGCTGGGGATCATGGCCCCGGCGGGGCCGATGAATTCAGTGCATCCGGCTCATCAGAACCGAAGAATAGGCAAAGGGCACATTGGGCACCAAAGCCTGAATGATGTCGAAGTGATCTTCGAACATCACATCCGGGGTCAGTTGATTGACCGGCATCCAGAAGGCGCGTTTGGCGTCATCCGCGCCTTTGACCTTTTCCTGCGCCTTGCCATCAATCAGCTCGAACTTGAACGCCTCGGTGCGCACCCAGCCGCGTTCGGAGCGATCCGGGTGGTCGAACACCTGCCGCGCGGCGATCCGGCCCTCCAGCAGCTTGCGCGGAATGTTCAGGCGGGTTTCCTCGATCAGCTCGCGGATTGCCGCCTCTTGCGCAGTTTCTTTCTGGAGGTGCCCGCCAGGCAAGGCATACAGTCCTTGACCCGGAGCCTTGGCCCGTTCGACCAGCAGAATATGCCCGTTCTGGACCACCACCGCATCGGCGCAGTCCGCAGGGATTTCATGTCCAAACGTGGCAACTGCCTTTCGGTAGTTCTCACGATAGGCCTGATTATACGCCGCCTCTGCGCGGATTTGAGCCACGGCGCCTGTGTTTTGCTCCATCCATGAAACAACCTGATCGGTTTCAACCGCACCGAAGGTGTCACGCAATTTCGCAACGGGAGCTTTATCCAGGAACAGCCCGGCGCGCATGTCGGTGGCATTCAAAACAGTGGATCCGTTGCGTTCCGCCTCTACTGAGACAGCTTCGAGCTCCGGAAACCAGCGCAAGTAGCGGCTGCTTTCATCCTTATCATGCCCGACCAGAACAATCCGGGCATCCGCCCGCGCAATCCCTTGGGTTCGCAAGTGAAGATCAATCGCCGTGCGCACATTACCTGCCCAGGTCTTGTCGTCATACAGAGTATCGATCAGCGGCAGGCATGTGATGTCCGCCGTGCAACCAGCAGATTTCATAGCTGTGGTGATGAAATCCGCCCGTTCCGTCCATTTGAACGCGTTCTTCTCTGATCTCGGCCGGAAAGCCGATCCGATCAGCGTCAACGTTTGATCTGAGATTTGTGAAGCATGTTCGAACAGCTTACGGTGCCCTTTGTGAAAAGGCTGAAACCGTCCAATGATCACTGAAAGCGTGACCTGTGTCATAGCGCGACCTCCGCGATATCAATGTGCATGCAAGACCTCCTTGCATGCACAATTAGGTATGTCGCTCAGTTCGGGTTGTCAACTATAGGTGGCGCGCTCGCGCGCCCACAGCCTGCTTCCGCTTCCCGCGAAAGATCTGATCGCACTCTTCCGCGCGCATAGTGCCGATCGGACGACCCAGATTTTGCTTTGTCGCCGAAACTCGTACGGAACCGTCCTCTAGGTCCCGCCGGGCGCAGCCATCACGACCTCATCCTCGGACATCCATCCGTTGAAAATCAAAAAGTGGCGGATTGTATCGGGGGCCACGGAATAGAGTACAAGCGCGAGGCTCTCTTCCGCCCGCGTGCAGGTGACGTACAGCAAACGGCGTGTACGCTCGATCGTGGTTTCCTCACCCTTGTCCGCCTGTTTCTGCGCGGTTGGGCCCAGGGGCTTCACCTCGAACAGCGTCTCGTAGGAGGCAAGGCCTTTGAAGCGCGTGTGGGCGTCGTCGGCGACCACCATAACCCGGGGGAATTCGAGCCCCTTGACTCCTTGGTGGGTGCCATAAGGGCTGCGGTCTTCGACATAGGCGAGGTAGCGCGCCACTTGGGAAAACGGGGCGGCAAGTGCCTGCGTCCAGGCCTCGGTGATGGTGGTTGCTATGGGTGGTGTGTCCTCGGGCGTAGTCAGGCCCTGCTCGTCAAAAGTGGGACCAAGCTCGGCAAGAATGTCGGCCATGTCCTGGGCCACGGGACTGTTGTCAGGCAAACAGGGCCGAAACTGATCTGGGATCGGGAACAGCCGGTGCTCGGCCACCACCGCTAACACTTCGGCACAACTCGGATCCCGTTCGTCCTTAAATAGCGTCATCAGCGCCGCGACACCCGCCCGCGCCGCGTCAAGGCCAGAGGCTTGGTCCGCGTGCCCCGCCCGGATACCTCTCTTATCGACCAGCGGTGAGCCGTCGCGCAGCACCGCCATAGCGGCAAAGGCATCCCCATTCCTTTGTGCCGTCACCAAAGGCAAGACCCGGTAGGTGAAAAGCCGCATCGCGGGCAAGGTGCCATCGCGAAACCCGTCCTTGAGCTTGTCGGGTTTGCTCAGGGGCTCAAACAGCTCACTAAAGCCAAGACGTGCGGCAGCCATGTGACGCTCGATCGTCAGGGTCTTGATCGCCTCCGCGTCCTGCCATGCGCGGTCTTCGGTGATGCGGGCCATTTCCGCCCGGGTCCAAGCTTCAAATGCCGCGCGATCCGTGCCCTCGCTTGGCGCAAGAAAGACGCGCACGGTGCCACCCGGTTTGTCTTCGCGCGCACGCTGCTGGCGGCCATCATCGTCGCGCCGGATCGCATTCGCCAAGTCCACGATCCGCGCGCGGCTGCGGTGGTTCATCTGTTTGGCGGGTTGCGCGAAATCCCCCACCCTTTGGTCGAGATCGCGCAAACCATCAGTGTAAATGCGCTGCATCGTGTCCCCGAGCAACCCTAGGGCGATGCGGCCGCGATGGCGCGCCTCGAAGGTCAAAAGCGCCTCCATCAATGGTTTCATCGTGTCCTGACTCTCGTCGATCAAGATGAACGGGTAGCGCGCCAGAACGATGTTCTGGAATGTCTCGCTTTCAGTCAGGAAATGCGCGGCGAGCGCAATGACCTCGGCATGCTGCAGGGCGTCGCGGCCGAAATTGTCCCCCTGGGGCGCGTAGGTGAAGGCGCGGATCTCGGCCAGGCGCTCCAGCCGCTTTGTTTTGGAGGCAACTTTCTTGAAACTAGTTGCATGGACTTTGCTGCCCGCCCGGCTCTTCTCATAGGTTGCCTGATCTTTGGCAATCTCCGTCGGCAAACGGTCCTCTAGCCAGCCCCGGATATCCGCCGTTCGCCCCTCGATGAGCGACCAAGCGAAGCTGTGGATGGTCTGCACTTGAAACACCGGATCGGCCTTGACGCGGCGCGTGATCTCATCTGCGGCGGCGTTGGTATAGGTGATCACAGCGATCTTACGGCTGTGTTTGCGCAAGGTGGTCAGGGTCTGTGTGTCCAACCGCTCCAATGCGTCCTTGAGAGAGCGCGTCTTGCCCGATCCCGCCCCGGCAAAAAGAAAGAAGCTGCGCGGCGCGGTGAGGGACAGGCAGGCGCGGATCGTCTCATCGGCGGTGGCGTCGCGGTTGGCGTCTGTCACGTCTGTCACGTTGCGCCCTCCCCACCCTTCAGCTGGCCTGCGAGCCAGGTCAGACCGGTGTCGATATAGGGCGGCGCGCGCAGCGATTTGATGTCCTCGATATAAAGGAGGTCCAATGCAAAGGCGGCCTTCTCCGGTTTTTTTGCCAACCGATCAAAGAGCGCGGTGGCGAGGTCCTCTGGCGTGGGCTCGGCAGCGATGAACTTGGCAAAGTCACGGGTCATGCGGCAGGCCAGTTCCGCCTTCGCGGCGTCCTTTACGAGTTTCGGGTTGGTCAGCGCAAGAGCATCCTCGAAGGTGCTGGGTGTGATGTTCTTGGACACCGAGCCAAGGGTAACGCTTTGCAGTGTCTGGTAACTGACGGCGATGGGGCGGTCGGGAGCCGTGTGACACAGGGCCTTGAGTGGAGGAGCCAAAAGCGTGTCGATCTCTGCCAGCCCGGGGAGCCAGGTCTTTAGCACGTGGTTCGAGGTGGTCTGAGCGGCCCCGTAGCAAGGCTGGGCCGATTGTTTGACAACCTTACCGCCCTTGTTGACCTCCACCACCGCGTCAAGATCGGTGATAATCAGCGTCGGTAGCTCCAGCGCCTCGATCAGAGGCTTCATCCGGTGCGCGTGGCTGCCCCCCAATTCCAGGAAAGAGAGATAGGCCGCAGCCAAATTAGGGTAGTGATGCTGGATCAGATGCGGCAGCAGAATTCGTTCTGCGGCACCCTCGATCACGATGATGGCGTCGGCGAAGAATAGATCAAAATGTGTGCTCAGCAGATAGCGCGTCACGAAGCGACGAGTTTGTGTGTCCGCTCCAAAGAGTCCCGTCATATTCGCCACAGTGGCCGTGGGCACAACTCCGTGACCTGGCAGCTCGCGCTTGAAATAACGCAGCTCCTCAAACGCGGCGGCGTGCGCGATATGGCCCGAATGGGTACTTACGACCAGCTGCGTGGTAAAAGCCGCGTCCTCCTTCTCCAGATCTTTATGGTTGCGCAACACCTTGTGGGCCCTGGCCATGAAGACCTGCTGCACCTGAACATGCAAATGCGCCTCCGGTTCTTCGATCAGCACCAGTTGCAGGGGTTCGATGCCCCTGTCGTCCGGGGTCACCTCCTGTGATTTGAACTTGCCCACCTGCATCCAGTCATCCCGGAAACGCATGAGCTGAAACACCATGGAGACCAGGTTCTGGAAGCCCAGGCCGTTGTAGCTTTCGGGCAGCTTCACCCCGGATGTGTCGCCCGAGATATCGTATTGTACAGCCGCTGGGTGATCGAGCCCGTCAACGGGTTTGATCTGCGTGGCAATGGAGAGTTTCGGATTGTTAAGACCGCCGGGGTAGCCAAGACTTTCCAGTTCCTTGATGGCATCGGCGAAGCCATCCTTGAGACGGGCATTGAAGGTGGTTTCGGCATCATGGATCGCCTTGAGCGCTTTAACGTCGTTCGGCGTGGGGTCCGTTTCGGGGTCGATATGCTTGCGGAAATAGGGCTGTATCTGGCTGGCGATCTTCCGGCTGGTTGCGTTCGTCGGCTCATCGTCGTCGCCCTTACTGTCTCCCGCATCTGCGAAACCGCGTTGCGCGTTGATCTCACGAATGTGGATGAGGCCAGCAAATGGGTTCGCACCGATCCCCTCCGGCAAGTGCTGCAGGGGATGCGGCTCCACCGGCCCTGTCGTGGTGAAGCTCGCGGGGTCCAAAAGATGTGCGTTGAGCTCGAATAGATCCTTCAGGCGCTTGTCCAGAAATTCCCGAAAGTCGCGTGGCCAAAGCGCGAATCCGTCGGCCGTTGTGCCGCCGGGTTGTAGAGTCTGAGCGGCCTCTCGCGCGGCTAGGTACTGAGCCTTGATGTCCGCCCCCTTCTTTGGCTCCATGCGCAGGCGCACGCCCAGCAGACCGCCAGTCCAGGTAAGTGTTGGGATCAAATGCGCGACATGGTGCAGCTCTGACGTGTCAGCATGGAGCCAGACGTCGAGGAACGGAAGCTGAGCCAGGAGCGGGCTGAGATCCGCTTCGGCCTCCTGTGTCCAGGCGCTCGCGATTTGTTCGATCGCGGCCCAGTTGGAGGCTGTAACATCGCGCGTGTCGATGCCGCCGCGATCCTTGAGGAATTTGCGCAGCGCCTTAATGGCCGATGTCTTGCCGCTGTTGTTGGCCCCGACGAGCAGCGTCTGCTTGTTCGAAAGGTCCAGACGGGCGCGCCGCAACTTGCGAAAATTGAAGATTTCAATGCGTGTAAGTTTCATAATATCGGTTTCCTCCGCGCAGGAATTGCTGCGCTCGTGGTTGGATATATACACTTGTCCTGCGGGTTTGTAGGCGCGCACGGCCGCCGCGGGCCCTGCCAGTCTTCACGTGTCGGGCTATTCGCTTTCGGAGCTTAAAGGCACCACGTCTCCAAAGCCCGCTCTTCCGATGCCCAAGGGCTCTAATGTTTCTGCAGCGAAGGTCTGCTTCCCGCCCGACCTACCCAACAAAAGAGCTAGGGGACGTCATCCCCACGCGCCTGCAATACAATTAGACATAGCGGCGTCCTCAGCTGACGCTTGCTGGCCGCACCAACCCCATCGAATTGTATTGCACTTGCTATCCCCAACCCTCGCCGGGAGCAGGTATTAGAGACGAGCGCCCTGAAGGGCTTCGCTCAAAACCAGTTTTGAAAGAGGGAAATATGTACAGCGTCATCACAGGGCCAAAGGTAAAGCTATGCGGCGCAAAGGCAATGTTCTGTCGCAAAAGGTAGAACTATGTATCGCCTTACAATATAAAAAGTGGCGGACCGAGGAGGATTCGAACCCCCGACCCCTTGATTCGTAGTCAAGTACTCTATCCAGCTGAGCTATCGGTCCACTGCGGCGGGGTTTAATCATAGCGCTGGAGAGTCGCAACCCCAAAACTCAAAATTAGTTTCCTCCGGCCGGCATATTCCGGTCAGCCTGCTTGCCACGGTCAAATCGTGCCGTCGCCCTTGGGCAGGCAGATCTCGAAAACGGTGCCGTCCGGGCTGGTTTCCTTCAGCACGACCGATCCGCCATGGCCGCGGGCCAGCTCGCCCGCAATGGCCAGGCCCAGCCCGGTGCCGCCCTTGCGGGCACCGCCCTGGAACGGGGTGAACAGATTGTCCTGGGCTTTTTTCGGCAAACCGGGGCCGGTGTCGGAAACGGTGATATACCAGGCGTCTTCTTCCTCATACGCGCCGACCGTGATCCTGCCCGGTTTTCCGGTGGCGGTGATCGCCTGACGGGCGTTGCGCACCAGATTCATGACAATGCGGAACAGCTGTTCGGAATCGGCGCGCAGCATCATCGGTTTGGGCACTGCATTGACGATCTCGACCAATGCGCTGTCCGCAGCCAGCAGCTCGCTTTCGGCAATATCCGCTGTGATTTCATGCAGGCAGACCACTGCAAAGGTGGGCGACGGCTCCTCGGCGCGCCCGAACGCCAGGGTGCCCTCGCACAGGGAAACCGCACGGGTGATCGAATTCACCAGCTTCGGCGCCAGCCGGCGCACCAGGGGATCCTCGCTCATCTCAATCCGGTCGGTGAACAGCTGCGCCGAAGTCAGGATGTTGCGCAGATCATGGCTCACCTTGGCGACCGCACCGCCCAGCTGGGCCAGCCGCTCGCGCTGCTTCAGCGCGTGCGTCAGCTCGGTCTGAAGCTGCATCAGCGCTTCTTCTGCCTCGCGCAGCTCCACCACGCTGGAACTCGGGTGGATGATGCCCCGCGCATCCTCAGGCGCCGCCGCATAGCGCTGCATATAGCCGACGACGCTCTTGATCGGTTTCACCAGCACAATCCGCACCGCAACAAACAGCAACAGCGCCGTAAAAACCGAAATCACCGCCGACAGAACCAGGATCCGCACCCCGTAATCTATCATCGCCATGCGCAATGGCGCGGTTTCCATGGTGACTTCGATCAATATTCCCGCATCGCGCACCGGCGCGCCGATCACCCGGATAATCTCGTTTTCCGGCCGGGACAGCCGCAGCACCGCATCCCGGATCAGGGTCATTGCCCCAGCCATCCGCAAATCATAGGTGCCAGTGATCTGCTGCGGAATCGGCGAGGCCAGCATCAGTTGGCGGATCTCGTCGCGGCGCAGCACGACGTTATAGACACCTGCGTTCTCCAAAAGCTCCGCTTCCAGTTCCGTCGCCAGCATGTCATCAGCCAGCAGCGCCAGTGACGCGATCTGCGCCCGCTGCAACCGGTCGGCCAGAAAATCCTCGCGGAACCGCGCAATCGAAGGCACAAAGATCAGGATCTCGGCCAGCATCACAAAGACAGTTGTCAGGATCAGAAATCTGCCCGAAAGCGTGTTGAGCATCCCGCCGCCCTTACCTCAAGGAATCCAGCGCTGCACCACGCGCACAGCGCGCTTGACAAAACCGCTCTCAAACAGCCGCGGGGTGAAATAGGCCCCGGCAACCCGTTTGTTAATCTCGCTGATGGAGGGGTAAGGCGCAACCATGGCTGCAATCTGGCTCATTTTCAAACGGTTGGCCAGCGCCATCGACCACAGGCTGATCAATTCTCCCGCCTGATGGCCTGCGATGGTGGCGCCCACGGGACGGCCCTTGAACACCATCACCTTGATGAAGCCTTTGGTCCTGCGTTCGGCAATGGCGCGGTCGTTGTGGCTGTAGTCGAACCGTGCCACCTCCAGTTTGGCACCGTAGATATCCCGCGCTTGCGCCTCGGTCAGGCCGACCTGTGCCAGTTCCGGGTCGGTATAGGTGGCCCAGGGGATATGGCTGGTCCCGGCCTTGGACGGCAGGCCGAACAGGGCCGAGCGGATGACAATGCCCGCGTGATAGCCCGCCACATGAGTGAACTGCAGCCCGCCGGCCACGTCGCCGATGGCATAGACGCGTCTGTCGGTGGTCAGGAGGCTCTCATCGACCTTGATACCGTTGCCTTTGGTTTCAATCCCGGCGGCAGCGAGGTTCAGCTGCTCCATATTGGCCTTGCGGCCCACAGCCATCAGCAGGTGGCTGCCCTTGAACAGGCTGCCGTCCCTGGTCTCCACCTCAACCGCACCGGCCTGCCCGGAGATACGCGAGACCATGGCGCCCTCGGCGATCTCCACGCCTTCTGCGCGCAAGCTGTCCAGCACCAGCGCTGCGGCCTCTGGATCATCCTTGCCCAGCGCCTTCAGCCCTTCGATCACAGTGACCTTGCAGCCTAGCCGGATATGCGCCTGCGCCATCTCCATGCCGATCGGGCCGCCGCCGATGATCAGCAAGTGCTCGGGCTTCTCGCGCAGTTCAAACAGGGTCTCGTTGGTCTCGTAAGGCACCTTGTCCAACCCTGGGATCGGCGGCACCAGCGGCGAAGACCCTGTGGCGATCACCACCCGCCGCGCAATGATCCTGTGCGGGCCTGCTTCGACTTCTGTTGGCGAAACAAAGCGGCCGAACTCGCGGATCACCCGCACGCCGAGGCCCTCGAACCGTTCCTGGCTGTCGACCGGGGCGATGGTATCAATCACCGCCTGCACATGATCTTTGGCCGCGGCATAGTCGGGCCGCGGGCGCTGATCCGGCACACCAAAGGCCTCGGTATGCGCCTGAGCATGCGCCGCCTTACCGCTGGCCAGCAGCGCCTTAGAGGGCACACAGCCGTAGTTCAGGCAGTCGCCGCCCATCTTGTGGCCTTCCAGCAGTACAACAGACGCCCCCATCTGGCTGGCACCGGCAGCCGCCGACAGCCCGCCCGACCCGGCGCCGATAATCAGGAGATCACATTCTATGCGGCTCATGTTCAGGTATCCTTGCTGTTCTTGCCGCGCAGGGTGCCGCGGACGGATTTGACCAGGATCGGCATTGCCGCCAACACGCACAGGCCCAGAATCGGCCCGATCACATGCGGCTCCCACAACAGGCTCAGATCCGGGTCTTCACCGCGATCAAACACCGACCCGACCCCGACCCCGATCCAGGTAAACACGATGGCGCCCGGAATAATCCCCGCCGCCGTGGTCCACAGGAAGTTGCGGAATTTCACGCCCACCAGTGCCGGCAACAGGTTGGCGACAAAAAACGGCACCGCCGGAACCAGCCGCAGCAGCAGCAGCACCTCGACCTCGTTCTCGCGCAGCGCCTGTTTCAGCATCTGCACCCGGCCTTCTGCCGCTTCCATCCTGGCGGTCAGCGCAGCCCCCAGCCCCCAGCGCGCCGCCAGAAAGATGCCCGCCGCACCGATGGTGGCCGAAATCACGTTAACCGCGGTGCCCGCCGCCAGCCCGAACAGGAACCCGCCGGTGACCGAGGCCACCGCCGCACCCGGCAGCGAAAACAGCACGATCACGATATAGAGCCCCATGAACAGCGCCACGAGACCAAGGTAATTCTGATCCCGGAACGCCATCAGCGCCTCGCGGTTGTCGCGCAGCGTGTCAAAACTCAGGTAGTCCTTCAGCGTCACCGCCCCGATCAGTGCCACCACCGCAACGGCAATCAGCGGCAGATGGCGGACCATGCCCGGCTTGGCCGCAGGCTGATCCTTTGGCTCGGATTCGGTCTTGGGTGTCTCGCTCATATCGCTCATAAGTCCGTCTCTGTGGCAGTGCTGTGTAGCTACGTGTTAAATGGCCCGCAGGCGAGGGTGGGCAGCCCTGCCTCACGGCTGCTTGATCACCTGCCCCCGGATTCGTGAGGATTGTGGCAGAATCACTGCCTGGATGTTACATCCGCCCTGCCCGGAGGCTGTTCCGGTGCGGTTTTTGGCAGAAATGTTGCACATCTCTCCGAAAACCCGTGCCGCAGGGTTTGACTTACCCGCCGTTCCCTCCTAAAGACCGGGCTTCGAGATAGACCCCCGGGAGGCGATTCCGCGCCCTGCCCGAAGATACAATGTGGAGACCGGAGCGATGAAACGCACCTATCAGCCTTCGAACCTGGTTCGTAAACGCCGCCACGGCTTCCGTGCGCGCATGGCCACCAAAGCTGGCCGCAAGATCCTGAACGCACGCCGCGCCCGCGGCCGGAAAGAACTGAGCGCATAAGCTCAGTTCCGGTTCTGACGGACATGACACCGCCGGAGGCCCCCAAGGACGGCACTGCTGCCCGAGGGGACACGCCTCCGGCGGTGTCCGTTTGCGCAGCTGATGCGCCAAAGATCGAGGTCATGGCCAAGCGCCGTGATTTCCTTACCTGTGCCCGCCCCCCTGCCCGCAAGCAGGGCACCAAGGGCATGATGGTCCAGGGCCGCAACCGCCAGGATGACGGCGGCATCCGCATGGGGTTCACCTGTTCTAAAAAGGTCGGCAATGCCGTCGCCCGCAACCGCGCCAAACGCCGGCTGCGCGAGGCTGCGCGGATGATTCTGCCCACGCATGGCCGTCCGGGATGGGATTACGTGCTGATCGGCCGCGCAATTGAGACCGCCCAGCGCCCGTTCGAGGAGCTGAAGCGCGACCTGATCTATGCGCTGAAGAAGATCCATACCCCGTAAAGCCGTGCAAACCCGGCCATTGGCCGCATTGCCACCCGGCTGCCCTGCCCCTATCTATCCGCTATGACCCCGCTGGCCCATATCTTCGCGCTCCCCGTGCGCGCCTACCGGCTGCTGTTCAGCCCCTGGGTCGGGTTCAACTGCCGCTACCAGCCCACCTGCTCTGCCTACGCGTTGGAAGCGCTGGAAAAGCATGGCGCGGTCAAGGGCGCCTGGCTTACTGCCCGCCGGATTGGTCGCTGCCACCCCTTCGGCGGCGATGGATATGACCCGGTGCCCGGCAGCAAGGACTGAAGGCGGAACACCTTTTTTCTTGGCAAAACGCACTTCCTCAGCTAGGGCGCGCCCATGCTTGATGATGATCTGGACGAAATCCACCCGCTGTTTGCCGGCGCCCCCTCGACTACCGAGTTCAAGAAACTCAGGAAGCGTATCGTGCGCTACGCGCGCGAGGCGATCGACCAATACGGCATGGTGGAGCGCCGCACGGACGGCAGCACACCCAAGTGGCTGGTCTGCCTGTCGGGCGGCAAGGACAGCTATACCCTGCTGGCGGTTCTTTATGAGCTGAAGTGGCGCGGCCTGCTGCCCGTCGATCTGCTTGCCTGCAACCTGGATCAGGGCCAGCCCGGTTTTCCGGCCACCGTGCTGCCGGAGTTCCTGAAAAAGATGCGCGTGCCGCACCGGATCGAATATCAGGACACCTATTCCATCGTGATGGACAAGGTTCCGCAGGGCCGGACCTTTTGCGCGCTCTGTTCGCGCCTGCGCCGCGGCAACCTGTACCGCATTGCACGGGAGGAGGGCTGCTCGGCAGTTGTGCTGGGCCATCACCGGGATGACATTCTGGAAACCTTCTTCATGAACCTCTTTCACGGCGGGCGGCTCGCGACCATGCCGCCTAAGCTGGTCAACGAAGAAGGCGACTTGTTCGTGTTCCGTCCGCTGGCCCATGTGGCCGAGGCCGATTGCGAAAAATTCGCCCGTTCCATGAACTATCCGATCATCCCCTGCGACCTGTGCGGCAGCCAGGACGGGCTGCAGCGCCAGCAGGTGAAACAGATCCTGGATCAGTGGGAATCAAACAGCCCGGGCCGCCGCCAGGTGATGTTCCGCGCACTGATGAATGCCCGGCCTTCGCACCTGCTGGATCCGAAACTGTTCGATTTTGCCGGTTTGGAACTGAAGAACCCGGATTCCGGGCCGGAAATACCGGAAATTCCCAAGCTGCGTTAACTCCCGGGTTAGATCAGCACCCTAGTCTCATGCCGGAACGACTGGCTGCAGACGAAAGGTCTGAGAATGACAAACACGGGATCAGGTCTCCTGGCACGGCTCCGGCAAACCCTTGCCCCGGCACTTTTCGGGCCGCCTGTGCTCGCATTCCTGCCTGCCCTGACCCTGGCCACCTATTGGCTTGGCGGCGAAACCGCGCTGCTGTCAGTGGCGCTTGGCCTGCCGGTGCTGATTGCCGTTGCCGGCGGGTTCAGCAAGCTCGGCGGCGGCGGCTTGCCGCGCGACAGTGTCACCGGCATGATGCTGCGCGACGGGTTCGAGCATGAGACCGCCCGCATCTATGACGAATGCGCGGAAACGGATTTGCGCTCCGCGGTCTTTATCCTGGAACTGGACGAGTATAAAGAACTGGCGGACCGGCACGGGCTTGAGGCCGGCGACCGTATCGTTCAGCACTGCGGCACGCAGATCGCCTCGATCCTGCGCCAGCACGATACCATTGCCCGGATCGGCGACAGCCGCTTTGCCATCTGCCTGGCCCCGACCCTGCAGCTGGATCTGGAGTTGTGCATCCAGCTGGCCGGCCGGATGCAGACCGCCGCCGAGGAACCTGTGCCGCTGGATGGCACCAACATCTACGTGACCTGCTCCATCGGCTTTTGCCAGCGTAACCGGGCTCCGGGCAAGGCCGGGTCCGACTGGACCGGCGCCGCCGTGACAGCCCTGGCCGAGGCGCAAAGCAATGGACCGGGCGGCATCCGCGCCTTTTCGGTGGATATGTCCGGGCGCGGCGGAACCCGTTCCAACCTGCGCGAAGAGGCTGCTTCGGCCCTGGAATCCGGTCAGATTCAGGCTTGGTTCCAGCCGCAGATCTGCACCGACACCGGCCGGGTATCCGGGTTCGAGGCGCTGGCCCGCTGGTCGCATCCGGTGCAGGGGCTGATCCCGCCCTCGACCTTCCTGCCCGCGCTGGAGGAAGCCGGGCTGATGGACCGGCTGAGTCAGGTGATGCTTTACAATTCCCTGGTGGCGATCAAGGCCTGGGATGCGGCCGGCGTCCAGGTGCCCTGCGTCGGGGTGAACTTTGCCACCCAGGAGCTGCGCAATCCCGGGCTTGCGGGACGCATCAAATGGGAGCTTGAACGTTTTGAGCTGCCGCCCAGCCGCCTGTGTGTGGAGATCCTGGAAACCGTGATGACCGATCAGCCTGACGACGTGATCACCCGCAACATCCTCGCCCTCAGCGAAATGGGCTGCCACATCGACCTGGATGATTTCGGAACCGGCCATGCCTCCATCGCCGCAGTGCGCCGTTTCAGCATCTCGCGCATCAAAATCGACCGGTCTTTTGTGATGAAGGCGGATCAGGATCCGGAACAGCAAAAACTGATCTCTGCGATCCTTACCATGGCCGAACGGCTGGAGCTGGAAACCCTCGCCGAAGGGGTTGAGACCGCAGGCGAACACGCACTGCTGGCGCAGCTGGGCTGCGGCCATGTGCAGGGCTTCGGCATCGGCCGCCCAATGCCGTTCGACCAGACGCTGGACTGGATCACGTCCCATGAAGCCAAATTGCAGGACACGCCTGTGATCGGCCGCCAGACCCCCTGAATACTCAATTCCTTTGATTTTCTGCTGCACCAGGGCCCTATGCCGCCCCGGCGCGCCGCGATTCTGCTTGACCTTTGCGGCCCACCTCTGTTGAACCCCACGTGTCCTTCCCTACACGAGGTGGCAGTCCCCAATGGACGATCAGAACAAAAATCTTATTCTCGCAACCGTACTCAGCTTTCTGGTGATCCTGGGGTGGTACACCTTTTTCCCCCCGCCAGAACCGGAACAGGCGCCTGATACCGCGGTCAGCGAATCCGCGTCCGCAGGCGATACCGCCCTGGCCCCCAGCGCCTCCGCAGACGCGGTGGCAGAGACCGCCGCGGAAGAGGCCGAAGCCCCCGATGCGCCGCGCGTTGCCATCGATACCGCGCGCCTGGCCGGCAGCATCTCGCTGCAGGGCGGCCGGATCGACGATCTGTCGCTGAAGGACTACCGCGAGACGCTGGACGAAGGGTCTCCGATCGTCAAACTGCTGAAGCCCGTGGGCGATGCCGGCGCCTATTACGCGCTTTACGGCTGGGCGCCGGGTGCGGGCCTGTCGCTGGACGATGTGCCGGGTGCCAACACCATCTGGACCGCGCCGGCAAACGCCGCCCTGTCCACGGACAGCCCCGTCACCCTGACCTGGGACAACGGCAAGGGCCTGACATTCTCGCGCACCATCGCGGTGGATGAGGAT
This sequence comes from Leisingera sp. M523, assembly GCF_025141335.1. Taxonomy (NCBI): domain Bacteria; kingdom Pseudomonadati; phylum Pseudomonadota; class Alphaproteobacteria; order Rhodobacterales; family Roseobacteraceae; genus Leisingera; species Leisingera sp. M523. The sequence goes on from NZ_CP081036.1 coordinate 3,370,309, forward strand.
TACATGTTCTCGGTCACCCAGTCGGTTGCCAATGCCTCCGGCGGCAGCGTCGCCCTGGCGCCCTACGGCACCCTGGCCCGCCATGGCCAGCCTGCGGACCTGAAGAACTTCTTCATCCTGCACGAAGGCCTGGTTGGAATGTCGGACGCCGAACTGGCCGAAACCGACTATGACGACATGGCTGATTTCGAGCCCGATCCGCGCGACGGCTCCCGGGCCGAGGTCAAACAGGTCGCAGAGAACGGCTGGATCGGCTTTACCGACCACTACTGGATGTCGACCCTGATCCCCGAACCGGGCCAGGCCTTCCGTTCGATCGCCAAATTCGACGAGCGCCGCGAGATCTATCAGACCGACATCGTGCTGCCGACCCAGACCGTGGCGGATGGCCAGTCGAGCGAAGTCACCACCCGGCTGTTCGCCGGCGCCAAAGAATGGGAAGCCATCCGCGGCTACCAGTCCGCAGGCATCCAAGGCTTCCTGGATGTCATCGACTGGGGCTGGTTCTTCTTCCTGACCAAGCCGATGTTCTGGCTGTTGCACAACCTGAACGTGCTGATCGGCAACATGGGCTGGGCGATCATCGGCCTGACCGTGGTGATCAAGATCCTGGTGTTCCCGCTGGCCTATAAATCTTATGCCTCGATGGCCAAGATGAAAGAGCTTCAGCCGGAGATGGAGAAGCTTAAAGAGCGCACCGGCGACGACCGCCAGAAGATGCAAAAGGAGATGATGGAGCTCTACAAGAAGGAAAAGGTGAACCCCGCCGCGGGCTGTTTGCCGATCCTGATCCAGATCCCCATTTTCTTCTCGCTCTACAAGGTGATCTTTGTCACCCTGGAACTGCGCCACGCGCCCTTCTTTGGCCCATTCCAGGACCTCAGCGCGCCGGATCCGACCTCGATCATGAACCTGTTCGGCCTGCTGCCCTTTGCCTCCCCGGCACCGGAAAGCATCATGGCGCTGGTTTTCATCGGTATCCTGCCGATCCTGCTCGGCATCTCCATGTGGCTGCAGCAGAAACTGAACCCGGCCCCCACCGATCCGACCCAGCAGATGATCTTTGCCTGGATGCCCTGGGTGTTCATGTTCATGCTCGGCGGCTTTGCCTCCGGCCTGGTGGTCTATTGGATTGCCAACAACACGATCACCTTCAGCCAGCAGTATCTGATCATGCGCAGCCACGGCTACAAACCGGACGTGTTCGGCAACATCAAGTCGGGCTTCAAGAAGAAGCCCAAGGCTGACAGCTGATGACGCACCAAGTTACAGACATCTGGCGCCACCCGCTCAAATCCCACGGGCGGGAAGCGCTGGACACCGTAACCCTGACCGCCGGGCAAACCATGCCCGGCGATCGCGTTTGGGCGGTCGCGCATGAGGTCTCCAAGGCGGACGGCTCCGAATGGGTGCCCTGCCAGAACTTCACCCGCGGCTCCAAGGCGCCCGGGCTGATGGCCATCAATGCCCGCCTGGACGATGCCAGCGGTCAGCTGACGCTGACCCACCCGCAGCAGCCTGACCTGACATTCGATCCGGAAAATCCTGCGGATCTGCAGCGTTTCCTCGATTGGGAAAAGCCGCTGACGCCGACGGGCCGTGCCGCCTCTGCCCGTATCATCCGGGTGCCGGGCCGCGGCATGACCGATACCCCTTTCCCCTCGGTTACCCTGTGCAACCGGGCCTCCCACCGCGCAGTGGAGCAGGCCATCGGCCATGATCTGTCGCCCAAGCGCTGGCGCGGCAACATCTGGTTCGATCTGGATGATCCTTGGGCCGAAAACGACTGGCTGGGCCGCGAGGTGCAGATCGGCGAGGCCGTCTTTGCGGTACGCGAACGGGTGGTGCGCTGCCTGGCGACCACCGCCAACCCCGAAACCGGCGAACGCGACGCCGATACGCTGAAGACCCTGAAAGACAACTGGGGCCACCAGGATTTCTCTGTCTACGCCGAAGTGGTGCGCAGCGGTAAAATCCGTCTTGGCGACGCGGTAAAGGTGCTGTGATGCAGATGCAATTTTCCCTGGCCGAGGCGCCGGATGACATTTCCGCCGAAAAGGGCCGCAAGCTGTTTGCGGGCGAGACCGAGTTCCTGAAGGGTGTGGTCGCGATGAACGGCCTGCCCGATGCCGACCGGCTGGAGGTCTGCTTTGCCGGCCGTTCCAACGTCGGCAAGTCGAGCCTGATCAACGCGCTGACCGGCACCAAGGGCATCGCGCGCGCCTCCAACACGCCGGGCCGCACGCAAGAAATCAACTTCTTCACCCAGGGCCCCGAGCTGTATCTGGTCGACCTGCCCGGCTATGGCTATGCCAACGCGCCGCTGAAAATCGTGGAGCAATGGCAGAAGCTCTTGAAACGCTACCTGTCAGGCCGCCAGAACCTGCGCCGCGCCTTTGTGCTGATCGACAGCCGCCACGGGATCAAGGCGGTGGATGCCGAGATCATGAAGCTGCTGGACAGCTCTGCCGTTACCTTCCAATGCGTCATGACCAAGGCCGACAAGGTCAAGGAAACGGACCGCGCCAAGGTGCTGGAGCAGGTGAAGGACGCCTTGTCCAAACACCCCGCCGCCTACCCTGAGATCGTCCTGACCTCGTCCGAGAAGGGCGACGGCATCGCCACCCTGCGCTCAATCATCGCCGGGCTGTAACCGCATGCTGCGCTGCTTGTCCTCCTTTCTGGTTGTGATCGCCCTGGCCGTTGCCGGGCTGATCCCGGCCGGCTGGATGCCAAGCACCACACAGGACGGCAAGGTGCTGATGGTGATCTGCACCACTGACGGCGTGCAGGAGGCCTGGGTCGATCCGGGCAATGGCGGTTCACATGATCCTGCGGAACCGATGGACGACCGCAGCTGCCCCTTCTCCGGGATTACCACGGCGGCTTTGCTGCCGGACAGCACGCTGAACCTCAGCCTCGACGCACCGCTGGCCGACCGCTGGTCGCGCGAGGTGTTCACTCATCACAGTGCCGGTTTCCACTGGCGCTATGACGCCCGCGGCCCGCCCGCCGCGGCCTAGGGTCATCCCCCTTTCATCCGGCCCCGGCACTGGCTGAGCGCGCAGATCCCCCTGCCCGCCACCTGACAGCCGCCCGTCTGCTTTGCTGAATTGGATCAACGCCCGGCGCGTTCTCCTGTGCAGCGATGTCTGGACCAGGCCGGATCAATGGGTCCTGACCCTTTCATCCCCCAAAACCCCCAACATACCTGCCGGCACATCTGTGCCCGCCTATTCTGACATGGAGAGTCCCATGGCGACCAGCCAACCGCAATCCGCGGGCCAATCGCGCCCGCTGTCCGAGAAATTCTACTTCGCCGCCTGGCGCTGGCACTTCTATGCCGGCCTGTTTGTCGTGCCGTTCCTGATCATGCTAGCCGTCACTGGCCTGATGATGATGTTCATCACCCAGTTCGACGGCCGCGACGGCGAGACCATCACCGTTACCCAGGGTGCCGCCGAACTCAGCATCGCTGATCAATCCGCCGCCGTGCTGGCCGCCCAACCCGGCACCATTGCCGAATGGATCGGCCCCAAGGCGCCGGATCTGGCCGCCGTGTTCCGCGTCAAAACCGAGGCTGGCCAGCGTCTGGTGGCACTGAACCAGTACACCGGCGAAGTGATCGAGACATGGGACCGCCGCGCAGGCTGGTATGATCTGGCCGACAACATCCACTCGACCCTGTTGATCGGCGACACTGGCGACCGGCTGATCGAGATCGCCGCGGGCCTTGGCATCGTGCTGGTTCTCACCGGGGTGTACCTGTGGTGGCCGCGCGGCAATGCCGCCAGTGCCTTTGTCCCAAATTTCCGCGCCAAGGGCCGCGCCCTGTGGAAGAACCTGCACGCGGTCACCGGCTTCTGGATGTCGGCCCTGCTGGTCATCTTCCTGCTCTCAGGCCTGTCGTGGACCGGCATCTGGGGCGGCCAGATGATGCAGGCCTGGAGCACCTTCCCGGCAGCAAAATGGGACAACGTGCCCCTGTCCGACGACATCCACGCCAGCATGAACCACGGCGCCACCAATGATGTGCCCTGGGCGCTGGAGCAGACCCCGATGCCCGCTTCCGGCTCTAAGGCCGGGATTACCGGCATTTCCGAAGGCCGGCCTGTGGACGCAGGCAACATTATCGCCCTGGGCCGCGCTTTGGGGATGGAGGGCCGCTTCCGCCTGGCCTATCCCGGCGGAGAAAATGGCGTCTGGACCATCAACCGCGACAGCATGAGCGGCGACGGCGACGATCCTTTCATCGACCGCACCATTCATATCGACCAGTACAGCGGCAAGATCCTCGCCGATGTGAAATACCAGGACTACTCCCTGGCCGGCAAGGCAATGGCCGTCAGCATCCCCTTCCACATGGGTCTGATGGGCACCTGGAGCTTCGTTCTGAACGTGGTGTTCTGCCTTGCAGTGATCTTTGTCTGCGTCTCCGGCCTGGTGATGTGGATGAAACGCCGCCCCGCAGGTGCCAGCCGCCTGGCCGCACCGCCGGAACCAGCAGAGATGCCGTTCTGGAAGGGGGCTGCGCTGATTGCGGTGCTGGTCTCGCTGGCCTTCCCGCTGACCGGCCTGCTGCTGCTGGCGGTGCTGGCGATTGACGTGCTGCTGCTGGGCAACCTGCCGGTGCTGAAACGCGCGGTAAGCTGACAGAGCGCCGCCCGGCCTTTAGGCCGGGCGGCATGCCCGCCATTAAACGTGCTGCGCCCCGTTCACCTCAATCTCGGCACCAGAGATATAGGAACTCCCCTCCGAGCACAGGAAATAGATCGCCGAGGCCACCTCCTCGGGCTGGCCCAGCCGCTGCATCGGCAGCTTTTCGACAATCTTGTCGGTGCCTGGCGACAGGATAGCAGTCTCCACCTCGCCTGGCGCAATGGCATTGACCCGCACCCCCAAGGGGCCGAAGTCATGCGCCATCTCCCGCGTCAGCGCCGCCAGTGCCGCCTTGGAGGTGGCATAGGCAGCCCCAGCAAAGGGGTGCACCCGGCTGCCTGCAATAGAGGTCACGTTGACGACGGACCCTTTGGCGGCTGCCAGTTCCTCCTTCAACCCCCGTGCCAGCACAACCGAGCTGAAGAAATTCACGTGGAACACTTTGCCCCAATCCATCAGATCGGTGTCCAGCGTGCTGAGCCGCTCGCCGTCCGGCCCCTTGGGCGAGATCCCGGCGTTGTTGACCAGCGCGTCCAAGCGGCCGTCCAGCAGGTCCTGGATCTGGCCCACCGCGTTGATCGTATCCGACGGGTCTGACAGGTCCAGCTGCACATGGTTTTCCTGGCCGCCGCCCCAAGGGCATTCAGCCGGGAACGGATGCCGCGAGCAGGTGATAACCCGCCAGCCTTCGCGGTTGAAGCGGCGCACCGTCGCATGGCCGATACCGCGGCTGGCGCCAGTCAATAGCAAGGTCTTCTGACGCATCTGTTGATCCTCACAGGAGATTTCCGGGCTGAGCCTAGCACCCGCACAGGCAACCGCAATGGCCTCCCGCCGGCGGCGGCGCCCGGCGTGCCGCACGCAACGCTTGGCAGCGGCCCCGGAACCGCCTACACCCTTTTGTCAAAGGAATGATGACAGCGATGAAGACACAAAAGATGAACCGCGACTGGATTGCCACTGCCGAGACCCTCTCAAGCGCCCTGCCCTATCTGCAGCGCTATGACGGGGCCATTGTTGTCATTAAGCTGGGCGGCCACGCCATGGGCAGCGACGAAGCGATGGAGACCTTTGCCCGCGATATCGTGCTGATGCGCCAGGTCGGCGTGAACCCGGTGATCGTCCACGGCGGCGGGCCGATGATCAATGCGATGCTGGAAAAGCTGAAAATCCAGTCTGAGTTCGTCAACGGCAAGCGGGTCACCGATGCCGCCACCATGGAAGTGGTGGAGATGGTTCTGTCCGGCGTCGTCAACAAACGTATCGTGCAGGCGATCAACCGCCAGGGCGGCCGCGCCGTTGGCCTGTCCGGCAAGGACGCCAATCTGATCACCTGTGATCAGGCGGATCCGGACCTGGGCTTTGTCGGCGCCCCGGCCGATTTGGACCCCAAGGTGCTGTACGGTCTGTTTGAAAAAGACATGATCCCGGTGATCGCCCCGATCGGTGCGGGCCGGGAAGGCGAGACCTTCAACATCAATGGCGACACCGCAGCCGGTGCCATCGCCAAGGCGCTGCAGGCTGACCGGCTGTTGCTGCTGACCGATGTGGCGGGTGTCAAAAACGGCGACGGCGAGGTGGTGACCGAGCTGAAGGCCGCCGATGTTGATGCAATGACCGCCAGCGGCGTGATTGCCGGCGGGATGATCCCCAAGACCGAAACCGCGCTGGATGCGGTGCGCAACGGCGTGCGCGCCTGCACCATCGTTGACGGGCGGGTCCAGAACTCGGTGCTGCTGGAGCTGTTTACCGATCACGGCGCCGGTTCGATGATCCGCGCCTGACGCGCGCCAGCGGGGGTGTCTGAGGGGCGCTGCCCCTCTTGACCCTGCCGGGCCAATTCACCCTGGGGTATTTTTGACCAGAAAGAAGCCGGATGGCGGCGGGCGGCAGCCACCCGGCCGCTGGCTGCGTTAACTTCCTGGCGCTTTGTAGGCTTTGGCGATGCCGCCGGCCTTCTTCTGAATGGCGGTAAACTCGTCCGAGGTGAAGGCCCGCACGGTTTTCAGGTTGCTGACGGCGCCGCTGGCGCCCGTTGCCATCAGCCCCGCAAGCAGGCCCGATGCGTCGTCAATTGTCACTTGGATCGCAAAATCGCTTTCGCCGGTGGTCACGTAGTAGCTCTCCAAAGTCCCGCCTGCCGCTTCGACAAGGGCGCGGGCTGCCGCCTCGCGGTCACTGGGGCTTTCAACCATCGCTTTCATGGCAGAGGACGTATAGCAGCCGGTTACGATAAATCTTGGCATTCTGACTCTCCCTGGGGAGAAACCTGCCAGCCGCCCATAGGCCCGATGCCGCACAGTCCGGCCCGCATTCCCCCGTGGCCGGATCATACCACATTCAGGCGTTCCGGCATATGAGCGCGGCCGGCAGCAGGGCTGCACTGGCAGGACGGGCGCCCGGCAAGGCTGGGCTGGGCTGGAGCCAGCGGCTGCCGTTCCGCCGCTTCTGACCGCGCCGGCGGGAAGACGCCGGCAGAACAGAGCGGGACGTTTTTGCACTCTGGCAAGCAGGCTTGCGCTGTTAGGCTCGCGCCAAGCCCCTGACCGGATGCCGCAAATGACCCAGACCGACCTGCCAGACCACCGCGCCCGAGGTGCCCAAGGGGCGCTGTCTTATCCTGAAATCGAAGCTGCCGCCGCGCAAGCCGGGCTTGCGGTCTGCGGTGCCCTGCATCCCGCGCAGCAGCCCGTCAAGGCGCTGGAAGATGGCACATTGATCCTGCTGGGAACCGCCGCCGCTTTCTGGCCCGCCTTCAAGATCAGTCCTGAGTACCGCGACGGTGCCCCGCACCCGGTGGACCGCTGGTCCGAGCGGGTGGTCAGCACCCTGGCCCAGGACCTGCGCGGCAGCGCCTATTTCCCCTTTGGCGGGCCGCCCTACACGCCTTTCATCAATTGGGCGCTGGCGTCGGGCCGGTTTTTCACATCCCCGTCACAAATGATGGTGCATGATCGCGCCGGCATGCTGATATCCTTGCGGGGAGGCCTTCATTTCAAACAGGAAATTGACATTCCCCCTCCGCCTTTGGCAGAGTCTCCCTGCCGCAGCTGCCACACCCGCCCCTGTCTCAGCGCCTGTCCAGTCAGCGCATTGGCAGATGGCGGCCCCTACGATCTGGCAGCCTGCCATGACTATCTCGATACTCCCGCCGGCACCGGCTGCATGGCAGGCGGCTGTCTGGCCCGCCGCGCCTGCCCGCTAAGCCGCAACGCCGGCCGCGACCCGGAACAAACCGCACATCACATGAGGCATTTTCACCCCCAATGACCTGCACCCTGATCCTGACCCGCCATGCAAAATCCGCCTGGGACGCCAATGTCCCCAGCGACCACGCCCGAACGCTGAACAAACGAGGACGCCGGTCTGCCCCGGCCATCGCCGCCTGGTTGCGGGACAAAGGGTATGTGCCGGATCAAGTGATCTCATCCTCTGCGCAACGCACCCGCGAAACCTGCGAGCTGATGGAGCTGGGCGTGCCTGCGCGATTCACCGAACGTCTGTATCACGCCAATTCGGAAATGATGTTCAAGGTGCTGATTGAGGCGGAACAGCCGCGGGTCATGCTGATCGGGCACAATCCCGGCATCGCCGCCTTTGCTCATTCGATCGTCTCCAGCCCGCCGGATCATTCGCGGTTCGACGATTACCCGACCGGCGCAACGCTGGTGGCGGAATTCGACATCAGCAGCTGGAAGGATCTAAGCTGGAGCAGCGGTAAGGCGGTCGATTTCGCCGTTCCGCGCGAGCTGCTGGGCGAATAACCCCTGCGGCAAGGCAGCGCATCCCGCGCGGGAGGCCTCTGGCCGCCCAGCGGCCCGGCGCCTAGGTTGCCAAACGACAATTACCGGACTGGAGACCGTCATGCACCGCCGTACCCTGCTGCTGGCCGCAGCCGCCCTCCCCCTCACCGCCCTGCCGGGATTTGCCACGGCAGCGGAGACCATTCGCATCATGAAGTCACCCTCCTGCGGGTGCTGCACGGCCTGGGCCGATCACCTGGCCGCTGCCGGTTTCACGACCGAGGTGCGCAATGTAGCGGACGAGAACCTGTGGGCGATGAAAGAACGGCTCGGCGTCACCGGCGATCTGGCCTCCTGCCACACCGCGATGGCCGGGCCTTATGTGATCGAAGGCCATGTGCCGGCCAGCGACATCCAGCGGCTGCTGGCAGAACAGCCTGCGGCGCTGGGGCTGACCGTGCCGGGGATGCCAATCGGCTCGCCGGGGATGGAAATGGACGGGGAGCGGGAGGCATTCGATACCCTGCTGATCCTGGGTGATGGCACAACAGAGGTGTTCGCAAGCCACTCCTGACTGTGGAACCCTGAACGAGAAAAAGGCCGGGCAAACGCCCGGCCTTTCTGTGTCACGGTACTGGCGCCTTAGTGGCCCAGGATCTGGCTGAGGAACAGTTTGGTGCGTTCGCTCTTCGGGTTGTTGAAGAACTCTTCCGGCTCGTTCTGCTCCACGATCTGACCTGCGTCCATAAAGATCACCCGGTTCGCCACCTGACGGGCAAAGCCCATCTCATGGGTCACGCACAGCATGGTCATGCCTTCTTCGGCCAGTTCGATCATGGTGTCGAGCACCTCCTTGATCATCTCCGGATCCAGCGCCGAGGTCGGCTCATCGAACAGCATGATGCGCGGCATCATGCAAAGCGAGCGCGCAATCGCCACACGCTGCTGCTGGCCGCCCGACAGCTGACCGGGGTATTTGTCGGCCTGCTCCGGGATCTTCACCTTCTCCAGGAAATGCATCGCCCGCTCTTCGGCCTCTTTCTTGGGCGTCTTGCGGACCCAGATCGGCGCCAGGGTGCAGTTCTCCAGAATGGTCAGATGCGGGAACAGGTTGAAGTGCTGGAACACCATGCCAACCTCGGAACGGATCTTGTCGATGTTCTTAAGGTCATTTGACAAGACGGTGCCATCCACCTCGATCCTGCCCTGCTGATGCTCTTCCAGGGCGTTCAAACAGCGGATCAGGGTGGATTTACCCGAGCCGGACGGGCCGGCAATGACGATACGCTCGCCCTGGTTCACCGTCAGGTTGATGTCGCGCAGCACGTGAAAGGACCCGTACCACTTGTTCATGTTGGAGATTTCGATGGCGACTTCGTCGCTCACCTGCATCTTGGAACGGTCGATTTGACGGTCGGTCATAAGTTCAGACATATGTTGAACTCCTTAACGGTGGCCAGTCTGAAGCTTGCGCTCCAGATACATGGAATAGCGGGACATGGAGAAGCAGAAGACGAAGAACAACAGGGCGATAAAGCCGTAAAGTTCCCAGACGATGCCGTTCCAGTTGGAGTCCGCGCGAATGGCGTTAGAGAGGCCCAGAGGGTCCAGAAGCCCGATGATCGAGACCAGCGTGGTGTCCTTGAACACCCCGATGAAGGTCGAAACGATGCCGGGGATCGAGATCTTCAGCGCCTGCGGCATGATGATCAGCCGCTGCGCCTGCCAGTAGTTGAGGCCGAGTGAATCGGCACCCTCATACTGGCCGCGGGGCAAGGCTGCCAGGCCGCCGCGGATCACTTCGGCCATATAGGCCGCAGCAAACAGCGTGACCATGATCAACACCCGCAGGATGATGTCGAAATTGGTTCCCGGCGGCATGAAGATGTTCAGCAGGGTCGAAGCCACAAACAACAGCGTGATCAGCGGCACACCCCGGATGAACTCGATAAAGCCCACGCAGATGTATTTGACGATCAGCAGATCCGACTGGCGGCCCAGCGCCAGCACGATGCCGATCGGCAAGGAGCAGGCGATGGCCACAACACCGATGGTCACCGACAGCATGAAGCCGCCGAACTTGCGGCTTTCCACCGCTTCGATGCCGACGGGCAGGATCGAATCCAGCGCCCCCGTGACCGGCGCCGCCAGCAGCGTCCACCAGATAACAGCCGCGGCAACGCCCAGGATCACGCCCAAAAGTGTGCTCAGCGCTTCTGCTGCGAATTTGTAGACCAGCCCGCCGATGACAAAACCTGCCAGCGCGGCAATCGGCATCCAGATGGTGCCGCCCCACAAAAGCCAGGGGAAGATGAACGGGTAAAGCGCCGAAAAAATCAGCAGTTTCGACGGCACCCGGTCCGAGAACAGCACCGGCGCCAGCGCCGCGCCCAGCAGGACAAATGCTGCAACCGGGCGCCAGTACAGATGGCTTGGGTAGAAGCCGAAGATCAGCTGGACCCAGCGTTCCTTGATCACGCCCCAGCAGGCGCCATGGGCATCGCCATGGCCTGCTGCGGCCAGCGTTTCACGGCAATTGGACAGCGAGGTTCCGTCCCAGGTGGGCGACAGGATCCAGGGAACAATGGCAGCCAGCACGAAATAGACCGCAGCAAGGGACGCAATGGTCAGGATCGAGTTGAACCAGTTGGAAAACAGGTTATGCCGCGCCCAGCCGATCACCCCGACCTCAGAGGCGGGCGGATCCTGCTCGGGAAGCATTTCGGTGCGGACAAATCCGATATCAGACATCTCAGCGCTCCTTCAGCTTCACGGCTTCGTTGTACCAGTTCATGACCCCGGAAATGGTCAGCGAGATCGCCAGATACACCACCATCAGCAACAGAACGCATTCCAGCTCGCGCCCTGTCTGGTTCATGGTGATGCCGCCCAGGGTGCCGGTGATGTCCATGTAACCCACGGCAATCGCCAGCGACGAGTTCTTGGTCAGGTTCAGATAGTTGGAGATCAGCGGCGGGATGATCACCCGCAGCGCTTGCGGCAGAACCACCAGCGACATGATCTTGTTGGAGCGCAGGCCCAGGGCCTCGGCGGCTTCGGTCTGGCCCTTGGAGATCGCCATGATCCCGGCGCGCACGATTTCCGCGATGAAGGCGGCAGTGTACAGCGACAGCGCCAGCCACAACGCGATCAGCGAGTTGCGCATGTGGGTGCCGCCCTGAAAGTTAAAGCCCTTCAGCTCAGGGTAGCCCAGGTGAAAACCCAGCACAGCCAGCAGGATCACCATCGGCACCACCACCACGGCGGTGCGCACATGCCAGGTCACCGGGCGGTCGCCGGTGGCTTCCTGGATGCGGTCCGCACGCTGGCGGATCTTGATCGACGCAAACAGGCTGAGGCCCAGCACCACCAGAATGGCAATCAGGTCCAGGCTGACGTCAAACCGCAGCGAGGCATCGCCAAACAGATGCGCATCGCCCAGCGAACGTGAGAACAACGGTTCGGGGATATAGACACCCCGGTTGGTCACGGCAACGCTGTCCATCAGGCTGAGCGTGGCTTCGGGATTTTCACCCCGGAACGCCCGTGGCGCCGGCAGGGTTTCAATCAGGATCGCCATCACAAAAACGATCCACAACAGCACCGGCACGTTGCGGAACAGCTCGACGTAGATCGTCATCAGACGCGCCACCAGCCAGTTCGACGACAGCCGCAGAACACCGATGATCACACCCAGGATGGTGGCCGTGATACAGCCCAGAAACGCAACAACCAGCGTATTCAGAAGCCCCATCAGCGCGGCCCGCAAATGGCTGTCGCGCGAGGTGTACTCCAGCAGGCGCTGGTTGATATCATAGCCGGCCGGTTCGGTGAAGAAACCGAAGTCAAAAGCCTTATCCTGCGCCGCCAGGTTGCTCATTGTGTTGTTGATAAGCCAGGCTGCCAAAAGCATGAACCCGAACATGGCGATGACCTGGATGGTCCCCGACCGGTAACGGGTGTCATAAAGGAGCATAGACAGCCGGAACTGCTCCTTTGGAGGGTCAGTTAACGTTGACATATAGTGTGATCCCCTGGGCTCCGGTGGTCTGTCCTGGCGGGGTTGTCCCCGCTCCGCAGCGCTCCGGAGCTTATTTTCTGATAGGAAAAGGGCGCAGGAAACTCCTGCGCCCTTTCCGATGGTCTGTTTAGCGGAACGGCGGTGCGTACAGCAGGCCGCCTTCGGTCCACTGTGCGTTCAGGCCGCGGGCCAGGCCGACCGGGGTGTCTTCGCCGATGTTCTTGGCAAAGATTTCACCGTAGTTCCCCTGCGAGGCGATTGCCTTCTGGGCCCAGGCGGCGTCCAGGCCGAGCATCTCGCCCAGGGTGCCTTCGCTGCCCAGCAGGCGGTTGATTTCCGGGTTCTCGGTGCCGGCGGACATTTCGCTCAGGTTGGCCGATGTGATGCCCAGCTCTTCAGCTGCGATCAGCGAGTTCAGGGTCCAGCGGACAACGTCGCCCCACTCGTGGTCGCCGTGGCGGACCAGCGGGCCCAGCGGCTCCTTGGAGATGATTTCCGGCAGCAGCACATGCGCGCCCGGATCATCAAAGGTGGCACGGGTCGCAGCCAGACCGGAGGCGTCGGTGGTGTAAACGTCGCAGGCGCCAGCCAGATACTGCTGCTGCGCTTCGGCGTTGGTTTCGATCGGAACCGGCTCGTAAGAGATGTTATTGGAGCGGAAGAAGTCCGCCAGGTTCAGCTCGGTGGTGGTGCCGGTCTGGATGCAGACGGTGGCGCCGTCCAGTTCCTTGGCCGAGGACACGCCCAGCTCTTTCGGGACCATGAAGCCCTGGCCGTCATAATAGTTGACGCCGGTGAATTCGAACTTCAGGTCGACATCACGGCTGAAGGTCCAGGTTGTGTTGCGGGCCAGCACGTCGATCTCGCCGGACGCCAGCGCGGTAAAGCGGGTCTTGCCGGTGGTCGGCACGAATTCAACAGCAGTCGAGTCGCCCAGCACAGCTGCAGCCACAGCCCGGCACACGGCAACGTCGAAACCTTCCCATTCCCCGTTTGCATTCGGAGCCGCAAAGCCGACCAGGCCGACGGTGACGCCGCAGTTCAGCTTGCCGCGCGCCTTAACATCGTCCAGCGTTCCGGCAGAAGCAGCGCCAGCCGCAAGACCGGCAAAAGCCATTGCGCCCAAAAGTACGGATTTTTTCATTTTTACCTCTTCCTGATAGCCCGCCATTCGGCGGAATAGCCCGCCATTCAGCGGTTCTTATTAACCGGCGATCCCCCGCCGGAATTGAGACTGAAGAAGGGTTTACCCCTTTTTCGCGCCCAAGTGTGGGCGCATTCATCAACAAACGTCAAGGGTGGGATCAGGAAATTCGATGCGCGGCATACGCACAGATTGCCCGTGAGTAAATTTATTTACGCCTCACGGGGTCATTCGGTAATTTTCTGTTCTCTCAGGAGAAATCGTAAAACCGCTTGGCGTGCAGAAATTCCTGCCGCTTCACCTCCGCCGCAGCCTGGGCGTCCTCGTCGACACCCCATTGCTCTGCCTGCCAGCGCTCATCCAGACGCGACAGTTGCCAGATCTCATCGGCACTCCGCCAGCCCTGCGCAGCAGCAAAGCCAAGGATCAAAGAGCCGGAAATCCCTACCAAATCATGGAAAGCCGCCAGCTGGAACGGTGTCATCGCATGCACCTTTTCCGCCAGCGCCGCCAGCGCCGCGGTCTCCTGCGGCTGGTGCAGAATGCCGGTCCTGGGCTGCAGCTGCACGCCCAGCGCCCCTGCTGCCCAGTCCAGCGCCGGGTCCCATTCCTGCGCCTGACGCAACGTCAACTCAACCGGCGCGTCGGCGCGGTAGCACAGCAGGTCGGAATCGCCATATTCAGCCAGCATGGCCGCAACTTCGCTGTGCTGATGTGTCACCTTGTCAATCGCGGCATTGGCAGAGCGGGTACAAGGCATGGTTCCGGGGTCTACTGATTCGGTCTGCGCGTCCCATTCCGCGGCGATGGCGTTTCCCATGGCCCGGGTCGGCACCGCCAGCGGCGCCTTGGCCGGCGTTTTCACCCGGCGCCCGTCAAGCTCCACCGCAAACCCGTCTTCAGTCTGCACAACCGAGACGTCTTTCCAGAACCGTTTCTGTGCCCAGCCGCTCATCTCTTACACCTTCCAAATCTCTGCCAGCAGCGGGCGCAGCTCCGCGAAATCGCGGATCAGGTAATCGGCGCCCAATGTCTCTGCCGGGTGGTATCCCCAAGGCACGGCGATGGTGGTGACCCCCGCTGCGCGCCCCATTTCAATGTCGAACCGCGTGTCGCCGATCATCACGGTGCTGGCACGGTCCACCCCGGTTTCCGCCATCGCCGTCAGTACCATCGACGGGTGCGGCTTGGACGGGTGATGGTCAGCCACTTGCCGGGTCACAAAACACTCCAGCCCATGCGCTGCAATCAGCGCCTCGACCCCGCGCTGGGATTTACCAGTGGCGACCCCCAGCAGGTATTCCGGAATTGCGTTCAGTTCCGCCAGCGCTTCGCGCGCACCGGGATAAAGCGGCGAATGCGCAGCCCCGGCGGCTTGGCGGGCCAGCATATAAGAAGACTTGTACCCCTCCACCAGCGCGTCAACCGTCACGGTATCCTGGTCCGGCGCCAGCTCCTTCATCGCCAAGGGCAGCGACAGGCCGACAATCGACAGGATTGCCGCGCGCGGCGGCACTGGCAGGCCAACACCGTCAAAGGCTTCGGCCATCGCACCGGTGATCGCGCCCTGGCTGTCCGCCAGGGTGCCATCCACATCAAACAGGATCAGCCGCAGCGGTGAACTCACTTCAGATCCTCAAACGGGTCATCCGCCGCCAGATCCTCGCTCCAGCCGAAGGTGTCCCAGCTCTCCTTCATATGATCGGGCAAAGGCGCCACAACCGAGACATTCTTGTGGGTCACCGGATGTTCGAACACCATGCGGCGGGCGTGCAAATGCAGCTTCTTCGAGATCACGCCGCCAAACTGCGCGCCCCAGCCGTCGCCCAGGTTTTCCTGCCCCGAGCCGCCGTATTTGCCATCCCCGGCAATCGGATGGCCCATGCCCGACATATGCGCCCGCAGCTGATGGGTGCGGCCGGTAATCGGCTCCATCGCCACCCAGGCAGCGCGGCTGGCCACACGGTAGAGCGTGGCATAAAGTGTATGCGCCCGCTTGGCGCCGTATGTGTCATCGATGTCGTGCGGATGCACGTTGATCATCTTCTCGCCTTCGCCGCTCTTGCCGTGGCCCGGCGCCTTCACCAGCCCGTTCTTGATCTCGCCCAGATACGGCGTCGGCACGCCGGCGACCAAAGCCCAGTAAATCTTGCGGGTGTTCTTGTGGCGGAACGCAGCGGTCAGCCCCTGTGCTGCCTTGCGGTTGCGCGCCAGCACCAGAATGCCGGAGGTATCCTTGTCGATCCGGTGCACCAGCTTGGGCTTGTCCTCCAGCCCGAACTTCAGCGCTTCCGCCAGCCCGTCCACATGTTTGGTGGTGCCGGAGCCGCCCTGCACTGCCAAGCCCGCAGGCTTGTTCAGCACGATCACATCGTCGTCCCGGTAAATCACGCAATCCTGGATCATCCTGACATCAGCGTCCGAGATCTTCATCTCGCGCGGCGCGGCAGGTTTCAGATCACTGTCCGCCAGCGGCGGCACCCGCACCACCTGCCCGGTCTCAACCCGGGTATTTGCCTTGACGCGCCCGCCGTCCAGCCGCAGCTCACCCTTGCGGCACATCTTCTCGATGCGGCCCTGGTTCACATGCGGAAACAGCCGCCGCAGCCAGCGGTCAATGCGCTGGCCGCCATCGTCTTCGCTGACGGTAATCATCTGAACGCCGCTCATGCGAACACTCCTCTTGCGGCCATCAGGCCCAAAAACAAACCGCCCACGGACAATCCAACGGACAGAACAACATAAAGTGCGGCCTGCCCGAAGGCGCCGCGCTCGATCAGGTTGGCGGTCTCCAAGGAGAACGCCGAGAAGGTGGTGAACCCGCCCAGAAGCCCGGTCATCACCAAGGGGCTGAGGTGGGTCAGCCCGCGCATCGCCGCAGCAACCACAAACACCCCCATCAGGAAGGAGCCGATCACATTCACGGTGATCACCGCCACCGGGAAATCATGGTGCCCCAGCAGCCGGATGATGCCCAGCCCGGCCAGATAGCGGCACACCGCCCCGATTGCGCCGCCAAGGGCCACCATGGAAACCGAAGAAATCATCCCCGTCCTGTCGCCGGCACAGGCAGGGATGTCAAGTTTTGCCCGTGTTGCACGGCGCGCAGGGCTGACGCTGTCCGCCCCTTCCTCTTGCCAAAAATATCCCCGCCGGAGGCAGCGGCTTTGCAGGCAAAGCCGCTTTACTTGTTCCGCTTCAGCCTGAGGTTCGCAAAATAGTCCGTACGCCGTTTCAGCTCGCGCTCAAACCCGCGCTCCACCGGCTGGTACAACACAGGCCGCTTCACCCCGTCGGGGAAGTAGTTCTGGCCGGAAAACCCGTCCTCGGCGTCATGGTCATAGGCATAGCCATCGCCGTATCCTTGCTCCGACATCAGCTTGGTCGGCGCGTTCAGGATATGCTTGGGCGGCGGCGCGCTGCCGGTGGTCTTGGCCAGGCGGCGGGCGGCCTTGATGCCCACATAGACCGCGTTCGATTTGGGGGCGAGCGCCAGGTAAACGGCGGCATTGGCCAGCGCCAGCTCGCCCTCCGGGCTGCCGAGGCGCTCATAGGTCTGCCAGGCATTCAGGCAGACCGTATTGGCCTGCGGATCCGCCATCCCGATGTCCTCAGTCGACATCATCGTGAGGCGCCGGGCCAGGAACCGCGGGTCCTCGCCGCCCTCCAGCATCCGCGCCAGCCAGTACAGGGCGGCATCCGGGTCCGAACCGCGGATTGATTTATGCAGGGCGGAAATCAGGTTGTAATGCTCATCCCCGGATTTGTCGAACTTGGCCGCTCGGCGCATCAGCCGTGTGGCCAGCGCCTCCCGCCCCAGGGAGGCCTCCACCTTCCAGGCGGCAACCTGCTCGATCAGGTTCAGCAGCGCCCGGCCGTCGCCATCAGCCATCTCATGCAGCGCGTCTCGGGCATCGCCTGACAACGGCAAAGCCCGGCCCAGTTCCTTTTCGGCGCGCTGGGTCAGGCGTTCGAGGTCCGCCAGCGACAGACGCTCCAGCACCAAAACCTGGCTGCGCGACAGTACAGCCGCGTTCAGCTCAAACGAGGGGTTCTCGGTTGTAGCCCCCACCAAGAGGATAGTGCCATCCTCCATATGCGGCAGGAAGCCGTCCTGCTGGGCCTTGTTGAAGCGGTGGATCTCGTCGACGAACAGCAGTGTGCCCTGGCCGTTCTGGCGGCGGATCTTTGCGGCCTCAAAGACCTTGCGCAGCTCCGGCACTCCAGTGAAGATCGCCGAGATCTGCACGAAATGCAGGTCGGTCTCCTGCGCCAGCAGCCGCGCGATGGTGGTTTTCCCCACCCCCGGCGGCCCCCAGAAGATCAACGACGACAGCGAGCCGGACGCCAGCATCACCCCCAGCGGCGCCTCCGGCCCCAGCACCTGTTGCTGGCCGATCACCTCCGCCAGCGACTGCGGCCGCAGCCGGTCGGCCAGCGGCCGGTTTGGCTGCGGCGCATCGCTGTCTGCAGTCGCAGGGCTGCCGAACAGATCCGCCATCAGGTCCGGAACCGCAGGGTGACACGCTGGCCGCGCCGGTTCAGGTCCAGCTGAATCCAGCGGCCGCTGTTTGCCAGAATTGCATAGACGTCATCGGTGCTGGCAACAGGCTGGCCGTTCACTGCCAAGAGTGCGTCGCCGGGCTGCACCCCGCCGCGTCCGGCATAGGGGCCGGGGTCCGTCACCACCACGCCTTCGGCCGACAGGGGCAGGCCGAGGCGCGCAATCACCTGCGGATTGATCCGCGCCACGGTCAGGCCGGGCAATGCCGTGTCTTCATCCAGCTGCACCGGATTTGCGGGCGGCTGATCAGGTGCCACGATCATCGGCACCGCAATCTCTTCCCGCTCAGCACCGCGCAGCCGGGTGATCGCGGACATGCCGTCCAGCCCGGCCACAGACATGCGGAACACCATCTCGGACGGTGAATTCACCACTTCGCCATCCACATGGGTGATCACATCGCCCACCTTGAATCCCGCCTTGGCAAAAGGGCTTTCAGCATGCAGGTCGGAAATCACCATGCCCTCGGGCACGTCCATCTCCAGCGAGGCTGCCAGATCGGCATCCACTGGCTGCCCGGCCATGCCGGCCCAAGGGCGCTGGAACTCTTCCGCGCCTTTGCGGGCCTGATTGACGAACTCCGTCACCAGGTTTGCAGGGATCGCAAAGCCGATGCCGTTGGAACCGCCGGAACGGGACAGGATGCGGGTGTTGATGCCGATAAGGTCGCCGTTCACGTCGATCAGCGCCCCGCCCGAATTGCCCGGATTGATCGGCGCGTCGGTCTGGATGTAGTAGCCAAAGCCGTCGCCTGCCCCCATGCCGGTGCGGGCAAGCCCTGAAATGATGCCGCTGCTGACGGTCTGGCCAACCCCGAAGGGGTTGCCGATGGCCAGCGCCAGCTCACCCACCTCGACCTGGTCGCTGTCGCGCAGGTCCAGATGCGGCAGGCCTTCGGCCTCTTCCAGCTGCAGGATTGCCAGATCGCTGGCCTTGTCGCCCAGGATCACCCGCGCATTGTATTCGCGCCGGTCAGAGGTCACCACGCGGATTTCGGTGGCGCTGCCGACAACATGGTAATTGGACACAACGATGCCATCCGCCGACAGGATCACGCCCGAACCCAGCGAGTTCTCCACCCGCGGCTGCGGCTTGGCAAAGCCCCGGAAGAAATCATCGAAGAACGGATCATTCATGAACGGCGATCGGCGGCGCTGCTGCACCTGGCGCACCACTTTGGCGTAGATGTTGACTACTGCCGGCGAGGCTTCCTTGACCAAAGGCGCAAAGCCGAGGGTTATTTCCGCCTGGTTCTGCGGCACACGGGTTTCTGCCACAGCCGGCAAGGCAAGAACAATGGCAAGGGCGGTCAGGGCTGGGCGGATCATGGGCGCTCCGTTTGTTACTGCCCGAAGGATATGCGGAGCGCGCACGCGGATTGCAAGGCGGGAGACGTATAAGAACAAAGGGACGCCGCCCCGCAAGTTGCCGCCACAGGGGCGCTGCCCCTCTTGGCCTTGCGGCCAATTCACCCCGGGGTATTTAGGACCAGAAAGAAGCAGACGGCCGGCAAGGCGCATCAGGCCTTCTTCCTTGCCGGCATCCTCACAGCCCCTTTGCGGCATCAGGCCTGTGCCAGGCTCGGTGCAGCAGCCTGTGCCGCATGGGCACGCCGCGCGGTGACAGCTTCTGCCAGCGCCTCCAGCTCATGTACTGTATCCTCCCAGCCTAAGCAGCCGTCGGTAACCGACTGCCCGTAAGTGAGGTCCCCTTTGCCAAGGTCCTGACGGCCCGCCACCAGATGGCTTTCCACCATCACCCCGGTGATGCGGCTGTCGCCGTCGGCGATCTGGCCCGCTACATCGCGCAGCACAGCGGGCTGCTTCATGGGATCCTTGCCGCTGTTGGCATGGCTGGCGTCGATCATCACATGACCGCGGATGCCGTCCTTTTCCGCCAGCCTGCAGGCCGCATCGACCGAGGCCGCGTCATAATTGGTGCCGCCGCCGCCGCGCAGGATCAAGTGGCAGTCCGGGTTGCCGCTGGTCGCCGCAATTGCCGCGCGGCCTGATTTGGCCAATGCCATGAAATGATGCGGATGCGCCGCCGAGCGCACCGCGTCCACTGCGATCTGCAGATTGCCGCGTGTGCCGTTCTTGAACCCCACCGGGCAGCTGAGGCCTGAGGCCATCTCGCGGTGAATCTGGCTTTCGGTGGTGCGGGCGCCGATGGCCGCCCAGGCCACCAGATCCGAGATGTATTGCGGCACCGCGGTGTCCAGAAACTCAGTTCCGACCGGCAGGCCCAGGCTGTTGATGTCCAGGCACAGTCGGCGTGCTGCACCCAGGCCTTCGTTGATGCGGAACGAGCCGTCGAGGCCGGGATCATTGATCAGCCCTTTCCAGCCCGAGATGGTGCGGGGTTTCTCGAAATAGACCCGCATCACAACCTCCAGCTCACCCGCCAGCCGGTCGCGCAGCGGTGCCAGCCGTTCGGCATACTCCATTGCCGCCTTGGGGTCGTGAATCGAACAGGGGCCGACCACAGCGACAACACGGTCATCGCGATCATGCAGCACATCCTGGATCGCTGTGCGGCTGGCCAGCACAGTATCCGTGGCCGCCGCCGTACTGGGCAGCTGGGATGCGAGGTCTTCGGGCGAGATCAGTTCCTGCATGCCGGTGATGCGGAGGTTTTCGGTCTGGGGTGTCATGTTTCAGCTTCCTTGGCGGGTGGCCCTTGGCGCTGCGGCGGATACGAAAAAAACCGCCGGCTGCTGCGGGCGGTTGGTGGTATCCTGGTGCGTTCCGATATCTTAGCTCAGAATGCGCTGCCCCCTCCGTCCGCCATGTGGCGCGGATAAAAGAAATACCAGAATGCGGCATAGCTACGGGTCATGAACCGGACGCTAGCGGAGTTTCGGCCAGCTGTCACCCCGGAAAATCCACCCTGAAAAGGCAACAGGCCCTCCGCCGGGAAGGGCCTGTGCGGCGGTTTCCACTGCGGCTCAAAAATCCTGCCAAAGGTCGCGGGCCGCATTGCCGTCTGCCGCCGGCGCCGCTGCGGCCGAGGTCGGGGGCGGGGCCGGGCTGGCCTCCAGATCCCAGTCATCGCTGCCATGGGCTGAGGGCGCCATGGCAGCCGGCGCCGCGGATACCGGGGCGGATGCGGCTGCAAGCGTGCCGCCGCCGGCCACCTGGAAGCGGGCGACCAGATCCGACAGCTTGCCCGCATCGCTGTTCAGCAGATGGCCTGCTGCCGTGGCTTCCTCGACCATGGCCGCGTTCTGCTGGGTCACCTGATCCAGCTGGGTGACGCCTGTGTTGATTTCCAGCAGGCCGGTGGATTGCTCCTCGGCGCCCTCAGCGATCTCGGACACCAGTTGCGAGATATGGCTGACCTGACCGACAATCGACTGCAGTGCGTCGCCAGCGCGGCCGACCAGGTCCACCCCCTCCCCGACCTGACGTGAACTGTCGCCAATCAGCGCCTTGATTTCCATGGCCGCATCCGAGGACCGCTGCGCCAGCGCCCGCACCTCGGACGCCACCACCGCAAAGCCGCGGCCCGCTTCGCCCGCGCGCGCGGCCTCGACCCCGGCGTTCAGCGCCAAGAGGTTGGTTTGAAACGCAATGTCGTCAATCACCGAGATAATCTGGGAAATCTTCTTCGAGCTGGCCTCGATCCCGCTCATGGCGGCCACGGCGCTTTGCACCACCTCGCCGCTGCTTTCGGCCTCCTGGCGGGCTTCGCGCACGGTTGCCTCGACATTACGGGCTCCTTCGGCGGCGGATTTCACCGAGGCTGTCAGCTCATCAATCGCCGCGGCGGTCTCTTCGAGCGTGGCAGCCTGGCTTTCGGTCCGGTGGGACAGATCGTCGGAGGCCTGACTGATCTCTGCAGAACCGCTGCGGATGCTGGAGGCGGCTTCGATCACCTGCTGCACTGTAGCGTTCAGATTGTCGATGGAGCCGTTGAAATCAGCGCGGAGCTGTTCGTATTCCTCCGGGAATTCCTCGGCGATGCGGATGGTCAGATCGCCATGCGACAGCCGGGCCAGGCGCTCGCTCAGCTGCTTCACCACATTGCCCAGTTCGGCGTCTTTGCTCTCCGCTTTCTGCTGCTCGGCCTCCTGCATCCGCAGCAGTTCAGCGCGGAATTTATCCAGCGCGCGGGCCATATCGCCGACCTCGTCGCCGCGGGTCTGGCCCTTGATCTCCACCGCGTTGTTGCCTTCGGCCAGCCCCCGCATCGACACCACGATGCGCCGCAGGCCTGAAGCGATGCCAGAGCCGGTGACCAGCGCCATCACCGCGCCGATCAGGATCGCCGCAGCAATTGCGCCGGGGATCATGATACGGGTCTGGGCGGCAAGTGCTTCATTGGCGGTGCGGCGCACGGCCATTGCCTCGGCCCCTTTCGCCTCAATCGTCTCCATGGTGGCACGGAAGCTGTCGAAATACGCCTTGCCCTGCCCCTGGGCGACAAGATCGGCCATGTCATCCATGGTCGCCGCGCTGCCGATCACCCGGCGCAGCTGCAGCATCGGAACCACCACGCTGCTGCGCCATTCGTCAACGATTTTGGCGACGTTATCCAGGCGGTTTGCCTGCATCAGATTGTCGGCCAGCGCCAGGTGGAGGTCGGCCAGCACCTCGTTAAAGCGACCGTTGCCCTCCATATACGGTTCGAGAAATTCCCGGTCGCCCGCCAGAAGAAAGCCGCGCATGCCCGTCTCCATGTCGACCGCCGCCGACAGCAGATCCTTGGCGCTGCTGATGACCTTGTGGGTCTGCTCCACCGCCTGCAGCGAGGTGTTCAGGTAATCCGGATCGGCAATCCCGGCGTTCACCAGGGAAGAAAAGGTGTTGCGCCGGTTGTTCAGCTCGACTTCCTCTTCCTCAATGACCTTAGCCATCTCCGCACGGAAGTTCTCGAAGTAGACCCGGCCCTTGGACTGTTTCACCTCTGCCGCCATGTCGTTCATGGTCAGGGCATCGCCGATATCGCGCCGCAACGCGATGGCGCCTGCCGCAACATCCTCCTGCCAGCCCGCCAATGTCTGCTCTGCCGTATCAAGGTCAGCCAGCAAGTCCGGATTGCCCGCGGCCAGGCTGCGCAAACGGTTAAGGGAGCCGGCAACTTTGGCGCTGCCGTCCTCAAACGGCACCAGATACTCATCCTGCCCGGCCAACAGGTACCCCCGCAGCCCGGCTTCCATTCCTGAGGCCGCTTCGGCCAGCGCCTGCGCTTCGGTCAAAATCTTCTGGGTGTGGTCAACAGCCTGCGCAGTCTTGTCCATACGGCCCAGGTTCACCACCGCCAGCACGCCGACCCCGAGAACCAGCAGCAGCGGGAACACCGCCACCGAAACGATCTTTGTCTTGGTGCTGAGGTTCGCCAGTGAAAACCGCCTGGCCGCGGGTGTCTTCTTTACTGCCATCACATCCGTCCCGGAACTTGCTTGTTTGCGACAGTAAAATCAGAAGAAAATTACGATTCCCTTTCGCGCAAAAAATGCATTCTAAACATTGTCCGGATGCCGTCAGGTAACGAAAAACCCCCGCTCCGAGCGGAGCGGGGGCCAGATAGCTGAACCAGATAATTCAGCGTGATTTATTCGTCTGCTTCAGCAGCTGCTTCCGCCGCTTCCAGGCGGGCCTTGTCGGCGGCACCCTTGGCGGCAGTGTCGCGGTCAACAAACTCGATGATCGCCATCGGAGCCATGTCGCCGTAACGGAAGCCGGCCTTCAGGATACGGACATAGCCGCCCTGACGGTCCTTGTAGCGCGGGCCCAGAACCTCGAACAGTTTCGCGACGTCCTTGTCCTGCTTCAGCTTGGACGCGGCCTGACGGCGGGCGTGCAGGTCGCCGCGCTTTGCCAGGGTGATCATCTTTTCGATGATCGGGCGCAGTTCTTTTGCTTTGGGCAGGGTCGTCTTGATCTGCTCGTGCTCGATCAGCGAGCCGCACATGTTCGAAAACAGCGCTTTGCGGTGCTCATGAGTACGGTTCAGGCGGCGGTAACCACGTGCGTGACGCATTATTCAATTCCTTATCTTGCGTTTTTGCTTTGTCAGGCGGCTGATGCGTGTCAGCTGCTCACCTTGGGGCGGATGCCCATGTTTTCCCCGGCCAAACCCGGGAATGGTTTGGGGAGGGCCAGTGCCCTCCCCTCAAAGACGCGCTTTAGAAGCTGTCTTCGAATTTCTTGGCCAGATCTTCGATGTTGTCCGGCGGCCAGTCCTCGACGTCCATGCCAAGGTGCAGACCCATGCCCGACAGCACTTCTTTGATCTCGTTCAGCGACTTGCGGCCGAAGTTCGGCGTGCGCAGCATTTCTGCTTCGGTCTTCTGGATGAGATCGCCGATATAGACGATGTTGTCGTTCTTCAGGCAGTTTGCAGACCGCACAGACAGTTCCAGCTCGTCCACTTTCTTGAGCAGAAGCGGGTTGAACTCGAGACCATCGTCCTCGTCCTGACGGTTTGCCGATTCCGGCTCGTCGAAGTTGACGAAGATCGACAGCTGGTCCTGCAGAATGCGGGCGGCATAGGCGACGGCATCGTCAGGCGTGATGGAGCCGTCGGTTTCCACCTTCATGGTCAGCTTGTCATAGTCCAGCACCTGGCCCTCACGGGTCGGCTGAACGTCATAGGAGACCTTCTTGACCGGCGAATAGATCGCGTCGATCGGGATCAGGCCGATCGGTGCGTCTTCCGGCTTGTTCTTCTCTGCCGAGACATAGCCTTTGCCGGTGTTCACGGTCAGTTCCATGAACAGGTCGGCGCCGTCGTCCAGGTGGCAGATGACGTGATCGCGGTTCAGAACCTCGATGCCGGCGGTTTCGGCAATATCACCGGCGGTGACAACAGCCGGGCCCTTGGCATTGACCGACAGCCGCTTGGGGCCTTCGACTTCCATGCGCAGGGACACGCCCTTGAGGTTCAGGATGATGTCGGTGACGTCTTCGCGCACACCGGCAACCGACGAAAACTCGTGCAGCACGTTGTCGATCTGCACGCTGGTGATGGCCGCGCCTTGCAGCGAGCTCATCAGGACGCGGCGCAGCGCGTTGCCCAGGGTCAGGCCGAAACCGCGTTCCAGCGGCTCTGCGACGACAGTTGCCTGGCGTGCAGGATCGTTACCCGGCTTCACTTCCAGCTGTGCCGGCTTGATCAGCTCTGCCCAGTTCTTATGGATCATGCGTTCCCTCCATTCCTGTCCTTGCCCCATGTCCGAAAGGCCAAGGACGCCCGAGGTTTAAATGACGCACTGGGGCCCTGCGAATCAAGCGGGGCCCCAGCAAAAATTCGAATTAGACGCGACGGCGCTTCGGCGGGCGGCAGCCGTTGTGCGCGATCGGGGTCACATCACGGATCGAAGTGATGTTGAAACCGACGGCAGCCAGTGCGCGCAGAGCCGATTCACGGCCAGAGCCGGGGCCCTGAACTTCGACTTCCAGCGTCTTCACACCGTGATCCTGGGCTTTCTTGCCCGCATCCTCGGCAGCCATCTGGGCCGCGTAAGGCGTGGATTTCCGCGAGCCTTTGAAGCCCATGGTGCCGGCCGACGACCAAGCGATCGCATTGCCCTGCACGTCGGAGATCAGGATTTTGGTGTTGTTGAACGACGAGTTCACATGCGCAACACCAGTTGCGATGTTCTTGCGCTCTTTCTTCTTAACGCGTGTCTTCTCACGTGCCATTGGTCAAACCCTCCCTTACTTCTTCTTACCAGCGATGGCCTTTGCGGGGCCTTTGCGGGTGCGAGCGTTGGTGTGGGTACGCTGACCGCGGACCGGCAGGTTGCGGCGGTGGCGCAGGCCACGGTAGCAGCCAAGATCCATCAGACGTTTGATGTTCATCTGAGTTTCACGGCGCAGGTCGCCTTCGACGGTGAAGTTGGCGTCGATGTGCTCGCGCACGGCCAGGACTTCTGCGTCGCTGAGTTCGTTCACACGGCGGGTCGCGTCGATGCCCACGGCTTCGCAGATCGCTTTGGCCGAGGTGTTACCGATACCGGTGATATAGGTGAGGGCGATGGGAACCCGCTTTGCAGTCGGGATGTTAACGCCGGCAATACGTGCCACGTGTCACTTTCCTTTTCGTTGCGGTTCCGTAGCGCCGGAACCTTTTTTCACAACACTTGACCGTGGCAGTGTGGCCAGAGGGTCCAGCATTTCGAGGTGATAAAGCAGGCAAACGAATCTGCCCGCCGGGAATCATTCCCAGAAGGGATGTGGGTAACTAGGGGCTGGGATATGGGCCGTCAAGCCCTAAAGAATAAGCCCCGCCGGACCGGCAGGGCTTGGCTATTCAAGCAGCTGGCAGAGCGGCTGCCGCGCGCCCTTCGGCGGGCGTTATGCGCCCATGATCCAGGCCATGTTCTTGCGGACTTCTGCAATTGAGGCAAGGCCGTCCAGACGTTGCAGATTGCCTTTGGCGTAGAAGTAGCCGATCAGCGGCGAAGTCTTCTTGTAATACTCCATCAGGCGGGTCTTGAGGCTATCCTCATTGTCGTCGGCCCGGCGGGTCGCATCCGTGCTGCCGCAATTGGCGCATTTGCCGTCTTCCGGCCAGGGCTTGGTCTGGTCATGATAGACCTCGCCGCAGCCGCCGCAGGTGGAGCGGCCAGTAATGCGCGCGACCAGCGCGTCATCATCGACCTGCATCTCGATCACCGCATCAAGCTTCAGACCCATCTCGTCCAGCAGCTTGGCCAGCGCATCGGCCTGCGCCAGAGTGCGCGGGAAGCCGTCGAAGATGAAACCGCCCTCGGCGCCCTCGCGCAGCTTTTCGCGGATCAGGCCAATGACAATCTGGTCGGTGACCAGCTTGCCTTCGGCCATGATGGCAGCAACCTTCTTGCCCATTTCGGTTCCGGAGGTCTGGGCCTCGCGCAGCATGTCGCCGGTGCTGAGTTGCACCATGCCGCGGGATTCAACCAGGTAACGCGCCTGCGTACCTTTGCCCGCCCCCGGCGGGCCAAGAAGGATAATGTTGCTCATCGGCGAGAAGGTCCCCGTTTTGTCCGTTTCTTGTTGCGCCCGCGCAGCTGGCTTTTCTCGATAAGCCCCTCATACTGATGCGCGAGGAGGTGGCTTTGCACCTGCTGAATGGTGTCCATGGTGACGGATACCACAATCAGAACGGACGTGCCGCCAAAATACACGGGGATGGCGAATTGGCCGCGGAGGACCTCGGGCAGCAGGCAGACCAGCGCCAGATAACCCGACCCCAGAACCAGGATGCGGTTCACCACATATTCGATATATTCGGCTGTCTTCTTGCCTGGGCGGATGCCGGGGACAAAGCCGTTCTGGTTCTTCAGGTTGTTCGCCACGTCATCCGGTTTGAAGGAGACGTTGAAGGTGTAGAAATAGGCAAAGAACACGATCATCGCGATGAAGAACAACAGATACAGCGGCTGGCCGGGGCCAAAGTTCGCCAGCAGCCAGGACATCACCGGACCGGTTGCAGCGCCTGAGGAGAACGCCGAGATGGTGGTCGGCAGCAGCAGCAGCGACGAGGCAAAGATCGCCGGGATCACGCCCGCCGGGTTCACCTTGACCGGCAGATGCGAGGAGCCGCCGTCATAGACCTTCATGCCGACCTGGCGGCGCGGGTACTGGATGTGGATCTTGCGCAGGGCGCGTTCCATGAACACCACGAACATGATCACGCCGATCACCATCAGGATCACACCGATGATCACGGCGGGGCTGATCGCGCCGGAACGGCCGGAGGCAAAGAACTGTGCGATTGCGGCGGGGACCTCGGCGATGATGCCGACAAAGATGATCAGCGAGATACCATTGCCGATGCCGCGCTGGGTGATCTGCTCGCCCAGCCACATCAGGAACATGGTGCCGCCCACCAGGGTGATCATGCAGGCCATGCGGAAATACATGCCCGGATCGGTCGCCAGGTCACCCGATTCCAGCGACACAGCCAGCCCATAGGCCTGCGCAGTCGCCAGCGCCACGGTGCCATAGCGGGTGTACTGGTTGATCTTCTTGCGGCCCTGCTCGCCCTCTTTCTTGAGCTGCTCAAGCGAGGGCACCATCGAGGTCAGGAGCTGAACGATAATGGAGGCGGAGATATAGGGCATGATGCCGAGGGCAAAAATCCCCATCCGGCCAAGCGCGCCGCCGGTGAACATCGACACCATGCCGCCGATGCCCTGGCCCGCCTGCTCCATGAACTGGCGCAGGGCGCCAGAATCAATCCCCGGAACCGGAATGAACGTGCCCAGGCGATAGACAATCAAAAGGCCGATGGTGAACAGGATCCGGTTGCGCAGATCCGTGGCCTTGCCCAGGGCAGCCCAGCTGGTGTTCGCCGCCATTTGTTCTGCTGCTGATACCATGAAAAGGTCTCTTCTTTAGCGAAACGCCGCCCGGAACCGTTTTCCGGCTCGGGCGGCGTTCTAGGAAAACTCGAAGACTATGTAAGCGGCATTGGCGCCGCTCACAAGCCGTTACTCTGCGGCGGCTGCAGTTGCCACAGTCAGAGCGCCGCCAGCTTTTGCAACAGCGTCAACGGCAGCTGCCGATGCACCGGTCACAGTGATGGTGGCTTTGGCGGTGATTTCACCTTTGGCCAGGACGCGGACGCCGTCCAGCTTGCGGCGTACCAGACCCGATGCGATCATCGAATCTTCGGTGATGTCCGCGGCGTCCAGCTTGCCCAGGTCGATGAATTTCTGGATCAGGCCCAGGTTCACAACGGCGTATGCCTTGCGGTTCGGCTTGTTGAAGCCGCGCTTGGGCAGACGCTGGTACAAGGGCATCTGACCGCCTTCGTAACCGTTGATCGACACACCCGAACGGGATTTCTGGCCTTTGATACCACGGCCGCCCATTTTACCCTTGCCAGAGCCGGGGCCGCGGGCAACGCGCATGCGTTTTTTGGTTGCGCCAGGATTGTCGCTGAGTTCGTGAAGTTTCATGTCGCTTCTCCTTGCCGGATGTGGCCCCCGAAGCGTGATGGGCCAACCGCGGCGTTTCTTGATTGGTGATTCCATGGCGCAGAACGCCACCGGGTGCCTATAGACCCGATGCGGGACGGGATCAAGCCCCGCAGCCTTGCCAAACATGCGGAGCACGCAGGTCCCGCCGCCAAGGCCCCTGCCCTGCCAGTTGCTCTCTTGCTGCTTCTGGTGCTGTCCGGTCCGTCTAGGCCCCTCCGTTAAAGGGTGGCGGCGCCGCCGGGGTGGAGATGGGATGGGGTTTCCCCCATGCGAATACGCGTATCGCGCGCTCCGGGTGCCAGACCGGAGCCCTGTTCCAGGTGCCGGGAGTGTCAGGCCCGGCCGGTGATCATGATCGGGGACGATCCTGTCAGAGCGGGGTTAAACCCGCGTGGGCGGTGCGTACGGCGGCTGCGCAACACCTCTGCAAACAAAAACGCCCCCGCCGGGATGGCGGGGGCGCTTTCGGGCCGGGCGATCGGAGAGGGAGGAGGATCCGTCAGCCGGCCGGGGAGGTTACTTGCCGTAAACGTGTTCGCGCGCGACGCCGGGGATGGCGCAACGGGTCAGGCCGATGTCAGCCAGGTCGCGGGCGGACATCGCGCGCAGGGCGTTGACGGTTGCTTTGTAATCGCGGCGCAGCTTCCAGTTCTGGATCAGCCCGGCGGCAAAGCCTGCGAAACGGGCCGAGATCCCGGCGGAGGGTGCGGAAAGAGTTGAATATGCCATTGTTCTTGTTCCTTCGCTGCGCTGCCGGAGCGTGCCTCCGGCGCGTTGCTTGATCTGTTCGTCTGAAGTGAACGGGACATAAGGACGGCCCGGACCGGGAACAACGGATGCTTTGGTCTGGCAGCTATGCAGCACCCGCATAGCACGATCGCGTGAGGTCTCTTGAAGCCCCGCCAAAA
This sequence comes from Leisingera sp. M523, assembly GCF_025141335.1. Taxonomy (NCBI): domain Bacteria; kingdom Pseudomonadati; phylum Pseudomonadota; class Alphaproteobacteria; order Rhodobacterales; family Roseobacteraceae; genus Leisingera; species Leisingera sp. M523. The sequence continues at coordinate 3,400,263 of NZ_CP081036.1, forward strand.
GAAAACGCTCCCGCCCGGCGAGGGCAGGAGCGCTTTGGCCCGGACACGAAGGAGGAGGAGGAGGAGAGACGCGTCCGGGAAGGCGGGAATTCTTAGCCGTAGACGTGCTGGCGCGCCAGGTCGGCGATATCGTCGCGGCGCACACCGATGTCCGACAGCTCATGATCGCTCAACGCGTCCAGTTCATTGTAGGTGCGCTGAAATTCGCGGGCTTTGACCCAGGAATCGGCCAGGCCTTCCACGGCGGAACGGATGCGGGCGGTGAGGCTGTGGGTGCCGTGTGCGGTGCTGATAACATGTGCCATCTTAACTATCCTTATCTCTGATACCGGGCATATTCCCGGTGGTCTGTGTTTGGTCATTTTCTGTGACCCCGAGATAGGAGTGCCACGCGATTCCAACAACTGACACAACCGGCAAGCCGCTATGCAAGCATTGCAAGGGGCCTTTCCCGCAGGTTAACGCCCTGCCCCGGCCCTGCTCTGTCCCAAAACGAAAAACGCCCCCGGTTTCCCGGAGGCGTTTTCCAAAGTCTGAAACCGAAAAGGGGCTTAGCCGCGCTCTTCGATGATCTGAACCATATGCGAGATCGAGTTGACCATGCCGCGGACCGAAGGGGTATCCTCCAGCTCACGGGTTTTGTGCATCTTGTTCAGGCCCAGGCCAATCAGGGTTGCGCGCTGTTTGGCAGGACGGCGGATCGGCGAGCCGATCTGCTTGATCACGATGGTTTTTGCCATGTTTCTCTACTCCTTACGCTTCAGCTTCGGCAGCTGCCGGTGCTTCGTCCCGCTTGGGCAGGATGTCAGCGACCTTTTTGCCGCGGCGCTGAGCCACCGAACGCGGGCTCTGCTCTTTGGACAGGCCGTTCAGGGTGGCGCGGATCATGTTGTAGGGGTTCTGCGAACCGATCGACTTCGAAACAACGTCTTTGACGCCAAGCATTTCGAAGACAGCACGCATCGGACCACCTGCGATGATACCGGTACCTTCAGGCGCGGTACGCATCACAACTTTGCCTGCGCCGTGACGGCCGGCCATGTCGTGGTGCAGGGTGCGGCCCTCTTTCAGCGGCACGCGGACCATCTGGCGCTTGGCCTGTTCGGTCGCCTTGCGGATCGCTTCGGGCACTTCTTTTGCTTTACCCTTGCCAAAGCCGACGCGGCCTTTCTGGTCGCCAACAACAACCAGGGCAGCGAAGCCAAAGCGCTTACCGCCTTTTACGGTTTTGGACACGCGGTTGATCGCGACCAGGCGATCTGCGAATTCCGGTGTCTCGTCACGGTCGCGGCGGTTGCCACGGCGGTTATCACGTTCTGCCATCAGGCATTCCTTTTAAGAGAGGCGCACTGCACAAAGCACGGGGCGCCTGTTGTTCCAATCCTGGTGACACCCGGGCAAAGCCCGGGGTCCCGGATCATCGGGGCGGTCCCGAAAGACCGCCCGCAATAGATTAGATCTTCAGGCCGCCTTCACGCGCAGCGTCGGCCAGAGCCTTCACCTTGCCGTGAAACAGGAAGCCGCCGCGATCGAAGTAGGCTTCGCTGACACCGGCCGCTTTTGCGCGTTCGGCGATCAGAGCACCAACTTTGGTCGCTGCTTCGACGTTGTTTTTGCCAACTACGCCGAGATCTTTTTCCAGGGTCGAAGCGGAGGCCACGGTCACGCCGCGCAGGTCGTCGATCAATTGAACAGAGATGTTCTTGTTCGAACGGTGCACAGAAAGACGCGGACGGCCTGCGTTCACTTTGCGAAGCTTGTTCCGGACGCGCAGCCGGCGCTTCAGAAACAGGGTACGTTTGCTGTTTGCCATTTTGCTGGTCCTTACTTCTTCTTGCCTTCCTTGCGGAAGATGAATTCGCCCTTGTAGCGGATGCCTTTGCCTTTGTAGGGCTCGGGACGGCGCCATTCGCGGATTTTCGCCGCGACTTCGCCCACCTGCTGCTGGTCGATACCTTCCACAACGATTTCGGTCTGCTTCGGTGCGGTGATGGTGACGCCATCAGGTGCAGTGAAGTCGACATCGTGGCTGTAGCCCAGGTTCAGCTTCAGGGTATTGCCCTGCATCTGAGCCCGGTAACCCACACCCTGGATCTCCAGTTCTTTCTTGAAGCCCTGGGTCACGCCGGTCACAAGGTTGGCCACCTGAGTGCGGGACATGCCCCACTGCTGACGGGCACGCTTGGACTTGCCGCGCGGCTCGATGGTGACAACATTGTCGTTGACCGACAGGGTGACATCGTCGGTGGCAGTGAAGGTGCGGGCGCCTTTCGGGCCTTTCACTTCGATGGTCTGGCCGGACACGGCAGCGGACACGCCGCTGGGCAGTTCGACCGGTTTTTTACCAATACGGGACATCTGCGAGCCTCCTTAGAAGACGGTGCAGAGCACTTCGCCGCCAACGTTGGCTGCGCGTGCGCTTGCGTCCGACATCACACCCTGGGGGGTGGAGACAATCGACACGCCCAGGCCCTGACGGACCGACGGGATGTCATTGACGCCCATGTAAACGCGGCGGCCGGGCTTGGAGACCCGCTTAAGCTCGCGAATGACAGGTTCGCCGTCGAAGTACTTCAGGCTGATTTCGATGGCCGGGTGGCCATTGGCACCAGTCATCTTCTCATAACCGCGGATGTAGCCCTCGTCTGCCAGCACGTCCAGCACCCAGGCCCGCAGCTTGGAAGCCGGGGTCAGGACGGTGGATTTGCCGCGCATCTGAGAGTTACGGATACGGGTGAGCATATCGCCGATAGGATCGTTCATATCTGTCTCTCCCTTACCAGCTCGATTTCACCATGCCGGGGATCTGACCAGCAGAACCCAGCTCGCGCAGCGCAATACGGCTGACCTTCAGCTTACGGTAGTAAGCGTGGGGACGGCCGGTGAGCTGGCAGCGGTTGTGAAGACGGGTTGCCGACGAGTTGCGCGGCAGTTTCGCCAGTTTCAGACGCGCGGTGAAACGCTCTTCCATCGGGCGGCTTTCGTCAGTCGCGATTTCTTTCAGCTCGGCGCGCTTTGCGGCGTATTTTGCCACCAGGCGCTCGCGCTTCTTCTCGCGTTCGATCATGCTTTTCTTAGCCATGGTCTCTATCCTTCCCCCGCTTAGCTGTTGAAGGGCATGTTGAAAGCTTTCAACAGCGCCTTTGCTTCCGCGTCGGTGTTCGCGGTGGTGGCGATCACGATGTCCATGCCCCAGTTTTCATCGATCTTATCAAAATCGATTTCCGGGAACACGAGATGCTCTTTCAAGCCCATGGCATAGTTGCCACGGCCGTCGAAAGAGGTGCCCGAAACACCGCGGAAGTCGCGGATACGGGGCATCGCAATGGTGATCAGACGGTCGAGGAATTCGTACATCCGGTCACCGCGCAGGGTCACCTTGGCGCCCATCGGCATGCCTTCGCGAACGCGGAAGCCGGCGATGGAGTTCTTTGCCACGGTGGTCAGAGCTTTCTGGCCCGCGATGAGGGTCAGATCGGCCTGGGCGGATTTGGCTTTCTTGCTGTCTTTGACAGCAGCGCGGCCGCAGCCGATGTTCAGAACGATTTTCTCCAGCTTGGGGAGCATCATGTCGTTCTTGTAGCCGAACTCTTCTTTCAGGGCGCCACGGATGGTGTCCTTGTACAGAGCTTTCAGGCGCGGGGTGTAGGTTGCAGCGTCAAGCATCAGACAGTCTCCCCGGTGGTCTTGGCGAAGCGCACCTTCTTGCCGTCTTCCTCGCGGAAACCGACACGGGTTGCTTTGCCGTTGCTGTCCAGCAGCGCCAGGTTCGACAGGTCGATCGGCAGTGCTTTGGGCAGACGGCCGCCCTGTTCGTTTTGCGACTGGCGGGTATGGCGGATGGCCATGTTCACGCCGTCGACGATGGCTTTGCCGGCTTTCGGGTCAACGGAGGCGATTGCGCCTTCTTTGCCTTTGTCTTTGCCGGACAGCACGACGACCTTGTCGCCTTTGCGGAGTTTAGCAGCCATGATTACAGCACCTCCGGAGCAAGCGAGATGATCTTCATGAAGTTTTTCGCGCGCAGTTCACGAACAACCGGGCCAAAGATCCGGGTACCGACCGGCTCATTGTTGGTGTTCAGGATAACGGCTGCGTTCCGGTCGAACCGGATTGCAGTGCCGTCTTCGCGGCGGACTTCTTTGGCGGTGCGTACGACAACGGCCTTACGGACGTCGCCTTTTTTCACGCGGCCGCGCGGGATGGCTTCCTTGACCGAAACGACAATGATGTCGCCTACGGATGCGTATTTACGCTTGGAGCCACCCAGAACCTTGATGCACTGAACTCGGCGGGCGCCGGAGTTGTCAGCAACATCCAGATTTGTTTGCATCTGGATCATGTGGTTTCTCCCGACCTATGGGGCGCCGATGCGTGGCGTGATCCCCCAGGGTTTCGACTGACTGTTAAGTCTAGCCGCCAGGAGTCTCGGATGAGACTCTTAGGCTTCCAGAACTTCCCAGCGTTTCGTTTTCGATTTCGGCGCGCATTCGATGATGCGTACAGAGTCGCCGACCTTGAAAGCGTTCTTTTCATCGTGAGCCCGGTATTTCTTGGACTTACGGATGGTTTTCTTCAGAACCGGATGCGTGAAGCGGCGTTCAACCGAGACAGTTACGGTCTGGGCGTTGGCATCGCTGGTCACGGTGCCAGTGAGAATACGTTTGGGCATCGTGTCGCTCCTTATTCAGCTGCTGCAGCAGCTTTTTCGTTCAGGATGGTCTTCACTTTGGCAGCATTGCGGCGGGCCGCTTTGATGCCTGCAGTGTTTTCCAGCTGACCGGTCGCCTGCTGAAAGCGCAGGTTGAAGCTCTCTTTTTTCAGGGATGCGAGGGCATCGCGGAGTTCATCCACGGTTTTGTCGCGCAGATCATTGGCGTTCATCGCCTTTGTTCCTTGTCCAAAGCACCAGAAGGCCCCGATGGGTAACCTTTGACCTGGTGGGTTATGTCAACCGCGCCAAAGACGCGGCAAAAAAGAATCACCCGGCCCAAATCCAACGCGGATAAGGGACAGGCGATGGGTCCCTATAGAGGAGACCGGGTGCAGGGGCAAGGGAAAGATCCCGGCTCCGCCGCAAGCCCGCCCGCCCTGCGGCGGAGCCGGTTCAGATGATCTCATCCTCGTCGAACATTGCCGCGTCCTCTAGCTGCGCATGCAGGCTCTCGATGCGGCTTTCAGCCTCCACCGGCGTCGCCACCCTGGCAATGTGGAACAGGGCGTCACCCTCATTCACGATCGGCATGTTGGCACGGCCGATGATGAGGCCCGCCTGGCCTGCCTGCAGCTCTTCTTCGTGTTCGCCGAAGGGATCGGAAACAACCCCCAGCACATCGCCCTCCTCGACCATTTCACCGGTGGTCTTGTAGGTCCGCAGCAACCCGCCGGCGGGCGCGCGCTCCCAGCTGCTGCTGCCCGCCCGGACCGGCACCACTTCGGCCAGCGGCACGCCATCCTCGGGGATCATGTCCAGCGCGTGCATCACCCGCAGGATGCCGGCCACCCCCACACGTGCAGACTGCTCGTCAAACCGCAGCCCCTCGCCGGCCTCATACAGCAGGACATCGACCCCGCGCGCCTGCGCCTCCTTGCGCAGGGAACCGTCACGCAGCCCGGAGCGGATCACCACCGGCGCGCCAAAGGCATCGGCATAGGCCAGCGTCTCCTGCGCCTTGGGCGACACCCGGATTTGCGGCATATTGGTGCGGTGGATGGCGGCAGAATGCAGGTCGATACCCAAATCGCAGCGATCCACCACTTCGGTCATGAACAGATGCGCCAGGCGGCTGGCCAGCGAACCGCCCTCGCTGCCGGGAAAACAGCGGTTCAGGTCACGCCGGTCCGGCAAGTAGCGGGAATGGTTCAAAAACCCGAAGGTGTTGACGATCGGCACCACGATCAGGGTGCCCTTAAGACGGGAAAACTTACGGCTGCGCAGCAGGCGGCGGGCAATTTCCACCCCGATCACCTCATCGCCGTGAATGGCAGCCGAAACAAACAGCGCCGGCCCGTCCTTCGCCCCGTGAATCACATGGGCGGACATGGTGACCGGCGTGTGGTCCGACAGCACGCTCACCGGCAGATCCACTGTGCGGCGGGTGCCGGGCGGAATGTGGAAGCCGCCAATTTCAAAAGGGGAACGCCGTACCATCTATACCTCCCGCAGGGCCGTTCCCGGAAGCTAGGCGCCTTTGCGGGCTTTTACAATTGCGCCTGTCGCCTTCAACAGCGAAGGAACCCTGCTGAGGGCGGCATATTGATGGCCAATACTGGCAGAAACTCAGCCGTCCTCAGATAGCTTCTTAACGCCGCGCTCCGGCCATTTCGTACTGTAAAAATACAGCGCCACTAGAACGCAGATTATTAGATAGCCCACAGGGAATACTAACTGAAAAACGGCTATGTCGAGGCCGAGCTCACGTTCAAGAACAGCAAAAATTGCAACGATGGGAAAGCAAACGGCCATGGCGCACAATTGAACGATCAGACTCCACTTGAACACCCAGGCGAAAATGGTTTTGAGGTTTACCACAGCATAGAGCAGCAGCACTACGACCCCGAGACAGCCCAATATTAGTGCTAAGTGATAAACTAGCTCCAAATCGCATCTCCCGCTACATGCAAGACCATACTAGCGTTCAGCCGAACGCAATAAGGCTTATTCCCACTTGTAGTTAAAGCTGACGCTGATCCGCTCGTCCTCGGCCATGTTCATCGGCACCTCGTGGCGCAGGAAGCTTTCCCACAGCAGCACGTCGCCGACCGCTGGCGACTGGTAGACAAAGGTCTTCAATTCCTGGCGGCAGTCTTTGGTGCGCGGCGGATGCGCCATCATCATGGCGTGGCGCGGATCCTCCAGCTTCAGCGCCGAGGCGCCGTCGGGCATCGACACATAGGTGGTGCCGGAAATCACCGAATGCGGGTGAATGTGGCTGGCATGGGTGCCGCCCTCGGGCAGGATGTTGATCCACAAATCCTCCAGCACCAGCGCCCGCCCGTCCAGATCCAGCTCCAGATCCCTGGCAAATGCCGCAACATGCAGATCCAGCGATTTCACCAGATCGGCAAAGACCGGGAACCGCCAGGGCAGATCGGTGAGCGAGGCATAGGAGGTATAGCCGGGATAGCCGTTCTCCTCGCACCAGTCCTGCCCGGCATCGTCATCACCGGCGATGACAAGACAGGAGTTTTCCATTTCCTGCGCGTCAATCGATGGTCCGTGTTCGGACAATTGCGCGCGGTAGAGGCGGGTCACAAAAAGCGATTCAATCTGGGCCATAGCGCCGTCTTAGCGCAGTGCCCCTGCCTTGGCGAGATGCTTCCTGCAGCTTCTTTCTGGGTGCAAATACCCCGGGGGAGCCGCCAAAGGCGGCGGGGGCAGCGCCCCGGCTGGCGGACACAACGGAAGAACCCCCGCTGATTGCTCAGCGGGGGTCCTTTGATTTTAGAAACCGGCTGCGCTTTCATCGCTCTTGCAGGCAAAAGCAACGGCCGCGCAGGCGGCGGCAAGGCCGCCGTTTACCAGTCTTCGCGAACCACGACGCGGGTCTTGACCGGCAGTTTCATCGCTGCCAGGCGCAGGGCCTCGCGGGCGACTTCGTCGGTGACGCCGTCGATCTCGAACATCACGCGGCCAGGCTTAACCTTGGCTGCCCAGTAGTCCACGGAACCTTTACCTTTACCCATACGGACTTCGGTCGGCTTCGAGGTCACCGGAGTGTCCGGGAAGATACGGATCCAGACACGGCCCTGGCGTTTCATGTGCCGGGTCATGGCGCGGCGGGCAGCCTCAATCTGGCGTGCAGTCACACGCTCAGGAGTGGTTGCCTTCAGGCCATAGGTGCCGAAGTTCAGGTCGGAACCGCCTTTTGCCAGGCCGTGAATCCGGCCCTTGTGCATTTTGCGGAATTTAGTGCGCTTTGGCTGAAGCATCTCAAATCCTCCTTAGCGACGGCCGCCACCGGCACCGCGAGGTGCTGGGCCGTCCTGGATTTCTTGTGCTTTACGGTCACGTGCCGAAGGATCGTGCTCCATGATCTCGCCTTTGAAGATCCAGACCTTGATCCCGATGATCCCATAAGGGGTCACCGCTTCGGTGGGTGCGTAATCGATGTCGGCACGCAGGGTGTGCAGCGGCACGCGGCCTTCGCGGTACCATTCGGTACGGGCGATTTCAGCACCGCCCAGACGGCCAGCGACGTTCACCCGGATACCCAGGGCGCCCATGCGCATGGCGTTCTGCACGGCACGTTTCATCGCGCGGCGGAAGGACACACGGCGTTCCAGCTGCTGAGCGATGGACTCGCCGACCAGAGCAGCGTCGAGTTCCGGCTTGCGGACTTCAACGATGTTCAGGTGCAGCTCGCTGTCGGTCATCGAAGCCAGCTTCTTGCGAAGCACTTCGATGTCCGCGCCTTTCTTGCCGATGATCACGCCCGGACGCGCGGTGTGAATGGTCACACGGCACTTCTTGTGGGGGCGCTCGATGATCACACGGGCGATGCCCGCCTGCTTGCACTCGGTTTTGATGAACTCGCGGATTTTCAGGTCCTCGAGCAGCAGATCACCGTAGTCTTTGGTGTCAGCGTACCAGCGGCTGTCCCAGGTGCGGTTCACCTGCAGGCGCATGCCGATCGGATTGACTTTATGACCCATTAGGCTTGCTCCTCAACTTGACGCACCTTGATGGTGATCTCCGCAAACGGCTTCAGGATTTTGCCGAACCGGCCACGGGCACGCGGACGGCCGCGCTTCATGGTCAGGTTTTTGCCGACCCACGCCTCGGCGACGACCAGTTCATCGACGTCCAGGTTGTGGTTGTTTTCGGCGTTTGCGATGGCGGACTGAAGGCATTTCTTCACGTCTGCTGCAATCCGCTTGTTGGAGAATGTCAGGTCGGTCAGCGCCTTCTCGACTTTCTTGCCACGGATCATCTGAGCCACCAGGTTCAGTTTCTGCGGCGAGGTACGGAGCATGCGCAGTTTTGCCATTGCTTCGTTGTCTGCCACGCGGCGGGGATTCTTTTCCTTACCCATGACTTACTTCCGCTTCGCTTTTTTGTCAGCGGCATGGCCATAATAGGTGCGGGTCGGCGAGTACTCACCGAACTTCTGACCGATCATGTCTTCCGAGACGTTGACTGGGATGTGCTTTTTGCCGTTGTAGACACCAAAGGTCAGACCGACAAACTGCGGCAGGATGGTGGAACGGCGCGACCAGATCTTGATCACTTCATTGCGGCCCGACTCACGCGCTGCTTCGGCCTTTTTCAGGACATAAGCATCAACGAAGGGGCCTTTCCATACGGAACGTGCCATGGATTAGCGGCCTTTCTTCTTGGCGTGGCGCGAGCGGACGATAAGCTTCTGCGACGCCTTGTTTTTGTTGCGGGTCCGTTTGCCCTTGGTCGGTTTACCCCAGGGGGTCACCGGGTGGCGGCCACCGGAGGTCCGGCCTTCACCACCGCCGTGCGGGTGGTCGATCGGGTTCATAACCACACCACGCACCGAAGGACGCTTGCCCTTGTGGCGCATACGGCCGGCTTTACCGAAGTTCTGGTTCGAGTTGTCGGGGTTCGACACGGCACCGATGGTGGCCATGCATTCCTGACGCACCAGACGCAGCTCGCCCGAGGACAGGCGGATCTGGGCGTAACCGCCGTCACGGCCAACGAACTGAGCGTAAGTACCGGCTGCACGGGCGATCTGGCCGCCTTTGCCGGGCTTCATTTCGATGTTGTGAACGATGGTACCGATCGGCATGCCCGAGAACGGCATTGCGTTGCCCGGCTTGATGTCAGCCTTCGCCGAAGCGATGACCTTGTCGCCGACTGCCAGACGCTGCGGTGCCAGGATATAGGCCTGCTCGCCGTCTTCGTATTTGATCAGCGCGATGAATGCGGTCCGGTTCGGGTCGTATTCGATCCGTTCAACGGTGGCCGCGACATCAAATTTGTTCCGTTTGAAGTCAACGATCCGGTAGAGACGCTTTGCGCCGCCGCCGCGGCGGCGAGAAGTAATCCGTCCGGTGTTGTTCCGGCCGCCCGATTTGGTCAGACCCTCAGTGAGAGATTTGACCGGACGCCCTTTCCAAAGCTCCGAACGGTCGATCAGAACCAGCCCACGCTGGCCCGGCGTCGTCGGCTTATACGACTTAAGTGCCATGCTTTCTGTCTTCCGTTTAGCGTGCAGGCCCTTAGGTTTTTGTCTTTGGACCCGCTATGTGTAAGCCCCCCGCCCGGTTGCCTCCTGTGGAGACGCCCTACTAGGGTGGCCGATGTATAGGGCCCCGAAGGTCCCAAAGTTCAAACATCCTGACAAACGTAACAACCCCGGAACGAATCCGGGGTCTGCAGGATTGGTGCGGCTTAGCAGAGTCGGGGAAAGGTGGCAATGGTCGTGTCTATGATTCCATAGAGACAACTCTTCTATTGAACATTTCCGGCTTTCCGACTTCGGTTAGCTCCCTCGCCAACAGTGGTCGACCCTATTCAGCTTTTAGCTGGCTTCAATTAGAAAGACGTGCCAGCGCCGTCCCACGGGGTGGCGCCATCAACGTGGCGTATGCCACTTTATCCCGGCCAAATCCACAAAACCTCGCCGACAAGCACAACACCAGCTAAGTAGCGCCACCCCGTGGGGGCGGGCCATGCCGGAGGCATGCTTTCAGCATGACGCTGGCGCGGCGGGCTGCGCCCTATTGCGCCTCAAGAAACCGGCTGGCGTCCAGAATGGTCTCGGTCAGCCCGGCAAAGAAGCCAGGAAAACTGATGTCCACCAGCCCCACGGATGCCACCCCGTCCTCGGCGGCAGTGTCCTGGCCGGTGGTCACGGCAAACTTGGACGCCGGAGCATTCAGCAATTCCCGGTAGCTCGCCCCCTTGCCATGCTTCAGAACGTTGATCACCAGATAATACTGATGAACTCTCTCGGCGAGGCCGGTTTCCCCGGACTGCGACAGCAGGGATGTCAGTTTCCGCGAAAACGGCCCCCGCCTGAAATGGTGCTGCATCCGCGCCTCGAACAAAGTGAAGATATCAACCGCTGCGGCCTCCAGCGCGGCCGTGGCAGCGCGCAGCTCCTCACTCTGGCCGTCAGGGGTTTGCGCCGCCATAATGCGATCTTCAAGCGTCTTGGCATTGGCCCGCGCCGCCGCGACCAGTTCAGGTAAACTCTGTGAAGGTCCCATCATTCATTCTCCTTAAGGCCCCTCTCCCATACGCTATAGCGCCAGGAATGATAGTGCCGGGGCGCCGTTTTTGAACGCCGCCCGTTGCGCAGGCAGCGCACGCGGGGCTTCGCGGATCTTAACCGCCAGCGGCTATAAATCAGCGGGCCGAATTCACCAAGGAAGCCGCCATGCAGACATGCCTGCCCCGCACATACGCAAAAGGCCCCCGCAATCGCGAGGGCCTTCCAAAGTCTTAAAGAGGCAAATCTCAGAGTCCGGTGGACACGTCGATGGTGTTGCCTTCTTCCAGGGTCACATAGGCTTTTTTGACGTCTTTACGACGGCCCATCTGACCGCGGAACCGCTTGACCTTGCCTTTGGTAATGGTGGTGTTGACCGCCTTCACCTTGACGCCAAAGAGAGCCTCAACAGCTTCTTTGATCATCGGCTTGTTCGAGTCGATTGCCACCTCGAAAACTACCGCGCCGTTTTCGGACGCCATGGTGGTTTTCTCGGTGATGATCGGCTTGCGGACCACGTCGTAGTGTTCTGCTTTCGCGCTCATTTCAGGCGAGCCTCCAGTGCTTCGACACCTGCTTTGGTGATCACCAGGATGTCACGCTTCAGGATGTCATAGACGTTTGCGCCCATTGTCGGCAGGATATCCAGGCCTTCAATGTTGCGCGACGCTTTCAGGAAGTCTTCGTTGACCGAAGAGCCGTCGATGACCAGCGCGCGTTTCCAGCCCAGGTTTTTCACCTGTTTGGCCAGAGCGGCGGTTTTGCCTTCGGAGGCTGCATCCTCGATGATGACCAGCTCGCCCGCTTTTGCCTTAGCGGACAGCGCGTGGCGCAGACCCAGCTTGCGGAACTTCTTGGTCAGATCGTGGCCGTGCGAACGGACAACCGGGCCTTTGTAGATACCGCCCTTGCGGAAGATCGGCGCGTTGCGGTCACCGTGGCGTGCGCCGCCGGTGCCCTTCTGGCGATAGATCTTCTTGGTCGAATAGGAGGTCTCCGAGCGGGTCTTCACCTTGTGGGTGCCGGCCTGCGCGTTGTTGCGCTGCCAGCGGACCACACGGTGCAGGATATCCGCACGCGGCTCCAGGCCGAACAGGTCTTCGGACAGCTCGATGTCGCCGGACTTGCCGCCGTCGAGTTTGATCACGTCAAGTTTCATGCTTCACCACCTTCCGCGGGGGCTTCAACAGCCGGTGCATCGGTTGCAGCCGCTTTCAGACCGGCCGGGAACGGCAGACCTTCGGGCGCTTTCTTCTTCACGGCGTCCTTGACGGTAACCCAGCCGGATTTCGGGCCGGGAACGGCGCCTTTGATGAAGACCAGGCCGCGATCGGCGTCGGTTTTCACCACTTCCAGGTTCTGGGTGGTCACGCGGGCAGCGCCCATGTGGCCGGCCATCTTTTTGCCTTTGAAGACTTTGCCCGGATCCTGACACTGACCGGTCGAACCATGCGAACGGTGCGAGATCGACACACCGTGCGTGGCGCGCAGGCCGCCGAAGTTATGCCGCTTCATGGCACCGGCGAAACCTTTACCGATCGAGGTGCCGGTGACGTCCACTTTCTGGCCAGCCAGGAAGTGTTCGGCCGAAATCTCGGCGCCGACTTCGATCAGCGCGTCAGCGGGGACGCGGAATTCCACCAGCTTGCGCTTCGGCGCAACCTTGGCTGCTGCGAAGTGGCCGCGCATGGCTTGCGACGTGCGCTTTGCCTTGGCGGAACCAGCACCGAGCTGAACGGCGGTGTAGCCGTCTTTGTCGTCGGTGCGCTGCGCAACAACCTGCAGGCCGTCCAGCGACAGAACGGTCACAGGGATCTGCTTGCCGTCTTCCAGGAACAGCCGGGTCATGCCGACTTTCTTTGCGATAATACCAGAGCGCATATTCATTACCCTCCGATCTTACGACTGCAGCTTGATTTCGACGTCCACACCAGCGGCGAGGTCGAGCTTCATCAGCGCGTCCACGGTCTGGGGGGTCGGATCAACGATGTCGAGAAGACGCTTGTGCGTCCGGATTTCGAACTGGTCACGGGATTTCTTGTCAACGTGGGGGCCACGCAGAACAGTGAATTTCTCGATCTTGTTCGGCATCGGGATCGGGCCACGAACCTGAGCGCCGGTGCGCTTGGCTGTGTTGACGATTTCCTGCGTGCTGGCATCCAGAACGCGGTAATCGAATGCCTTCAGCCGAATGCGAATGTTTTGGCTTTGCATTACATCTGCCTTTATTGAGGCGTTGAGGTTGAGAGGAGGGCCTGCGACCACCGCGGAACCCTCGTCGAACCCAAAAGGCGGGAATCACCCCGCCTCTATCCGCACATGGCGAACCTGCGCGCTATACGCCTGATGGGGCAGTGTGGCAAGGGGTTTCGCGGCGAAACGGTTGCGTTTGGGGCGTGCGGTGGGTTTGGGGTTTGTTTGGGAGTGTGCAGAGAGCATTAAGGTGAATGGTAAGACCCATCTCAACCATTGAAGGCAGAGTTCTCAGTGTTACGCTACCAATATGATTTAACCAAAATAAGTTAACCGTATCATGCCTAGCAAACGTGCGAAGCGTCACCATGTCGTGCCACAAATACTGCAACACCAGTTCACAGACGCGGAAGGAAAGATTTGGTATTCGGCAAGGAACGACTCTAACCGATATTCAACTCCCGACCGCCGGTCCCCGAAAGGAGCATTTTGGATACGCGACTACTACACAGTTCTGGAGGACGACAAGCTATCCTCTATCATCGAAAGTGATTTCTATGGTGCAGTTGACAATTTTCTTGGGAGAACACTACCAAAGCTAAATACCACCCTTCGAGCCAAGAGTGTCCCTAACATCGCAACGGACACGCTCAAAGACCTGCGGGATGTGGTGTTCGAGATGGCTAAGAGAACACCTCAATTTATTCCAGACTATGAAGGCGACGAAAGTCTAGGGAACACAGCTATCGAAGAAGTGACCAAACTAAACCGAGAAGTATACGGAGACAAAGAACAGTCACAGGTCATAGGAACAGGATTTGGGGGACAAAGCGCTACTGCAGTCGGGCGAGACATTCGTGTGCGCGCCACCCTCCTTCCTAGCCCAAAGTGCGAAGAGGCCCTATCTGAACTAAGTTTGCGATGGGTAAGCGCTCCGCCTCGAAAGTCGTTTGTCCTGTCTGATGTAATTGCGTACCGGATTGGCAATGGCGGTCCGAACGGGCTATCAAATCCGCGCTTTGAACTTTGGATGCCCGTCTCCCCAGCTCATTGCATGGTTTGGCTAAGAGACCCAAACAACCAAGTTTCTCAGTTAACGCAATTACAGCCATCGCACCTGCGCCAGATAAATGAGTATGCAGCGCGCAGAGGTTCACAGATCGCCTCTCATTCGCGCGAACTAGTTTCATCGCCCAGCCGCCAAAAGTAATATTTTCGAGACTCCCAGAAGAACACCCGCCCGGACGCCCCGCGTTCGGGCCGCGCCCGGCCAGCCCGGAGGGCGGGCGCGATTGCATCGCACCCGGAGCTGACGCTCCCTGCGGCCTCAAAAGCTCCACCGGAGCTTTTGCAAGACGGCCTTCGTCCCCTGGCCGGTCCCTGCCCTGTTCAGAGGTTGCCGCATAGAAAAAGGGCCGCTCTATTGAGCGGCCCTTTCGCAGAACAATCCTGTGTGGCTCTCGGCGATTTTCTAGCGAAAACCGCCTGCCGCCACTGTTTCCAAAATTACTCGGTAATTTTGGAAACGACGCCAGCGCCGACGGTGCGGCCGCCTTCGCGGATGGCGAAGCGCAGGCCGTTTTCCATCGCGATCGGCGCGATCAGCTCAACGTCGAACTTCAGGTTGTCGCCCGGCATGACCATCTCGGTGCCCTCAGGCAGGGTCACGGTGCCGGTCACGTCGGTGGTGCGGAAGTAGAACTGCGGACGGTAGTTCGCAAAGAACGGCGTGTGACGGCCGCCTTCTTCCTTGGTCAGGATGTAGGCCTCGGCTTCGAACTTGGTGTGCGGGTTCACCGATTTCGGTGCGCACAGAACCTGGCCGCGCTCAACACCGTCACGGTCGATACCGCGCAGCAGGGCGCCGATGTTGTCGCCGGCTTCACCGCGGTCCAGCAGCTTGCGGAACATTTCCACACCGGTGCAGGTGGTGGTCTTGGTGTCGCGGATACCAACGATTTCGATCGAGTCGCCAACGTTGATCACACCGCGCTCAACCCGGCCGGTCACAACGGTGCCGCGGCCCGAGATCGAGAACACATCTTCAACCGGCATCAGGAACGGCTGGTCAACAGCACGCGCCGGGGTCGGGATGTAGTCATCCACAGCGGCCATCAGCTCGCGGATTTTTTCTTCGCCGATTTCCGGCTTGTTGCCTTCCATAGCGGCCAGAGCCGAACCCGCGATGATCGGGATATCGTCGCCCGGGTAGTCGTAGGAGGACAGCAGCTCGCGGATTTCCATCTCGACCAGCTCAAGCAGTTCTTCGTCGTCGACTTGGTCAACTTTGTTCATGAAGACAACCATGTGCGGGATGCCGACCTGGCGGCCCAGCAGGATGTGCTCGCGGGTCTGCGGCATCGGGCCGTCAGCAGCGTTCACAACCAGGATCGCGCCGTCCATCTGCGCCGCACCGGTGATCATGTTTTTCACATAGTCAGCGTGGCCGGGGCAGTCGACGTGGGCGTAGTGGCGGCCTTCGGTCTCATACTCGACGTGGGCGGTCGAGATGGTGATGCCGCGGGCTTTTTCTTCCGGTGCGCCGTCGATCTGGTCGTAGGCTTTGAAGTCACCGAAGTATTTGGTGATTGCTGCGGTCAGCGTGGTTTTGCCGTGGTCAACGTGGCCGATGGTGCCGATGTTGACGTGCGGTTTTGTGCGTTCGAACTTTTCCTTAGCCATGATGGCCTCCTATTGTTTCGAGAGGGGGCCGCTGCGGACGCGAACCCCTCATTTTTTTGACGCTTACGCGAATTTCGCCTGGATCTCTTCCGAGATGTTCTGCGGAACCGGTTCGTAGTGGTCGAACTGCATGGTGAACTGGGCGCGGCCCGAGCTCATCGAACGCAGGGTGTTGATGTAGCCGAACATGTTCGCCAGCGGCACAAACGCGTCGATTGCGATTGCGTTGCCGCGGTTCTCCTGGCCGGACACCTGGCCCCGGCGCGAGGTCAGATCGCCGATGATACCGCCGGTATAGTCTTCCGGGGTGATCACTTCGACTTTCATCACCGGCTCGAGCAGTTTCGCACCAGCCTTGCGCATGCCTTCACGCATGCCCATGCGGGCCGCGATTTCAAAGGCCAGAACCGAGGAGTCCACATCGTGGAACTTACCGTCGATCAGGGCAACCTTGAAGTCGATCACGGGGAAGCCGGCCAGCGGGCCGCTATCCATGACGGACTTGATGCCTTTTTCGACGCCCGGAATGTATTCCTTCGGAACCGCACCGCCAACGATGCGGGATTCGAAGGAATAGCCTTCGCCCGGCTCTGTCGGCGAGATGATCAGTTTCACCTCGGCGAACTGGCCCGAACCACCCGACTGTTTCTTGTGGGTGTAGGAATGCTCGACCTCTTTGGAGATGGTCTCGCGGTAGGCAACCTGCGGCGCACCGATGTTGGCTTCGACCTTGAATTCACGCTTGAGGCGGTCAACCAGGATATCCAGGTGAAGTTCGCCCATGCCCTTCATGATGGTCTGACCGGACTCGATGTCGGTCTCGACGCGGAAGGACGGATCTTCAGCAGCAAGACGCTGCAGGCCCTGGGACATTTTCTCCTGGTCGGCCTTGGTCTTGGGCTCAACCGCGATCTCAATCACCGGATCGGGGAAGGTCATGGTTTCCAGCACGACCGGGTCGTTGACAGCGCAGATGGTGTCACCGGTGGTGGTGTCTTTCAGACCTGCCAGCGCAATGATGTCGCCCGCGAACGCTTCCGTGATTTCCTCACGGTTGTTCGAGTGCATCATCATCATCCGGCCAACGCGCTCTTTCTTGCCTTTGGTCGAGTTCAAGAGCGTGTCGCCCTTGTTCAGGACACCGGAGTAGATCCGGGTAAAGGTCAGCGAGCCGACGAAGGGGTCGTTCATGATTTTGAACGCCAGACCCGAGAACGCCATGTTGTCGTCCGCACGGCGGGCGATGTCACGGACTTCTTCTTCGTCACCGGGTTTGAAGCCCATGTAATCAACAACGTCCAGCGGGCTGGGCAGATAGTCGATCACAGCGTTCAGCAGCGGCTGCACGCCTTTGTTTTTGAACGCGGAGCCGCCCAGAACCGGCACAAAGGCCATTTCCAGCGTGCCCTTGCGCAGCAGTTTGCGCAGGGTCGGCACGTCAGGCTCTTCGCCTTCCAGGTAAGCTTCCATGGCGTCGTCGTCCATTTCGACGGCCGCCTCGATCATCTTACCGCGCCATTCGTCAGCCATGTCCTTCAGGCTGTCGCGGATCGGTGCTTTGATCCACGATGCGCCAAGGTCTTCGCCCTGCCACAGCCATTCTTCCATGTTGACCAGGTCAACCAGGCCTTCCAGCTCGGTTTCGGCGCCGATCGGCACACCAACCGGAACCGCGCGGGCGCCGGTGCGGTCTTCGATCATGTTGACGCAGTTGAAGAAGTCAGCGCCGATCTTGTCCATCTTGTTGACGAACACCATGCGCGGAACCTTGTAGCGGTCAGCCTGACGCCACACGGTTTCGGTCTGGGGTTCAACACCGGCGTTGGCGTCCAGAACACAGACAGCACCGTCGAGAACCGCCAGCGAGCGTTCAACTTCGATGGTGAAGTCAACGTGGCCGGGGGTGTCGATGATGTTCAGGCGGTGCTTGGGCGAGTCAGCGGTTTCGCCATCTTCGGTGCGTTCCCAGAATGTGGTGGTCGCAGCCGAAGTGATGGTGATGCCGCGTTCCTGTTCCTGCTCCATCCAGTCCATGGTGGCTGCACCGTCGTGCACCTCACCGATGTTGTGGGATTTGCCGGTGTAATACAGGATGCGCTCGGAGCAGGTGGTTTTACCTGCATCGATGTGCGCCATGATACCGAAGTTACGATACAGTTCTAGCGGATAGTCGCGTGCCATAGGTCTAGGTCCTCCGGCTTACCAGCGGTAATGGCTGAAGGCTTTGTTCGCCTCGGCCATCTTGTGGGTGTCTTCGCGCTTTTTCACTGCGGTGCCACGGGACTGGACAGCGTCCATCAGCTCGCCTGCAAGGCGCTCTTCCATGGTGTTTTCGTTGCGCTTGCGCGCAGCAGTGATCAGCCAGCGGATTGCCAGTGCTTCACGGCGCTCGGGGCGGACTTCAACCGGCACCTGGTAGGTGGCACCGCCCACACGGCGCGAACGGACTTCGACCGAGGGTTTGATGTTGTCGAGAGCTTCGTGGAACACTTCAACCGGAGCGCGCTTGATTTTGCCTTCAACGCGGTCAAAGGCGTTGTAGACGATACGCTCTGCGACCGACTTCTTGCCGTCGATCATCAGGTTGTTCATGAATTTGGTCAGAACGCGGTCGCCGAACTTGGCGTCGGGCAGGACTTCGCGTTTTTCGGCGGCGTGACGACGTGACATATCAGCCTCTCCTTCTTACTTAGGACGCTTGGCGCCGTACTTCGAACGGCGTTGTTTACGGTCTTTAACGCCCTGGGTATCCAGAACACCGCGCAGGATGTGGTAACGGACACCCGGAAGGTCTTTTACCCGGCCGCCACGGATCAGAACCACAGAGTGCTCCTGAAGGTTGTGGCTTTCACCGGGGATGTAGGAGATCACTTCGAAACCGTTGGTCAGACGGACCTTCGCAACTTTCCGCATAGCGGAGTTCGGTTTCTTCGGTGTGGTGGTGTACACGCGGGTGCAGACGCCGCGCTTCTGCGGGCACTGCTCGAGGTGCTGGGACTTCGAAACTTTGCGTTTCGGCTGACGCGGCTTGCGGATCAGCTGCTGGATCGTTGGCATTCAGGTTTTCCCCGTTTTCGCAACACTGTCATGCACGCCGGCGCGTGCGGGTGATTTCGCTGCACTTGTGCGTCCACAAGCGCAAAAACCGCAATCGCTCCCATTCCGAGGTGAGACGACGCGGTGAGGTTACAGAGGGCCCGGGTGGTAAAAGTGCCCAAGCCTTGAGCCACTGCAATTTTGAATTCGGCTTTCGAAGAATACACTCCGGGTGCCGGATAAGCGCGCGTATATGGGGAGTCGCCAAGGTTGTCAACAGCGGGCGGAGGCGGCCCTGCCGCCGGCAGGTCCGCACGCGTGTCCGTGCCCCCTGCCCGCACCGGCCCGCCCTTGCCCGCGGCGCCGCACAGCGGCATAGTCGCGGCGGCAGTGCTTTAGTATAAGACGGATTTCAGAATGCAAGTCATCGGATTGTGCCGGTTTTCCTATCCGGCCATCGGCGGGTTCCAAGTGGAGCATGAAACGATTGAGGAGCGGATTGCCTATCTCTATGCCGAAACCCGGATGGAAGAGCGGTTCCGGCTGCTGGAAACTGTCGCCCTGCCCTGCCTGCGGGAGCAAACCGACCAGGATTTCGACCTGATCATGGTGATCGGCGACAGCCTGCCCCAGGTTCACCGCGACCGGCTGCAGGATCTGATCGCGGACATACCGCAAATCCAGCTTCACGCAGAGCCGCCGCGCAGGCATCGCGAGGTGATGAAAGATCTTCTGAACGGTGCAAGGCGGAAACCCGGCCAGCCCTGCCTGCAATTCAGGTTCGACGATGATGACGCGGTGGCAACGGAGTTTGTCGAGCGCCTGCGGGACACCGCAAAAGACTGCGCCAAACTGTTTGCCAAATCCGCCTCGGCTGCGATTGATTTCAACCGGGGCTATGTCGCGGAGTTCGGCCCGGACGGCATTTCAGCAGCACCAACCGTCCGGCCCTATTTCACCGCAGCCCTTGGCATGCATGTGGCAGCGGGCAGCCGCAAAACGATCATGAACTTTGCCCATCACCGTATTCACCACCACATGCCGTCTGTCACCATTACCGACGTCCCCATGTGGGTCCGCAGCCACAACCGGTTCAATGACTCCCGGCAAGACGGCGCCGCAGCTGTTGACGTCGCACCGCTGACGGGCAAGCAGGAAGCTGAATTTGCAACGGTCTTTGGTCTGCGTGCAGCCAAGGTGCGGGCGGCGTTCAAGACGCGCTAAACCGGCCGCGGCCAGGCTGGCAGCTACGGAAGCAAGGCCTTGAGACGCGCCGGTGTAAAGCCGAAATGCTCGTTCAGCGCGTCTTCGATTTGGCGGGCGGGCCATTTCCGGGTCAGACCCAGTTGCGCAGGATCCGATTTGTTGTCGCCATGAATGGTCCGCAGGAAGGCGGGCACCGAGATGTCGGAAAACGTATTGTAGTGCTGCGCGATTTTGCGGTGGTTGAACGCATAGGGGTTGGCCCGGTGATCCGCCGGAGCAACCAGCGACAGGCCGGTGGACAACGGCGACCGCTCGCAGGTGTCATACAGCTCGGCGCCTTTGGCTGTTTTTTCCAGATACAGGCCGCGGTTATGGGCAATGATGAACGGAGTCTGGCCTTCACCCTGCAACGGGATCATGCCGCGGGCAAAGCCCTTGGTGCGTTTGACGAAATTCCGGTCCAAAGCATCGTCATCATCCAGCCGGAACAGAACATGATGGGTAGCACGCCGTAAATTCACCAGGCCAAAAGCGTCTTTCAGCTGCTGGTAGTGCGTGTCCGGCGCCGCACCGTGGCAGAAGATGTTGCTGTAAGGTTCTGTCAGTTCCAGCAGCCGTTCCAGATAGGGATCAGGCAGGTCTTCCGAGGTTAGAACGATCAGCCGGAAACTCGGGTCGCTTTGCTGTGTCAGCGACCGCAGGCACAAATGTTCAAACAGCCGGAAGCGCAATTCCATCCGTTCCGGCGAGAACAGATGTGCTGCCTTTTCCTCCAAACTGTTGAACCGCTCTGAATAGTAATTCGTGCTGAGCACGGAAAACCGCACCAGTCCAATCATCCGCAGCCTGATGTCCATCACCGTCCCCTGCCTGCCAGCCGTGTTGCCCGGCGTGATCCCGCGCCCGGCTGACGATAGCTGTGGTTGCGGATATGAAAAAGCCCCCGCATGAGATCATGCGGGGGCTTTCCTGTAGGTATGTGCCGTAGCTTAGTCGCGGCTTTCCGGGGTTTCGACCAGGATATCCAGATCGTCGCCGCCCATCGCGTCTTCGTCCATCACCGGTGCGGCCAGGGCTGCAGCGGCTTCGGCTTCTTCGCGGCGGGCTTCCAGAACCACGTTGTCGCGGCCCTGGGCAATGGCGCGCACTGCCTGGGTCGCACCACCGGTGCCGGCCGGGATCAGGCGGCCCACGATGACGTTTTCCTTAAGGCCGACCAGCTTGTCCTTCTTGCCCTGCACCGAAGCCTCGGTGAGAACCCGGGTGGTCTCCTGGAAGGAGGCCGCCGAGATGAAGGAGCGGGTCTGCAGCGACGCTTTGGTGATGCCGAGCAGGATCGGTGCGCCCTGTGCCGGGCGCTTGCCGCGGGCCAGCGATTTCTCGTTGGCTGCGTCAAACTCCTGCTTGTCCACGTGTTCGCCTTTGAGCAGCGTGGTGTCGCCGGAGTCTGAAATCTCCCACTTCTGCAGCATCTGGCGGACGATCACCTCGATGTGCTTGTCGTTGATCTTCACACCCTGCAGGCGGTAGACGTCCTGAACCTCGTCGATCATGTAGTTGGCCAGAGCCTCGACACCCATGATGGACAGGATGTCATGCGGCGCCGGGTTGCCGTCCATGATGTAGTCGCCCTTCTGGACAAAGTCACCTTCCTGAACCGGAATGTGCTTACCCTTGGGCACCATGTATTCGACGGCATCCCGCGTCTCGTCCGACGGTTCGATCGCGATGCGGCGCTTGTTCTTGTAGTCGCGGCCAAAGCGCACGTAACCATCGATTTCGGCGATGATCGCGTGGTCTTTCGGACGACGGGCTTCGAACAATTCGGCAACGCGCGGCAGACCACCGGTGATGTCCTTGGTCTTGGCGCCTTCACGCGGGATACGCGCAACAACGTCACCAGCCACAACCTGATCGCCATCTTCGACCGAGAGGATCGCATCCACCGACATCGGATAGGTCAGCGGATTGCCAAGGTCGTTGCGCATCGGCTCGCCGTTGCTGTCGACAAGGATGATCTCCGGCTTCAGATCCGAGCCTTTCGGAGCCGTGCGCCAGTCGATCACGATCTTCTGGGTCATGCCGGTGGCTTCGTCGGTCTCGTCACGGACAGCCAGGCCCGAGACCAGGTCCACGTATTTGGCAGTACCCGGCTTCTCGGCGATGATCGGCAGGGTATAGGGATCCCATTCGAACAGCTTGTCGCCGCGCGCAATGTCCTGACCTTCCTTGACGAACAGCTTGGAACCGTAACCCAGCTTGTGGCTGGCACGCTCTTCGCCGTGTTCGTCCTGAATGATCAGCTTCATGTTGCGGCCGACAACCATGGTCTCGCCGTTGGCGTTTTCCAGGGTCTGCGGCATCTCGAAGACGATCTTGCCTTCCTGGGACGCTTCCTGGAACGACTGCTGGCCACCCTGGGCAACGCCGCCGATGTGGAAGGTCCGCATCGTCAGCTGGGTGCCGGGTTCGCCGATCGACTGCGCCGCGATGATCCCCACCGCTTCGCCTTCGTTCACCTTGGTGCCGCGCGCCAGGTCACGGCCATAGCACATGGCGCAGACGCCCTCTTCCGACTCACAGGTCAGCGGCGAGCGGATACGGGTCGACTGAACGCCGGCCTCTTCCACCGCATCTGCCATACGTTCGTCGATCAGCTGGCCTGCAGCAATGATGACTTCTTCGGTGCCAGGACGCAGGATGTCATCTGCAGCCACGCGGCCCAGAAGACGTTCGCCCAGGGTCGCGACGACTTCACCATCGTTCACAGCCGCTTCGGCAGTGATCGCACGCTCGGTGCCGCAATCGTTCTCACGCACGATGCAGTCCTGTGCGACGTCCACCAGACGGCGGGTCAGGTAACCCGAGTTCGCCGTCTTAAGCGCGGTATCGGACAGACCTTTACGGGCGCCGTGGGTCGAGTTGAAGTACTCGAGAACGGTCAGGCCTTCTTTAAAGTTCGAGATGATCGGGGTCTCGATGATGTCGCCGTTCGGCTTGGCCATCAGGCCGCGCATGCCGCCCAGCTGCTTCATCTGGGTAACCGAGCCACGCGCACCGGAGTGGGCCATCATGTAAACCGAGTTCGGTTCCATAACGGCACCAGCCTCGTCGCGCTTGTCAGCCGAGATGGTGCCCATCATCGCGTCGGTGACCTTGTCGTTACATTTGGACCATGCATCGACAACTTTGTTGTACTTTTCGCCCTGGGTGATCAGGCCGTCCATGTACTGCTGTTCAAAGTCCTTCACCTGATCACGGGTTTCTTCAACCAGCGTCCATTTGGTGTCGGGGATCACCATGTCGTCCTTGCCGAACGAAATGCCCGCCTTGAACGCTTCGCGGAAGCCCATGGTCATGATCTGGTCACAGAAGATAACCGATTCCTTCTGACCGCAGTAGCGGTAGACGGTGTCGATGACCTGCTGCACTTCTTTCTTCCGCAGCAGGCGGTTGACCAGTTCAAACGGGGCTTTGACATTTTTCGGCAGCAGCGCGCCCAGACGGACACGGCCAGGCGTGGTTTCAAACCGCGACTTAACCTCGTTGCCTTCTTCGTCGAACTGGGTGATCCGGGCGGTGATCTTGGTGTGCATGTGCACAACACCAGCGTCCAGCGCATGCTGAACTTCTTCGATCGAGCCGAACACCATGCCTTCGCCCGGCATGCCTTCGCGTTCCAGGGTCACATAGTAAAGACCCAAGATCATATCCTGCGAGGGAACAATGATCGGTGCGCCGTTGGCCGGCGACAGAACGTTGTTCGTGGACATCATCAGGACGCGCGCTTCCAGCTGGGCCTCAAGGCTCAAGGGCACGTGCACAGCCATCTGGTCGCCGTCAAAGTCCGCGTTGAACGCCGAGCAGACCAGCGGGTGCAGCTGGATGGCCTTACCTTCGATCAGCGTGGGTTCAAACGCCTGGATGCCAAGACGGTGCAGCGTCGGTGCGCGGTTCAGCATCACCGGGTGTTCGCGGATCACCTCGTCGAGGATATCCCAGACTTCGGGACGCTCTTTTTCGACCAGCTTCTTCGCCTGCTTCACGGTGCTGGACAGGCCCTTGGCCTCCAGACGCGAATAGATGAAGGGCTTGAACAGTTCGAGCGCCATCTTCTTGGGCAAGCCGCATTGGTGCAGCTTCAGTTCCGGACCGGTCACAATGACCGAACGGCCGGAGAAGTCGACGCGCTTACCCAAAAGGTTCTGACGGAAGCGGCCCTGCTTGCCTTTCAGCATATCGGACAGCGATTTCAGCGGACGCTTGTTGGCGCCGGTGATCACGCGGCCGCGGCGGCCGTTGTCGAACAGCGCATCCACGGATTCCTGCAGCATCCGCTTTTCGTTGCGGACGATGATGTCCGGCGCGCGCAGTTCGATCAGCCGCTTCAGGCGGTTGTTCCGGTTGATCACGCGGCGGTACAGGTCGTTGAGGTCAGAGGTCGCAAAGCGGCCGCCGTCCAGCGGCACCAGCGGACGCAGTTCCGGCGGAATGACCGGGATCACGGTCATGATCATCCATTCCGGACGGTTGCCCGATTCCAGGAAGGATTCCACGACTTTCAGACGCTTGATGATCTTCTTAGGCTTCAGTTCGCCGGTGGCTTCGGCCAGTTCGGCGCGCAGCTGCTCGGCTTCGGATTCCAGGTCGATCTGGGCCAGCATGTCACGGATCGCTTCGGCGCCGATATTGGCGGTGAAAGCGTCCACGCCGAAGGCATCCTGAGCGTCCATGAACTCTTCTTCGGTCATCATCTGGCCATAGGACAGATCGGTCAGGCCCGGCTCGATGACAACATAGTTTTCAAAGTACAGAACACGTTCCAGATCGCGCAGGGTCATGTCCAGCATCAGGCCGATGCGCGACGGCAGCGACTTGAGGAACCAGATGTGCGCAACCGGTGCAGCCAGCTCGATGTGGCCCATCCGCTCGCGGCGGACTTTCTGCAGGGTGACCTCGACGCCGCATTTTTCGCAAACGACGCCGCGGTACTTCATCCGCTTATATTTGCCGCACAGGCATTCGTAGTCTTTGATCGGGCCAAAGATGCGGGCGCAGAACAGGCCGTCGCGCTCGGGCTTGAAGGTCCGGTAGTTGATGGTCTCAGGCTTTTTGATTTCGCCGTAAGACCAAGACAGGATCCGTTCCGGCGACGCCAGCGAGACTTTGATTTCATCAAAGACCTTGGGCGGCGTCAGCGGGTTGAACGGGTTGTTGGTGATTTCCTGGTTCATTTTGATACCTCAAATTCGTGCGGAAGGGAGGAGGGGGTAAGGGCCGCAGCCCTTACTCTTCTTCCGCATCCAGGAGTTCCATGTTCAGGCCGAGGCCGCGGACTTCTTTCACCAGAACGTTGAACGATTCCGGTACGCCCGCTTCATAGTTGTCCTCGCCCTTGACGATCGACTCATAGACCTTGGTCCGGCCGGCGACGTCATCCGATTTCACGGTGAGCATCTCCTGCAGGGTGTAGGCGGCGCCGTAAGCTTCGAGAGCCCAGACTTCCATCTCACCAAAGCGCTGACCGCCGAACTGCGCCTTACCGCCCAGCGGCTGCTGGGTAACGAGGCTGTAGGGGCCGGTGGAACGCGCGTGGATCTTGTCGTCCACCAGGTGGTGCAGCTTGAGCAGGTACTTGATGCCAACGGTCACGGGACGCGCGAACTGCTCACCGGTGCGGCCGTCGAACAGGATCGACTGGCCGGACTGGTCAAAGCCCGCACGCACCAGGGCGTTGTTGACGTCGTCTTCCTTGGCGCCATCAAAGACCGGAGTCGCAATCGGCACACCGCGGGTCACATTGCCTGCGGCTTCCACCAGGGCGGCCTCGGTCATGCTGGCGATGCCTTCGTCATAGACGTCGTCGCCATAGGCGTGGTGCATCGCATCACGGACCGGGGTCAGATCGCCCGAACGGCGGTATTCCTGCAGCGCGTCGTCCACCTTGATGCCAAGACCGCGTGCGGCCCAGCCCATGTGGGTTTCAAGGATCTGACCGACGTTCATACGCGACGGAACGCCCAACGGGTTAAGACAGAAGTCGACCGGAGTACCGTCGGCGAGGAACGGCATGTCCTCCATCGGCACCACTTTCGAGATCACACCTTTGTTGCCGTGACGGCCGGCCATCTTGTCGCCCGGCTGCAGCTTGCGCTTCACGGCGATGAAGACTTTGACCATCTTCATCACACCCGGCGGCAGGTCGTCGCCACGGCGGACCTTCTCGACCTTGTCCTCGAAACGGGCATCCAGGGCGCGCTTTTGCGCCTCGTACTGCTCGTTCAAGGCCTCGACCACCTGGGCGTCCTTCTCGTCTTCCAGCGCCAGCATCCACCACTGACCGCGCGACAGCGTGTCCAGCAGATCTTCGGTGATTTCGGCACCCGGACGCACGCCTTTCGGACCTTTGACAGCAACTTTGCCCAGGATCATGCCGCGCAGGCGGGCATAGATGTTGCGGTCCAGGATCGCCAGCTCGTCGTCCCGGTCACGGGCCAGACGTTCGACTTCCTCACGCTCGATCTGCAGCGCACGCTCGTCTTTTTCAACGCCGTGGCGATTGAAGACGCGGACCTCGACAACAGTACCGTAGTCGCCCGGCTTCACGCGCAGCGAGGTGTCGCGCACGTCAGATGCTTTTTCGCCAAAGATGGCGCGCAGCAGCTTTTCTTCCGGGGTCATCGGGCTTTCGCCCTTGGGCGTGATCTTACCGACCAGAATATCGCCCGGTTCCACATCGGCACCGATGTAGACGATGCCCGCTTCGTCGAGGTTGCGCAGGGCTTCCTCGCCGACGTTGGGGATGTCGCGGGTGATTTCTTCCGGACCAAGCTTGGTGTCACGGGCGGCGACTTCGAATTCCTCGATGTGAACCGAGGTGAAGACGTCGTCACGCGCGATGCGCTCGGAGATCAGGATCGAGTCTTCGTAGTTGTAGCCGTTCCACGGCATGAACGCGACGACCACGTTTTTGCCCAAGGCCAGTTCGCCCATATCGGTCGACGGACCATCGGCGATGACTTCGCCCTTGGTCACAGTGTCGCCCACCTTCACCAGCGGACGCTGGTTGATACAGGTGTTCTGGTTCGAACGCTGGAACTTGCGCATGCGGTAGATGTCAACGCCCGCGTCGCCCAGCTCCAGATCGGAGGTGGCCCGGATCACGATACGCTGCGCATCGACCTGGTCGATGATGCCCGCACGCTTGGCCTGAATGGCCGCGCCGGAGTCGATCGCCACTTTTTCCTCGATACCGGTGCCGACCAGCGGCGCCTCGGCCCGCAGAAGCGGAACCGCCTGACGCTGCATGTTCGAGCCCATCAGAGCGCGGTTAGCATCGTCGTTTTCCAGGAACGGGATCAGCGAGGCCGCAACCGATACCAGCTGCTTCGGCGAGACGTCGATCAGGTCCACGCTTTCGCGCGGCGCCAGGGTGTAGTCGCCGGACTGGCGGGTAGAGACCAGGTCGTTGATGAACTTGCCATCTTCGTCCAGGGTCGCGTTCGCCTGCGCCACAGTGTGGCGCATTTCTTCGGTCGCGGACATGTAGTGAACTTCGTCAGTCACCTTCGCTTCGTTCACGACGCGGTAGGGTGTTTCAATGAAGCCGTATTTGTTCACACGGGCAAAGGTCGCCAGCGAGTTGATCAGACCGATGTTCGGGCCTTCCGGCGTTTCAATCGGGCACATCCGGCCATAGTGGGTCGGGTGAACGTCGCGCACCTCAAAGCCAGCACGCTCACGGGTCAGACCGCCAGGCCCAAGCGCCGAAAGGCGACGCTTGTGCGTCACTTCGGAGAGCGGGTTGGTCTGGTCCATGAACTGCGACAGCTGCGAGGAGCCGAAGAATTCACGCACCGCGGCCGCGGCGGGCTTGGCGTTGATCAGATCCTGCGGCATCACGGTGTCGATCTCGACCGAGGACATACGTTCCTTGATCGCGCGCTCCATCCGCAACAGGCCGACGCGGTACTGGTTTTCCATCAGCTCGCCGACAGACCGTACACGGCGATTGCCAAGGTGGTCGATGTCGTCGATATCGCCGCGGCCGTCCCGCAGGTCGACCAGCGCCTTGATACAGGCAACAATGTCTTCCTTGCGCAGGGTGCGCTGGGTGTCCTCGGCGTCCAGTGCCAGGCGCATGTTCATCTTCACGCGTCCAACTGCGGACAGGTCGTAACGCTCGCTATCGAAGAACAGGGTGTCGAACAGGGCCGACGCAGCCTCGACGGTGGGCGGCTCGCCCGGGCGCATCACACGGTAGATATCCATAAGCGCGGTGTCGCGGGACCGGTTCTTGTCCTGCGCCATAGTGTTGCGCATGTAGGGGCCGACGTTGACGTTGTCGATGTCCAGCACCGGAATGTCGGTGATGCCGGCATCCAGCAGACCTTTCAGCGAGCCGCCGATCAGTTCGCCGTCTTTGTCGTATTCCAGGGTCAGCTCATCACCGGCTTCGACATAGATCGCGCCGTTTTCTTCGTTGATGATGTCCTGGGAGACATATTTGCCGACGATATGCTCGAAGGGCACCAGAAGCTCGGTGATGGTGCCTTCTTCGATCATCTTCTTGACGGCGCGCGGGGTGACCTTCTTGCCGGCCTCGCAGATGATCTCGCCAGTGGCCGCATCAACCAGATCATAGGTCGGGCGGGTGCCGCGCACACGGTCGGGGAAGAACGGGGTAACCCAGCCGCGGGACTTTTCAAGCTTGAACTGGACGGTGTTGTAATAGGCGCTCATGATGGCGTCCTGGTCCAGGCCCAGGGCGTACAGCAGAGTAGTCACCGGCAGTTTGCGGCGGCGGTCGATACGGGCAAAGACGATGTCTTTGGCGTCGAATTCGAAATCCAGCCAGGAGCCGCGGTACGGGATGATGCGGCAGGCGAACAGCAGCTTGCCCGAGGAGTGGGTCTTGCCTTTGTCGTGATCAAAGAACACGCCCGGCGAACGGTGCATCTGGGACACGATCACACGCTCGGTGCCGTTGACGACAAAAGTGCCGTTCGGGGTCATCAGGGGCATGTCGCCCATGAAGACATCCTGTTCCTTGATGTCTTTTACCGACTTGGCGCCGGTATCTTCGTCCACATCAAAGACGATCAGGCGCAGGGTGACCTTCAGCGGCGCGCTGTAGGTCATGTCGCGCTGCATGCACTCTTCGACGTCGTATTTCGGCTTTTCAAACGCGTATTTGCCGAACTCCAGGACCGAGGTCTCGTTGAAGTCCTTGATCGGGAAAACCGATTGGAACACACCTTTGATGCCTTCGCCGTCCAGCGGCTCGGCTTCATCGCCAGAGCGCAGGAACAGGTCGTAGGAAGATTTCTGCACCTCAATGAGGTTCGGCATCTCCAGCACTTCGCGGATTTTGCCGTAGTATTTGCGTAGACGTTTCTGGCCAAGGAACGATTGAGCCATGTCAGATGTCACCTTTCGAGTTCTCACCGGTCAAGGATGCCGCCGGGCCCCGGCACCTTGCCCATACGAGACAGCGCGTTCGGATCAATTCATGGCCACCGTCCCGAAGGCAGCCTCCCGATCCTTTGAACTCCGCCTGAAAAAACGCCTCCTCAGAGGCCCTTTCTAAGACAGGTTCGGCTGGGCCCGGAAAACTCCGGACCCAGCCAAATTTCCGATGCATCAGAAATGCACCAGGAGCAGGGCTTAGGCCAGCTCGACTTCTGCGCCAGCTGCTTCCAGCTTGGCTTTGACGTCTTCGGCTTCGTCCTTGGACACGCCTTCTTTGATCTTGCCGCCGGCTTCGACCAGTTCTTTGGCTTCTTTCAGGCCCAGACCGGTCAGACCGCGGACTTCTTTGATCACGTTGATCTTGGAAGCGCCGGCGTTCTTCAGAACGACGTCGAATTCGGTCTTTTCTTCTTCAGCAGCTGCGCCGCCGTCGGCCGCAGCCATGACAACTGCGCCGCCAGCTGCGGGCTCGATGCCGTACTCATCCTTCAGGATGGTTTTCAGTTCTTGTGCTTCCAGCAGGGTCAGACCCACGATGCTTTCTGCGAGTGCTTTCAGATCAGCCATTGTATCAGCTCTTTCCGTTTACAGTATGTGTGTTCCAACGTGCAGGCTTTGCCCCACGCCAGTCATTCAGTGCCAACCGCTTACGCAGCTTCCGCCTTCTCTTCGATGGTCGAAAGGATGCTTGCGATGTTGCTTGCAGGTGCGCCAATTGCGCCGGCGATGTTGGAAGCGGGTGCGCCAATGCAGCTTGCGATCTGAGCAATAAGCTCGTCGCGGGACGGCATTTTCGACACGGCTTCGACGCCTGCGCGGTCCAGAGCATTCTCACCCATTGCGCCGCCGAGGATTTCAAACTTTTTGTTATCCTTGGCGAAACCCTCGGCCACTTTTGCAGCGGACACGGGGTCTTCGGAATAGGTCAGAACGGTCATCCCTGTCAGCAGGCCAGACATGTTTTCACACGGCTTTCCCTCGAGGGCGATTTTGGCGAGCCTGTTTTTGGCAACACGCACAGAGCTGTTCGCGTCGCTTGCACGCGCGCGCAGATCCTGCATCTCGGCAACTGTCAGACCGGCGTAGTGGGCAACCACTACGACGCCAGAGCTTTCGAAGATCTGGCCGAGTTCCTCGACCACTTTCTCTTTCTGGGCTCTATCCACAGTTCTCTCCAAGTTAGGGATGCTTGTGCACCCCGGCTCATATTTGCCGGTCCGTAAGGCCCGGCGTTCAGGTCCGTTTTACGGGATGAGCCAAATCCGCCCGAGGGAATGAAAACCCTCGATCTTCTTGGTCTGTACCCGTCTCAGGAGGGAGATTAAGGCCCGATCGAAAGGCCGCCCACCATCTTGGACGAAATGAAATAAAGCGCACGACGAATCGCACGCTTTATCTCGTAGCCGTAGTTAGTCGTATTTTACGGGATTTCCAAGGGGGAAACTGGCCGCGTCAGGCAAATTCACCGGGCCGCCAGGCAGACCTGCCCGCGATAGGATTCCAAGCAGCCCTTCAGCACACGCGCCTCGCCTGAGGTGAGCGTCATCGCTGCAGTCTTGCCGAACCGGCTGCTGTCCCGGCCAAGCGACGGAAACAGCGACAGCAGTTCACGGCGCTGCGCCCAATCCAGCGCAGCCACAGATCCTGGCGCCAGAAAGAAACTTTCGGTCAGCACGCCATTGGAGCGCACGATGTGATGCCGGTCGAACATGAAGTGGAAATAGCGGATTTTGGCCTGCTCACGGATCCCGACTCCTGGAAGCCCGCACAGATGCTTTGCAGCCACCAGGACATCTGACTGGCCGAACAGCATCTCGGCAACCGGCAATGCCACATGAACCCTGTGCTGCTGCGAAAGAACCAGCTCATCCGCATTTCCAATCGCCCCGGGCGCAAAGACCACAGGCGCAAAGCTGCCGTGGCCGCAGACCGATGCGGCCGCGACCCAGCGCACCGGCTGCAGACCGGCCTCTTTGGTCCAGACGCGCTGCCCCTTGGTGATATCCTCAACCGCCACCTGGCCATCTGCGGTATCAATCAGTGTCCCGGCCCCAAAACAGGTGACATAATCCGAATAGCGCGACGTGCCGGTGTTCTGGCCACCGGTCTTTACATAGGATTTCCCGGCCTCAAGCGGCAGGTCCGTCGAATAGCCCCAGACATTTGAGGTCTGGCCGCCCTGTGAAAAGACGTAGACCGTAATCTCCGGCCCGACAGGATTTCCGTTGCCGTCGAGCTCGCGCAACAGGATATGCGACTCGGATTCGACCTCGGCACCGTCCGCAACGATGCCGCCGCCATCGGTTATGACGTGATCAGATTCCCGGTCGTCATTGAACCTGTTCCGCCCGCCGCCGGTATCATTCAGCGTGACATTGGTTCCGGCGCCGCCGGAATAGGCGAAGACCGTCCCGTTGGGCGTGTCCGAATTATTGATGACCGCATTACCGACAATCGAGCCGTTTGAACTCGATGTGACAACCAGACTCGAACTGTCCTGAGCAAAGAAACTGCGAAGCGCCATAGGTTGCAATTATGAGCGCAGCCAAGCGGGCACAAGGGTAAATACCCGGTTAAGATGCGCCGCACGGTGATTTGAGCAACAGACCGCCGCCCGGCAAAAGAAAAGGCCCCGGGTGATGCACCCGGGGCCCGTATTCTGGCAATGCTGACCGGATTACTCGGTGACAGCGTTGTCCACGTCAACCGTGACGCCCGGACCCATGGTCGAGGTCAGGTTGATCTTTTTCATGTAAGCGCCCTTGGCGCCCGACGGACGGGCCTTGGCCACAGCCGAGATGAAGGCACGGACGTTCTCGACCAGCTTGGCTTCGTCAAACGAGGCTTTGCCGACGCCTGCGTGCACAACGCCGCCTTTTTCCGCCTTGAACTGGACTTCACCGCCCTTGGCTGCTTCGACGGCCGCTTTCACGTCCATGGTCACGGTGCCGACCTTCGGGTTCGGCATCAGGTTGCGCGGGCCGAGGATCTTACCCAGACGGCCAACAACGGGCATCATGTCCGGGGTTGCGATGCAACGGTCAAAGTCGATGCTGCCGCCCTGGATGGCTTCCATCAGGTCTTCGGCGCCGACGATGTCTGCACCAGCCGCGGTGGCTTCTTCTGCCTTGGGGCCGCGGGCGAACACTGCAACGCGCATGGCTTTGCCGGTGCCGTTCGGCAGGCCGACAACACCGCGGACCATCTGGTCCGCGTGGCGGGTGTCAACACCCAGGCTCATGGCGATTTCGACGGTTTCGTCGAATTTCGCAGTGGCGTTCGCCTTGATCAGGGACACAGCTTCTTCGACCGACAGGTTATCTTTGCCAGCCAGAGCTTCGCGCGCGGCGCGGGTACGTTTACCGAGCTTTGCCATCTTACTTCACCTCGATGCCCATGGAGCGGGCAGAGCCCAGGATGATCTGCATTGCCGCGTCGATGTCGTTGGCGTTCAGATCTTTCATCTTGGCTTCGGCGATTTCTTTCACCTGGGCCGCGGTCACGGTGCCGACGGTTTCACGCGACGGGGTTTTTGCACCCGACTTAACCTTGGCAGCCTTCTTCAGGTAGTAAGACGCGGGCGGCGTCTTGATGTCCATGGTGAAGGACTTGTCCTGATAGTAGGTGATCACGGTCGGGCACGGCGCGCCGGGCTCCATGTCTGCGGTCTTGGCGTTGAACGCCTTGCAGAATTCCATGATGTTGATGCCGCGCTGACCCAGCGCCGGACCAACCGGCGGGCTTGGGTTTGCCTGACCGGCTTTAACTTGCAGCTTCATCGTGCCGACGAGCTTCTTGGCCATTGGCCTTCTCCTTTTCCAACACCCTCTGGACGCGTCCTTCGGGTTTCTTTGCTGTGTGGTCCGGCCTTGGCACCGCGGTGCCGCCGCCTCCCACGCTCGGGGTGCCGGCCAAAACGGCCGGCGTCACATCAGATCTGTTTGGTGACCTGAGTGAAATCCAATTCGACCGGGGTTTCCCGGCCAAAGATCGAAACGGTGACTTTCAGCTTCTGGCTGTCCTCGTCGACCTCTTCGACCATGCCGTCGAAATCTTCGAACGGGCCGTCGTTGACCTTGACCTTCTCGCCGATCTCAAAATGGATCAGCGTGCGCGGCGCCTCGACGCCTTCCTCGACGCGGCCCAGGATGCCCTGCACCTCGGCGTCGCGCATCGGCATCGGGCGGCCCTGCGGGCCCAGGAAGCCA
Source organism: Leisingera sp. M523 (assembly GCF_025141335.1). NCBI lineage: Bacteria > Pseudomonadati > Pseudomonadota > Alphaproteobacteria > Rhodobacterales > Roseobacteraceae > Leisingera > Leisingera sp. M523. Next base: position 3,434,248 of record NZ_CP081036.1, read on the forward strand.
GTCACGCGGTTGATCGAGGAGATCAGATGATAACCGCGGTCGGACATCTCCATATGCACCAGCACGTAGCCAGGCATGAACCGGCGCTCGGTCGAGACTTTCTTGCCGCGGCGGATCTCAATCACCTCTTCGGTGGGGACCAGCACTTCGTCGATCTCGTCCTCAAGGCCCTGTTCAGCGACCGAGGTGCGGATTTGCTCTGCGATTTTCTTTTCGAAATTCGAAAGAACGCTGACCGAATACCACCGTTTCGCCATGAACCGTCGTCCTTGTTTTGCCAGGCGGGCCATTGCCGCGCCGCCGCTTTTTCATCCCGATGCAGCCCGTAAGCTGCGCTCTCCAACTAAAAGCGGCGTGCAAACCGAATCGCCGCACGCCCGCCTCAATAGTTACGGCTCACCTACCGTCCATTGCCGCCAAGATCAAGGGCGGCACAGCAACACGGGCTTGGAAGCCAGCAAACTGCCGCAGGCTTAGCCGAACATCCCCAGAAGACCCTGCAGGCCATAGCGGATCAGCAGGTCGACCAGTGCAAAGAACACCGCCGTAAGCGCCGCCATGATAAACACCATGACCGTGGTCAGCAGCACCTCGCGCCGGGTCGGCCAAACGACCTTGGACACTTCGGCACGGACTTGCTGAATGAACTGAACTGGATTGATAGTCGCCATACTGGGGGTGTCTCTCTGCTAGCAGTGGTCGCGATTTAACGCCTGCTGCCGGTAAATTCAAGCCCTGCTCCGGCGGCAGGGCAGCTTGGGCCGCCCAGTCAATCCAATTTTAATCCACTTGCTGCAAAACTGTCCCAAGCAGCCCCGGCGCCATGTGCGCGCCGTGCAGGCATACCCCGCGTTTATTGATGAGATTGGATGCCATGACACCAGCATATTCCTTATCCCAGGCCGAACAGCTTGAACGTGATTCCAAACTTGAGGATGCCGTGCTTGCCTATTCCGGCATCCTGGCACGCAACCCGAAGAACACCCGCGCCCTGCAAGCGCTGGACTCCCTGCGCGGCCGCCTGCGCGAACAGCGCGAGCCCTCGCCGGACACCAAAGCGGAACTGGAGACAGCGCTTGCCGCCGGCCGCCACTTTGATGCGGCTGACAGCTGCGGCGCCTTGCTCAAGACGTTCCGCGATTCGCATTTCCTGTGGGATTTCCTGGGCCGCTGCCATCTGGCGGCAGGCCATTTGGACAATGCCGCAACCTGCCTGAACAAGGCCTGCGGGCTGGACCCCCAAGAAGCGGGCACCTATGCCGCGATGGGCCGCGTCCATATGGCCCGCGGGCAGCATGACAACGCCATGGCCCTGTACCAGAAGGCCCTGAAGCTGGATGCCGAATGCCTGCCCGCCCTGCGCAGCATGGCCGAGGCCCTGCCGCTGGAGGGCCGCAGCATCGAGGCCGCCGGCGTTCTGCGCCAGGCGGTTTCCCTTGCCCCTGAAGATGCCTCACTGCATTTCACTTTGGCCGGCCTGCTGCAGAAGCTGGGCGCCACGGCTGAGGCCAAAGAGCATTACACCCGAGCCGCCAGCCTGGATCCGCAGCTGACCGAGGCGCACTTCCAGCTTGGCCTGCAGCTTAAGGCCGAGGGCCGGTTTGCGGATGCCCTGCCCTGTTTTGACAGAATTCTGCAGGTTTTCCCATCCGACGACCGCAGCCGCACCCAGCGGCTGCATGTTCTGGCGGAGCTCAATGACTGGCGGTGGGTGCAGGAATATGCGGACTGCCGGCGCCTGCTGGGTTTGCGCGGCAGCGGCTGCGATCCAAGCGTGCTGATGCTGATGGAAGACAACCCGGATCTGCTGCGGGCACGTGCCCAGGCTTATGCCGGCGACGCATTTCCGGTGATAGAGCCGCAAACGGCGCCACCCGTCCGGCAGCGTCCCGCCCGGCTGCGGATAGGATACTTTTTTGCCGGCAGTGATGGAGACGCAGTTGCAATCCGGCACGCGGCAATGCTGGCAGCCCACGATAGCACCCGGTTTGAAATCCACGCCTATGCCACCGGCTCCGGGCTTTCGGCAAAGACCGCTGCCGAACTGAGCCAAACCGTCTCCTGCTTCAGGCAATTGGGCGGAACAGCCGGACAAGAAGCGGCCGTCGCAGTCAAAGCAGACCGTCTGGACATTGCCGTGGATGTCTCAGGCTATACAAACGGCAGCCTGAACCACTTGCTTTCCGGCAGGCTGGCTCCGCTGCACATTGCATGGCCAGGCTACCCCGGCACCATGGGCACCGCCGCCTTCGACTACCTGATCGGCGATCACACCGTGTGCCCGCCCGGCAGCGAACGGTATCACAACGAACACCTGCTGCGCCTGCCGGCAAGCCATCTGGCTGTGACGCCTGCGCCGGCCGCAGCGGCGGACAGCCCGGACCGGGCCGGCTGCGGCCTGCCGGAGACTGGGTTTGTATTCTGCAACTTTGCCGCAGGCAGCCGGATCACCCCGTCAGAATTCAACATCTGGATGCGGCTGCTGAGCGGGGCCAAGGACAGCGTTCTGTGGCTGCAGGATAACGGCGCGCATGCAGTGTCCAACCTGCGCCGGGCTGCGGCAGCGCGCGGCGTAGATCCGGACCGGCTCATCTTTGCACCGCCTGCCCCGCCGGCGGAACACCAGGCCCGCCTGCCGCTGGCAGATTTGTTTCTGGACACCTTCACTGTGAATTCCCGCAGCGCCGCCCAGTCAGCCTTGGCTGCCAGGCTGCCGGTGCTCACCTCGCCGGGACAGCAATTCGCCGCCCGCACTGTCGCAAGCCTGCTGCAGGCCGCCGGGCTGCCGGAACTGATCGCCGCCAGTACAGAAGACTACGAGGCGAAGGCTGCGGGCCTGGCGCAGGATCCGGAGGCCGGCAAGGCATTGAAACACCGCCTCCAGCATGCAGTTTTGCCGGACCCGGCACGCCTGGCACGGCAGGCCGAACAGGCCTATGAAGCGGCCTATGACCGGTATTTGCAAGGAGCCGCCCCAGAGCACCTGCCGCTGGCCTGACCATAGCAATGGCGCCCGCAGCCCAAGCGGGCGGCTTTCCCGAAGGCATTTCACTGTGCTTCTGGTGATCCGGTGAACTGGCAGGGGCATCAGGGTTCGAACCCGAGACCTACGGTTTTGGAGACCGTCGCTCTACCAACTGAGCTATACCCCTGCGGTGCGGCATTTCCTAAGGCAGACGTGTTGCGCTGGCAAGAGGAAAAACGGGCTTTCTGCGTACAGGCCTGCGGTTTGGCCGCTGCAGGCTTTGCCATGGCGCAGCCAAGCAGTTAGACAGAGCAGATAACTGCGCCCCTGCGCCGGGACGCCCGAAAATACGAGCCGCCTACCGTGAGTCTGAGAAAGAAAATCGCCGACAGCCCCGGCGTCAACCGCGCCGTCGAGGGGCTGCTTGCCGCCTATGTGCGATTCGCCTTCCGCAGCTCGCGCTGGAGCCGCAGCGGTTTTGAAGACATGGACACCTGCGTGCGCCGTGGCGAACCGGTGATCTTTGTGCTGTGGCACCAGCGGCTGATTATGGCGCCTTATCTGTTTGACACATCGCTGGGCCGCATCTGCGCCCTGACTTCCTCGGCCCGCGCCGGGCGGCTGGCCGGGCAAATCCTGGTCAGGCTTGGGTTTGAGACCATTCCGATGTCCAGCCACAAACGCCATGTGGCGCTTTCGCGCGAAGTGTTGCGCCGCACCAGGGACGGCTGCTCAATCGGGATTGCCGCCGACGGGCCGCGCGGCCCGGCGCGCATATCCTCAACCGTCCCTGTTGTCTGGGCCCGGATGACCGGCTGCCGGGTGTTCACGGTCGCATTCGCCGGGAAAAAAGTAGTTGAGCTGCCGACTTGGGACCGGCAAATGCTGCCTCTGCCATTTTCGCGGGGTGTGCTGATGTGCCAGGAGTGGACAGATGAAGTTCCGAAAAAACCGACTGATGCCGAGGCCGAAAGCTTGCGATTAAGCTTGGAAGCCTCGCTGGAGGCCATCACCGCTGCGGCAGACAGCGCCGCTGGACGGATTAGCAAGCGCCCGCAGTCCCGGACCACCTGAGCACAGTTCCCTGCAAGGGAAGCGGCCCGGAAACCGCGCCGGTTTCCGGATGCCGCAACGCAAAAAGGGCCGCTCGATTGAGCGGCCCTTTCGCAGAACAATCCTGTGTGGCTCTCGGCGATTTTCTAGCGAAAACCGCCTGCCGCCACTGTTTCCAAAATTACTCGGTAATTTTGGAAACGACGCCAGCGCCGACGGTGCGGCCGCCTTCGCGGATGGCGAAGCGCAGGCCGTTTTCCATCGCGATCGGCGCGATCAGCTCAACGTCGAACTTCAGGTTGTCGCCCGGCATGACCATCTCGGTGCCCTCAGGCAGGGTCACGGTGCCGGTCACGTCGGTGGTGCGGAAGTAGAACTGCGGACGGTAGTTCGCAAAGAACGGCGTGTGACGGCCGCCTTCTTCCTTGGTCAGGATGTAGGCCTCGGCTTCGAACTTGGTGTGCGGGTTCACCGATTTCGGTGCGCACAGAACCTGGCCGCGCTCAACACCGTCACGGTCGATACCGCGCAGCAGGGCGCCGATGTTGTCGCCGGCTTCACCGCGGTCCAGCAGCTTGCGGAACATTTCCACACCGGTGCAGGTGGTGGTCTTGGTGTCGCGGATACCAACGATTTCGATCGAGTCGCCAACGTTGATCACACCGCGCTCAACCCGGCCGGTCACAACGGTGCCGCGGCCCGAGATCGAGAACACATCTTCAACCGGCATCAGGAACGGCTGGTCAACAGCACGCGCCGGGGTCGGGATGTAGTCATCCACAGCGGCCATCAGCTCGCGGATTTTTTCTTCGCCGATTTCCGGCTTGTTGCCTTCCATAGCGGCCAGAGCCGAACCCGCGATGATCGGGATATCGTCGCCCGGGTAGTCGTAGGAGGACAGCAGCTCGCGGATTTCCATCTCGACCAGCTCAAGCAGTTCTTCGTCGTCGACTTGGTCAACTTTGTTCATGAAGACAACCATGTGCGGGATGCCGACCTGGCGGCCCAGCAGGATGTGCTCGCGGGTCTGCGGCATCGGGCCGTCAGCAGCGTTCACAACCAGGATCGCGCCGTCCATCTGCGCCGCACCGGTGATCATGTTTTTCACATAGTCAGCGTGGCCGGGGCAGTCGACGTGGGCGTAGTGGCGGCCTTCGGTCTCATACTCGACGTGGGCGGTCGAGATGGTGATGCCGCGGGCTTTTTCTTCCGGTGCGCCGTCGATCTGGTCGTAGGCTTTGAAGTCACCGAAGTATTTGGTGATTGCTGCGGTCAGCGTGGTTTTGCCGTGGTCAACGTGGCCGATGGTGCCGATGTTGACGTGCGGTTTTGTACGCTCAAACTTTTCCTTAGCCATTCCTTAGGCGCCCTTTTGAAACAGGGGTCATGCATTGACCCGGTTACTTCTGCGCGGGCGGATTATTTGGTTTGAGCGGAAAAATCAACCCGTTCCTGCTTGACGAAGGCGGAATTCGCAAGGCTCAGCCGGCTGGCGCAGGCGCGGCGGCATCCGCAGCAGCTCCGCTTTCGGAACCTGCCGCCGGGCGTGGTGCAAACCAGCCCTCGTCCTCGTGCTGTTTAGCCATCCATTCTTCGACCTTGTCGGCAATATTGACCGCCAGGCCCTGAATTTGCTGCTCTTTGGTGCGGGCATGGCCGGATCCCAGCAACGCGCTTTCGCCGGTGGTGCTTTCAAAGATCTCCATCTGGTGCTTCTTGGCCAGGAATTTCTTTGCCGCAACGTCATAGACAAAGACATTCACCACCACCGCGCTTTTGGGGGAGAACAGCACCGGCACGCCGGGCGGTGCCAGCATGAAACCCTCCAGCGTAACCGCCACATCATACTCCTGCGCGCCCTGATAGCGGCGCAGGCGGGTTTCCAGCGCGTTCTTCATCGCCGCATCCCATTCGCTGTGTTCCGCATTGCGGGACAACGGCCATTGCAGCGCTTTTTCGGTGTAGACATGCGTTACCCGTGCCTGAAAAGCCCCAAGGTCCTCGGGCGCTTCGTCCAACCGGGTTTCACCGCAGGACGCGAGCAAGGCCAGCGTGGCCAGAATGGAAAGAAAGCGGATCATGGAGCCCCCCAAGGAAATTCGACACCGCCCAGATAGCCGGGCACGGCACAGCGGGTAAAGGGGTGGAAACAGCTGCCCCCCGCGCGGGTGGCGCGGGGGGCACAGGCAGGCAGCAGGTTTCAGCCGCCTTATTTGAACTTGTAGTCACGCGGGAAGCCATGCGGCGGGCGTTTGCCAACGCCGGCCCGCTTGCCCAGCCACTGGCCAAGGTCTGTTTCGTGGCGGGTCTTGCCACCGCCCATTTCCCATTTGAGCCCATCATCCCAATTGAAGGTCGTGATGTCGCTGAGACCGCCGTCCAGTTCCAGCGAACCCTGCTTGCCGCGGGCCATGTTGTATTTCTGCAGGCGCACGCCCTTGCCGCGGGTGAGCTCCGGCATTTCCTCGACCGCGAAGACCAGGAACTTGCCGTTTTCCGAGACAATGGCGACGTGATCGCCTTCGACCGGGATACAGATCTTGGCGTGGTCGTCGTCCTTGACGTTCAGCACCTGCTTGCCGCTGCGGGTCTGCGCGACGATTTCCTTCTCCGCGCAGATAAAGCCGTTGCCCGCGTCGGATGCAACAAGAAGCCGGCCTTCGGGATTGTGGATCAGCAGGTCGACGATCTCTGCCTCGTTGGGCAGGTCGACCATCAGACGCAGCGGTTCGCCCATGCCGCGGCCGCCGGGGAGATTCGCCGCCGACAGGGTGTAGAAACGGCCGTTGGAGCCGAACACCAGCAGCCGGTCGGTGGTTTCCGCATGGAAGACAAAGCGCGGGCCGTCGCCGTCCTTGAACTTCAATTCGCGGCCCAGGTCGATATGGCCGGTCATTGCCCGGATCCAGCCCATCTGGCTGCAGACAACGGTGATCGGCTCGCGGTCGATCATCGCTTCCAGCGGAACGTCCTCGACCTCGCCGGCCTCGGCAAAGCGGGTGCGGCGGGCGCCGCCGGCGTAGTCTTTGCCGAACTGCTTTTTGGTTTCCTTCAGCTGTTCTGAGATCCGGCTCCACTGCAGCTCTTCGGAACCCAGAAGCTCAACCAGCCCGGCCCGTTCCGCACGCAGGGCGTCGCGCTCGCGGGTCAGCTCGATCTCTTCCAGCTTGCGCAATGACCGCAGGCGCATGTTGAGGATGGCCTCGGCCTGGACCTCAGTCAGCTCGCCCACGCCCTGAGCCGGGGTAATATAGTCCGCCTCGGTGAAAGCGCGGGGGTGGTCGCGGCTCCAGTCCTCGCGGATCAGGGCGGCCTTGGGGTCGTCATCATAACGGATGATGTCAATCACCCGGTCAAGGTTCAGGAAGGCGATGATAAAGCCTTCCAGCACTTCCAGCCGGTGGTCGATTTTCTCCATCCGGTGCTGCGAGCGGCGCTGCAGCACGTCGCGGCGATGGTCGAGGAAGGCGCGCAGCACCTCCTTCATCGAGCAGACCTTGGGGGTCACACCGTCGATCAGCACATTCATGTTCAGGCTGAAACGGGTTTCCAGATCCGAGTTGCGGAACATCATGTTCATCAGAACCTCGGGGTCCACGTTTTTGGACTTAGGTTCGAGAATGATGCGGATGTCTTCCGCTGATTCGTCGCGCACATCGGCGAGGATCGGCACCTTCTTGGTCTGGATCAGCTCGGCGATCTTTTCGATCAGCTTGGATTTTTGGACCTGATAGGGGATCTCGGTGACGACGATCTGCCACTGGCCGCGGCCCAGGTCCTCGACCTCGTGGGTGCAGCGCAGGCGGAAGGAGCCGCGCCCGGTGCTGTAGGCCTTGGCGATGTTTTCCTTGGGCTCGACAATGACGCCGCCGGTGGGGAAATCCGGGCCAGGCACGTAGTTCAGCAGGGTGTCGTCGCGGGCGTCCGGGATTTTGATCAGATGCAGGCAGGCGTCGATCAGTTCGGCGATGTTATGCGGCGGGATGTTGGTCGCCATGCCCACCGCGATGCCGGCCGCGCCATTGGCGAGGATGTTCGGGAAGGTCGCGGGCAGCACTGCCGGTTCGGTCAGGCGGCCGTCATAGTTGTCGCGGAAATCGACCGAATCCTCATTCAGGCCTTCCAGCATCGCCTCGGCGACAAAAGTCATCCTTGCCTCGGTGTAGCGGGAGGCCGCCGGGTTGTCGCCGTCGATGTTGCCGAAGTTGCCTTGGCCGTCGACCAGCGGGTAGCGGACGTTGAAATCCTGCGCCAGACGCGCCATCGCGTCATAGATCGCGGCGTCGCCGTGGGGGTGGAAGTCGCCCATGGTGTCGCCGGAAATCTTGGCGGACTTCAAAAAGCCGCCGGTGGAGCTGAGCCGCAGGCGGTTCATCGCATAAAGGATCCGCCGGTGCACCGGCTTCAGCCCGTCACGCGCATCGGGCAGTGCGCGGTGCATGATAGTGCTGAGCGCATAGGTCAGATAGCGCTCGCCAATGGCGCGGCGCAGCGGTTCCAGGATTTCGCCTTGTTCGGGGGCGGGCGGCATGTCGGGGTCTTCTACCAGATCGGTCATGAATCGGTGATACTGCCGCCGCCGGAATTGGTAAAGCGGGCGCGCGCGAAATTCGCACACCGCTGCACAGTTCGGGGGCAGTTCGGGGGAGAAGACACCTGACTCTCCCCTGTTTCCTGCGCCTTAACTTGCACTATTTAGATTGGAACCAGGCAGCCGCGCCGCGCGTTTGTTTCTGAATGCATGCAATGAGAGTGCAGCTGCCGTCTGTTGGTCTGGGGGGACCGGGTTATGTCGCGATTTGTTATGGTATCTTTCGCCTTTCTTGGCTGGGGCTTTTACGAGTTGAGCGGAGGCGCGGAATTTGAGCCGCCGAAACGGCCCGCTGCAGCGGCAGAGACTGAAACCGCGGGCCAACCGGCCGAACGGTCAAGACTCTCCGCGGCCTCAATCGCGGCCCAGCCAGTTCTCACTCAGCGGGCACAGGTCCAGAGAACACCCCGCCCGGCAGCGGATCCGGCGTTGCGCCAGCGCGTGGCAGCGGGGCATCTGGCCAGCGCATCCGGTGTGCTTGCCTCTACACAATCCGCCTTTTCAGGCGAGCCGGCACCCGGTGGCTTGCAGCTGGCATCGCTTGACGGCGGCCTGGCAGCCATCACCGCGGCCCCCGCTGCTACCGCCGCAGAACTGATCCCGCAGCCTGCAGAAGATTCGTTTTTGGACCGCCGCAGCATCCGTGCCTCGCGCGTGAATATGCGCCAGGGGCCGGGCACATCTTATCCGGTCATCACCCGCCTTCTGGGCGGCGAGGAGGTCATCGTGATTGAGGATAGCGGCACCGGCTGGCTGCATCTCCGCGTCCCGGACAAAGGTCATACCGGCTGGATTGCGGCTTCCCTGGTAAGCAAGAAACGCCCATAACTGCTGCGGAGCATTCCGCGGCAAGAGGCGTTCACATGAAGAAAACCATTCTGATTACCGGCTGCTCCTCAGGGATCGGCCTGGATGCGGCGCGCGGTATGCGGGAACGCGGCTGGCGGGTGTTTGCCTCCTGCCGCCAGCAGCGCGACTGCGACCGGATGCGCGCCGAGGGGTTTGAAAGCCCGCGCATCGATTACACCGATCCTGCCAGCATCGGAACAGGCCTGGCCGAAGTGCTGGCGGCCACGGGTGGCACTTTGGATGCGCTGTTCAACAATGGCGCCCACGGGCTGCCCGGCGCAGTGGAGGATTTGCCGACCGACGCGCTGCGCACAATTTTCGAAGCCAATTTCTTCGGCTGGCACGAGCTGACCCGGCAAGTGATTCCGGTGATGCGCAAGCAGGGGCACGGGCGGATCGTGCAGAATTCCTCGATCCTCGGCTTTGTCACCTTTCCCTGGCGCGGCGCCTATGTGGCAACAAAATATGCGCTGGAAGGACTGACCGACACGCTGCGGGTGGAACTGCGGGGCACCGGGATCCATATGGTGCTTATTGAGCCGGGACCGGTGACGTCGAAAATCCGGGAAAAATCAATCCCGCATTTTGAGCGGTTCATCGACTGGCAGGCGTCGCCCCTGCGCGACCTTTACGAATCGCGCCTGCTGAAGCGGCTTTACGAGAGTAATGGACCGGACCGGTTCGAACTGCCGGCCTCAGCCGTCACCGCCAAACTGGCACACGCCTGCGAATCCCGCCGTCCGCGCGAACGCTATTACGTCACCACCCCCACCCATATCGCCGGATTTCTGCGCCGGATCCTCAGCACAAGGGCAATTGACCGCATCCTGGTGAAGCTCGGATAGCGGATTCGCAGTCGCCAACGGCCCTGACGCAGGATAGAGGAAGACAACAGAATTGATGCGCCTTTGGGGGACAAGATGAGCGATCCGCTGTATTATCTGGGACTGGCAGCCGTTGCCGCCGTGGTTGTGGCCCTGGTCGTCGGCATCGGCGGCTTTGGCAAGGGCGGCGAGTTCAACCGCAAGAACGCAAACAAGATGATGCGGCTGCGTATCCTGTTTCAGTTCATTGCAGTAGTGATCCTGCTGGCCTACGTCTATCTGCGCAGCAAGGGAGGATAACCGGCAATGGTCGTTTTGAACAAGATTTACACCCGCACCGGCGACAAGGGTGAGACCGCCCTGGGCAATGGCGTGCGCGTCGCCAAGCATTCGGCGCGGGTCAATGCCTATGGCACCTCGGATGAGCTGAATTCTTTTGTTGGCGTCGCGCGGCTGGAGGCAGACGGCGATATGGATGCAGCGCTGGCGCGGATCCAGAACGATCTGTTCGACCTGGGCGCCGATCTGTGCCGGCCGGAAATGGCGAAAGACGCCGACGCCGAATACCCGCCGCTGCGGGTGGCCGTGGCGCAGGTTGAACGGCTGGAAGCTGAAATCGACGTGATGAACAAGGATCTGGAAGCGCTGCGCAGCTTCATCCTGCCGGGGGGCTCGAAACTGGCCGCGCATCTGCACGTCTGCCGCACCGTGGCGCGCCGTGCCGAACGGCTGGCCACGGATCTAAGCACCGGTGAGGACGTGAACCCGGCAGCCGTGAAATACCTGAACCGGCTGTCGGATTGGTTCTTTGTCGCCGCCCGCGTGGCGAACAACGGCGGCAAGGACGACGTTTTGTGGGTTCCTGGCGCCAACCGCTGATTCCCCTGCCTCCGGCTTGATTCGCAATTTCATGCCGGTTTTCGGCCGATCCCGCGGGCAACGCGTCATTTGCATGCCCGCGGCAGCGCTGCTCCGGCAGGCGAATTTCCCTGTGGAAACATTCTTGCAAAAATGATGTTCCAAATGCGCAAACGCGACGTCGGCGTGCGCTAACGTGACGATTTTGCCCTGTTGCAGACGCACACCAGCCGGTATCAACGCAGCGAGAGCATGGAGGGGAGTCGCCCAAAGGCGGCTTGCCGTTTGTTAAGGAGAGAACGCAAAATGAAGGTACTTGTGCCTGTCAAGCGCGTGATTGATTACAACGTGAAGGTCCGCGTCAAAGCGGACGGCAGCGGTGTCGATCTCGCCAACGTGAAGATGTCGATGAACCCCTTCGACGAAATTGCCGTCGAAGAAGCCATCCGTCTGAAAGAAGCCGGCAAGGCCGACGAGGTGATTGCGGTTTCGATCGGCGTGAAGCAGGCCCAGGAAACCCTGCGCACCGCGCTGGCGATGGGCGCTGACCGCGCCATCCTGGTGGTTGCAGCCGACGACGTGCACACCGACATTGAGCCGCTGGCCGTTGCCAAGATCCTGGCCAAAGTGGTCGAGGAAGAGCAGCCCGGCGTCGTGCTCTGCGGCAAGCAGGCAATCGACAACGACATGAACGCAACCGGCCAGATGCTGTCGGCGCTGCTGGGCTGGTCCCAGGGCACCTTTGCCTCTGAACTGGACATCGAAGGCGACAACGCCAAGGTGACCCGGGAGGTCGACGGCGGCCTGCAGACCATTTCCGTGAAGATGCCCGCCATCATCACCGTGGACCTGCGCCTGAACGAGCCGCGCTATGCGTCGCTGCCGAACATCATGAAGGCGAAGAAAAAGCCGCTGGCCGAGAAAACCGCCGCCGACTACGGCGTCGACGTCACGCCGCGCCTGGAAATCGTCAAGACCGAAGAGCCGGAGGCCCGCGCCGCAGGCATCATCGTCGGTTCCGTCGACGAGCTGGTTGAGAAACTCAAAGAAGCGGGGGCTGTGTAATGGCTGTTCTTCTCCTTGCTGAAGTGACCGACGGCGCGCTGGCGCTGGACGCAACCGCAAAAGCCGTGGCCGCTGCCGCATCGCTGGGCGACGTGACCGTTCTGGCCGCTGGCGCCTCTGCTGCTGCGGCCGGCGAAGAAGCTGCCAAGATCGCAGGCGTTGCCAAGGTTCTGGTTGCCGAGGACGCATCGCTGGGTCACCGCCTGGCGGAGCCGACCGCGGCGCTGATCGCAGGCCTGGCCTCTGATTTTGAGCACATCGTGGCCCCCGCCACCACCGACGCCAAGAACGTTCTGCCGCGCGTTGCGGCACTGCTGGACGTGATGGTGATCTCGGACGTTTCCGGCATTGTCGACGGCGACACCTTCGAGCGCCCGATCTATGCCGGCAACGCGATCCAGACCGTGAAGTCGAAAGACGCCAAGAAGGTCGTCTCGATCCGCACCGCGTCCTTTGATGCAGCCGGTGACGGCGGCTCGGCTTCGGTTGAGAGCATCTCGGCTGCTGCGAACCCGGGCCTGTCCGAGTGGGTTGAAGACAAGGTTGCCGCAAGCGACCGTCCCGAGCTGACCTCGGCCGGTATCGTTGTTTCCGGCGGCCGCGGCGTTGGCTCCGAGGAAGACTTCAAACTGATCGAAACCCTGGCCGACAAGCTGGGTGCCGCTGTTGGCGCATCCCGCGCCGCGGTTGATTCGGGCTATGCCCCGAACGACTGGCAGGTCGGTCAGACCGGCAAGGTTGTTGCACCGGACCTGTATGTCGCCATCGGCATCTCCGGCGCGATCCAGCACCTGGCCGGCATGAAAGACTCCAAGGTCATTGTGGCGATCAACAAGGACGAAGAAGCACCGATCTTCCAGGTTGCTGATTTCGGCCTGGTTGCCGACCTGTTCGAAGCCGTCCCGGCCCTGACCGCAAAACTGGGCTAAGCCCGGTCCGACAGCTGATCAATCAGGAAAGGCCCGCCATCCGGCGGGCCTTTTTGCTTCCGCCACTGGCGCTGTTCCTATTTCCGGACCAGCGGCGACAGGCGATCTGCCAGCGCATCGGCAATCCGCAGATGTTCCTTCGGGCCAATCATGTGGCGGGCGGCGGGCAATTCCATCTGGCCGAAGATCATGCCGGCGATATCCTGCGCCACTGCCGCCGAAGCAGCTCTGAACTCCAGCACTCCCTGAACCTTGGGGCGCAAGGCATCGGCCATAGCACGGTCTACCAGAACCGGTTCTTCCGGAAATCCGGTTTCGGCATCCAGCTCATAGCGGAGCCATAGCAGCAGAACACGGCCATCAAGTGCCTCGACCAAATCACTCATCCGCTCGATCCAGCTGCGTTGCAGCTGTTCCTGCACTTGCGCAAACCGCTGGCAGGAGATTTCACGCAGGGTGCACAGCAGATGCTTGTTGAAATGAAATTCGGTAAAATCCACTTCGGGATAAAGCGCCTTGAGGGCCGCGTGGGCCTGCAGGAACCGGTCGTTGCGGCGCGGATGCACCCGGTAATAGGGGTTTGAGATGTTCTGCGCCCCCAGCATCTGCACCACAGATACATCCGCCTGCCTGGCGATGCCGATCAGCGAGTCATCCTGCACAAAACTGTCCAGCCCGGCGTTCACGCTGCCCAGATTGATGCAATCCATCCCAAGCCGGGTTTGCAGGGAGTCGACAAAGGGAAATTCAACGAATCGCCCGTAAACTTCGGTTCCACCAAGAAAGGCAACATAGGGATCGTCCAGGGACCGCTGCGGGCCCCGGACCAGCAGCCTGGAACGCCCGTATCTGCAAGGTTCCCCCGAAAGCGCCCCCGCGCTTTTGAGTTCATAGCTCATTTCACCACCAATTTTTCACCCGAGACTCACCTTGCCGCGCAAGCATTGCAATTTCCCTAAAGTGAGAATTTGCCTCAAATCAGCCCCAGCCGCCCTTGTGCCTGCCCTTCGCCCGCCAGTAAGGTTGCCGCAGATATTTCGGGAGCCTGAGGCATGGAAATTCAGAAGGTTGGAGTGATCGGCGCCGGGCAGATGGGCAATGGCATTGCCCATGTTCTGGCGCTTGCCGGGTACGAGGTCGTGCTGAATGATGTCAGCCAGCCTGCGCTGGACAGTGCCCTGAGCCTTATTCTCAAGAACATGGAGCGCCAGGCAAGCAAGGGAAAGATCTCGGAGGCAGACGTAAAGGCTGCATTGGCCCGCGTTACGCCCTCACTGAAGCTTGCGGATGTCGGCGCAACCGATCTGGTCATCGAAGCGGCCACCGAACGGGAAACTGTCAAACAGGCGATCTTTGATGATCTGCTGCCGCATCTGCTCCCGCACACGATCCTGACCTCCAACACCTCGTCAATCTCGATCACCCGGCTGGCCAGCCGCACCGACCGGCCGGAACGTTTTATGGGTTTCCACTTCATGAACCCGGTGCCGGTGATGCAGCTGGTCGAGCTGATCCGCGGAATTGCCACGGATGAGCCGACATTCACGGCCTGCCAGGAGGTCGTGGCACGATTGGGCAAGACCTCTGCCAGCGCCGAGGACTTCCCGGCCTTCATCGTCAACCGGATCCTGATGCCGATGATCAACGAGGCGGTCTATACCCTGTATGAGGGCGTTGGTTCAGTCAAATCGATCGACGAATCGATGAAACTTGGCGCCAACCACCCAATGGGCCCGCTGGAGCTGGCGGATTTCATCGGCCTGGACACCTGCCTTGCCATCATGAACGTGCTGCATGACGGGCTGGCGGACACCAAATACCGTCCCTGCCCGCTGCTGACCAAATATGTCGAGGCCGGCTGGCTGGGCCGCAAGACCCAGCGCGGCTTTTATGACTATCGCGGCGAGGTGCCGGTGCCGACCCGGTAACAGGCACCATAAATCAAAAAGAAGCGCCCCACGGGGCGCTTTTGTGTTTCCGGCCCGGTGATGAGGCAGGCTTAGCCTTGTTTGCCGAGGCTCAGGGTATGTTCGCGCAGCCAGGCCATGAAACCGCGCGGATCGCTTTGCAGCTGTTCCATCTGCGCGTCCGTCAGCGGTTCACCCACAACAGGCGCCTGCGGCTTGTTGCAGGAGCGTACGATTTCACGCAACAGCAGCCCCTGACGCAGAATCGGGGAAATCCGGCTCGCGATCTGGTACCAGCGGGAATTGTGGCCCGGGAAGTAGATCGGCACCACCCGGGCACCAGAGCGGCGGATCAGCTGTGCGGTGAAGACATTCCATTCACGTTCAACCGCGGGGCCGAACCAGCTGTCGGAGGACATCACCACGCCGGACGGGAACAACGCCACTGCGCCGCCATCCTTGAGGAAGGTCATGGTTTTTGCCCGCATGTCGACCATCTTGCGCTGCGCTTCAGGGTCATGCGGGAAGGGCACCGGGATCATGAAGGAAGTTGCAGCCTCGTCCAGCCCTGTCAGCACTGAGCGGGTCAGGATCCGGTAATCCAGGCGGCGGCGGCCGATGAGGTCGGCAAAAATCATGCCATCGACCATCCCATGCGGATGGTTGGCGACGATCACCACAGGCCCGTCCTTGGGAATGTTGTTGATCTGCTGTTCCGGTGTCTGCAGTTCAATGCCCATGATATTGAGAGCCCCGCGCCAGAACTTCTGGCCGCGGTATTCTGCATTCTGTTTTTCGAACTTGCTGACCATACGTAAAATGGTCAACTTGCCGGTGAGCCATTCGATGGTCTTGATCGCCAGCGAGGTCCAGCGGTCGTCAAAGGAATTGGCATAGGTCAGCGTGCGGCGGTCATAGACCTCGCCCGTCTGATCAGCGGTTTCCGGCGCGACGCCGGTATTCCTGTCGTGTGCGGTATCCGCCAAAGTGTTTTTCCCGTTCCGCTGCCGGCGCGGGCCTAGTAGCCCTCGCCGAACTTGCCGGCCACCAGGGCCTCCAGCGCATGCGCCAGCGCATCAGCATCGGGCCCCGAAGTCTCGACGTCAATAGTCGTTCCTTTCGAGGCTGCCAACATCAAAAGACCCATTATGCTGTCACCAGAGGCAGACAGGCCGTCCCTGATAACTTCTGCCGTGGCGTCAAACCCTTCTACAACCTCTACCAGCTTGGCCGAGGCGCGGGCGTGAAGCCCCTTTTCATTGATGATTTCCAGCGTCTTCAGAGCCATTTAGTGTGCCTGCTCCCCGTCAGGGTTTACGTTTTGCGCGTTGATATACTTGCGCCCGGCCTCCATTGCCTGCCGGACCGCATCGGCAACCGGCAAGTGGCGGGATTTCGCCAGTTTGATCAGCATCGGCAAATTGGCCCCGTACAGAATACGGCGATCCGCCGGGGCGCATGCCTTCAGGCTGAGGTTGGAAGGCGAGCCGCCGAACAGGTCGGTGACCACAACGACCCCGTCGCCGGTGTCCACTTCATTCGCAGCCGAGCAAATCTCATCCTGCTTGCGGTCCCTGTCGTCTTCGGGACCGATGCCAATGGCCATCAGGCAGGGCTGCGGGCCCACAACGTGTTCCACAGCGGCAAGGTATTCCCTTGCCAGCTCGCCATGCGCTACGATCACAATCCCGATCAACCCGGCCTCTCACTTCTTTTGCTGGCCTTGCAGCTCGCGGTGTCTAATTGACACTTGCAGGCCGTCTTCCGCAAGGGCCTTGGCCAGGGTTTCCGCCATCGTTACCGATCTGTGCTGCCCGCCGGTGCAGCCGAAGGCGATTGAAAAATGCGACTTCCCCTCTTCCCGGTAAGCCGGCAGCAGCAGACGGGTGAGGTCCAGCACCCGGGAAAAGAAAGGGGTGAACCTGCCGTCGGCCCGCACAAAGTCCTGCACAGCCTGGTCAAGACCGTTGCATCGCCGTAATCCGGGCTGCCAATAAGGGTTGGCCAGAAAGCGGCAATCAAACACCATGTCAATACCGTGCGGCATGCCGCGTTTGTAAGAGAAGCTTTGCACCGACAGCGCCAGCGCGCGGCCTTCAGGCGCAAACCAGCGTTCGATCTCTGCCTTCAACTGGTGCACATTCATATCCGAAGTTTCCAGCAGGATATCAGCACGGTCACGGATCGGCGCCATCAGATCCAGCTCGCGGCGCACGCCTTCGCCCGGAGATTCCGCGGGTGCCAGCGGATGGCGGCGGCGGGTCTCGGAATAGCGCCGCAGCAAAACGTCAGCTTTCGAATCAAGGTAGAGCACCGTCAGCTCTACCTCGCGGCGGCCGGACAGCATGTCGATCACATCCAGCAGCGCCCGCGGAGAGAAATCCCGGTTGCGGCTGTCCAGCCCCAATGCCATCGGCCGCGGAGCCGCAGCTGCATCAATCAGCCCCGGCAGCAGCCGCAGCGGCAGGTTGTCGATCGCCTCAAAGCCAAGATCTTCAAGCACGTTGATCGCCGTGGTCCTCCCCGCCCCTGAGGGACCGGTGACCAGCACCGCCGGGACCGCCTTTTGCTCTGCTTCATGCATCGGGATCCAAAGCTCCGCATCTGAGATACTGCATCAGCGCCGGAGCAAAATGCGCACCGTCAACGCGCTTGACCCGAAGCACCTCCTGCCCCAGCAACTGCGTGCTGTGCCGGATCGGCAGGCGCTCGGTTTCAGCCTCATCCAGATCCACCAGCGCCGCAACCGGCACAGGGCTGCGGATCTGCGCGTGCAGCAGCCCCATAAACCGCGCCTCGATCAGTCCGCGGATCGGCTCTGGCGCGCTGGCCACAACCTGCCCGTCCAAGAGTTGCAGCAACACCCGGTCGTCCGCCACCAGCTGCGCGCCAAAAGCCATCAACTGCAGCGCCAGTGCGGATTTTCCCTGCCCGGAGGTGCCGGTGATCAAAAGCCCCCGCCCCTCCAGCGCGACGCAGGAGGCATGCAGGACAAGGCTTTCTGTATCAGACATGGCTACACCGGAAGACCAACTACAAACCGCGCGCCCAAGGGTTCGGAGGTGACATCGGCTTCTGTCGGGCGGATGTTTTCGGCCCAGATCACGCCGCCATGCGCCTCGACAATCTGCTTCGAGATCGCCAGACCAAGCCCTGAGTTGTTGCCGAAATGCTCTACCGGGCGCTGCGAGTAAAAGCGTTTGAAAATCTTCGACAGCGCCTGATCCGGGATGCCCGGACCGGTATCCTCAACCACAATCAGCACCCGGTTTGCACGGCGCCGGGCCCAGACCCGGATGGCGTCACCCTCTTCGCAGAACGAGATCGCATTGGTGATCAGATTGACAAAGACCTGCGCCAACCGTGCCTCAAGGCCCTGCAATTGAATGGGCTGGGCCGGCAGGTCGGTGATGTAGTCGATCCCCTTGGTGCGGGCGTCTTCCCCCAAGTACTGGTTGAGGTTGCCCAGCATGACCAGCAGATCGAAGTCTTCTTCTTCCTCCTTGACCAGCTCGGCATCCAGGCGCGACGCGTTGGAAATGTCGCTGACCAGCCGGTCCAGACGGCGAACATCGTGTTCAATCACATCCATCAGCTTCTCGCGCTGGTCATCACGGTGAACCATGCGCAACGTGCCGACCGCCGACTGCAGGCTGGCCAGGGGGTTTTTGATTTCATGCGCCACGTCGGCTGCAAACTGTTCGTTGCTGTCGATCCGGGAGTACAGCGCCTTGACCATCCCGCGCAGAGCCCGGCTGAGACGGCCGATTTCATCCGGCCGGGCAGACAGATCCGGAATCCGGATCCGTCCCGGGTTAGACTTGCGGCTCCCGCGCTCGCGGCCAAGTTCGGCAGCTTCGGCGAGATCGGCAAGCGGGTTGGCGATGGTCGAGGCCAGCACCAAGCTTAACCCGACCGAGACCAGCAGGGCGACGACAAACATCTGCAGCACGCGCTCCTGCTCGCCGCGCACCAAAGCGTCCACCTCGCCGGTGGGGGACGTCAGCGCGATAACGCCGACTGCCCTGCCGTTATGCATGATCGGCGTCGCCGCAGAGATCACCCGCCCGCCAGTGGTGTCCACCACAGTTTCAATGCCGGTGCCTCCGTTCATCGCCCGGTCGACCAAACCGCCCAGCCGTTCCTCTAAGGACGGACCCAGCGCGGCGGAACCAGCAGCCGCCGCCTCGCCGCCATCAGCCATACCCCAAATGGCCGACAGCGCATCGCTGATCAGCGTGCGGCTTCGGCCACTGTCATTCAACACGTTCAGGGCATCGCTGCGGTCAACGCCCTTGATACTGGAAATCAGATTGCCGGTGGTGTCGAACACAAAGGCTTCGACGCCGCCGCGCAGGCTGAGCCGCGCCAGGGTGTCTTCGACCTGGATGCCGTCACCTGCAGCGAAGCTGACCGCGCCTGCGGCCGGCATTTCGGCCTCAAAGACATCCGCCGCCAGCATGGCTTCGGAGACCAGAGTGCCCGCCCGCTGCTGCACCAGGCTTTGACGCGAGGAATTCAGGTACAGGATCCCGGTGACCAGAATGATCAATGCGATCAGGTTGAAAGTGATGATCTTCCGGGTCAGCGGCGAGCCTTTGAGCGACAAAAGCCCCCGGCGCGCGCGCTTGACCTGCATCTCCCGCGTGACCGATTGCTCGGGGGTGACCCAGTCTTCCCCTAGAACAACATCGCCGTCCTGCTGGCGTTGCGTAATGCTGGTATCGCGCATGCGCGCCCACTCCTTCGGCCCCGGGGCAAACAGCCCCGCTTAAACGTGCCGCTTATTCTTCGTTATAACGGTAACCGATTCCATAAAGCGTTTCGATTGCCGCAAAATCCGTGTCTGCCGTGCGCATTTTCTTGCGCAAGCGCTTGATGTGGCTGTCAATGGTCCGGTCGTCCACATAGACCTGATCATCATAGGCCACATCCATCAGCTGGTCCCGGCTTTTGACAAAACCCGGCCGCTGGGCCAGCGCCTGCAGCAACAGGAATTCGGTCACAGTCAGCGACACATCATTGCCCTTCCAGCTGACCGCATGGCGCAGCGGGTCCATCCGCAGATTGCCGCGTTCCATCACCTTGGTTTCGGGCGAGGCGGTTCCAGCGGCGTCGCTGTTGATCGCCTCCTGGCGGCGCAGCAGCGACCGGATCCGTTCGACCAGAAGGCGCTGCGAGAACGGCTTCTTTACATAATCGTCAGCGCCCATGCGCAGGCCCAGGACCTCGTCGATCTCATCATCCTTGGAGGTGAGGAAGATCACCGGCATCTGGGATTTCTGCCGCAGCCGCTGCAACAGGTCCATGCCGTCCATCCGCGGCATTTTGATATCCAGCACGGCCATGTCCGGCAGCTTCTTGTTGAATGCGTCCAGCGCCGCCTGGCCGTCGTTGTAGGTTTCCACCTCAAAGCCTTCGGCCTCAAGCGTCATGGAAACGGATGTCAGGATGTTCCTGTCATCATCTACCAATGCAATTTTTGACATCGGAATTGCCCCTAATCTGCTCTGTTCTGTGTTGTTTTTTAGCACTTTCATCGCCGTTATGGTGCCCCGAATCAATCCCATTTAAAGAATCAGGGCGATCTTAGGTCTCAATTGGGGCAAAAATACCTTAGCGTCTGCTGAACAAGCAGGCACTGGCGCAGGCTTAAACTGATGGTTGCGCTAAACATCGCCTTGGTGGCGCTAACTCGGGGGAACCGGCCTGTTCACCGCCCGAAACGCCGTGTTAAGACCCCGCCACCGGCAGGCTTGCCGTGTTCTATTGCCCCATTGGCGCAGCCCCGCAGCCTGCGTGCAGCCGCGCCGCCACAGGAGAAAAAACGTATGACATCTGGACGGGTTAACCCGCAATTCCGCCTCGAGGATCAGGGCATCGAGGGTCTGGGCAATGTCTTCTACAACTTCATGGAGCCCGCGCTGATCGAAGCCGCGCTGAAGCGCAGCGAAGGCACGCTGGGCAATGGCGGCGCCTTCCTTGTGACCACCGGAAAATTCACCGGCCGCTCGCCCAAAGATAAACACGTCGTCAAGTCGGACAGCGTCCGAGACACCATCTGGTGGGACAACAATGCAGCGATGAGCCCGGAAGGCTTTGACGCGCTTTACACCGACATGCTGGAGCATATGAAGGGCAAGGACTATTACGTCCAGGATCTGGTCGGCGGTGCTGACCCGGCCCATGCCATCAATGTCCGCATGGTGACCGAACTGGCCTGGCACAACCTGTTCATCCGCACCATGCTGCGCCGTCCGGACCGCGAAGACCTGGATGACTTCATCGCAGACTTCACGGTCATCAACTGCCCTAGCTTCCAGGCCGACCCCAAGAAGCATGATTGCCGCTCTGAGACCGTCATTGCGATGAACTTCGACCGCAAGATGATCCTGATCGGCGGCACTGAATACGCAGGCGAGAACAAGAAATCCGTCTTCACTCTGCTGAACTACCTGCTGCCGGACAAAGGCATCATGCCGATGCACTGCTCGGCCAATCACGCCAAGGGCAACCCGGTCGACACCGCCGTGTTCTTCGGCCTGTCGGGCACCGGCAAGACCACCCTGTCCGCCGACCCGGACCGGGTCCTGATCGGCGATGACGAACATGGCTGGGCCGACAACGGCACCTTCAACTTTGAAGGCGGCTGCTATGCCAAGACCATCAACCTGAATGCCGAGGCAGAGCCGGAGATCTATGCCACCACCTCCAAGTTCGGCACCGTGATCGAGAACATGGTGTTTGATCCGGAGACCAAGGAGCTGGATTTCAACGACGACAGCCTGACCGCCAACATGCGCTGTGCCTATCCGCTGCATTACATCTCCAATGCCTCGGACAGCGCCCGCGGCGGCCACCCGAAGAACATCATTATGCTGACCTGCGATGCCTTCGGCGTTCTGCCTCCGATCTCGCGGCTGACCCCGGCGCAGGCGATGTACCACTTCCTGTCGGGCTTCACCTCTAAGGTGGCCGGCACCGAGCGCGGCGTGACCGAACCGGAACCGACCTTCTCGACCTGTTTCGGCGCCCCCTTCATGCCGCGCCGCCCGGAAGTTTACGGCAACCTGCTGCGCGAAAAGATCGCCCAGCACGGCGCGACCTGCTGGCTGGTGAACACCGGCTGGACCGGTGGCGCTTATGGCACCGGCAGCCGGATGCCGATCAAGGCAACCCGCGCCCTGCTGACCGCAGCGCTGGACGGTTCGCTGGCCAATGTCGAATTCCGCAAGGATGCCAACTTTGGCTTCGACGTGCCGGTCGACGTGCCGGGCGTTCCTGAAATGCTGCTGGACCCGCGCCGCACCTGGGACGACAAAGGTGCATATGACGCGCAGGCGGCCAAGCTGGTGCAGATGTTCTCCGACAACTTTGAGCAGTACCTGCCGTTCATTGACGAGGACGTGAAAGCCGCCGCGATCGGCTGAGCCATTTGCTCCACAAATAGAAAACCCGGCCAATGGCCGGGTTTTTTCGTTTCAGATGACTGAGCAGATCAAATATTCAAACTGCCTGTAACCATGTCCCGGACCTTGACCGCGTAACGGTCGGTCATGCCGGAAACGAAGTCGGCAAGCGAGTGCATCGCCGTGTAGGGGTCTTCCACGCCGCGCAAATCCAAATCCACGGCGCGGATCAGCTGCTTCCAATGAGTGTGCTTTTCGCCCAGCTGATCCTGATCCCAATCACAAGCAGCGAGATCTGCATAAAGCCCGTGAAACTGGTCGAGAAGACGATGCAGCACCTGGCGGCCTGCCACTTCCAGTTCGGTTTTGCGGCGCGCGGCAAAGATCCGCTCCACCGACAATCGCTGCAGCTCGGCGAACGCGTCTGCCTTGGCGGAAGCGCCAATCAGATCGCCGTCGAATTCGCCGCTCATGATGGCGTCATAATTGTCCATGAACGCCTGCACTGCCGCGCTGGTGGCTGCGCCGATTGACAAGGCGCGCAGCAAGGCGACCCGGTCATTCAGCGGCATGGCCGCGTCTTCCTCACGGTTGCGCTTGCCGGTGATATCCTCGAGCACCGCGGCCACGTCGGCGCGGTCCAGGTCGCCGACCGCGCCTGCGTCCTCGATATCCATGATCCGGTAGCAGATGTCATCCGCGGCCTCGACCAGGAAGGCGAGCGGATGGCGGCGGTACCAACCTGTGTCTTCGCGGATCATGCCGGTGGCCGTGCAGATTTCGTCAAGCAGTGCAGTGTCAGAGGCAAAAACACCGAATTTCTTGAGGCCCGCATAGGGCGCCGCGCCGTCGCCGCAGGCCGCGTCCCGCACCTGGCGGGTGCAGGGGTACTTCAAAAAGGCACCCAGCGTTGCATAGCTGAGCCGCATGCCGCCCTCGCGCCGGGCCATTTCCAGCCGCCCGGCGATGCGCAAGCCCTGGGCGTTGCCCTCGAAGTGCGCGAATTCGGCCTGCCGGTCCGCAGGCACCTGTGCTGCCAGCCCCTGTTTCGCGCGGAACTGCACGGCGAACCAGCCGCCGATGCTGTCCTCGCCGGAATGGCCAAAGGGCGGATTGCCGATGTCATGCAGCAGGCAGGCGGCCTGCACGTGGCCGGCTATGCGCAGAACCTGATCCGGAGTGATGCGATCTGCTGCCAGCAGCGCCTGACCGACGCCGGAACCCAAAGAACGCCCGACGCTGCAGGTCTCCATGCTGTGAATCATCCGGTGATGCACATGGTCGTGGCTGTAGAGCGGATGCACCTGGGTCTTCTGCGCCAGACGGCGGAAGGGTTCGGAGAACAGAATGCGGTCATAGTCCTGCAAATAGGCCTCGCGCCCCGGCGCTTCAGGGTAATCCGGCCGGCACAGCCGCCCCGGATTCAGCAGCCTGTTCCACTCCATCGCCATATGCCTGCTCCTTTGCCTGTTTGAACGCGGTTAAACGGGAGGCCGGGCGGAAATGCAATCGCTTCAGCGCGGCGTGATCCCGGCAGGTTCCAGCTTGGTCTCAGGCTCCACGTGAATCACCGGCTGCGCGTCGGGAAAGGCCTTGCGCAACGCGCCTTCCACCCGGTCGCAGATGTCATGCGCTTCCTGAACAGTCATGCTGCCGTTGACAACCATGTGGCACTCCACAAACAGCGCCCGGCCTGCGCGGCGGGTTTTAAGGCCATGCACCTGCAACGCTCCGGCGGCCGAACTGTGGATGATTTCCTCGACCTCCGCACGTTCTCCTTCGGGGGCGGCGGTGTCCATCAGCCCGTTCACCGATGCGGCAATCACCAGCCAGCCTTCGCGCAGGATATTGACCGCAACCAGCAGCGCCAGCAGCGGGTCGAGCACAGCCCAGCCGCTGGCCAGTGCCAGCACCAGGCCCAGCAACACCCCTGCCGACGTCCAGACGTCGCTCATCAGGTGCCGCCCGCCGGCAGACAGCGCCGGTGAATGCAGCCGCCTGCCCGCCCGTAACAGCACCCGCGCCCAGGCCAGGTTCACGCCCATTGCCATGGCATTGACCACCATGCCCGCCGTGCCCCACTCGGCGGCGGCAGGCCGGCCCAAGGCATTCACGGCTTCATGCACGATGACCAAAGCGGCGATGACAATCAGGATGCCTTCGGCCACAGCAGAGAAGTATTCAGCCTTATGATGGCCAAAAGGGTGGCCCGCATCCGGCGGCCGCTGGGCATAACGCACGGCAAACCAGGCCATCACTGCGCCGCCGATATTCACCAGCGACTCCAGCGCATCAGACAGCAGCGCAACTGAGCCTGTCATCACCCATGCCGCCGTCTTCAGCCCCATAACCGCCAGCGCGATCAGGATAGAGCCTGTTGCCAGCTGCCCGGCACTTAGCCGTTGATGCATGATCTCATCCTCCGGCCCCTGGTCACATCAGCAAGCCGCGGCGCAGCAGGTTAACCCCCGCAATCAGCAGAACCACAAGTGTTGCGCGGCGGAACAGCACCTGATCGATCCGGTCATGCAACAGACCGCCGATCCACATGCCTGCCACTGCCGGCACAATCAGCACCAGCGAGAAGGGCGCAGTTTCAATCCGCATCACGCCGGATCCAATATGTGCGACCAGAAGCGCCACCGCGCCAAGGCCATAGATCACTCCTTGCACCCGGATCTGCTCTGTTTTTTCAGTATTCAATGCGGTCAGATAGGCGACCGTCGGCGGCCCCCAAACTCCGGAGACACCGCCAATCAGCCCGGCGATGCCGCCCACCATGGCCTCGCTGCGGCGGGAGGGATAGGTGATGGTGAATGTCTTGCCCGTCAGCTGGATACAGGCAAAGACCGTAACCGGCAGGCCGATCACCAAAAGCAGCGCCTGCTGCGGCAGCAGCCGCACTGATTGGGCGCTCAGGAGCAGGCAAACGAGACCTATCAGCAGGAATACCCGGAACTTGCGGATCGAGGCCATCGCCGCGTCCGGCCCCTGGCGCAGCGCCTGCATGCCGTTTGTCACCAGGGTCGGCAGAATCAGCCCCGCCAATGCCAGATCCGGAGCCAGAAACAAGCTGAGACCCGAAATGAAAATCATCGGCATGGCAAAACCAACCAGGCCTTTAACAGTGCCTGCCAGCAGCGCGATGACAAAAGCCGCTGCCAGCTCTGCCGGGGAAAGGAGTGAAAACAATGCAGTCATATCTCCGCTGTACCACATCCGGGCCGTGCTGCACGGGCAAAATCAATACGCAACATTTGATCTAAACGCCACACCTGTGAGTATTTTTGTTGCGCTGCACCTGCAAAATGATTTACCACCGGGCGACCGAAGAAGGATCTGATTCATGGCTCATGACGGACAGGACTTGCAGATGAAACCGACACTCATTCCCGACCTGCTGGCACTGACCGGCGCCGCACTGGAACCGCTGGACCAGCTGCTTGAGGCCGCTCGCGCCTCGGTCAAGGACATGGTGAGCGAAGAGGGCCGGGTCTCCGGCCGCCTGATCGAGGAAAACCAGGTTGCCGCACATGGCCTGTCGTGGCTGGCAACCTATGTCTACAGCCTGCGGCAGATGCAGAAATGGGCCGAAAAGCTGCAGGCCGAGGGCAAGTTAAGCGAATTGGATCAGCTGATCCATCAGATCGGTTTCGGCGAATACCTTTGGCAGGTCTACGGCGGCATCCAGATGAACCAGGGCGAGATTGTCCGCCTGCAGGATCTGGGCCTCTCCCAGGACGCGCAGCGCGGGTTGATGGTGCCTGCAGTGATGACACTGTGCGAGCAAGGCAACAGCCAAGCCGCCCGTACCCGCCTCGTGGAACTGATGGAAGAGCAGGCCGGCGCCACCATGTTCGGCGCTTCAGGCCTGGAAGAAGAACTGGAAATGATCCGCGACCAGTTCCGCCGCTATGCGGTGGAGAAGGTAGAGCCGCACGCCCATGACTGGCACCTGAAGGACGAGCTGATCCCGCTCAGCGTGATCGAAGAGCTGGCCGAGATGGGCGTATTCGGCCTGACTATCCCCGAGGAATACGGCGGATTCGGCCTGTCCAAGGCGTCGATGGTGGTGGTTTCGGAAGAACTGTCGCGCGGCTACATCGGTGTCGGATCACTTGGCACCCGTTCGGAAATTGCAGCCGAGCTGATCCTGTGCGGCGGCACCGAGGAGCAGAAAGCCAATTGGCTGCCCAAGCTGTCCAGCGCCGAGATCCTGCCCACCGCCGTGTTCACCGAACCGAACACCGGTTCCGACCTCGGTTCCCTGCGCACCCGGGCTGTGAAGGATGAAAACGGCGACTATAAGATCACCGGCAACAAGACTTGGATCACCCATGCCGCCCGCACCCATGTGATGACCCTGCTTGCACGCACTGATCCGAACACCACGGACCATCGCGGCCTGTCGATGTTCCTGGCAGAGAAGACACCCGGCACCGATGAGGCACCGTTCCCGACCGAAGGCATGACCGGCGGCGAAATCGAAGTTCTCGGCTACCGGGGCATGAAGGAATACGAGCTGGGTTTCGACAACTTCCACGTGAAGGGCGGGAACCTTCTGGGCGGTGAGGAAAACAAAGGCTTCAAACAGCTGATGGAGACCTTTGAATCGGCCCGCATCCAGACTGCGGCCCGTGCAATCGGCGTGGCCCAGTCGGCACTGGACATCGCCATGCAGTACGCGCAGGACCGCAAGCAGTTTGGCAAATCGCTGATCAAATTCCCGCGTGTGTCCGGCAAGCTTGCAATGATGGCGGTGGAAATCATGATCGCCCGCCAGCTGACCTATTTCTCGGCCTGGGAAAAAGACCACGGTCACCGCTGCGACCTGGAGGCCGGAATGGCCAAGCTTCTGGGTGCCCGGGTCGCCTGGGCCGCCGCGGACAACGGGCTGCAGATCCACGGCGGCAACGGGTTTGCGACAGAGTATAAAATCTCCCGCGTGTTGTGCGACGCCAGGATCCTGAATATCTTTGAAGGCGCGGCAGAAATTCAGGCTCAGGTTATCGCCCGCCGCCTGCTGGGCTGAACCGGCTGAAAGCAATTCCTACGGGAGCAATCCTGTTCAGGCCCGGCGTTTACGCCGGGCTTATTGCAACCGCAGCCCGTCCAGAGTGCGTTCACGCTGCAACCAGCGCACGGAATAAGACTGTTTCCAATCCTGGTTATTCGATCTTTCATCAATTGTGGTTAACAAGAGTCCATGACACTCTTTCGCTGCTTCCTGCTTCCCTTGCTGTTTTTGTTTTCCGCCTGTGCCGGTGCCGTGCCGCCGGAACAATCCCCCCGCATCCTGGCGATGGGGGATTCCCTGCTGGCCTGGCACAGCCTGGCAGGTAAATCCATCGCAGACACCGTTGCCCGCGAGTTGCAGGAACCAGTTGTTGACCGCTCTGTCTCGGCCGCGCGGATTATCTACAAGCTGCCGATTTCAGGCGCGGCAGGGATGCAGATCCGCAAACAGTACAAGCCCGGAAAATGGGACTGGGTGATCGTGAATGGCGGCGGAAATGATCTGTGGCTCGGCTGCGGCTGTTTTGCCTGCAATCGGAAACTGAACAAACTGGTTTCCCCCGATGGACGCAAAGGTGCGATTCCGGGCATGCTGTCAGAACTGCGCGCAACCGGTGCCAAGGTGATCTATGTCGGCTATCTGCGCAGCCCCGGCACCGGCTCGCTGATTGAGCACTGCCGCGACGAAGGAAACGAGCTGGAATCCCGCATCGAACGGCTGGCCGCGCTGGACACAGGCATTCATTTCCTGTCGCTCAAAGATTTGGTGCCCTTCGGCGACCGGTCTTATCACGCGCTCGACATGATCCACCCGTCGGTAAAGGCCAGCGACGAGATCGGCCGCAAGGTGGCCGAAATTATCCAGGCAAATTAGGCGGCCCCTCCCGCCCCTTCAGATGCGTTCTTGGAATGCACTTTCTGCGCTGTTGCGCCCGGGCCCGGCCCGCGCCGCGCATTGCGCGGCGCCACGCCCAACGGGAGCAAGGCATTTTCAATGCCGCCGCAACGGGCGGGAGCCGTCACTTTTTCAGGGCGAGGCCTTGCATTTTCTGCCCCCTCTTGGCCAGAGTGTACAAATTACTTCAATTGGGAAAGCCGGTGCCGCGCGTCGCTTGGATCTGTTCGCTGCTGTTTGCCAGTGCCTGCACCGGCGACGAAACGCTTTCAGCTTACGGTGCGGCGGGAAAGGTCTGGCACCTCTCCAGCATTGATAATGCAGCCTATCCCGCATTTGCCTGGCTGACCTTCCCGGAACCTGGAAAAGTCGCGGGGCGGGCACCCTGCAACAGTTTCCAGGGCACTCAGACGGCGCCTTACCCCTGGTTCAGCGCTGAGACGCTTACTACTGCACGCGCTGCCTGCCCGGAACTGACACTCGAAGCCGATTTCCTGCAGTCCCTTCAGAAAATGACGCTGGCCGAGGTTTCCGGCGATGTGCTGATCCTCAGCAACGGCCAGGGACGCGAGATGCTGTTCACAGCCGGCGGATGAGCAGGTCCGTCAGCCGCCCCCGCGCCTCCGGCACTGGCTGATTGCCCAAAGACGGCGCCAGATGTGCGTCCAGAAAATAGCCGGTGGTGCGCAGCGCCTGCACAATTTCCGCATCCTCTGCGCTGCCCCGCCCCAGCATCACCGGCGGCAAAGGCAGCAGCCGCTCCGCCCAGCCTCCGGCGCCTTCACGTGAAACAGCCCGGCCAGATTTCGGTGACACATAACACAGGGCGCTGCCACTGCCGGTCACGGCGCAGGCTGTCAGATCGAGGCCAAACCCCATCTCCTCCAGCAGCGCCAACTCCCAGCGCAGATAGGCAAGCGGCCAGAGATCTTCATTACCCAAGAGATCCAGCAACCGTTCACTGCGGGTATAGAGGTCAGGATGCGGCTCACGCTCTGGGAGGCAGAAGGACAGCAGCGCTGTCACCGCATTAAGGCCGGCCAGCGCCAGCCTTCCGGACATCGCAGCTGCAGCACGGCTGCGTAAAGGCTCAGCGTGATAGCTGCCCAGATGGTCCTCCAGCCGTGCTCTCCAGGTCAGGTCCAGCTGCGCACCAGGCTGCAGGATCGGTGCCAGCTTGCGGCTGGCACCACCGCGCACCATGCCCGCGTGGCGGCCATGCTCTTCTGTAAAGACGTCGATGATGGCCGCGTTTTCACCGTGGCGGCGCACTGAAAGCAATATGCCGTGATCACGCCACTCCACTGGCGGCCCTCACTGTTGTTCTGGCAGCCTCAGCAGACCGCATTGCGGTGCGTTCCGCAAGCGTCAAGACTATTCCAGCCCAGGCTCGTCCAGCAGATGGCGTCCAGCCCGGTCTTCGACCTCAATAACCCAGAGGTCGGGATCAAACGACCGCTGGCGCAGGATAGAAGTGTCGACCTCAGCCTCCGGCCCGGCTGAAAGCCCATCCCATTTGCGCGCGCCGCTCATCAGATCATAGGTGCGGTGGAAAGCGCGTGCCTGACCGTCCAGTGTGTTGAGTTTCACCAGTACGGCACCCGCCGTGTCGTCACCATGTGACGTTACAAAGGCAGGGATTCCCATCAGCCGCAGCCGGGCCAGATAGGCCTGCACCCAGAATTCAGCAGTAAGGCGGTTCATGCTGCGCGTTTTCCGGCGGTGCCGCCGGTTGAACGCACGGGAGCCTCCGGCGGGAGTATTTTCACAAAGGTGAAACGCATGGGCAGCTTCAATTGCCGTCTTTGAAGTCGAGGCCCATTTCGGAATAGCGCTCGGCTTCTTCCAGCCAATTCGGGCGCACCTTCACCTGCAGGAACAGATGCACCTTGCGGTCCAGGAATTCTTCCAGCTCAGCGCGGGCCGCTTGACTGACCGCTTTGATCGTCTCGCCCCGTTTGCCCAGAATAATACCCTTATGCCCGTCGCGCACCACGTAGATCAATTGATCCACCCGGGCTGAGCCGTCCTTGCGTTCTTCCCAATTCTCGGTTTCGACCGTCAGCTGGTAGGGCAGTTCCTGGTGCAGGCGCAAAGTCAGTTTTTCGCGGGTCATTTCTGCCGCGATCATCCGCATCGGCAGGTCGGCGATCTGATCCTCGGGGTAAAGCCAGGGGCTTTCCGGCAGTTTGCCCGCCAGCCACTGGCGCAGGTCATCCACACCATGGCCGCGCTCGGCCGAGATCATGAAGGTTTCGGCAAATGTGTAGCGGCTGTTCAGATTCTCAGCGAGGCCCAGCAGCTTTTCCGCAGGCACCCTGTCAATCTTGTTGATGGCCAGCGCCACTTTGCGGCCAGTGCCGATTTCTTCAAGCCCGTCCAGAATGGTTTCGACGCCTTCGGTGATGCCCCGGTGCGCCTCGATCATCAGCACGACGACATCTGCGTCCGCAGCGCCGCCCCAGGCGGCCGCGACCATAGCGCGGTCCAGGCGGCGGCGCGGCTTGAACAGGCCAGGGGTGTCGACGAAAACCAGCTGTGCGTCACCCTCCATCGCCACGCCGCGGATCCGGGTGCGGGTGGTCTGCACCTTATGGGTCACGATCGAGACCTTGGCCCCGACCATACGGTTCAGAAGGGTCGATTTGCCCGCGTTGGGCTCTCCGATCAGGGCAACGAATCCGGCGCGTGTGGTCATCTGTACTGGTCCTGTTTGCAGAGTAGACCCCCTACAGGATTTTACCCACAGGGGCCAGAGGCGTTTTCAACGGGGACCCGGCACCTTCCGCAACCTTGCCCTATGTCAAAGACCTGTGGCAGATCCAATGTGACAACCGCAGCGCCGAGCCATTCCGCGAGCCAGGCTTTTCATGACATTTTTCCTTGGGGAGGCTTCCGATGAGACGCCGAGATTTTCTGCTTGGGTCTGCTGCGACGGCAGGGGTGATGGGCGCCGCGTCCTGGGGCGGCGCCCGCAGCACCGTACAGCAGCTGACCATCCAGACCGCCCGTTTTGCCTTTCGCGAAAGACCGACCGACGGGCTGGTGAGCCTGCTGCCGGATGCGCCGCCGCCGGTTCTTTACGGAACCCAGGGCGACCCCATGCACCTGCGGGTGGTCAACGGCACCGAAGATTACACCGCGATGCACTGGCACGGGCTGCGGATCGCCAACGCAATGGACGGGGTGCCCTATCTGACCCAGATGCCAATCGCGGGCGGAGAGGCGTTTGACTATGATTTCACCCCGCCGGACGCCGGCACCTACTGGTATCACCCGCATTGCATGACCATGGCGCAGATGGCGCATGGGCTGACCGGGGTGATGGTAATCAGGGAAGCAGAGGATCCCGGTTTCGACGGTGATCAGGTGATCAACCTGCGCGACTTCCGGCTGGATGGGAATGGCGGCTTCCTGCCTTACTACACCGCCCGCGGCGCGGCCCGCGGCGGAACCCACGGCAATGTGCTGACCGCTAACTGGCTGCAGGCGCCGGTTTACGATCATCCAGCCGGCGGGCTGGTGCGGTTGCGGGTGGTGAACAGCGACACCACACGGATCTACAAGCTGCATCTCAGCACCGGTCAGGCAAGGATTATCGCTTGGGATGGGCATCCCGTAGAAATTGACGTTCCCCTGCCGTCTGTTGACGAACCGCTGCTGATCGGCCCCGGCCAGCGGGTGGATTTAGCGGTGCGGATGCCAGCAAGCGAGGGGCAGACGGCGGATCTGCTGGCAGAGCTGCCAGGACAGCCCACCCGCACCATGGCGCAGCTGCGATCCGTTGGTGGGGGCCTCGGACGTGACCTGCGGGATCTGAAGCCGCTG
The DNA here is from genome assembly GCF_025141335.1 of Leisingera sp. M523. NCBI lineage: Bacteria > Pseudomonadati > Pseudomonadota > Alphaproteobacteria > Rhodobacterales > Roseobacteraceae > Leisingera > Leisingera sp. M523. The sequence continues at coordinate 3,466,437 of NZ_CP081036.1, forward strand.
GCTGCCAACCCCGTTTCACGTCCAGACCTCTCAAGCGCCGAGATGCTCGACTTTGTCTTTGGCTGGACGCCAGAGGGCGGGCCGCCGAATGACGGCTATTGCGGTTCCTTGGGATACAGTTTCTGGTCGATCAACCGCACGCCCTGGGCTGGAGATGCGGCCAAGGGCACCGGACCGTTGGCGACCCTGAAGCGCGGCAAAAGCTATGTGCTGCGGCTGAGGAATGAATCGCCGAACCTGCATCCGATCCATTTGCACGGGCTGGCGTTCATCCCGATCCGCTCAAACTTGCGCAGGCTGCCGCCGCTGGTGACGGACACTTTGCTGCTGCTGAAGGATGAGGTGGCCGAGATCGCGCTGGTCGCCGACAATCCAGGCGACTGGGCGTTCCATTGCCATGTGATCGAACATCAGAAAACCGGTCTCGCGGGCTATATCCGCGTGACCTGAGTGTTCAGCCGAGCTGTTCCAGCAGAGCTTTGGCGGCGGCCTGTTCGGCCTGCCGTTTAGAGCCTGCGGTGGCTTGTGCTTCGGTGCCGTCCTGCAGCCGCGCTGCGATAGTGAAGACCGGTGCGTGATCAGGGCCGCTGCGGGACACTTCGACATAGTCCGGCGGTTTCTGTCCGCGTGCCTGTGCCCATTCCTGCAGCGAGGTCTTGGCGTCGCGCGCATCGCTTTCGACCTGATGAACACGGCGGCCCCACAGACGCAGGATCATCTCTGCTGCGGCCTCAAAGCCTGCGTCTTTGTAGACTGCGGCAATCACCGCCTCCATCGCGTCGCCCAGCAGCGCCTGCTTGCGCCGGCCGCCAGACATCATCTCCGACCGGCCCAGTTTCAGTACTGCACCCAGGTCGATTTCAGCGGCAACATCCGCGCAGGCTTCCTTGCGCACCAGCGCATTGAAACGCGGCGCCAGCTGGCCCTCGGTGGCGGTCTTGTCATGCTCCAGCAGAGCCGTTGCCATCACCAGCCCCAGCACCCGGTCACCCAGGAATTCCAGCCGCTGGTTGTCCTTGCGGTTGGGCGAGGACACTGACGCGTGGGTCACGGCGCGCTGCAACAGGTCGGGGCGGGCAAAGCGATGCCCGATCCGGTCTTCAAACGCGCGCAATTCCTTGGACAGCTTCACTGGATCCCCTTGAAGAAACGGTCGCTCCGCCAGGTCCAGAAGTAGAGCATGGACCGCCCGGCTGAGGAGAACATGATCCGGTCGGCCCGGCCGATCAGGTTTTCAAATGGCACAAATCCAACCCCGCCGGCAGACTGCGGCAAGCGGCTGTCTGAGGAATTGTCCCGGTTGTCGCCCATAAAGAAGTAGTGGCCTTCCGGCACCTGGTAGACGCCGGTGTGATCCATGCCCTGATTGGTGATGTTGAGCACAATATGCTCATTGCCGCCCGGCAGGGTTTCCAGTTTCCGCGACTTATTGCAGACGGCCCCCTGGCCCACCGGTGCGTTTTCGCATCGCGGGAAGGAGCCCTGCGGCCCCTGGCGTTCCATTACTTCCTCAAAATCGCCGGCATCCTGCAGTTTCACTGCTTCGCCGTTGATGAACAGCACGCCGTTCTTCATCTGGATCTTGTCACCCGGCAGACCGATCAGCCGTTTGATGAAGTCATTGCTGTTGACCGGATGGCGGAACACCACCACATCGCCGCGCTTGGGCTGGCCGCCCATCAGACGGGTGTTGTCGCCGTCCAGAAATCCGCAGATGTTCTTGGCGTCGATGTTCAGACCAACCGCAGGGATGCGCACGCTGGGACAGGACGCATAAGAATAGCCATAAGCCATCTTGTTCACGAACAGGAAATCCCCGATCAGCAGGGTCTCTTTCATCGATCCGGAGGGGATCCAGAAGGGCTGGAAAAACAGGGTGCGGAAGACACCGGCGATCAGCAGCGCATAGACGATGGTCTTTATCGTCTCGATGATCGAACTGCTGGTCTTTGCTTTGGCCGTCATCAGGCTCTCCGGATTGGAAACAGGGTCCGGCGCTTCATGCGGGCCTGAGGGGGGCAAGTCAAGTTCCGGCGGGCAATTCCGCCGGGTTCGCGGGGATGGGACGCGCCTCGATCACCACAAAGGCCTGTGCCCAGGGGTGGTCATCAGTCAATGTCACGTGGATCACGGCCTTATGGGCAGGGGGCGTCATCTCGCGCAGGCGTTCGGCGGCCCAGCCGGTCACATGCATCACCGGCTGGCCGGTGCGCAGATTGGAAACTGCCATGTCCTTCCAGGCAATCCCCATGCGCAAGCCGGTGCCCAGCGCCTTGGAGCAGGCCTCCTTGGCGGCCCAGCGCTTGGCATAGGTGCCCGCCACGTCGCGGCGGCGTTCGGCCTTCTTCTGTTCGGTTTCGGTGAAAACCCGGTTGCGGAACCTATCGCCGAAACGGTCCAGCGTGCGCTGGATACGCTCAATATTGGCGAGATCGGTTCCAACGCCCAGGATCATTCTTCCAACCGCTTCAACCCCAGCTTGATGCCATGTGCCAGGAACAGGCGGTTGACCATCAGGATCACTGCCAGCAGCAGCAGGAAAATTCCGGCCAGGTAAACAAATGGAATGGTCTCCCGCGCCTCGGCGACCATTGGGGTGTTCCAGTAGAGCGGCAGCTGAATGACGGTCAGCACGGCCACCACCCCAGTCATCGCCGCAGCGTTGATCCAGGCCGATTTACCTGCCAGCGGCGCCCGGGTTGAATGGGCAATTCGGATCCCTTCAAGAACCGCAGCAAACATCGGCGGCAGAACCGTCGCCAGTCCGGCCGGCATACCAACCCCGAACTGTGCAAGCACCAGTCCCAGCAGAAGCATCGCGACAGAGGCCCCCATCCACAGCAGCCCGTAGCGGATCAGATTGACTGGCATAGCCGCGTTACCCCCGTGCATCATCCATCAGCCGGCGCATTTCCTGCACTGCAGGTGTCAGCCCGCGGAACATCGCCTCACCGATCAGGAAGTGGCCGATATTCAGCTCCTTCACCTCTGGAAAGGCCGCCACCGGCTTTACTGTTTCATAGGTGAGGCCATGACCTGCATGCACTTCCAGCCCCAGCGAATGGGCAAAAACGGACATCTCGCGCAGCGCTTCCAGTTCGCGGTCGCGGTCCTCGGCCTTGCCCTCGGCGTGATAGTCGCAATAGGCGCCCGTGTGCAGTTCGATCACCTCGGCGCCGATCCGGTGCGCCGCTTCGATCTGCTTTTTATCAGCTGCAATGAAGATCGACACCCGGCAGCCCGCATCGCGCAAGGGTGCGATGTAATGGGCCAGGCGGTTTTCTTCACGGGCGACTTCGAGCCCGCCCTCAGTGGTGCGTTCCTCGCGTTTTTCCGGCACGATGCAAACCGCGTGCGGCTTGTGGCGCAGGGCGATCATCTGCATTTCCTCGGTCGCTGCCATCTCGAAATTCAGCGGCACGGTCAGCGCTTCCATCAACCCGTCGATATCTGCATCGGTGATATGGCGGCGGTCTTCGCGCAGATGCGCCGTGATGCCGTCGGCGCCAGCCTCCTCGGCCAGCTTCGCGGCGCGGATCGGATCCGGATAGGCACCGCCGCGGGCGTTGCGCACGGTGGCAACATGGTCGATGTTTACGCCCAGGCGCAATTTGTTCTGTGTCATGACAGCTGTCTCATCCGTCTGAAGTCAATGCTTTAACCAAAGACTAGACACCAGTCCGGCAAGAGCAACCCCGCAAGTGATAATAGTACAATCCGGCTGCACGGGTCAGGCGTCAGTCCCGACTTCTGCCCGTTGTTTGATTGCCTCGAACTTCGCCTTGATCTTGGACCGGCGGCGCTGCTGGTAGACGCGGATCACCGGCAGGCTTAGCACATAACAGACCGTGGCGGTGATAATGCCAGGGATGATGCCGCCTATCATGTAAGGGTAGAACACTTCGTTGTAGAACAAATACAGCCCCTGCCAATCGGCTGGCCGGTCGTTGAACAGCGCAATCAGGTTGTCCTTCAGGTCGCCGCCAGCCGCCATGAATTTGCCCATCAGGGATTTGTCGACTTCCTCGTCGAACTCGGTGCCCAGAATCCAATGCCCGGTCTGCAGCGAGGCCACTCCGATCGGCACATAGGTCAGCGGGTTGCCAAAGAAGGTGGCGCTGAGCGAGGCAAGAATATTTCCGTTCATCAGCCGGGAAACGATCGCCGCCACAAGAAAATGCAGCCCGTAAAAAGGCGTGAAGGTGGTGAACACTCCGGCCCAGATGCCGCGGGCGATGCGCTCGGGCGAATCAGGCAGGCGCCGCACCCGGTGCTTTACATACAGGAACGCCCTTCCCCAGCCGCCGCGCGGCCAGAGAAAATTCGCCAGCGCCCGGAGGGGCGGACGTCTGTCCCGGCGCCTGAATACCAAAGCTGTGCGTCCTTCCCAGTTCCCGGCTCAAAATTTCAGCGGCTTATCCCGGAAAATGGCGTTCTTCCGGCTTGTTCCGGAACCGCGCCACCGCGGCAACATCGCTTTCGGCTTCAAGCGTCAGCATCAGCGAGTGCAACTGTTCCACATCCCGCAGCTCCACATTGATCATAAGCCGGTAAAAGTCTGGTTTCCTGTCGACAAATTCAAGGTCCGAGATATTGGCCTTTTTCTCGCCAATCAATGTGCAAATGCGCCCCAGCACACCGGCGTCATTGCCAATAGTCAGTTCAAGCGTGGTTCCATAGGCCGCCGGGTGGGTACCGCTGTGCCACTGCACATCCATCCAGCGTTCCGGCTGGTCCTCGAACTCGCCCAGCTTGTCGCAATCCGCAGCATGCACGACAACCCCGCGGCCGCGGTAGGTAATACCAATGATGCGCTCACCCGGCAGCGGCTGGCAGCAAGGCGCGCGCTCAAAGCTTTGCCCCGGCTCCAGGCCGACCACCGCACGGCGCGGAGATATTTCATCGCCATCGCCAGTGGTGGTCAGTTCCGGATAAACCGATTGCACCACGTCATGCGCGGTGATCTCTGCCGCGCCAAGCCGCGCCAGCAACTCGTTCACCCCGCCTGCCCGCAAGGCGCGCGCTGCGGTTTCCAGCGCTTTGTCGGTGGCTTTCTTGCCGACATGTTCAAAGGCCGAGCGTGCCAGTTCATGGCCCAGCTTCACAAACCGCGCCCGGTCCGCTTCGCGCAGGGCGCGGCGGATCGCAGTGCGGGCCTTGCCGGTGGTGGCAATCTCCAGCCAGCTGACCTGCGGGGTCTGGCCCTCGGCGGTGATCACATCCACAGACTGGCCATTGCGCAGCCGGGTCCACAGCGGCACCCGGATCCCGTCTACCTTGGCACCGACACAGGCATGGCCGATGCGGGTGTGGATGGCATAGGCAAAGTCGATCGGCGTCGCGCCCTTGGGCAGTTTGATCACATCGCCCTTTGGCGTAAAGCAGAACACCTGGTCCGAATACATCTCAAGCTTCACCGCCTCGAGGAATTCGTCGTGATCATCCTCTGCATCGAATTGCTCAGTCAGCGAGGCGATCCACTTGGCCGGATCAACGGCAAAGGGGTTTTCGGTGCGCACACCGTCGCGGTAGGACCAATGCGCCGCAACCCCGGTTTCGGCCACGTCGTGCATCTGCCGGGTGCGGATCTGCACCTCAACCCGCTTGCCGTCGCGGCCCGACACCGTGGTGTGGATCGAGCGGTAACCGTTCGATTTCGGCTGGCTGATGTAATCCTTGAACCGGCCCGGCACCGCCCGCCAGCGTTGGTGGATGGCACCCAGCGCGCGGTAAGCGTCTTCTTCCGACAGGGTGATCACCCGAAAGCCATAAATGTCCGACAGCCGGGAAAAACCCTGATCCTTGGCCTGCATCTTGCGCCAGATCGAATAGGGCTTCTTGGCGCGGCCGAACACTTCGGCCTCGATCCCGGTCTTTTCCAGCTCCAGCCGCATGTCGCCGGTGATCCGGTGGATCACATCGCCGGTTTCGCGCTGCAAGGTCACAAAGCGGCGGATGATCGACTGGCGGCCTTCGGCGTTAAGCACGCGGAAGGCCAGATCCTCCAGCTCCTCGCGCATCCATTGCATCCCCATGCGGCCCGCCAGCGGCGCATAGATGTCCATCGTCTCGCGCGCCTTCTGGGCCTGCTTTTCCGGGCGCATCGCCTTGATTGTGCGCATGTTGTGCAGCCGGTCGGCAAGCTTGACCAGGATAACCCGCAGGTCCTTGGACATGGCCATGAACAGCTTGCGGAAGTTCTCAGCCTGCTTGGTCTCGCGGCTGCTGAGCTGCAGATTGGTCAGTTTGGTGACGCCATCGACCAGCATCGCCACCTCATCGCCAAAACGGCGGGTGACCTCCTCGTAAGAGGCCTTGGTGTCTTCGATGGTGTCATGCAAAAGCGCGGTGATGATTGTTGCATCATCCAGGCGCTGTTCGGTCAGGATGGCGGCAACGGCAACCGGATGCGTGAAATAGGGTTCGCCCGAATGGCGGTATTGCCCTTCATGCATCTGCTCGCCGAATGCATAAGCCTCGGCGATCCTGTCCGCATTTGTCTTTGGGTTGTAGTTGCGGACCAGAGCAAGCAGATCTCCAGCGGAAATATCGGGGGAGTTCATGTCCGGTCCGCAGCCTCAAATTCGTCAGCGTACGCCTCAGCCCTGGCCCTGGGCCTCCATCAGCGCGCGCAGCAGTTTCTCTTCAGACATATCGTCATCGGCGGGCTTGTCGTGATCCGCGCCCATCAGCAGAGCCATCGAATCTTCTTCCGGCTCATCGACTTCGATCTGAGTCTGGTTGCCTTCGATCAGACGCTCACGCAGATCGTCTGCGCTTTGTGTCTCGTCAGCGATTTCACGCAGGGAAACGACCGGGTTTTTGTCGTTGTCGCGGTCCACGGTGATCGGGGCACCAGCCGAGATTTCGCGGGCACGGTGCGCTGCCAGCATCACCAGCTCAAAGCGGTTGGGCACTTTATCGACGCAATCTTCAACCGTCACGCGGGCCATCAGCGACTCTCCATATCATTCCGGGTCCAGAAGGCAGACATTTACGCCCAAACCTTTCCCTTGACAAGAGCGGAAAACACCGCATCACGCGACCAGCAACGGCGTGACCTCTGCCACATCTTCCGGTGGCAATTCCGCCAGCAAACCGGCGGCAGTTTTCTGCAGCACCGGGTGGCGCCAGCGCGGCGCAATATCGCAAAGCGGCACCAGCACAAAGGCGCGGTCCTGAATGCGCGGATGCGGCAGGATCAGCTGCCCTGGCGCCTCCTGCATCTGGGTCTCCAGCGGCAGCCCCTGCCAGCGGGCAAACCCGTCCGCATCCGGCAGCACCGCGCCGCCATGGTCAATCAGATCCAGATCAAGCGTACGCATCCCCCAGCGCTGCTCGCGCACCCGCGCAAACTGCGCTTCAATTTCATGCAAGCGCGCCAGCAGCGCGTGCGCGGACAAGGACGTCTCAACCGCAACCGCTGCGTTCACATAATCCGGCCCGGCGCCCGCCGGGAAACAGGGTGTCTGAAAGAACCGCGAGATGCAGCGCAGCACAACATCATCCGATTGCAAAGCGGCAAGAGCCTTTGACAAGGTGGCTTGCGGCGCATCTGCCTCGACAGGCAGGTTGCCGCCAAGCGCGATGAGCGACGTTTTCCGGATTCCGGCCATTTTTGACCCTATTTCAGAATGGCAGTATACTTGCGGCAGATGACAAATAACTTACATTAAGTCCACCCGTCCCGCTGATTTCAAGCACTCACTCACGGAACACCCGGCCGGGACGGTTATACCGGAAGGAACATTTTATGTTTTATAAAGACGAACGGCTTGCGCTGTTCATAGACGGGTCGAACCTGTACGCCGCAGCTAAGGCGCTTGGGTTTGACATCGACTATAAGCTTTTGCGGCAGGAATTCATGCGCCGCGGCAAGCTTCTGCGGGCCTTTTATTACACTGCCCTGCTGGAGAATGACGAGTATTCACCGATCCGCCCTCTGGTCGACTGGCTGCATTACAACGGCTTCACCATGGTCACCAAACCGGCCAAGGAATACACCGACAGCATGGGCCGCCGCAAAGTCAAAGGCAACATGGATATCGAGCTTACCGTCGATGCCATGGAATTGGCCCCGCGGGTGGACCATATCGTGCTGTTCTCGGGCGATGGCGATTTCCGCCCGCTGATTGCCAGCCTGCAGCGCCAGGGTGTGCGTGTATCGGTGGTGTCTACCATCCGCAGCCAGCCGCCTATGATCTCGGACGATCTGCGCCGCCAGGCTGACAATTTCATCGAGCTGGAAGAACTGCGCGATGTCATCGGCCGCCCGCCGCGTGAGCAAAGCGAACCGCGTTCAGCGACCGCCGCGCACGGCTAAGAAAAACCTGCCGGAACAAGGCGCCTGATGGGGTGGCGCCCTGTTCCGGACAGCGCGTTCCCCTGCCTGATTATTGATCTGGTTGCGGCGGGTTACCCGTATTGTTGCGTGTGGCGCATCCAGCGTGCCGGAAATGCTCTGCATTGGTAGATCCGCCGGCATCAATAAGCTGCTTTGAGCTTGGCCGGGGCTGTCTGAACGGCTGCGCCAGCCTCTGCCTGTTAGAAGCAAAAATTGTCTTTTTCATACAATCACCGCTGTCCGCGCGGCCCGTCCGGCCTTTTTGCGGCCGGCCGCCGCGGCAAGTTCCGCAGGCACCGGCTGCGGCCGCGCCGGCACTGGACCTTGCGGCCCGAACCGCTTACCTCTGGCCGCAAGGAGACGCCAATGACCAAGCCAGCCCTGACACTCTACCTTGCTGCGCCGCGCGGCTTTTGCGCCGGAGTGGACCGCGCCATCAAGATTGTCGAAATGGCGATCGGGAAATGGGGGGCGCCGGTCTATGTGCGCCACGAAATCGTCCACAATAAATTCGTCGTCGACTCGTTGCGCGACAAGGGCGCGGTATTTGTCGAGGAGTTGGACGAATGCCCCGATGACCGCCCGGTGATCTTCTCCGCCCACGGGGTTCCCAAATCGGTGCCTGCCGCTGCCGAAGCGCGCGAGATGATCTTTGTCGATGCCACCTGCCCGCTGGTCTCCAAGGTGCATATCGAGGCCCAGCGCCACGCTGAAGCCGGCCTGCAAATGATCATGATCGGCCACAAGGGCCACCCCGAAACCATTGGCACCATGGGACAGCTGCCCGACGGCGAGGTGCTGCTGGTGGAAACCGTCGAGGACGTGGCCGCGGTGGACGTGCGCGACCCGGATCAGCTGGCCTATGTCACCCAGACCACCCTGTCGGTCGATGACACCAAGGGCATCGTGGCAGCGTTGCACCAGCGGTTCCCGAACATTACCGGCCCGCACAAGGAAGATATCTGCTACGCCACCACCAACCGCCAGGAAGCGGTGAAATCGGTGGCGCCCAAGGCGGATGCCCTTCTGGTGGTCGGGGCGCCGAACTCCTCGAATTCCCGCCGCCTGGTCGAAGTCGGCGCCAAAAATGGCTGCGATTACGCCCAATTGGTGCAACGCGCGGACAACATCGACTGGCGCGCGCTGGAGGGCATCAGCTCGGTTGCCATCACCGCCGGCGCTTCCGCCCCGGAACTGCTGGTCAACGAAGTGATCGACGCCTTCCGCACCCGCTATGACGTGACGGTCGAGGTGGTGGAAACCGCTGTCGAAACCGTGGAATTCAAGGTGCCCAAGGTGTTGCGCGAAACCGCCTGACGAAACGCGGCCGGATTGCGGCGAAAGTCACAGAAAACACACCTGCGCTACGCTAATCATGTTACCCAATAGCACTCGGACATTTTTTCTGGAGCCGCATTGATGATTACTCTGCAATTTCTGATCACCGCCTTTGTTGTTGTCCTCGCCCCGGGTACCGGCGTCATTTACACATTGGCCCTGGGCCTTGGCCAAGGCCGCCGCGCTGCGATCTGGGCTGCGCTTGGCTGCACCTTCGGCATTCTTCCGCACCTGGCTGCTGCGACCCTTGGACTGGCGGCGGTTTTGCACAGCTCGGCGCTGCTGTTCCAGATCGTCAAGGCCGCAGGCGTTGCCTATCTGCTTTATCTGGCCTGGCAGGCCCTGCGCAGCGGCGGCGTCCTGGCCGTCAGTTCAAAGCGTACCAGCCAGCCCGGCTGGACCATCGCCTGGCGCGGAGCGCTGATTAACATTCTGAACCCCAAACTGTCGGTGTTCTTTCTGGCCCTGCTGCCGCCGTTCCTGAGCGGCACCCCCGCCAGCGCAACGCTGGAGATGTCCGTTCTGGGGCTGGTGTTCATGATAATGACCTTCGTCATTTTTGTGTTCTACGGGCTGTTTGCCGCACAGGCCCGCAATTATCTGCTGAACAGCGAGCGGGTGCTGAAATGGATGAGCCGCGGCTTTGCTGCCGTGTTTGCAGGCCTCGCCGCCCGGCTTGCCCTGGAACGCGCCTGAGCCTCCGGAGACCGCAGTATGACCGATTCAGAAACCATCCGCGTCTACGACAGCCGCGCTGCCGATTATGCCGCGCTGACAGATGAGCAAGCGGGAAACGACCCAAGCCTGGCGGCCTTCATCGGAGCCTGCCCCAAGGGTGGCCGGGTGCTTGACCTCGGCTGCGGCCCCGGCACCTCCGCTGCGGCCATGGCCCAATCCGGTCTGCTAGCTGACGCGCTGGACGCCTCTGCAGAGATGGTCGCATTGGCGGGCCAGCGCGCTGGCGTCAACGCCCGCCGGGCGACCTTCGATCAGATCGAAGGCACCGGGGTCTATGATGGCATCTGGGCCAATTTCAGCTTGCTGCACGCCCCGCGCGCCGATATGCCCCGGCATCTGGCAGCCCTCAAGCAGGCGCTGAAACCCGGCGGTGTGTTTCACATCGGCATGAAATTGGGGGAAGGCGAAGCCCGCGACGGTATTGGCCGCCTCTATACCTATTACTCCGAGGACGAACTGGTGCAGCTTCTGGAACAGACTGGCTTTGACGTGAAAACCCGCAAATTCGGCGAGGCTGAGGGCCTGGATGGCACCATGGCCCCCTTCATTCTGGTGACCGCCCATGGCTGAGCTGTTTGCCTATACCGACGGCGCCTGCTCCGGTAACCCCGGCCCCGGCGGATGGGGTGCGTTGCTGCGTGCGATGGATGGAGACACCGTCGTCAAGGAGAAAGAACTGAAGGGTGGCGAAGCCGAAACCACCAACAACCGGATGGAGCTGCTGGCGGCGATTAACGCGCTGGAAAGCCTGGCGCGCCCGTCCACGCTCACCGTGGTGACCGACTCGGCCTATGTGAAGAACGGCGTCACCGGCTGGATCTTCGGCTGGAAGAGAAACGGCTGGAAAACCTCCAGCAAGAAGCCGGTCAAAAACGTCGAGCTGTGGCAGCGCCTGGACGAAGCGCAAGCCCGCCACAAAGTGACTTGGGAATGGGTCAAGGGCCACGCTGGCCACCCGGAGAACGAACGCGCGGATGAGCTGGCCCGCGCGGGCATGGCGCCCTTCAAGAAAAAGAAAAGCGCCTGATGCAAGCGCACCGACTATGACATTTCTGGCGCTGCTGGATTACGCTTCTGTTCTGGTCTTTGCCCTGTCCGGCGCACTGGTGGCCAGCCGGGCACAGCTGGATATCGTCGGCTTTGCCTTTGTTGCCTGCCTGACTGCGCTTGGCGGCGGCACGCTGCGCGACTTGCTTTTGGATCGCAATCCGGTGTTTTGGATCGGCAACCCGAATTACATCCTGCTTGCGGCTTTTGCGGCGGTGGCCGTGTTCTTCTCTGCGCATCTGCTGGAAAGCCGGTTGCGCTGGGTCGTGTGGCTCGACAGTTTTGCGCTGGCCGTAGCTGTCCCCGCAGGGACAGGTGCCGCACTGGCGCTGGACAGCCCGCCGGTGATCACCGTGCTGATGGGCATGGCCACCGGAACCATGGGCGGTTTGATGCGCGACGTGGTCTGCAACGAGGTGCCATTGGTGCTGAAACAGGGTGAGCTGTACATCTCCTGCGCCATGGCAGGCGCGATCACCGCCGTTATAATGATCTGGCTGGGACTGGAGGTCCGGTTTGCCCTGCTGGCCTGCGCCGGGGTGTGCTGGACATTGCGGGCAGGTTCCATCATGTTCGGCTGGCACCTGCCTGTCTACAAAAGCCGCCCGCCGCGCAGTTAAGGCCGGCTTGCAGCCAGAACAATGGACGCTTCCTCCAATCAACCGGAAATACCTGATTGTAAACCCAGTCTTCACAACCCGGATCCGGAAACTGTCATCAGCGCAATCAGATACGCGGCTGCTGCGGAGCAAGCCTTCTCAATCTGGCGGCACCGGAAGCCAAGACGCGCTGACACGAATGGCACCCGCTACCAATCAGCCGCAATCAAGCGGTTTTGCGGCTCTCAGCCAAGGAGTTCAGAAACTCCTGGCCGTCCTTGCTGATCCTGGCCTTACGGCCCTTGCGCCGATGCCAGACCAGCGCCATTTCATGGTACTCCCGCAGATTGGCGTCTTGCAGCAGATCTTCCTTGATCTGCAGCGCGGCTGAGAAATTGTCCGCCAGCCGCCGGTCTTCTTCTTCATTCCTGTCAAACTTATGCCAGTAGCTTGGTTCAATGGAGGAGGTGAAGTGGTTTGCCCGGCCGCGGGCTTTCTTGTTCAGGAACCCGTCACGCGACCGCAGCGCATAATGGTTGAGCTGCGCTGCGGAATAGCCGTAGCCGCCGCGCACATACAGGGCGCCTTCCAGCTCATCCTCCGGCAGGCGTGTGCCATCGGCAAGCTGCCAGTTCACCTCGCCCGCCGTGTCCGCAAGGAAAGGGCGGTGAACCCCCATACGGGTGAATTTTCCATTTTTGCGGAACGCGGTCTTGAAGAACCGGTGTTCGTCCGGGAGCCCCGCCGCAGGTTCAGCCAGCACAAAGGCCTGCGGCACCGGGGGGTGATCCACAGTCCCAACCCCTGCATTGCCGAAAATGCGCCAAACAAAGGAAACCGCATCTGCATCCGCCCGCTCTGCCAGCAGCCCCGGCAACGTGCCGTCACCGGAATTGATCTGCAGATATTCATCGACGTCGATCACCAGAACCCAGTCAGCATTGTTCACCTTGGGCTCGTATTCCGCCCACATCAGTGCGCTTTTGTGCGGGCCGCGGCGCACCACCCGGCTGAACCGGTGTTCGATTACACCCATCCGGTGCAGGCAGCGCAGGATGTGGTCCGTGGGATCGGAGCATTCATTGGTGAAGATGACAAAATCGCTGACACCAATGGATTTGTAGTGGCTGATCCAGTCGAGAATGTAAGCGCCTTCATCCTTCATGGTGGTCACAACCACCACGTTCGGCGCGCCGGGCTGGCCGCTGTCCTGTGTCATCTGCAAATGCCCTCTGCCTCGATTTTCCACCGCGTTGCTCAGCGGTTGAGATATTGTATTCATTCAGCGGCCCGGTGCAGCAGAAATCGCCCGTTCTCCCCCCGGCTGTGGCCTGCGTACCTCAGCCGGGATTACTTGCCCAGGTAGCGCTGCCAAAGCCAGATCAGCACCAAAGCGCCCAATACCGCGCCGGCAAATCCGGCCATGAACCCCATGACCGCCAGCAGGGCGCGCAGCACCAGCCCGCCGATCAATGCACCGGCCATGCCAATCACAACAGTTGTGATGATATCTGTTTCAAGCCGCATCAGCCGGGTCGCCAGGAAACCTGCCGCAGCGCCGATGATAATCAATGCAAGAACGGGCATAGCGAACTCCCTATCTGCGCCAATGGGTCGGCACGATCACCAAGGCCCCGATGGAAGAGGCAATCGCATTCCAGCCCGGCGCGCTGAAGCCGATGCCGAACATCAGCCGCATGAAATAGAACAGGAACGCACCACCAGTGCAAATGATGATCGATGGCACATAGCCATTGCTGGTAAAGCCGCTGCGTTCAGAAGCGTAGCCGACAATACCGGCAATCACCACGGTGCCCATCAAGGTCAGAATCATGCCGGGCTCCCGGTTACAGGCGGCAGCCCTTCGAAACAGGGTAGCCACGTAAGAATACTTCGGGATCCTGCGCGCTTTTACCTGCCCGTTGCAAGCGCAACAGCTGGACCGCGCCGGACCCGCAAGCGATTGTCAGATTGTCATCCAGAACTTCGCCCGGCGCGCCTTGGCCCTTTGCCAATCGCGAAGCCAGCAGCTTGACCCGCTGGCCCTTGATTTCGCACCAAGCGCCGGGGAAGGGCGACAGCCCTCGGATCTGACGGTCCACCTCTGCCGCCGGACGGGTCCAGTTTACCTGCGCCTCGCCTTTGTCGATCTTTTCGGCATAGGTAACGCCCGCCTCCGGCTGCACCTCAGGCGTCAGCTCTGCCAGGCGGCTCAGGGCGTCCACGATCAGCGCAGCGCCCATTTCCGACAGCCGGTTATGCAGCTGGGCGGTGGTTTCCTCGGCGCCGATTGCGGTAGCCTTACGCAGCAGCACCGGCCCGGTGTCGAGCCCTGCTTCCATCTGCATGATGCAGATGCCGGTTTCCGGATCACCCGCCATGATCGCCCGGTGGATCGGCGCCGCCCCGCGCCAGCGCGGCAAGAGGCTGGCGTGGATGTTCAGGCAGCCATGCGCGGGCGCGTCCAGAACCGCCTGCGGCAGGATCAAACCATAGGCCACAACCACCGCCACATCCGCATTCAAAGCCGCAAAGGCTTCCTGTTCTTCTGTCCCTTTCAGAGAAACTGGATGGCGCACTTCCAGCCCCAAGGCCGCGGCGCGGGCGTGGACGGGTGCGGGCCGGTCCTTCTTGCCGCGGCCTGCAGGCCGGGGAGGCTGGCAGTAAACGGCGGCAATCTCGTGTCCTGCATCGACCAGGGCATCCAGCACCGGCACCGAAAAATCAGGCGTTCCCATGAAGACAATACGCATCTGCATCCCCTGCCCCGGTTGCCCTGCCCGCAGCCGTCAAGACGGGCTGTAGGCAGATCCGCGTCCGCCCTGGGGACGGGGCCGGGCGCGAACCGGGCCCAAGCGGCCCGGGAAATGAAATCCGGCCTCAGCCGTTCAGCTTTTTCGCCTTGCGGATCAGCATGTCGCGTTTCACCTTGCTTAGACGGTCGAAATACATCCTGCCGTTCAGATGATCGATCTGATGCTGTACCGAGGTGGCCTCAATCCCGATAAAATCCTTGCGGTCCACCATGCCCTGTTCGTTGATGAAACGGACGGTCACGGCACGCGGGCGTTTGATCTTGGCTGAGACGCCCGGCAGGTTGGGGCTGGCTTCGTCATGCTCGCGCAGCTCGACCGAGGCGTGCAGGATCTCCGGATTGGCCAGCTTCACCGCGCGTCCGCGTTCAGTGGAGCCGTCCACCACTGCCAGCCGCAGCATCGCGCCGATCTGGGTAGCAGCCAGGCCCACGCCCGGCATCGCGTCCATAGTATCAACCATGTCGTTCCAGATTTCACGAATCTCACTGGTGATTTCGCTTACTTCTTCGGCCTTGGTGCGCAGGCGCTTGTCAGGCCAGGGCAGGCAGGTGCGGACGGTCATGTCTGATGTTTCCTCAGGCGCGGGCGCGTTCGCGCTTCAGCTTCTGCATCTTGCGGGTGATCATCTGGCGCTTCAGCGGTTTCAGGTAATCGATGAACAGCTTGCCGTTCAAGTGGTCGATCTCATGCTGCACACAGGTGGCCCACAGCCCGTCAAACGTTTCACGCTGCGCATTGCCGTCGCGATCCATCCATTCGACTTCTACGACCCTGGGACGGGTCACTTCGGCATACTGGTCCGGGATCGACAGGCAGCCTTCCTCATAAACGTTGGTGTCGTCCGAGGACGACAGGACCTGCGGGTTGAACATCACCAAGGGGCGCGCATCGCCGTCCTCTTCCTTGATGCAATCCAGCACGATCAGCCGTTGCAGAATACCGATCTGCGGCGCCGCCAGCCCGATGCCGGGGGCTCCATACATGGTTTCCAGCATGTCATCCGCCAGCACGCGCAAATCATCGCTCAGGTCCGGCACAGGCACGCAGACCTTTTTCAGGCGGGGATCGGGATGGATCAGGATCGGTCGTTTCATGCGCTTCATGTATGCGATCAGCCGCGCCATCGCAACGCCCCCTTGCGCGTGCCGCTGCAGTGACTAGCTTCGCATGCAAAGTTACGGGCAACGACACGGGAATCCACCACATGAATTTTGACAAAGTCACCGACCGCTGCGGCACTCACAGTTCGAAATGGGACAAGATGGAGAAACTGTACGGCATCCCGGCGCAGGACGGTCTGGCGATGTGGACGGCAGATTCCGACTACGAGACCGCCCCTTGCGTGATTGATGCCGTCAAAGCCGCAGCCGAACATGGTGTCTTCGGCTATTCCTGGCAGCACCCGGAGTATCTGCAGGCAGTTCAATGGTGGATGAAGACCCGGCACAGCTGGGACATTGAAACTGATTGGATACTGACATCGCAAGGGCTGGGCAATGCCATTGCCCTCTGCTTGGATGTCTGGAGCCAGCCCGGTGATGGCGCTGTTATCTTCTCACCCGTTTATCATGAATTTGCGCACAAGGTGAACAAGTCGGGGCGCAAGGTTACCGAATGCCCGCTGGCGCGCGACGGCGACACCTACAATCTGGACCTCGACGATGCGCAATCGCGCCTGAACGGAACCGAGAAGCTGCTGTTGTGGTGCTCGCCGCAGAACCCCTCAGGCCGGGTCTGGACCGCCGGCGAACTGCGCGCAGTGGCAGAGTTTGCCAAGCGCAACGGGTTGATTCTGATCTCCGACGAGATCCATCATGATCTGGTCTATTCTGGCAGCACTTTTGTGCCGATGGACGTGGCGGCCCCCGACGCACGTGCCTGGACAGTGACGCTGACAGCGCCCTCGAAAACCTTCAACATTGCCGGCCAGCGGACCGGTAACATGATCATCCCAGACCCAGAGCTGCGCGCCGCAATGCGGCACCGGCAGAACACGCTGGATTATGATCCCAGCGCGCTTGGTGTTGCGATGATCACCGCCGCGTATTCCCCCGAGGGCGCCGAATGGGTCGACGCCCAGATCGCCCACCTGGAAGGCAACCGAAGACTGTTTGACGAGACCGTGAACGTCCTGCCGGGGCTGAGATCACTGGCGCTGCAATCGACCTATCTGGCCTGGGTGGATTTCTCCGGCACCGGTATGAGCCGCGAGGAATTCATCAAACGGCTGCGCGAAGGCGCCAAGATCGCCACCTCGCCCGGCGACGGCTTTGGCACAGGGGGGGAGTTCATGGAGCGGTTCAACCTGGCCACCCAGCGGTCGCGGGTGGAGGAAGCCTGCCGCCGCCTGACTGCAGCCTTCTCGGACCTGCAATAACCATGAAGCGCCTGTTGCGCCTGCTGGCGCTGGTTGTTCTGACCGGCGCCGCCTGGGCCGCCTGGCAGGCTTTTGCGCCGCGGCCCGCTCCACCGCCGCAGGCCGCGGCGGTGGAGCGGATCGACCGCATCCTAATTGAGAAATCAGCCCGCCGCCTGACCGCCAGCCGCGAGGGTGAGACGGTGCTGGAATTTCCCATCGCGCTAGGGTTCGAACCGGCAGGTGACAAGTTTCAGGAAGGTGACGGCAAAACGCCCGAAGGCACATTCCTGATCGACCGGCGCAACCCCAACAGTGCCTATCATCTGTCGCTGGGAATCAACTATCCGCAGCCCGAAGACAGGAAGCAGGCCCAAGCGGCCGGGGTCAGCCCCGGCGGCGACATCTTCATTCATGGGCAGCCGAATTCCGTGGGCAATCTGATCACCCTGCCCGGCGACTGGACCGCCGGCTGCATCGCTGTCACCAATGAACAGATGGAAACGCTGTGGCGCCTGGCAGAAATCGGGACGGAGGTTGAAATCCGTCCCTGAGCCGACGGCTCAGATCTTGCCCTGCGACTGGTCGAAGGGGATCAACCCGGCAGGTGCGTCCGGGGATTTGTAGAAATCCAGCGGTGCCCTGTCCGCAGCGGGTGTTGAGCGCTTGAATTCATAGCGCATCTCGCCACCCTCTTCTTCGCTGGCAACGATCAGGCATTGCGACAGGTGCCGCGCTCCCTCGTAAAGATCGACCAGCCCGCGCAGCATCGGCGCAGTCTCTGCCTCAACCGAAAAACCCGTCTTCCACATCCGCAGAACCGGGACCAGCTCATTGTCCGCCATTACCCGCAAACGGCTTTTCTTGCGCATCCCCTGAAGCCGGGCGGTGTCCAGCGCTTCCTGCACGGCTTTGGGCACATAGGTATTCATCGTTCCGGCCTTCCAAATGCTTAGGGTCTCTCGGGTCCTTCTTTCAACGGTGCGTCACAAACATATAAAATCAAGTGAACATTTTCGGAAATTTGACGGTCGCGCAATTTTGTTGCTCTTGTGCAGTGACGCAGAGGCCTTGCGCGCTGCGCTGCATAGGCACCCGGCCTGAGCAGGTCTATGTTTCCTGCGCACAGCAGCAGGAGCAGACGTGATGGGCCTTTTGATCGACGGGAAATGGCACGACAAGTGGTATGATACCAAATCCACTGGCGGCGCCTTCAAACGCAGCGAATCGCAGTTCCGCAACTGGATCACAGCCGATGGCAGCGCTGGTCCTTCGGGCAAGGGCGGCTTCCCCGCAGCAAGCGGACGCTATCACCTTTTTGTCTCGCTCGCCTGCCCCTGGGCCCACCGCACGCTGATCTTCCGCAAGCTGAAGGGGCTCGAGGATCATATCTCTGTTTCCGTTGTGCATCCCGATATGCTGGGCGAAGGCTGGACCTTTGACAGGGACGACCATGGCGCCACCGGCGACACTCTGTTCGGCAGTTCCCATATGCACCAGATCTACACCCGCGCCGATGCAGGCTATACCGGCCGGGTGACGGTGCCGGTTCTGTGGGACAAGGAACAGGAGACCATCGTTTCCAACGAAAGCGCCGAGATCATCCGAATGCTCAACTCAGCGTTCAACGGGATCACCGGCAACACCGGCGATTACTGGCCGGAAGAGCTGCGAGAGCCGATCGAGGCCGTGAACGCCCGCATCTACAGCACCATAAACAACGGCGTCTACAAATGCGGCTTTGCCACTACGCAACAGGCTTATGACACCGCGGTTGAGCCGCTGTTTGAAAGCCTGGGCTGGCTGGAGGACCTGCTGTCGCAACACCGCTACCTGCTGGGCGACCGCGTGACCGAGGCCGACTGGCGGCTGTTCACCACCCTCCTGCGGTTTGATCCGGTCTATCACGTGCATTTCAAGTGCAACCGCAAGCGGCTGGCAGACTACCCGAACCTTTGGGCCTATACCCGCGAGCTGTACCAATGGCCAGGCGTGGCTGACACCGTGGGAATGCACCATATCGTGCGCCACTATTACTACAGCCACGACACCATCAACCCGCACCGGATCATCCCGGTCAATCCGGATATCGACTGGCAAGAACCGCACCGGCGCGGCTGATCCGCCGCGGGCAGCCGTCAATCCGGCGTTTCCGGCCGATACCGCTAAAATTAGGGAGTTCACGCCCTGCCCCGGTTGCTTTATGAACCGCTGTGTCTGATTTGACGTCCGATCCGTTCGGAGCAACATTCAACCGGTGGCTACCGCGATGCTTGAACTCCCGCTCGAAAATTCGACCCCATCCAGGGACCACGGCGGCAACTTGGGCGTTGCCATGGCAGAATTCGGGGGTACCCGCAGCGATTGGATGGACCTGTCCACCGGTATCAACCCGCACCCCTATCCGCTGCCGGACTTCACCGCCGGAGACTGGGGCGCACTTCCGGATGCTGATGCGCTGGCCGATCTCGAACGCGCCGCGCGGTCATTCTGGAACATCCCGGATGAGGCCGCCGTTCTGGCTGCCCCCGGTGCATCAGCCCTGATCGCAGCCCTGCCTGCGCTGGCCGCGCCGCGCTGGGTGCAGATCACCAAACCGACTTACAACGAACACGCCGCCGCTTTTGAAGCCCGCGGCTGGAAAATCCGCGTGGATGGCCCGGCCGAGGCCCGCGTGGCGGTGCATCCGAACAACCCCGACGGCCGGATATGGAGCGAAGATCAGCTCACCGCACCGCTCACTATTATCGACGAAAGCTTTTGCGACGTCTGTCCAACGGAGAGCCTGATTCGCATGGCCGCCCGCCCCGGCGTGATTGTCCTGAAAAGCTTTGGCAAATTCTGGGGCCTCGCCGGCCTGCGGCTGGGCTTTGCGATCGGCGATCCCAAACTGATCACCGCTCTGTCAACGTGGCAAGGCCCTTGGGCGGTCTCCGGCCCGGCCCTGCGCACTGGCGCGCTGGCCCTGCAGGACCACGGCTGGGCCGGAGACACCCGCGCCCGGCTCCGGGCGGATGCGGCGCGGCTGGATGAGATGATGCTTGCCAAGGGCGCCAGCCTGGCGGGCGGCACCGATCTGTTCCGCCTCTACAATGTTGACGATGCCGCCGTCTGGCAGGACAAACTTGCCCGCGCCCGCATCTGGAGCCGCATTTTCCCTTATTCCAAAACCTATCTGCGCCTCGGCCTGCCGCCCGCTGACGGCTGGGACCGGCTGGAAGCCGCGCTATGACCACCGCGGCCATGCTGGCGGTGGCCCTCGTGCTGGATGCCGTTTTCGGCGAGCCCAAATGGCTGTGGTCCCGTATCACCCACCCGGCGGTGCTGATGGGCAAGGCAGTCGGCTTCTTCGACCGCAAGCTTAATACCGGCCAAAACCGCCGCGGCAAAGGCGTGCTGGCCGCGTTGGCGCTGGTTCTTTGCGGTGTTATCGCTGGCAAGCTGCTGTCGCTGCCCGGCACGCTGGTGGAAATCCTGGTGGCAGCCATCCTGATTGCCCAGCGTTCGTTGACCGAACATGTTGCCGCCGTTGCCAAGGGCCTGCGCAGCAGCCTGGAGGATGGCCGCCAAGCGGTTGCAATGATCGTCAGCCGCGACACCGCGGCCATGACGGCGCCGCAAGCCGCCCGCTCTGCCATTGAAAGCGGCGCCGAGAACATGTCGGACGGAGTCATCGCCCCTGCATTCTGGTTTCTGGTTGCCGGCTTGCCGGGCCTGATTGTTTACAAGATGGTCAACACCGCCGACAGCATGATCGGCTACCGTACCAGCCGGTACAAGGATTTCGGCTGGGCCGCCGCCCGTCTGGACGACCTGTTGAACCTGATCCCGGCCCGCCTTACTGGGTTGCTGATCGCCCTGTCCAGCGGCCAGCTGCGCCACTGGGGTGCAATTTCTGCAGACGCCCGACAACACCGGTCGCCCAATGCCGGCTGGCCCGAAGCCGCCATGGCGCGGGCGCTGGACACCGCACTGGCCGGCCCGCGATCCTATGAGGGGCAGATGCGCGACTTTCCCTGGGTCCATGCATTTGGTACCAAAAGCGCCAATGCCGAAACCATCACCCGCTCCGTGACCCTGCTGTGGCAGACCTGGGCGCTTGGTCTTGTCCTGACGGTTGCCATTGCCACGGTTTTCTAGCACATAAGACCCTGCGGGAGCGGTCAGACAAAGGAGCGCCGGAACAATGCGCCTAATGCCCTTCGTCCTTGCAGCAAGCCTGCTGCCTGCGGCGGCAACTGCCCAATGCGGCGGCGGCTTTCAGAATTTTGTTAAGCTGATGAAAGACGAGGCGGTGCAGGCCGGGTATGACACCTCCACTGTCAACGCCTTCTTCTCGGGCACCCGCAAAGATGCCCGAGTTCTTAAGGCGGACCGTGCCCAAGGTGTGTTCCAAAAACCTTTCATCGAGTTCACCCGCCACCTGATCTCGCAAAACCGGATCAAGCGCGGCCGCCAGATGGCGCAAAAACATGATGCCACCTTCCAGCGGATTGAGAACACCTATGGCATTGACCGCGGTGTGCTGCTGGCGTTCTGGGCCTTCGAGACCGACTATGGCGGCTATCAGGGCGATTTCAACACCCGCGATGCGCTTGTCACCCTGGCGCATGACTGCCGCCGCCCGGAGCTTTTCCGGCCGCAGGTCTTCTCGGCACTGGAGCTGTTCAGCCAGGGCAATTTCGATCCCAATCGCACAACAGGCGCCTGGGCCGGTGAAATCGGCATGGTACAGATGCTGCCCGGAGATATTCTGGATCATGGTGTCGATGCCGACGGCGATGGCCAGGTCAGCCTGAAAACCTCTGCCGCCGACGCGCTGATGTCGGGGGCGCGGATGCTGTCCCATTTGGGTTGGAAACCGGGCCAGCCCTGGCTGCAAGAGGTCATCATCCCCCAGGATCTGGATCTGACGCTGACAGGCACTGGACGCAAGAAGTCCGTGGCCCAGTGGCGCGGTCTGGGCGTCTCAGCGCGGGACGGCAAACTACCCGATCCCTCCTTGCGCGCTTCGCTTCTGCTGCCGCAGGGCCACAAGGGGCCGGCTTTCCTCGCATACCCCAACTTTGACGTCTATTTTGAGTGGAACCAGAGCTTTACCTATGTCCTCACCGCTGCCTACTTTGCCAACCGGCTGAAAGGCGCAGAGGCCTTTAGCGCCGGCCAACCCGAAAGCGGGTTGAATGGCACCCAGATGAAGCAGTTGCAGCAGATACTCCAGGCCCGCGGCCATAACGTTGGGGATATCGACGGCATTCTTGGCGCCCGCACCCGGATTGCAGTGCAAAAAGAGCAAGCCCGCCTTGGCCTGCCCGCTGATGCCTGGCCGACGCCGGCGCTGCTGCAGAAGCTTTAACGGACCGGGAACCGCTCGCCCTTTTCGGTAATCAGGATGACCCGGCTTCCATTGCGCACATACAGATCGCAGCGGCCAAGCCCGTTGGCGAATTCCACGCAGACGCTGCCATCTGCGGCAATCCGGTAAGTGCCCCAAGCGGTGCCCCCGCCGTTCTCCGCCGAGTAGGTATAAGCATAGGCGCCATCGCTGCCATACAGCGACTCTCCGCCATCATAAAAGCGAAAGGACCGGCCTGACAGCGCGTCCAGTTCGTCCTGCGCCAAGGCCGTGTCGCCGGGCCGCAGCGGCCAATCGCCGGCCAACGCGCTGCCTGCCATCAGAGATAGAAAAAGGGGCATGATCCGTTTCATGCCCCTACCTTAGCGGTTCACTTGTTAAGCTGGTGTCACGATCCGGTGACTGCTTGACTTACCAGCCGATGAACTCTTCGAACTCGGTCATGCGCCGTGTCCAAAGGCCTACCACCTGAGCGAAATCATCCGGATTCATACCCTCATCCCCCAAGAACACATCCATTTCGATCCGGGCGTCCCCGTCCTCATCAATGTAAGAGCGAGCAAAACGATTGTCGGTATTCCATTGGTTAGTCTTTGCTAGCCGAACACTTCCTTTAGAGACGTAACCTGAGTAGAACTGAATAGAGTTGCAATCGGTGTTGCTGTTGCAGCCATAGAAAATAATAGTGAAACTGTTCCCATAGTACTCAGTTTTAAGAAGCGGATCCCCAGCCCCATCCGTGGTCAACTCGACCGATGCGCCTTCATCCCTGAAGAAATTGGCCACGCTGTCGCCGGTCTTGGCAACCACATTTTCGGCCGCAGCGGAAACCGGCATCATCAAAACCGCGGCGGCGGCAATTGCTTTGAGTTTAGTCATTTATCACTCCACCAAATTGATTTTCACAAAGATGTCGCACCAATCCCAGTAGTGCCTCTGCATTAGGCCACCATCGCCTCTGCTTTCTTCAGGTCAACTGAAACCAGCTGGCTAACGCCCTTTTCCTGCATGGTGACCCCAAACAGCCGGTCCATCCGCGCCATCGTCACCGCGTGGTGGGTGATGATCAGGAAACGGGTGTCAGTCTGGCGGCACATCTCGTCCAGCAGGTCGCAGAAACGGGTGACATTGGCATCATCCAGCGGCGCGTCGACCTCGTCCAGCACACAGATCGGCGCCGGGTTCGAGAGGAAAACCGCAAAGATCAGCGCCATCGCGGTCAGCGTCTGCTCACCGCCGGACAGCAGTGACAGGGTCGACAGCTTCTTGCCCGGCGGCTGGCACATGATCTCAAGGCCCGCATCCAGCGGATCGTCGCTTTCGACCATCACCAGATTGGCCTCACCGCCGCCGAACAGATGGGTGAACAACATGGCAAAGCTGCTGTTCACCTGCTCAAACGCCGTCAGCAGCCGTTCGCGGCCCTCGCGGTTGAGACTGGCAATACCGTCGCGCAGGGTCTTGACCGCGCCTTCCAGGTCCAGCTTCTCGGCGACCAGCGTGTCATGCTCGTTCTGCACGCCGCGGGCGTCTTCCTCCGCCCGCAAGTTCACTGCACCCATGGCATCGCGCTGGCGCTTGCAGCGGTCCACGTCGTGTTCCAGGTCATCCGAGGCGGGCATTTCATCCGGTGACACGCCCAGCTTCTCCAGCAACGCCTGCGGGGTGATCTGCTGCGCCTCGATGATGCGGCCAGCGGCCTGGGTCACCGCCTCCTTGGCCGCATCGCTGCGCGCCTCAGAGCGGGCGCGTGCTTCGCGTGCCTCAGACGCCAGCCGCTCGCATTCGCGTTCCTTGTGAACCGCGTCACGCAGTTCGGCCTCGGCTGCAATCAGAGCTTCTGTTGCCGCGGACTTACGCAGCTCTGCCTCGGAAATCGCCTCGTTCAGCTCCTCGCGTTTCCCGGCAATCTCCGCCGGGACCGCATTCGCCTCTTCCAGCTCTTCTTGCGAAGCTTCGCGGCGTTCGGCCAATTCTGCGATCCGTGCCTCAGCGCTCTCCAGACGGTGGCGCCAGCCGGACAGCTCCTTGGTCACTTCCTGGGCGCGCTTGGTGCGGGCCTCGCCTTCACGGCGCAACTCATCGTGGGAGGACCGGTGCGTCAGCATGGTGATCCGCGCCGCCTCCACCGACTGCTTGATGTCCTCAACCGCAATGCGGGCCTGGTCCAGATCGCCGAGATCCCCCAGCGCCTTTTCCGCCTCTTTCAGCTGCAGGCTGGAACTCAGCGCGTCCTCCTCATGGCGGGAGACGGCAATCCCCAATGTCTCAAGCTTGGCCTCAGCCAGGTTGCGGTCCGCCTCGGCACGGCTCAGCGCACGCGCGGCGTCTGCCACCCGCTGGTCGGCCACGCGGCGTGCCTGGCGGGCGTTCTGGTCGGCCAGCGTCACCTCCTCCAGCTTGCGCAACAGCATCTCATGTGCCGCACGCGCGCCGTCCGCCGTAGCGCTGACACGTTCCATCTCCTGCTTCAGCGCTTCCAGCTTGTTCAATTGCTCCAGTCGCAGTGCTGCTGCACTTGGCGCGTCCTCGGCCCAAGCGCGGTAACCATCCCAACGCCACAAGTCACCCTCAACCGTCACCAGCCGCTGCCCTGGCGTCAGATGCGCCTGCAGCCCTGCTGCCACATCGCCATCCACCAGTCCGATCTGCGCCACCCGGCGGGACAGGGCATCAGGGCCGGAAACAAACAGCGCCAGAGGCTGCACACCATCGGGCAGGGGCGCATCCTGGTCATAACCGGACAGCGCCACCCAGCCCGTCGGCCCGTCCGCCTCCGCCAGCGGCGCGCGCAGATCATCGGCCAGTGCCGCACCCAGAGCCTTTTCATACCCCGGAGCCACTGTCAGCTCGTCCAGGATCTGCCCACCCTCAGCGGTATCCCGCTCCACCAGTTTGGCCAGCGCTGTAACCTCAGCGCGCAACGCGCCCAGCCCGCCTTCGGCTTCAGAGCGCTGCGAACGCGCTTCGGCCTCCCGGCTTTGAGTCTCGGTGCGGGTCTCATCCGCATCGGCCAGCGCCTCTTCAGCCATTTCCGAGGCCTCGCGGGCCTCTTCCTCAGCGGCCACCGAAGTATCGAATTTCTCCACCGCCAGTTCCAAGGCATCCTGCGCCTCGCCCTTGGCAGCGCGGGCCTTTTCGGCCTCGCCCTCGGAACGGCCCAAAGCTCGTTGGCAATCCTCTAATGCACGGCGCGCCGACTGGTGGCGAGCCGCCAGACGGGCCACATCTTCGGTCACCTGCGCCAGATGATCCTCGCGTGCCTGCAAGATCGAGCCGGCATCGCGCGCCAGTTCCGCGGCTTCGGCCATCTTGCCGTCATGCCCGTCGCCGGCCTTGGACAGCTCGCGCTGCTCCCACTCCAGCCGTTCGATGGTTTCGCCGGCGTCCTTGTTGAGCCCCGCTTCGCGCTCAATGTCGTTGCCCAGCTGCACAACACGGCTGCTGAGCCGCTCGATGGTCTGGCGCGCCTGCGCCTCCTGATCGCCCAGCGAATCCCGTTGCACCACCAGCCGCTGCAGGATGGCAGCGGCAATCGCCTCTTCTTCACGCAAGGGCGGCAGCTTTTCTTCAAACGTGCCGCGCTGTGCCGCGGCTGCACGCACCAGCGCCTCAGCCTTGGCGGCCTGCTCAACCCGCGCCCGCAGCTCATCCTCGGAGGCCAGCCGCAACGCATCCGCTTCGCGCCAGCGGCGGTACAGCAACATGCCCTCGGCCAGGCGCAGCTTTTCACCGATCTCGCGGTAGCGCTGCGCCTGCCGCGCCTGCTTGGCCAGCTGCGCCAGCTGTGCCGCCAGCTGCTCGATCACGTCATCGACACGCAGCAGGTTGGACTCGGTGTTCTTCAGCTTCAGCTCGGCCTCGTGGCGCCGCTGATAAAGGCCGGAAATACCCGCCGCCTCTTCCAGAATACGCCGCCGTGCCTTGGGCTTGGCGTTGATCAGCTCGGCGATCTGCCCCTGCCGCACCAGCGCCGGCGAATGCGCCCCCGTCGAGGCATCGGCAAACAGCATCTGCACATCGCGCGCCCGCACATCCTTGCTGTTCGACTTGTAGGCACTGCCCACATCGCGCGTGATACGGCGCACGATTTCCAGCCCGTCCGCCTCATTGAACCCCGAGGGCGCCAGCCGTTCAGAATTGTCGATTTGCAGGCTGACTTCGGCAAAGTTGCGCGCGGGCCGCGACGAAGTGCCGGCAAAGATCACATCTTCCATGCCGCCGCCGCGCATTGCCTTGGCGCGGGTCTCGCCCATCACCCAGCGCAAAGCCTCCAGAAGATTGGATTTGCCGCAACCGTTTGGACCCACAACCCCGGTCAGCCCATCGGCAATGACCAGTTCCGTAGGATCAACAAAGCTTTTGAAGCCGTTCAGCCTGAGCTTGGAAAACCGCAAAGCTGCCCCTCCGTGATTCCGGATCGAGAAAGTTCAACGGTTCCTATCGTGTGTGTCAACGCTCTGCATCCCCAAATCGGGGCGAATCTGCCTCAAACCACACCATATCTTGTGGATAACCCGCAGGATCCGGCGGTGTTTTGCCAAGCCGGGGGCAATCCGGCCTTAGACAGAGCCCAGCAGCCGCCCCAACCGGGCAATCCCGTCCTCAATCGCCGCATGGTTAGAGTTGGAAAAGCTCAACCGGATCGTGTTCTGACCGCTGCCATCGGCGAAAAATGCCTGCCCCGGGACAAAGGCCACCCTCTCCGTCTCCAAAGAACGGGCCAGCAACTGCGCCCCATCCATGCGGTCCGGCAGGGTCATCCACACGAACATACCGCCCTCAGGCCGGGTCCAGCTGACGCCCTCCGGCATGTGCTCCTCCAGTGCCGCCAGCATGACGTCCCTGCGGCGTTGGTAGACCGCGTGCAGCTGCGCCACATGCGCATCGAAACGGGCCTCTGCAACGCCATGGACTGCCATCTGGTTGATTGTCGAACTATGCAGGTCCGCCGCCTGCTTCAGCAGCACCATTTGCGTGATCACCGGCTTGGCTGCCACCGCCCAGCCGATCCGCAAACCCGGCGAAAGGGTCTTGCTGAACGAACCGCAATAAATCGTCCGGCAGTCCTCGATCGAGCCCTTCTGTTCCAGCTCCAGCGCCAGAACCGGCGGCACCGGCTCCCCGTCATAGCGCAGCGACTGGTAAGCCGCATCTTCGATGACGGCACATTCCAGGCTGTCAGCCAGTTCCAGCAGCCGCAGCCGCCCGGCACGGTCCAGGGTCTCTCCGGTTGGGTTGGCAAAATCCGGCGACAGATAGGCGAATTTCACCGCGCTGCCCGCGTCCGCAGCACCCTCGGCATAACTTTCCACCGTTCGGTTGCCCTTCAAAGACAGCCTGTCATAACGTGGCTCATAGGCGTTGAAAGCTGCCAGCGCGCCCAGATAGGTCGGCCAGCCGACCAGTGCGGTATCCCCCGGCGACAGGAACAGCTTGCCGAGATAATCCAGCGCCTGCTGGGAGCCGGAGGTGATCAGCACATTGTCCGCATCACAGGCGATACCGATCTTCGCCATCTCCTCAACAATCCATTCACGCAGCGGCAGATACCCCTCGCTCACTGAATACTGCAGTGCCATGGCCTGCCGTTCCGGTGTCAGCGCATTCTTGAATGCTTCGGCAAATTCATCCGCCGGAAACAGTGCCGGGTCCGGGATGCCGCCAGCAAATGAGATGATATCCGGCTGGTCCAAGAGCTTCAGCAATTCGCGGATTTCCGACGCCTTCATCCGCGTGTTCCGGCTGGCAAAGATCTGGTCGAACTGCATCCTGGCTCTCCTGGCTTGGGATCTGGTGCCACGGTAGGGGGACACGAAATAATGTCAATAATACTGACCTAATGTTACAGCCTTCGTGATCCCTGCCTGCCCTTGCAGCCCCTTCCCCCCCATGGTCATATGATTTGACCAATTCAGATGAGCCTCCGCATGCCATTTCAGAAAGTTCAGCCCGAAAAACTCTCCGCCTCCGTCGTTAAGCAGATCGAGCAGCTGATCCTGCGCGGCATCCTCTCACCTGGTGAGCGGCTGCCTGCCGAACGGGAACTGGCGGAGCGGCTGGGTGTCTCCCGCCCCTCCCTGCGTGATGCCATCGGCGAGTTGCAGGCGCGTGGGCTGCTCGCCTCCAAGGCAGGCTC
The DNA here is from genome assembly GCF_025141335.1 of Leisingera sp. M523. Classification (NCBI taxonomy): domain Bacteria; kingdom Pseudomonadati; phylum Pseudomonadota; class Alphaproteobacteria; order Rhodobacterales; family Roseobacteraceae; genus Leisingera; species Leisingera sp. M523. The sequence continues at coordinate 3,495,170 of NZ_CP081036.1, forward strand.
CGGCGTGTTTGTGGGGGACGTTTTGGGATCGGCTTTTTCGCCGGCACTGATCCAGCTGTTCGCGACCCATGATGAAGCTGTGTTTGATTACCTCTCCTTCCGCCGCGACATGGAGGGGCTGGCCGCAGAGCGCGCCGCCCGGTTCGGTTCGGACTATGACCTGCAGGTGATCCAGGCGATCTTTGACAAGATGGAGGCGGCCGGCAACCCCGCCGTATCCGAGGAAGCGGCCCAGCTCGACGCTCAGTTCCACTCCGCTATCATGGACGCAAGCCACAACGTCATCATGCTGCACATGATGCGTTCGATGTTCGATCTGCTGCGCGAGGGGGTCTTCTACAACCGCCGGATCATGTTCCAGCAGCACACCACCTATGAGGCGCTGCTGGAGCAGCACCGCGCCATCAACGCCGCCCTGCAGGCCCGCGACCCGCAGGCAGCCCGATCAGCGGTGGAGACCCATCTGGACTACGTGAAACAAGCCCTAACCGACCACCAGCGCGCCGAACGCAACGCGGAGGTGGCCAAGCAGCGGCTGGAGCATGAAACGGGGAAGGGGTGAGGCTGAAACCATGAACGGAATTCGGGGCAAACCGAATTGTGCCACTATCAAACCAATGCCGGCTTTGGGGGCCGGAAAGAAAGACGAAAAATGATCGCCTATATCACAGTCGGAGCGGATGATATCGCGCGCGCGAAGCAGTTTTATTCTGCGTTCCTGCCAGCCCTTGGATACAAACTGGAAGAGGGGTCTGAGGGCCTAAGTTACGCTCTGCCTGTTGGGTCCGGTCAGTCTCCGGTTCCGCCTGACTTCTACGTTAAACCAACTTTCGACGGGCGCCCGGCCTCGGCCGGCAACGGGTCTATGGTCGCCTTTGAAGCGTGCAATCAACAACAGGTTCGCAACCTTCACTCCGCCGCGCTTTCAGCAGGCGGTTCGGACGAGGGCCAGCCCGGCTTTCGTGCCTCTTACGGGCCTCACTTCTATGTTGGGTACCTGCGCGATCCTCAAGGCAACAAGATCGCACTGTTCTCCAGCGATCCAAACGAACCTGGGCGCGACGGGTAAAGTGGGCGGCAAGGGCAATCTGCGGCGGCGCGGGGATTTGCGGAATGGGTTCACATCATCCCCTCCCGATCACGCACAAAAAAAACCCGGCCGCTTGGGCCGGGTTTTTAAACTCAACAGTGTCTGCCAAACTCAGTGCAGCTTGGCGTCCACATCCGCGATGGCGGCGTCGATCAGCTTGTTGGCCTCTGCGGCGGTCATCTGCTTGGAGATCACCTGATCCGCCGCAGAAACAGCGATTGTGATCGCCTGATCGCGCACTTCTTTCACAGCCGAGGCTTCTGCCGAAGCGATCTGCTCCTCGGCGGCCGCCAGACGGCGGGCAATGGAGGTTTGCAGATCCGCTTTTGCCTGGTCCGCTGCGCGGGCAGCTTCGTAACGGGCGGCAGCAACGATCTGATCAGCCTGGGCCTGAACTTCCTGCTGCTTACGCTCATAGGACGCCAGAACGGTCTGGGCCTCTTCACGCAGCGCGCGGGCTTCGTTCAGCTCCTTCTGGATACCTTCTGCACGGTTATCCAGCTGGCCTGCGAGCAGCGACGGCACTTTGGCAAACAGCAGAATGCCAATGAACAGCACAAAACCGAGCCCCACAACCAGATTGGTGTTGGACAGGTCCAGGCCGCCGCCGGCAGCAAAGGCTGGCGAAGCTGCACCCAAGGTCAGGGCAAGGGCGAGAATATTGCGCATGTCCTTATCCTTTCGTCCGCTCGGCAACTGCCGCGGCAATTGCGTCTGCGTCTGCCGAACCGCCCAGTGCGCTTACCAGCGCCCCTGCGGTATCGGTGGCAACAGCCTTTACGCTTTCCAGCGCACCGGCCTTGATTTCGGCGATTGCCTTTTCGGACTCGGCGGCCTTGGCAGAGATCTGTTCGTCTGCTTTGGCAATTGCCTCGTCCAGCCCGGCCTGAATTTCCACACGTGTCTCAGCAACGATGCGCTGAGATTCGGCACGGGCATCTGCCAGAGCTTTGTTATATGCGTTTTCGGCCTCGACTGCCTTGGCTTTAAGGTCTTCAGCCGCGGCGAGGTCGTTGGTGATGGTCCCCTGACGCTCGGCCAGCACCGCCGCAATGCGGGGCAGCGCGACGCGCGACAGGATGAGGTAGATCACGACCAGAGCGACCGCGAGCCAGAAGATCTGGTTCCCGAAGGTCGAGAAGTCCAGCTGCGGCATACCCGGAGCAGACCCGTGCGCTGCGTCTGCGGCGCCGTGTGCTGCGTCTTGCGTATTAGATGCCATGTCGTCCTCCTTGGGAACTTGCCGTTACACCGGGCAGTGCGGATTTAGGCCGCACTGCCCGGCCGTAAGGAAATAGGTTCCTGAGGTCTTAGACGGCGAACATCAGCAGCAGAGCGACCAGGAACGAGAAGATGCCCAGTGCTTCTGCAAATGCGATGCCGATGAACAGGGTTGCGGTCTGGCCGGCGGCTGCCGACGGGTTGCGCAGTGCGCCTGCCAGGAAGTTGCCGGCAACGTGGCCCACACCGATTGCGGCTGCGCCGGAACCGATTGCTGCCAGGCCTGCGCCGATGAACTGACCGAGTTGTGCGATATCGCCTTCCATGAGTATTCTCCTTACGATGGAATGTGGTGATTTAGGGTCTGGGTGAACCGCCAGGCTCACCCGGTAAACTTGTCGATCCTGGCCTTAGTGGCTCGGGTGCAGCGCATCCTTCAGGTACACGCAGGTCAGGATGGTAAAGACGTAGGCCTGAATGAAGGCCACCAGAACTTCGAGTGCGTAAACCGCGGTGATGGCAAAAATCGGCAGGAAGCTGAACATGCCCAGTGCTGCGGCAAAGCCTGCGAACACTTTCAGAACCGCGTGGCCCGCCATTACGTTGCCTGCCAGACGAATGCTGTGGCTGACGGGACGCACGAAATAGGAAATCAGCTCGATGATGGCCAGGATCGGGCGCAGCGCCAGCGGCGCACTCGACACCCAGAACAGGCCCAGGAAACCGGCGCCGTTCTTGACGAAACCAACGATGGTCACGGTGAAGAACACCAGCGCCGCCAGAACCGCGGTCACCGCGATGTGCGAGGTTGTAGTGAACGAACCGGGGATCAGGCCCAGGAAGTTGGCCATCACGATGAACATGAACAAGGTCATGATGTAGGGGAAGAACTTGACGCCGTCTTTGCCAGCCACGTCCTCGACCATTTTGTAGATAAAGCCATAAGCCAGCTCTGCAACCGACTGGGCGCGGCCCGGCACGATGGCACGGCGCGATGAGCCCATGACCAGCAGCGCAAACACCGCGGCTACAGCCAGCGCCATCCACAGGGTCACGTTGGTCGGGGTGTACCAGGAGATGTGATCGCCAAACAGTGCTGCCACGTTGAACTGATCCATCGGGTGGATTGCCAGCTTTGACTCCGCCGGGGCGAAAATCAGGCCGGATACCAGCACCAGCGCCAGCGCTGCGTAAAAGAAAATTTTGCCCATCGGTCCGCTTCTCCTGTCGCCGGCGTTTGATCCCGTCGGATCAGTCCCGGTCTTGCGCATTTTTCTTGGCCTCATCGGCCAGTTTCTGTTCCTGGATCTCCTGCGCGGTGCGAAGCATTGTCTTCACTCCAGCCGCAAGGCCCAGCATTACAAACAGCACCATGAAGATGGGCAGGGTTCCAAAAAGAAGGTCCAGCCCGTATCCGATGCCAAAGCCGATCCCGAGACCGGCCACCAATTCAATCACCATCCGCCAGGCCTGATTGGCCATGGAATAGTGCTCATCCGCGCGCGGCTTGGGCTGTTGTGCCTTACGCGCCGCCGCGAGCTTCTCCTCCAGCTGCGCCATGCGCTGCTTTTGGTCGTCGTCGGTCACGGGCGCCATCCTCACGCGATTTCTATGAGGTTGCTAAGGCCATGGAGCTTAGGAGTCAATTACAAGGACAGAAGATTCAGAACATCTTCAAGTAGCTGATTTATATATAACAATTAGATATCGAGAAAGGTCGCGCCGCTCTGCCGCAGCAACCGTTAGCGCCAATCCACCCCAGTTTCCATATTCAACCAAAAGGTTGATTTTATCGAATGGGCGGTTTTGCCATCCGCCAGCGCACAATCCGCCCGTCGATCAGCAACAATCCCAGCAGGATCGCTGCCATGCCCCACAGATGCTCTGCCAGCAGCTGCTCCTTCAGGATGTAGGTTCCAAGGAACAGCGCCGAAACCGGCGCGATCAGCGTCGGCAGGGTTATGTTGGTTGGTCCCACCTTGGGCAGCACCCAGTAAAAGGCGATGAATGCGGCCGAGGTCAGAACAAAACCGATGATGAACAAGGAGGCCCAGGTCTCCATCCGCGTCACATGCGGCAGGCCTTCGCTCCAGATCGCCAGCGGTGCGATCGCCGCGGTGGCCCCGGTCAGAGCAATCGCCACCAGCACCACCGGCTCCATGTCCCGGAAACTGCGCGCGAAATTGACCGAAAACGCATAGCACAACGGTGCGCACAGGGTGATCAGAACCGCCCAGATCTCCGACGACTGGCCGCTTTCCAGCAGAGGCAGCGACAGCAGCACGATACCAAGGAACCCGCAGACCACCCCTAGTGACTTCAACCCGGTTGCGCGCTCGCCGCCGGGCCAGAAATGCGAGACAACCACCGCCAGCGCCGGCGTGGTCGCATTGACAATCCCGGCCACGCCGCTGGCGATATGCTGCTGGCCCAGCGCGTAAAAGGCAAAAGGCCCGGCATAGCTGAGCACTCCAAAGCCAAACAGCGCCAGCCAGCGTCCAGGCTCTGCCGGCACCCGCTTGCGCGCCGCCAGCACATAGATCCAGCAGCCCAGCGCGCCAAATCCGACCCGCCCCATCGACACCGACAACGGTCCCAGTTCGCGCAGCAGAATGGCATTGAACATGAACGACATGCCCCAGCCGATGCCGAGAATGAATATCACCAGCCAGTACTTCAATGCCATGCCATCAATCCCCGCGCGCTTGAAAGGCGCCACCATGACGGTTCAGGACAGATTGTCAAACTGCCGGACGATGGGTAGGAGTATCAGGCATGAGCGACCCTCTCGACACTGTCTTTGCGGCCTTGGCCGACCCGACCCGCCGGGCGATCCTCACCATGCTGTTGGAGGACGATATGGCGGTGACCGACGTGGCGGAACCGTTCGAGATGTCGCTGGCAGCAATTTCAAAACACCTAGTCATCCTGACCCGCGCAGGCCTGATCGCGCAGGAAAAGCATGGCCGGGTCAAATGGTGCAAGCTGCAACCGGATGCCATGCGCGCAGCCTCGGTCTGGATGCAGGGCTTCGGCCAGTTCGAACCGGTCAATCTGGATGCCTTTGAACGCTTTCTGGAGGCCGAGCATCTGTCCGAGGACGCCCAGCCGGACCCCTAGCGCACCACAAAGACCGAGGCTTCGGAATGCAGCACCAGATGGCTGGCATGGGACGAAAACACATAGTCCAGAATTCCAGGCATATGGGTGCCCATCACAACCAAATCCACTTCCAGCTCCTTAGCGGTCCGGGGCAGGATGGAGTCGATCTCTGATCCGACATCCACCGAATAGACCGGCAACCCCTCCACCCTTGCACCGGTCTGTGCCGCCATCTTGCTTGCCAGGTCCGCCAGCTCGTCACCAGACGGCCCTACTGTATGCCCGCGTTTGACCTGCTGATCCGTCACATGCACCAGTGTTACGCGCGAGCTGTGATTTTTGGCAAAGTCCGCCGCCACATCCAGGGCTTTCTTGACCGATGCGGGCATGTGCAGATCAACGGGCACCATGATATGCTTGAACATTACTCCCTCCTCTATCCGAAGAGTCCCTCAGGACCAGTATAGCGGAAAACAAGGGAATTGCGTTGACCTGCCGCAAGCCGCGGCGAAGGGCCGCCGGAAGGCACGCCCGCTGCGGTCAGGCCCGTTCCATTCAGGCCCGTTGCGTTCAGGCCGGGACCCGCGACCGCGCCCCTTCCAGCAGCATCACCAGCGCCACCACCGACATCGCCACCCCGATCAGCACCAGGCCCGGCGGCGCGCCGCGGCCCAGCGCGATCTCCCACAGGATCACCCAGCTTGGGGTGAGATAGGTATAGGCCATCACCTTGGCCGAGGGCAGCCGCATCGCCGCATATTGCAGCAGCACAAAGGTGGCAGAGCTGGCGCAGACCGCCAAGTAGAACAGGCCGATCCAGACGATACCGGGCAGCTGGGCCCAATTGGTGGCCAGAATGTCCTGCCAGCCGAACACCGCCAGCAGCGCACCGCCTGCCAGCAGCATCCCGAAGGTAAAGACCACGGCAGGCTCGCCCCGGTTCAGCTTGCGCACCATCGGCGTATAGATCGCATGCAGCACGCAGCCCCAGAAATAGATGACCTCGCCCTGGCCGATCTCGAATGCCGCCAAGGCGCCCGGATCACCGCGCACGATCACCCAGACCGCGCCTGCCGCACCAATCGCCAGCGCCAGTGCCATCCAGCCGGTAGTGATCTGCCGCAGCAGCAGCCAGCCGAACACGGCGCTCATCACCGGCACCAGCGTGAATACCGCCGCGGCACTGACCGGCGCCGCTGTCTGCAGCCCGTAGAACATCAGCACGAAATAGCCGCCGAACAGCCCACCCAGCACTGCAAACCGCCAGGGCGCGCGGAAATGCACCCGCTGCAGCCCGGTGGTGGCCAGCGCCGCGACACCGATCACCACAGCGGCAATACCAAACCGCGCCGCATTCAAGGCCGCTGGTGCAATCTCGTTGGCGACCATGACACCCAGCGAGAAAGACCCCGCCACCAGTGCCGAAAACAACAGCATCGCCAGATGCCCGCGCAGTGCCTCGCTCACAGCTGCCAGTCCTTTACCTGTTCCTTGAGGAACGTCAGGAACGCCTGCACCTTGGTGGTCCGGTGCAGATCCACATGGGTCACCAGCCACAATGCGCCTTCCCAGTCTTCCTGCGGCGGCATCATCTCAACCAGATCCGGTTGCCGCCGCGCCTCCCAGGCCGCCATAAAGCCAATCCCGGCACCGCTGCGGACCGCCGACTTCAGGGTAAAGCCATCGGTACAGCGAAAGGCGATGGCCTCAGCCGGCGCATTGGCCCGCAACCAGCGCGAAAACGGCGCCCTGCTGCTCTCATCGTCCTGACCGACAAACCGGTGATTGGGAATATCCTCGACACCCTTCAGCATTCCGTATTCTTCGGCATAAGCCTTGGAGGCATAGAGCCCGATCTGCTGTTTCATGAAAGGCTGCACCACATTGTCGGGCTGATCCGGTGCATTGCCTGCACGTATCGCCACATGCGCCTCGCCATACTCCAGCCGGAACAGCCGGTCACCGGTCAGGTAACGGATAATCAGCCCCGGATGCATATCCTGAAACAGCTTCAACGCCGGCACCATCATCGGTGCAAAGGACGCCAGCGAGGTCACAACCAGCTCGCCCGACACATCGTCGCCCTGCCCTTTCAGCCGCCCGACCAGCTGGCTGAACTGGTCATCGGTCGCCTGCGCCACCCGCAGCAAATCCTGACCGGATTCCGTCGGGGTATAGCCGCGGGCATGACGCTGAAAAAGCTTAACGCCCAGCCGCGCCTCGATCGCATCGATATGCCGGATCACCGTCGCGTGATGCACGCCCAGCACCTCGGCGGCACCGCTGACCGTGCCCATGCGGGCCACTTGATAGGCGGTGCGGACTTCGTCCCAATTATCCATGGCGGCCTCCTTGCCGGCGAAATAGCGATTTCTTGCAAAAACGCACAATTCATGTGATTGAAGCGGTGTTGCGTTCGAAAATGCAATAACCCAAATTCCTGTCAGCAACAAGCACAGGAATACTGTAATGACCCGTACCATCCTTCATATCGACTCCTCCGCCCGCACCGACGGCTCCGTTTCCCGCGATCTTTCGGCGCAGATCACCAGCCGCCTTGGCGCCTCCGATGTGATCCGCCGCGATCTGGCTGCGCCGCTGCCGCTGCTGGACGGCGCCTGGATCGGGGCCAACTTCACCCCGGCAGACCAGCGCAGCGATGAACAAAAGCAGCTGCTGGCCCTTTCCGACTCGCTGGTGGAGGAACTGAAACACGCCGATACCATCGTGATCGGCACGCCGATCTACAACTTCTCGGTGCCGTCCACACTCAAGGCCTGGATTGACCTGGTGGCCCGCGTGGGCGTCACCTTCCGCTATGAGGAAACCGGTCCCGTCGGCCTGTTGGAAGGCAAGCGCGCCATCATCGCGGTGGCCTCCGGCGGCACTCAGGCGGGCTCTGACATAGATTTTGCCACCACCTACCTGCGCCACGTGCTGGGCTTCATCGGCATCACCGAGGTTGAGATCGTTGCCGCCGACGCCCTGATGGTTAACGCTGACAGTGCCCTGGCCAAGGCAAAAACCCAGATCGAAGCGCTGGCGGCCTGATCCCCTCCGCCTCGCGCACCCGCCGTCAGCCCCCCCGGCTGGCGGCATTTTTACGTTTGGCAGCCCGTTGCCGCCATGCCACTCTGCCCGTACACGCTTTTCTAAACAAAGGCATTTCCATGAAGAAGATCGGCATCCTCGGCGGCGTCGGCTGGGCCTCTACCGTCGATTACTACCGCGCCATCTGCGAAGGCGCCGGAGCGTTCTTTGCAGCCCGCGGTGCGGGCTCACCGCTGCCGGTGCCGCCGATCACCATCGAATCCGTGGTGCAGGCGCAGACCCGCGCCTTGCGCGGCCGCCCGGGGGATGAGGCCAGCTGGGCCGGTTTCGACGCCGTCTTCCGCGAGGCGATGCTGACGCTGGAACGGGCAGGCTGCGACTTTGCCATCATCGCCTCCAACACCCCGCACGCCCGGCTGCATGCGATCCGCGACGGGGTGGTGATGCCGGTCCTCAGCATCTTCGACGCGACAGCTGAAGCCGCAGCGCAAACTGGTGCCATCCAGGCGTTGGTGCTGGGCACCGCCGTCACTATGCAGGACCGCAACTATGCCCATGTGCTCGCCGCACATGGAATCAGTGCGAACGATACCCTGCCGCAGGACGAAATCGCAGAGATGCAGGCGATGATCGACGAGAACTTCTATGGCGGTGCGGCCAGTGGCGCACAGGACCGCCTGCTGCGGTTCTGTAAGAAACACGCCGAGCCCGGCACCGCCATTCTGCTGGCCTGCACCGAACTGCCGCTGGCCTTCCCCGATCACATCGACGACGTCAGTTTCGAGGCCGGCGGCTTCCTGTTCGTGAACCCCTCTGCCGCCCATGTCGCCGCCGCGCTGGATTTGGCGCTGGAGGAGGAACGGGCTGGTTAGACCCAACGCACCTCAACGCCGATCTTCTCAAAGAACGCCATCACGTCATCACGCTTCATCGCCACCGTGCGGTCATTGACCAGCGGGTGCATATAGATCACGTCGGCCTCCTGCGCCTGCGCTTCCATATAGAAGGTGACGCCCTTCTCCGCGCCGGTGATCATCGCCAGCGGGCTGACCGCGCCGGGGTGGATGCCAAGGTTCTCCAGCAGCCGGTCAGCTGAGCCGAACGACAGGTTGCCGATGCCCAGCTCAGCGCCCAGCGCCTTCAGGTCGATCTCCCTGTCCTGCTGCAGCGTCACCAGATAGTTCCGCTTTTTCTTATCGCGCAGATACAGGTTCTTCAGCCGCAGCGCGTTTTCGCCCGGCACCATGAACTGCTCCTCGACACCCTTGGCGTCCTCTACCGTGCGCAGCGGCACATGGGTATGCAGCTGATAGGCGATGCCCCAGTCATCCAGCTGCTTCAGCAGCGCATCCGAAGAGACAGGCAGGCTGTCCTGATAAGTTGATGAGGCGTCCATAACGTGCTCCGCGAAATCAGTGTCGAATTGCAGAGCAGATCACGCAAAACAGCAGCGGGGCGCAAGAGGTGTTCTGCCCCCTGCGCCCCGATTTGCGCCAGCCTGGCCTTAGGCCTCGGCGAAATCCGCCCGCCGCGCCTCTTCGTAGTGGTCGAAATCAGTGCTGAACCAGCCGGTACCGCGGGTGGCACTGGCCAGCGTGTTGCACAGGTTATCCTGCGCCGACATCGGCAGCAGGGTTTCGAACACGTCCCAGCCGGCCACGCCGTCCTCAGCCTCGAACCCCAGAATCTGCCCCTTCATGCCGCTCACCACCGGCACCAGCCCGCCGGTGAAGACGGACGGCACATGGATATGCACCCGCATGATCGGTTGCAGCAGCACCGCGCCGGCCTCGGACAGCGCTTCCCGGACCGCGTTCTTGCCTGCGGTGCGGAAGGCATAGTCAGAACTGTCGACCGAGTGATGCTTGCCATCCTTCAGCGTCACGCAGATATCCACTACCGGATGGCCGTTCAGCCCCTGCGCCAGCGCTTCGCGCGCGCCGGCCTCGACCGAGGGGATGTAGTTCTTGGGCACGGCGCCGCCCTTCACGGTTTCCTCGAACACAAAACCGCTGCCGCGCGGCAACGGCTTCACCTCGATCAGCACATCGGCAAACTGCCCCGCGCCGCCGGACTGCTTGCGGTGACGGTATTGGATCTGCACGCTTTTGCTGATGGTCTCGCGGAGCGCCGGCGGCACCTGCCGCTCCTCCACCTCGACGCCGAACTCGTCTTTCAAAGCCTGCTTGATGCGTCGCATGTGCAGCGGCCCCTGCAGGTTCAGCAGCAGATGTCCGCTGGCCTCATCCTGCCCCACCACCAGCGCCGGATCGATCTCCGCCAGCCGCTCCAGCGCGCCTGACAGCCGCGCATCGTCGCGCTCATTCAACGGAGTGATCACCCGCCGGAATGTCGAAGGCCGCGGCTGCGCCCAATCCGGCAACGGCGCCGCCCCATCCGGCCCATAGGCAAAACCCAGGTTCAAATGATCCGATTTAACCGCCTGCCCAATGTCTCCAGCCTGAAACGCGTTGTTCACGGCGCCGCCGATCCCTGTCAGCGACCCCAGAGCCGCGCCGCCGACAGAGGCGCCATTGCCCATGCCTTTGTCCAGCGCGCGCACCATCACCGTCTTGCCAAGATGTTTGACCAGATCCGCCATGCAGCCGACGGCCACCACCGCGCCGTCCTGCGACAGCCGCTCCAGTGCCACGCCCACATCCGGCGCCTCGTGCCGCAGGGACTTCATCAGCCGCAGGATGCCATTCTTATGCTCAGCCGACCCCATCAGTGCCGGAACCAGGTCGTTATGCTGCAGCACCTTGGTCGCCACATCATAGACCTCTTCCGCCATCACCTTCTGATCTTCGATCAGTTCCTCCAGCAGCGTGTCGTCAAAATCCGCCAGCGCTTCCAGCAGCTCGGTGCGGGCCTCCTGCTCGCGCGCATACATTGCCACCGGCAGCTCAATCAGCGCCGAAGGCTTACCCTCCTGATACTGCCAGGCGCGTTCGGAAATCAGATCCACAGCACCCACAACCTCACCATCCTCGCGGATCGGCACCTGCCGCAGAATGATGTTGTGGCTGCAATAGGCCTGAAGCGCGGCAACAATCTCCGCCACCCGGTCCGCCGCCTGGTCCATGCGGTTGACAAAAAGAAAGGCGGGGATGCCCGCCTCTTCCAGTTTGCGCAGATACGGCGCGCTAAGCACCGCAGCCCCGGCATCAGCCGGCACGCAGAGGACGGCAGCATCGCTGGCCGCCAGTGCAGGCCCCGCCTGCGCCAGATTGTCAGCACCGCCCGCGATGTCGATTGCGGCCCAGTGCTCGCCCATGAATGAAAAAGGCTGCAAAGCGGCGACGCCTGCAACCTCCTGCCGTTTACCGGCGGCGCTGTCCAGATTGGCCAGCGCCGTGGCCAGCGTTGATTTGCCGGACTGCGACGGTCCCAGAATAGTGAAAACGCGCATGTATCTGATCCTCCCTTGGCTGATGTGGCTGCTCGGTAAGGATCGCGAACGCTGAGGTCCGCGTAATATGCCTGTGCTGAAGATTTGCCTCGGTGCTCATCCAAGCAAGCCCGCCGGTGAGTGGACGGCATTGGGCCAGCCCCTTGATGTTGGCCAAGCCACCCCGCCTGAGTCAAGCGTGCTATCCCAAGGCCTGTTCCTGTTTGCACTCATATCTGATGCCAAAAGCGCCAGTTTCCCCTGAATTACAGCCTTCCCCAAGGTAAGCTGGGATAATGAAGATCACTCGCAACACCCCGGAGCAGCTGATCCTCGCCGACACGCCTTGGCTGATCGGAATCATGCTCGTCTTTTTTATCCTCGCCTTTGCCGTCGCCGGCCTGGGTATGCTCAGCCAGGGCGGCGACCTGATCTGGCCCGGCCTTATTTTCACCTTGGCTGGCGGCGGCATGGGCGCGCTGGCCTTCTGCCTCTTTGTGCGCAGGGTGCAGGTGATCCTAGACCGCTCCGGCGGCAGTATCGTGATCCGGCGCCAGTCGGTCTTCGGCTACAGCCAGGCCGAACACCGCCTCGCCGACCTGTCCCACGCCGAGGTGGAAAGCACCACCAGCCGCAGCGAGGGCCGCACCCGCACGCTTTACCGCCCGGTGCTAGTGCTGGACGGCGGTATGAGCGCAGGCCGCCACCCGGTGGTTGCAGCCTACACCAACGGCCGCGGCCCGCAGCGGCTGGCCGATGCGATCAATGCATGGCTGCCAGCTGCCCCTGCAACTGTTGACTCTGGCGGTCAATCGGCGTAACGCCATTCCGAACATCCGGAAGCACTGAGTCTTCCGGTCCCTGCCCGTGCCAGGGATCGCCCTCCACCAGCGTGTTACGCCCGTGGGGGCAAACCCGTTTGGTTTGCCCTCGCGACATACACTAAGGACCTTGGCGGCATTTGCGCATGGATCGCATGTCCCCTACATACGGGGGCGCTACAACTGGAAACCGGCACAGGAGGCCGCAAGGCATGTTTGAAAATCTATCCGAACGCCTTTCCGGCGTTTTTGACCGGCTGACCAAACAGGGCGCCCTCAATGAAGAGGACGTCAAGTCCGCCCTGCGCGAAGTCCGCGTCGCCCTGCTGGAGGCTGATGTCTCGCTGCCGGTGGCCCGCGACTTCGTTAAAAAGGTGCAGGAGCAGGCCACCGGCCAGTCCGTCACCAAATCGGTGACCCCGGGCCAGCAAGTGGTCAAAATCGTCCATGACGCGCTGGTGGACGTGCTGCGCGGTGACGAAGATCCCGGCAAGCTGAAAGTCGACAACCCGCCCGCCCCGGTCCTGATGGTCGGCCTTCAGGGCTCCGGCAAGACCACCACCACCGGCAAGCTGGCCAAACGGCTGAGGGACAAAGAGGGCAAGAAAGTCCTGATGGCCTCGCTCGACGTCTACCGCCCGGCGGCGATGGATCAGCTGGCCGTCCTGGGCACCCAGATCGGCGTCGACACCCTGCCGATCGTGCCCGGCCAGAAACCCGTCGATATTGCCAAACGCGCCAAGCAGCAGGCGACGCTGGGCGGCTATGACGTCTACATGCTGGACACCGCCGGCCGCCTGCACATCGACGAAGTGCTGATGCAGGAGGTCGAGGACGTCCGCAATGTGGTCTCTCCGCGCGAAACCCTGCTGGTGGTCGATGGCCTGACCGGCCAGGTCGCCGTTGAGGTGGCCGAGGAATTCGACGCCAAGATCGGCATCAGCGGCGTGGTGCTGACCCGGATGGACGGCGACGGCCGCGGCGGTGCGGCGCTGTCGATGCGCGCTGTCACCGGCAAGCCGATCCGCTTTGTCGGCCTGGGCGAGAAGATGGACGCGCTGGAGACCTTCGAGGCAGACCGCATCGCCGGCCGCATCCTCGGCATGGGCGACATCGTCGCTCTGGTCGAAAAAGCCCAGGAAACCATCGAGGCCGAACAGGCCGAGAAGATGATGAAGCGCATGATGAAGGGTCAGTTCAATATGAACGACCTGAAGATGCAGCTTGAACAGATGCTCCAGATGGGCGGCATGGAGGGCATGATGCAGATGATGCCCGGCATGGGCAAAATGGCCAAGCAGGTGCAGGACGCCGGCATGGACGACAAGGTTCTGAAACGCCAGATCGCCATGATCCAGTCGATGACCAAGAAAGAACGCGCCAACCCCGCCCTGCTGCAGGCCTCCCGCAAGAAACGCATCGCGGCCGGCTCCGGCATGGAGGTTTCCGACCTCAACAAGCTTCTGAAAATGCACCGGCAGATGGCCGATGTGATGAAGAAAATGGGCAAGATGGGCAAAGGCAAGATGCTGAAGCAGGCCATGAAGGGCATGTTCGGCAAAGGCGGCGGCATGCCCGGCATGGACGGTATGGACCCCAGCCAGATGGACCCCAAGGCACTGGAAACGGCCGCCAAGGCGATGGGCGGCGGCAGGGGCATGCCCGGCGGCCTCCCCGGTCTTGGCGGCGGCATGGGCCTGCCCGCAGGCCTCAGCGGCTTCGGCAAGAAGAAGTAACCTATGCAGCTCCCCGTCATCCCTCAGCTTGAAACCGAACGCCTGGTCCTGCGCGGACCGGAGGCGGCGGATTTCGGGCCGGTGGCAGTGTTCTTCGCCGATGAAGCACGCTCCTGGGGATTTGGCGGTCCGCTCGACCGCAACGAAGCCTGGCGCTGGTTCACCATGTCGGTGGGACACTGGGCAATGCGTGGTTTCGGCTTCTGGACCATCACCTGCAAGGATACAGGTGAAACGCTCGGCATCACCGGTATCTGGCAGCCCGAAGGCTGGCCGGAACCGGAACTGGGCTGGGTTGCCTTCCCGGCCGGCGAAGGCCGCGGCATCATGGCCGAGGCCGCGCTGGCCGCGCGCACTCACGCCTATGAGGTCATGGGCCTGTCCGCACTCAGTTCCAACATCTTCCCGGGCAATACCCGTTCGGTGGCGCTGGCCGAACGGCTGGGCGCGGTGTTCGAGGCGGAATTCGACAACCCTAAACACGGGCGTGAACTGGTCTACCGCCATCCTGCCCCTGATGCGCCGAGCGATGGCGGGATGGAGGCCTACGCATGAGCTTCTGTCAAATTTGCACAAACCAGGCCGCCCCAGCAGCCCGGGATGCAGCCCGTTTAACTGAAAATTACGCAGTCTCCCCGATACTCCATCATTGGATGGGTGAAATTTATGCCGGGCGGTCCGCCGCCCGGACAAAGGGGTACAAGATGACTGACGTGCAAACGCCGTATCCGCGGCTTGTTTCAAAGCGCCTCATGCTGATATCTCCGGCAGATCCGGAGTTTGACGCCAATGCGGCCTTCCTGAATCCAGGTGCGGCGCGCTTTATTGATGCGGCGGAAGATCCGGATTCGCTGTGGTGGTCTATTGCCACCATCATCGGCCACTGGCACCTGCACGGCTACGGCCTGTTCGCGGTGGTGGAGCGCAGCACCGGGCAGACCGTGGGTCTTGTCGGCCCCTGGTTCCCAAAGGGCTGGCCGGAACCGGAGCTGTCCTGGCACCTGATGGAAACGGGCCGCGGCAAGGGCTACGCCAGCGAAGCCGCGCAATGTGTTCTCGACTGGCTGTTTACCGAGGCCGGCTGGGACTGCATCGTCTCCTACGTGCCCGAGGAAAACGGCGCCTCCATCGCACTGGCCCAGCGCGTCGGTGCCCGCCCGGAAAAGCCAGTCAGCTTCCGCCTGCAGCCCGCGCCCAATATCCGCGTCTGGCGCCACGTCCCGCCCGCCCGCTTGTCCGGCGCGCAGGCCGAACGGGGCCTGCTGCACTAATGCGCCGTTACGGGATCATAATCCGGCCTGTTCGCGACCTTCCGCTGGAGGGAGCGCGCTGATGCCCTATGATATCCCGGTGATCGAAACCCGCCGTCTGGTACTGCGTGGCCCCGAACCGCAGGACTACCCCGACTTCAAAGCCACCTTCAGCTCCTACCGCTCGCGCTTTATGGGCGGACCGCTGAATACCTACGAGGCCTGGATGCTCTATGCCGCCGAGATCGGCCATTGGCAGGTGCGCGGTTTCGGCATGTGGATGATCCACGACAAGGCCACGGACGAGACTTACGGCATGGCCGGCGGCTGGCAGCCCGCAGGCTGGCCCGAGCGCGAGATCGCCTGGATCATTTGGCCCGGTGCCGCCGGCAAGGGCTATGCGCTGGAGGCGGCACAGGCCGCTCGCGGACATTTTTATTCAAATCTGGGCTGGGAGACCGCGGTCAGCTATATCGACCCCAAGAATCTCGATTCGATCCGGCTGGCAGAGCGGCTCGGCGCTTCCAAGGACCACAGCGCCGCAACCATCGACGGCAATGACGCGGTCTACCGCCACCCTGCGCCGGACACCCTGAAGGACAGCCAGATTGCGCACGGCATCGAAATGGAAATCGGCCACTACGCCGACCCGTTGTTCAAGCCGGAGGGTTGGGCACTTGACTGAGTTGCACCAGAAAGCCCATTGGCTGCGCTGTGGCGGTCCACTTGCTGTGAATAGCAGGTATATGCCCGCTGCTGTCCCGGCACGCCCTGGCATTGCTGCCCTGCGGAGGACCTGATGACGACCGAAACCCAAAACCCCGCCGTCCGCGCAGCCCAGCTGCTGAAGGGCCACCGCGAAAGCATCGACCGGCTGGATGCGATCCTCGTCTACACTCTGGGCGAGCGGTTCAAGCACACCCAGGCAGTGGGGCGGCTCAAGGCTGAACACAACCTTCCGCCGTCTGATCCGACCCGCGAAGCGGCGCAGATCGCGCGGCTTGAAGACTTGGCAAAACAGGCCGATCTAGACCCTGAATTCGCCAAGGCATTTTTGAACTTCATCATCGGTGAAGTCATTCGCCACCATAAGAAACACCAAGAATAACAACGCACAACAGGAACAACCGGGGCAAACCCCGGACAACGCCATCAAAGGAGATGTACCCATGGCAATGAAAATCCGTTTGGCCCGCGGCGGCTCTAAAAAGCGTCCTTTTTACCGCATCGTGGCTGCTGACAGCCGCATGCCGCGCGATGGCCGCTTCATCGAGAAGCTGGGCACCTACAACCCGCTGCTGCCGAAAGACAGCGAAGAGCGCGTGAAAATGGACATGGAACGCGTGCAGCACTGGCTGGATCAGGGCGCACAGCCCACCGACCGTATCGCCCGCATGCTGGAAGCGGCCGGTGTCCGTGCCAAGACCGAGCGCAGCAACCCCAAGAAAGGCGCCCCGGGCAAGAAAGCCCAGGAGCGCGCAGAAGAGAAAGCTGCGAAGGCCGCTGAAGCCTCCGAAGCAACTGCAGACGCGGAATAATTCCGTGGAGTTGCGGGGCGCTTTTCCCGAAGAGTTCCGCAGCCAGCTTGATCTGCTGATGCGGCTCCGGCGCGACGTGCGCCGGTTCCGCAGCGATCCGGTGGAAGAGGCAGTGCTGATGCGCTGCCTCTCTGCCATTCCGCTTGCCCCGTCTGTGGGGCTCAGCGAACCCTGGCGCATCCTGCGGGTGGACAGCAGCCCCGCCCGTGCCGCTGCGCTGAAGAATTTTGAGACTGCCAATGCGCAAGCGCTGGAGGGGTATTCCGGCGAACGCGCCGCGCGTTATGCCGGGCTGAAACTGTCCGGTATGCGCGACGCCCCGGTGCAATTGGCGGTCTACTGCGACGATGAAACTGCGCAAGGCCACGGCCTGGGTGCAGCAACCATGCCGGAGATGCGCCGCTATTCGGTGGTCACCGCTATCACATTGTTCTGGCTTGCTCTTCGCGCCGAAGGACTGGGTCTTGGCTGGGTGTCGGTGCTGGATCCCGAACAGCTGAACCGCGACCTGAACGCCCCCGAAGGCTGGCAGCTGATCGGCTATTTCTGCATTGGCTATCCGGAACGGTTCTCGGACACGCCGGAGCTGGAAGAAACCGGCTGGGAAAGCCGGATGGCCAGCCTGCCGCTTGAAACCCGCTGAGGCCCGTGATGGGACGGTTGATCCGGCTTGTGTTTTTTGTTGCAGTGGCCTTTACCGCAGGCATCTTTTTTGAACGCAACCACCAAAGCGAACTCTGCGAACAATCTGGCGGCCAATGGCTGCGCGCTGGGTTCTGTGCAAAGGAATAAAACTATGAGCGACCTGATTTGCGTGGGAGCGGTGGCCGGCGCTTTCGGCGTGCGCGGCGAGGTGCGGCTCAAGAGCTTTTGCGCCATCCCCGAAGAAATCGGCGACTATTCACCGCTTACCAGCGAGGACGGCAGCCGGAGTTTTACGGTGACCCTGACCCGCCCGGTCAAAAACGGCTTTGCCGCCCTGCTGAGCGGCGTTGAAACCAAAGAGCAGGCCGATGCAGTCAGAGGCCTGCGCCTGTTTGCCCGCCGCGACCAGCTGCCAAAGCTGCCGGATGACGAATTCTATCACACCGACCTGATCGGGCTGGAAGTGTATGACACCGGCGCCACCCTGCTGGGCACAGTGAAATCGGTGCAGAACCACGGCGCCGCCGACCTGCTGGAAATCCACGGCCCCGGCCTGAAAGCCACGGTGCTGCTGCCCTTCACTCTGGAAGCGGTGCCAACCGTGGACCAGGCCCGGGGCCGCATCATTGCCGACCCGCCCGAAGGGCTGTTCTGAGCGGGCTGGCCCCGCTCAGTCCGGTTCTTGTTCCAGAAGTAAATCAAGAACCTTAACCAACTGCTCAAGCTGCCTTTGGCCTTTCTCTCCGGCGGCGCGGCCGGATGCCGAGAACCTGACCCAGGATTCCCAAAGCCGCAGTGCAAAGCAGAACTGGAAAAGCGGTTCACAGGAAACATGCCGCCCGTAGCCTTCTTCGAACGGCGCCCAATCTGCCTGTGAAACCCCGCCAAATCCAGCGTCTCCGTCCAAGCCTGACAAATGGTCCAGGCCATTTGCAAGCCATAGGTTGGAGATATCGCGCTCGGCGATAGAAAACCTCTGGCTGGAAAAATCGATAAAGGAAATCTGATCAGCTGAGGCCAGAATATTCCGGAAATGCAGGTCGCCGTGGGCAAGGCAGGGCTGGTATCTGACACCTCTGGCGCGCCGCCCAGCGCGGTGCAGATACGCACAAAGCCCCAGGAAACGTTTTGGCTTTACAACGGTCACCTCTCCTGTGCGAACGGTACTGGCGGTCCGTGACACAGTTTCAAGATGCCGCTTCGGCCAGAATACCTGCTCATCCGCCGCCGAGCAGCGGTGCAGCGCAGCAACCGCGGCTCCGATCCGCTGCAACAGCCGGTCGCGGTCCCCAAGCCCATAGCCAGCCAGATACAATGCCTGGAATGCTGTATCCCCAGGAGCCAATTCCATCAGCGTGTACTTATACTGGGGATCGCACCAAAGAAGCTGCGGCACCGATACGCCCGCCGTGAATTTCAGCGCCTCTGCTGCGGTTTGGTGGCGTTTCAGGTTCTCCTGATACCGGTGAAGGTTCCCTTCGGCGAAGTCAGCCCGCATCACAACTTCCCTGCCGTCTTGTAAAGAAACTCTCAAGACGCAGCATTGATCCTCTCTTTTGCGGTTGACCTGCATCCGTCTGAACAATGCGCCTGCAGCCGGGAGACCCAGGTCCGAAGCGATCCCGGGCCACAGCGCTTCGGCACGGCGCTGCGCGGCCTCAAACCCGCCCGGCTGCTCAATGGATGCTGGCAGAGAAGTGCGATTCGAAGTCATCCAGGATCCAAAGCTTTCTATTGCGCGAAAATCTGACTGAACTAAACAGCATTACTATGACAGCACCAAGCAAATCCCATGGCCGCAAAGCCATCCGCCCGACCCTGAAACCGCGTGAACTGATGACACCCACGCCGGACCTTGCAGGCGTTTGGAAAGCCAAGGTCATCACCCTGTTTCCCACAGCCTTCCCCGGAGTGCTGGGTGAAAGCCTGACCGGTAAGGCGCTGCAGGACGGGTTGTGGCAACTGGAGACAGTGGATCTGCGCGAGTTCGGCGCCGGCAAGCATCGCAATGTCGATGACACCCCGGCAGGCGGCGGTGCCGGAATGGTGCTGCGCGCAGATGTGCTGGGCACCGCAATTGAGCACACGATGGCCGGCACCAAAGGCAACTGGCCGCTGATCTACCTGTCGCCGCGGGGGCGCCGGATGGACCAGCAGATGATGCAGAACTTCGCCCAATGCGATGGCATGACCCTGTTGTGCGGCCGGTTTGAAGGTGTCGATGAACGGGTACTGGAACATTACGGCATTCAGGAAGTCTCCTTGGGTGATTTCGTGATGACCGGCGGCGAACTGGCCGCGCAGGCACTGATTGATGCCACCGTCCGGCTCCTTCCCGGGGTGCTTGGCAACCAGGCTTCGACCGAGGAAGAAAGCTTCTCCTCCGGCCTGCTGGAGCATCCGCAATACACCCGGCCTGCCGAGTGGAACGGCCGCGCAATCCCGGACGTGCTGATGTCAGGCCATCACGGTAAGATTGCGGAATGGAGACATAGGATGAGCGAAGACATCACCAAGGCCCGCCGTCCTGACCTGTGGGAAGCT
Organism: Leisingera sp. M523; assembly: GCF_025141335.1. Classification (NCBI taxonomy): domain Bacteria; kingdom Pseudomonadati; phylum Pseudomonadota; class Alphaproteobacteria; order Rhodobacterales; family Roseobacteraceae; genus Leisingera; species Leisingera sp. M523. Next base: position 3,515,559 of record NZ_CP081036.1, read on the forward strand.
CACAGCAGCAAGAAAGACAACAAACGCTGATCGGGTGATTGGCCCGCATCGCCAATTCCGCGTTTACAGCAGCGCCAGCAGCCCCAAAACATTGCCGGATGACCCAAGCCGTGCTTTAGTCCCCTCATATTCATCAGGAATTAGGAGTGAGCAGGGTGTCTGGGAAATTCGAACTTTATACCGATAATGCGGGCGAATTCCGCTTCCGCCTGAAAGCAGGCAACGGCGAGAACATTCTGGCCAGCGAAGGCTACAAGCAGAAAGCCAGTGCTGAGAACGGTATTGAGTCAGTTAAAAAGAACGCTGGCGATGATGGGCGGTATGAGCGCAAGGAAACAGCAGCCGGCAAGCACATGTTCAACCTGAAAGCCACCAATGGCCAGGTGATCGGCACCTCGCAAAGCTATGCCAGCGCCTCTGGCCGCGACAATGGCATCGAGTCCGTCAAGAAAAACGCCCCTGATGCAGCAGTGGACGACAAAACCGGCTAAGATTGCCGGTGTGACAGACACAAGGCCCACCGCCCTTGTGCAGCCACGCCCGTCCGGGGCCCCGGTTACCCTTGGCTCTCCTCACTTTGCGTCTGCCGCCTCCCGGCCAGCGCATCTGCGATCCGGAGCGGCCTGGGGTTGTTGCCATCGGGCCGCGCAGGCCAGCCTTCACGATGCCGGCTGCGGTCGCCATCGGTTTCCTCGGTCTGGTCGTGAAACAGCATCACCTGGGTCGGGTACGGCATGTCAATTCCGCTGTCATCCAGCGCCTTGTAGACAGCCTCGATCACTTGGGCAAAGGTCTGCACCACGCTTGCCCGGTCGGATTTGGTCCACCAGCGCAGGCGGATATTGTTGCCATTGTCAGCAATCGCCCAAGGCAGCACTTCCGGCGCCGGGTCCTCCAGCACCCCGTCGCATCCGCGCGCAGCTTCCAGCATGATCCGCTTGGCGTCGTCCCAGCTGTCGTTGCAGCCGATCTGCACGTCATACTGCGAACGGCGCTGCTCAAACGCTGTGTTGACGGTGACGGCATCGGTGTAAATGTCAGAATTCGGAATGACGACGCGGCGCCCGTCGTATGTTTTTATCAGCGTTGCCCGGGTTTCGATCCGCTCCACCGTGCCTTCATGCCCGCCAGAGATAATCTGGTCCCCAACCGAAAACGGCTGGCGCAGCAAAATCAGGATCCCCGCCAGCAGGTTCTGCAGAATGTCCTTAAAGGCAAAGCCGATGGCAACGGAGCCGATACCCAGGCCGGCAAACAGATCCGCAGGAGTGATGGAGGGCGCAATGACCGTGATCGCCAGCATCAGACCGACAATGATCAGCGCCCATTTTATCAGGGCTGCGCCGACCTCGCCCAGATTGTCCCGCCCGCGTCTTTTCCCGGCCTTACTCACGACACCGGCAACCAGCCTGGCCAGCAGCCAGAACACGGCAAGCAGAACCAGCGCGATGCCAAGGTTGGGCAGGATCCTGAAAAAGCCGTCCACCCAGCTGTCTATCTTCTCAAAAACATTGCCGACATCCGCATCCACCTGCTCCATCTGTCTTCCTCTCTTGGCTCCGGTCAGGTAAAACGCCTGTCATCCTCGAAGGTTCCCTGCTGCGGCCCGGCTCCGCCCCCGCTGCGGCCGGAACTGCATTTCTTTCCCTTGATCCGGCCCGCATTTCTGCCTATACGTCCGCAAGTCTGGATTCGCTTTTGCGGCTCCGGACTGCTGGCTGTTGGATCAATCCACCTGAAGATCTTCTTCGGTTTTCACCCGGGACCTGACCAGCCAGAAGCAAGAAACAGACTGCGTGATCTCTGGCGGGCTGCCTGTGGCGGGACCCGGTGAAGACCAAGAGCTCTCATGACGGTGCAAACCTCTGCGGAAAAACTGCAGGCCAATTTAGGAGAGTTGCGATGAACTTGATCGCACAGCTGGAGGCGGAACAGATCGCCGCCCTGGGGAAAGATATCCCTGATTTCAAAGCCGGCGACACCATCCGTGTCGGCTTTAAGGTGACCGAAGGCTCGCGTTCGCGCGTGCAGATGTACGAAGGTGTTTGCATCAGCCGTAAAAACGGTTCGGGCATTGCCGGTTCGTTCACCGTCCGCAAGATTTCGTTCGGCGAAGGCGTGGAGCGTGTGTTCCCGCTGCATTCGACCAACATCGACAGCATCACCGTTGTGCGCCGCGGCCGCGTGCGCCGCGCCAAGCTGTACTACCTGCGCGAGCGCCGCGGCAAGTCGGCCCGTATCGCAGAAGATGCACACTACAAGCCCAAGAAAGCCTGAGGAGCGGTATCATGAAAAAAGACACTCATCCAGAATACCACTTCATCGACGTCAAAATGACCGACGGCACCATCCTCAAGATGCGCTCCACCTGGGGCAACGAAGGGGATCAGCTGGCGCTGGACATCGACCCGACCGTGCACCCGGCCTGGACCGGCGGCACCTCGCGTCTGATGGATGCCGGCGGCCGCGTGTCGAAGTTCAAGAAGAAATACGAAGGCCTGGGCTTCTAAGCCACCTGCCGTATTTTGCCAAACTCCCGAAGGCTGCCCCGGACGGGCAGCCTTCTTTCTTTTCTCCTGACGCTGAGGCGGTATGCGCCTTGCGGGAAAGACAGCCCTCCTCGTGAAACAAGCCCTGGCCAACGCACTGCAAGAGCGCGGATATGAAACCCTGACCCAAGTTCAGGAGGCTGTGACCCAGCCAGAGCTGAACGAGCGCGACCTGCTGGTTTCGGCGCAGACCGGATCGGGCAAGACAGTCGGTTTCGGGCTGGCGCTGGCACCGACACTGCTGGGTGAGGCTGAGGCATTTGAGGCTGCTGCCGCGCCGCTGGCCCTGGTGATTGCGCCGACACGGGAATTGGCGCTGCAGGTGAAACACGAGCTGAGCTGGCTGTACAAAGGCGCCGGTGCGGTGATCGCCTCCTGCGTTGGCGGCATGGATATGCGCGACGAGCGCCGGGAGCTGGCCCGCGGTGCGCATATCGTCGCGGCAACGCCAGGGCGGCTGCGCGACCACATCATGCGCGGCTCTATTGATCTCAGCAATCTGCGCGGCGTGGTGCTGGACGAAGCCGACGAAATGCTGGACCTGGGCTTCCGCGAGGATCTGGAATTCATTCTGGGCGAAGCGCCCGAAGACCGCCGCACCCTGCTGTTCTCGGCCACCGTGCCGTCGGGCATTGCGAGCCTGGCCAAGACATTCCAGAAAGACGCGCAGCGGATCCAGACCGCAGGCGAAACCAAACAGCATTCCGACATTGAATACCGGCTGATGAGCGTGGCGCAGCAAGATGCGGAAAACGCCATCATCAATGTGCTGCGCTACTATGAGGCGCCCAGCTCCATCGTTTTCGCCAACACCCGTGCGGCGGTGAACCGTCTGGCGGCGCGGCTGACCAACCGCGGTCTGTCAGTGGTGACGCTGTCGGGCGAATTGTCCCAAGCCGAGCGCAGCCAAGCGCTGCAGGCGATGCGCGACGGCCGCGCCCGGGTCTGCGTGGCCACTGACGTGGCCGCACGCGGTATCGATCTGCCAGGACTGGAGCTGGTGGTTCATGCCGAGCTTCCGTCGAACCATGAAACCCTGCTGCACCGTTCGGGCCGGACCGGCCGCGCGGGCCGCAAGGGTGTCAGCGCACTGATCGCGCCGCCCAAGGCCCGCAGCAAGGCGCTGCGGCTGCTGAAGTGGGCCAAGCTGACGGCAGAACACTGCGAAGCGCCGTCAGCCGACGACATCATGGCGCGTGACGAGGAGCGGATGCTGGCCGATCCTGTCTGGCAGGAGCCTGTTGCGGAGCAGGAACAGGCAGGCGTTAAGACCCTGCTGGAGCATTTCTCTGCCGAGCAGATTGCCACCACCTACCTGCGCCTTTTCCGCAGCCGCCATTCGGCGCCGGAAGATCTGCGCCCGGCCGGCGCTGAGGAGCCGCGCAAGGAACGCAAAGAACGCAAGGATTTCGGCCCGTCGGTGTGGTTCTCGCTGTCGGGCGGGCGCGCCACCGGTGCGGACCCGCGCAAGGTGCTGCCGATGCTGTGCAAAGCCGGCAATATTGATCGCGACGTTATCGGGGCGATCCGGATACAAGAAAACGAAACCTTTGCCGAAATCAGCCAGGATGCGGTTGATGGCTTCCTGAAAGCACTGGGAGGCAAGACCGAGCTGGAGCCGGGCGCCGTGCTGACACAGCTGTCCGAAGCCCCTGATCTGGGTCCGGCACCGCGCCGCAGCCCCGGCGGACCAAAAGGTGGCTTCAAAGGCGACCGCGACCGGGACTCCAAGCCGCACCGCGGCAAACCGGATGGCCCAAAGCCGTACCGCGCCAAATCCGATGACAGCCGGGACAGCCGCCCGCCGCGCAAGGACTGGCAGGAAAAGCGCTCTGCGGACAAACCGCCTTTCGAGCGCGAGCCGCGCCGCAGCCGCCCGCCGGAAAGCAGCCCCAAGCCCGATCCGGCTGTTGTCGCCAAGCCGCGCGGCGCCTCTGATCCCTCCAAGCGGATGACCAAGCCCGGTGCACCGGCAGCCAAACCGTACAAAGCCAAAGGCCCCAAACCGCCGGCCGGCAAGCCGAACAGCAAGAAAAACAAGGCCCGCGCTCCTTTTGCCAAGCCTGGGAAAAGCGGTGACACCCGTCCCAACCGCAAGCCGGCGGGACCTTCAAAACACAGGTGATACACTAAGTTTACCAGCCCGCGCAGACCGCTTTTCTTGACCGAATCCAGAGCCTATACAGGGGCGCAAAGATAAAAGCGTGCCAAAGGCACGAGCGAAGGGACCTGTACATGGCGCATATTATTGTCGTCGGCAACGAGAAGGGCGGCGCGGGAAAATCCACTGTGTCCATGCATGTTGCCACCACCTTGGCCCGGCTTGGGCACAAGGTGGCGGCGCTTGACCTGGACTTGCGGCAGCGCTCGATGGGGCGGTACCTGGAAAACCGCAAGGATTTCTGCGCGAAGGCAGGGCTGGACCTGCCGATGGTGGGAATGCACGAACTGCCGGAGATTGATCCCGAGAGCTTGCAGCCGGGGGAAAACATCTATGACCACCGGCTGTCAGCGGCAGTCTCGGCGCTGGAGCCGGGCCATGACTTCATCCTGATCGACTGCCCCGGCTCGCACACGCGTCTCAGTCAGGTTGCGCATTCTCTGGCTGACACGCTGATCACACCCTTGAATGACAGTTTTGTCGATTTCGACCTGCTGGCGCATGTGGACCAGAAGGGTGAGGCGATTACCGGGCCGTCCGTCTACTCCGAAATGGTCTGGAACGCTCGCCAGCTGCGGGCGCAGGCGGGGCTCAAGCCGATCGACTGGATCGTGATCCGCAACCGCGTCGGCACTCAGCGGATGGTCAACAAGGAAAAGATGGAGCGCGCCATCAATATGCTGTCCAAGCGGATCGGCTTCCGGGTCGCACCGGGCTTTTCCGAGCGGGTGATTTTCCGCGAGTTGTTCCCGCGCGGGCTGACGCTGCTGGACCTCAAGGACATCGGCGTCAAGCAGCTGAACATTTCCAACATCGCCGCCCGGCAGGAACTGCGCGACATGATGAAGGAAGTGAACCTGCCGGGGGTCGAGATCAGTATCTGATCCTGCCCCGCGGCGGCTTAACCATCGCAACCGCAATTGCCGCGGTAAATGGTGTAAAGCTCGATCGGCTCGGCCACTCCACGCAGCATGTAACGGCCTAGCGACACCAGATCGTGGTTGGTGCCCTTGGCCGCTTTTTGCACGTCTTCCGACATGATGATGCTTTGGCCGACCGAGCGGTGCATCCCCGCGATCCGGGCGGTCTGGTTCACCGCCTGGCCGATCACAGTGAAATCCAGCCGGTTCTCGGCCCCGATATTACCATACAGGATATCACCCGCGTGCAGCGCCAGGGTAAAGCCTGCGGTGGGCAGACCCTGTTCTTCGCGTTCGGAGTTGAAGGCGCGCACTTTGCCGCACAGTTCATTCGCCGCCGCCAGGGCTGCGTGCGCGTCCTCCTCGATGCTGCCGAGGTTGAACATGGTCAGCATGCCGTCGCCCATGAACTTCAGGATGTTGCCGCCATGCGCCTGGATGGTTTCCACCGCCAGGCCGAAATAGCCGTTCAGCATCTCGATCAGCTCGGTTCCGGGTAGCCGTTCCGCCAGCTGGGTAAACCCCTTAAGGTCAAACAGGCAGAGCACAGCATCGATCTGCTGCGAGGAACCGCGTTGAATTTCGCCTGACAAAACCCGGCGGCCCGCATCGCGGCCCAGATAGACCTGCAAAAGATCACTGGCCATCTGCCGGTTGGAAGAGGATTTCAGCGCCAGCCCCAGATGCGGCAGCGTGGTACGGATCAGATCCAGCTCGCGGCTGCTGAACCCGCCGGGCCGGTCTGATGACCAGGAAACCAGCATACCTTCCTGCGGATGGCGCGGATCGTTCGGACCCGCTTCGGGCGGTGCAAACCGCACACCTTTGGCGAAGTAATCGGTCGCCCCGCGCTCCCGCAATTCCGGCAGCAGCGGAAATTCCGCCGGAGCGCTGTCTTCGATCCTTTCCCGGAATTCTTCCAGATTGTGCTCCAGAATGTGGAAGAACGGGCTGCGCAGCCATTCCTCGCGCGGGGACTCGCGGTATTCGTAGTGCTCGTGGCTGATGCCGTCGGTGCGGGTCCAATTGAAACCGAGACCACCGAATTTCGGGTGGAAGGCACGCTGTGCCAGATGGAACCGCCACAGCGGCACTCCAGCATCGACCAGGCGCTGGCAATATCCCTGCAAAAGATCCTGCTGCTGCGCGCCTTGAAGCCCCTGCTCCATCAGCCAGGCAATCAACGGTCCGGAATTGACATCAATCTGTATCATGTTTTCACCTTCAATACCGCCGCCTTACTTGGGTATTCCAGACGCCGATGTCTATGGGGCTATCCCTGCTAAATTGCGCAGCATATACCGCAAAATTGCAACTTCGCCGGTGGTGAACCGGGCGCAGATGCCGGTGTCGAACTGCAACGCATGTTCGCGCAGATCTTTATAGGCGGCCTCCCCGGCGGCAGTCAGGGTCAAATGTTCGGCCCGCCGGTCATTTTCATCGCGGGTGCGGGTCACAAACCGCTTTTCCGATAGTTTGGCCACGGCGCGGCTGATTTTGGTCTTGTGGATCTTTGCCCGCGTACCGATTTCCTTGGCGGTCATCTCACCGTAGTTGCCCAGGTGGAACAGCACCCGCCACTCTGTGCGCAGCATTCCATAGCGGTTTTTGTAGTGTTTCTGGAAACCCAGCGAGCTTTCCTCAGCCGCCCGGTTCAACAGATACGGCAGGAAATCCTGCAAGGCGAAATCATCTTTTTCGGTCATTTTGCTCCCCTCCCCCTTGTTAGTTACAAAAACAACTAATATTCCGCAAGCAGCAAGAGGAGAAACGCGCGATGAATCGGCCCGCCGATCCCCATGAAATGATCCAGGCCCCCTCTCTTCAGGGGCCGCACGAGGGCTACATGCCCGGCTTTGCCAATGACTTTGAAAGTGAGGCCCTGCCCGGTGCGCTGCCGCAAGGTATGAACAGTCCGCAAAAGTGCAACTATGGCCTTTATGGCGAACAGCTGAGCGGCACCGCCTTTACCGCCGACCCGCCGGAACGGACCTGGTGCTACCGGATCCGTCCCTCGGTTAAACATTCGCACCGTTATGAGAAGATCGACCTGCCGCTTTGGAAATCAGCGCCTTACGTGGACCCGGACGTGATCTCGCTGGGCCAGTACCGCTGGGATCCGGTGCCGCATTCGGATCAGGGCCTCACGTGGCTCACCGGCATGCGGACCATGACCACTGCGGGCGACGTGAACACCCAGGTCGGCATGGCCAGCCACATCTATCTCGTCACCGCGTCGATGGTGGACAGCTACTTCTTTTCCGCTGATTCCGAACTGCTGGTAGTGCCACAGGAAGGCAGGCTGCGTTTTACGACAGAACTGGGCATCATCGACCTGGCGCCGCAGGAGATTGCCATCATTCCGCGCGGGCTGGTTTACCGGGTCGAGGTGCTGGAAGGGCCCTGCCGCGGCTTTGTCTGCGAGAACTACGGCCAGAAATTCGAACTGCCGGGCCGCGGCCCGATCGGCGCCAATTGCATGGCCAACCCGCGCGATTTCAAGGCGCCGGTGGCAGCGTTTGAAGATCGTGAAGTCCCCTCGACCGTAACCATCAAATGGTGCGGCCAGTTTCACGAGACCAAGATCGGCCATTCGCCGCTGGATGTGGTTGCCTGGCACGGAAACTATGCACCTTTCAAATATGATCTGACCACCTACTGCCCGGTTGGGGCGATCCTGTTCGACCACCCGGATCCGTCGATTTTCACCGTGCTGACCGCTCCTTCAGGCGTTCCAGGCACCGCCAATATCGACTTTGTGCTGTTCCGCGAGCGCTGGATGGTGGCGGAAAATACCTTCCGCCCGCCGTGGTATCACAAGAACATCATGTCGGAGCTGATGGGCAACATCTATGGCCAGTATGATGCCAAGCCGCAGGGATTTGTTCCAGGCGGCATGTCCTTGCACAACATGATGCTGCCGCATGGACCAGACAAGAACGCATTCGAGGGCGCGTCGAATTCCAACCTCGGCCCGGAAAAGCTGGAGAATACCATGTCCTTCATGTTCGAGACCCGCTTCCCGCAGCATCTGACCGCATTTGCTGCCAAGGAAGCGCCGCTGCAGGATGACTACATCGACTGCTGGAACGACATCGAAAAGAAATTCGACGGCACGCCCGGCCTGAAATGAATATGGTGAGGGGGCGCTGCCCCCTCTGGGCCTGACCGGCCCATTCACCCCCGGAGTATTTTCCGGAAAGATGAAAAGGATCTTCGGATCCGGAAACTGGAGACACGATGCCTCTGCTGAAATCCTGGGTGGCCTCGGCCAATGACGCTGCCCACCCGTTCCCGCTGAACAACCTGCCTTATGGCGTGTTCTCTGTTGATGGCGACGATCCGCGCTGCGGTGTCGCCATCGGAGATATGATCCTGGACATGCAGGCCGCCGAAAAAGCCGGGCTGGTCCGGTTGGGCGACGCGCCGCTGTTCGACGTGCCCTACTGGAACGACCTGATGGAGGAAGGCCCGGCCGTTTGGGCCGCGCTGCGCGAACGGTTGACTGCGCTGCTGTCCGACGGCGCTGCCGAACAGGAAAAGGTGGAAGCTCTGCTGGTCTCCGCTGTTGATGCCGAGCTGCACATGCCCTTTGCGGTCAGCGAATACACCGACTTCTATGCCGGCAAAAACCACGCCTTCAACGTCGGCACAATGTTTCGCGGCCCGGAAAACGCGCTGCCGCCGAACTGGCTGCATATCCCGATCGGCTATAACGGACGGGCATCCTCTGTGGTGGTCTCCGGCACCGATGTGCGCCGCCCCTGGGGACAGCTGAAAGGCCCCAATGATGCAGCCCCCCGCTGGGCCCCCTGTGCGCGGTTCGATATCGAACTGGAGATGGGCGCCATTGTCGGCACGCCCTCGGACAGACCGATTACTGTGCAAGAGGCCGATGACCATATCTTTGGCTATGTGCTGCTGAACGACTGGTCGGCGCGCGACATTCAGGCCTGGGAATATCAGCCGCTGGGGCCGTTCCAGGCCAAGGCGACTGCCAACTCGATCAGCCCCTGGATTGTGACCAAAGCGGCGCTGGAGCCGTTCCGCTGCGACACACCCGAGCGCGAGGTGGAGCTGCTGGACCACCTGAAGGACTGCGGGCCGATGCTTTATGACATTGACCTGGAAGTCACCATGGCTCCGGATGGCAAAGAGGCGACCACCATCGCGCGCACCAACTACAAGGAGATGTACTACTCCGCCGCGCAGCAGCTGGCGCATCACACCACCTCTGGCTGCCCGATGAACGCGGGCGACCTTCTGGGCTCCGGCACCATTTCCGGACCAAGCAAGGAAAGCCGCGGCTCGTTGCTGGAACTCAGCTGGGGCGGCAAGGAGCCGCTGACGCTGGACAGTGGCGAGGAGCGGTCGTTCATTGCCGATGGCGACACGCTGACCCTGCGGGGCGCGGCAAAGGGCGGCGGCTATACCATCGGGTTCGGCGACTGCACCGGCACCGTTCTGGCCGCGCTTGAAAACCCCTACGCAAGATAAGGAAGACCACCATGGCCAAGGCTTTTGCGTCCCAAGGGGACATGACCGAAAAGAAAATCACCTTTGATGAGATCGGAGAAGGTCTTTATGCCTTCACCGCCGAGGGAGATCCTAACTCCGGTGTGATCATCGGCGACGACAGCGTGATGATTATTGAGGCACAGGCCACCCCGCGGCTGGCGAACAAGGTGATCGAATGCGTTCGGTCCGTGACCGACAAGCCGATTACCCATGTGGCACTGACCCATTACCACGCGGTGCGCGTCCTTGGCGCCTCGGCCTTTGGCGCGCAGCAGGTCATCATGGGCGACGCGGCCCGTGCCATGGTGGTGGAACGCGGCCAGGAGGACTGGGACAGCGAGTTCCAGCGCTTTCCCCGGCTGTTCGAAGGCCACGAGAGTATTCCGGGCCTGACATGGCCAACCACGACTTTTTCCGACGATATGACCGTGTATCTCGGCAACCGCCGGGTGGATCTTATGCATTTGGGCCGGGCCCACACCGCAGGCGACATCGTGATCCATGTACCGGACCAGAACGTGATGTTCACCGGTGACATCGTGGAATATCACTCCGCCTGCTATTGCGGCGATGGGCATTTCAGCGATTGGGGTGATACGCTGGACAATATTGCAGCCTTTGATGTGGATGCCATTGCACCAGGCCGCGGCGACGCGCTAGTGGGCAAGGACATGGTCAATGCCGCCATCGAGAACACCCGCGACTTCGTCGAAAGCACCTACCGCCCCGCCGCCAAGGTAGCCGCCCGCAATGGCACCCTAAAAGAGGCCTGGGACGCCGTACGTGCCGAGTGCGACCCGAAATTCTCGGACTATGCGATCTACGAGCATTGCCTGCCCTTCAACGTCGCCCGCGCCTATGACGAGGCCCGCGGCATCGACACCCCGCGCATCTGGACCGCCCAGCGCGATCTGGAGATGTGGGAGGCCCTGCAGGGCTGAGCCCCAGCCAGGAATTGCAACCGGGGCGGTTTGATCCAGATCGTATCGCCCCGGCAGAACCTGTGAGACGCTAGACCATCCTCCCGGCCTGCCACGCCGGGAAGCGGTAAAGCTGTGCCTGACGGCACCCGAATTAGGGAGGAGACCTGATGAACAAGATCTTTGAAGTCCCGTTGTACCCCTATGCGCGCCACGCGGATCAGGACGCCCCTGCCCCCGTGCGCCGCAAGGTGGTGGTGATCGGGGCAGGACCCATCGGCCTGGCTGCCGCCATAGACCTGGCCCAGCAGGGCACCGAAGTGGTGGTTCTGGATGACAACGACAAGGTGAGCTTCGGCTCCCGCGCGATCTGCTTTGCCAAGCGGCCCCTGGAGATCCTCGACCGGTTGGGCTGCGGCCAGCCGATGGTGGACAAGGGCGTGCAGTGGAATGCCGGCAAGGTGTTCTTTGACAAACGTCAGGTCTATGACTTCAATCTGCTGCCGGAGGAAGGCCACAAGCGCCCCGCCTTCATCAATCTGCAGCAGTATTACTTTGAGGAATACCTGGTGAACCGGGTTCGCGAGCTGCAGCAGCAGGGCGCGCCGATCGAAATCCGCGGCCGCAACAAGGTTTCGGCCATCGGCACCCATCCCAGCCATGTGACATTGGAAATCGACACGCCCGAAGGCTCCTATAACCTGGAGGCCGATTGGCTGATCGCCTGCGACGGCGCAGGCTCTCCGACCCGGCGGATGCTGGGGCTGGATTTCGTCGGCCGGGTGTTCGAGGACAACTTCCTGATCGCCGATGTAATTATGGAGGCGGATTTTCCGACCGAACGCTGGTTCTGGTTCGACCCGCCCTTCAACAAAGGACAGTCGGCGCTTTTGCACAAGCAACCGGACGGTGTCTGGCGGATTGATCTGCAATTGGGCTGGGATATCGACAAGGAGCGCGAGAAACGCCCGGAAAACGTGATCCCGCGCCTTAAGGCGATGCTGGGGGAGGACGTGGCATTCGAGCTGGAGTGGGTGTCGATCTACACCTTCCAATGCCGCCGGATGGAGCAGTTCCGCCATGGCCGGGTGCTGTTTGCCGGCGATGCCGCGCATCAGGTCTCGCCCTTTGGTGCCCGCGGCGCGAACTCCGGCCTGCAGGACACCGACAACCTGTGCTGGAAGCTGCAAATGGTGATCGACGGCACCGCGCCGGAAAGCCTGCTGGACAGCTATGACACCGAGCGGGTTCACGGTGCGGATGAAAACATCCTGAACTCCTCGCGCTCCACCGATTTCATCACGCCCAAGTCCGAGGTGAGCCGGGTGCTGCGTGACGCGGTTCTGGACCTGTCCGAACAGTTTGAATTCGCCCGCCCGCTGGTGAATTCGGGCCGCCTGTCGGTGCCTTGCACCTATGACGGCTCGCCGCTGAATTCGGCAGATGCACTGGACGGACCTGAGCGCACCCGCCCAGGCTCCTCCTGCCCCGACGTGCCGCTGGGCGACGGTTTCCTGCTGGACAAGCTGGGAGATAAATTCGTGCTGCTCACCATCGACGCTGACGCCCCGGATGTGATCGAGGAAGAAGGTATTGAGGTCACCCGGCTGGCACTGTCCATCAAGGATGACAAGACGCTGGCGCTGAAGGAACGGTATCTGGGCAAGCATGACAGCGGTGTTTACCTGATCCGCCCGGACCAGCATGTTGCTGCCCGCCGCCCCGGCTTTGACGAAAACCAGTTCCGGCACGCAATCCGCCGGGCCATCGGCAAGGAGTGATCAAGATGACCGAAGACCAATTGATCCTGACCGCCAACCTCGAGCGCGCCGACGATTTCTATGCAGATCTCCTGACCGCGCATGAGGGCCTCAGCAAAGCCGAAAGCGATGCGCTGAATGCGCGTCTGGTGCTGGTGCTGGCAAATCACATTGGAAAACGCGCGATCCTGAAACAGGCGCTGGCCGCGGCCGCGCTAAAACCTGGGGAGGACACCGCTTGAAAATCGAACAGATCCACCACGTCGCCTACCGCTGCAAGGACGCCAAACAGACGGTAGTGTGGTACAACAAGATGCTGAACATGGACTTCGTGCTCGCGATTGCCGAGGACCATGTTCCATCGACGCATGAACCCGACCCCTACATGCATATCTTCATGGATGCTGGTAACGGCAATGTCCTGGCCTTCTTTGAACTGCCGACCAAGCCGGAGATGGACCGCGACCGCAACACGCCTGTCTGGGTGCAGCACATCGCCTTTAAGGTGAAAGACCGCGAGACCCTGATCCAGTTCAAGGAGCATTTGGAGGCCAACGGTGTCGAAGTGCTGGGTGTCACCGATCACTCGATCTTCCACTCGATCTACTTCTTCGACCCGAACGGCCACCGGGTGGAACTGGCCTGCCCGGATCCCGAGGAAGAGGCGCTGCTGCAGAAGCTGGACTCGGTGAAATGGGAAATGCTGGAAGAATGGTCCAAGACCAAGAAGGCCCCCAAGCATGCCGAATGGCTGCACGCCAAGGAATTGCACAAGACCTGAGCATGGCCAAACCAATTAGGGCAGCCCATCGGGCTGCCTCCTTAGCACCGGAGGACGCCAATGGGCAGCACGCTTCTTTATGACTACTGGCGCTCATCGGCCAGCTACCGGCTGCGCATCGCGCTGAACCTGGGTGGGATCGAATACACCTCGGTCCCGGTTGATCTGGTTAAGGGCGAACACAAGAGCCCGGAGCACCTGGCCCGCAACCCGCAGGGCTTTGTGCCGGTGCTTGAGATCGACGGGTTGCGTCTGACCCAATCACTGGGGATTCTGGATTACCTGGACGAAACCCGGAACCTCGGCCTATTGCCCATAGACCCAGGCCTGCGTGCCAGGGCACGGGCGTTGGCCCATTCGGTTGCGGTGGATGTGCATCCAGTCTGTAACTTGCAAGTGGCCAGACACGCGACCCAACTCAGCAGCGGTGCGGCGGACATGCCCAAGGCCTGGGTGCAGCATTTCATCCGACCTGGCCTGCAAGCGTTTGAGGCATTACTTGCCGACTTCAGTCAGTCGCCTTTTTGCATCGGAAAATCACCGGGGCTCGCCGATATCTGCCTGATGCCGCAGCTTTACAATGCACGCCGCTGGGAAGTGGACTTTGCGAACCTGCCACGGATCTGCGCCGTGGAAACAGCCTGCGCAGCGCACCCGGCTTTTGCCGCGGCGCACCCGGATCAGCTCTGCTGACCAGTCACTCCGCACGTTGCATGGGCATAAATATGCAATAGACCGAGGCGTTGGCGGGAGTCTGCGTGCGCCGGGGCCGCAGGCAGGACAGGCGCACATCGGGTGCAGCATTTCATACTAAGCACTATTCCCGCAGGGCTAGCCGGTTTTCACTGCACCTGCCGCTTGCGTAAACTGGAGGGGCTTCAGACTGCGATTCGAGCCATTCAGAGAACATCGGCGACACAGCAGCGATGAGCATCAATTATTTCAGCTGAAAGAAGGTCAGCATCTTCTTCCTGCATGCCGTATCCAATGACAGAAGCTCGAATGATCTTGCGGCCAGCCCATTCGCCGTGTGTCGGGTAAACTCTGCCATTTTCTTGAACACGCCGCAGGACCTGCATGGTGAGCTTGCCGTCATCTGTCCCGTCGCCGCAGCAAATCGCAACCTGGTTGCTGTGGATCCGGTTCAGGACTGTTAAGCCGGGCTCGTTAGACACCGTTCGGGCAATCCGCTCCGCGAGGCGGCAATGGTGCGCCACAAGTTCGCGAACACCCGCCCGGCCGAGATGCCGCAGTATCGCATAGCTAGGGACACCTCTTGCCCGCCGGGATAATTCAGGCGTTGAATCACTTGGTTCCCAATGCTCAGTGGTCTCAGGCAGATAGGCGCCACGGGCAGACATCGACGCAACGAGCGGCGCACGGTCGCGTACTATAACCATGCCGGCATCGAAAGGAGCGTTAAGCCACTTGTGCAGGTCGATTGCCCAGCTGTCCGCTTCGCCGACCCCCTCCAGCCGATTTGCAAGTTCGGGCACTGCAGCGAGCCAGAGTCCGAACGCTCCATCGACATGAACCCAGCCCTTCTTCTCGCGCACCATTGGGATCAATTCGTCAAACGGATCGAAGGCGCCGGTGTTTATTTGACCTGCTTGCAGGATCACAAGCGGCGGTTTGCTGCACCGGTTTATTGCTGCCCGAAAAGCGTCCGGCTTAATCCTCCCTTCGCTGTCAGCAGCTACAGTTTGTGTGCGGCTTGCTCCAAACCCGGCGTAGCGCAGGGCTGCAAATGGTGCCGAATGTGCGTCTTGTCCGATCAGAACCGGAATCTCCGGTGCTCCGAAAAGCCCATCAGCTTCGACATCCCAACCCTGAGCGGCCAGCAGCGCATGGCGTGCCGCCATAATGCCAACCATGTTTGCGACTGTACCGCCGGTCACCAGCCCGGCTCCGCTTTCGGCAGGCAGCGACAGCAATTCAATAACCCAGTTGCAGACGGCGCGCTCCATCCCCGTGATTGCTGGTGTCTCAAAGGATGAACCCGCGTTCTGCCCCCAGGCTGACACTAAAAAATCAGCAGCTACACCGACGGGATGCGACGCACCAAGGACATAGCCGAAGAAGGTCGGGGCTGCCATTTTGTGCAGCCCGCCGTCAGCCTGCTGCACGATATCCTCAATAACCTTACTCTCCGGCACCCCTGTTTCAGCAAGAGGAGACAGAAAGCAGTTTGCGGCTTCGCCAAGTTCCAAGCTAGGGCGGGCCAGCCCCTGAGGCAGATCCTCGCGAAAAGCCTTCGCCGCTCTGTAGGCTGTTTCTAAAGCTCCCGCTTGCCCATCACTCAAGCCACGCCGAACACGTTCCATCTCACATATCCCTCCTACTTTTTAACAACACGTCGAAAAGTAGCACAGATTACGAGTTACCCTGAGCGGCCAATGCCTTCTTGGCAACGCGGCCATTTGTGTTCGATTAGCCGCACATCCTAAGTCCGTATAAGCTCGCGGCCCTTCAAACGATATCCTCCAGGAGCAATCTGTTTACGGAATTCCTGATCATGGCTGACCAGAAGGATTGCTTGATCAAGCCCTTTCAGGATTCCGGCCAGCCGCGCGTAGTTGTCCGGGTCCAGTGCGTTGGTCGGCTCATCCAGAATAAGCACCGCCGGCTCCATCGCCAGTACCGTCGCCAGTGTCACCAGCCTCTTCTCGCCGCCCGACAGTTTGTGGGTCACCCGGTCGCGCAGATGCATCAGCTCCAGGCGGGTCAGCACGCTGTCAACAATTGCCAAGGCTTCCTGTTTGGATTTACCCAGGTTGAGCGGACCAAAGGCCACATCCTCGGCCACGGTCGGGCAGAAAAGCTGGTCGTCGGCGTCTTGAAATACAAAGCCCACGCGGCGGCGCATCTCGTGAAAATCCGCTTCCGCCATGCAAGGCTTGCCAAAAGCGGTGACGGTGCCGCTGGCGGGAACAAGCAGCCCCATGATGATTTTCAGCAGTGTCGATTTTCCGGCGCCGTTGGGCCCGGCAATCGACAGCCGTTCACCAGCGTTGAGCCGCATCGAGGCGCCTTCCAGCACCGGATCAAGCCCAGGGTAGGCAAAGTGGATATTGTTCAAATCAATAAGCGGCATAGGCGGCCTCCGCCCAGATCAGGGCAGCAAGTGCGGCGGACAGCGCCGCGGCAAACAGCAGGTCGGACCGGCTGAAACGAAAATCCTCCAGCAGGATGATGCGGCCGGAGAACCCCCGGCATTTCATCGCGGCCAGAATGCGCTCCGACCGTTCGATGGAGCGCACCAGCATCATGCCAACCAGATAGCCGTAACTGCGGTAGGTGTGCCAGTTGGTGCCGGGGCGGAAGCCGCGCAGCTTCATCGAGGTGCGCAGGCGCTGGTATTCCTCGCGCAGAACGTCGATGTAACGGATGGTGAACATCATCAGATGCACCAGCCGCTCCGGGGTCTTGAGGGCAAAGAGCGCGTGGCCCATGGTTACCGGCTCCATCGAACCCACCAGTGTCATAACCGCAAGGATCACCGCATTGGCGGTAAGGGCAATCTCGGTTGCACGCCACAGGCCTTCCCAGCTGGCCTCCAGCCCCCAAATGGACAGGGCTGGGGTTCCGGGCACGGTAAAGGGCAGCAGAACCAGCATGAAGATGATGAAACTGTCCATCATCGCCATCCGTTTCAACGTTTTCCGGGGCGGCAGGCCAGAAAAGGCCAGCAGCCACATCGACAGGCCAAGAGCGGCCGCCAGAACCCAAAGATTGCTGAGCGAGACAACCACCACCGCATAGGCGGCTGTCATCATGATCCGCATCCGCGGGTCAAGTGCCGTGACCTTGGCGCGGAAGGTGCCGAACCCGCCGAGCGGCTTTTCCTCGCTCGTCAGAACATAGGTCATGCGCTGCTGCCGATCTTGCGGCGTGCGGCGATGTAAAAGCCAAGCCCGAACAGGCCGCAGATATAACCGATGCCGCCAAGCACGGACTGAAAGTCCGACTTATTCTTGAACGCTGTCAGCTCTTGGCGGAGCGGGCGCAGTTCATTGCGCATCATGGTGGCAAGCTCGGAGCGGGTTTGATCTGAGAGGCCCGCGGACCCTGCCGCCGCCGGCGCTGCAGAGATGTCCATGGCAGCAGCCGCAGAATTTGCTGCAGCGCCCGGGCTTTGCCCGATGATCTGCGCGACTTCCGCACCGTCCATCATCATCTCGGCCACGTGGCCAGCACCCAGATCGCCGCGGAAGATATGTGTCACAAGCTCCGACGGGGTGAACAGGAAAAAGCCGTCACCGTCGGTTCTTGACTCTCCCAGCTTGCTGCCGGCCACGTCAAAGATCTCAATCAGCAGGTCCGCGGCCATGTCACCGTTGGAAAAGCCCACTTCGCCCTCAATGTCGGAACCCGACGGAAAAACAGCTGAGATAACATTGTGTGCCATCACCGGGAGCGGCGCCAGCAATGCAAGGATCAGAATGCAGGAGCGGATCATGCAAGGCTTCCTTTTGCGTCGAAAAACAGCTCAGGCTTCACGCGCCGCGCCAGGAAAATGGCAGCGCCGGACAAAAGCGCTTCGATGATCACCACCGGAATATGGGAAAAGAATACCAGTTTCGCGGCCAGGATGAACTCATCGCCGGACAACATCAACGATACCGCCACGGCCAAAGTTGTGGCAGCAATGGCCGCGCCGCCGCCGATTCCGCCCCAGATGGCACCCTGCAGAGGCGAGCCGCGGGCCACCAGCGGGCGGAATATCAGCCCGACCAGAACTGCAGGCAGGGCGATGTTCACGGCGTTCACGCCCAGCACGGTCAGCCCGCCGAAGCCAAAGAACACCGCCTGCAGCAGCAGTCCGACAAACAGGGCCGGAAAGGCCGCCCAGCCCAGGACCAGCCCCGCAAGCCCGTTCAGGATCAGGTGAACCGAACTCGGCCCGATCGGGACATGGATCAGGGAGGCCACAAAGAAACTGGCAGAAAGAACCCCCGCCGCCGGAATACGTTCCAGCGGCAGGCTCCGCAGCCCCATGGCGATACCGCCGACGGCGGCAACCGCGCCGCCGATCACAACCGGATTCGACAGTGCGCCGTCTACGATATGCATGGTGCTATTCTCACTTCAGCTCTTCAGCGTGGATCCACAACACAGCGTCCTGGCTAAGCTCCTTGCCGTCATGCTCAGTCGCCGGGCCGGAGCCGAGGGCGGCAAATCCCCAGTGGCCCGCTTTCGGAATGCCAAAGGAAAAGACGCCATTCTGGTCTGCGATCGCAACGATGGCGCCGCCGGACATCGGCTGAACCGTCGGGTTGGTTGTGGAAAAAGCCGCAAGGTCCGGCTCTGATGCCATGAACTCAACCTCGATTTCGGCGCCCGGAACCGGCTTGCCATCCGCCAGCACCTGACCCGAGAAGGTAGAGCCAACAATGACGTTATAGGGCTTGTTCAGCGGCAGGATCTCGGTTTCCAGGCCCACTGGCTGATCCCAATCGGTGGGCAGGGTGTTGCGGTTCAGCACGACTTTGGAAATCTGCTGAATATAGATGTCTTCGCTTTCCTCGTAGTAGGGCGCGGGCACAGTCACCACCACATAGTCGCCCGAGCGCTTGACCGGAATCGACGCCCTGTAGGCGGCGGCTTCGTTCTCCGCGCCCTTGAATGTGGCCGGTTCCAAGCGGTCCGAAAGATCAACCTTTTCGCCCTTGTGAACCATAAAAAATTCTTCTGGTTTGCCCATGTCCATCACATGGCCGTTTTCCAGCGGGTGCCAGAACACCAGCCCCATCGGCACATCGCCGGGCTTCCCGATCAGCACGTTTTCAGTGTAGTTCAGCTGGAAATGCGCCGATGCGGTGACCGGCAGGGATACGGCCAGAGCTGCAGCCAGATATTTCAGTTTCATTTCGTCCTCATTCGACGACACAGGCGCACCTGCAATCAGGAATGAACAACGGGGATAGTGGCACGGAGAAGCCTGAACGGCAGCCGCGCCAGACGCGCACCCCGGCGTCCGGTGGAAAAGGGCAGACACTCCGCTAGCGAAGTCTTTGTCCTGTGTCCGGCAGGTCTCCTGACTCGCGGGTCTTGGTTCGGCTGGCCTTCCCGGGAAAGATCCCAGTGGCATGTTCAGCGTCACTCACCGCTCACAGTTGCGGGGGCAGTCACGGATTTGGTCCCTTATGGGTACGCCGCACCGTGTTCCCTATTTCTTCCGCTGCGCATTGAAACACTCGCGGAACCGGTCACACTGGCTGAATGGCAAAACCATTTTACTGAGTCAAGCTTCCCGTCTTCTGTTCAGTTGCCGAATGAGTACTTCCTTGCGGTGCTCCATGATTGATCAGCCCCACTTGAATGGTCCAGTTTGATTGTTAGTGCATGACTTGCCTTGGGTCCATCTGGACGATGGTTTCCGGCGCCGGTGGGCGATAGCCCAGAGCACTATGAGGGCGTTTGGTGTTGTCGTGTTTCCTCCATTCTTCGATGAGGATTTGCGCCTCGCGCAGGCTGTAGAAGAGTTCGCCGTTCAAGAACTCGTCCCTGAACCGTGCGTTGAAGCTCTCGCAATAATCTCAGCGGTGCCGAGTGCGTTGAAGCGGTTGATGAGTGCGATGCGGATATGGATCTCGGCGGGTTGGCGGTCGGGGTCTCTTGCGGCAATGCGCTCGCCGAATGCCTTTAAGCAGCGCATCTTTGCCTCGATCCGGCTTCGGACGTGGTATCCTGTCCAGCGCTTCCAGAAGGCTCGACCGTAGTGTCGGGTGGCTCGCAGAGTTTCGTCTCTGACCTGCGCAGCCGGACAATCTTCTTTCCACAACCGGCCATTCTTGCGGATCGGGATGATCGGGGCCGCGTCGCGTTCGAGGATCGCGGCATGGCAGCGTCGCGTGTCATAGGCACCATCGGCGATCACGGTGCCGATGTCTTCGTCCTCGGGGAACTGACCCAACAAGTCCGGTAAGACCGGGCTGTCCACTGCCCGGCAGTGGTTTGCGCAGCATAACCACGAGAGGGGCCGTCGCGGCTGGGGGTGAATTCGACGGCACGGATGTCAGACGTGGCAGCGTCCATCGCAAGATGAACCTTGCGCCCCTCTCATTGATTGCTCTGCAATCAACTGCCGGGCAGCCATTGGCGCCGCCCCTGAACGCCGTGCTTGCGGGCCTGCCACTCACCATCGCCAAGGAACTTGATCCCGGTGCTGTCCACAAGCAGGTTCAGCGGCCCATCGGCGCGGCGATATGGGATCTGGACGGCCAGCGTTCTATGGGCTTACGCGGCCCCACTGGGGCCACGGTCCCATCTCACTCTGTCGGCGGCACAGCGTAGAGAAATCCGGAACGGGCCAGTCCAGACCCGCCAGGTGCAAAAGGCTGGTGACCATCCCGACGGTCTGCCGGAGAGGCAGCTTGAACAGAACCTTGATCGACAGGCAGAACTGGATTGCCGCATCCGAGAAAACCGCAGGGCGACCGGGGCTGCCATCAGGCGGCGCGAGCCAGGTCATCTCTTCGTCCAACCAGATCAGAAGCGACCCGCGCTTTCTGAGCGCATCGTTGTAGCTGGACCAATTCGTCGTACGGTAGCGGGCAGGTGCGGGCTTGCTCATCTGCCCCGTCTAACCGAATGGATTCGTGATGTGAATCCTTAGAACTCAGAGTTCTGCAACAACGCCCCTCCAATGTAGCGCGCGTGGCCAGCAGCGCTACATACAACACCTTTATTGAAGAACTGACGAGCATAATGAAAGCGCGGGGCCTCGGCAATCTGGACCCGCATGATTTCGGAACTCCATTATGGGCAATGGTGTATGGATTTGCCAGTTTGCTGATCGGAAAACCTGCAAATCTGGACAACAGCAGCCAAGCGCTCCGAGGCCGCAAAGCAGACGCCACCTGAGCTTACGTCCGGGGCTACCAGACCGGCTAGCACCCTGGCCGCAGCCCGATGCAGACTTCCGGCACGGTTTGGTTCCGGATTAAGTAAGTTCTAACCGGTTTCTCCGCCGGCAGGTATCTGATCCGGCAATTTGGGCTGCCACGCTGGCTTCACGAGCTCCCCCTCGACGTTTGCGCAACAAGGCCTGGCACTATTGCCGGACGCCTCAGTCCGGCCCGTTTAAAGGCACCAGTATCGGGCAGTTTGTGCAGGCGCGGCTGTCGCACAGCCGGCAGGTCCGCAGCTTGTGCGTGTCGTCACCGGCAGCAGCTTGCAGCAGTTTTTCCAGCAGCCGGGCCAGGTCCCTTTGCTCGTCATCAGACAGGCTGCCGGTCACTGCCTCCAGTGCGGCCAGCCGCTCGCGCAGTATGTTCTCCCGAGCGGCTTGGCCGGCTTCTGTGAGATAAAGCGCAATGCTGCGCTTGTCGTGCTCCGCCGCCTGTCGCCTGACAAGGCCGTCCTCGGCCAGCCTGTCGATCAGGCGCACCGTGCCTGTATGGGTGAGATCCAAAAGCCGGCTCAGTGCGTCGTTCGACAAACCTGGCTGGTGACCCAGCGCGCAAAGCGCCGCAGGCCCTTCTCCGGAGCGGTGGAACTGCCTCGCCAGAACCGTCCTCAGTTCATCATGCAGGCAGAGCACCGCCGCCCCCAGTAAATTCGCAGTCCGCCGTGAATCATCCGTCATACGAGGAATATGTGCCTCACACACTTGAATTGGAAGAGGTCATTTATATATGTGACTCACACATATATAATGGAGAAGCCCAATGACCGTTGACCTTCAGACCAGTGAACCGGCATCGCAGCAATCCGCGCCAGGCCATGATCCGCACCTGATTGCGGTCCCTGCCGAAGAGACCTTTGAGGGAACCTGGCCGTTTCAAGCCCGTTACAGCTCCGCAGCCGGGTCTCCGATGCACTATGTCGATGAGGGCAGCGGCCCGGAGACGCTGCTGCTGCTGCATGGCGAACCGACCTGGAGCTTTCTTTACCGTACTCAGATTGCTGAATGGTCCCGTGATGCCCGTGTGATTGCCCTTGACCATATGGGATTTGGCAAAAGCGCCACCCCGCAAGACCGCAGCTATTGGCTGCAGGACCATATAGACAATGCGGAACGCTTTGTTTTGGAGCAGAATCTCAGGGATGTGACCCTTGTCATGCACGACTTCGGCGGGCCGGTTGGCATGGGCGTAGCCATCCGGCACCCGGACCGGATCAAACGGATCGTTTCGGTCAACGGCCCGACGCCCCTGGGGCAACCTGATCTTTCGGACCGCTTGATTGCCAATGCCGGTGCTGCACCCTGGTTTCAGTGGATCATGCAGGCAAAGGAAAACGGTACCCTGGAAGCGGTGCTTGGCCAGCTTGACTACAACATCCTGTCGACACTCAAGCTGAATGGATTTGTCCGCAATGAGCTGATCACCGATACTTGGCTGAACGCCTACCGGGCGCCGTTTCCCGCGCCTGAATTTGCTGCGGGCGCAATCGGCTGGGCCAAAGGCTTTGCTACCGGCAAACATGCGTTCGAAGAGGCGAGCGGCGCCATAAAGTCCGAGCTGGCAAAGAAACCTGCTATCGCCATCTGGGGCGAAGCCGACAGGACGCTGCAGGCAGAACAGTTTCTGCCCCTGTTCCGGCAAGCGTTCCCCGGCGGTCAGGTCAAGACCTTGCCCGAAACCGGCCACTACAGCCCGGAAGACGCGCCGCAGCTAGTATCCGGACTGGTGTCTGAGTTTATTTCAGCCAGCTGAACGGCGGGCAGTTTCCCGGCATGGCTGTGCATCTGCGCCGCCCCTGGCGCGGATGCATGGGGCCAAGAACATGCGGGTGCAGCCCAGGCGCATTGCGCGCTGCAATGCCCGCTTCCCACTGGTCTGCTATCAACAAGGAAACCTTCTTGGACAAGGAGTTCAGAATGCAACGCAAGACGACAAAAGACCCGCAGGACGAGCTCCAGCTATTGCGCGATGCTGACGCCAGGGCCGCGCGCTACATTGCCCGCGTGGGGGAGATGCCAGTTTTTCCCGACGCCGCCGCCCGGCAGCAGCTTGCACGCTTTGATGAGCCATTGCCGGACACTAGGAGGGATGCAACCGAAACGCTGGCACTGCTGGACGAGGCCGGCTCCCCGGCGACAACTGTTTCAAACGGCCCCCGGTACTTTGGCTTTGTAATCGGTGCAACGCTGCCGGTCGCCGCCGCCGCGCAACGCCTGGCGTCGGCCTGGGATCAATGCGCCTCCTCGCAAATGAACTCGCCGGTGGCGGACAAGATCGAGAAAGTCGCGGCGCGTTGGCTGCTGGAGATCCTGGACCTGCCCCGCGAAAGCGGCGTGGCGTTTGGCACCTCGGCAACCGCAAGTACGCTTGTCTGCCTCAGCGTCGCGCGGCGCGAACTGCTGAAGAAGGAGGGATGGGACTTTGATGCCATGGGGTTGCTGGGCGCGCCGGAAATAAAGGTTGTGGTTTCAGAGCTGGCCCATATCACGGTTCTCAAAGCCCTCAGAATTCTGGGCTTCGGCCAGGCCCGGCTGATCAAAGCACCGGTAGACAGCGCCGGCCGCATTGATCCGGCCCGGCTTCCCGCGCTGGATAGGCAGACCATTCTATGCCTGCAGGCCGGCGAGGTGAATACGGGCAGCTTCGACCCCTTCCTGCCGCTGATCGAAAGAGCGAAAGAGGCCGGCGCATGGGTGCATGTCGACGGAGCCTTTGGCCTGTGGGCGCGCGCGGCGCCAGCCAAGCGCGGGCTGACCAACGGCATCGAGGGCGCGGACAGCTGGACCACTGACGGCCACAAATGGCTCAATACCCCTTATGACGGCGCGGCGGGCATCTGCCGCGACCGCGACGCGATGGCGGCCGCCATGAACAGCGACGCAGTTTATTCCACCGCGTCCACCGGGAGTCAGAAAAATCTGGGCATCGAATTCTCCCGCAGCGCGCGCGGCGTGCCGATCTGGGCAGTGCTGCGCACGCTTGGCCGCGCCGGTGTCGCCGAGCTGGTCGAGCGGCACTGCAGCATGGCTGCCCGTATCGCCAAAACTCTGCCCGGTCTTGGATTTGAGCTGCTGTGCGAGCCCGCGTTGAACCAGATCCTGTTCCGCTATGGCACTGAGGCGCAGACCAGAGAGCTTCAGCAGTTGGTAGAGCGCTCCGGGAAAGCGTGGTTCGGCGGCACCGTCTGGAACGGCGAACCGGCCCTGCGGATCAGCGTATCGTCCTGGCGCACCAGTGATCAGGATATCGATATACTGCTGAACTCGCTGCAGGCGGCCCGGGACAGTTTGGACCGCAAAAGCCAGTAAAGCTGCAAAATGCCAGCTGATGCTATGGAGATGAAGCCCAGCAAGCTCCCTGCGCCGGTCCTGAATTGATGCCAATCCCGTCTCTGTCGCTGACTGCTGTAGCCTGCAACCGTCCTGATCACTGAGACCGGGACACGATGAAAGGCAAATTTCCTTTTCAGGCTGCGGCAGCTGGCTGTTTGGCGTTCTGATTTCCAACGAAGCACTGCCGGCAGCTTGTGTTGCGGCTAGGATGCTTGCGCTCATTCGGTCAGAGGCGGGTCGTTGACGCTTCTTCTATTGTTTCGGGGCTAAAGGCTGTGAACGGTCAACCGCATGCATTGCAACTCTCCCGGGAGGGAAACAACGGCTCAGACCCACCATTGGTCGATGGCTGCGATCTCCTCGTCAGCCCATCCAAAATGATGTGCAAATTCGTGAATAACAACATGCGCGATCAACTCGTTCAGCTCGACATTGCCGCGATCGCGCCATTCAGCCAGGATAGGCTGACGGAAGAGCCAGACAACATCCGGAGGCGGCGCCATGTTGAGAACCGATTTCTCCGTCATGGGAATGCCCTCGTAGAGCCCCGTCAGCTCGTGCGGATCCGCTAAGCCAAGATCGTCCAGCATGGCGGGCGCGGGCCATTCAGCTACGCGCAGAATAACGTTTTCTGCAGCAGGACGGAAAGCTCCGGGTAAGGAAGCAATGGTGGCGCGAGCGATCGTCTCGAAATGGTCAAGGTCGTGGTGCATGCACTGAATATGGTTTCTTGGAACGGTGTAGTGAACCACTTAGCCAGAGGGAGGCAGTCCGTGCCCCTAGTACAAACAACAGCCTCGAACGCCCCAATGTGGTCATTGATCAGCGTTCCCACGCTGCAGTGCAGCTTCCCCAGAACAGCCATCCGCAGTGGCGCAGCAAATTCAATCCGGGAATGCGCGGTGCTACGATTTGAATGGTAATCAGGGTTTCAACTGATTGAAAGAACCGAGATTTGCAGCGTCTAACGGCACTGTGGCTAATGCGCGTGCATCTCCCAATAGAGCGAAGGGGAAATTCCGATTCGGTTTTCGAAAACTGTCCGGAAGCCCGCTTCGAATCGAAAGCCAACCGCATATGCAACGGCTTTCACCGGTGCGTCGGCCTGAAGGAACACCTTGGCACATTCGATCCGCGCGAGTTCAAGAAACCGGCTAGGTGTCTGGCCCATATGTGCCCGAAACTTACGAACGAAGGTTCGCTCGCTCATGCCAGCCTGGATCGCCAGATCCTCGACGCGCAACTGGCGATTCAAGTTGCTCAAGACCCAGTCGACTAAGTCTGAAAATCTTCTCGCCGACACCATTTGTGCGGACAAGACATCACTGAACTGGCTCTGATTGCCAGGCCTATGGGCGTAGACGACAAGCACCTTGGCCACCCGTGCCTTGATGTCGGGACCGTGGTCTTCTTCGACCATTGCCAGAGCCATGTCGATTCCGCTGGTCACGCCTGCAGAAGTCCAGAGGTTGCCGTCATTGACGTATATTGATCCGCTGTCGACTTCTGCGTCCTCATACAGGTCCGCAAGCACATCCACAGCCATACAATGGGTCGCCACATGCTTCTTACCGATTATCCCTGCGCTTCCGAGAAGGAATGCACCCGTACACACCGACCCAACTCGCGCGACGCTCTCCGAAGCCTTGCGCAGCCAGCTCATGAGGACTTCATTTCCACAGGCAGCTGCAATCACATCCTCGACACCGCCGACGGCGAGAACTGTGCCATGCATTGCCGGCGTCACGACAGCACAGCTAGCCGTGTTCACTTCAAAGCCGGACCAGGATCGGACGAGCCCGTCATCGGGCGGCACGGTGACAGCCTCGTACACATTCTTTTCAAGCTGACCGTCGACGGCTCAAGCAGAATTTTGTCGGCCTTTGTCATGGCTGCCAACCTTCAATCTTTCTGGCACGGGTTCCATACTGGCCAACTGGCCGTCTCTCACAAGGAGCTACAGCAATGGAACTTCTGCATCCGCGGCTCAAACATCTTCTTTCTACTGCCTACCTGTATGGCGCCTGAGTGCATGTGGCCAATATGACGGGTATGAAAGGGTTCAGTTGGTCGGCGGCACCGCTGAAGTGGCAAAGCCTGGACGTTTCCTATCTGATCCTCGACTAGGCCGTGGCGGCAGGCATCTGCTTGCTTCCCAGGATCGGCCTCGCCGCATTCGCAATTGCCGCAATCAGCCAGATCATCCTCTACAGCATGTTCCGCACATGGATACTTGACGTCCCGGCTGAGTTCCTGCCCTCGCCGGAGCAGGCCGGACAACCTCCGCACGCTCATGCAGGATTGCCAGGAGGACCAGTTCCAGCTCCAGTTGGTCTCACTTGTGGCAGCAATCTCTCTGACTGCCGAACGCCACCGCTCTTACCCCGTTCTCCATTACTTTCATTCAATGGATCCACATGCGTCGCTGGCGCCGGCAATCGCCAAGATCGCAATCTTTCTTCAGCGCCACCGCCAAGGCGCACAAGAGGTTGACCCGGCAGTCGCAAGACCGCTGAACCGGGCCATTCTGAACCTCCTTGAAGCGCTTGGCCGGATGGGGCTGACGCGCTATGCAAACGATGAGCGGGGGATAGACGAGGAAGTGTTTTCAGAAATCGTAATCGACCCGCTGGCCAGCTCTCCGAACGACCGAGAACCGTCTGAAGCATGGCTGAAGGCCTACGTTAAATACGACGGGTGGGCCTGGGAAAAGTTCTTCCACACCCTCAAGCACCTGAGCGGCTCGCACCGTGCATGCGATGCAAATGACGAATCCCTCCTCGCCGCAACCGTCCAGATTCTCCGGAAACCGGCCAAGGTATTCTCCGCACCGCAGCAGTTGCGCAAAGCCTAACAGAGAAGGCGTGCGTGCTCTGTCAAATCGCCAAAAGGCTGCGCGTGCGAGCAGGTGTTTCTCCACTGGATCAGCCCAAACTCGACCTTCGCATCAGGCGCAGTGACTGCTCTGCTGCGAGTGCGAAGCACTTGGGTGATTTTTCCAAAAGCAGCAATCCAGCAGAAGGTGGCGGCCCCGGCTGAGCAAAGGTTTCCCGCCAGGAAACGCCGAGGAACATTGCCGCGAGTTCCAACTTTCTGGATTGCGTTTTGCTGAGCTTGGCAGCCCAGCCTTTCCGAACTCCGCGCCCCACGCCAGATCACTTTACAACTTCAATAACTGTGTAGGAATTGGTCTGGTGGATGTTCGGCAGCCTGTTGATTTTGTCCCCCAGAACCTGGCGGAAATGCGAGATGTCCCGGGTGCGGATTGTCAGAAGATAGTCAAATGAACCGGCGATCATCAGGCAGCTTTCAATTTCAGGAACTAAGCCCGCAGCCGCGTTAAATGCATCAAGCGAATTATCACCGCCAGTTGCCGCAAGTGAAACCTGCACAACGGTCAAATGGCCCAGTCCCTGCTTTTCCTTGTTTAAAATTGCCCGGTAGCCGCTGATGTACCCGGATTTCTCCAGGCGCTTGACCCTGTCTGAACAGGGGGTATTGGTCAGGTTCACCCGCTGAGACAGCTCGACAATCGAAAGTCTCCCATCAGATTCCAGTTCTTCCAGGATCCGATTGTCAATTTTATCCAAATCCCTACTCATCAGTGATATTTCCTGTTCTTTGGCTGGTTTCAGGCAATACTTCCTGCACAAACGCTGACAACATGCCCAATTACTAGTGATTATCACTGATACTGATCCCGGGGATCAAGGACGTTAATCATTTGCATCCCGCCTGCCTCAATCCGGGAGCAACCGCTCTCCAAGTCAAAAAACACTGCACACGGAGGAAAAAATGACTGTCAAAATCGTCATAGGGCTTGACGGGACAGATACCGGTGAACGCGCACTCGCCTTTGCAAAGGACTTGGCGTCGAAAATCGACGCTTGTGAGCTGCTTGCCGTCTATGTCATCGAATGGTCGCCATTTACGTTTCAGACCCCCGAAGAAAACGCTCAGCGCCACAAACGGCGCGAGGAGGAGATCAAACTGGCCAACAGCCGGATTGTCGAACCTGCTGTCACCGCGCTGGAAGAAGCCGGGTTCAAGGCAACCGGTCTGGTGCGGCACGGCGATGTGGCTGAGACCCTGAACAAGATCACAGTCGAAAACGGCGGATCGCAGATCATCGTTGGCCGGGTCTCTTCGGACGGATTTGCCAAACGCATTTTCGGCAGCTCGACGCAGAACCTCGTGATGCACGCCGATGTGCCTGTCACGGTTGTAGGATAGGGGCAAGATCATGAAAATGACCAAACTCTGGCTGGCCGCAGCCGCGGCCTTCGCGTCCACCCCGCTTTCCGCCCAGGAGGCGATGGGTATTGACGAAAAGGTCAATCAGGTCTTTGCGGATCTGACCGGCCCCTTTGTAGGGCTGATATTTGCACCGTTTCCAGGCACCAGCTTTCCCTGGATTGTAATGTGGCTGGTCATCGCTGCCAGCATCTTCACCCTATACTTCGGCTTTGTTCAGTTCCGCTTCTTCAAACATTCTGTCCAGCTGGTCAAAGGCGACTTCTCTGACCCCAACGATGCGGGCGAAGTAAGCCATTTCCAGGCGCTGGCCACCGCACTTTCCGGCACGGTCGGCCTTGGCAACATTGCAGGGGTCGCGGTTGCCGTTGGAATCGGCGGTCCTGGTGCGACGTTCTGGATGATCCTTGCAGGTCTTCTGGGCATGGCATCGAAGTTCACCGAATGCACCCTAGGTGTGAAGTACCGTAACGAATACTCCGACGGGACCGTTTCCGGCGGACCAATGTACTATATCTCCAAAGGCTTCAAAGAACTTGGCCTGCCGGGCGGGCGGTTTTTGGCGGTCATGTTCTCGGTCTTCTGCATCCTTGGTGCGCTCGGTGGCGGCAATATGTTCCAAGCGAACCAGGCACATGCCCAGATATCCGGCATTGTCGGAGACTATCCGGGCTGGATCACCGGACTCGTTTTTGCTGGCATTGTCTTTGCCGTGATCATTGGCGGCATCAAATCCATTGCCAATGTCACAGAAAAGGTCGTGCCCTTTATGGGGATCCTCTATGTCGGCGCTGCACTGGTCATTCTGGTGGTGAACTATGACAAGATCGGCTGGGCTTTCGGCCAGATTTTTGACGGCGCCTTCACCGGTCTTGGCGTGGCAGGCGGCATGGTTGGCGCGCTGATCCAGGGCTTCAAACGGGCGGCGTTTTCAAACGAGGCTGGTGTTGGCTCGGCAGCGATCGCCCACTCTGCGGTAAAAACCAAGGAACCGATCACCGAAGGCTTTGTGTCCCTGCTGGAGCCGCTGATTGATACGGTTGTCATCTGCACCATGACGGCGCTGGTGATCGTCATCTCGCAGCAGCTGCTTATCGACCCGGCGACGGGCAACTACATGCTGAATGAAGCGGGCACAGCCATTGCAACTGTCGATGGCAACTCCGGTGTTGCGCTGACCTCCGCCGCTTTTGCCTCCGGCATCAGCTGGTTCCCCTATGTCTTGGCTATCGCAGTTGTGCTCTTCGCCTTCTCGACGATGATTTCCTGGAGCTACTACGGGCTGAAGGCTTGGACTTACTTGTTTGGCGAAAGCAAACTGGCAGAGCTGACCTTCAAGATCATCTTCTGCATCTTCATTGTGATTGGTGCAGCAGCAAGCCTGGGTCCGGTCATCGATTTTTCTGATGCAGCGATCTTTGCCATGGCTGTGGTCAACATCTTCTGCCTCTACTTCCTGATGAAACTGGTGAAAAAGGAACTCTTTTCCTATACCGACCGCCTGAAAAGCGGCGAGCTGAAGAAATTCACTTCCTAAGCCCTGAACTCCGGCGCAATCCAATTGCGCCGGAGTTTTTCCTGAAGCCCCTGGCTTACGTCCACTCTGCCGGGCGGTTGATTTCTTGAAGGCCGGACTGCCTCCCGATCCCGCGGCCTGGCCTTTGAAGGCTAGATTAGTTTCTTTAGATGCAGATTGCTAACCCAGTGGCCGCATCGGGCTGCCTGCCGCGATCGTCATCACTGTTTCTGCGCTCGCCTTGAACAGAAGCCCACAGACTTCCTTCTTGTTCCAATAGGTGATCTGAGCGATCTCGGCAGGCATCGTGATGACTACGTGGAAATATTCCACCGGCAACAGATCCTCCGCGCGGGCGTCCATCCAATCGCGTGCCGCCGGTCCCTGGCATTTGGGGCAGTGGCGGTTCTTGCAGCTGTTATAGGCAAGCGGGTTTACCGGATCTGCCACGAACTGGAGCTGAACCTGCGGAGTGAGCCATTGAGGCGCCATTGGTTCAAGCCCATTGGCGAACGCCGCGCAAGCGTCTGAAGCGGGAAAAGCCGGACGAACTGGCTGTGCCTGAGGTCCCGAGGTCTGGTCGATCCCTGCCCGGCAGGCGATGCCAGCATCGCCGATAGGGGACTTCATGGCCGACAGGCTGGGGGTTGGACGGCAATTCCGGCTGCTGAACGTTCTGGACGACTTCAACCGCGAAGGACTGGGCATTGAGATCGGCTTCTCACTGCCTGCGGAACGGGTTGTTCGAGCCCTAACCAGATCATCGAATGGCGTGGTGCCCCTGCAACAATTCGAGTCGACAACGGCCCGGAATACGTCAGCGGCACCCTCATGGAACGGGCCGGGAACCGGGGCATTGCCTTGGCATATACCCAGCCCGGAAAGCCTCAGCAGAACGCCTATGTCGAGCGCAACAACCGGACGGTCAGGCACGAATGGCTGGACTTGGACATTTTCGAAAGTATCGAGGAGGTCCAGCAGATTGCCACCGAGTGGCTCTGGTCCTACAACCATGAACGCCCCAACATGGGCAACGGCGGGATGACGCCTGCACAGAAACTGAAGATGGCCGCGTAAATTCTACAACCATGCCCCCGCAAAAACGGGGGGATTACTACAGGACGGAACCGGCCATCAGCGAAATGGGCTAAACCCTTGAACTTCAGCAGGCTCATTCGCGGGGCGGTCGTTCGTGTCCAGTGAGCCGGCCTCCGGGCCGGAAGCGGCGAAATTGGTTGAAGAGCCCATAGCGGACCTGTCAAAATTGTGCTGCAGAAGCAAAGTGGAAGAATTTCCTGTGCTGGCATGGAAAGCCGATCTGCGGTGCAGCGGAGATCTCGGCCATTCATTCAAGGTGCAGTGGAGTTGAAGCCGTGAAACCACACAATGCAAAGGACCAGTTCAGGTAGGGAGGCTCAAGCCGTGAACTTGGCCTTCGCTTGCGCAACAAGACTTGATGACCCAAACTTGCTGTTCGCTTAAACGCTGACCGCCCCTTGCGCTTATGTCGCTGGGCGTAAAACGGCGTTGACTACAGACGTCAATTAGATTGGTCTTTTCTACGGCGGGGCGTGTATTTTGAACGATCGCAACACTGGCAGGATGCTCAGCCGCAGGCGTTTTGTCCCATTCAGTGGCTGGCTGGCAAGTAATAGGTTCCAGGGATGAAGACAAAAATCGCCCGCAACCTGTCTCTCAAACACTTTCGCGCCTTTGTTGCGGTGGCTCGGTGCGGCTCGTTCAGTCGGGCCGCGCAAAATCTGGCGGTGTCGCAGCCGGCACTTACGCTGAGTATTCAGCAGTTTGAGGAAATTATTGGCGTGTCCCTGCTGAAGCGGACCACCCGGTCGGTTGAGCTGACCCCGCAGGGGCAGGAACTGCTGCCGAAGGCAGAGAAGATTCTGGACGATATCGAAGCCTCAGTCCTGTCAGTGAGGACCAGCGCGCAGGATCAGCTCAATCAGGTGCGGGTGGCGGTGCTGCCTTCGGCGGCGGTGCGGATTTTACCGCCAGCGATGCGCGGCTTTGCGGCAGAGATGCCGCAGGCAAAGATCCACTTGCAGGACGACAACGCGCGCGGAGTGGAGGCGCAGGTGCTGGAAGGGCGTGCCGATTTCGGGGTATCGAGCAGCTGGTCTGATGATCCCAGGCTGACCTATCTGCCGTTTCTGCGCGATCAGGTTGGGCTGATCTGCCGCAACACCCAGGAACTTGCGCGCCGCACTGAGCCGCTGAGCTGGGATTGCCTCGATGGTTTGCCGTTTGCCGGTATGGCCAAGGATACCGGGGTCAGCCGTCTGACCAAGGCGGGTGAAGGGCTGCCGGCCTCTGTAACCAGCCCCGATTTCACAGTGCTGACGATGGCGGCGCTGGCCGGACTGATTGAAAGCGGCGAAGCGGTGTCTGCGGTGCCCGCGCTGGCGGCACCGGATTACCTTAACCCGGCATTGGTCTACCGCAGCCTGTCGGCGCCAACTCTGTACAGGGAGCTTCAGCTGGTGGTGGCAAAAGACCGCCCGCTGTCCTCTGTAGCTCAGAGCTTTCTGGAGTATCTGCAGGACCAGGCACGGCAGATTTCCGCGCGGTTTCCGAACCGGACTGTTGAGGCATCCGTTACCGAGGGCTGATTTATTTGCCTGACTGATAAGTCTTTCGATTCTTCAAATTTTACTTGGCTCCCCTTCCCGGCCAAAGCTGTCTGCGAACGCGCAGGACTGAAATGGGAGGGCATTACATGCTCGCAGCACTTACCGAAAGGATGCGGCCGGAGGCGGAGGTCATGGATCTGCAACGCCTGGGGTCATTGCATTCTTCAACGCTCAGCTTCATGCGCACTTTGGTGCGGCGGATCATGAAGGAAGAATGGGACATCAGCCGCCGGCTGTTTGATCTGGACCCGGAGGGCCACGGCACGGCCATCTATGAAATCCGAACGCCCAATGGGGTTTTCAGCTTTGTGCTGTTTTCCACCGAATTGCCTGATGAGGAGCGAAATGACCGGGTCATTGCCACCAGCTGGGATCTGACCATGGCGCTTTGCGAGGGCCTAGTGGATGAGGTCTGGCTGGAGGATCTGCGCCGCAATGTGCCGAAACAGGAAGCGGGCCGGGTTGATGCGCGGGTGTTCAGCCTGTCGCGGGCCAACCGTTCTTCCCGGCTGTTCAGCTATGTGCTGGATGAGTTGAGGGCAGGCCGTCAGCCCGACGCGCAGCGCATTGCCGAAGTCGGCTATCTTTACCGGACCACGGCGGTTTACGGCAGCGGCAAGCTGGGCATGGCGGACTGGAACAAGGTCCGGGCGAAGTTTCCGGATTTCAACCGCCCGTTTGCACCGGAAATGTTCATTTGCTTCATGCTGCGCCAGTTCAGTCTGGACCAGGTGGATCATGTCGCCAAATCCCGCGCGCCGGATACCGCGGTGTTGCTGGACGGTCGGCTGAAGCGGTTCTTTGGCATCGGCAATTCCACGGGCCTGGGCATGGCGCCATATCTGATCAACCATGGAGAATTGTTCAGCCAATGGGTGGAAATGCGCGAAACCGCGCTGGCGCAAGTCTTGCACAAGGCGGCTCCGACCGCTTGGCGCATCAGTCTGTTCCACGATCTGGTCAGCCATGCCAAGCAGCACTTCGGCGAAAGCCACACCAGCGACGCCGAGCAGATCGACCGCAACCAAGTACTGATTGCGGAACTAAGCGAGGTGGACAGCTGGCTGGTCGGGACAGGCGATCAGCTGACAACCTGGTCAGAACTGACGGATCACGCCCGCGATGTCTGGAGTCTGGAAACTCAGGAATTGGTTAACTCCATCTGCCTGGAGATCCACCCGGAACTGGTCAATGATCTTGAAGATAGTTTTGCCGTAATTCCCAACCCGGTGCTTGATCCGGCGATGAGCACTGCAGCCCTGCGGCAGCTGATCGAAACCCGGTACGGCTGGGCGCTGGAGATCGATTTTTCCGACGCCACTGAGACCGATGCCTTCTGGTATCGCTCGGAAGAAAAGCTTGAGCCGCGGCTGGGTTTTGCCGGGGCCGATCCAGGGGTGGAAAAGCAGATGCCGCTGCCGATCGGGCGTCGGGTGCGCGAATGCTATGATCTGCTGATACAGGACCTGGCGGAAAACCCCGACAGCTATGTGGTGCATTTCCTGCTGCGCCACCCGGCGATGAAAAGCATAGTGCGCCGCATTCAAACCATGTCCCGGCACAAATACGCGGAAATCCGGGCCAATCTGGCCAGCCGCGACATCCGCCCGATGGACATGCTGCGCTGTAAGCTGGCGTTCTTCGGCGTCAGTAAATTCGACCCGCGCTCCAAACTGTGGGTGCGCAACACTATGTACCAAGGCGCCCCGCTGATCGAGGACATCGGCCAGACATACGATAGCTGGTTCCTGCCGCTGAAACCCCAAATGGAGGAGGTCCGGGCATGAGAGTTTCCCGCAACGAAATGATCGCGGCGCTGTCACGCGCATATGAAGGTGCCGGGCATCAGACCGGAGATTATGAGGATGCTGCACAGCTGATCACCTGGTCGCACATGTGCGGGTTGGGCGGGTTTGAGCGCATCACGCTGCCGCCCGAAGCCCCCAAAGGCGGCGTGGCGCCTCGGCTGGATTATGAAAACGCAGGGCTCGCAGTTATTGACGCGGGCGGCGCCGAAGTCTGTGAGCACGGCTCCCTCGCGGCTGATCTCGCCTTTGCCAAGGCGCAGGAAACAAGCTTTGTCATCGTGGAGCTGATCAATTGCCGGTATCCGGACTTGATCCTGCGCAGCCTGTCGCTGGTAGCCCAGCAAGGGGTCTATATCGCCGCCTACTGGAGCGATCAGGCTGGACGGCATGGGGCCAGCTTCGAAAGCGGCGCGGTGTTCCCCAACTATTGGAGGGTGGAACACGCCGGAGCAGGACAAGAGACTTCTGCTCTGACCATTATCTGTACTACGCAGGCAGCCTTGCTGGCGGATGCAGTCACGCGGCAGGCCGAGCATCCTGAACTGCAGCGGTTCGAAGTCACCGCAGCGCAGCTGGCGGCCAATTATGATCAGTCGCTGGAGCGTGGCATCTCGGTGTCTTCAGACCATTGGTCCGCGTTGAATGCAGCTGCTTGGCCGATCCTGGTGCCGTCAGATGACAAATCCCGGGCAGGGGCTGGCCCAGCCTAAGTGCCGGCTTGATAGCGTTCCAGTGTACAAGAGCGATAACTGTGACGGTCTTAAACCCGCTACTGGCTCAGGCAGAGACAGCAAAGCACTTTTCTGCCTGTGCCATGTGTGACTAGCCAGGAAACCTATGCTGCATGCGCCCCTCTTTGATACATGGCCTCAGAGAGCCGCCTGATACACCGATGTGTCCTGGCTTATTGGCTGACTTGAGGCCGCGTCATCGCAGCAAGCGTCATGCATCTCCGGCAGGCCGGCGCGGTTAAGCGGTGGGCTGCCGGTTTTCCTGTTGGTTTGTCAGCATTACCGTAACCGTCCGGTCTGCCCGCACTGACGGTGATCGTAAGTGAGGGATAATGTCCATTAACGAACAAATGGACATTATCGGAGTGGAACATGTCGAAGCGGCGCAGGCGGCGGACTTGGTCTGAAGGCGAGAAGCGCATGATTTGCGCGCAGACGCGGGTGCCCGGTGTAACGGTCGCCCAAGTTGCGCGGCGCTACGATGTGAATGCGAACCAGGTTTTCAACTGGCTGAAGGAACCGCGGTTCGCGGCCGAGGCTAAAGAAGAACCTGTCGCCCGCTTCCTCCCGGTTGAAGTTCCGGACGCTGAGCCTGCTTCAGCTCGGCCAGATGCCGGTGCGCAGATCGAGGTGGAACTTGCCAACGGCCACCGCCTGAAGGTTCAGGGCGGCTTTGATCCCGATGCGCTCGCCGCATTGATCCGGAAGCTTTCGACGTGATCCCGGTTCCGGCAAACACAAAGGTCTGGCTGGCGGCCGGGGTCACGGACATGCGTAAGGGGTTTGGCGGTTTGTCGGCCTTGGCCGAGAAGGTCCTGGCGGAAGATCCGTTCTGCGTGCCTGTTTTCCAAGCGGTTGGAACGGGACCGGTTCGTCTGGCCCGCCGCCAAAGACGGTAAGATCAGCCTGACGCCAGCTCAGTTGTCGATGCTGCTGGAAGGGATTGGCTGGCGGTTGCCGCTGGTGGCTGGTAATTTTCCGGCAATTGCAGAGCCTTAGGTCTCCCCTTCCACCGTGGCCGGGGTATATTCCGGCCCATGCTGGATGCGCCCAAAACACTGCCTTCCGATCCCGGCCAACTCCGCGAGACGGCGGAGGGACTGCTTGGTCTGGTCAAGGCGCAGGCGCTGAGAATTGCCAAGCTGGAACACCAGCTTGCGGGGCATAACCGGCACCGGTTCGGCTCAAAGTCGGAAAGCTTGGACCAGCTTCAGCTCCGTCTGGAGGAAGAAGAAACAGCGGCAGCGCAGGTTCCCAGCGCAGATGCTCCTGACGGGGATACCATGGGACAGACGGTCAAACCTAAGCGCAAACCGCTGCCGCCCGAACTGCCCCGGATTGATCAGGTTCTGACGCCCGGCGAATCCTGCACATGCGGCGGTAAGCTGCGCGCCATTGCCGAAGATGTGACGGAAGAGCTGGAATATGTGCCGGGCCGCGTTCGCCATTGTGCTTGAACCAATGGCGCATCAATGGCTCACTGGTGAACCGTATTGTCCGCCCGCGCCCTAACGGCAGATTTGCTGTGCAAATCGCCTGTCGGGTTATACATGGCCTGCCGGGATTGCGACCGGATCGTTCAATCTGCACTGCCATCGCGTCCGATTGAACGGGGCCGTCCTGGTCCCGGCCTTTTGGCGCATGTGCTGGTCAGCAAATATGCCGACCACTGCCCCCTGTACCGCCAATCCCAGATCTACGCCCGCGAAGGGATTGATCTGGAGGGCGTTGTTGCAGAACTCTGAGTTCTAAGGATTCACATCACGAATCCATGCGGTTAGACGGGGCAGATGAGCAAGCCCGCACCTGCCCGCTACCGTACGACGAATTGGTCCAGCTACAACGATGCGCTCAGAAAGCACGGGTCGCTTCTGATCTGGTTGGACGAAGAGATGACCTGGCTCGCGCCGCATGATGGCAGCCCCGGTCGCCCTGCGGTTTTCTCGGATGCGGCAATCCAGTTCTGCCTGTCGATCAAGGTTCTGTTCAAGCTGCCTCTCCGGCAGACCGTCGGGATGGTCACCAGCCTTTTGCACCTGGCGGGTCTGGACTGGCCCGTTCCGGATTTCTCTACGCTGTGCCGCCGACAGAGTGAGATGGGACCGTGGCCCCAGTGGGGCCGCGTAAGCCCATAGAACGCTGGCCGTCCAGATCCCATATCGCCGCGCCGATGGGCCGCTGAACCTGCTTGTGGACAGCACCGGGATCAAGTTCCTTGGCGATGGTGAGTGGCAGGCCCGCAAGCACGGCCCTCAGGGGCGGCGCCAATGGCTGCCCGGCAGTTGATTGCAGAGCAATCAATGAGAGGGGCGCAAG
This sequence comes from Leisingera sp. M523, assembly GCF_025141335.1. Classification (NCBI taxonomy): domain Bacteria; kingdom Pseudomonadati; phylum Pseudomonadota; class Alphaproteobacteria; order Rhodobacterales; family Roseobacteraceae; genus Leisingera; species Leisingera sp. M523. Next base: position 3,553,683 of record NZ_CP081036.1, read on the forward strand.
GTTCCTCTTGCGATGGACGCTGCCACGTCTGACATCCGTGCCGTCGAATTCACCCCCAGCCGCGACGGCCCCTCTCGTGGTTATGCTGCGCAAACCACTGCCGGGCAGTGGACAGCCCGGTCTTACCGGACTTGTTGGGTCAGTTCCCCGAGGACGAAGACATCGGCACCGTGATCGCCGATGGTGCCTATGACACGCGACGCTGCCATGCCGCGATCCTCGAACGCGACGCGGCCCCGATCATCCCGATCCGCAAGAATGGCCGGTTGTGGAAAGAAGATTGTCCGGCTGCGCAGGTCAGAAACGAAACTCTGCGAGCCACCCGACACTACGGTCGAGCCTTCTGGAAGCGCTGGACAGGATACCACGTCCGAAGCCGGATCGAGGCAAAGATGCGCTGCTTAAAGGCATTCGGCGAGCGCATTGCCGCAAGAGACCCCGACCGCCAAACCGCCGAGATCCATATCCGCATCGCACTCATCAACCGCTTCAACGCACTCGGCACCGCTGAGATTATCCGCGTCGCCTAAGTTCGGAGGGGAAAGGGGGAGCCAGGCCTCAAGAGCGAGTTCTGCAACAATGCCCAGACAAACAGAAAGACACATCGGTCGAGGACCAGATCCGGCTGTGCCGCCGTCTGTGTGAACAGAAGGGGTGGCAGGTAACGGAAGTTTTCACCGATCACGCGCTCAGCGGCAAGAATGCCCTGCGCCCGGGATACCAGCGCCTGATCCAGGCCGCAGAACGCGGCGATATCGACGTCATTGCCGCCGAAAGCCAGAACCGGCTGTCGCGGGACATGGCGGATTCCGCAAACCTGCTGAAGCGCATGAACTTTTTCGGTGTCAGAATCCACACGGCTTCGGAGAATGAACTGGATGACATGAAGGTCGGGGTCGGCGGGCTGGTGTCCACCATGTTCCTCAGGGACCTGGCCCAGAAGACACGGCGCGGGCTGGAAGGACGCATTGCCAGGGGCAAATCTGCTGGCGGGATTGCCTACGGCTACCAGGTGAAGCGGGAGATCCTGCCCGACGGCACGCTCAGCACCGGCGACCGGGAGGTCGAACCGGAGGAGGCCGCCGTCATCAAACGAATCTTCCGGGATTATGCAGACGGGCTTTCCGCCCGCACGATTGCAGCTGTCCTGAACGCCGAAAGGGTAATTGCCCCGCAGAGCGGCAAAGGAACCGGCACCTGGAACCCGTCGACGATCTCCGGAAACATCAAACGCGGCACCGGCATCCTGAACAACGAGCTGTACATCGGGCGCCTGGTCTGGAACCGGCTGACCTACGATACCAACCCCGACACCGGGAAACGGCTGTCCCGCCTCAATCCGCCGGAAGACTGGATCACGGAGGATGTCCCCGGCCTGCGTATTCTGGATGATCAGCTCTGGCAGGCGGTGAAGACCCGCCAGGGGGAGGTGCGGCAGGCGATGAACCCGGCGGGTGTTCTGACGGAACGGCCGAAGCTGGAACGCGCGCGCCGCCCAACCTATCTGCTGTCAGGTCTCCTGCGCTGCGCCTGCTGCGGCGCCAGCTACACGCTGATCAACAAGACGCGCTACGGCTGCGCAGGGGCCCGCAACAAGGGCGCTGCGGTCTGCACCAACCGCGCCACCATCGGCCGGGCAGAAGTGGAAGAGCGGGTGCTTTCCGGGCTGAAGCAGCGCCTGCTGGCACCGGACCTGCTGGCGCAATTTGCGGAAGAATACCGCAAGGCGTTCAACGATGCCGCCGCGGGCGCCTGCCAGGACCGGCAGAAGGCCGAACACTCCCTCAGGAAGGTGGAGAGCCGGATCGCCAACATCCTGACCGCTATTGAGGACGGCATGTACACCGCCTCGATGAAGGACAAGATGCCTGAGCTGGAGGGTGAGAAGGCCCGCCTGGCGGCGGTCATCGCGGACAACCCGGAACCCCCTGCCCTGCGGCTGCATCCGCGCCTGTCGGCGCGGTACCGGGAGCTGATCGGGGATCTTGCTGGCGCTCTGAATGCACCGGAAGTGAGGCGGGAGGCGACGGCGTCGCTGCGGGCGCTGATTTCGGAGGTGCGGATGGTTCCCGACAGTGCTGCGCCGGGCGGCCATCAGCTTAAACTTGTTGGGGAATTGGCGGGGATCATGGCTTTGGGGGGCCTTGAATCGAAAAAGCCCCCGCTTTTTGCGGAGGCTTGGTCGGAAACGTTGGTTGCGGGAGCAGGATTTGAACCTGCGACCTTCAGGTTATGAGCCTGACGAGCTACCTGGCTGCTCCATCCCGCGTCAGGTTTGTTTGAGATCGTATTGAGAGATATTTGGATTTTACTAGGTTTGGCGGTGACCTACTCTCCCAGGGCTTGAGCCCAAGTACCATCGGCGCGACAGTGCTTAACTTCCGGGTTCGGGAAGGGACCGGGTGTTTCACTTGTGCTGTAGCCACCAAACCAAGAAAAATCCACTTGCCTCCGGCAAGTGGATTTTCTTGGTTTGCGGTCGGCAGCGTGTTTGCAGAGCAAATACGCGAAAGACCGCACCCCAGTTACGTCACGAGACGTTTCCACGAGCGGAAGGCAGTACAATCAACGTTGTCCAAGCGTTTGTATTTTGGGATGTGTTTGCTTGTTTGGATTTTCGGTAACACTGTCTGTTACTGGATCAAATCAAGCCTATCGGGCGATTAGTACCGGTCAACTGAATGCATTGCTGCACTTACATCTCCGGCCTATCGGCGTGGTGGTCTTCCACGGCCCTCAGGGATACCTTGTTTTGAGGGGGGCTTCCCGCTTAGATGCCTTCAGCGGTTATCCTGTCCGAACATAGCTACCCTGCACTGCTGCTGGCGCAACAACAGGTCCACCAGTGGTTCGTTCACCCCGGTCCTCTCGTACTAGGGGCAACTCCTCTCAAGTATCCTACACCCACGGCAGATAGGGACCGAACTGTCTCACGACGTTCTAAACCCAGCTCACGTACCTCTTTAAACGGCGAACAGCCGTACCCTTGGGACCTGCTCCAGCCCCAGGATGAGATGAGCCGACATCGAGGTGCCAAACACTGCCGTCGATATGGACTCTTGGGCAGTATCAGCCTGTTATCCCCGGCGTACCTTTTATCCGTTGAGCGATGGCCCTTCCACTCGGGACCACCGGATCACTATGGCCGACTTTCGTCTCTGCTCGACTTGTCAGTCTCGCAGTCAGGCTGGCTTCTGCCATTGCACTCAACGAGCGATTTCCGACCGCTCTGAGCCAACCTTCGCGCGCCTCCGTTACTCTTTAGGAGGCGACCGCCCCAGTCAAACTACCCGCCACGCAGGGTCCCGGATCCGGATAACGGACCGCGGTTAGATATCAAGAGTGCGAAGGGTGGTATCTCAAGGGAGGCTCCACCGCGACTTGCGTCACGGTTTCGATGCCTACCACCTATCCTGCACATCACAATCCTGATACCAGTGCGAAGCTGTAGTAAAGGTGCACGGGGTCTTTCCGTCTAACCGCGGGAAGCCTGCATCTTGACAGGCAATTCAATTTCGCTGAGTCGATGTTGGAGACAGCGGGGAAGTCGTTACGCCATTCGTGCAGGTCGGAACTTACCCGACAAGGAATTTCGCTACCTTAGGACCGTTATAGTTACGGCCGCCGTTTACCTGGGCTTCAATTCGGAGCTCTCACCCCTCCTTTTAACCTTCAGGCACCGGGCAGGCGTCAGACCCTATACGTCGTCTTGCGACTTCGCAGAGCCCTGTGTTTTTAATAAACAGTCGCCACCCCCTGGTTTGTGCCCCCGGATTCCACTTGCGTAGGACCCGGGCCTCCTTCTCGCGAACTTACGG
>NZ_CP081036.1:3562500-4125530 GCF_025141335.1 Leisingera sp. M523
AGACTGCCGCTTCCGGAATTGAGCAGCAGGCAATCGAAGGGCCAGCAGGACAACCACTGCTCCAAGATAGAACAGCGGTTCAACTTGGAAGCCTTTCACCAGCATTACATAGTGCAGCGCCCCTAGAAGACCTGCCGCATAGGTCAACCTGTGCAACCGCGGCCAGGCACGCCCCAGCCGCCGGACAGAGAAATTGTTGGAGGTCAAAGCCAGCGGAAGCATCAGGACAAAGCCCGCCATACCAATGGTGATGTAAGGACGCTTGGCAATATCAGCGAGGATCTGGCCAAGGATCTGCACGTCCAGCACCAGCCAAACCAGCAGATGACAAGACACATAGAAGAAGCACAGCAGGCCGATCGACCGGCGGAACTTCATCAGGTTCAATCCCAGCAGCCGGCGCATCGGGGAAATGGAAAGTGTCAGAACCATCAGCTGCAGCGCCAGTTCGCCATATTCATGCTCCAGCGCCTTGATCGGCTCTACCCCCAGGCCGCCAGTGAGGCCGAGGTAAAAGAGCCAGAACGCAGGCAGTGCCCCGAGCAGGTAAACTGCCCAGACTGGAAAGCGGCGGAAAAACTGGTTTACCGTGTCCATCAGGCGGCTCCGGTCAGAAGTGCTGGGCAAGGTCCATCCCGTCATACAGGGTGGCCACTTCGTTCCCGTAGCCATTGAACATCAGCGTCGGCTGGCGCTTGGCGAACAGCCCGCCGCCGATACGGCGCTCGCTGGCCTGGCTCCAGCGCGGATGCGAGACATCGGGATTCACATTACTATAGAAGCCGTATTCCCGGCCATTGGCCATATTCCAGCTGGTCGGCGGCTCCTGATCCGTCAGGGTGATGCGGACGACGGACTTGATTGACTTGAAACCGTACTTCCACGGAACCACCAGCCGCAGCGGTGCGCCGTTCTGGTTGGGCAGCGGCTTGCCGAAGATACCTGTTGCCATCATCGTCAGCGGGTTCATCGCCTCATCCAGGCGCAGCCCTTCACGATAAGGCCAGTCCAGCACCTTATAGGCGGTGCCCGGCATTTCAGACGGCCGGTACAGTGTCTCAAATGCAACGTATTTGGCGCCGTCCTGCACGCCTGCAAGGTTCAGCAAATCGGCAAGTTCGAATCCTTGCCAGGGCACCACCATGGACCAGGCCTCGACACAGCGGAAACGGTAGATACGCTCTTCCAGTGTCACTTCGCCCAGGATCTGCTCAAAGGAATAATCACCCGGCTTGTCCACCAAACCGTCAATCTTGACGCTCCAGGGCGTGGTTGTCATCCGGTCCGCGTATTTGGACGGGTCGCCTTTGCCGGTGCCGAATTCATAGAAGTTGCAGTAGTTGGTCACCTCTTCCCAAGTATTGGGTTCCAACGCCTCCTCCGCACGCACGCCGGTGCCTAGCGCCGCGGCCAGCCCGCTGCCTGCCAGCCCCGCCATGATCCGGCGGCGGTTCCAGAACGCAGCCTCCGGGGTTGCATCTGCAAGGGTCAAATCATTGGTCCAGCGGCGCGCCATCTGCGTCTCCTGAGTTTACTGCTCCCTTTCAGGTAACGGTCCCGTGCGCAAAACCCAAAACATATCCTGTAACGACTGCGCGAGAGAACTGTAACGTTGCACAGCCTTCTTCATTCCGCGTTAACAAAAGAGGCTTTCAGCGGCGCGGCGCCTGAACCGGCTATACGGAAACTTTCCGGTGGCGGTTGCCCCCATCTCATGCAAAAAATGTAATATGTTAGCGCACGGCCCTGCTGGGCAGCACGCGCGGATCAGCAAACACCAGGGAGATGCCCGATGAAGATGTATGCAGTTGCAGCAGCCCTTGCCCTCAGCACCGGCACGGCTGCGGCGCAGGACATGGTGAGCTACACCACCCCCCTGTCCTTTGATGACGTAACCTTCGGGCTTGAAAGCGCCATCACCAACCGTGGCCTGCGGATCGACCACATCAGCCATGTGGGCGACATGCTGGAACGCACCCGCGCCGATGTCGGCTCGGATATTGTGCTGTTTGAACATGCGCAGGTCTTTTCTTTCTGCTCCGCCAAACTGTCGCGCCAGGTGATGGAGGCCAACCCGATGAACATCACCTTCTGCCCTTATGACATATTCGTGGCCCAGCCTCCTGGCGCAGAAGACGTCACCATCGGCTTTCGCGCCTTCCCCGAGGGCGAGATGCAGGTGATCCACGATCTGCTGGACGGCATCGTGCAGGAGGCGATCGAGGAGTAAGCTCCGGAGTATCTCCTGGCTGCAAAATTCCCCGCTGCACTGCCTGCGCGTTTTCACTATGCTGGCCGGAAACTGAAATTCCGGCACGGGCAGACCATGATGAAATCCCTTTTTGCTTACCTGATGATGCTGGCAGCCGCCACGCTGGCTGGCTGCGCCACCGGCCCCGCGGCGACCAAGAACGATGTCCAAGAACTCTCGCTGGCGCTGCAAGCCCTGGATCCGAAAGTGGACCCGGTTGAGGCCCGCCGTGCGGCCGAGATCGCCTACAGCTACTCCGCCAGGCTGGCCGAGCAGTATAATGTCACCACCTCGCCGATCCTGCACAACACGATGGTGAACACCGGGGTCAAGGACCGCGGCCTTTGCGTGCATTATGCCGAGGACATGCAGGCGCGGCTTAGCCAGGAGAACTTCCAAACGCTCACGATGCTGCGCGCCATTGCCGAACCTAAAAACGATTTCCGCATCGACCACAGCACTGCGGTGATCGCCGCCAAAGGCGACGGAATAAATGAGGGCATCGTGCTTGACCCCTGGCGCTATGGCGGCAAGCTGTTCTGGTCCGCCACTGCCGAAGACGGACGCTACAATTGGGAACCCCGCCTGCAAGTCCTGCGCCGCAAATATGAACGGCGGGTGGCCAAGGACGCGGTAGCACAGTGAGGCTGCATCCCCAGGACTACGGGTCAGCTGCGGCAATAGCCGCCCGGAACTGACCCGGGGTCATCCCGAACTGCTTTTTAAATGCGCTGATAAAATGGGACGTGCTGTCATAGCCGACGGCCAGCCCGATGCCGGTGACCGCCTCTCTGGTGTTTTCCAGCAACCCCTTGGCCTGATCCAGCTTACGTTGCTTGCGCCATTGCGCTGGCGACGCACCAAAAATACGCCGGAACTCCCGGTTGAATGTCGGAACAGAGCGGCCGGACAATGCTGCAAGGTCGCCAGTTTGCAAATCGTGATCCTGAAACGCCCTGGCCACATACGCGGCTGTCCGCGGCTTTGACGGCGCCCTGTCGGTCACACTCTATTATGATGACGAAACCCGCGGCCTGCTGATTGTTGAGGAATGGCTCTCAAAACAGCACCACGCCGCCTACATCCAGGCCATTTCCGAAAACGGTGTCCTCGCCAGCATGGCCGCATTCATGACCGCGCCGCCAGAGGTTCGTTACTACAAAAGGCTGGTGATCTGATGGCAAGCTGTTCCAAAGGCATTTTGCGCCGCACGGCCCTTAGCTGCACAGCCGCTGCCGCCGCGGCGGCTTGGTTTTCGCCGGCGATTGCAGCGACGGCACCCACGGAGATCCGTTTCCATACCGTGAGGCTCCGCAAATCCGGCACGCGTGACTACCTTTTGGGCATGCGCCGCAACCGGTCTTCAATCAGCCAACTGGTACTGGAAGGCGAGGACTATTGCCTGATCCTGGCGGGGGAGCGCACCCGGACGGGCGCACGCCGACAGGAGCTGTAAGGCGCTCCCATTCATGACAAAGGCCCGCCATCGCTGGCGGGCCCTCTTTATTACTTCCCCTTAATGCACAACCGCATCGTCGGGCCTGGGCCGCTCTGACGTCCCCAGCCGGCCGCCGATGATCAACCCTTCGCTGCCAACCGAGACCGGGACGGTGTCGCCGTCTTTGATCTCGCCACCCAGCAGGGCCTCGGCGAGCGAGTTTTGCAGGGCGCGCTGGATCACCCGCTTCAGGGGGCGGGCGCCGAACACCGGGTCATAGCCTTCATCCGCCAGCCAGGTCTTGGCCGCCTCGTCCAGCTCCAGCGCGATCTTGCGCGCCGCCAGCCGCTTCAGCAGCCGCGCCAGCTGGATTTCGACAATGCCGTCCATATCCGCCCGCGCCAAACGGTCAAAGATGATGGTCTCATCCAGACGGTTCAGGAACTCGGGCCGGAAATGCGCCTTGACCGCATCCATCACGTCGCGCCGCGCATCCGAGGCATCCGCGCCCTCGGGCAGCTGGCTAAGCGCCTGCGCGCCCAGGTTCGAGGTCAGGATGATCAGCGTCTGCTTGAAGTCCACGGTGCGGCCCTGACCATCGGTCAGCATGCCGTCGTCCAGCACCTGCAGCAGCACGTTGAACACATCCGGATGCGCCTTTTCGACCTCGTCAAACAGCACCACCTGATAGGGGCGGCGGCGCACGGCCTCTGTCAGCATTCCGCCTTCGTCATAGCCGACATAGCCCGGAGGCGCACCGATCAGCCGGGCGACCGAGTGTTTCTCCATGAACTCGGACATGTCGACGCGGACCATCGCGTGCTCGTCGTCGAACAGGAAACCGGCAACCGCCTTGGTCAGTTCGGTCTTGCCAACACCGGTCGGCCCGAGGAACAGGAACGACCCCAGCGGCCGGTTCTCGTCATTCAGGCCTGCACGTGCCCGGCGTACAGCATTGGCCACTGCAGTCACCGCAGTGTTTTGGCCGATCACCCGGCGGTGCAGATCATCTTCCATGCGCAGCAGCTTCTCGCGCTCGCCCTCCAGCATTTTGGAGGTCGGAATACCGGTCCAACGCTCCACAACAGCCGCGATCTGCTCCGGCCGCACGGCCTCTTCGACCATCAGGCCCTTTTCTTCGCGGCTCTCGGCATCGGACAGCTGCTTTTCCAGCCCTGGAATAACGCCATAAGACAGCTCTCCTGCCTTGGCGAGGTTGCCCTCCCGCTTGGCTATGTCCAGGTCGGCGCGGGCACGGTCCAGCTGCTCTTTCAGATCGCGGGCCCCTGCCAGCTTGTCCCGTTCCGACTGCCACTGAGCGGTCATCTCGGCAGACTGCTCCTGCAGGTCCGACAGTTCCTTCTGCAACGTCGTTAGCCGGTCCTTTGAGGCCGCGTCGTCCTCAAGCTTCAGCGCCTCTTCCTCAATCTGCATCTGCAGGATCTGCCGGTCCAGCGCATCCAATTCCTCGGGCTTGGAATCCACCTGCATGCGCAGGCGGCTGGCGGCCTCGTCCATCAAGTCGATGGCCTTATCCGGCAGGAAGCGGTCGGTGATATAGCGGTTCGACAGTGTCGCCGCTGCGACCAGCGCCGCATCGGCAATCCGCACACCGTGGTGCAGTTCATACTTCTCCTTGATACCGCGCAGGATAGAAACAGTGTCTTCCACCGTCGGCTCGGTTACCATCACCGGCTGGAACCGGCGGGCCAGGGCCGCGTCCTTCTCCACATATTTGCGGTATTCATCCAGAGTGGTCGCGCCGACACAATGCAGCTCGCCGCGCGCCAGCGCCGGCTTGATCAGGTTGGCGGCATCCATCGCGCCGTCGGATTTGCCGGCGCCGACCAGCGTGTGCATCTCGTCGATGAACAGAATGACTTCACCGGCGGCTTCGGTCACTTCGGTCAGCACCGCCTTCAGGCGCTCCTCAAACTCGCCGCGGTACTTCGCACCGGCAATCAGCGCGCCCATATCCAGCGACAGCAGCTTCTTGTCACGCAAGGACTCCGGCACATCGCCATTGATGATACGCAGCGCCATGCCCTCGGCAATCGCGGTCTTACCGACGCCCGGCTCACCGATCAGCACCGGATTGTTCTTGGTCCGGCGCGACAGCACCTGCATCGAACGGCGGATTTCCTCATCCCGCCCGATGATCGGGTCGATCTTTCCCTCCCGCGCCGCCTCGGTCAGGTCACGGGCGTATTTCTTCAGCGCATCATAGCCTTCCTCAGCGGTGGCTGAGTCAGCGGTGCGTCCCTTGCGGATGTCATTGATCGCCTCATTCAGCTTCTGTGCAGAGACAGCACCGGCTTCCAGGGCGTCCTTCGCCTTGGACTTCACCATGCACAGCGCCATCAGCAGGCGTTCAACCGGTACAAAGCTGTCGCCTGCCTTCTCGGCAATCCTGGCAGCCTCGTCCAGCACCTTGGCAGTCTGGCCGTCCAAATAGATCTGCGCCGCGTCTCCGCTCACCTTCGCCTGCTTGGCAACAGCAGCCTCGACAGCCTCAACCACGCGCGCCGGTGCGCCGCCCGCGCGGGAGATCAGGTTGCTCGCCAGCCCCTGATCATCATCCATCAATGCTTTCAGAAGGTGCTCTGGCACCAGCCGCTGATGCCCTTCGCGCATCGCAATCGTCTGCGCCGCCTGCACGAATCCGCGTGCACGCTCAGTGAACTTGTTCAAGTCCATCTTGCTCTCCTTTTTCAAGCGCCCGATGTTTGGCAGCGCCCGCCCTGCGGCACGCCCCTGTCCGGGCCTCAAGGTTCAATGTGGGAAGCAAACCAGCCGCTTCAAGATCAGTAAACACCGAAAAGATGAGCAAATCCCTGACCTGCGTCAACTTCCCCGGCGCCACAGGAGTGACCGCGCCGCGCGCCAGTGCGGCGCCGGGCCCAAAACTGTATTCTGCCCCCGCACCGGGGCAGCTTCAGTTGCGGGAGCCCAGTCTGCACCTTGCCCAACCGAAGCCCCTTGCGTATGAAACGCCAGTTTCCAGCCAAACCCGCCTGCCAAATGAGGACCCACCATGACCCAAGCCCCGCGCGTCGACGACCGTCTGATTGTTGCCATGGATGTCCCCAACGCGCTGAATGGCCTGAAGCTGGCCGAACAGCTGGGAGATGCGGTCTCCTTCTACAAGATCGGCCTAGGCATGCTGACCGGAGGCGGGCTGGCGCTGGCAAATGAGCTGAAGCAGGAGCACGGCAAGCGTATCTTCCTCGACATGAAGCTGTTCGACATCGGCGCCACCGTGGAAAATGCGGTGCGCGGCCTAGCCCAGTTCGATCTCGATTTCCTCACCGTTCATGGCGACCCTTACGTTGTGCAGGCGGCCAAGGAAGGCGCTGCCGGCAAGGACCTCAAGATCCTTGCCGTCACCATCCTCACCTCATTGGACCGCCAGGACTTGGACGGCGCTCTGATCAAAGAGGGTGCGGTGCAGGATCTGGTACTGGAACGCGCAGGCAACGCCTTTGCCGCCGGCGCCGACGGGGTGATCGCCAGCCCGCAGGAAGCGGCCTTGATCCGCGCCCTGCCCGAAGCCGAAGGCAAGCTGATCGTCACCCCCGGCGTCCGCCCCGCCGGTGCCGACCTCGGCGACCAAAAACGGGTCGCGACACCTGCGAGCGCTATAGCTGACGGTGCTGACCATATCGTTGTTGGCCGTCCGATCTGGCAGGCAAACAGCCCCCGCGCCGCGGCTGAAGCCATCCTGGCTGAGCTGGCCGGTGTGCAGGATTAATACCGAACATCCACAGGCTGCCTGCGCTGCAAACGCTTCCCGTGCCTTCATGCCTAAAAATTAGGCGGGAATAAATCTTTTGCGCTATGCACAATCCGCCAGTGGGAGCCATGGTTCAAAAGTATAGTGACGCAGCGTCAAGCATTTCTTTTCGCTGAGAAATCCGCCGGGAGCGGCAAAATCTGCGCCAAATTGCCCTGTGCCTTCAAAAGCACACCACGCAGCTCCGCAAACTCTGCCCGCTGCCGCGGACTTTGCGAATTACCGCCGACTGAGCGAGTCTAGGACTTGAGACACTCCCCAGACGGGCTTTTCTTCCTGAGACCCGTCACCTCCCCCCGCTAATTAGCGGGGGATCTTTCTTTCAGCCCCATGCAAACCGCCCGCTCCGCAAGGCAGTGCCTTAGTCGTCCGGCAAGATGCGGCACCGCCAAAGAGTGCGCGCTTTAGGTATCCCGCGGCATCATCGCCCATCCCTGCCCCTCCTCTCCGAATTTCACCTGTCCGGCCGCTGCATTAGGCCAACTTCTTCCCGGGCCTCCCGCAGCGCGCAGGCTTCGGGACTTTTGCCGCCTTCGCGCCCGTCGCCCGGCAGGTCCCAAAACCCGGGGTATGGGGTATCCGGCTTGCCGTCCCGCTGGATCCCCAGCACATCCTGCCCCAGAAAAAGAGCCGGCTTTGCACCTGAAAAATCTTCGTCTGCTCGTGCCATGATCTGTCACTTGGACACGGGCCGCGTTAAAGACAAGGCCTCCGCCGCAAGCTATACTAGCCCGTCCCTGAATCCAGCAGAATCCTTGCCCGCCATGCATGCCCTGTGCCGAGACTGCCTGAGCCAGATTGCCCCTACCCGGCGCTGTCCGCATTGCGGCAGCCCGCGGATCAAGACGCATGCAGAGCTGTTTTCCCTCACCATCGCCCATATGGACTGCGATGCCTTTTATGCCAGCGTCGAAAAGCGCGACAATCCAGAACTGGCCGCCAAGCCGGTGATCATCGGCGGCGGCAAACGCGGTGTGGTTTCCACCGCCTGTTACGTCGCCCGCATCCGCGGCGTGCGCTCGGCCATGCCAACGTTCCAGGCCTTGAAACTCTGCCCCGATGCAGTCTTCATCAAACCGCGGATGAGCGTCTACGTCGAGGTCAGCCGCGAAATCCGCAAGTTGATGAACGAGCTCACCCCGGAGGTGGAGCCGCTGTCGCTGGATGAAGCCTTCATGGACCTCAGCGGCACCGAAAAACTGCATGGTGCGCCGCCCGCCGTGATGCTGGCCCGGCTGGTCAAACGGATGAAGGACGAATTGGGGGTCACCGGTTCCATCGGCCTGTCGCATAATAAGTTCCTGGCCAAAGTTGCATCCGACCTCGACAAACCGCGCGGGTTCTCGGTGATTGGCAAGGCAGAAACCGCTGATTTCCTGCGCGAAAAACCGGTGCGGCTGATTTGGGGCATTGGCCCCGCTGCCCAGGCAAGTCTGGAAAAGGCAGGCATCCGCACTTTCTCGGACCTTTTGCGTTGGGACCGCGAGGCCCTGCACAGCCGCTTCGGCTCGATGGGGGACCGGCTCTGGCACCTGGCCCGCGGCCAGGACCGGCGCCGGGTTTCGGCCAATGCCCCCGTCAAATCGATTTCCAAGGAAACCACGTTTTTTGAAGACACCGCCAGCATAGACATTCTGGATGGTCATCTGTGGCGGCTTGCAGAACAGGTTTCCGACCGTGCCAAGGCGCGGGAGCTTGCAGGCCGGGTTGTCACCCTCAAACTGAAACGCGCCAATCATTCCGCATTGACCCGGCGGGTGACACTGCACAGTCCCACCCAGATCGCCGACCGCATTTACCGCACCGCACGCAATCTTTTGGACCAGGCGGGCAACCAAGGGCCCTACCGGCTGCTGGGCTGCGGCATCTCTGATCTCGTGCCCGAATCGCAAGCCGACGAAACCGGCGACCTGCTGGATCCGCAGGCCGGCAAGCGGGCCGAGGCAGAACGCGCCACCGACGCCATCCGCAAGCGATTTGGAGAAAACGCGATTCTGAAAGGCCGCGCGCTGCGCTGAGCCGCGCAAGCGTTTTTTCTTACTCCGCCGCCAGCGGCAGTTCCTCACGCCCAATCGCCGCAATCTCGGCAATCACTTGGCGCAACAGCTGCTGCAGCGGTTCAAAGTTCCCGTTGGGACGGATTTTAGCTTCATCCATATACAGTGCCCGGTCTATTTCAATCTGAACCGCGTGCTGCCGCCGCGATGGGCGACCATAGGTCTGGGCGATATAGGCCCCGGCAAACGGCGTATTGCGGGCGACGTTCAGCCCGACCGCAGCAAAGGCAGCCTCGATCCGGTCCACAACGCTGCTATCGGCTGCGGCGCCGAAGCGGTCGCCCAGTACCACCTCTGGCTTGCCGCCCTTGCACGGAACCATGGTGTCGATCGCCTCATGCGGCATCGAATGGCAATCGACCAGGATCGCTTGGCCGAAATGCTGATGCGCCTGCTCCAGAAGCCCCTTCAGCGCCTGGTGGTAGGGATGCCAGCAGCATCTGATCCGCTGCTCAGCTTCCGCCGCCGGCAGTTTGCCGCGGTAAATGGCACGGCCATTGGCCACCACCCGGGGAATCACTCCAAGGCCCGAAGCCACCCGCGGGTTCTGCCCGCGCCGCTGCACCCCTTCGATCACCGCCGGATCCAGCTCATCCGGAGACCGGTTCAGATCCAGGTAGGCACGCGGCTTGACTGCCATCAGCAGCGGCGATCCAAACTCTGGCGCGGTCTGGAACAGCCGGTCGACAAAGGCGTCCTCCGAGCTGCGGATCTCCCTCCGTCCCAGAATCGACTGGGCCAGAAAGGATTCGGAATAGTCCGTGCCGCTGTGCGGAGAGGCAAAAACCACGGCGGACGCCAGTTTCTGCGGTGAAATCACGGAAAACGCTGTATCAGGCATCCTTGCTCCGGTGCTTCTTGTGCAAGAAACAGCATATCGCGGAAATTTCTGCGGTCAAAAGCTCTTGCACCCCTGAGCGACTCTATTTATAGACCCCCTCACCGGCGCGGCACCCCGCGCCCCTTTCACTTCTAAGGGGCAGGACGGCGCGCAGGCCAGAGTGGGCGATTAGCTCAGCGGTAGAGCACTTCGTTGACATCGAAGGGGTCACAAGTTCGATCCTTGTATCGCCCACCATTCATTCACGGCTTCGGCTCCGGCCAGGCCACCCGCTAACCCAGGCGCTGGTTCGCGCCGCAGACAAGGAGAGAGACCATGAAGGTCAAGAACTCGCTCCGTTCGCTGAAGAACCGGCACCGCGATTGCCGGGTTGTGCGCCGCAAGGGCCGCGTTTACGTGATCAACAAGACCCAGCGCAAGTTCAAAGCGCGCCAGGGCTAAGATCCGATACAGCGACACGCAGAAAACCGCATCACCTGATGCGGTTTTTTTGCGTTTGGCAGCTGCGGTTTCCGGAAAAGACACAGGCAAACGCTCCCGCGCCCGCAGATCCCCCGGCCAAAACCGGGCGAGTCTTCGCGGCCTTGGGCGTGGCACCGCGTAGGGCGCGGTGCCACGCCCAACCGGAGCGGGCTTTGCCAAAAGTCCGGCGACAGGCGGGAGCGCGCCCCGACATCTGCCCCTCCTCTTTAGCTCCTGCCCGCCTGTTCTCAGTTGCCGCCAGCCCAGGCCGGGAACTCACCAAGTGTTTCAGTCGGAAATCCGTTGCATCTTCTGCCAATTGCTTTAATTGACTATTTCAGTCGGAATAAAAGCCACAGAAGAACGGGACATACAATGCTGAAAGCCACCACCGTACTGGCCGGCGCCCTGACCGCTGCCATTGCCACCTCAGCTGCCGCCGAAGGCGAGCTGAACATCTATTCGTCGCGCCACTATGACACCGACGAACAGCTCTATTCGGAATTCGAAGCGGCCACCGGCATCACCATCAACCGCATCGAAGGCAACGCGGATGAGCTGATCGCCCGGATGAACGCCGAAGGTGAGAATTCCCCTGCCGACATCCTGATCACCGTCGACACCTCGCGTCTGACGCGCGCCAAGGACGCCGGTGTGCTGCAAAGCATCGACAGCGATGTACTGGAAGCCCGCGTGCCCGCCTATCTGCAGGATGAGGACAATCAGTGGTTCGGCTTCAGCCAACGCTCACGGATCATCTTCTATGACAAGGATGAAGTGGCCAACCCGCCGCTCACCTATCTGGATCTGGCAGACCCCGCATACAAAGGCCAGGTCTGCATCCGCTCTTCCAAGAACACTTACAACCAGACCCTTTTGGCCTCGATCGTGACTCACCACGGCACCGAAAAAGCCCGGGAATGGGCTGAGGGCGTCGTCGCCAACATGGCCCGCGACCCGCAGGGCGGCGACACTGACCAGATGCGCGGCATCATCTCAGGCGAATGCGATATCGCGGTGGCCAACACCTACTACTTCGCACGTTCGATCCGCAAAAACGTCAAGGGCATCTCGGACGGCCGCGATCAGATCGGCTGGCTGTTTCCCTCGCAGAATACAGAAGGCGCGCATATGAACCTCTCGGGCGGCGGTGTGGCAGCCCATGCGCCGAACAAGGAAAACGCCATCCAGTTCCTGGAATATCTCGCCGGTGATTCCGCCCAAGCGTATTTCTCGGCCGGGAATGACGAATACCCGGCGGTGCCCGGTGTCGGCCTGGCCCCCTCGATCGCAGCGCTTGGCCACTTCAAGCCGGATGACGTGAGCCTTTCGGACGTTGCCAAGAATCTTCCCGAAGCACAGAAGATCTTCAACAACGCAGGCTGGAAGTAAGTCCAGCCGTCAGCCAACACGAAAAAAGCGCGGCTTGGGCCGCGCTTTTTTACAGCTGCTGGTTCCACAGAAACACAGGCACGTCCCCTGACGAAAGATTGAAGCTGACAGAGCTTTTGCTAGACCCGTTCGGGCCACCGGCATATAGATTCCCGCATCTTGAATTTCGGGGGGAATCATGCAGTCGAGAGCTTTCCGCGCTCTGGAGGAACAGAGCGTATGAACCGGTTGCCGGTAACGATAATCAGCGGCTATCTGGGCGCTGGCAAGACCACGTTAATCAACCGTCTTTTAGCCGAAGATCACGGACTGAAACTGACCGTGATCGTGAATGATTTTGGTGCAATCAACATTGATGACGCCCTGATCCAGGACACTGCTGGCGGCACGATTGCTCTCACCAATGGCTGTGCCTGCTGCACCATGGGCGATGACCTGTCTCTCGCGTTGCGCGACATCCTGAACCGGCCAGGCCGTCCGGATCATCTGGTCATCGAGGCCAGCGGCATTTCCGACCCGGTCGCCATCGCCAATTCGGTTCTGAATGAACGAGGGCTGAGTTATGGCGGCATCGTCACTCTGGTGGATGCAGAAAATGCCGGAACCCTGCTGAACGACCCGCTGGTTGCACCGCAGGCGGAGCAGCAAATCCGCGCCGCTGATCTGGTGATCGTCTCCAAATGCGATGGCATGAACCAGACGGTCTCCGCCTTGCTGGCGAAGGCCGGCGCCCGCACTCCTACCGTGCTGAATGGGTCGCCCGTGGCCGAGCTGCTGTTCGACGTGGTGCCGCTGCCCAAGGGCACCGCTGTTGCCGCACATCCCGCCTATACCACCTGGCAGCACCGCAGCAACGATGTGCTGGACCGCCGCGCACTGGGAAACAAGCTGGCGGACCGGCCTGCGGGGCTTTACCGGATGAAAGGCTTTGTGCTGACTTCCGGAGGCGCATATGAGCTGCATGTAGTAGGCCGCCATGTTGAAGCCAAGCGCTGTCAGGCTGAGGAAACCGTGCTGGTGGGCTTGGGTCCGGCAAACCGGATTTCCCGCGATGAGATTGAGGCCTGGTGGGCAGCCTAAGCTGCACCCGGGCTAAGAAAATTCAAATTTTCTTGGCAAGAATTTTCCAAAATTCTTGTGCCTAGCGCCGCCGGCCCACCTGACGGCAGATCAGTATCACCGGCAGCAACCCCACCGCCATGATCACCAGCGAAGGCACCGCGGCGCCCTCCAGCCGCTCATCCGCCGCCAGCCGGTGCGCCTGCACCGCCAGCGTGTCGAAATTGAACGGCCGCATAATCAACGTCGCGGGCAACTCCTTCATCACATCGACAAACACAATCAGCAGCGCAGTCAGCAGGCTGGGCGTCAGGATCGGCAGATGCACCCGGCGCAGCATCCCAAGCGGCCCCTGCCCCAAGGAGCGCGCCGCCGCATCCATGTTGGAATGCATAGTGGCCTGACCGCCCTCATAAGCACCAAGCGCGGCGGCCATGAACCGCACGCCGTAAGCCGCGACCAGCAGCCAGATCGATCCTGTCACCAACAGCCCGGTGCGGATGCCGAAACTCTCCCGCATCCAGGCATCCAGCGCGTTGTCAAAGGCGGCAAATGGCACGATCAGCCCCACCGCGATCACCCCGCCCGGCACCGCATAGCCCAGCCGCGCAAAATAGGCCGCAGTTGAGGACACCTGCCCGGGCCGCAGCCGCTGGTAAAAGCCAAGGCACACTGCGGCTGCCACGGTCAGAACTGCAGCAATTGCCGCCAATGTGATCGAGTTGGCAGTAAAATCGATGTAGCGCCGGCTGAACAGGTTCTGCTCAGACTCAAAACTCATCAGGAACAGCACCGCCACAGGCAGCAAAAATCCCAGCACCACCGGCACCGCGCAGAAGAAGGCCGCGACCGCTGCCTGGAGCCCCTTCAGCTCGGCCGGCGGCATCTGGTTATGATGCTTGCCTGCGTGATGGTACTTCGCCCGCCCCCGTGTCGCCCGCTCCGCTACGGCGAGCGTCAGGGCAAAGCCCAACAGGCACAGAGCCAGCTGCGCCGCCCCGCCCCGGTCGCCCAGCGAAAACCAGCTGGTGTAAATCCCGGTGGCAAATGTCTGCACGCCGAAATAGGAGACCGTGCCGAAATCCGCGATGGTCTCCATCACTGCCAGCAGCACGCCCGAGGCGATCGCCGGCCGCGCCATCGGCAGGCTCACCATCCAGAATGCCTGCCAGGCGTTCTTGCCCAACGCCCGTGCCGCCAGAAAAGCGCCCGCGCTCTGCTGCAGAAACGCCGCCCGCGCCAGCAGGTAAACATAAGGGTAAAGCACCAGAACCAGCATCGCCGCTGCCCCGCCTGTGGAGCGGATCTCAGGGAACCAGTAGTCCCGCGGCCCCCAGCCGGTCACATCCCGCAGCGTGGCCTGCACGAAACCGGGGTGGTCCAGAATATGGGTATAGGCATAGGCCAGAACATAGGCCGGAAACGCCAGCGGCAGGACCAGTGCGATTTCCAGAAACCGTGCGCCGGGAAAGCGCGTCATGGTCACCAGCCAGGCAGCACCGGTGCCGATTGCAAATGTGCCAAGCGCGACCAGCGCGACCAGTGCCAGAGTCGTCAGCGAATATCCTGGCAGCACCGTGGCCGCCAGATGGCTGATCGTCTCCGTCCCGCCGAATGCCGCTGCCAGCGCCACCGCCAGCATCGGCAGCACGCAAGACAGGGCCACCGCCCAGGCCAGAACTGCAAAAACACCACCGCGGCTCCTTCCACCGCTGCGGCGCCCGTTGGGGGCATACTTTATGGGGTCATTCGCGGCAGTCATTTTACGGCAGTCACAGGTCCGGCTGATGTTTCGCGTTGCCCTATTACGACTATTCCAGTCAGAAATTCCAGCCAGAAAGCACTGCTTGCGCTCTGCCTGCCTGCTGAACAGAAAACGGGCGCCTGTTGCCGGCGCCCGTACCTCTTGGATCCAGCGAAGAAATCAGTCGTAGTTCCGCTGATCCTCGATCACCAGTCCGTCCTTGGGCAATGCGTCCGGTGCCACAACCTCAACCTTGCCCTTGAGCTTCAGCACCTCGATCACCGAGCGGGCATAGGCTGCCTCGTCGCCGCCCTGCGCCTCAATCTGCACGGTCATTGCATCCATCTCGCCATCGCGGCTGGCAACCACACGCGCCTTGACGATCTCGTCATGTTTGTCGACCAGCGCCGCCACCTGCTCGGGCCGCACAAACATGCCTTTGATCTTGGTCGTCTGATCCGCCCGGCCCATCCAGCCCTTGATCCGCAAATTGGTGCGGCCGCAGGGCGAAACGCCCGGCATCACTGCCGACAGATCGCCGGTGGCAAAACGGATCAGCGGATAATCCGGGTTCAGCGTTGTCACCACAACCTCACCCACCTCACCTGGTGCCACTGGATTGCCGGTGCCGGGGGTGACAATCTCGACGATCACATGCTCGTCGACGATCATCCCTTCCATAGCCGGGCTTTCATAGGCGATATTGCCCAGATCAGCGGTGGCGTAGCACTGCAGGCAGGAGATCCCGCGGTCGGCATACTCCTGACGCAGGGAAGGAAACAGCGCGCCGCCGCCCACCGCCGCCTTGGTAAAGGCCAGTTCCACACCCATGGCGCCGGCCTTGTCCAGGATCACCTTCAGGTAATCCGGCGTGCCGGCATAGGAGGTGGCACCGACATCACGCGCGGCCGTCACCTGCAGCTCTGTCTGGCCGGTGCCGGCAGGCAACACCGCCGCGCCCACCGCCCGCGCACCGTTTTCAAAGATCATGCCCGCAGGTGTCAGATGGTAGCCGAAACAGTTCTGCACCACATCGCCCCGGCCGATCCCGGCAGCGTTCAGAAACCGCCCCATCCGCCACCAGTCGCCATCCACCCCGCCCGGCTCATAGATCGGGCCGGGACTTTGGAAAACATGGGCAAAGCCGGTCGCAGGCTTCACGGTGAAACCGCCAAAGGGCGGGTTCCCGGCCTGCGCCCGGCTCAACTCCGACTTGCGCAGCACCGGCAGCGCCGCCAAGGCCTCCGCCGAGACCACCGCCGCCGGATCCACACCGTCCAGCAATTCCGCATATCCGGAGGCAGACTGTGCACGGGCGATCTGCTCCGGCAAGGCCTTGGCAAGATCTGCGGCGCGTTCATCGGCGCTGCGGGTCTCAAGCGTGTCAAAATAGGTCATCACGTCATCTCCCCGCATCAGCTCAGCCACCTCTTGCGGCGCCGGTAAGACCGCACGTCGCGAAAGCTCTTGCGCCCTTCATCCGACATCCCGAGGTAGAATTCCTTTACATCCGGGTTCTCCCGCAGCTCAGCCGCAGGTCCGTCCATCACCACACGGCCCGACTCCAGGATGTAACCGTAATGTGCATAGCGCAGGGCCACGTTGGTGTTCTGCTCGGCCAAAAGGAAGGTCACCCCTTCCTTCTCGTTGATCGACTTCACGATCTCGAAAATCTGCTCCACCAGCTGCGGCGCCAGCCCCATCGAGGGCTCGTCCAGCAGGATCGTCTCTGGCCGGGACATAAGCGCACGGCCCATCGCCACCATCTGCTGCTCGCCGCCCGAGGTATAGCCGGCCTGGCTTTTGCGGCGCTCCTTCAGACGCGGGAAATAGTGATAGACCATCTCCAGATCGTCCTGAATCTTTGCACTGCTGTCCGAACGGGTATACGCACCGGTCAGCAGGTTTTCCTCCACCGTCAAATGCTCAAAACAATGGCGGCCTTCCATCACCTGAATGACGCCCTTCTTCACCAGCTCGGCCGGGTCCTGCTCATGGACATGCGCGCCGCGGTACTTGATCGAGCCTTTGGTGACCTCGCCGCGTTCCGAATGCAGCAGGTTCGAGATCGCCTTCAGCGTGGTGGTCTTGCCAGCCCCGTTGCCGCCCAGCAGCGCGGTTATGCCGCCCTTGGGGACATTCAGGCTGACGCCCTTCAGAACGAGGATCACGTGATTGTAGATCACCTCGATATTGTTGACCTCCAGCAGGGTCTCGGCCTGCACATCAGAGGTGTCGGCGGCGGTATTCGCTGCATCCAGCATCAAAGCGTGTCCTCATGACTGTCCCGGACCTGAACCGGAACCCTGTTGAGTGGCGCGGCAGCTCTCTGCCGCGCCGGTTGTTTCCGGCCCCGCCAAGGCAGGGGCCGGCCAAAGCCCTTACTTGCAGCGGGACTCAATGTTGTTTTCAGCCGCATAGGCGCCCGAATCTTCTTCGATCAGCTTACCGATCACTTCGGTATCGGACGGTTTGAAGTCCGAAATCAGCGACCAGGTTTTGCTCTCTGCATCCCACTGGGTCACACCCACCAGGCCAGGGCCGCCGTGGTTGTCGCAGGAAACATTGAAGCTCGGGCCAAAGTTCGGCATCCCCAGTGCAGCCATTTTGGCTTCGTCGATAACCAGCGCTTCCATGCCGTCCCGCATCATCGCAGCGTCGATATCCCCGGTGCCGTGGATCTCCTGCGCGGTTTTAGCGGCCTCGGCAGCCAGCATCGCCGCGTACATGCCGCGGTTATACAGAACGTTGCCTACCTGATCGCCGGCACCTGCGGCCTTGCCCGCGTCCACGACATACTTCTGGATGTCGTCAAATACCGGGAAGTCGCGGCCGACGTTGTGGAAGGTCACCGCCTTGTAGCCGTCCGCCTTGTCACCTGCCGGCATCACGTCATGCTCTGCACCAGACCACCAAACGCCGATGAAATTCTCCATCGGGAAACGGATGTTGGCAGCTTCCTGAATTGCCACCTGGTTCATCACGCCCCAGCCCCACATCACGACATTGTCGGGACGCTCGCGGCGGATCTGCAGCCACTGCGACTTCTGCTCCTGGCCCGGGTGGTCCACCGGCAGGGCGATCAGCTCGAAACCGTGTTTCTTGGACAGCTCCTCCAGGGTGCGGATCGGCTCCTTGCCATAGGCGGAGTTGTGATAGATCAGCGCGATCTTCTTGCCGTTGATGTCGCCGCCGTTGGCTTCGAGCAGGTAGTTCACAACGCCCGAGGCACCGTTCCAGTAGTTGGCCGGATAGTTGAACACATGGCTGAACACTTCGCCGTTCGCCGCCGAGGTGCGGCCATAGCCCATGGTGTGCAGCGGGATGTTATCTGCGGTCACCTTGGGGATCAGCTGATAGGTGATGCCGGTGGACAACGGCTGATAGATCAGCGCGCCCTGACCCTTGGTCGACTCGTAGCATTCCACACCTTTCTCGGTGTTATAGCCGGTCTCGCATTCGATCACCTTGGCCGGAACACCGCCGATGCCGCCATCGCGCTCGTTCAGCAGGGTGAAATAGTCGTTATAGCCGTCCGAGAACGGAATGCCGCCGGCCGCATAAGGCCCGGTGCGGTAGCTGAGGTCCGGGAACACCAGGTCCGCCATTGCCGGCCCGGCTGCCATCGCGGCGCCCAGCGCCAGTGTGGTCAGTGTCTTTTTCATCGGCTTAAATCCTCCCTATGGTCTTATCCGATTGTTTCTTAAAACGGGGGTGGTCTTGCTTTTCTCCCCGCCGGTTTCCAGGCCGTGCCCGCATCAGTGCGGGAAGGGCCAAAGTCTCAGTTTTTCCTTGGCGACGCGCCACAGCTGCGCCATGCCGTGCGGCTCGGCGATCAGGAACACCACAATCAGCGCCCCCACGATCACCAGCTGGAAATGCGCCACGATATCAGTCGGCCAGCCCAGAAGATCGACGCCCACCACCTTCAGCACCACCGGCAAGAGCACCAGAAAGGCCGCGCCGGCAAAGGAGCCGAAGATCGACCCCAGCCCGCCCAGGATCACCATGAACAGCACCAGGAACGACTTGTTGATGCCAAAGGCCTCGCCGACCTCGACCGCACCCAGGTAGACCGCAAAGAACAGCGCGCCGGAAATCCCGATGAAAAAGCCGGACACGGCAAAAGCTGTCAGTTTGGCCTTGAGCGGGTTCACCCCGATGATTTCAGCCGCGATATCCATGTCGCGGATCGCCATCCAGCTGCGGCCCACGGTACCGCGGGTCAGGTTGCGGGCCACCAGCGCGCAGAACGTCAGGAAAATCAGGCAGAACAGATAGGTGGCCCAGGCCGGCGCATTGGGGCCGGTGATCAGGATGCCAAAGGTATCGCGCTCCGGTGCGTTGATCTGGCCCGAAGCCGAATAGTTGTAGAACCACGGCACCCGGTTGAACAGCCACACCAGGAAGAACTGCGCCGCCAGCGTCGCCACCGCCAGATAGAAGCCCTTGATGCGCAGCGAGGGCAGGCCGAAGGCCATGCAGACCACCGCGGTGATGCCGCCCGCCAGGATCACATGGATGAACATGCTGACCTCGGGAAAGGCCGTCATCAGTTTGTAGCAGGCATAGGCCCCCACCGCCATGAACCCGCCGGTGCCCAGGGACACCTGCCCGCAGTATCCGACAAGAATGTTCAGCCCGATCGCCGCAATTGAATAGATCAGGAACGGCAGCAGGATCGCATTGGCCCAGTAATCGTTGACCAGGAACGGGATGATGCCAAAGGCCACCGCCAGTACCACATAATAGCGGACGCGGTCGAACTTGATCGGGAAGGTCTGGCTGTCATCGGCATAGGAGGTTTTGAAGTCTCCGGCTTCACGGTAGAACATGTCTCAGATGCTCCCTTTCTGTTGCAAACAGGGCCCGGTCCGGGTGTTTGTCTTGAATGTTTCAGCGGCGGCAATCATTCGATCTGCCCCCATTGCGCCTGTGCCGCGTCGCGCTGCGCGCGGGTTATCCGGTTTGACGGTTTGGCATAGCCGCTGCGCTCGCTGCCGCGCACCAGACGCAGATATGCAATGATGCCGGTAATCAGTCCTGAGGCTGCCAGCAGCGACGCGGTGACAATCTGGGTTTCCGTGAACCCTTCCGCGGTCAGCGCCAGATAGCCGAACGCCCAAAAGCCCGCCCAGGCAATCACGTTGATGACGGCAATCGCCTTGGTCATGCCGCACCGCCGGCGTTAACCAATTTGTCAGAAATCCGTGCATGGCCACATTTTGCCCATTTCTTTCTGCCACCCTGTTCTTGGGTAAAGTGAGTGGGATCAATGACCGCGATTTTTGAGGAAATCCGGCGGCTGGAGGCCGCGCGGAAGAAGGGTGACATTTCAGCAGCCGAATTTGCAGAGGCCAAGGGCCACCTGCTGGCAACGGTGGAAGACGCAACAGTGCTGCCGCCGTTCGAATTCGAGCCGCCGCGCCGGGAGGCACGCAGGGAAACCTCCGGGACCGCACCCGGCCCTTGGGGGCTGATGCTGATGGGGCTTCTCGGGGCCGGGCTGCTAACGCTCCTGGCCGGGCAGCTGATCGGCGATCTGACCATTGCCTTCACGCTGGTCGCCACGGTATTCGCCGCCATTGTCATCGCCGCATTCCGCAAGCTGGAAAGCTGAACAGGCCGGGAGCAGGTCATATGAGCGTCAGACCCGTTCAATGATCTTCTCCCCGAACAGACCCTGCGGACGGAACACCAGGAACAGCAGTGCCAGCACATAAGCAAACCAGTTTTCGGTGGCGCCGCCAACCATCGGACCGATGGCAAACTCGAACAGTTTCTCGCCCACACCGATGATCAGCCCGCCGACAATGGCGCCGGGGATCGAGGTGAAGCCGCCCAGCATCAGCACCGGCAGCGCCTTCAGCGCGATCAGCGACAGCGAGAACTGCACACCGGACTTGGTGCCCCAGACGATGCCCGCAACCAGCGCCACGAACCCTGCAACAGACCAGACCAGCACCCAGATGAAGTTCAGCGAGATGCCGACCGACAGCGCCGCCTGATGGTCATCCGCCACCGCGCGCATCGCCCGGCCCTGCTTGGTGTATTGGGCAAAGCAGACCAGCCCGGCCACCAGCAGCGCCGCAATCACCGTCGCCACAATGTCCAGATTGTCGATAAAGAAGCCGTAGCCGAAGATGTTAAAGGTGGTCTCGTCGATCCACAGGTTGATGCCCTGCGGCAG
This sequence comes from Leisingera sp. M523, assembly GCF_025141335.1. Classification (NCBI taxonomy): domain Bacteria; kingdom Pseudomonadati; phylum Pseudomonadota; class Alphaproteobacteria; order Rhodobacterales; family Roseobacteraceae; genus Leisingera; species Leisingera sp. M523. The sequence continues at coordinate 3,583,728 of NZ_CP081036.1, forward strand.
GCCCACATCCAGCGTCTTGATCTCGGACCCCCACATCAGGTCGGCAACGCCTTCCAGGAAATAGGCAAGACCAATAGTGGCCATGAACAGGATGATCGGCTCCTGCCCTACCAGATGCTTCATCACCAGCACCTGCACCAGCCAGGCCAGCAGCACCATCACCCCGACAGTCAGGGCAATTGCCAGCACGCCTGGAACGTTCCAGCCGAAATGGGTGATATGGCCGCCAAAGACCGCATTTATGATATGCGCAAAAGGAACCTGCCCCTGCATGATCCCCACCAGCGTCATTGCGGCAAACAGCGCCATCACGCCTTGGGCATAGTTGAAAATGCCGGAAGCCTTGTAGATCAGCACAAAACCCAGCGCGACCAGCGCATACAGAACGCCTGCCATCAGGCCGTTCAGCGTCACTTCCATCGCAAAGACGAGTTGTTCGGGCATTAGAGGCTCTCCACGGAATTCTGCACTGCGGCGGTGCTCAGGGGCTGCACAGGGGATGTACGGGTGTCACCCCGCCGGGGCTGGGTGTTGCTGCATTGCAACTCAGTCATGGCTGACCCCCAGATATGCGTCGATCACATCCTGGTTGTTGCGCACCTCATCCGGGGTGCCGTCACCGATTTTCTTGCCGTAATCCATCACCACGACGCGGTCGGACAGATCCATCACCACCCCCATATCGTGCTCGATCAGGGCGATGGTAGTACCGAATTCATCGTTCACATCCAGGATAAAGCGGGACATGTCCTCCTTCTCCTCGACGTTCATGCCGGCCATCGGTTCGTCCAGCAGCAATAGCTTTGGTTCGGCAGCCAGGGCACGTGCCAATTCAACCCGTTTCTTCAGGCCATAAGGCAGCCGTGACACCGGGGTCTTGCGGATGTGCTGGATCTCCAGAAAGTCGATGATCCGCTCCACAACCTCGCGGTTCTCTGTCTCTTCCTTTTCCGCCTTGCCCTTCCACAGAGCCTGCGAAAACAGGCCTGTTTTCATATAGTTGAGCCGTCCGGTCATGACGTTATCCAAGACACTCATGCCTTCGAACAGCGCGATGTTCTGGAATGTGCGTGCGATGCCCTGGCGGGCCACCTCATAGGGGCGCATCTGCGGGCGCTTCTTGCCGTGAAACAGCACTTCGCCTTCCTGCGGCACATAGAAGCCTGAGATCACGTTCAGCATCGAGGATTTGCCAGCCCCGTTGGGACCGATGATCGCGCGGATCTCGCCCTCGCGGATGTCAAAGGAGATATCCTTGATCGCCACCACACCGCCGAACCGCAGGGTGATGTTCTTCATCTCCATCACCACACCGCCGATGGTGCGGCCGTCTTCGGTGACAAAGCTTAAGGAATTGTCAAGCATAACAACGGCCTCCATTATTCTGCCACATAGAAATTTTAAGGTTTCCATGCGATACTTGAAAAAAACGAGCAGCAAGGAGACCAAAACAATGTTTGGCGAACTTGAACATTCCTGCCTTCTGAAGATGGCCGTCGAATGCAAGCAGATGGGCCTCAGCCAATCCGAAAGCCTGACCTCGATCATCGAGCAGACACACGGGTTCAGCTCTCCCTTCAAGATCCAGCAGGTGGTCAACACGGCCTTCAATCCCGGCCTCAATCCCGACTTGATCTGAGATCCGCCCGGCCTGCCCGGCACGGGGCAGATTTTTTTCCGGAAATACGTGCATCATTCCGCGGCCACCTTGTGAACCGCAGCCGGTTTCACGTCCGCATCGACAATAGTCAGCGTCGCGCTGATGGACCCTTTGCGGCCGTCTTCATAGGTCACTTCCGTTACGGTCGAGACCTGCTCCGAACCGTCGTACAGCGCGGTAATGATATCGTCGAACTTCTCCTCAACGATGCGGCGGCGCACTTTGCGGGTGCGGGTCATTTCGCCGTCATCGGCGTCCAGTTCCTTGTGCAGAACCACAAATCGGTGAACCTGGCAGCCTGACAGCATCGGGTCTTCCGCTACCGATTGGTTCACCGCCGACACATGCCCGCGGAGTGACTCCAGAACCTGCGGATGCCCGGCCAGTTCCTGATAGGATGCATAGGCGATATTGTTGCGCTCTGCCCAGTTTCCTACAGCCGTCAGGTCAATATTGATGAAGGCCACACAGCGGTCCTTGCCATTGCCAAACAACACTGCTTCCAGAATGTCCGGGTAGAATTTCAGCTTGTTTTCTACATATTTGGGCGCAAACATTGCACCATCAGCCATCTTGCCCACGTCCTTGGCACGGTCGATGATCCGCAAGTGGCCGGAGCCTTCCTCAAAGAAACCGGCATCGCCAGTGGCCACCCAGCCCTCTGCGTCCTTGGTCGAGGCCGTGGACTCCGGATTGTTGAAATACTCCACAAACGTGCCCGGCGAGCGGTAGTAGATTTCACCGTTGTCGCCGATCTTGATCTCCACCTCCGGTGCAGGAACACCCACGGTATCGGCGCGAACCTCGCCATCCGGCTGCACGGTGATGAACACCGTGGCTTCGGTCTGGCCGTAAAGCTGTTTCAGATTGATACCCAGAGAGCGGTAGAAATCAAAGATCTCCGGCCCGATTGCCTCCCCCGCGGTATACCCCACACGGATGCGGCCATAGCCAAGCGTGTCCTTGAGCGGGCCGTAAACCAGCACATTGCCCAATGCGTATTTCAGCCGGTCCATCAGACCCACCGGCTTGCCGTCCAGAATGTCGCCTCCGACTTTCTTGGCATGGGCCAGAAAATGGTGGAACATCTTGCGCTTCAGGGCGCCCGCGTCCTCCATCCGGATCATCACATTGGTCAGCTGGCCCTCAAACACCCGCGGCGGTGCAAAAAAGTAAGTCGGGCCGATCTCTCGCAGGTCGGTCATCATTGTGTCGGCGCTTTCCGGGCAGTTCACGCAGAAACCGCACCAGTAGGCCTGACCGATTGAGAAAATGAAATCGCCCACCCATGCCATCGGCAGGTAGGACAGGATGTTCTCACCCAAAGTCAAATGGTCGAACTCAGCCGAGTTCTTGGCGCTCTGGATCACATTCCGGTTCGACAGCACCACGCCCTTGGGCTTGCCGGTGGTGCCGGAGGTATAAAGCATTACGCAGGTGCTATCGTAGGTCAGCTTGGCCTGGCGCGCCTGCAGCTCACCGGTCAGTTCGTCGCGCGCCGCGCGGCCCTGATCCTGGATATGGCTGAACTGGTGCAGCTGGGTATGCTCGTATTTCCGCATCCCGCGCGGGTCGAGATAGATCATATGCTCAAACTGATGCAGCTGATCCTGGATCTCGATCACCTTGTCGGCCTGCTCCTGATCGCCCACGATTACAAAGCGTGCGCCGCAATGGCCCAGCACATAGGCCATCTCTTCGGCCACCGCGTCCTGATAGAGCGGTACCGGCACGGCACCCACCGCCTGTGCAGCAACCATCGACCAGTAGAGATAAGGACGGTTGCGGCCGATGATAGCGACAAAATCGCCCTCATTCACGCCAAGGTTGATGAGGCCCAGCGCCAACGCCTCGATTTCCTTTGCCGCCTCGGCCCAGGTCCAGCATTGCCAAATGCCGAATTCCTTTTCCCGGTAGGCCGGTGCATTAGCGAATTGCACCGCATTGCGTTGAAGCAGCGCCGGCAGGGATAACATCCCTTCGGCGCCCATCTGCATCTGAGCCAACTTTCTTTCCTCCCTTTCCGGCGTTGCTGCCGGACCTGACCGCTGCCCGCGGTTCTGGCCCCGAGTAGGGACGTGCAAAGAATAGCCCGTCAACTTTTTCCTGATGGTTTCCCAAATCTTACGAATTGTAACAATGCTGTTCCCCTTGTTTTACGGGCTGTTACGCAAGCTGCCGAGCCACCGGGCACACAAAATCCTGCAGCCTTTGCAACGACACCTGGGCAAAGCGCGCGGGATGCGCACGAACTGGCCGGAATTCGAATCAAACGCAGCGGACAGTCGTTTCAAGTTTCGCATCACTTGCACCATCTTCCGCTCACCGCGTCCGGCAACCCTAAGGAGATCGCCGGTCTGACGCCACGGCATGGCCTTCTCCCGCGGCTGAATGGCAATTTGCCCCGCACCCGCCGCGGTGCTAGCCATGAAGCGGGGAGAACCATGAACCGAATAAGCAAGCCGCACGCCGCCATGACCACCGCCGGGCTGAACCTGATCGCCCAGGCACTGTCGATCTATGACAACGATCTGCGCCTGGCGGTCTGCAACAGGCGTTTCCAAGAGATGTTCTCACTGCCTGATCATCTGGTGCAGCCGGGGGCGTCCTTTGCCGACACTATCCGCTTTCTTGCGGAGGCCGGTGAATACGCGCCGGAAACAAATACCAAGGACATCGTGCAAAGCCGGGTTGCTCAGGCACTGGATTTTGTGCCGCATTACCTGGAGCGTGAACGGCCCAACGGGCAGATGATTTCGATCGAAGGCTCGCCATTGCCGCAGGGTGGCTGGGTCACTGTCTATACCGACATCACCCGCGCCAAGCAGGCCGAGCAACTGTTGCGCGCACGGTCTGCGGAACTGTCAGAAAAGCTGATCACCCATACCGAGGAATTATCCGCCGCCAACCGCCAGCTGGAAGCCACAAATACAGCCCTGGAAGAGACCAAGCGCCAGCTGACCGAGATCGAAGGCCGTACCCGGCTGACGACCGAGATGATGCCCGCCCATATCGCCCACGTCGATGCGGACGGCTATTACACCTATACCAACCGCCGCCTCAGCTCGGTGTTTCCCAGCCGCCCCTCCGATATCCTCGGCATGCATATTGCGGACGCGTTGGGAGAGACTGCCTTTGACCGGATTGAGCCGCATTTGCTGGCCGCCTACAAGGGCAGCAGCCCGGTATTCGAGTTCACCGAAAGCCACGGCAGCCGCCGCATCCGGGTGGCCTTTACCCCGGACCAGCACGGCGGCGTCTATATCCTGTCAATGGATGTGACTGAGGAAACCCAGGCCCGGGTTGCCCTGCAGCAGGCCCGCCGCCGCGAGATGGCGGCGCAGATGACCAGCGGCCTGGCACATGATTTCTCAAATCTCTTGACCATAATACTCGGCATGCAAAGCAAGTTGGAGAAAATGGGGCTGAGCAGCGAGGCAACCGAACTTGTCCAAGGCACGCTTTCTGCCGCCAAGCGCGGCGGCCGGCTGCTAAACCGGATAGCTGAAATGACAGGCCAGCGCACCTTGCGCCCGCAGGCGGCCGACATGCATGCGCTGCTGGGTGAATTGAAGATCCTCGCCTCTCCCTCTCTGCCGCAAGGAATTGGGCTAAGCATCCTTGATAACATGCCGGACGAGGTGCTGCTTCTGGACAGCGGCAAGCTGCAGGATGCGCTTTTGAACCTGATCCTGAACGCCCGCGACGCTTGCGGAACTTCGGGCCAGATTACTGTCAGCGCCCATGCGGTCGGGCAGACCTGGGTGGAAATCACGGTGACCGACAGCGGCCCCGGTTTCTCCCCCGAAGCGCTGGACAAGGCGTTGAACCCTTTCTTCACCACCAAAGGCAGCGAAGGCTCCGGTCTTGGCCTGCCAATGGTTTACGACATGGCCAAGCTGGCCGGCGGCGACATGCGGATCAGCAACACCCAAACCGGCGCTTCGGTGACCCTGCGGCTGCCCTACCGGCTGGCACCTGATGCCAAGGGCGGCATGGCCCTGCTGGTCGAGGACAGCCAAGAACTGCGCGCTGCTTTTCGCGATATGCTGATTGATCTTGGCTACTCGGTGATCGAAGCGGCCAGCGTGGATGAAGCCAGTGCGCTCACCGCCGACTTGCCAGACATCGCGCTGGTGCTCTCCGACATCAAACTGGAGGGGACTGCCACCGGCATCGACTTGGCCACCCGGCTTGACGGCTCAAACCTGCCTTGCATCCTGATGACGTCCCTTCCCGTCAGCGACCCGTTGTTCCGCAAGGCCTTGAAATGCGGGCCGGTTTTGCGCAAACCATTCACCACGCATCAACTGTCCGCGCTGATCAAACCGGAGCCCGCCGCATGACATCGCCCTTGGTCACCATCCTGGATGACGAGCCGGAAATCCGCCGGATCCTGACCAGCACACTGGAGGACGCAGGCTTCCGTACCCAAAGCTTCGCGCGCGCGCGCGAATTCGAGGCGGCTCTGAACCGGATGGCACCCGATGTCTGCCTGGTTGATCTGTCGCTGCCCGATACTGACGGGCTGGCGTTGGTGCACCGGCTTGCACTGGAACAAGGCGCGGCGGTCATCATCATCTCCGGCCGTGCCCAGGTGCAGGACCGGGTGACGGGGCTGGAGCTGGGAGCTGATGATTACATCACCAAACCGTTTGATCCGGCCGAAGTTGTCGCCCGGGTCCGCGCCCGCCTGCGCAGCGCCCCCCGCACAGCGGCCCCTGCCAGCGATACCGCCCGGTTCTCCGGCTGGACCGCGCATTTCGACCGCTATTTGCTGGAAGATGAAACAGGCAGCGAAACCCCGTTTTCCCATGCCGAGGGCGAAGTTCTGCGGTTGTTCCTCGACAGCCCCAAGCGGCTGATCTCCCGCGCCCAGATGCAAGAGGCACTTGGCGGTGCGGCTGGAGAGAGCTTTGACCGGGCAATGGATGTGCGCGTCTCCCGCCTGCGCACTAAGTTGCGCGAAGACCCCAAGAATCCACGTCTGATCAAGACGATCTATGGCGCGGGCTACATCTTCTTGGGCGATGTGGACTGGGGCTGACCCTGTTCCGGGACAAAACCAACTTTCCCGCAGGACGCTCTTTCTTCCAGATAAGAAGAGCGAAAGAAAACGCAGCTGCAGTATTTTGCCGGCCTTGTCCATTCTGGCCAAGCTGGTGTTCGCCGCGGCGGCGCTGTCTTCCGCGCTCTGGGGCCTCACTTTTGTCAGCGCAGCATAGAGATTCTTGCCGCGGCGAATCGCTTGGCATAGAATCAATCCATGGCCACCTGTCTGCTCTACCGCCAAGCCCCTTCGCGCCCGTCCCGGTTCTACCGGATTGAGCTGGCGATGAACCTGTTTTCCGAGGTCTCCGTGCTGCGCGAATGGGGCATAGCCGGCGGCAACGGGCAAAGCGTCATCAACATCTACGGCAATCTGCGCGAGGCTTCCCTGGCTGCCGATAATCACCGCAACCGGATGCTCAAACGCGGCTACGGACGGGGCTGACTGCGCCGCGCCAGCGGCGCCCGGCCCAACTGTGAGAGGGCATCCTGCAGGATGTCCGGGAACAGGCGGGAGAACCCGCCTGCAATTCACCCCGCCAGCGCCCGGGCCGCGCGGTCCAGCACCTGCAGTCCCAGCACCAGATCTGCTTCCGCTGTATCTTCGTCAAAGGCATGGCTTATACCGCCGATCGAGGGCACAAACAGCATTGCCGCAGGCATCACCGTCGCAAGATTGGCCGCATCATGCAAAGCACCCGACGGCATCTTTTGCCACTTTCGTGGTGCCAACGCCTCTGCAGCGGCCCCCAACTCCGCCTGAAACCGCGCATCCATCGCCGCCGGTTCTATGCCCATCACCGGGCCAAGCTCCGATGCCGCACCGTAATCGGCCGCAATCTCCCGCGCTGTCTCCTTGATGAGCGTTTCCATCCGCACCAGCCGGTCTGCATCAGCATCGCGCCATTGCACTGAAAACCCGACGCGTCCGGGCACAACAGAAGACGCATTGGGGTGCAACGCCACATGACCGATAGTCCAGACTGTGGCAGGCGTCACCACATCAGCAAACCGGCTGTTCAGCGCAGCGTTGAAGGCAGACAGCGCCTGAAACGCATCCCGTCGCAGGTGCATCGGCGTGGTGCCTGCGTGGTTCTGCCGGCCCAAAAACGTGATCCTCATGTCCCGGATGCCGACGATATCAGTCACCACCCCAAGCTTAAGCCCGGTTTCTTCCAGATAGGGGCCTTGCTCGATATGCATTTCCAGAAAACCGCAGAACCGTTCAAGCGGCAGGAAATCCCCCGAAAGCCCCGCCATCTGCGCCCGCATCCCGGCCAGGGTATTGCCGGCGTTGTCAGTGAACCCATCCGCCTCATCCAGCGCCAGCTTGCCGGTCCAAACATCCGATCCGGTCAGCACCCCGAACCGCCCCTCCTCATCCTGAAAGCTGACGCAGGAAATGAGCGGCCCGCCGGCTTCCCGGGCTGCGCGGGCAATCTCCAGCCCGGCCACTACACCCAGCGCGCCGTCCAGCCAGCCGCCCTCGGGCTGGCTGTCGCTGTGCGACCCAACCAGCAGGCTACACTCCCCGGCCAGCCCGAACAGATTGCCAAGCGGGTCGAAATGCGGCTCTAACCCGCACTCTGCCATCCGTTCGGCCAGCCATTTCCGCGCCGCGATATCTGCTTCTGAAAACGCCTGCCGCACCACTCCCTTGCCTGCACCCGAGGCACCAAAGCTGCGCAGTTTATGAAGGTCATCCAGAAAACGCTGAGGGTTAAGGGGCATCGCATATCTCCCAATTGACAGATGCACATTGCTCCAGTTTTGCCCCTGCCCTCAATCAAATTGATCAAACCTGCACCCGGCCTGGTCTTCCCTCTGCCCTGAACCTCCCCTAAGACTTCCCCGGTAACAACGGAGCCGCCGCCCATGTCCCACATAACGCTGATCCGCCACGGCCAAGCCAACACCGGCGCCCGGGACGAGGCAAGTTATGACCGTCTCAGCGATCTGGGTCATCAGCAGGCGGCCTGGCTGGGGGACCATCTGCGCTGCACCGGCAGCCACCACCCGCGCGTCTACTGCGGGACCCTTAGGCGGCATATCGAAACCGCGGCCTCTATGGGATTTGCCGATCCGGCACAGGACGCGCGGCTGAACGAGATGGAGTATTTCACCCTCGCCGAGGCGATGCGCGATCAGCACGGCCTGCCAATCCCGGAAGAGCGCGAGGGCTTTGTCGATCATTTACCCAAGGTTTTCGCCGCTTGGGCCAAAGACGAAATCGCCGATCCCTACGAAAGCTGGGCCAGTTTCGAAACCCGCACCCAGGCCTGTCTGGAGGAAATCGCCGCAGGCGACGGCCCCGCAATGGTTGTCACCTCCGGCGGGCTGATCTCGATGGCCCTGCGGCAAGCGATGGGGCTGGACTCCGCCGCCATGGCCCGGGTCACGCTGGCGATCATGAACACCTCGATGCATCGTCTGTTCCCCATCGGCGGCCACCTGAGCCCGGTTTTGTTCAATGCAGTGCCGCATCTGGAAGCGCCGGACCGGCATTTTGCCCAGACACATCTTTGAACGACCGAGAGGGAGGAAAAGACATGCAGCTTTATTACGCCCCCAACACGATCTCCGTGGCTGTGGCCATCGCACTGGAAGAAGCCGGGATCGAATATGAAGCGGTGAAGATCGACTTTGCCGCCAAGGAACAATCCGGCCCGGCCTATGCCCAGATCAACCCCAAGGGCCGGGTGCCCGCGCTGGCGGTTGAGGGCGGCATCCTGACCGAGACCGGCGCGCTGCTGGAATACATCGCTGATATGGCGCCCGAGGCCGGCTTGCGCCCGCAGGACCCGGTATTGCAGGCGCGGATGCGCGAGGTGATGTTCTACCTCGCTTCAACCATGCACGTGAACCATGCCCATATGCGGCGCGGCGCCCGCTGGGCCAGCAAGACCTCCAGCTACAAGGATATGCAGGCCAAGGTGCCGCAGACGATGACGGCCTCCTGCGAGTACATCAGCCAGGCCGGCCTGCGCGGACCCTTTGTGCTGGGCGATACGGTCAGCCTCGCCGATTGCTACCTCTATGTGATCTGCACCTGGCTGGCGGGTGACGGGGTGAAGGTGGACGGCTTCCCCAAAATCCAGACTTTCATGACGGCAATGGAGCAGCGCGAGTCGATCCGCGCAGTCTATGCCAAGGGAATGCTTTGAAGGACATGACGATGACGCATCTGTGGGTACGGGCCGAACAGCGCCCGAATGAGGAGCGGGTCGGCCTGACCCCCGAAGGCGCCAAGGCGCTGCTGTCAGGCGGCATCAGGGTCACGGTTGAGGAAAGCTCGGTCAGGGCGCTGCCGCTGCAGGGTTACATTGATGCAGGCTGCGGCATTGCACCGGAAAACTCCTGGCCCCAGGCCCCCGCGGACGCGATTATCTTTGGCCTCAAGGAACTGCCCGAGGACGGCACCCCGCTGCCCCACCGTCACATCATGTTCGGCCATGCCTTCAAGGGCCAGCATTCCGGCAAGGCACTGCTGGAGCGTTTCAAGGCCGGCGGCGGCACCCTTTATGATCTGGAATATCTGGTGGATGAAAGCGCCCGCCGGGTTGCTGCCTTTGGGTATTGGGCGGGCTATGCCGGCGCCGCGGTAACACTGAAATCCTGGACCGCCCAGCAGCGCGGCGGAATCTGCGGTCCGGTTGGCGTCTATGGCGGCAAGGATGCGCTGCTGACGGATCTGGGTGCGGAACTTGATGCCCTGAACAAAGACCGCCCCTCTGCTATCGTGATCGGCGCGCTTGGCCGGGTCGGCACGGGTGCGGCTGATCTCTGCGAAGCGATGGGGGTCAAAGTCACCAAATGGGACATGGACGAAACCGCAAGCGGCGGCCCTTTCCCGGAGATCCTGGACCATGACCTGTTTCTCAACTGTATCTTCGCCCGGCCCGGCACACCGGTCTTTGTCCCGCGCGAGGCGCTGACTGCGGACCGCAAGCTGACCGCCATCGGCGATGTCGCTTGCGACCCTGACAGTGACTACAATCCGGTGCCGGTCTATGACCGCGCGACATCATGGGAGCAACCTGCTCTGCGCGTCGCCGAACACCCGGTGCTGGATGTGATGGCAATCGACAACCTGCCCTCCATGCTGCCGGTGGAAAGCTCCGAAGACTATGCCGCTCAGCTGCTGCCTTCGCTGCTGAGCCTCACCGATCTGGACAGCGGCGTCTGGGGCCGGGCCAAGGCCACCTTCCTGGAGCATCTGCCCAAATGACGGGTTTGTCCGTTCACGGAGAGGGCAGCGCCCGTCCGCGGGCGGAAGCAAAGCGCCCGCCCATGGGGGCGGACGGGCGCTGCCCGGCTTTCGGCCGGGCAAGAGGTTTCTTCTGCCCCCGCAATAATCGCAAGGGAGAACTCTCATGACAATTCACTGGTGCGGCACCGGCCTCTCCGCTATCCCCGGCCTCCGCCGCCTGCTCGAAGCGGGCCATGACGTGGCGGTCTGGAACCGGACCACCGACAAGGCGCGTGAGGCCGTCGGCGATCTGACCACTAACATCCATGCCTTCAGCATCGCCAACCTGGGCCGGATGCTCAGCCCAAAGGACGTTATCGTCTCCATGCTGCCCGGCGACTGGCACGTGCCGCTGGCCGAGCTGGCGATAGAGCACTGCGCGCATTTCGTCTCCTCCTCCTACATCGCGCCGGAAATGCGCGCGCTGGACCAAAAAGCCAAGGATGCAGACGTCTGCCTGATCAACGAGGTGGGCCTGGATCCCGGCATCGACCACCTGATGGCGCATGCGCTGGTGGCGGACTACAAGGCGTCGGATGCCTTTGACGCGGAAAACGAAATCAGCTTCATCTCCTATTGCGGCGGCATCCCCAAGACCCCGAACCCGTTCCGCTACAAGTTCAGCTGGTCGCCGCTGGGCGTGCTGAAGGCGCTGCGTTCGCCCTCAAAATCGATCCGCGGCTTCAAGGAGCTGGACGTCGCCCGCCCCTGGGATGCGATCTCCTCCTACGAGGCTCCCCTGCCCGCACCCGAAAGCTTTGAGGTCTACCCGAACCGCGACTCGATCCCGTTCATGGCGCAGTATGAGTTCGGCGAGGACTGGAAAGTGAAGGAATTCGTCCGCGGCACCCTGCGCCTCAACGGCTGGGCCGATGCCTGGGCGGATGTCTTCAAGGAGGTCGAAACCCTCAGCGGTCCCGAAGGCGACACCCGGCTTAAGGAAATGTCGGACCAGTTCTGGACCGAGAACGCCTATGACGAGGGCGAGCCGGACCGGGTGGTGCTCTGTGTTGGCCTGAAGGCGGAAAAAGACGGCACCGAAGCCTGGCATAAGACCTATGTGATGGACGCCTGGGGCGACGACCGCGGCACCGCAATGGCACGCCTGGTCTCCTATCCGGTGTCCTTCGCAATCGAGGCGGCCATGAACGGCAAGATCGCCGCCGGTGTACATGCCGCGCCCAGCGACCTGGGCCTGGTCGAAAAGTGGATGGGCGGGATCGGCAAGCTGGCCCAGCACCTTGAGGTCGTCGACAGCAAGGCCTGAGGACTGCTGGAAACAACAGGGGGCGCCGGATTGCGGCGCCCTTTTGCATTCCAAACCGATGCGGCCCCTAGCGGCCGATCACATCGTCCTCAACATCGTTCACATCAATGCCCAGCGCTTCCATGCCAGCCTCCAGATTGTCAGCCAGATGCGGCGTTCCAAGCAAGTAATCGACGGTCGGCGTGGTCGCTTCCTGCCGGGCGGTATAGATCGCTTCACCCAGTTCTTCCGGCTCAAAACTGCCGCGGCCGACCCACATGATACCAACCAATTCCGACTGCTGATCTTCCCCCATCCGGTCGATGAAGGCGCGCAATTCCCCTTCAGCCCGGCCCAGTTCACGGGCCATCATCGCCACTTGTGCCACCTTACGGGCTGAAATCTCCAGCATTGCTCCAATCCTTCTGTTCGCTGCCTCAGCATAGCAAACAGCAGGCCAAACGCCTAAGTCTTTGATCTGTGGCAAATGAAGCGCTGCTTAGCTGTTTGATCCCAAAGGTTGATAGTGCGATCCATTCATTGGAATGGAAGGACGCCTTATGGGACAGATATGCCACCTCTGCGTCGGTCCTGTCACCCGGCAGCGCATTGCGCAGCTATGTCCCGAGAAGTGCAAGCTTCAATCACGGAACTGAACCAGGAACCTGGCATCACCCGAAGCCGGTTGCGAAGCGGCGGGCTGCTGAGGATCAGAAGACCCGTTCCAATGTGTCCCGCTCAATCGTCCCTGGTGAAGAAGATGAAGCCATGATCGTTGCTTTCAGGTGGCCTGCTCTCCGACCACTGGACGACGGCCTTTGCACCCGCCCTCTCAAGGCACTCAGTGGACGCGCGCCGTACAGATACATCTGCAAGATCCGGACTTCAGAGCCAGACAGTTTCCTTGTGGATCCGATCCACCGGAAGCCGGGACTGAACACTTTGGTGAGCAGCATCAATTCCATGCAAAACCGGTCCGAAAGAAATACAAACGCCAACGGCTGCAATGTGTCGTGGTGCCCGGCAATGCACATAAAGGGCGCTTCTTGGGGTGACCTTAAAACTTGGACAGTTAGCTTGGACAGTCTAAATAGCCCTGCTACAGACGGCTGATGATCACCCGCAGCCACACCAAGGGCGATGCGCCCTCAACCGCCGTCTATTCCGATTGCGAAACCTATCGCTACAGCCTGACCCGGGTCTGGGATCCTGCCGGGCCGCGGGTGATGTTTGTGATGCTGAACCCGTCAACCGCAACCGAAGTACAGAATGATCCGACCATTGAACGCTGCGAGCGCCGCGCACGGGCATTGGGGTTCGGCGGTTTCCGGGCCACCAACATCTTTGCCTGCCGGGTCACCGATCCGCGCGGGATGCGGCAGCTGGCAGAGCCGGAAGGCCCGGGCAACATGGCGGCCATTTTAAACGGTGTTGATTGGGCTGACATGGTAATCTGCGCCTGGGGCACCCATGGTGAGCACCGCGGGCAAGGGGCCCGGATTGCCGCGGCGCTGCGCGCAACCGGAAAGCCGCTGCACCACCTTGGTCTCAGCAAGGCCGGCCACCCAAAGCATCCGCTTTACATCGCCTACTCCCAGCAACCGGCGCTTTGGCAGCAGCGTTAGCGGGTTCTTCAACGCCTGTTAACTCATGTTCCCCATTTGTTTTGCCTTTTCAATCCAGGCGTGTGACCATTCAGGTGGGTGTATGTTTTGTTGAGGTTGAGCGGGCAATGTTGTGGCTGGCAAGTGTTCTGGGCCTTGTTGCGGTAGGCAGCGCAGTCCTGGTTGATACAGACTCCCCGGATGAGGCGAATCCGGCCTCCGGCCCCGATCCGGAAGCAGACACTGGCGGGGATGGGCTGGATGGCGGGTTCATCGAGCCGGGCGGCAGCACCGTAACCGGCACCGATGAAAATGACGTCATCGCGGGAACCGGGGCGGCTGACAGCCTTAGCGGCGGTGATGGCGATGATCAGCTTGGCGGATACAGCGGCCATGACTGGATCGACGGGGGGGCGGGCAGCGATGTTCTGCATGGCGGTAGCGGAGATGACAGCCTGTCCGGCGGCACAGGCCAGGACCTGCTGCACGGCGAAGACGGTGATGACGTGCTGCAAGGCGCCGCTGGAGAGGACAGTCTCTTGGGGCATTTCGGGGATGACACGCTTCAGGGCGGCGGCGGTGCGGACCTGCTGCATGGCGGCCAAGGGCAGGACTGGCTGGAAGGCGGTGAAGGCCGGGACACACTGCATGGCAACGACGGCGATGACAGCCTAGTGGGCGGCAGCGGCGCCGACGCGTTGTTTGGCGGATATGGAAATGATGTGGTGTCCGGCGCCGGGGACGGCACGGATCAGGATTATCTTAATGGCGGTGCCGGTGAGGATACACTGATTGCCGGGGCAGGGGATGTGCTGACCGGCGGTGCCGGCGAGGATCAGTTCATGGCTGGCAACTGGACCGGGACCGAAGAGGCGGTGCAGCTGATGGATTTCGATACAGATGAAGATAAGCTGGTTCTGGTTTGGGATTTTGAGGACGGCGAAGAACCTTCTATAGAGTTGCAACAAAACCCCGAGGCAGGTGACGAGCAGGTTATCCTTGTCGACGGCGAGCCTGCCTTGCGGGTCACCGGAGCCAGCGGGCTGACGGCGGCGGATCTGGTGCTGATCGACACAGCTTCGGCCGCAGCGACCGGACTGCTGCCGCAGTAGGCCCGCGCAGATCCACCCTCTGGCAGTTAATCTTTGCCTTTAACATGAAAACATCATATACGCCCGCATCTGCTGCGATTCTGCGGCAGATATCTCCATGGGCCTGTGCTGGACGACATCCCGGCCTGAGCCATCCACTCTAACCCTTTAAGGAGACCCCGATGTCGATCACTGCAGAAGAAAAAACCCGCCTGATGAAAGAATTCGCAACCAAGGACGGCGACACCGGTTCGCCGGAAGTCCAAGTTGCAATCCTGACCTCGCGCATCAACACCCTGACTGAGCACTTCAAAACCCACAAGAAGGACAACCACGGCCGCCGTGGCCTTCTGAAGATGGTTGCTCAGCGCCGCAAGCTGCTGGACTACACCAAAGGCAAGGACGTGTCCCGTTACCAGGACCTGATCAAGCGCCTGGGTATCCGCCGCTAATCCGCGCTTATCCCGGATTTTTTACACCCGTTCCGAAAGGAGCGGGTGTTTTCTTTTGCTTGCAAGGTCCGTCTTGGGCCCGGGACGCCGGCAGGGCCGGATAGAAAACGCCGCCCCGGATGGAGCGGCGCTGTATATCTTGACCAGAAGCGGGAAAGCCCTGGGGACCTGTTTCACTCGCCGTAGGGCACCCAGATATTTTTGATCTCGGTGGCTTCTTGCAGAAAACGCTTGCTGTGATCCTGCGTCCAGTCCATCGCGGTGGCGTTGTTGACCCAGGTCCGTTTCAGATTGCCCGCCGATGCGACTTCGATCGCTGCCGACAGATCGGTGGAGGAAAAGCTCCAAACGGCATCCACGTTCAAATGCGACGCCAGCGGCTTGGCCATCTCGGCGTGGCTGCCGGTCAGGATGTTGACCACGCCTGCGGGCACGTCTGATGTTTCCAAAACCTGGTAAAAATCAGTTGCCGCCAGCGGGTAGGGTTCGGAGGACGCCAGCACCACCCGATTGCCCATGGCGATGGCAGGCGCCATTGCCGAGACCAGTCCCAGCAGCGGTGCCTCATCGGCGCAGAGCACGCCAATCACACCGGCGGGTTCCTTCATTGCAAGCGCCACGCCGCGGATCGGTACGCCATGGACCTGACCGTCATATTTGTCGGCCCATGCAGCCGCAGTGAACAGGCGCTGGATCGAGGCCTCGACCTCAGCGGCGCCGGTCTTCTTGCCGGTCATTGCGTCAATGCGGGCGGCAAACTCCGCAGCTCGGGCCGAGAGGTTCTCGCCGATATAGTATAGGATCTGTGCCCGAAGATGGCCGGTGGCCTTGGACCATTTTCCGGCACCGGCGGCGGCTTCAACCGCGTTGCGGACATCCTTGCGACTGCCGAGGCCGACGTGGCCCAGCAGCGCGCCGGATTTGCCATAGACCGCCTGGGAATAACCGCTGTCCGGGCGGGTCTGCTTGCCGCCGACATACATCTTGGCGGTACGGTCCAGCGGGTCTGCCGGGGCGCCAACGCCCTCGAACAGCTCCACCCTGGCCAGCGGTTTGGCTGCGGTCTTGGGGCGGGTATAGGCGGTCAGGCCCTCCCAGCCGCCTTCGCGTCCAAAGCCGCTTTCACGCACACCGCCAAAACCCGCAGCGGCGTCGAACATATTGGTGCCGTTGATCCAGACAACGCCGGCCGCCAGTTTCGGCGCCATATCCAGGGCCAGGTTCACGTTCTCGGTCCAAAGCGTCGCAGCAAGGCCGTAGCGGGTGTTGTTGGCTAGCTCCGCCGCCTCTTCGGGAGTGCGGAAGGTGCAGGAGACCAGCACCGGACCAAAGATCTCCTCCTGCATCAGCGGATCGGCAGGCGACAGGCCTTCAATCAGCGTTGGCGGGTAGAAACAGCCGCCTTCTGGCATTTTCACCTGGGCCTGGTGCATGGTGCCGGCGGTATTGGCTGCGACCATGCTGCTGATGGTATCCAGCTGCACCGGGTCGACGACGGCGCCGACGTCGATGCATTTATCCAGCGGGTTGCCGATACGCAGCCCGTCCATCCGGGCGCGCAGCTTGGTGTGGAAGCGTTCAGCGATGCCTTCCTGCACCAGCAGACGCGAGCCGGCACAGCAAACCTGGCCCTGGTTGAACCAGATCGCATCGACCAGCCCTTCGATAGCTGAATCAATATCGGCGTCGTCAAACACGATATAGGGGGACTTGCCGCCCAGCTCCAGCGTCAGCGCTTTGCCGCTGCCTGCGGTGGCCTCGCGGATCCGGCGGCCAACGGAGGTGGAACCGGTGAAGGCGACCTTATCCACATCTGCCGCAGTGATCATTTCGCCCACGGCACCGTCGCCGGTGACGATGTTGACAACGCCCTTGGGCAGGCCCGCCTGATGGCAGATGTCGGCAAACAGCAGCGCGGTGAGAGAGGTGTACTCAGCAGGTTTCAGCACCACCGTGTTGCCCATGGCGATTGCAGGCGCGATCTTCCAGGCCAGCATCAGCAGGGGGAAATTCCACGGGATGATCTGGCCGCAGACGCCCAGGGCCTCGGCATCCGGCAGTTCGCTTTCCATTAGCTGGGCCATGCCTGCGTGATAGTAGAAATGCCGCTGGGCCAGCGGGATATCGATGTCGCGGGATTCGCGGATCGGCTTGCCGTTATCGAGCGTTTCCAGCACTGCAAACAGGCGGGAATGTTTTTGCAGCAGCCGGGCAATGGCATAGAGATACTTGGCGCGGCCCGGCCCGCCAAGACCGGCCCAACTGCCCTGCACCTTGCGGGCTGCTTCAACGGCGCTGTCGACGTCTGCTTGCGTGGCTTGGGTCAGGGTCGCCAAAACTTCACCGGTGGCTGGGTTTTTACTGTCAAATCCTTCACCAGGGGCGGTGAACTCACCGTTGATGAAATGGCCGAACCGGCTGCCCTGATCGACCAGCCAGGCCAGTGCCTCGGCAGCGCTTTCGGGGGCGGGGCCGTATTCCATGGTGTCGAAAATCTCTTTGATGGTCATGTGTTCAGCCCTCAGCCCATGGAATGGCGGTAGCCGGCGGAGTATGCCCCGGTGACATGGTGTTCCAGCTGACGCTCGATATCGCCCAGCAGTGACGAGGCGCCAAAGCGGAACAGATCAGGCTGCAGCCAGCGGTCGCCCAGTTCGTCCTTCATCAGCGCCAGATAGACGAGTGCATCCTTGGCCTTGGAAATGCCGCCCGCTGGCTTATAGCCGACGCGGTGGCCGGTACGGTCGTAATAGTCGCGGATTGCGCGGATCATCACCAGGCTGACAGGCAGAGTAGCGTTGACGCTTTCCTTGCCGGTGGAGGTCTTGATGAAATCGGCCCCTGCCATCATGCAGATCAGCGAGGCACGGGCGACGTTTCGCAAGCTGCCCAATTCGCCGGTCGCCAGGATCGCCTTCACATGGGCGTCGCCGCACGCTTGGCGGAAGGCCTTCATCTCGTCATAAAGCGCCTGCCAATTGCCGGTCAGAACATGGCGGCGGGAAATCACGATGTCGATTTCCCCGGCGCCTGCCTTGACGCTTTCCTCAATCTCCGCCAGCCGCAGGTGGAAGGGCGACAGGCCGGCCGGAAAGCCAGTGGAGACCGCGGCAACCGGAATGCCAGTGCCCTGCAATGCGGCAACAGCCGTGGGGATCATGTCGTGATAGACGCAGACCGCCCCGGTGGTGAGGCCTTCCATGCCCAATGTGCGCAGAACACCGGCGCTGACCGGCTGCCGTGCCTTGGCGCACAAGCGGCGGACACGGCCCTCGGTGTCGTCACCAGAGAGTGTGGTGAGGTCAATGAGGCTGATGGCTTTCAAAAGCCAGGCAGCCTGATGATCTTTCTTTACACTGCGGCGGCCCGGCAGGGTGGCGCAGCGGCGTTCGATGGCCGACGTATTGGCCTGCACGGCGGCGACCCAGTCCAGGTCCAGCGCCATGCCCGGATTGCGCGGCTCGGCTAGCTGCGGCAGCTGCGCGCTTCGTTCAGCGATTTGGCTTTCCATTCGGGGAGTCCTCAGCAGAGTTCCGTGCGAAATTCGCACGGGTGCGGCATATTGGCAAGCAAGGCCAAGGATTGCAGGCGGATTTTTTGACTGATTGGACAAAATATTGGTGCGCGGGCTGCAATGACGCTCAGAAAACCGGGAGGATACACGTGGTTTGGTGCGAAAATCTTCTTTTACGCGTCTCCTGCCAAAGCCGCGCGCATTCCAGTGGCAGAATCAGCTCCGCATGCTAAATTTAGCGGTATGAGCAGTGCAGAACCCCATATCAGCGAAAAAACGCGACCAATCATCCGCCAGCTGGATGACAGCGCCATCAACCGGATTGCCGCTGGCGAGGTGGTGGAACGCCCCGCTTCAGCGGTCAAAGAACTCGTGGAGAATGCCATTGATGCCGGCGCCGCCCGCATCACCGTAGAAATCGCCGATGGTGGCAAGACTCTGATCCGGGTGAGTGATGACGGCTGCGGCATGACGCCGGAGGACTTGCCGTTGGCATTGTCCCGCCACGCGACGTCCAAGATCGACGGCTCGGACTTGCTGAACATACACACCTTCGGGTTCCGCGGCGAGGCGCTGCCTTCTTTGGGGGCTGTTGGGCGGCTGACAATCACCAGCCGCGCTGCAGGGCATGAGGCGGCGCAGATCCGGGTCTCCGGCGGCAGGCTGGAGCCGGTGAAACCCGCCGCTTTACGGGCAGGCACCATTGTCGAGTTGCGCGATCTGTTTTTTGCCACACCGGCGCGGCTGAAATTCATGCGCACCGACCGGGCCGAGAGCCAGGCGATTTCAGACACGGTGAAACGGCTGGCAATGGCAGAGCCTTCGGTAGGATTCACGCTGCGCGATGTATCGGGCGGCGGTGAGGGGCGGGTGACCTTCCGCGCCGATCCTTTGCCGGGCGATTTGTTTGATGCGCTGCACGGGCGGCTGGCTTCGGTTCTGGGGCGTGATTTTGCCGAGAACGCGTTGAAGATTGATGCCGCCCGCGAGGGGATCCGCCTCTTTGGCTATGCGGCGCTGCCGACCTATTCGCGCGGTGCTGCGGTGGCGCAGTTCCTGTTCGTGAACACGCGCCCGGTGAAGGACAAGATGCTGACCGGGGCGCTTCGGGCCGCCTATTTTGATTTCCTCAGCCGCGACCGGCATCCGGCCGCAGCGCTGTTCATCGATTGCGACCCGCAGCTGGTGGATGTGAATGTGCATCCTGCCAAATCCGAGGTGCGGTTCCGCGACCCCGGACTGGCACGCGGGCTGATCGTGTCTGCCCTGCGCCATGCGCTGGCAGAGGCCGGACACCGCGCATCAACCACAGTGGCAGGCGCCACGCTGGGGGCAATGAAACCGGAACAACCTACAGCTACCGGTGCGCCGCGGATCTATCAGATGGACCGGCCGTCCATGGGCGCACGCAGCCGCGCCTACGCGGCGCAAGCCCCCGGGTTGCCGCAAATGTCTTCCTTCGATGCGCCGCCATCGCCAGGTTTTGCCGAATTGCAGGGGTCCTACAGCGGGCGGGTCACAGAGGTGCCAGTGGCTCCAATGGCCCCGGGTCAGGCCTCGGATGCGTCCGGGGCCACCGCCCCCGGGGCCGAACAGCTGCCGTTGGGGGCGGCGCGCGGCCAGGTGCATGAGAACTACATCATCGCCCAGACTGCCGACGGCATGGTGATCGTCGACCAGCACGCAGCACATGAGCGGCTGGTCTATGAAAAGCTGAAACATCAGATGGCTGAAAATGGCGTTGCGGCCCAGGCGCTCTTGATACCGGAGATTGTCGAGCTGAGCGACAATGACTGTGCCTGCTTGCTGGGCATGGCTGATGAGCTTGCGAAATTCGGCCTTGGCATTGAGGCCTTTGGCGGCACTGCCATTGCTGTGCGGGAAACCCCCGCGATCCTGGGCGAAGTCAACGCTGAAGCGATGATCAAGGATATTCTGGACGAACTGTCCGACCAGGGCGGAACCCAGCTGGTTCAAGCCAAGATCGAGGCGATCCTGAGCCGGGTGGCCTGCCATGGCTCAATCCGCTCAGGAAGGCGGATGCGGGGCGAGGAAATGAATGCTCTGCTGCGCGAGATGGAGGCCACGCCCCATTCCGGCCAGTGCAACCACGGCCGTCCCACTTATGTGGAACTGAAACTGGCAGATATCGAGCGCCTGTTCGGGCGCACCTGAACAAGAACCCCCGAAAAAGGGAGGACGAGCAGTGACACTGGAACAAGCCCAATGGGCCATTTACGCGTTGGCCGGTCTGGCCGCTGTTATTGCCTTGGCTGGGCTGCGGCTGCGAGGCGCGGCCCGGCAGTTGGAACAGGCCAATGCAGGTCTGAGCCAGGAGGCGGCCGGGCTTCGGGCGGAGGTCAAGCGGCTGCCGGAGCTGAACGATGAGCTGGCAACCCTGCGCCGCACCAGCGATAATGAACGTGCCGCCCGGTATCAGGCTGAGGCACAAGTACAAGCGCTGAAGGCAGAACATGCGGCGCGGCTGGAAGAGCTCAAGCAGATGAATGCGCAGATGGAGCACAAATTTGCGGCGCTGGCCTCGGGCGTGCTGAAGCAGAACTCGGAAAGCTTCCTGAGCCTGGTCAGCGAACGGTTTCAGGCGCATAGCAAAACCGCTGATGCGGATCTGGCCAAGCGCCACGCAGCGATTGAAGGCTTGGTAAAGCCGCTGGATCAGAAGCTGGGTCAGTTTGGTGAGCGGATCAAGGAAATCGAGAAGGCCCGCAACGAGGCCTATGGCGCGATCCAGACGCAGGTGAAACATTTGGCCGATGGCCAAGCCGCACTAGGCGGCGAGACCCGCAAACTGGTGCAGGCGTTGCGCGCGCCCAAGACCCGCGGCCGCTGGGGCGAGATGCAGCTGCGCCAGGTTTTTGAGATGGCCGGGATGGCCGAGCATGTTGACTATGAGCTGGAGAAAAGCGTCGGCACCGATGACGGTCTGCGCCGCCCCGATGCAATAGTGCGCATCCCCGGCGGCAAGAGCATCGTAGTGGACGCCAAGACCCCGCTGGAGGGTTATCTGGATGCGCTGGAGGCTGAGACGCCCGATCAGCAGCAGCAGGCATTGCTGCGCCATTCGGGCCATGTGAAAACCCATGTGCGTCAGCTTGCGTCGAAATCCTATCAAAGCGCGCTGGGAGAGACACCGGACTTTGTGGTGATGTTCATCCCCGGTGAAACGTTTGTGTCCGCGGCGGTGGAGACGGATCCAGGGTTGATTGAATATGCCTTTGAAAACAAGGTTCTGATCGCCACGCCGACCACCCTGATGGCGCTGGTCAAGTCCATAGCCTATGGCTGGCAGCAGGAGAAGATGGCGGAAAACGCAATCGAAGTGCAAAAGACTGCCAAGGAACTCTATGACCGGCTGGCGACGTTTTCCAAGAACCTCGCCTCCGTCGGCAAGTCACTGTCGTCATCGGTGAACAACTACAACAAGGCCGTTGGCTCGCTGGAAGCCCGCGTGCTGCCCTCGGCCCGCCGGTTCGAGGCGATGGGCGTGGTGGCTAACGGCGCGGAACTGGAAGATCCTGGCCAGGTGGAAGTCGAGCCGCGCCAGGTGGCACTGCTGGCGGAGGAATAGATGCGGTTGCCGCTGGTTTCAGGCGCGGGCAACATCAACCCCGGCGGGGCGGTGCTGCTGCGTGCGGCGGAATTAGAAGCCGAGCGCATTGTGGCACTGTTGCGGATTGCCGTGTCTGCCGGGCTGCTGGCGGCCTTGGTTCTTGCGGTTGATGCAGTGCAGACGGTGGGCCAGGACTACCTTTGGCACCAAGTCGGCCTGGCGGCGGCAACCCTACTTGCCTATCTTACGGTTGGTGTCCTGAGTTTTGCGGCTATCCGCAAGGGCGTGTTCCGGCACTGGATGATCTGGGCAGCAGTGACCGCGGACGGTGTCTTTCTTTTCCTGAATTCCTGGTTGTCTTTGGTGAATTCCGGGCTGTCCGGCGAAGTTGTCTTTGCCATGCCTTCGGCCTGGATGGCACCGCTGATCCTGGCTTTTGGCGTGTTGCGTTTCAACCCGCTGCTGCTGGGATACCAAGTGCTGCTGGTTGCGGCCGGACTTTTGTGGCTGGTTCTGTGGGAACCGGCGATCGTCTCTGACGCTGCCATGCAGCGGGTGCATCTGGCCATGGCCACACCCCCCAATCTGATGCGGGTGCTGATGGTGGCGCTGGCTGGTTTGGTGCTGATGGTTGCAGCGCTTCGGATGCGGGGACTGGTGCACCGCTCCATAGAAGAAACGCGGCAGAAGGCCAATCTGACCCGCTATCTGCCGGCCCAGATGGCGGGCCGTCTTGCCGGCGGCGGGCTGGAGGCGTTGCAGGAAGGCCGCCAGCAGAAAATGGCGATTCTATTCATTGATATCCGCGGCTTCACCAGCTGGTGCGAGGGCCGCGAGCCGCAAGACGTCAGCAGACTGATCACCGAGTTCCGCACCCGTGTCGAATTGGTGGCGGGCCGGACTGGCGGTCTGATCGACAAATACATCGGCGACGCAGCGATGATCCTGTTTGAGGGTGAGCGGGCTGCAGCGCGGGCGCTGGATTGCGCCGAAGGGCTGCTTGTGGAGATGGAGGCTTGGCGCCAGGAACGGGAGGCTTCTGGAGAGACCGGTCTGGCCGCAGGGATCGGTGTGCATTGGGGTGAGGTGTTTTCGGGTGTCACCGGCACACCGGCACGGCTGGAGTATTCCGTGTTCGGAGACACGGTAAACACAGCGGCGCGGCTTGAGCAGCTGACCAAGACAAATGGCATGGCGTTGATCGCGTCTGCAACCTTGCTGCAGGAAGCCGGCACAGAACCCGCGCGTGGCGGCTGGACCGCGCTGCCGGCGGAGCAATTGCGCGGGCGCCGCAGCGGGCTCGCGCTGTTCGCAAAGGCGCAAGCCTAGGGTCAGGCCTCATAGCCAATAGATGACGGTTGCGGCGAGAGCGATAGCGGAGAGGAAGACCTTCGGGCATCTGCCGTATCGCGTTGCCACACGCCTCCAATCTTTGAGCCTGCCAAACATGATCTCGATCACTGCCCGGCAGTGCATTGCGCAGCAATGTCACGAGAGGGGCGGTGGCGCCGTTTGTAGCGGCGTTTGTCGTATCTGACCTGTGTCTTGCGCTGCTCCCGGCCCGGGATGCAGGCGCGTATCCCTTTGTCTTTCAATGCTTCCCGGAACCAATCGGCGTCATAGCCGCGATCTCCAAGCATCCAGTCGGCATCCGGCAAACAGCTGAGCCGCGCCCGTGCCCCGATGCAGTCGTTGACCTGTCCAGCGGTGACGAGCAGGCTCGGCGGGCGGCCCTGGCTGTCGCAGATGGCATGCAGCTTGGTATTCATGCCATCTTTGGTCCGGCCCCTCTCGGGGCATCACGGTCTTCTCTTCGCCATGTCCGCCTGCCTAACCGGCCATCATCTGCGCAAAGATACCCTTGTCACTCCAGCGTTTCCAACGGTTGTAAAGCGTTCCCCGGGCTTACGCCGCCCCACCGGGGCGACGGTCCTGCCTCACTGTGCGGGCCGTATTCCTCTGGTGCATCCATCCACCCTAAGCCATTGCGGTTTATGAAGATAACTCCACTCAAGACACGCCGGTCATCAACACATGGCTTTCTATGGGACTTCGGGAAATAAGGCTCCAGCCGAGCATCTGCGCATCGGTCAGCCAAAAGAGATCAGACAGGTTCACCGCTCGATTTTTCGACCGGTGAATCATGACGATCAATCGAAATCAATGGGTCCTGACCCTAGCGGTCTGGACCGGTTGCAGGCAGGTCATTCCGGCTGCACAAACACCCGGCTCGGGTGCAATTCACCAGCCTTGTAGATCCCCACAGCCACCGCCTGCCCGTCCAGCGAAGCCCAGGCTTCATCACCGTACTCCACATCCGCGGCCATCACCATGCCCGGGTTGCCATTGCGCAAGCGCACTGCACCCTGCGGGGTGCATTTCAGCTCGGGCAGGTCGGCAAGCCCTTCTTCCAGAGGCCGCAAATATTGGTCCAGATCAGTGGATTTCGCCAACTCATCCACCAGTTCCAACGAGACGCCGTCTTCGGCATCAAACGGGCCGGACCAGGTCCGCCGAAGCTGTTTCACATGGCCATGGCAGCCCAGCGCCGCACCCAGATCGCGGGCGATTGAACGCACATATCCGCCTTTGCCGCAGGTCATCTCCAGCACCACGTGGTCTTCGTCGGGACGGTCCAGCAGGATCAGCTCTTCGACCCACAGCGGGCGGGCAGAAAGCTCTACTTCTTCCCCGTCACGCGCCAGTTTATAGGCACGCTGGCCGTCAATCTTCACCGCAGAGAACTTGGGCGGCACCTGCATGATCTCGCCCAGGAACGGCAGCAGCGCATCCTTGATTTGTTCGTCGGTGGGGCGCTCGGCGCTTTCGGCAATCACCTCGCCCTCGGCATCGTCGGTATTGGTTGCAGAACCCAGCCGCACAGTGAAGGTATAGGCCTTCAACGCGTCGGTTATATAGGGCACAGTCTTGGTTGCCTCGCCCAGCGCCACGGCCAGAACACCGGTTGCCTCGGGGTCCAGGGTGCCCGCATGGCCTGCCTTCTTGGCATCCAGCGCCCAGCGCACCTTGTTCACAACTGCCGTGCTGGTCAGTCCCGCGGGCTTGTCCACCACCAGCCAGCCGGAAATATCGCGCCCTTTGCGTTTGCGTGCCATGCCTAGTCCCCATGTGTATGTGAGGCGCGCCAGTTACCGGATCGCCGGGACAGTGTCAATTTAGCAAATGCCCGGTCCCGAAGGAAAGCCTGGAAAGAAGCACGATAGGGACCGGTACAGGCCAGTGCTTGCCCCTGCCAGCCAGTGGCGCTAGGCAGGCGGTCATGGCCGTTTCAAGCGAATACACCCCGCCGCAGGACCCCCTGGAGATCCTGCACCACGACGCCGAGCTACTGGCAGTAAACAAGCCTGCCGGGCTGTTGTCGGTACCTGGCCGCGGCGCGCATCTGGCCGATTGCCTGATCACCCGCATTCAGGCCGTATTCCCCGAGGCGTTGCTCGTTCATCGGCTGGACCGGGATACGTCAGGTGTGATGGTGTTCGGTCTCACCCCGCATGCGCAGCGGCATCTGTCGATGCAGTTTGAAAAGCGCACGGCGAAAAAGGCCTATGTGGCGCGGGTGGCTGGCAGGCTGGAGCCGCGCAGCGGCACGGTGGATCTGCCGCTGATTGTTGATTGGCCGAACCGGCCCAAGCAGATGGTCTGCAATGAGAGCGGCAAGCCTGCCGTCACCGGCTGGCGGGTAATGAAATACGAGGACGGTGCGACGCGGGTGCGGCTGACACCGAAGACCGGGCGCACGCATCAGCTGCGGGTGCATATGCTGTCGCTGGGCCACCCGATCCTGGGCGACCCGCTTTATGCCAGCGGTGCAGCAATGGAGTATCCCAGGCTCATGCTGCATTCCCAGGAGCTGCGGATCAAACACCCGGACAGCGGCGAGTCGCTGAAATTCCGGGTGACGCCGGAGTTCTGAGGCCCCGGTCAGGGCGCCTCCATCACCATCAGGAACAATGTGCCGGACCGCGTCGCCTCATAGCTATGCGGGTGATCGCCGGGAAAGCTGTAGTAATCGCCCGGGCACAGCAGCTCCTCCTGCCCTTCCAGCCCTGCCCGCATCTGCCCGGAACAGACCAGCATATGCTCTACTGTGCCGCGCGGGTGCGGCGCGGCGCGGCGGATCTCTCCCGGCTGCATCACCACGCGGTAGACATCCCGGCGCACATTCGGCGGGCTGCGGGACAATAAAACGGCAGCGAAGTCTGACTGCTCCGACTCCAGCACTTCACCTTCGCTTGCGCGGATCAGCTTGGTCGCGGGTGCCTCCGTTTCAAACAGCAAACTCAGCGGTACGTCCAGCGCTGCGGCCAGTGCCCAAAGCGTCTCGACACTGGGATTCCCGTTCCCGGCTTCAAGCTGCGAAAGGGTTGATTTTGCAATTCCAGCCTGTGCGGCCAGCCCCGACAGCGACATTCCCGCGCGGCTGCGTTCACGCTGGATGGCGGCTGCAATCATTTGATGGGGCGCTGACATGTTCGGTATTTCACCCTTTTGTTCGACTTGACGAACGACCGTGTCGTTCGGTATACAAAACTTGCGTTCGGTTTAAGCGAAAACATGCCCCGTTTCCAGAGGAACTGCCCTCAATGGCAATCCAGAACATCTCCGCCCGGTCCCCCGCCTTCAGCCAACTGTCTTCCGGACTGCGGGATATCCTGCCCTTGGCTGCCGGCGTTGCTGTCTATGGGCTGGCATTCGGCCTTCTCGCAGCACAGGCAAGCATGGACGGGCTGCAGACCGGAGTAATGGGCACCATCGTCTTTGCCGGATCCTCACAGATCATCGCGGTGGAGCGGCTGGTTGCCGG
This sequence comes from Leisingera sp. M523, assembly GCF_025141335.1. NCBI lineage: Bacteria > Pseudomonadati > Pseudomonadota > Alphaproteobacteria > Rhodobacterales > Roseobacteraceae > Leisingera > Leisingera sp. M523. Next base: position 3,610,989 of record NZ_CP081036.1, read on the forward strand.
CACCGGCGCGGGTGCCGCCATTCTGGCCGGGCTGGCACTGAACCTGCGGCTGCTTCTGATCACCGCTTCGCTGCGGGATGAGTATTCCGGACGGCCCTGGTGGCAAGTGCTGCTAGGGGTGCATCTGGCCACCGACGAGAATTGGGCCCTGATGCACGCGATGCGCGCCCGCGGCCATCAAGCCGGTTACTGGTACTTGATTGGCGGCGGCATCGGGCTGATTGCAGTCTGGGTGCTGTCCACAGTGGCAGGCGCGGGTTTTGCCAGCACTGTGCCTGAACCCAAGGCCCTGGGCATGGATTTTGCCTTCACCGCAGCTTTCATCGCCATTCTCCGGTCGCTGTGGAGCGGCTCAACCATGGTGTTGCCCTGGGCCTGTTCTGCGGCCATCGTTTTGCTGACCGGCCTGTTAACGCCGCTGGACCCTACCTGGACACTGATCCTGGGCGGTCTGGGCGGAGCGGTCCTTGCCGGAGTGCTGAATGATGACTGAAACATGGATCCTGATTTTCGGGCTGGCAGCGGCTACTTTTGCGGTACGGCTGTCCGGTTATCTCCTAGGCCAACGGCTGCCGGATCACGGCCCTTGGGCGCGCGGTCTGCAGGCGCTGCCGGGCTGCCTGATCCTGTCGCTGGTCACCTACCTCTTGATGCAGAGCGGCCCGCAGGAATGGGCAGCCGGAACGGTGGCCCTGGCAGTGGCTCTTGCCACCCGCAGCCTGCCCCTGACCATGGCTGCCGGAATAGCTGCAATCTGCCTGCTTAGAGCCTATTTCTGACCAACCCCGCGCAGGCCCCCTGCCCGTGCGCAGCACGGGCCACGCCCAAGGCTGAGGGCCGCCCGGCGCAGCCGGGGGGATTGAAGACGCGGGAGCACTGCCGATGCCCCAAAAGCAACGCCGCAAAAAAGAAAGCCGCCCGGGCAGGCGGCTTTCCATGACTTCGAAGGTTGCAGACTTATTCAGCCGCCCAGCCGCCGACGGCCTTCACTTCCAGGAAGTCCTCGATGCCCCACTTGCCGCCCTCGCGGCCCTTACCGGACTGCTTCATGCCGCCAAAGGGCGAACCGGCCGAGCGCGACTTGCCGTTCATCTCGACCATGCCAGAGCGCAGCGCGCGAGCCATGCGGTTGGCGCGGGCCCCGTCCTGGGTCTGCACATAGTTGGTGAGGCCATAAGGCGTGTCGTTGGCGATCTCGATCGCTTCTTCCTCATTTTCAAACGGCAGGATTGCCAGCACCGGGCCAAAGATCTCTTCGCGCGCAATAGTCATCTGGTTGTTCACATCGGCAAAAACGGTGGGCTTTACATAGTAGCCCTTGTTCAAACCGTCCGGGCGCCCAGTGCCGCCGGCAATCAGCTTGGCGCCTTCATCGATGCCCTGCTGGATCAGATCCTGGATCTTGGTCCACTGCATCTCGTTCACCACAGGGCCGATGTGACGGCCTTCCTGGCTGGCCGGGCCGACCTCGATCTTGGCTGCCACTTCTGCGGCTTCGGCAACCACGCGGTCGTAGATGCTGTTCTGCACCAGCATCCGGCTGGGCGCATTGCAGCTTTGACCGGTGTTTTGCATCATGTGCAGCACACCGCGCTTCACGGCCTTCTCATCTGCATCCTCAAAGATCACATTGGCGCCTTTGCCGCCCAGCTCCAGATCCACCTTCTTCAGGGTTGGCGCGGCAGCCTGGGTGATTGCAATTCCCGCTCGGGTGGAGCCAGTGAAGGAGATCATGTCCACATCCGGATGGGTGGTCAGCTGCGAGCCAACGCCCATGCCGTCGCCGTTCACCAGGTTAAACACACCCGCAGGGAAGCCGGCCTCGTCCATCAATTCGGCAAAGATCATCGCATTCAGCGGGCTTTGTTCCGAGGGCTTCAGCACCATGGTGCAGCCGGCAACCGCTGCTGCACCGACCTTGAGCGTCACCTGGTTCATCGGCCAGTTCCACGGCGTGATCAGCGCGCAGACGCCCACCGCCTCGTGGATGATGCGGTCGTTGGGGCTGCGGTCGTTCAGCGGCGCGTCAAAGTCGAATTCTTTGGCCGCAGCGATGAAGTTGCGCAGGTGCCAGCTGCCGGCACCGACTTGCGAGCTGCGCGACATGTCGATCGGCGCGCCCATTTCCAAAGACATCGCCTGGGCCAGGTCCTCGGCGCGGGCTTCATAGACATCGACCAGCTTTTCCACCAGCGCAATGCGCTCTGCCACCGGGGTCGCCATCCAGCCCGGCAGCGCTGCCTTGGCTGCGGCAACCGCGGCGTTGGTGTCAGCCTCGGACCCCAGCGAGATCACCGCGCAGGGTTCCTCGGTCGAGGGGTCAATCACTTCGAAGTCATTAGCGGCAGAGGGGACGACCCACTGGCCGTTGATGTAAAATTCGCGTTTCTCGATCATCTGGGAACTCCCAATTCAGACGTATTTCTGGTATCGGCTTGCCGGTTTTGCGGTCACTCTGTCACTGCACCTCACAGGGAGCAAGGGTCTTTGCCGCATAATTTGATCAAATTATTGCAGGCCCTGTCAATGGCCGCTTGGACCGGTTGCATTCTTTCGCCATGACTGCTTGCAGCAATTTATCGTGGTTTCCCGGCACGGGGGCTGTATCGTTGCGCTAGACTACTTAGGTTGCAGTCAAGACGACTCAAAACACATCTGACAAGGAGATACCGCCATGGGTTTGCGCATTAACGACACGGTCCCGGATTTTACTGCGGAAACGGATCAGGGCACCATCACCTTCCATGATTGGATCGGCGACAGCTGGGCGATTCTGTTCTCGCACCCCAAGGATTTCACCCCGGTCTGCACCACCGAGTTTTCCGCCGTGGCGCAGCTGAGCGAGGAATGGAGCAAGCGCAACACCAAAGTCCTTGGCGTTTCGGTTGACGGGGTGGAGGATCATAAGAAATGGAAAAAGGACATCGAGGAATACGGCAAGGCTGCGCCGGGCTTCCCGATCATCGCTGATGACGGTCTGGCAGTTTCCAAAGCCTTCGACATGCTGCCCGCCGAGGCGTATCTGCCCGATGGCCGCACGCCTGCAGACAGCGCCACTGTGCGGTCGGTTTTCATCATCGGCCCGGACAAGCAGCTGAAACTGTCGATGACCTATCCGATGACCGTGGGCCGCAACTTTGCCGAGATCCTGCGGGCGCTGGACGGTTTGCAGATGTCGCTGGGCAAGGGCGTTGCCACCCCTGCGAACTGGATGCCCGGCGAGGATGTGATCATTCCGCCGACGGTGTCGAACGAAGACGCCAAGGCGAAGTTCGGCGAGTTCGAGACCATCTTCCCCTACCTGCGCAAGACCAAAGCACCTGAGTAACCGGCGCTTTCCATCGCAGTGATTACAAGCCGCTTTCGGGCGGCTTGTTTTTTGTCTTTACTTACTAATGCCCGTCCGGTGCCGGTGGAAAATCCGGTGCCCGGCTTTGACGCAATTGCCGCGCCTCTGCCGCTATGGCTTGGCCGGCCTCGCCCTTCAGTTCGGCAGCAAATCGCAGGGTTATGTCCGACCCGTCCCGGGTCAACCAGCACGGCGACTTCTTGAGGAAGGTGAACCCTGCCTCGGCATGCAGATAAGCTGGCATTGTGTAACTGACGCCCTGGGTTGCGACCGCTGTCAGGATGAAAGCCAGGTAATCCTCTGCCTGGGCGCCGTCTGACAGCAACCTTGCCTTCAGCGCCGCCAGGCTGGGGCGGCCAAAGATGACGGTTTCCTTGGCGATACGCCGGATCTCCTCCTGTGGCAGCTGCGCCAGCCGCTGATCCAAATCTGCAGTCTTCAGCACGGCGCCATGCGAAAAACCATGTGCCAGAACCCATTGGGTAAGGCCGGTTTCACCGCGGCGGACGATGAATTTCTTGTTGTTGGTCAGCGGGAAGCGCTTCCAGAACCTGAGGAAGCCCGGATCCTCCATCAACCGCCCTGACAGCATCAGCGCATAAGAGCAGTACTGGAAATTGCGGCTGGCGGTGGAATACCCCCAATTGATGCTGCGGAAATTTTCTGCATCCACCCGCGGGTGACCGTAGTTGCAGGCGGCAGCCGCAAAATCCGCATCCAGCGCCTGTGCTTCCGTCAGCCAGTCGCCTGCCCCTGGCAGCGGAAACCAGGAGGAATCATTCAGCAGCACCAGCCGGTCAATCTGTTCCAGCCGCGCGCGCGCCGCCAGCAGCCCGTCGCGGTAACCGCCAAAGTCATATCCGAAATTCGGGCGTTCCATGCACAGCCAGCAGACGTCGCTCAGCCGTTGCCGGTCTTCCTCGCTAAGCGGGATGTTGGAGACCACAACCGGGGCATAGCCGCTGGCGATCAGATAGCGCAGCGCGATGAAATGCGAGGCTTGCAGTCCCTGGCTGGGGAAAATCAAGTAGACCGCAGGCTGCGGCCCGGCCGGAATGGCGCCTTCGGTGCAGCGGATGTTGCGGGCCAGGAACGCGTCGTAATACCAGCGCCCCAGCAGCAGCGATCCGAGGCGGCTGGGCAGCTGAGTGATCTGCTGAAACGGGCGTTTCAGCTCGCGGGTGATTTTCCAAAACGGGGACCGTCTCATGCGGGACACCTGTAACTTTAAACTGCTGGAAGGCCAGCCCGGTCAGTCTTGCTGCCATGGCGGAGGGAGGTCTGCGGATTGCTGGACAGAACTGCAAAGAACCGCACGGAAGTAATACCAGTTCTTCGACCGTTTGCGCGCTGAAACCAGGTTCAGCGGTGAGACCAATTGCAGCGACGCCTCCCCCAAGGCCCGCAGAAACCCAAATGGCAAGCCGTGCTTGCGGGCACCATAGACGCGCGACTGGCCCATGTACCAGGCTTTCAATGCCGCGGTTTTGGCGGAGCGCTCGGTGGAATGGCCCAGCAGATGCCGGACTTGCGCTGCGTAAACATAACGCAGCGGCCCGCACTCCGCCTTCAGCCGCAGGCTGAGGTCGTCGTCTTCGTGGAACAGGAATATTTTGGGGTCAAAGCCACCGACCTGGTCAAAGGCGGATTTACGCACCAGCAGGGCACCGCCCGAAAGCACCGGCACCTCGCCGTCCTGCTTCGCGGCATCACGACCCAGCCACAGCGATTTCGCAATCAGCTTGCTGCGGCGTTTGAAGAACAGCGATCCGTCACCTTTGACAATGCGGGTATTGAAAGCGGATGCTTCGGGGTGTGCATCGGCGGCTTCTAACAGACGCTCCAGCGTGTCCTCGAACAGTTCGGCATCGGGGTTCACAAAAAACAGAAACTCAGTTCCTGCCTGTGCAGCCCCCTGATTGCAGGCCGGGCCAAAGCCGGTGTTTTCCGGATTTTCAATGAACCGGGCACCATGCGATGCGGCCAGCGCACGGGTGTCTTCCGCATCCCGGGAGGCGTTATCGACCAGAATGCAAGGCACCGAAGCTGGAATGGAGCGCAACAGGTTCTCAGCTACGGCTGAAGAGTTGTAGGTGACCGTAATGATGGTCACACGGGGCGGCAAAGACTGTTCCATAAGCGTCCCGGCGGAAATGGAAAACCCGGGGCACGGATCGCGCGCCCCGGGTTGTTTATGTGCAGTCAGACTGGGATCAGTCCTGCTCTGCTTTTTCTTTCGCTTCCGGCGCGATTTCTTCGCCGGTTTCCTGATCGACGATTTTCATCGACAGGCGGACCTTGCCGCGATCATCAAAGCCCAGCAGCTTGACCTTCACTTCCTGGCCTTCCTTCAGAACGTCCGAAGGATGGTTCAGGCGGCGGTTTTCGATCTGGGAAACATGCACCAGGCCGTCGCGCTTGCCGAAGAAGTTCACGAAGGCGCCAAAGTCGACGATCTTCACAACCTTACCGGTGTAGACTTGGCCTTCTTCCGGCTCTGCCACGATCGAATAGATCATGTCATAGGCCTTTTTGATGGCTTCGCCGTTCGGGCTGGCGATCTTGATGATGCCATCGTCGTTGATGTCGACTTTGGCGCCGGACACTTCAACGATCTCGCGGATCACCTTGCCGCCGGAACCGATCACTTCACGGATCTTGTCGGTGGGGATCTGCATGGTCTCGATGCGCGGAGCGTGGACCGAGAAGTCGGAGGCTTCGGTCAGGGCTTTTGCCATCTCACCCAGAATGTGGATACGGCCGTCTTTGGCCTGGGCCAGGGCTTTCTCCATGATCTCGGGCGTGATGCCTGCGACCTTGATGTCCATCTGCAGCGAGGTGATGCCGTTTTCGGTGCCTGCCACTTTGAAGTCCATGTCGCCCAGGTGGTCTTCGTCACCCAGAATGTCGGACAGGATCGCGTAAGAACCGTCGTCTTCCAGGATCAGGCCCATCGCAACACCGGCAACCGGTGCCTTCAGCGGCACACCTGCGTCCATCATCGACAGCGAGCCGCCGCAGACAGAAGCCATCGAGGACGAACCGTTCGATTCGGTGATCTCGGAGACCAGGCGGATGGTGTAAGGGAAGTCAGTTGCCGCGGGCAGAACCGCCTGCAGCGCACGCCAAGCCAACTTGCCGTGGCCGATTTCGCGACGGCCGGGGCCGCCAACACGGCCAACTTCACCCACCGAGTAGGGAGGGAAGTTGTAATGCAGCAGGAAGTTGGACTTGAAGTTGCCGTGCAGCGCGTCGATGAACTGCTCGTCGTCGCCGGTGCCCAGCGTGGTCACAACCAGACCCTGGGTTTCACCACGGGTGAACAGCGCCGAACCATGGGTCCGCGGCAGCAGGCCGGTTTCGGACTCAATCGCGCGGATCTCGTCGGTTTTACGGCCATCGATACGCTTGCCGGTTTTGACAACATCGCCGCGCAGAATGCCGGCTTCCAGCTTTTTCAGCGCGGAACCCAGGTTTGCATCGCCCAGCTGCTCTTCGGACAGAGCACCCTTGATGGTTTCACGGGCGGCAGCAACAGCGGCGGTGCGCTCCTGCTTGTCGCTGATCGCAAAGGCGGCGCGCATCTCGGTTTCGCCAGCCGCTTTGACAGCTTCGTACAGCTCGGAGTAATCCGGTGCCTGGAAGTCGAACGGCTCTTTCGCGGCTTCTTCGGCCAGCGAGATGATCAGGTCGATAACCGGCTGGATCTGCTCGTGGGCAAATTTCACCGCACCCAGCATTTCTGCTTCGGACAGCTCGTAAGCTTCCGATTCCACCATCATGACGGCGTCTTTGGTGCCGGCAACAACCAGGTCCAGACGCTGCTCGGGGTTCAGGCGCAGGTCCTGCATGTCGTCAACGGTCGGGTTCAGGATGTATTCGCCATCCTCGAAACCAACGCGGGCACAGGCAATCGGGCCCATGAACGGCGCGCCCGAAAGGGTCAGCGCAGCGGAGGCGGCGATCATTGCAACCATGTCCGGGTCGTTGACCAGGTCGTGCGACAGCACGGTGCACATCACCAGCACTTCGTTCTTGAAGCCGGGGACAAACAGCGGGCGGATCGGACGGTCGATCAGACGCGCGGTCAGGGTTTCTTTTTCGGTCGGGCGCGCTTCGCGCTTGAAGAAGCCGCCGGGCACTTTGCCCGCAGCATAGTATTTTTCCTGGTAATGCACGGTCAGCGGGAAGAAGTCCTGGCCGGGCTTCTGCTGACGGGCAAAGGTCACGTTGGCCATGACCGAGGTTTCGCCCAGCGTGGCAATCACAGAGCCATCAGCCTGGCGGGCAACCTTGCCGGTTTCCAGTGTAAGCGTCTCTTCGCCCCACTGCATCGATTTTTTCGAAACGTTAAACATCTAGCGTATCCTAATTGGGAGCACTCCCGGCCCTCCGGGTCTCCCGTTTGCGTGGCGGCCCCATTGCCGCCGGCCCCCTCTATCTTGCTTTCGCGTGCCGGGGCCTGGCACATCGTCTCAGACAAGCCCGCGCATACATGAGTTTGGGGTAAATTGAAAGGGAAAGCGGCAAGCGTCAGCCACCCTGGGCAGCAGTGTGCTGTGCGGGTTCCTTGGCGGGGCGTCGCGGCCCCGCCTGAAAGCTGTCAGTTGGTGGTTTCCAGCCCCTCGGGGCGTCCGGCAATGGCGAAATGCAAACCGTCTGGATCCATGAAATCCGCGGCAAAGCGGTTCACATCCTCCAGCGTGACCGCGTTGATACGGTCGTTGCGGGTTTCCACATAGCTGATCGGCAAATGGTCCATCTGCATACCCGCGAGGATTGAGGCAATACGGCCATTGCCGTCAAAGCGCAGCGGATAAGCGCCAGTCAGATAGGTCTGCGCATCCTTCAGCTCTTTCTCCGTCACGCCTTGTTCGGCCATGCGGCGCCATTCATTGCGGATCACCTCGACCGCTTCGGCCATCTTGCCGTTAGCCGAGGCCACCGATCCCATATAGACCGCCGCCAGATCACGCGGCACCAGATAGGAGTAAACCCCATAGGTCAGCCCGCGCTTTTCCCGCACCTCGGTCATCAGCCGGGTTTCAAAGGAGCCGCCGCCCAGGATCTGGTTCATCACATAGGCAGTGAAGAAATCCGGATCCTCGCGCTTGATCCCCTTTTGGCCGAACAGCGCCACAGATTGCGGGGTGTCGAAATCCACAACAGTGACACCGCCCGCGATAGTAACCTCAGCCGGGCCCGGAATCGGGTCGCCCTCTGCCGGCAAGGCGCTCAGCAGCTCATCCAGGAGCACACCAAGCTCCTCGGCGGTGATATCGCCCACCGCACTGACGTACAGTCTGTCACGGGCAAAAACCGCCTCATAGGCATCAAAAATATCCTGCCGGCCAAGCGCGGAAACGGTCTCCTGCGTTCCCTTGCCGTCACTGGCATAAGGGTGGTCGCCAAAAGCCATCCGGGAGAAGGCCTCGCCTGCGATTGTGTTCGGGTTCTTGGCATCAGACCGCAAACCCGCCAGCACCTGGGCCCGGACCCGGTCCAGTGCATCCTGGTCAATCCGCGGCTCAAACAGGGTCTGGCGCAAAAGGGCCACTGCATCCTTGCGGTTTTCGGTCAGGAAGCGGGCGGAAATGGACACTGAATCCTTGTCAGCATCATAGGAAAACTCAGCCGCCAAAGATTCCAGTGCGCGGGCATAATCCTGCGCCCGCAGATCACCGGAGCCTTCCTCCAGCAGTCCAGTCATCAGGTGCACCGCCCCGCGTTTGCCGGGGGCATCCAATGAGGTGCCGCCGCGAAAGCGCAGCTCAAGAGCGGAGAAGGGAATCGCGTGGTCCTCGACCAGCCAGGCGGTGATACCGCCGGGTGAGGTGACTTCTTCGATCTTGATCCCGGCCATGGCAGGCAGTGCCAAGCAGCAGGCCAGCAAAGACGCAGCGATAAATTTCAGCAAGGTCATTGTGTCACCTCCTGGCCGCGCGTCATCCAACCGGTGACTGACGTTTCAGGCCGCAGAACCTCATTGGCGGCGGCGATGATCTCATCCGCCGTGACCGATTGCAGGATCTTCGGCCAATCCTGCACATCCTGCACTGTCAGCCCGATGCTGAGCGCCTGGCCATAGCGGTTGGCAATTCCGTTCACGTTGTCGCGGTCATAGATTTCAGCGGCGCGCAGCTGCAGCTTGATGCGCTCCAGCTGGGCTTCGTCCACTCCTGCTTCCAGAAAGCGGGCGATAGTGGCATCCAGCGCCTGCTCGGCCTGATCCATGCTGACACCCTCAGCCGGAACCACAAGAAAGGTGAAGGACGTATCATCCAGCGAGCTGCCCGAATAAAAGGCACCGGAATAGACGGCGACCTGCTGGTCGAACTGCAGCGCATTGGCCAGGTAAGAAGTGCTGCCGCCGCCCAAGAGTTCGGCCAGCAGGTAAAGTGCTGCAGCTTTTTGCTGGGCGCCGCTGTCGCGTTCAGGCGCCAGATAGGAGCGTTGCACATAGGGCTGGGCAACCCGCGGATCCTGAAAGGTGATGCGACGGGCTGCCGTCTGCGGCGGCTCCTGGCTGCGGAAGCGTTCCGGCAAGTCAGGGTTGGCTGGGATCGCGCCATAATACTGCTCAGCCAGCGCCTTAACATCTTGCGGCTTCACATCGCCGGAGACCACCAAGATGGCGTTATTGGGCGCATAATAGGTGCGGTAAAAGGACAGCGCGTCCTCCATATCCAGGCTTTCCATCTCGTGGCGCCAGCCGATCACCGGCTGGCCGTAACGGTGATTCAGATATTGCACCGCCTGCAGCTGTTCGCGAAACAGGGCCACCGGGTCATTGTCGGTGCGCTGGTTGCGCTCTTCCAGGATGACCTCACGCTCGGTGGCGATATCTTCTTCGCCGAGCCGCAGATTGGTCATCCGGTCGCTTTCCATCTGCATCATCAGCTCCAGCCTGTCGGCGGCGACGCGCTGGAAATAGGCGGTGTAATCATAGCTGGTAAAGGCGTTGTCCTGGCCGCCATTGGCGCGCACGGTGGCCGACAGCTCACCCGGGGCAAGCTTGTCGGTGCCCTTGAACAGCAAATGCTCCAGGAAGTGGGCAACCCCGGACTGGCCCGGCGGCTCATCCGCGGAGCCGGCCCGGTACCAGACCATCTGCTGCACCACCGGCGCGCGATGGTCCTCAAGCACCACCACTTCCATGCCGTTGTCCAGGGTGAACGCGGTCACCGCCTCATCTTCTGCCCATAGCGGGCCAGTCAGGGCAGCAGTCAGCGCTGCGGCGGCCAATGTGATCCTTTGGATCATCTGGCATCCTCCAATTTCTGCACATTTGCCCTTGCCTGGCACAGTGCGGTTACTGCTCGTTTGTTTAATGCAGCCACAATTCGCCACCCATTGCCAGCAGAAAGACTGCTGTCAACCTACGCTGCTGCTGGCGTCTTACAAGACTGGCTGGCAGAAAAGTGAGGATCAGAAACCGTCAACCGGCGGTGCGGATGGGGTAGCAGCCCCGGCACGGCGGAATTGTTCGTTGGCGGCATGCGGGTCCAGCGTCTGCTTTTTGTAAAGCTGCTCGTAGCGATCCACCGGCAACAGTTTGATCCGGCCCACACGGCGGTTGCGGTGGCGGAATTTGGCGTCCTCTTCGGCGACCGTTTCGCGCACGCCCGGTTCCACACCATAGCGGCTGGATGCTGTCACAAGGGCCGCATCGCTGGATGGAATGCCGCTGCCAGGAACCAATGCGCCAGGTTTGCCGCCCAGGGCAGCAACTGCTTCTGCCTGCGGATTGGGATCCGTCAGATTGGCGCCGCCCGGCGTCGGGGCCGGCAGGCTGCTGTAGCTTTCCGGCGTGCTTAGCGGCTTGGAGGGCAGAACCAGGAATTCATCCGGACCGGTGCCGGGCTTCTGGATGAGGCGCAGCCCCTTTTGCCCGCAGCCGGCCACTGCCAGCGCGCCTGCCAGAACAATCACTCCGAACGGGATCCGCATTACCCCAAACTCCTGCCTGTTTCTTAGCGCTTCTAGCGCAATTGCCCAGCGAGGTCTACGCAGGCTTTTTGCGCCGCCCGTCAAAGTAGATCAGCCCTGCTGCGCCTGCAAAGATGAAGATATCGGCGACATTGAACACAAACGGATTCTGGATGCCGCAGCACGATGTGTTCAGGAAATCCAGCACGTATCCGTACAGCAGCCGGTCTGCGACATTGCCCAGCGCGCCGCCGATCACCAGTCCGGCCGAGAGCTGCATGCCCTGCGACGCCTTCTGCGCGCGGGCGATCCAGATCACAAGGGCCAGGCAGATCGCCAGTGACATCCCGATCAGAATCCAGCGCGACGCCTCATCTCCGCCGCCGAACAGGCCGAAGTTGATGCCGGTATTCTCTCCGTAGCGGAAGTTAATAAACGGCGGCAGCACGTCGATCCGGTGGCGCTGGTCCAGCCCCATCCAGTGGATTACCAGGTATTTACTTGCCTGATCCGCCAGAAACGAAAGGCCGGCGCCCCAGATCATCCAACGTGCTGCCATTGTCTTAGCTCTGCCTGCTTAGTGGCGGAAGTGGCGCATGCCGGTGAAGACCATGGCCAGGCCCGCCTCGTTGGCCGCCTTGATCACCTCGTCGTCACGCATCGAGCCGCCCGGCTGAATGACGCAGGCCCCGCCTGCAGCTGCCGCTTCCAGCAACCCGTCCGCAAAGGGGAAAAACGCATCCGACGCGACTGCGCAGCCCTTGGCGAGGCTTTCTTCCAGACCCAGTTCGGCGGCCATGCGGCCGGCCTTGGCCGCAGCCACATTGGCGCTGTCCAAGCGGCTCATCTGGCCGGCGCCGACGCCAACGGTGGCGCTGTCCTTCACATAGACGATGGCGTTGGATTTGACGTGTTTGGCGACTTTCCAGGCAAACAGCATGTCCTGCATCTGGGCATCAGACGGAGCTTTTTCGGTCACCACCTTCAAGTCCTCCATGCCGACGTAGCCCACATCCTTGTCCTGTACCAGCATACCGCCGGCCACCTGTTTGTAGGCGGTGATGGCTTTGCGCGGCTCGGGCAGGCCATCCGTCAACAGCAGGCGCAGGTTCTTTTTGGCAGCGAAGACCGCCTTAGCCTCCTCAGAAGCACCGGGCGCAATCACCACTTCGGTGAAAATCTCGGTGATCTTGGCGGCGGTTTCGGCGTCCAGCGGCTGGTTCAGCGCGACGATGCCGCCAAATGCGGAGGTGCGGTCGCAGTCGAACGCCTTTTGATAGGCCTCGGCCAGGGTCGCGCCCTTGGCCACGCCGCAGGGGTTGGCGTGTTTGATGATCGCGACGGCAGCGCTGTCGGCGGGGTCGAACTCCGCCACCAGCTCATAGGCTGCGTCAGTATCGTTGATGTTGTTGTAGCTCAGTTCCTTGCCCTGGAGCTGAGCTGCGGTGGCCACGCCGGGACGGTTGGAACCATCGGTATAGAAGGCCGCTTCCTGGTGGCTGTTTTCACCGTAACGCAAGGTCTGCTTCAGCTCGCCGGCAAAGGCGCGGCGGCGCGGGGTCTTTTCTTCGATTGCCGTGGCCATCCAATTCGACACAGCTGCATCATAGGCTGCGGTGCGGGCATAGGCAGTCTGCGACAGGCGCTGGCGGAAGGCGTAGGAGGTCTGGCCATCGTTGGCGTCCAGCTCTGCCAGCAGCGCCTCATAGTCCTGAACGTCGGTCACAACGTTCACGAACAGGTGGTTCTTGGAGGCCGCACGGATCATTGCCGGGCCGCCGATGTCGATGTTCTCAATCATCTCGTCATAACCGGCACCGCGCGCCAGCGCCGCTTCGAACGGGTAGAGGTTCACCACCAGCAGGTCGATGGCGCCTATGCCATGTTCGTTCATTGCGGCAACATGGGTATCATTGTCGCGCAGCGCCAGCAGGCCGCCATGCACCATCGGATGCAGGGTCTTCACCCGTCCGTCCATCATCTCCGGAAAACCGGTCACTTCCGAGACATCCTTGACCGCCAGGCCGGCTTCACGCAGCGCCTTGGCAGAGCCGCCGGTCGACAGCAGCTCAACACCGCGCGCAGACAGCGCCTTGCCCAGCTCGATCAGGCCGGTCTTGTCGGATACGGAAAGCAGCGCACGGCGTACGGGGTGAAGGTCGGTCATGGCAGGGCGGTCCTTTTCAAAGGCTCAGTCAAACGTCTCGGGTTCGTCCCGGTTCAGGTCTCGCACGGCAATGGCAGTCTCCTGCGCTTTGCTGAGCGTCCACCGGATGCGCGTCGCATAACCCATCGCGCGTCCGGATAAAACGATCTGCTTTGCCGCACGCGGCTTCAAGCGGGTCTTTTCCAGGAAAACGCTCGGCTCCAGCCGCAGCCGGCAGGTTCCGTCATGGCGGAACACCCAGATTTCCCCGCTCTTGAGCGCCATGGATACCGCGGCGCCGCCCAAGTCAAGGGCCGCGTCCACCTCAGGGTGCAGATGCAGGCGGAGGTCAAAGCCGATGCCGCCCTCAGCACTGGAATCCCGCACCTTGGTGAACTGACGCTTGGCAGCATCGTCCAGCGCCACCAGCATGTCTTCGCCGCTCAGGGCCCGCCCGTCAAACGACAAATCCAGGGTGCGCGCATGGGTCAGCCCGAAATGAGAAGTATAACCATTGTGCCCGCCCTGAAAACGGCAGCCATCAGCCAGGTCGCTGACCTCCAGTGGCACCTCATCAGGGGCTTCGATCAATTCTTCATGGCCAGTGGTCTTATGCGGCGCGGCCAGCCGGGCGCTGGAGTGCCCCTCGATACACAGCGTAGAATGCGAAGGCGTGGCACGCCCGGCCCGGCGCCATTCGACGCCAAAAGTTTCGCCCGATCCGCAATTCACAATCAGAGGCCGCCGCCCTGACGTCAGCTCAAACGCCAGGGTCGAGGCGTGGCCATAGTTCGACGCCTTGCCCTTGGGCGGCGCCGAGGCATCGACAAGTACCGAGGTCCGCCGCGCAGACAGCCGGGCAAATCCCATTGCCAGCCCGTCCGCATGGCGCTCAGCCACATGGCTGGCCGCGAGGGCATGGTCCAGCCGCCCCTCCAATCCGCGGCCGCCGCCATGGAACCGTGCCAGCCCGCCATCGCTGTGGCGCAGGGTGCGCAAAGTGGGGGCGATCCGCTCGATCGCATTGATATGCGCAGGCGGCACTGCGCGACCGGCTTCATGCAGGGCCGCCGCAGCCCAGGTCAGCAGGGTGAAAACCTCCAGCAGTTCCTCAGGGTTGCGGGTTGGCAGCCCGCCCTGGTCATCAATCTGCGCCTCGCATTCTGCGGCCAGCGCGCGGACCGCCGGGTCCGCCAGCTCTTCGCGCCCCTGCAGGGCAAGACCGGCGTAGATCAAGCCGCATAATGCCTCGAACCGGGGCAGGCCCGGCGCCGCACCCTGCCAGCGCTGTGCCAGGAACCAGGTCTGCTGTGCCAGCGAATGATAAAAGGCTTCGGTCTCGTCTTTTTCCTTGCCGCTGAGCAGGAACAGCGCGTGGTTGATCCAGCGGATCACCCGCCGCCCGGTCAGATCGGGCAGCCACGCCAGCCCGCCGCTGCGTCCGTGCTGTTGGATCCAGCCCCAGACCCATTTCTGCGCTTTGGCGCGGGCCTTGAAATCCCCGACCGCTGCCAGGTCATCGAGCCAGGAAAAACCTTGCCGCTCCGCATCGAAAGCCGCATCCGGCGCGGCGACCTCCCACAATCCGGTGTCAGGCGATTCGACCAGGTACCCGGCAAACAGCAGGTTGCCAGCCACCAGCTGACGGCCACGGGCAAAGCTGCCGATGGTGCGCGGCTCGGGCTGCGAGACAAAGCCGGTAGCAGCCGGCTGGCTGCGCGCCCGCCAAGCGTAATAGCTGTTCAGCAGCCGGGTGCCGCGGCCGGCCATTCTGTCAAAAGTAGACATGCTCTTTTTGCCTCACGCCGGATTTTGCCAGGGCGTTTTGGCGCGAGCATAACGCGAGGGGCGGATCAAGTCACCGGCGAATACCGGGGACGCCCCGGGGTCACGCGGATTTGCGCAAAAGGGCCATGTAGAACCCATCCATACCGCCGCGTTCCGGCCAGTAGTCGGGGCGCAAGCGCAAGCCGCCCTCTTCGCTGATCCAGTCCGGAACCACGCCGGGCACCTGCAATCCTTGGCGGTCGACTGACATCTCCGGGAACATGTCCAGCGCTTCCTCCACCTGGCATTCGCCCTCATCCGGCAACAGGGAGCAAGTGCAGAACATCAGCCGCCCGCCAGGTTTCACCAGGGTCCAGGCGTGGGCCAGCATCTGCGCCTGCAGTTCGATCAGGGCGCCAAAGTCACTGCCATCTTTGGCCTGCGGCAAGTCCGGGTGGCGGCGGATTGTGCCGGTGGCCGAACAGGGGGCATCCAGCAGCACGGCATCGAACTGGCCCTGCTGTTCCAGTGCATCGCCCACAACCAGCTCCGCTTGCAGTCCAGTGCGGGTCAGGTTTTCCTGGAGCCTGGACATCCGGTTTTGGGAGACATCCACTGCGGTCACCTTGGCACCCGCGGCCGCCATCTGCATGGTTTTACCGCCCGGCGCTGCACAAAGTTCCAGCACATTCTCACCTGGGCGAACATTCAGAATGCGGGCGGGCAACGCGGCGGCAGCATCCTGGATCCACCAGTCGCCGGTCTCATATCCCGAAAGCGCCGATACCTGCCCGGCATTTGCGATCCGCACAGAACCGGTGGGCAAGATTTCCCCGTTCAAAGCGCTCAAGTCCGAATTGGGTTTAGCCGTCACATCCAGCGCGGCACCGGCGTAATGCGCGGCCTCCATGCCCAGCATCGCCTCCGCTCCCCAGGCCTGCACCAATGGTTTGCGCAACCAGTTCGGCAGGCGCGGCACACGCAGCTTGGCCCATTCCGCCGGACCGTCCTCTGCCACCTTGCGCAAGACCGCATTGACCAGCCCCTTGAGCTGCCCGTGGCGGCGGTGCTTGGAGACGATGGCCACCATAGCATTCACGACACCGTGCGCCGCGCCGCCTGAACACAATTCCACCGTTCCCAGCCGCAACACATTCAGCACAGTTATTGGCGGTGTTTTCTTCAGATGTTTCTTCAGCACCCGGTCAGCGCGTTCCAGGTTGCGCAGGGTTTCCCCAGCCAGCCGCTGCGCCCGTGCCCGGCCTTCCGGCGCCAGCTTCTCCAGGGCACCTGCGGCATAGCATTCCGCCAGCAGCCGCCCCTCTCCCATAACCTGATCCAACAGGTGTACCGCGGTGCGGCGGGCGTGATTGGCGTCTGACATCTGGCAACTCCTCAGGGCGCGGCTTGTTTGCGCGGGACAGGGGCGTATATCATGGGCCAAGCATAAAGGAACCCGCGATGAGCGACGATACTGCACTTGGTACAAATGGCCTGCCTCCCGCCGCCCTGCGCGCATTGGCCGAAGCCGAAGAGCGCCGCAAGGCCGCTGCGCTGCAGGAGCCGCGCCCCAAGGAGCTGGGCGGACGTGATGGACCCGATCCAGCCCGCTATGGCGATTGGGAGAAAAAAGGCATCGCCGTCGATTTTTGAGCCGCGGCCGGGGGCTTTGCCCCCTCGCAGGCGCTGCCTGCTCACCCCCAGAGTATTTTCCCAAAGGTGAATGACCTTCATCTTTTCAAAAATACTCACATCCCGCTGCCGGCAGGCGGCTTTGCCGCCGAGAGGCGAGGAGCGGCCCCTCGGGGCCGCATTTCAAACCTCAGAGCCCCAGCACATCCACCATGTCATACTGTCCCGCCGCCTTGTCCTGGCCCCAAAGCGCAGCCTTCAGCGCACCGCGGGCAAAAATGGCGCGGTCGGTGGCCATATGACGCAGCACGATACGTTCGCCAGCGGCGGCAAACAGCACGTCATGCTCGCCCACGATGTCACCGCCGCGGATGGCGGTGAATCCAATGTCGCCGCGCTTGCGGGCGCCGGTGATGCCATCACGTCCGGAATCGCGCACATCTGACAGATGAACGCCGCGGCCTTCGGCTGCGGCTTCGCCCAGCATCAATGCAGTGCCAGACGGAGCATCGACCTTGTGGTGGTGATGCGCCTCGATCACTTCGATGTCGAAATCCTCGTCCAGCGCCGCGGCGACCTTTTTGGTCAGCTGTGCCAGCAGATTCACACCAAGGCTCATGTTGCCGGCGCGCACGATCACTGCGTGCCGGGAGGCCGGCTCCAATTGGGCGATCTGCGCATTCGTCATGCCGGTGGTGCCGATCACATGCACCGCGCGCGCTTGGGCTGCCAGCTTGGAAAAGTTCAACGTCGCTTCCGGCGATGTGAAATCAATCACCGCCTGCGCGTTGGAAAAAGCCTCCAGCGCATCCGACGTGACGGTAACGCCAACGGGCGCCCCGCCCATTGCTTCGCCCGCATCGCAGCCAACCCAGGCATGCCCTTCACGCTCCACCGCGCCGATCAGCCTGGCCTTATCGCTTTCCAGCACCGTCTTGATCAGCATCTGCCCCATACGGCCTGATGCGCCGGTAATCACGATCCCTGGTTTGCGGGTCATTGGCCCATTCCTTTTTCAATCTGGTTCAAGCTGGATTTTTCCTACATTGCCGGGCAGCGCTTGGCAAAGCCCGCAAACCGGCATAGATCGGAAATATGGCAAAGAACAAATTCCAAGATGGCCCCGGCCCTTCCCAGCGCCAGCTTCGCGTCGGCGAACTGATTCGCCGCTCTCTCTCTGAGGTGCTGGCACGCGGGGATGTGCATGACCCGGACCTGAACCGCATGTCGATCACCGTAGGCGAGGTGCGCACCTCGCCGGATCTGAAAATCGCCACTGCCTTTGTGCTGCCTTTGGGCGGCAAGGGACAGGAGGACGTGCTGAAGCTCCTCGCCCGGAACAAGGGTGAGCTGCGCCGCGCGGTCGGCAAGAAGCTGGGGCTGAAGTTCGCCCCGGATCTGCGCTTCCGGCTGGATGAAACCTTTGATCAGATGGACGATACCCGCCGGATGCTGTCCCAGGACGCGGTGCGCCGCGACACGGAAGAGTGATCCGCAAGGCCGCTTTGCTGCTGGCCGCGCTCTGGGCCGCCCCGGCCGCAGGCGCGGTGGAATGCAGCGATGCGGCCTATGAAGGCAACCGGTATTCGATCTGCGAGGTGGATGCATCACGGGAGCAGCTGCGGCTGTTCCTGCGCGATGGCGACGGGCAAGTCTACGGGCACTTTTCCACGCTGGACACGGCGCTGGCGGAAGAGGGCAAAGCGCTGGTATTTGCCACCAATGCCGGGATGTATCACCGCGACCGCTCGCCCGTGGGTCTTTATGTCGAAGACGGCGCCGAGGAAATGCGGCTGGTAACCAATGCAGGCCCTGGCAACTTCGGCCTGCTTCCCAATGGCGTCTTCTGCATCCGCGAGGGCCGGGCTGATGTTTTCGAAACCTTTGCTTTCGGCAAAGCCGCCCCCGCCTGCGCCTATGCCACCCAATCCGGGCCGATGCTGGTGATCGATGGAGAGCTGCATCCGCGCTTCCTGCCGGATTCGGACAGTTATTATGTGAGGAACGGGGTCGGCACCTCAGCCGATGGCCGCCGCGCCGTCTTTGCCATCTCGCGCAATGCGGTGACGTTTCACCAGTTCGGAAGCCTGTTCCGGGATTACCTGAAGCTGCCAAACGCGCTGTATTTCGACGGCAATATCTCGCGCCTGCACGCGCCTGAGCTGGGCCGCAGCGATGCGGGCTTCATGATGGGGCCTGTTGTGGGCGTGGTCGAGGACGCAGCTGCCGGCGAATAGCCCTCTTAACCCGGGCGTTTTCGCATCTGCCGCACCATCGGAATCGAGTAGATAACCAAAGCCGCCCAGATCATCGGGAAGGCGATCATCCTGGCACGTCCGAATTCCTCGCCAAACAGCAGAACCGCGGCCAGCATGATCATAGTCGGTGCGATGTATTGCAGGATTCCTCTGGTCGACAGCCGCACCAGCTTGGCCCCGTTGGCATAGATGATCAACGGCACCGCGGTGACAACACCGCACCCCAGAAGCAGCGAGGTGTCGCTGAAAGAGGCGCCAAAGCTGCTGCTGCCGGTCGCGGCGAGATAGGCAAAATAGCCCAGCGCCGGGAACAGCAGGATCAGTACCTCCAGCAGAAAACCCTGATTGGGGCCGATCGGCAGCGATTTTTTGAAAAACGCATAAAAAACCCACATCAGGTAGGCCGCAATGGCAAAAGCCAGCCCGCGGGGCGTGTCTGTGATTTCGAAGGCCGGCTGTGTCATGCGGAAGTTCCTGTCCAGGACACTGTTATGGCTGGTTTTGACCGGGTTGAAACTTTGTTTCCGTGATAACGGGTATTCGCTGCCTTTATGGGTCTGCCGGCATGCCGTTCCGGACTCATTGCGCAACAAAACGGCCCCGGAAACCGGGGCCGCAGTGCAAATTGGGGTGAGCAGTTCAGGCTAAAACCGCCCGTCAGGCTTCAAGCGACCGGCGCAGCATCTCCACATCTTCGGCGATCTGGCCGTCAGTGGTTTTCAGCTCCTCGATGCGCTTCACACCGTGCATGACAGTGGTGTGGTCGCGTCCGCCAAAGCGACGGCCGATTTCCGGCAAGCTGCGGCTGGTCAGCTGCTTGCACAGGTACATCGCCACCTGACGCGGGCGGGCGTAAGAACGCAGGCGCTTGGGGCCGATGATGTCGGACATGCGGATATTATAGTACTCGGACACCTTGCGCTGGATCTCTTCGACAGTGATCTTTCGCTCGGAGGCCCGCAGCACGTCGGCCAGGCAGTCCTGGGTCAGATCCATGTCGATCTCGCGGCCTACCAGCGAGGCAAAGGCGAACAGGCGGGTGAGAGCGCCTTCGAGCACGCGCACATTGGTCGAGATGCGGTGTGCCAGGAATTCCAGCACGCCAGCGGCGATGCACAGGTCCGGATAGGTTTTGCGCTGGTGCTCCACCTTGGTCTGCAAGATGCCCAGGCGCAGCTCATAGTCGGTCGGGTGCAAATCCACCACCAGGCCGCACTGCAGGCGGGATTTCACCCGGTCTTCCAGATCCTTGATCTCGCCCGGGGCGCGGTCGGCTGAGATGATGATCTGCTTATTCTGATCCACCAGCGCGTTAAAGGTGTGGAAAAATTCCTCTTGGGTGGAATCCTTGCCGGCGATGAACTGCACGTCATCCACCATCAGCACGTCAACCGAGCGGAACAAGTGTTTAAAGTCCATCATCTTGCGCTCGCGCAGCGCTTGCACAAAGCGGTACATGAACTGTTCCGCCGACAGATACAGCACGTTCAGGGACGGGTTCTTTTCCTTCAGCTCCCAGGCGATGGCGTGCATCAAGTGGGTCTTACCCAGACCGACGCCGCCATAAAGCACCAGCGGGTTGAAGGTGACCGGGCCGCCTTCGCCAACGCGGCGCGCGGCAGCATGAGCCAGTTCGTTCGGCTTGCCCACAACAAAGCTGTCGAAGGTAAAGCGCGGGTCCAGCGGAGCCGCCTGCAGCGCTTCAAGCGTGTCCTTGCCACCCGCCGATGCCGGAACAGCAGCGGGTGCTGTCATCACCGCCACGTCGCCCTGTGCGCCGCCATAGGCATCAGCCGCTCCGGCGGTGTCTGCAGGGCGTGCCGGGCTGTTGGCAGCAACCCGGAAGGCCAGGCGCTGGACCGGCTCACCGGACATGGCCAGCTCATGCAGAATCAGATCCGCAAAGTTCTGGCTGACGTAGTTCCCCATGAAATTCGTCGGCACCTTGAAGACGGCAACGCCGCCGTCCACGGTGTCAAACTCCAATGGCTCAATCCAAGTTGTGAAATTGTTCTGGCCGACCGTCTTCAACAGCCGGTTTCTGAGCTGTCCCCATTTTTCTTCTGTCATGCTGCGCCTCACGCGTCCCCAAAAAAGCAGCGGCCCCTTGGCCGGGCCAGTTCTATTCTATCTTCACCCCCAACCACCCGGGGGGCATTCACGCACAGGGGTTATGTGTGCGGACCAGCAGTGGCCGCATTACCCGAAGGCTGAAAGCTCGCACAAAACAGCAAAAACAGCCGCAAGAAGCGGCGGATTTGCCGTGACGAACAGTATCGCACACAATTGAGACAAGGCTGCTGTCCTATACCAACACAGCAGTGGATCCCGGCCAGAACAACGCACATATGTGCCGTCTGTACCGGATAACCTGGCAACCTTGATGCCCGTCAAGATTGCCGCAAGCAGCCTGTCCCCCCAGCGAGTGAATCGCTGTCCTATTGGTAGCAATTCGAGGGGGGCGGCAGCAACGAAACTATGATGTTGACTCTGCCTTTGGCGACAAAGAATCTCTCGCGCCTGCAGAACACCGCCGAGGGTTTTCCCAAAAAACAAGGCGCTGCAATCTGCAGCGCCCTGACAACTTTTCAACTCTGCTTGAGCTTGCCCAGCAGC
Source organism: Leisingera sp. M523 (assembly GCF_025141335.1). Lineage (NCBI taxonomy): Bacteria > Pseudomonadati > Pseudomonadota > Alphaproteobacteria > Rhodobacterales > Roseobacteraceae > Leisingera > Leisingera sp. M523. Next base: position 3,632,686 of record NZ_CP081036.1, read on the forward strand.
GCGAATCTCAGGCCAGTGCCTTCACGCGTGCGGACAGGCGCGAGATTTTGCGGGAAGCGGTGTTTTTGTGGTACACACCCTTGGTGACACCGCGCATCAGCTCGGGCTGAGCAGCGCGCAGAGCTGTGGTTGCAGCTTCTTTGTCGCCGGAAGCGATAGCTTCTTCAACTTTACGCAGGTAGGTGCGGATGCGCGAACGACGGGCTTTGTTGACGGCAAAGCGCTTTTCGTTCTGACGTGCGCGCTTCTTGGCCTGGGGCGAATTTGCCATGGTATCTGACCTTATCTCGGGTTCTGTTTCTATCGGACGCAATGCCAGCCGGACCCGGGTCACAAAACCGGTGTGATTCTAGCCAGAGCGGGCTGCACGCGCATGTATGGGGCGGCGTTTATCCAATCCAGTGCAGAATTGCAAGGGCGCTGGAACGGAAAGCAAAACGGCGGGCTCATCCGCCCGCCGCTCCGTTACTTCAATCGCAAGCCGGGTTCATTTGTCCCGGAACTGCGCTTCGCGCTTTTCCAGAAAGGCAGCCATGCCCTCTTTCTGGTCTTCGGTGGCAAACATCGAGTGGAATACCCGGCGCTCGAACAGCAGCCCCTCGTTCAGCGGCAGCTCGTAAGAGCGGTTCACCGTCTCCTTGACCGCCATCGCGGTCAGCAGCGATTTTTCGGCGATCTTCTGTGCCGCTGCGGTGGCTTCCTCGATCAGCTTCTTGGCCGGCACCACGCGCGACACCAGGCCGGCACGTTCGGCTTCCTCGGCATTCATGAAGCGCCCGGTGAGGTTCATATCCATCGATTTGGACTTGCCCACAAACCGGGTCAGACGCTGCGTGCCGCCAATGCCTGCAACGACGCCCAGATTGATCTCAGGCTGGCCGAATTTGGCAGTCTCAGCAGCGATAATGAAATCGCACAGCATCGCCAGCTCGCAGCCGCCGCCCAGCGCATAGCCGGCCACCGCCGCGATCACCGGCTTGCGAATGGCAGAGATCCGGTCATTGGCATCGGCAAACAGGTTCGTGGAGAACACTTCGGTAAAGCTCATCTCCGACATCTCTTTGATGTCGGCACCGGCGGCAAAGGCCTTTTCCGAGCCGGTCAAAACGATGCAGCGCACCTTGTCGCTGGCATCGGCCTCTTCCAAAGCCGCGCACAGCTCGCCGATGAGTTCCTTGTTGAGCGCGTTCATCGCCTCTGGGCGGTTCAGTTTTATGAGGCAAACGTGGTCCTGCACATCGACGTTGATCGTCTCGTAGGCCATGATTTCTCTTTCGGTTGTTCCGTTCAGTCCTGAGTCCTTACCAAAAGGGGCACTCTGATCAAGCTATCTTTGGCACTTTACACAGTAGAAGGTAGAGCGTCCGGACTGAGTGATTCTCCCAATTGCCCCGGTGCAACCCGCGCGACGGCAAGGTTCGCCCTCGCGCCCGTAAGCATCGAAAGAATGTTGAAAATATCCAAGTTCACCAGAGGCTTGCCGAAAATCCTTGAGCGACGATCCGCCTGCACGGATGGCATCCTGCAACACGTCCCGGATGATCGGAACCAGCGCCGCAACCCGATGCGCGGCAATCTGCCCAGCCTTGCGGCGTGGCGAAATTCCCGCACGGAACAAAGCTTCGCAGACGTAAATGTTACCAAGGCCAGCAATGATTCCCTGATCCAGTAATGCAGATTTCACCGGCGTGTTGCGACCCTGGAAGGCGGCAACCAGATGATCCTCGTGAAAATCATTGCCCAGCGGCTCCGGCCCCAGCACCGCCAGCAATTTGTGGGACCCGGCAGTCGCCGTCTCCAGCAGATCCATTGCACCAAAGCGGCGCGGATCGTTGAATGTGATACGGGCGCCGTTGTCCATATCCAGAACCACATGATCGTGCTTTACTGCCTGAGGATGCTCATGCGTGAACTGCCCCAGCGGATCACCCGACACCGTCATCCGGCCCGACATGCCAAGGTGAATGAGCAATGTCTCATCCGTGTCGAGGTCGGCAAGAATGTACTTTGACCGCCGCCGCAGCCCATTGACCCGCGCACCGGTCAGCCGCTCGGCCATCCGCTCCGGAAACGGCCAGCGCAGGTCCGGCCGGTTCACAGCCGCATTTGTGATCACCGCCCCCTCCATTGCAGGCGCCAATCCGCGTTTCACTGTCTCGACCTCGGGCAATTCTGGCATTACACCCCTCCTGAACCAACGGGCCGCATTGTGCCTGCCCTCCAGCGCCTTATAACAAGGGCGGAATTCAGCAAACGGCAAGCCTCATGAGCGATAGCAGCGACAACACCACCCATTTCGGGTTCGAAACCGTCCGCGAGGAGGAAAAGGCCGGCCGCGTGCAGGGGGTCTTCAACTCGGTCGCCTCGAAATACGACATCATGAACGACGTGATGAGTGTGGGTATCCACCGGGTCTGGAAAGACGCGATGATGGACTGGCTGGCGCCGCGACCCGGTCAGCGGCTCTTGGATGTGGCGGGCGGCACCGGTGACATTTCCTTCCGCTTCCTGAAACGCGCAGGGTCCGGCCACTCCACCGTGTTTGATCTCACCCGCCCGATGCTGGAAGAAGGCCGCAAACGCGCCGAGGCCGAGCAGATGGCGCACAGCCTCGACTGGGTAACCGGCGATGCGATGAAGCTGCCGTTCAAGGACAACACTTTTGACGTCTACACCATCTCTTTCGGCATCCGGAACGTAACCCGCCCGCAGGAGGCCTTGAACGAGGCTTACCGGGTGCTGCGCCCCGGCGGGCGGCTGATGGTGCTGGAGTTCTCGCAGCTGCCGAATGACGGGCTGCAAAAGCTTTATGACCTCTACTCCTTCAATGTGATCCCGCGGATGGGGCAAATGATTGCCGGCGATTACGACAGCTACCAGTATCTGGTGGAATCGATCCGCAACTTCCCCGATCAGGAAACTTTCCTCGGAATGCTGCGCAAGGCAGGGTTCGAGAACGCCAAGTACCGCAACCTGTCGCTGGGCATCGCCGCCTTGCATTCCGGCTGGAAGATCTGACCTATGCGCGGCCCCCACAACATTCTGCGCTTGATCCGCACAGGCGCCACTTTCGAGCGCACCGGCGCCATGCATTCGGTTCTGGAGGCGTTCGAGGCCCCAAAGCCCCTGCGTATCCTCGCCCGCACCCTGGGCTGGCCGTTTAAATGGCTGGGCTACAAGGGCGATCCCGCAATGCCGCCCGAAACCCGCGCGCTGAACGCCCTGGGGCCTGCCTATATCAAATTCGGGCAGGTTCTTTCGACCCGGCCCGATGTGGTGGGCAAGGATCTCGCCCGCCAATTGCGGGTGCTGCAGGACAAGCTGCCGCCGTTCTCCCGCGCCGAGGCACTGGCCGAAGTGGAAAAAGAACTGGGCCGCCCGGTCTCAGAGGTTTTCTCGGAGTTCAGCGACCCCATCGCCGCAGCCTCTATTGCGCAGGTGCACCGGGCTACGCTGGCGGACTCCGGCGATGAAGTGGCCGTCAAGATTCTGCGGCCCGGTATTGAGCGCGCTTTCAACAAGGATGTGGACGCCTTTTACTTCGCTGCCCGCATAGCCGATCTTTTTGCGCCCGGTGCCCGCCGCCTGAAGCCGATGGACGTGATCGAGCATTTCGACGGTGTGGTGCAAGGGGAATTGGACCTGCGCCTGGAAAGCGCCGCCGCCTCGGAATTTGCCGCCAATACCGTGAATGACGAAGGCTTCCAGCTGCCTGAGATCCGCTGGGGCTATTCCGCCCGCCGGGTAATGACGATGGGCTGGGCGGACGGCGTTGCGCTGGGTGACAATGACGCGCTGGATGCAGCGGGCCATGACCGCCGGGTGCTGGCCGACCGGGTGCTGTCGCTGTTCCTGCGCCACGCGCTGCGCGATGGTTTTTTCCACGCCGACATGCATCAGGGCAACATGAAGGTCGCGGCAAACGGTGACATTATCGCCTATGACTTTGGCATCATGGGCCATATTGATGAATACACCCGCCGGGTCTACGCCGAGATCCTCTATGGCTTCATCAAACGCGACTACAAACGCGTCGCCGAGGTGCATTTCGAGGCCGGTTATGTCTCCGCCTCCCACGATGTGGATGAATTCGCCCGCGCCTTGCGCGCGGTGGGAGAGCCGATCTTCGGCATGGACGCCTCGCAGATCTCCATGGGGCGGCTGCTGAACTATCTGTTTGAAGTCACCGAGCGTTTCGGCATGGAAACCCGCACCGAGCTGATCCTGCTGCAACGTACCATGGTCGTGGTCGAAGGCGTCGCCCGCTCGCTGGATCCGCATATCAACATCTGGGAAGCCGCCCAGCCGGTGGTCGAGGATTACATCAAGAAATCAATCGGCCCGCGCGCCGTGGTTTCCGACCTGTTGGACACCGCCAAGGTGATGGCCCGGTTTGGCCCCCGGCTGCCCGCGCTGGTGGAACAGGCGCTGATCGCGCAAGCAGCGCAGAACGGGACACAAAAACGCAAGCTGAACAGCTGGGTAACCCCGGCTGTTCTAGGCGCAGCCGGCGGAGCAAGCCTCTGTGCCGTTGTTGCCCTGCTGCTGTGAGCGCGCAAAGGCCCCAATGGCCACGGTCTTCTTTCTGGTCTGAAATACCCCAGGGGTGAGCGCCGCAAGGCGCGAGGGGGCAGCGCCCCCTTCGCTTTCTCTTACAGCCGCTCGATTGCCAAAGCGATGCCCTGACCACCGCCGATGCACATTGTGATCAGACCTTTCGATCCGCCGGTCCGCTCCAATTCATAAAGCGTTTTCAAGGTGATGATAGCACCGGTTGCACCCACCGGATGGCCCAGGGCAATCGCTCCGCCGTTTGGGTTCACCCGGGCAGGGTCCAGCCCCAGCTCCTTATTCACCGCCAGCGCCTGAGAGGCAAAAGCCTCGTTCGATTCAATGACGTCGAAATCGCCCGCCGACAGGCCGGTCTTTTCGAACAGGTTACGCACCGCAGGAACCGGGCCGATCCCCATCACCTCGGGACGCACACCGGCATGGGCATAGCCCAGGATCCGCGCCTTGGGTTTCAGACCCGCCTTTTCTGCGGCGGCGGCTGTGGCCAGCACCACCGCCGCCGCACCATCGTTGATCCCGCTGGCATTGCCGGCGGTAACCCGGCCATCTTTCTGGAACACCGCCTTCAGCCCGCCCAGCACCTCCAGGGTGGTGGCTTTGGGGTGCTCGTCCACCTCAAACGGTACCATGTCGCGCTTGACCTTCACCTCAACCGGCGCGATCTGCGATTTGAAATGCCCGGCCTCGATTGCTGCCGCCGCGCGGCTCTGGCTGGTGACGGCAAATTCATCCATCTGGACGCGCGTAATTCCGTGCTCATCGGCGACGTTCTCGGCTGTAACCCCCATATGGCCCGTGCCGAACGGGCAGTTCAATGCCCCCAGCATCATGTCCAGCGACTTTACATCGCCCATCTTTGCCCCCCAGCGGCTTTGCTGGAGGATATAGGGGCTGCGCGACATGTTTTCGGCACCGCCGGCCAGTGCGAACTCCGCATCGCCTAAGGTAAGTGACTGAAAGGCTGATACAATTGCCTGCACGCCGGAACCGCAAAGCCGGTTCACGTTCATCGCGGGCACCGCATCAGGCACCCCCGCCTGCATCGCTGCAACCCGGCTCAGGTACATGTCGCGCGGCTCGGTGTTGATGATGTGGCCGAACACGGCGTGGCCGATTTGCCCGCCCTCAACGCCAGAGCGCTCCAGTGCTGCTTTTGATACGGTTGTGGCCAGATCAATCGGTGCAGTACCTGCCAACGCACCGCCAAATGTGCCGATGGCAGTGCGGGCGCCGTCCAAAATCACGATATCAGTCATTGTCTTTCTCCTCACTCCTGCGTTGCCGCCATTATGCGCCCGCAGCATGACCCTGTCTGCCGGGACGTGCCGTCATGGAAACGCCGCGTAACTCCCCGTACACCGCCACTGCGCAACATTCCGAAAGACCGCAGGATTTGACAAATCCTGCCTGACAGCGCAGAGAATCCGTCATGACGGAAAACACAGACGATATCCTGACCCTGCTGCCCGCCCGCCTGAAAGAGGCCCGCCGCACCCAAGGGCTAAGCCTGGAGGCGGTGGCGAATCTCTCCGGTGTCAGCCGTTCTATGGTAAGCCAGATTGAGCGCGGTGAAAGCTCCCCCACCATCGCAACACTGTGGAACCTGACCCGTGCGCTGCAGGTGGATTTTGCCGGGCTGCTGGAAACAGGGGACATGAAGGACCGGATTGAGGTTCTGCGCGCAACAGATGTGCCCAAGATCGAGAACATGGGCCAAGGATGCCGGATCCGCATTCTGTCGCCGCCAGAGGACGCCGGCGGGCACGAGGTCTATGATATCCGGTTCGACAAGGGCGGTGCACTGATCAGCCAGCCCCACACCCGCGGCACAGTGGAACAACTGACCGTTCTAGAGGGCGAAATTGCTCTTTCTTCGGGCAACGCCAATAACTTGCTGCAAACAGGCGACACTGCCCGCTATGCCGCTGACGTTGCGCATTCGGTTACCGCCCCCGAGGGGCCGGCGCGGGTGTTTCTTATTGTGAAAACCGCTTGAGGTATGCCCTCAAGCCCGGCTGCACCCCTTGTTTCAATATCAATCCAGGCATTGGCAGACCTTTCAGACAGGCGGGAGATTTCGGGTTTGAGCCGGATCTTTTTCGCTGAACCAGCGTAAACGCACCGGCAAGAAAGCCCCTCTCTCCACCTTTCCGGAACAAAGCCCTTGAAAGACTCACGGCATCGGACCATATGTGGATCGCTAACGTTATTCTTGTCGATCCACTGTCTCCCGCTTTGCGGCGTTTTCAGTCTCTCGATCCAGACCGACTACGCCAGGCTGCCGCACTTCCGCGGGCAGCAAATACTAGGAGACTACGGATATGGCCACCGGCACCGTAAAATGGTTCAACACCACTAAAGGCTTCGGCTTCATCGCACCCGACGGCGGCAGCAAAGATGTGTTCGTGCACATCTCCGCTGTTGAGCGTTCCGGCCTGACCGGCCTGGCGGACAACCAGAAAGTTACTTTCGACATCGAGCCCGGCCGTGACGGCCGCGAGTCGGCTGTGAACCTGGCGCTGGCATAAGCTTTTCAGCTTAGCAGTTCTGAAACGCGGTCCCTGCAAAGGGGCCGCGTTTTTTTGTGCCTGCCTTTAAGGACACAAAGGGACAGTCAGCCTTTGTTCTTCTCATCCCAAGGCGCAGGCTCCCACAGCTCCACCTTGTTGCCTTCTGGATCCATGATCCAGGCAAAGCGGCCGTTCTCATGGGCGTCAGGCCCTTTCAGGATGGGAATGCCTGCGGCCGTCAGCTGCGCAACCATGCCGTCCATGTCATCAACCCGGTAATTGATCATAAAGCCCGAGGTACTGGGATCGAACCAAGTCCCGTTCTGATCAGCAGCGGCCCATACGGTGAGGCCGCCGTCGCCGGCCTTGTCCTCCGGCCACTTAAGGACGGCGCCGCCGAAATCCGCCAGCTCCAGCCCCAAACAGTCGCGGTACCATTCTGCCAGCTCCTTGGCGCCGCCGCGCGCCTTGATGAATACTCCGCCGATACCCGTGATGCGTGCCATGACTATTTCCTCCCTGTTTTGGGATGAGATAGTCCGGCCGGGTGGAATTTCAGCCTTAAAATCCGGTTTCACGGAATTTTTTCCGCCATACTGAAATCCCGTATTTCGGAAACATGTCCGCTATGATAGACACGCGACTCGAAACACCCAGGGAGCCAGCTCATGTCCAACGCATTTCTGACCGACATCTCCAACACGCTTGCCCAGATCGAGGCTGAGGGGCTGTACAAGCGTGAGCGAATGATCACCTCCCCCCAAGGGGGCGGGATCACGGTTGGCGGCCGCGAGGTGATCAACCTCTGCGCCAACAACTATCTGGGTCTGGCCAACCACCCTGCCCTCATCAATGCAGCCAAGGACGCGATGGAGCCCAAAGGATTCGGCATGGCCTCAGTCCGCTTCATATGCGGTACCCAGGACATTCACCGGGAGCTGGAGCAGCGGCTGGCCAAATTCCTCGGCAAGGATGACGCAATCCTGTTTGCCGCCTGTTTCGATGCCAATGGCGGGCTGTTCGAGCCGCTGCTGGGGCCGGAGGATGCGATCATCTCGGACTCGCTGAACCATGCGTCGATCATCGACGGGGTGCGCCTGTGCAAGGCCAAACGCTATCGCTATTTGAACAGCGACATGAATGATCTGGAGGCCTGGCTGAAACAGGCGCGCGAGGACGGGGCGCGGCATATCATGATCGCGACTGACGGGGTGTTTTCGATGGACGGCTACCTGGCCAAGCTGCCGGAGATCCGGGCGCTGGCGGATAAATACGATGCGGTGGTGATGGTGGATGACTGCCACGCAACCGGCTTCATGGGGGCGACAGGTGCGGGCACGCCGGAGCATTTCGGAGTGGACGTGGATATCGTCACCGGGACATTGGGCAAAGCACTTGGGGGGGCCATCGGCGGTTATATCGCCGGGCCGCAGCCAGTGATCGACCTGCTGCGGCAGCGGGCGCGGCCCTATTTGTTCTCCAATTCGCTGCCGCCATCGATTGTTGCTGCCGGGCTGGAGGCGATCCGGCTGGTGGAAGAAGGGGACGGCTTGCGGGCGCAGCTGTTTGAGAATGCTAAGTACTGGCGCGCCGGGCTGGAAGGCTTGGGCTTTGACCTGCTGCCGGGTGAGCACCCGATCATTCCGGTGATGCTGGGCGAGGCGCAGCTGGCACAGGACATGGCGGCAAAGCTGTTTGACGAGGGCGTTTATGTCTCCGGCTTCTTCTTCCCGGTGGTGCCGCGCGGCCAGGCGCGGATCCGCACCCAGATGAATGCGGCGCTGACGCGGGACGAGCTGGACCGGGCATTGACCGCCTTTGGCAAGGTGGGCAAGGCGCTGGGGATCGTGTCATGAGCCGCCCAAATACAATGAAGGCGCTGGAGAAGAGCCAGCCGCAAGAGGGCCTGTGGATGGTGCAGGCGCCGGTGCCGGAAATCGGCCCGGACGAAGTGCTGATCAAAATCAAGAAGACCGGCATCTGCGGCACCGACATCCACATCTGGAACTGGGATGAATGGGCTTCGCACACCGTGCCGGTACCAATGATTACCGGGCATGAATTTGCGGGTGAAATCGTCGAGATCGGGCGCAATGTCACCGATTTGGCGGTCGGGCAGCGCTGCTCTGGCGAGGGGCATCTGATCAAGACGGACTCGCGCCAGAGCCGCGCCGGCAAGTTCCACCTGGACCCCGGAACCCGCGGCATCGGGGTGAATGAGCAAGGCGCCTTTGCCCAATATCTGAAACTCCCCGCCTTTAACGTGGTGCCGCTGCCGGAGGAAATCCCGGATGAGATCGGTGCCATTTTGGACCCCTTGGGCAATGCTGTGCATACGGCGCTCAGCTTTGATCTGCTGGGCGAAGACGTGCTGATTACCGGCGCAGGCCCCATTGGCATCATGGCGGCGGCGGTGGCGAAACATGCCGGCGCGCGCCATGTGGTGATCACCGATATCAACCCGGACCGCCTGTCGCTAGCGGAACATGTGGTACCAGCGGTGCGCGCGGTGAACGTGGCGCAGGAAGACTTGCATGACGTGGTGCGCGAGTTGGGCCTGAAACAGGGGTTTGATGTCGGGCTGGAAATGTCCGGTTCGCAAGCGGCATTGGATCAGATGGTCGAAGCGCTGGTGATGGGCGGCAAGATTGCCCTGTTGGGCATTCCGCCGGGAAAATCGCCGGTCGACTGGTCGCGCATCGTGTTCAAGGCAATCACCATCAAGGGCGTCTACGGGCGCGAAATGTTCGAAACCTGGTACAAGATGATCGCCATGCTGCAGAACGGGCTGGATGTGAGACGGGTCATCACCCATCGCTTTGCAGTGGACGATTTCACCAAAGGCTTTGCAGCAATGAAGTCCGGCTCTAGCGGCAAAGTGGTACTGGACTGGACCTGATTGTGATCTAGGCTGTGTTGACAAAAGGGATTCACATTGGGTGCCGGGGATGATTCACGCCGGGATCTACGAGGAAGACCAGCTTGGCACGAGATTTTTGCCGGACGAGGAATGGGCGTTTTTTGACCGATTTATCCCGACAACACGCACCCCGAACCGGCGCAAACCCACCAATCACCGCCTTGTTCTCAATGGAGTTTTCTGGATCGCCCGCACCGGCGCGCCATGGCGTGACCTGCCTGAAGAGTACGGCAAGTGGCCGAGTATCTACCGGCAGTTCCGGCGCGGGACGCTGGCAGGGTTGCGGGAGGGCATCATGGACGCCCTGAACCAAAGCGGGACGGTGCCGGATGCCCTTCAAATGATCCCTCCCGGCGTCACCGAAGCAGGCCTGCCAATGAGGACCGAGATCACACCGGGCCAGACATCCGATTGCCTGGGGTTCGACATGGCCATGGCCGACAATCTGCCTGAACCGAGCGTCCTGTTGGTTGACCGAGGCTATGACGCTAACAATATTCGGAAAAGGATGGAGGCGCGGGACGTGCTCGACCAGATTCCCATGCGCAAATCACGCAAGATGCGGGTCGGTGTGGAGCATTCGCTGTATTCCTTGCGCAATCTCGTCGAGCGGTGCTTCAACAAGCCCAGGATTGCGCGCCCCTTCGCGCCGCTGGCGCTCACCCCCAGGATGTTTTGGCCAGAAGAAGGGAAAATTACGGGGTCAGCGGCTGGCGGCCGTTTTCCGTGAGCAGCCAGCAGTTGCGGCCTTCGAAGACGGCGGCACTGACCGGGCGGCCGTAGCCGGCGCCGGTGTCGAGGTTGATGCGGTTGCCGTAATGGCTGGGCCGGTCCACTGGCGTGTGGCCATGCACAATCAGTTTCGGGTGCGGGCCGGTGTGGTCGTGAAATGGCTGCCGGATCCAGACCAGATCGTTCTCCTGCTGCTGGGGCAGCGGTACGCCGGGGCGAATTCCGGCGTGCACAAAGGCAAGGTCCGGCGTCTCATAAAGGGGCATGAGGCGACGCAGGAATTCAGTGTGCCGGGCCGGGATCACCTCCTTGGCCCGGGCCTGCAGGGCGTCGAGCCGGGTGCGGTCTTCGAATGTCAGCCCGTAGCTGGCCAGGGTCTCAACTCCGCCGATCCGCTCATGCAGCCAGTGGTAGCCGACCAGTAAATGCGGGTCATGGCGGGGCGTGTCCTCCATGAACCAGGCAAACATCCGGTCATGGTTGCCTAACAGCGTTATCCAGTCGCGCCCCTCCTCCTGACCTGTGATCAGCCGGTCCAGCACCCCGCGGCTGTCCGGGCCGCGGTCTGTGTAATCGCCCAGAAAGACAATCCGTGCGTCCGGGCCGCCGTCGGCCTCGATCCGGGTCAAAGCCTCCTCCAGCATGGCAAGCTGGCCGTGAATGTCGCCGATCGCATAGAGGGGCGCAGTCATTGCAAGATCCTTTGTCTGGAGAGGGCCGGATATGAAAACGCCGCCCTTATAACCGGGCGGCGTTCCTGATTGAACCAGTTACGCAATCAACTTTCAGACGACGTCGAATGCCAACGGTTTGATCTGGTTGAACAACCCGGTTTCGGCCAGCTTGGCGCGGACCTCTGCTGGCACCTCGTCATCCACATACAGCAGTGCGATGGCTTCGCCGCCGGCTTCGGAGCGGCCCAGGGTGAAATTGGCAATGTTCACATCGCTTTCGCCCAAGGTATGGCCCAGGGTGCCGATGATGCCAGGCACGTCCTCGTTAGTGGTGTACAGCATATGCGCACCGACCTCGGCCTCGATATTGATGCCCTTGATCTGGATGAACCGCGGCTTGCCGTCGGAGAACACGGTGCCAGCCACCGAGCGTTCGCGCTTGGAGGTCACTGCGGTCACCTTGACATAGCCGTCGAAGGTGCCGGATTTGTCCTGGTTTGTGGTCGAAATCTGGATGCCGCGCTCCTTGGCGACCACCGGGGCGGAGACCATGTTCACCTCGGGGTTGGCGCGCTTCATGATACCGGCAATCACCGCACAGTTCAGCGCGTCCAGGTTCATCTCCGAGGCGGCACCATCATAAAGGATGTTGATCGCCTTGATCGGTTCATCCGTCATCTGCCCCACGAAGCTGCCCAAGTGGTCGGCCAATTTGATCCAGGGGCCCATGACCTTGGCTTCTTCCGCCGTCACCGAGGGCATGTTGAGCGCGTTTTCAACCGCGCCGGTCAGCAGGTAGTTGGACATCTGCTCAGCCACCTGCAGTGCGACGTTCTCCTGCGCCTCGGTGGTGGCGGCACCCAAATGCGGGGTGCAGACCACATTGGGCAGGCCGAAGAGGGCGTTTTCCTTGGCCGGCTCGACCGAGAACACGTCAAAGGCCGCACCTGCCACATGGCCGGAGGTCAGCAATTCCGCCAGCGCGCCCTCATCCACCAGGCCGCCGCGGGCGCAGTTGATGATGCGCACGCCCTTCTTGGTCTTCTCCAGGTTTTCCTTGGACAGGATGTTGCGGGTCTGGTCGGTCAGCGGCACATGCAAGGTGATGAAGTCGGCACGGGCCAGTAGCTCGTCCAGCTCAACCTTTTCGACGCCCATCTTGTCGGCCTTCTCAGTGCTCAGGTACGGGTCATAGGCCACCACCTTCATCTTGAGGCCGCGGGCGCGGTCGCAGACGATGCCGCCGATGTTGCCGGCGCCGATCACACCCAGGGTCTTGGCCGTCAGTTCGGTGCCCATGAACTTGGACTTCTCCCATTTGCCCGCATGGGTGGACGCCGAGGCTTCGGGCAGCTGACGGGCGGTTGCAAACATCATGGCGATGGCGTGTTCGGCGGTGGTGATCATGTTGCCGAAGGGGGTGTTCATCACAATGACGCCGCGCTTGGAGGCGGCTTCTTTGTCGATGTTGTCGGTGCCGATGCCAGCGCGGCCGATCACCTTGAGGTTTGCGGCACTCTCCAGGATCTTTTCGCTCACTTTGGTCGCCGAGCGGATCGCCAACCCGTCGTACTGGCCGATGATTTCCGCCAGTTTTTCCTTGTCCTTGCCCACATCAGGCAGGAAATCGACGTCGATGCCCCGGTCGCGGAAGATCTGGACGGCAGCTTCGGACAGCTTGTCGGAGATGAGAACTTTGGGAGCCATGTTGGTGGTCCTTTTCATACGGGGGCCTGTGCGGCCTGATATTGTGAAGGGTTCCCTGGAAGGGAGTTCCGGGGCGGTGCCCCGGAGCAGAGCCGAATTCAGGCGGCTTCAGTCTGGAGGGCGATCTCAGCCTCGAAGGCCCATTTGATCCAAGGCATCAGGGCGGCCACATCAGTGGTTTCAACCGTGCCACCGCACCAGATCCGCAGGCCCGCAGGCGCGTCGCGGTAGGCGCCGATGTCATAGGCTACGCCTTCATTTTCCAGCCGTTTGGCCACGGCCTTGGCAAACGCTGCGCCGTCCTGAATGCGCTCATCCGTAAATTTTAGGCAGACAGAAGTGTTGGAACGGTACTCCGGCTGTTCAGCCAGGAACGCGATCCAGGGATTGTCCTGCACAAAGCTTTGCACTGCGGCGAGGTTGGCGTAGGCGCGTTCGCGCAGGCCTTCCATGCCGCCAACCGAGCGCGCCCAGTCCAGCGCCAGCAGGTAATCCTCAACCGCCAGCATCGAGGGCGTGTTGATAGTCGCACCCTGGAAAATGCCGTCGATCAGCTTGCCGCCCTTGGTCAGGCGGAAAATTTTCGGCAGCGGCCAGGCGGGGGTGTAGCTTTCCAGCCGTTCGACCGCACGGGGGGAAAGGATGATCATGCCGTGCGCCGCTTCGCCGCCCAGCACCTTCTGCCAGGAGAAGGTGGTCACATCCAGTTTGTCCCAGGGCAGGCGCTGCGCAAAGGCGGCAGAAGTGGCATCGCAGATGGTCAGCCCTTCGCGGTCCGCCGGGATCCAGTTGCCGTTGGGAACCCGCACGCCGGAAGTCGTGCCGTTCCAGGTGAAGACGACGTCATTGGCGAAATCGACAGAGGCGAGGTCCACGATCTGGCCGTAGTCGGCGGTCTTGACGGTGGCGTCCAGTTTCAACTGCTTAACCGCGTCGGTCACCCAGCCAGAGCCGAAGCTTTCCCAGGCCAGCATCTCGACACCGCGGGCCCCCAGCAGGTTCCACATCGCCATTTCCACCGCGCCGGTATCCGACGCAGGGACAATGCCGATCTTGTAATCAGCAGGGATGTTCAGAATTTCGCGGGTGCCTTCGATCGCCGCCTTCAGACGCTCCTTGCCAACCGCAGCGCGGTGCGAACGGCCCAGCGGCGCGCCGGCAAGTTTGGCGACGTCAAAAACAGGAGGTTTGGCGCAAGGGCCAGAAGAAAAACGCGGATTTACCGGCCGCGATGCCGGTTGTGCAATAGCCATGAATGCTACCCTTCCAGATAAGCGCCCCTCGTTGGGGAGGGGTGTCCCGCCACCAGAGCTAGGCCGCTGCAGCGCGGCATGCAACAGGAAAGTCGGAAAAATACGGCCATACACACTCTTTTTGCGACACGTTTTTCCACCATCGGAAACAGGCGTCCTGAATTCGCTGCTGGCGGCCTGCCTTATAACGCCCCCTGTTTTCCACAGCATCGAGCAGGCTGGCCGATCCAGCGGCGGACCGTTATGACAAGGCGAACCCCGATGAAACGGAGCCTGCCGATGTTTGCTGCCACCCTGCTTTGCAACCCTGCCAGCCCGGTTCTGGAGCCTCCGCTGATCGAATCGCTGCGCAATGCCTGGGGCGGTGGCGAGGCTGTCTGGCTGGCGCCAGGTGCCGCAGCTGAGTTTTCGCTGGAGCAAATGCCGGACAACCGGTGGAACGTCTGGGAGGATCTGCAGAAGCTGGGCGTGGATCTGGTCATTCAGCCCAACGCCGGGCGCAAGAAGAAGATGCTGCTGGCCGATATGGACTCCACCATGATCCAGCAGGAGTGCATTGACGAGCTGGCAGAAGAAGCGGGCGTTGGCGCACGGGTCAAGGACATTACCGCACGGGCAATGAACGGCGAGCTGGATTTTGAAGGCGCGCTGACCGAGCGGGTGGGACTGCTGAAAGGGCTGCCGGAAACGGTGATCGGCAAGGTGCTGGCCGAGCGCATCACTTACATGCCCGGCGGCAGGCATCTGCTGGCCACGATGAAGGCAGAGGGCGCTTATGCGGCGCTGGTGTCGGGCGGGTTCACGGCGTTCACCGCACAGGTGGCGGCAGAGCTGGGGTTTGACGAAAACCGCGCCAACACCCTGACCGTGGAAGACGGCAAGCTGACCGGAGAAGCAGGCAGGCCGATCCTGGGCCGGGAAGCCAAGGTGGAGGCGCTGGAGCAGATCACCGCCCGGCTGGGGATCGGTGCGGCGGATGTCATTGCGGTAGGTGACGGCGCCAATGATCTGGGGATGCTGAAACGCGCGGGCGCCGGGGTGGCGCTGCATGCCAAACCTTCGGTTGCGGCAGAATGCGACATCCGCATCAACCACGGCGACCTGACTGCGCTGCTGTACATCCAGGGCTACGGTCACGGCGATTTCAAAGGCTGATCAATCACATGCTGGAAGTGGGGATCGAGACCCTGATGCTGCTGCTGGCAGCCGGGTTTGTTGCGGGCTTCATCGACGCGCTTGCCGGCGGCGGCGGCCTGGTCACCTTGCCTGTTCTGCTGCTGGCTGGGGCCAGCCCTGTCACAGCCTTGGCGACGAACAAGATCCAGGGGCTGTTCGGAGCCGCCACCGCGGCGGCCACCTATGCCCGGGCCGGCCATGTTGATCTGAATTCGCAGCGTAAACCTGCGCTGATCGCCTTTACCGCATCGGTTGCAGGCGCCTTTCTGGTGACCTTCTTGCCCACCGAGTGGATCCGCCTGTTCCTGCCAGTACTGCTGATTGCCATCGCCATATTCTTTGCGGTCAAGAAAGGGCTGGATGATCTGGACCGGCAGAGCCGCCTATCGCCTGCCCTGTTTGCCGCAACAATGGTTCCCTTGTGCGGTGCTTATGACGGGCTGCTGGGGCCGGGGGCAGGCAGTTTCTACATGCTCGCCTTTGTCTCCCTTGCCGGTTATGGCATCCTCAAAGCCACGGCCCATACCAAACTGCTGAACTTTGCCTCCAATGCGGGCGGGCTTGTTGCCTTTTCCTTTTTTGCCACCCCTTGGTGGATCACCGGCCTGCTGATGGGATTGGCCCAGATTGCCGGCGCGCGTGCAGGAGCCGGGCTTGCAAACAAGCAGGGTGCGAAGCTGATCAAGCCGCTGCTGGTGCTGACTTCAATAACGCTGGCGGCAAAACTTCTTTGGGACATGCGGTGATCTGCTGACCCGCACCTGCCGGTGCCGGACTTTGGACCGCGCGGTTTTGTCTTGCTGAATACGGGTCAATTGCACCCAAATGTCTACTGCCATTTTTTAACATGACACTTAATTAACAAAAGTGATAATAATAGATATGATACCGATTCTGAAATCATTTGCCGCGCTGTCGGATGAAACCCGTATGTCGATCGTCGACCAGCTGATTGCAAAAGGCGAGCTGCCTGCAGGCGATCTGGCACCGGGTGCGGGCATTTCGGCGCCTGCGATCTCGCGCCATCTGAAGGTGCTGCGCGAGGCCGGGCTGGTCACCCAGCGCGCCGATGGCACCAGGCGGCTGTATTCGGCCCGGCCCGAAGGCCTGCGGATGATTGCCGAGTGGACCCAGTCCCGGCGCGCCTTCTGGGAGGGCGGCCTGGACCGGCTGGAGGCAGCTTTAATGGCAGATGACACCTGATGGAGGAAACCGCATGAGTGATCTGCAGCTGCAAAGGGTTTTTCCCGTCAGTCCGGAACAGCTGTTCGCCTGGGTGACCACCCCGGACAAGCTGCTGAAGTGGTGGGGCCCGGAGGGGGTGCATATCCCGGAACATAATCTGGACCTGAGCCGTACCGGCCCTTGGTATTCTGTCATGCAAAACAGTGACGGCCAGCGGTTTCACGTCTCGGGCCAAGTGACCCATGTGGATGGGCCGAAATCCGTCGGCTTCACCTGGGCCTGGCATGACGAGGACGGCAGCCGCGGCGCTGAAAGCCATGTGACCTTCACCATCGCTGCCACCGAAGACGGCGCCATGCTGCTGATTGACCACCGTGATCTGGACGGCACCGAGATCGCATCGCGCCACGAACAGGGCTGGACTTCGACCCTGCGCAAGCTGGAGGCGCAACTGGCCGAACAAATCTGAATCACGTCCACCGCAACCAAGGGAGAAGACCAATGCCACAGTTCATTTTTGCCTATCACGGCGGCAAGAAGCCCGAGAGCGAAGCAGAAGGCGCCAAGGAAATGGAGGCCTGGAAGAATTGGATGGGGTCGATGGGCGACGCACTGAAGATCCCCGGAGCGCCGGTTGGCATGTCCAAAACCGTCAGCGCCGGCGGCGTGGCGGACAATGGCGGCGCCAATCCACTTTCGGGCTACACGGTGGTAGAAGCCGCCGACCAGGATGCTGCCTGCGAAATGGCCAAGGGCTGCCCGATGGTGGTGAGCGGCAACGGTTCAGTCGAAGTGGCCGAGATCATCGACATGGAAATGTAGGCTGCATGCCCCGGGGCCGGCCCGGGGCAGCTATTTTCAAAACAGCAGCTCGGCTGCCGGGCGGATGGATCCGCACTCCAGCCCGCGGCGGCTGTAAAGTGTCTTGTTCATGTATTTGCGGGTTTCCGGGTGCTCGGCCTCCAGCACACCAAGGCTGACCATCAGCGCGGCAATCACGCATTCGCTGGCGCGGGTGGCGCCGTCGGTGATCTTCACGGCTACGCCCATCTTCTGTTCAGGCAGGATCGCGATGAACACCGCCTCGGCGCCGGTCTTAATCGCTACTTTGCCGCCCATCGCACGCATCAGGTTGGTGCAGCAGCGGCTTTCGCCTGCGACCAATTCGGGATGCGCCGTCATTGCCGCCACCAGCTGCTGCGCCGCTTGCGATGCGCGGTCAGAGCGGTCTGCAGCACTGGCAAACCAAGCCATGGACCGTGCGAGGCCAGATACGGTGGTGGCAAAATTCGGCGCTGAGCAGCCGTCGATGCCATAGCCGGGACTATCCTGCCCGGTGGTTTCCTCAAACGCCGCCAGACAGGCCTGCTGCACCGGGTGATCAACTTCGATGTACTCGGCCCCTGCCCCCAGATATTGGGTCAGGGTCAGAAAGCCCGCGTGTTTACCAGAGCAGTTGTTGTGAACCTGGCAGGGGCTGTTGTCGGACTTGATCAGCTCATTGCGGGCCGGGATGTCGTCTGGCAATTGCGTGCCGCAGCGGAAGTCGTCATCGCCAAGGCCCAGCTGATCCAGCCAGGTATTCACCCGCTCGGTGTGGATATGCGCACCGTTGTGGGACGCACAGGCAAGCGCCAGCTGTTCGGACGTCAAGCCATAGCGCGCGGCAGCGCCGGAGGTGATCAACGGCAGCGCCTGGATCATCTTGGCAGAGCTGCGCGGGTAGATCACCGCATCCGGATCCCCCCAGCTGCGCACCACCTTGCCCGTGTCATCACAAATGACGGCATGACCCAGATGCAGGCTCTCCAGCAGCGGGCCGCGCCAGACTTCGGCCATGGGCACAGGTTTCGGCATGATATCTCCCCTTGTGTTTCCGTGCGGTTTTCTGGGCGAAAACCTGCCAAAACGCACTTTCGCCCGTGGTGCTAGTTACGTTAGTGTGCTTGTGTAGCGCAAGCGAGGGGATCGGGACCAGACGGCGGTTGAAACGCTGCGGACCCTTTGTTTGGTATTTGAGGTTTAGAGAACAGTCTTGGAGTCGGGACAAATGGCATTGAAACTTGCCCGCGTGGCTGCGGGCCTGTGTCTGGCAGCATTGGCAACCACCGCATCTGCGCAAGCAACGTCGAACAACCGCGTTGCAGCCAAAGTGGACTGGAGCGTCTTTGAAGGCGACAATCCCAACGAGTGCTGGGGGGTTTCCGCACCAAAGGAAACCGTGAACACCCGCGACGGCCGCGTCGTGGCGGTGCGCCGCAGCGAGATCCAGCTGTTTGTCACCTTCCGCAGCAGCGATGCCCCCAAAGGCGAAGTCAGCTTTACCGGCGGCTACCCCTTTGCGCCGGGTTCCACCGTGAACATGGCCATCGGCGAGTCCGAGTTTGAACTGTTCACCGAGGGCGAATGGGCCTGGCCGGCGACACCTGCGGATGATGCCAAGATCGTTACCGCTATGAAACGCGGCGCAAATGCGGTGCTGACCGCGCGGTCCGCCCGGGGCACCCAAACCAAGGACAGCTTCTCGCTGCTGGGCTTTACGGCCGCCTTGGATGACGCGGAAAAACGCTGCAGCAAGTAATTTCGGCTGCCTAGCGGAAACACACCAAACCCCGGCCTGTGCCGGGGTTTTCTTGTTTGAGGCCCGCAAGCGGCGTAGCATGGGAAGCAGGAGGTGCTTGCCATGCCGAACTCAGCCAGTCTCCCGTGCGCTTGCCTCGCAGTTGCGCTGCTTTTCCCGCCCGCGTTTGCCAATCCGGCGCTGGAATGCGGCGCAGGAAGCCGTGAGGAAATCGGATCCTGTGTGGCGGACGATGAAGAAGGAGTGGAAGCCGCATTGCTCAACGCGCTGGAAGCCGCAATGGTCGCCGCCGCAGAGCGTGACAACTCCAATGGCGGGACTGCGGTTGAAGCTGCACTGATGCAGAGCCAAACAGCCTGGGAAGGATTCCGGAGCGCGCATTGCGCTTTTGCCGGCGAAGCCCATGCGGTGCGTGAAGACGCCGGAATTGCAACGCGGGCGTGCTGGACGACCCTGGGACGTGCCCGGGTCGAGGAACTGGTGCGGTTTGCCAAATAGGCACTGGTCAAATCCGCGGTCTGAAACTTGTGTTCAAGGATTCCTTTTGATCTTCCGCGGGAATCCTATATAGAGCCGCATCCGCCCACCAGCACCGAGGCTAAAGCCAATGACCGCCAGCGCGCCGATCACCCAGGACGTATTGACCCTGCCCCGCAAGGATCCCGAGGGCGGCAAGGTCAATCTTGTCGGCCTCACCCGTGAACGCATGCGCGAGGTGCTGATCGAACATGGCACCCCGGAAAAACAGGCCAAGATGCGGGTCGGGCAGATTTGGCAGTGGATCTACCAGTGGGGCAAGCGCGATTTCGCGGATATGACCAACCTGGCCAAAGCTTATCGGGCGGAACTGGCGGATACCTTCGAAGTCCGCATCCCGGAAGTGGTGAGCAAACAGGTCTCCACCGACGGCACCCGCAAGTATCTGGTGCGCATCAATGGCGGCCACGAGGTCGAAGTGGTCTATATCCCCGAAGACGGCCGCGGCACGCTGTGCATCTCATCTCAGGTGGGCTGCACCCTGACCTGCTCTTTCTGCCACACCGGCACCCAGAAGCTGGTGCGCAACCTGACCCCGGCCGAGATTGTCGGCCAGGTGATGATGGCGCGCGACGATCTGGAGGAATGGCCGGTGCCGGGCGCGCCCAAGGACGAAACCCGCCTGCTGTCGAACATCGTGCTTATGGGCATGGGCGAGCCGCTGTATAATTTCGACAACGTCCGCGACGCGATGAAGATTGCGATGGACCCCGAGGGCATCTCGCTCAGCCGTCGCCGGATTACCCTGTCGACCTCAGGCGTGGTGCCGGAGATTGCCCGCACCGCCGAGGAAATCGGCTGCCTGCTGGCAATTTCCTTCCACGCCACCACCAACGAGATCCGCGACAAGCTGGTGCCGATCAACAAGCGCTGGAACATCGACACGCTGCTGCAGGCGCTGGCGGATTACCCCAAAGTGTCGAATTCCGAGCGGATCACGTTTGAATATGTGATGCTGGACGGGGTGAACGACACCGACGCGGACGCGCACCGTTTGATTGAGCACATCAAGCGCTACAAAATCCCGGCCAAGATAAACCTGATCCCGTTCAATGAATGGCCGGGCAGCCCGTACAAGCGGTCTTCGAACAACCGAATTCACGCCTTTGCCAATATCGTCTATCAGGCCGGCTATGCCTCGCCGATCCGCAAGACCCGCGGCGATGACATCATGGCTGCCTGCGGCCAGCTGAAATCGGCGACCGAACGCGCCCGCAAAAGCCGTAAGCAGATTGAGGCCGAAACCGGGTTGAAGTAACCCGGCTCCGGCCCCGGCGCGGCAGGGTCCCCGGCTGCCGTATCAGGTAAACAGGAAGTGGTCCTCGGTGAGTGTGCCGGTGTAGCCGGTCAACTCGATCTCGTGACTGCCGAAAAATCCGATCAGGGTGTTGCCATTTACCTGTGTGATGGTCAGATCGCCGAATTCTTCCACTGAAGTGTCAGAGAATTCGATCCGGTCATCGCCTCTGCCGAAATCCGTAATGACTTCGTCTTCCCAATAATCGGCAGACACGAACACAAAAACATCCGCGTGTTTGCCTCCTGTCAAGACGTCAGACCCTTCACCGCCGACTAGGCGGTCTTTACCGTTGCCGCCGATCAGCCTGTCACCCCCCTGACCGCCAAACAGCGTGTCCCTGCCGCCATTACCTTTCAGAAAGTCGTCTTCACCGTAGGCGCCTGAATAGTCGGTCTCATCCAATCCGCCGATCAGAACGTCCGACCCCTTACCGCCCGCCAGCCTGTCTTCGCCATAGCCACCGGTCAGAGTGTCAGCGCCGCCGCCGCCGAACAGGCGGTCATCCGCTTCGCGCCCAATGACGGTATCTTCGCCTCCCCTGGCATAAATCTTGGTATCCTGCCCGGTCGCCAATACAGTTTCTGCACGGCTGCTGGCCTTGATCACCACGTCGCCCGCCGTATTGGCGTAAGCTCTCCATCCTGCGGTGCTGCCAGTATCGCCATAAAGATGGGTCAGGGCTTGCACATCAAACGTGCCCAGTTCCGTGACGTTGTACCCGGCATAGTTATAGGTCATCACGGTGTGTTCCTGGTCGTCCAGGTGGTCCGCCAGCGTAGTGTCACCGTCATGCGGATGTTCAAGGCCCAGCGCATGGCCGATCTCGTGCAGCACCGTTTCATAGCCATAGGAGCCCGGCGCCATATTGCTGCTTTTAATCGCCAGTTCGCCCTCATTGGTGGAATATGAGGTGGACCAGGCAAGATCCGCCCAGCCTGCAGCAGAGCCGCCGTTGTAGCCAAAGGCGTTGATCATCGCCGGGCCGTCCGTTTCGACAAACAGCACGCCGGCCGCCTCTTCAAACTCCGCAAGAGCCAGGCGGAAATAGTCGCGCTGCGTGCTGTTGAAGGACCAATAGCTGCTGGCGCCATAAGGGTCGTCAGCCGCATCCCCCAAGTCGCCGCTATCGACAAAGCTGTATGTCACCACAGTTTGAGTGCCGGGATCAGCCAAGCTGTTCCAGCGGAGGCTGCTGTTCGATGTATAGGCTAATAGCGCCGTGTAATCTGAAACTTCGGGCATCAACGGTCTCCACTATCCTGTCAACGGTAAGTTTTTGTTTGTAAATGTGGCCAAGTTTGGCCCGTTTCCGGCCTCAAGCCGAGCGAAGAAATGACAATTTTCTGCAATTGGCAAATTCCTGCGCGAAAACCGTCTGATGAAGTCCGGTTTCCCGCCGGTTCTACCGCCCGCATTGCCGCGGCATCACCACGCCTGAGAACTGTTGCGCAAGGGCCGCACTCAGGGACACAGGCCAGCCTGCCGTACTCTTTTCACAATACAGCTAAAATTCCGCCCTTTGCCGGGAACAATTTCCAAAACGCAGACAATTCATTTTCAGAAGGACTCACAGATGGCTCCAATGGAACGCAAGACTGCCCCGATTGACCCCAGCGTACTGGACCTGATCCGCAGCGAACGGGAAAAGGCCCTTAGTCCGCGGGAATGGCAGTTCCGCCTGCGCGGTTACGGCTATTCAGTAAAAACCGTGGAAGGTGCCCAGATCCTCACCCGGCTGACCACCGGCGACGAAATTGGCAGGCTGCCGCCGGAATTCGCCTGATCCCGGCAGCAGCTGTATTTGTTAACGGCGCTTAGCGCTCGCGTCCGGGCAGGCTGTCGCGCGGCGGCGCAGGCTCCCAGTTGTCGATGATTTCCACCGCCTCCTGTGCGGTGTCGACCACGCGGAACAGGTCAAGATCCTGATCCGAAATGGTGCCGGCGTCACCCAGCGCCTCCCAATTGATGATCTTGTCCCAGAACGCCTTGCCGAACAGCAGGAACGGCACCCGCTCCATCCGGCCGGTCTGGATCAGCGTCAGGCTCTCGAACAGCTCGTCCAGGGTGCCAAAACCGCCGGGGAATACGGTGATCGCCCGCGCCCGCATCAGGAAATGCATCTTGCGGATCGCGAAGTAGTGGAAATTGAAGCTGAGGTCCGGCGTCACGTACCCGTTGGGCGCTTGCTCATGCGGCAGCACGATCGACAGGCCAATGGACTGGCCGCCCGCGTCCAGCGCGCCGCGGTTGCCCGCCTCCATCACACCGGGGCCGCCGCCGGTTACGATCACGTTCTGACGGCCGCCGCTCTCCTTCGATTTTATGGTCATCAGCCGGGCAAACTCGCGCGCCTCATCATAGAAATGCGACAGATCCGCCAGCGTCTGTGTCCGCGCCTGATCTTTATGCTTGGGATCCGGGATCCGGGCGCCGCCGAACATCACGATGGTGCTTTCGATGCCATGCTCATTCAGCATCAGCTCCGGCTTCAGCAGCTCCAGCTGCAGCCGCACCGGGCGCAGTTCCTCGCGGCACAGAAACTCTTCATCGGCAAAGGCAAGCCGGTAGGCAGGCGCCTGGGTCTGCGGCGTGGCGGGCACATGTTCGGCCCGGTCCCGGTCGGAATGGGCATCGCGGAAACGGCTGTGGCGGTCTTCGGTCATAGAAAATCCCAGATTAATCAACAGGACTCCCTTTGTAGCCGCCCTTGGCCGTTAGCGCCAATCAAGAATGCAGGAAATGCCACTGCCCGCTTGCGCCCGGCGGTAGCGCGGCTAAGGTTCCGGCGCAGCAGGCAGGGAGATCGGCGCATGAACTGGCAGAATGAAATCAGGAATGCAGCAGAACGCGTTGGCCCACATGTGCAGCAGACCCCGGTGATGCAAACGCAGGGCTTCGGCCTGGATTTCCCGGTGGAGCTGAAGCTGGAGCACATGCAGCACACCGGCAGCTTTAAGGCCCGCGGTGCCTTTAACACATTGCTGAGCCAGCCAGTGCCGCCGGCGGGACTGGTGGCAGCTTCTGGCGGCAACCACGGCGCCGCCGCAGCCTATGCCGCGCACCAGCTGGGCCACAAGGCCCGGATTTATGTGCCCGAGATGGCAGGCCCGGCCAAGATTTCTCTAATCGAACGCACCGGGGCTGATCTGCAGGTGGTGCCCGGCGCCTATGCCAACGCGCTGGAGCGGGCCCAGGCCTATGAGGCGGAGACCGGCGCCATGCAAGTCCACGCCTACGACGCCCCCGCCACTGTTGCGGGTCAGGGCACCTGCTTTGCCGAATGGCAGGCCCAAGGCCTTGAGGCGGATACCCTTCTGATCGCGGTGGGCGGCGGCGGGCTGATTGCCGGCGCGCTGGTCTGGTTCCAGGGGGCAAAGAAGATCGTGGCGGTGGAGCCCGAAACTTCTTGCGCGCTGAATGCGGCATTGCTGGCCCGCCAACCGGTGGATGTGGACGTCTCCGGCGTCGCGGCCAACGCTCTTGGCGCCAAACGCATAGGCGCTATCTGTTTCGAACTCGCTTCGGCACCGGGCCTGACTTCGGTGACCGTACCGGACAGCGCCATCACCAGGGCCCAGACCGCGCTGTGGCGCGAACGGCGGATCCTGGTCGAACCCGCAGGCGCCACCGCCCTGGCTGCACTGTTGTGCGGAGCCTACCGCCCTGCGCCCGGCGAGCGTGTGGCGGTGCTGATCTGCGGCGGCAACATAGCCCCGGACCCGCTGGGATAATCCTTGCGGCCCTCCATCAGCCCCGGTATCGCCAAGATATGTCGGCAACCATCGCAGATACCATCTACCGCAGCCTGAGCGAGCGCATCATTACCGGCAGCCTGCCTGCTGGCGAAAAGCTGCGCCAGGATCATATCGCGCGCGCGTTCGAGGCGAGCCATGTGCCCGTGCGGGAGGCACTCCTGCGGCTTGAGGCACATGGGCTGGCGGTGTCCGAACCCCGCCGCGGCACCCGGGTCAGCGCCCTGGACCCTTCCGAAATCCGTGAGGTGATCGAGATGCGGGTGGCGCTGGAGGTGCTGGCCCTGACCCACGCCTTCGCCCGCCTGACACCAAAGGATATCAAAGCCGCCGAGGCCGCCCGTCTCGCCTGTGATGCGGCACAGGACATGGCCGGTTGGGAACGGCTTAACCGGGCCTTTCACAAGACGATCCTTGCTCCTTGCGCGATGCCCCGGCTCTTGGCCTCGATTGACGATCTGCATATCGCCGCTGCCCGGCATCTGTTTGCCAACTGGCAGCATCAATGGACCCGCCGGACAGACAGTGATCATGCCGCGATCGTGCAGGCGATGGAGCGCCGCGATCCCGCTGCGGCTTGCGAAATCCTGCGTCGGCACCTGCGCCGGGTGCGCTGACTGCCGGCAAAACGCCGTCGGGGGCGGCAATTTGGACGCAATCCGGACATGACCTGCGGGCAGATTGCCGTTATGTAACCCCGAATCTAACGAATGCCGGAGGAACCCCCATGTCCAACGCCCAGCTGGAAGCAGCGATCGAAGCCGCCTGGGAGGCGCGCGACACCATCACCCCCGCCACCACCGGCGAGACCCGTGAAGCCATTGAAGACACCCTGAATGCGCTGGACTCCGGTTCCCTGCGTGTGGCCGAAAAGCTGGACAGCGGTGACTGGCACGTGAACCAATGGGCGAAGAAGGCGGTGCTTTTGGGCTTCCGGATCAAGGACATGGAAATCCACGAAGGCGGCCCGCAGGCCGGCGGCTGGTGGGACAAGGTCGACAGCAAATTTGCCGGCTGGGGTGAAGAGCAGTGGAAATCTGCTGGCTTCCGCGCGGTGCCCAATTGCGTGGTCCGCAAATCCGCCTACATCGCGCCGGGCGCGGTGCTGATGCCGTCTTTCGTGAACCTCGGCGCCTATGTCGGCGAAGGCACCATGGTCGACACCTGGGCCACCGTAGGCTCCTGCGCCCAGATCGGCAAGAACGTGCACCTGTCGGGCGGCGTCGGCATCGGCGGTGTGCTGGAACCGATGCAGGCGGGGCCCACCATCATCGAGGACAACTGTTTCATCGGCGCCCGTTCCGAGGTGGTCGAAGGCTGCATCGTGCGCGAAGGCTCGGTTCTGGGCATGGGCGTGTTCATCGGCAAATCGACCAAGATCGTCGACCGCGAAACCGGTGAAGTGACCTTTGGCGAAGTGCCGCCTTACTCGGTTGTGGTCGCAGGCTCGATGCCGTCGAAAAACAACATCAGCCTCTATTGCGCGGTCATCGTGAAGCGGGTGGACGAAAAGACCCGCTCCAAAACCGGCATCAACGAGCTGCTGCGCGACTGATCCGCGCTGCATTGCAGAAACAATAGAGCGCGCCCCATCCGGGCGCGTTTTTTATTGGGGCTTTGCCCCAAACCCCAGGATATTTCGAGCAAGAGGAAGAAACAGGGGTCCGCTATTCCTCTTGCCGGAAATATCCCGGGGTGAGGCCGCGAGGCCAAGGGGCAGCGCCCCTCCAGCGCAATACTCTTGCAGCACAAAAAACATGCCGCTAATAGTATTACATCTACACATAAGAGAGTTAGATGCAGACCATATTCGCCCAGCACGCCCGCCTGCCCCAAGGATGGGCAGAGAACCTCCGGCTGACGAAAGAGAGCGGCCGGATTTGCTCATTGGAATCCGGTGCCCAGCCGCAGCCGGGCGACGCGCGGGCAGATGTGCTTCTGCCGTCGCTGGGCAATCTGCATTCCCACAGCTTTCAGCGCGCGATGGCGGGAATGACCGAATACCGCGCTGCGGGCAAGGACAGCTTCTGGACCTGGCGCGAGTTGATGTACCGGTTCGTGGACCGCATCACCCCGGAGCAATACGAGGCTATCGCTGCGCTGGTTTTCATGGAGATGCTGGAAGCCGGCTATGCCTCCGCGGGCGAGTTCCACTATGTCCATCACCAGCCGGGCGGTGCGCATTTTGCATCACTGACCGAGCTTAGCGAGCGGGTGTTTGCCGCCGCCAGCCAGACCGGTATCGGTCTCACCCATCTGCCTGTGCTCTATACCTACGGCGGGGCGGGAAAACAGGCTCTGAATGGGGGCCAGCAGCGGTTTGGCAATTCGGTTGCGGAATTCTCTGAATTGGTCGCCCGGGCCCGCAAAATTGCTGCGCGGGATCTGCCGCAGGACGCCTGCGTCGGCATCGCACCGCACTCGCTGCGCGCCACCTGCCCCGAGGACCTGGCAGCAGTGCTGCAGATCCAGGACGGGCTGCCGGTGCATATCCATATCTCCGAGCAGCCAAAAGAAGTCGCCGACATCAGTGATTGGCTGGCTGCACGTCCTGTCGAATGGCTGCTGGACAACGCATCCGTCGATGGCAAATGGTGCTTGATCCATGCCACCCACATGACAAGCGCTGAGACCGCCGGCATGGCGCGTTCGGGAGCGGTCGCAGGGCTGTGCCCGATCACAGAGGCAAACCTGGGCGACGGCCCGTTCAACGGGGGAGAGTATCTGGCGAATGATGGCGCGTTCGGGGTTGGTTCAGACTCTAACGTGCGGATTTCGCTGCCCGAGGAGCTGCGCACGCTAGAGTATTCCCAACGTTTGCGCGACCTGGCCCGCAATGTGCTGGTACCGGGAGCAGGCTCGGTAGGGGAAACGCTGTATTTGGGCGCAGCTAAAGGCGGCGCGCAAGCTTTGGGCCGGGATGCCGGCCGGATCGAGGAAGGCGCACTGGCGGATCTAGTGGCCATCGACAGCAGCGTCCCGGCGCTCTGCGCGCTGAAGCCGGAGCAGATGCTGGACGGGCTGTGTTTTGCGGCAGGCGACGACACTGTGACGGATGTCTGGAGCGCCGGCCGCCATGTTGTGCAACAGGGCCGCCATATCGCCCGCGACAGTGTGGTTGCGGGATACCGGACCGCGATCAGGGATCTGTTGAACAGTCTCTAAACAGGCAAAAACCGCAGCTGGATAACCACGCCGCCATCGGAGATCCTTCCGCTGACGGTGCTTTCCAGGACGATCCCTTCGCCTGGGGCAAGGTGCCCCTGGCCTGCAAGATTCAGGCTGCCGGATACAACAAAGAACACTTGGCTGCCTGCAGCATCGGGCAGCGCGCCGTCTCGCAAAATTGCCGCGTCTGCCGTGACCCGCACCGGATCGTAGATCACGTTGAAAGCCTTGCAGGGCCCTTCGCGCAGACGGCTGTCAAATTCCATGCCGCCATCGAAACGCAGCGGTTTCAGCGGCCACGCTTGCAGCTGTGTTTCGCTATTTGACAGTGTGTGGCCCGCGCCCTCCACGATGCAATGGATGCGGGCAAGGCCTGGAAAGGCGGAAAACGGGCCGCTGCGCGAAATATCCGCCAGGCTGAGACGCCAGACCATCTGGCCGTCTTCCTGATGCAAGGCCAATTCGCGGGTCACACCGCCGCCGTTTTTCCAAGGCACCGGCTGGGCAGTCAAAGCGGAGATGCGCATCAGCGGGTCCTTTGGGAAACTGATTAAGCGTGGACATAAATCCTGATCACGCCTGCTTGCAAGCCTTTCGCCAGCCCGGACAGTTTCCCCGCTGCCGCTATTTGATTGACCACCCCCCCGCCCCGGCGCTATGGCGGCGGCATGGAAAAGAAGAAACCCTCCCGCCAGCAAGTCTATACCCTGCTTGTCCAGATCGGACGCAAGGACGGCGACGGCCTGCCTGATGGCGCCACTGGCGCGGCGCTGATGATCTATGCCTCCGGCGTGGACGAGGCCGAGGCGGTGCGCGAAACCGTGGCGATTCTGAAACAGGCCGACACCGCGCCGCTGGATGTGACCGGATACGGCACCCTGGAAGAACGTGAGGCCGAAGGCCATGAGATCGGTGATGAAGAAAGCGCGCTGATGCAGCGGGCACTAGAGGAAAACGCCGTGATCGTTGCCCAGATGACCCCGTTCTTTGACGGCGAGGAGCCGGTTTTCCACTAACTCCACAGGTCAGTTCTGGCTGCCGAACCATTTACGGTAAAGCGCGTCATAACTGCCGTCTTCCTGCATCGCCAGCAACACCCGGTTGGCATCTTCCACCAGCGGTGAGCCGGCCGGGAACACCAGCCCGTAATTCTCGCGCAGGAAGGGCTGGCCAATGGTTTGGCCGTATTGATGCCCTCCTTGCTGTACATAGAAATTCAGCACCGGCGCATCAAAAACCAATGACTTCACCTCACCGGCTTCAAAGGCGGCCAGCATCTCTTCCAGACCGCTAAAGGCGGAATAGTCGATCTCGCGCCGGTCAAGGAACCCGGCTGCCGTCGACCCGCCAATGGTTGCAACCGATCTTCCATAAAGATCGTTGACCGAGTTCACCGAGCCGCTGATCGCCTCCACCGTCATCACAGCAGTGATCTTGGCGACAAAGACCGAGACGACGAACAGCGACGACACAACCAGCACCACGCCGAACATCCGCCCTACCGGCGTGCGCGGCACCCGTTCCTCAAATCCGCCGTTCACCACCAGATTCAGCGCCCACCAGAAGGACGGAAACCAAGCCTCTTTCAATGGGCGGTCAAAATAGGGCTGGGCGCGGCGCTCGAAAACCCACATCAGCATGCCGCCGCCGAACAGCAGCATGAAGGCAATGCCGATGGCGGCAGCCAGATCCCAGGACAATAATGCCCGCATCAGCGACGGCTGGCGGATTTCATCGGCCTGCACCAAGATCTGCAGTCCGCTTTCAAAAATCGGATGGCTGAAATCCATCGCAATTTCGCGCGATGCGGTGATGGAGATATTGGCTGCGGCCAGATCCGCCTCGCCGCTGCGCACCCCCTCCAGCATCTCCGCAAAGCTGTTCGTGCGGTTAACCTGGTAGTCCCAGTCCAGCCGCGCCGCCAGAATTTTCAGAAGTTCCAGGGAAAAGCCCGTGTCGCGCCCCTCCTCCAGCATGGAAAAGGGCGGCCGGGTAACCGTGTTTACCGTCAGCACCTGCGCAGACAGCAATTGCCCCCAAAGCAGGAACAGGGCGGCGGTGGTCAGGCGAAGATACAGCACGGAAACGCTCGGGTCAGGCCTCTGGGATGGTTTTAACGTCCTTAGGCGGTTCCCCTTTTTCACGCAAGCACCTTGGCAGCAGAGACCTGATTCGAAGCCGCGGATGTGTCAGGCGGTCCGCCGTTCGGCCAGCACTGCGGCGTCAAAGGCCCGCAGCACCGGGAATTTCGGCTGCCGGTGCTCGGGCAGGGCTGCGGCGCCCAGCGGTGCCAAAAGGCTGGCAGCCAGCCGCTGGAGATCGCGGCGCAGACGGCCTAGAAACAGGCTTTCGGTCATGGCGCCGGCCGCCAGCAGCGGCTCATGATCCGGCAGCACCGCCTGGCAGTAAGTGATCAGCGGGCTGCTGCCTGGCGCGCCCGGCAACGCGGTGCCGGTCCCCAGCAGATTGCCCGCCGGCACCAGAACCGCGGGCTGGCCGAACAAATACTCCACCTCGGATCCTGACAGCACCAGCCGCTGAAACGGTGCCACGTGAATATCCCGCTGCAGCCCGAAATAGGGCGCCCTGAGCCGCACCGGCGCAAAGGAGCCTAGCGCCGGCACCTGCCGTTCGATCACATGCAAGACCGGCACCGCCTCACCGTTGCTGGTCAGAACCAGATCACCCCGCTGCAAACCATTCAGCGCACTGTAGCCTTCAGGTGTGGCAATCGGGGTGGACGGCAGCAGCGCAGGGGCCGGACCGGCCGGCTCCATGCAGCTGGAGAACGCCACGTATTCTACTGCCGGCGCCACATAGCCCAACGGTCCGGTCAGCGCCTGCAGATCCCGCAGCCGCCAGGGTTTGGGTCCGGCCAGGGCAGCAATCTGCATCTGGCTGCCGTCCGGCTGTTCCAGCGTCAGCCGCCCTGTGCGGGCAGGTGCATCCCAGGCATAAAGCAGCCGCAGCCGGCCGGTGCGGCCCAGGCTGGTTGGATTAAGCGTCTGGTGCAGCACGGAACCGCTTTGCTCCAGCACAAAGCTTAAGCCGCCGCCCGGCACCGCTTGCAATGCCAGCCGCAACGGCCAATCGCCGCATTGAGAATAAAGCAGAAGCGGCTCTGGCCGTGCGCTTTCCGGCAGCTGGAATTCCAGCATGATTGTGCCGCGCACCAACAGGCCGTCGCTGTCAGATACCCCCGCTGTCAGCAGCACCTGCGGATCGCTCCAGCTGTGGCCGCTGCCAAAGACCGCAAACCAGCCCACCGGCGTCAGGCCGCCTGGATCGCGGCCAGCAGCCGCCCTTCATAGGCTTTAAGCGCTGGCCGCGCTGCGGCGCTGTAACCAGCGCCCGTTTCCGGATCAAGCTCCGGGAACAGCGCGCAGATCTCCTCTGCCACCGGCCGGTCGAACAGGTTGACAATCTGCGGGCCGGGCAAAAAGCTCTCAGTAGCAAGACCTTCGGAGTAAATCACTTGATGACGGTCGAACATCAGATGCACATAGGTGACTTCGCCGCCCGGACAACGTGCCACACTGCGCCCATTGACCAGATCCTTGGCGGCCACCAGCACCTCTTCCTCGCCAAAGAACAATTCAGCATGGGCGCCGCGCACCAGCACCCGGTGCTGCGGAGAAACCATCAGTTCGCCATGACGGCCAAACGTATCCGCGGCAATTCGGATCGGCGCAAAATCATCTTCTGCCGCCACCGATCGCCCGCCGGTCCAGCACAGCACCTGCGCACCATCGTCGCGGGTCTCCACCAGATCACCGGGCATCAGATCCTCCACCGGCACCTCGCCATAGGGGGTCCGGATCCGGGTGCCGGCCACGAAACAGGGGATCGAGCTGGCATTGACAAAGCCGGTATCGGAATTGACGCCATTGGTCACGCCATAGGTAAAGTTGAAGTCCTCAACATCGCCATCACCGATCAGGGTCAGCGTGCCATCCGCGTTCAGCTGCACCTCTTGACCGGTATTAAGCGTTACCACCGACCCGGCTGTCACCGCGGTGCCGTTGATATGGGTGATGGTCAGGCTGCCGCCGGAATTGTTCACGTCATTGGCCAGCACGTCGATTGTCTTGCTGCTGTCCGGTGCAACAAAAACCTTGTCGGTCATTGCCACCAGATCGGTCTGCACCGAATCTGCGGCGATCAGCAGGTTACTGTCGTAGCGGCTGTCGCTCACATCGGCGATGCCGATGCGGATGTCGTTCACCTCACCGGGGTTGACACGCATCGTCAGCGTCATGGTCAGGGTAAGCCCGTCCATCTCGGTGTTGAAATCGTCGCCGGCGTTATCGAGATACAGATTCTCGTTGATAGAGGAACTGATGTTGCTGGGATTGGCCTGGCCGTTGCCGATTTCCATCAACACCTGTTCGCCATTGACCCAGACCGCCACCACGTCCTGATAGACCGAGTTTTGGAATTCCGGAAATTCTTCGGAGGAAAAGACGAATTGCATCGTCATCACATCCGAATCGGGAATGAAGCTCACATCCAGATAGGAAGCATCATAAGTATTGGTGCCCGCTGCGGCATTGAAATCCGCATTATTGCTTTCGCCAGGTGTGTTGGTCGAGGTTTGGGTGGACCGGTTAGGGTCGCCGCCGGAGCGGGTGAAATGGCTGGCCCGCCCGGTCGACAGAATGACACCTGAATCGCCGGGTGTTGCGCCCGGCGCCAGGGCATCGCCATTTGAATAGATCGCCGAGGACTGGCTCCACCCCGAATAGGAAGCGCCGACAACAGTGGCTCCATCGCCAAAGATTGTTTGCGCCATCTGCGTTGCAGAGGCGTTCGTCTGATAATTGAGTTCAGCGCCTGTTGCCATGATTTGCCCACCTCTTGCCAGTCAGAGGCCGGACAAACGAGAGACGCAGGCCTGCACCTGCTGTCAATTACAGGCGCGCCGCGGCTGCGCACAGCTTGCTCCTGCTTGGCCTTTGCGGCCCTTGTTGCTCGTTTGGTTGCCCTGCCTCGGGTCATTATTAACAAAGTCTTAACATAAAATTTTACGTGAGTCAGATTGACCTGGGCGCATCTGCAAAACCGCAGCTTTTGCGCCACATTCCCTGCTGCAGCGACGAATTGCACCGCGCCCCGATCCGCGCTAGGCCTGTGCGCACTCGTAATTCAGGAGCCCGCCGATGCCGCAAACCGATCCCGCCCGCCTGACTGCCGACCTGATCCGCTGTCCGTCGATGACGCCCGAGGAAGGCGGCGCGCTGGTGCTGCTGGAGAAACTGCTGAGCGGCGCAGGTTTTGAGTGCACCCGCACTGATCGCGGCGAGGTCAGCAATCTGTTTGCCCGCTGGGGCGCCAAAGGACACGTCAAGACCTTCGGCTTCAACGGCCACACTGATGTGGTGCCGCTGGGGGATGAGGCCGCCTGGACCATGCCGCCCTTCGGCGCCGAGGAGAAAGACGGGCTCATGTACGGCCGCGGCGCCACTGACATGAAATCGGGGGTTGCCGCCTTTGCCGCTGCCGCGATTGATTTTGTGCGGGATTCACCGCCGGACGGCGCCATCATCCTGACCATCACCGGCGACGAGGAAGGCGATGCAGTGGACGGCACCACCGCGTTGCTGGACTACATGGGCCGCGAGGATGAGCAGATGTCTGTTTGCCTGGTGGGCGAACCGACATGCCCCAACGAGATGGGCGAGATGATCAAGATCGGCCGCCGCGGCTCATTGACCGCCTGGTTCACCATCACCGGCGTGCAGGGGCATTCGGCCTATCCGCACCGCGCCAACAACCCGCTGAACGCGATGGCGCGGCTGATGGACCGCCTGGCCAGCCATGAGCTGGACCAGGGCACCGATCATTTTGATGCCTCGACGCTGGCGGTCGTTACCATCGACACCGGCAACCCGGCCACCAATGTGATCCCGGCACAGGCGGCCTCAACCGTCAACATCCGCTTCAACGATTCTCATAGCGGCGCCAGCCTGAGCGCGTGGCTGCAAGGCGAGGCCGGTAAAGTAGCCGCCGATTTCGGTGTTGAAATCGGGATTAAGGTGAAAGTCTCCGGCGAAAGCTTCATCACCCCGCCGGGTGCGCTGTCAGATCTGGTTTCAGCGGCGGTTGAGGCGGAAACGGGTCGCAAACCTGACCTCTCGACCACTGGCGGCACGTCGGACGCGCGGTTTGTGAAAAACCACTGCCCAGTGGTAGAATTCGGCCTGGTCGGCAAAACCATGCATCAAGTGGATGAACGGGTGGAGGTCGCCCAGATCCACCAGCTGAAATCCATCTACACCCGCATTCTGCAGGATTTCTTTGCATGAGCCTGAGCATGGCTGTCACCGACGACCTTGAGACCTGCATTGCTCTGCGCCACCAGGTGTTTGTGGTAGAGCAAGGCGTGCCGGTGGAAGAGGAACAGGACACGCTGGATGCCTCTGCCACCCACCTGCTGGCCGTTCAGGACGGTGATCCGGTGGGAACCGCGCGGATTGTCTTCAAAGGCGACACCGCCAAGATCGGCCGGGTCTGCGTGCTGCAATCCGCACGCGGCACCGGGCTGGGCGCCAAGCTGATTGAAGCGGCGGTGGAAACCGCGCGGACCAAACCGGGCATATCCAAAGCCAAGCTGGGCGCGCAGCTCCATGCCATCGGGTTCTATGAAAAGCTCGGGTTCACCGCCTTTGGCCCGGTCTATGACGATGCCGGTATCGATCACCGGGACATGCTGCGCGATTTCACGTGAAACGCACCCTGATCATCATGGTCAAGGAGCCGCGCCCGGGCCGGGTCAAGACCCGTCTGGGCCGGGGTATCGGCGTGATTCCGGCAACCTGGTGGTTCCGCCACCAATCCGCCCGGCTGATACGGCGATTGCGCGATCCGCGCTGGCAGATTGTGCTGGCGGCAGCTCCCGACATCGCGGTGAATTCAAAGGTCTGGCCCGCTGATCTGCCCCGCCTGCCGCAAGGCAGCGGCGACCTGGGTCAGCGGATGAAGCGGATGCTGCAATCTGTGCCTGGTCCTGTCTGCCTGATCGGTGCTGACATCCCCGGCATCACCCGCGTTCATATCGCCCGCGCCTTCGAAGCGCTTGGCAATCACGACGCCGTCTTCGGCCCTGCGGAGGATGGCGGTTACTGGCTGGTGGGCGCCAAACACCCGGCCCGCCTGCCCCACGGTCTGTTTCAAAACACCCGCTGGTCAACGGAACATGCTCTGGCTGATACGCTGCAGACCCTGCCCGGATACCGTATCGCCCTGACTGATACTCTGCGCGACGTCGACACCGCTGCCGATCTGCCTCGCCGCTAAGCTGCGCTTTTCACCATGACGCCGCCCCCGCGCCATGCTACGCGGGAAGTATGAGCCGTATTCCCTCCAAGGCCGAAATCCTCGACTGGATCTCCGCCAACCCGACCCATACCTCCAAGCGCGACATCGCCAAGGCCTTTGGCATCAAGGGCGCCGACCGCATCGACCTCAAGCGAATCCTCAAGGAGCTGGAGGGTGAGGGCCATTTGCAAAAGCGCAAGAAGACCTACCGCGACCCGGACCAGCTGCCGCCGGTGACCGTGCTGCAGGTAAAGGCGCCGGATGCGGATGGCGACCTGTATGGCCGGCCGCTGGAATGGCATGGCGAAGGGGTGGAGCCGGTTATTCTGGTCCTCCCCCGCGCCTCAGATCCGGCCCTGGGCGAAGGCGACAAGATCCTGGCCAAGCTGCAGCTGGTGCCGGATCAGGACCACAACTATGAGGCCCGGCTGATCCGCCGCATCGGCAGCAACCCGAAACGGGTGCTGGGTATCTTCCGCGCCGGTTCCGAAGGCGGGCGGATTGTGCCGATCGACAAGGCCGCCTCCAGCGAATGGACTGTGGCCCCGGACGCCGTCAACGGCGCCAAGGACGGCGAGCTGATTGAGGCCGAACAGGCAGGACCCAAGGGCCGCATGGGCCTGCCGCGCGCGCGGATCGTGGAACGGCTGGGCGACCCGGCAGCGCCCAAGGCGGTGTCGCTGATTGCCATTCATCAGCATGGTATCCCCGATCACTTCCCCGACCCGGTCATGGCCGAGGCCGATGCCGCCAAACCGATGGGCCTCAAGGGCCGCGAAGACCTGCGCGAGCTGCCGCTGGTCACCATCGACCCGGCGGATGCGCGCGATCATGACGACGCCTGCTTTGCCCAGGCCGATGACGACCCCCAAAACCCCGGCGGCCATGTGATCTGGGTGGCGATTGCCGATGTGGCCGCCTATGTGCGCCCCGGCTCTGCCCTGGACCGCGAGGCCCGCAAACGCGGCAACTCCAGCTATTTCCCGGACCGGGTTGTGCCCATGCTGCCGGACCGGCTGTCGGGCGATCTGTGTTCCTTGCATGAAGGGGTGCCGCGCGCCTGTATCGCGGTGCGGATGCAGGTGGACGCCGATGGCAACAAAATCGGACATCGGTTTGTACGCGGGCTGATGCGCTCTGCCGCCTCGCTGCATTACGCCGAGGTGCAGGACGCCATTGATGGCACTCCGAATGAAAAAACCACGCCTTTTGTGGAAGATGTGATCAAGCCGCTTTTTGCCGCATATCAGGCTCTAAAAAGAGCGCGTGCGGTGCGGGAACCCCTGGACCTGGACTTGCCGGAGCGAAAAATCATCCTGGATGACGCTGGTCAGGTCACCTCGGTTGCCTTCCGCGACCGGCTGGATGCGCACAAGCTGATCGAGGAGTTCATGATCCTCGCAAATGTCGCCGCGGCAGAGACGCTGATCAAGAAACGCTCGCCGCTGCTGTTCCGGGTGCATGAAGAACCGGCGCAGGAAAAGCTGGAAGCATTGCGCGAAACCGCCCGCGCGGCGGGGTTGAATCTGGCCAAGGGCCAGGTGCTGCAAACCCGGCATCTGAATGCGCTGCTGAACCACGCGGCGGGAACCGATGAGGCGGAGCTGATCAACATCTCCACCCTGCGGTCGATGCAGCAGGCCTATTACAACCCGGAGAACTTCGGCCATTTCGGCCTGGCACTCAAGAACTACGCGCATTTCACCTCGCCGATCCGCCGCTATGCGGACCTGATCGTGCACCGCTCGCTGGTCTCCTCGCATGGCTGGGGCGACGATGGGCTGGACGAAGCCCAGATCGAACGGCTGGAGGACACCGCCACCCATATCTCTGACACCGAACGGCGGTCGATGATTGCTGAACGGGACACCACCGACCGTTATCTGGCGTCCTACCTCAGCGAACGGGTGGGCAATGAATTCGAAGGGCGGATCAGCGGTATTGCCCGGTTCGGGGCCTTTGTGAAACTGGATGAGACCGGCGCCGACGGGCTGGTGCCGGTGCGCTCGATCGGGCGGGAGTTTTTCCATTTCGACGCCCAGGCCGGCACGCTGATGGGGGCCGATACGGGCATGACCCTGGCCATCGGCCAACGGGTCACCGTGCGGCTGGTGCAGGCGGCACCCGTGACCGGCGGGCTGGAGCTGGAGTTGCTGGCAATTGAAAACCTGGAACTGCCCAAGGGCGGCGGATCCCGCAAAGGCGGACGGCGCAGCCCGGCAGGCCGGACTGTCAAGCGCAAGGCAGCAAAGTCCAAGCACAAAGGCGCCAAAGTAAAACGCAAAGTTGAGCGCAAACGGCGGAAATAGGCAGCTGTCCCCGCGGGGACAGCCTGGTTTTTTTGATCAGGCTGAGATCTCTAACGGCGGCCGGATACGGTAGGTCAGCGCGCGCTTGATCAGCCAGCCATGGCGAAGGGGTTCGACTTCGGCGGGATCGTTGAACAGAACTGCACGGGTGCCCTCGAACCGGTCCCACGCCGGGAAAGCGCTGGCAAACTCCGGGATCAGCCGGCTTTGGCAATGCACAAACAGCGCAAAGCGCGCGCCCTTGTGCACCCCCAGCCTGAGGGTGGTGCCGGTTTTGCGCTCGGCGGTGAGATAGGCGGGCTGGCCCCAGCGCAGGGCTTCCTCGATCCGCCCGGCCTCTGGCGTTTGCGCGGCGGTGTCGAAGATCAATCTGCGCAGCGCCAGCAGGCCGGCGCGGGCCTGCGGGTCCAGCACATCAAAGGCGGCCTCAATTCCGGGATTGGCAAAGGGCGGGGTCATGGCAACGGCACCGTTTCAAACACACGATCAACATAGGGCTGCAGGACCTTATCGTCGAGGATACGGCTGACCAGCGCGGTGCGGACAGGTGTTGTCCCCATCGCCTGCAGCATGGAAGCGACGCTGAAGTCGGCACTGGAGATCTGGGCGCCAAACAGGAAATCCTGCCCTTTCAGCAAATCGGCGAGGGCCCGCAGATCCTGGTCCAGACGCTGACTGCGTTCGGTCTCGCTGAACCGGGCAGTGCCCTGGAACATCAGCCCGTTATGGACCGACTTGCGGATTGAGCTGGTCACCGGGCGGCGGATCAGGGCCGGGATCTCGTGAAAGTAGCTGTCGCGGATCGTCGGCCAGACCGTATCATTGTCCCAGCGGTCGCGCACCACGTGGAAATAAAGCGTATCCTCGGACATGCGGATCAGCACTTGCGCCTGGGCCCGGTCCCGCGTTCCGAGCGCAGCATCAAAATCCGTGCCCTGCTGTTCCAGCCAAGCGCGGATTGCATTGCTGTCCGGTACCAGCCCGCCTGGCGTGCGCAGCACCGGCAGCTTGCGGTGCGGCATCTTCCGGGGGTCGTTCAGGTCTTCACGGGTCCAGGTTTGGCCAGCATAGGCCAGCAGCAAGGCTGCCTTGACGCAAAACGGGCTGAGGCTGAAAACGGTGCCATTTCGGGGATAGGTAAGAAGGGTCAGCATTCCGGGCTCCTGTCATCTCGGGTTGCTGACAACCTAAATCAGCATGGTGACAAAAACTGTCATCAGTCGTAGAGAGAATGGGCCATGTCCCGAACCCACCGCCTCTTCCAGCTGATGCAGGCCCTGCGCCTTGGACCTGGACCGCATACTGCGGCACGGCTGGGCGAGGAACTTGGGGTATCTGCCCGCAGCATTCACCGTGACATCGCCACCCTGCGTGAGATGGGTGCCGTGATCGACGGCGAGGCGGGTTATGGGTTTACCCTGATCGAGGACAACGCGCTGCCGCCGATGGGGTTTCGCGACACCGAGCTGGAGGCGCTGGTCCTCGGCCTGCGCGAAGTTGAACAGATCGGCGATCCCGAGCTGGCCACCGCGGCCTCGGAAGCGCTGCGCAAGCTGCAGGCGCGGCTGCCGCCGCGACAGGCGCACCGGCTGCGCCACGCGGTGCTGGCGCCCTACCGTTTCGACCGGCCCATTCCGCCCGCGATTTCGGCGCAGGAGTTACGTCAGGCCACCTGGGACGAGGTGGAGGTGCGCTTTGGCTATACAGACGGGCATGGCGCAGTGACCGAGCGGCAGGTGAAGCCGCTGAGTGTGGTCTATTTCGACCGCTCAACAGTGCTGATTGCCTGGTGCTGCCTGCGCGAGGCGATACGCGTGTTCCGTCTGGACCGGATGCAGACCTTGGAAGTCACAGGGCAAAGCTTCCGCCCGCACCGGGTGCCGATGCTGCGGGACGCGCTAGAGCAGTTCCGCCAGGAGCACCGGCAGGCGGCCCGCCGCACATGCATTGACTGACCTCTTTACCCGGACGGCACCGCCGCTAGACTGGAGGGGAGCAGTGATAATGAGGTGCAACATGCGCAAATGGGTTGCAGCGTCCCTGGTAGCAGGCGGCGCCATGGCGGCAGAGGCCGCACCGGACAGTTCCCTGAGGCCCGCCCAGCGGCCAGGGCTTCTTGAACAAGAGGTACAGGGCAAAGCCATTCAATTGGCTGCAGCCACAGCCCTGCGACCTGCGGCAAGGCCAGCGGCCGCCATCCAAGAGCCTGTGCTTGCCGCTGCTGACTTGAATTTCCAAGGCTGGATCAAAGCGTTCCGCAGCCGTGCCAAGGCGCAGGGCGTCAGCGCACCGGTGCTGGACAGTGCCTTTGCCGGGGTCAGTTATGACGCTGAGGTGATCCGCCGCGACCGCAACCAGTCGGAATTCACCAAGACGATCTGGGACTATCTGGACAGCGCCGCCTCGGAGCTGCGGGTGAAGAACGGCAAGGCGGCACTGCAGGCACAGCGCGCCCGGCTGGATCAAATCGAAGCAACCTATGGCGTCGAAAAAGAGATCGTGGTGGCGGTCTGGGGATTGGAAAGCAGCTATGGCACGTTCCGCGGCAAGATGGATGTGATCCGTTCCTTGGCAACGCTGGCCTTTGACGGGCGGCGCGGGGCGTTTTTCGAGGGTCAGCTGGTGGCCGCGCTGAAGATCTTGCAGGCCGGAGATGTCGCAGCCCGCAAAATGACCGGCAGCTGGGCCGGTGCCATGGGGCACACCCAGTTCATCCCGACATCGTACCTGGATTATGCAGTGGATTTCACCGGCGACGGCAAGCGCGACATCTGGTCGGACAATCCGGCTGATGCGCTGGCCTCAACCGCGGCTTACCTCAAGAAATTCGGCTGGGTGAAAGGCCAGCCCTGGGGTGTGGAAGTGGCGTTGCCTAAGGAGTTTGACTACACTCTGGCAAACCGGGAGATCGAGAAGCTGCCCGCCGACTGGGCAGCACTTGGCGTCAAAGGATTGGATGGGCACCCGGTCGCTGATCACGGGCCCGCCGCGATCCTGTTGCCTGCGGGCAGTACCGGTGCAGCCTTCATGATCTTTGGAAACTTTGCGGTACTGGAGCGCTACAACACTGCCGACGCCTATGTGATCGGTGTCGGTCATCTGGCCGACCGGATCAAGGGCGGCGCGCCGATCCAGGGCAGCTGGCCGCGCAACGACCGGGCGCTGACCCTGTCCGAACGGGAAGAGATGCAGCAGCGGCTGACCCGGGCGGGTTTTGACACCGAGGGCATTGATGGCAAGATCGGGCCAAAAACTATTGGCGCGGTGCGTGCCTATCAGGTCGCCAAAGGCCTGACGCCGGACGGATATGCCTCACCAAGGCTGCTGGAAGACCTGCGGTAGCAGGAGGGGGCCAGCCCCCTCTTGGCCTTACGGCCAATTCACTCCCGGGATATTTTTCGCCAGATGAACAAGGGAAAGGCCCCGCTTGGCGGGGCCTTTGCTGGTTTGAAGGTCAGGCAATCAGATCAGCCCGGGGACATGCCGCGCAGGCGCTCGGAACGGCGGCGCAGCATCTCTACCGCAGCCAGCAGCATGATGGAGATCGCAACCAGCAGGGTTGCCACAGCCAGAATGGTTGGCGAAATCTGTTCGCGCAAGCCGATGAACATCTGCCAAGGCAATGTCTTCTGCCCGGCTGAACCAACAAAGAGCACCACGACAACTTCGTCAAAAGAGGTGATGAAGGCAAACAGGCCGCCCGAAATAACCCCGGGCAGGATCAGCGGCATTTGCACCCGGAAGAAGGTGGTGACCGGATCCGCACCCATATTGGCCGCGGCGCGGGTCAGGGAACGGTCAAAGCCGACCAGGGTTGCGGTCACCGTGATGATCACAAACGGAATGCCCAGCGCCGCGTGCGCCAGCACCACACCAATGTAGGTCCCCTGCAGGCCAATACGGCTGTAGAAGAAATACATGCCTGCCGCGGAGATGATCAGCGGCACGATCATCGGCGAGATCAGGATCGCCATGATTGCCCGGCGGAAGGGCACATGCGGCTGGCTGAGACCGATGGCGGCGAGCGTGCCGAAAGTGACCGAGACAATGGTCGCCATCGGCGCGATCTTCAGCGAGTTCCACATCGCGGACTGCCAGGAGTCATTGCTGAAGAAGTCGCGGTAGTGTTTCAGCGAATATCCTTCGGGATCCAGCCGCAGCATTTCCGGCGTGAACGTGAAGAAGTCCTGCGCGTTGAAGCTGAGCGGGATGATCACCACGATCGGCGCGATCAGGAAGAAGAACACCAATCCGCAGATGACCCGGAAGGAATAGTACCAGGCACGCTGGCCGGTGGTTGCATAAGGAGGAAGTGCGCTCATGTCCGTTATCCCAGCTTCACGTTATCGATGCCGACGATCTTGTCGTAGACCCAGTAGAGGGCCAGAACGACCGCCAGAAGGATTGCGCCCAGTGCCGCGCCCAAACCCCAGTTGCCCGACGTCGAGATGTGGTAGGCGATCAGGTTCGAAATAAAGGTGCCTTTGGTGCCGCCGACCAGAGCCGGAGTGATGTAGTAGCCAACAGCCAGGATGAAGACGAGGATCGACCCGGCGCCGATGCCCGGCACGGTCTGCGGGAAGTAGACGCGCCAGAATGCGGTCCAGTCGGTTGCCCCGAGGGATTTGGCGGCACGCAAGTAAGACGGGTTGATTGTTTGCATCACCGAATACATCGGCAGGATCATAAACGGCAGGAGGATATGGGTCATCGCAATGATGGTGCCCAGCTCGTTGTTGATAAGAACCAATCGGTTGGCATCATCCACCAGTCCGATCCAGACCAGCGTGTCGTTGATCACCCCCTGCTGCTGCAGCAGGATTTTCCAGGCGGAGGTCCGCACCAGAAGCGATGTCCAGAACGGCAGCAACACCAGGATCATCAGCAGGTTTGCCTGGCGTGTGGGCAGGTTCGCCAGGATCCAGGCAACCGGGTACCCCAGCATGATGCAGCTGAAGGTGATGATCAGGGACATCCGCATGGTGCGGATCAGCATGGTGTTGTA
Organism: Leisingera sp. M523; assembly: GCF_025141335.1. Taxonomy (NCBI): domain Bacteria; kingdom Pseudomonadati; phylum Pseudomonadota; class Alphaproteobacteria; order Rhodobacterales; family Roseobacteraceae; genus Leisingera; species Leisingera sp. M523. The sequence goes on from NZ_CP081036.1 coordinate 3,675,384, forward strand.
GATCCGTTCGTTCTCCGGGCGGATCTCAGCGCCTTCAGCCCCCAGACGCATATCGACTGCGTTCAGAAAATAGCCTGAAGTGAAAGTGCCGGAATAGGTCTTAATCGTCCGCCAAAGCTCAAGATCGCCCCAGCCGTCGTTCAGTTCTATAAGTTTTTCGCGGAAGGGGCCGTCGTTTGCGATATCCCAATTCTTGACCTTGCGGCCGGACTTGCGGAACACAGACGAGAGGCCCGGGTTTTCATAGTTCAGACGCTTGGCAACTTTGGTGTGGGTCTTCACGTTTGCCGCCTCTTTAAGGTCGGCGGCCAGAGCGGCAAAAGCAGCCTCCTCCGGCAGTTGACCCGATGCAGGGTCCCAGTCTGCCAGAACTTCAACCGTGCGGGGCAGTGTATCCTCGACAATCCGGTTCTCTACCGACCGGAACAGCATGTCCGCAACCGGCAGGATGAATGTTATAAGGATGAACAGCAAGAGCGGCGCGATCAGCAGCAGTGCGCGCAGCTTCTGCATGCGCAGTGCGCGCGCCAGGCTGCGCTTCAGCGGCCTGCCGTCGGCCGCCAGCACCGGGCCGGATTGGGTAATATCACTCATTGGGTTCCCCGTCGGGTCTTTATTTTTTTGGGCAGGGGGCCTGTTTCGTTCAGGCCCCCTGCAGTATCTCGGAAACGGTCAGATTACTTGGCCAGCCACGCCTGGAACTTGCCGTTCAGGTCATCGCGGTTATCTGCCCACCATTCGTAGTCATAGACATGCACGTTGCCTGCATTGGCCGGATCAGTCGGCATATGCGGGGCCATGTCGATACCCAGTTCGGCATGCTTGCCAACCAGCGGCGCCGAGGAGGCACGGGCCGGACCGTAGGAGATGTAAGCGGCCTGATCAGCCAGACGCTGTGTGTCGGTGGCGAACTTCAGGAAGTCCATCACGCGCGCCTTGCGGTCTGCAGGCAGTCCAGCCGGAACAACCCAGCCGTCCAGGTCAAAGGACTGCATGTCCCAAAGCATGCCAATCGGCTGGTTCTGTTCTGCGATTGCCGAGAACAGGCGGCCGTTAAAGGTCGAGCCCATGACAACTTCGCCGTCGGCCAGCAGCTGCGGGGTTTCCGCACCGGCAGTCCACCAGACGACTTGGTCCTTGATGGTGTCGAGCTTGGCCAGCGCACGCTCCACACCTTCGTCGGTGCCCAGAACGTCGTAGATCTCATCCTTGGCGACGCCGTCGCAGTAAAGCGACCATTCCATGTTGTCGATCGGGCGCTTCTGCAGCGAGCGCTTGCCCGGGTATTTTTCGGTATCAAAGATCGCGCAGACGGTTTCCGGCTTGTCGATCAGGTCGGTGCGGTAGCCGAATGTGGTCGAATAAACGATCTGCGGCACAAAGCAGTCACTGACAATCAGGTCGCCGAAATCTTCGGAGGCCAAGGAGCCGTCGGGCGCCGCTGCCAGATCTTCGTCATGGTTGATTTCTTCGGCCAGGCCTTCGTCGCACAGACGCATGGAGTCGGAGGCCACAGCGTCCACCAGGTCCCAGGTCACATTGCCGGCTTCGTTCATGGCGCGGATCTTCGCCACGGCCTCAGCCGAGCTTTCGTCCCAGATCACCTTAACGCCGGGGTTAGCGGCCAGATAGGGTTCCACATAGGCTTTCTGCTGGCTGGCCTGGTAGGCGCCGCCCCAGGATACCAGTGTCAGCTCATTGGCCATTTCTTCGGCAAAGGCCGAAGGGGCGCAAAGGGCGGTGGTCACCGCCAGTGCAGACATTTTGCTGAGTTTCATAGAGAGTCTCTCCTTGTTGAAATTCACAGATGTGAGAATCCCCCCGGTCATTCGTCTGCCGGGGGTTTGCGCGTGCGGATCAGGCGTCCAGCGCGCGGCAGTCTTCCGGCAGCCAGCCGATTTCGATCTGCTGACCGGGCTGAAGACGGACTTGGTCCGGGGCGTTCCGGGTCTTGATGATAAACTCATCATTGCCGGCCACCCGCAGACGGGTGCGGAAGATGTCGCCCATATAAATGAACTCCAGCACTTCCGCCTTAAGCGTATGAACACCTTCCTGCAGGCGTTCCTTGTTGTATTCCACCCGTTCGGGGCGGATCGACACGCGGGTGCGCTCGCCCGGGCGGGACACGTTGACCGGTTTGCAGTCAATCAGTTCGCCATCGTCCAGCTGCACCAGGGCAATACCGTTGTTGATTTCCTTGACGGTGCCTTCCAGCGTGTTGTTTTCACCAATGAACTGGGCAACAAAGCTGTTATCCGGGCTTTCATACAGCTGGTCCGGCGGCGCGATCTGCTGGATCCGGCCATCGTCGAACACGGCGACACGGTCGGACATTGTCAGCGCTTCGGTCTGGTCGTGGGTCACGTAGACCACGGTGATCCCCAGGCTGTGCGCCAGATGGGTGATTTCGAACTGCATTTTTTCGCGCAGCTGCTTATCAAGCGCGCCAAGCGGCTCGTCCATCAGAACCAGTTCCGGTTCAAACACCAGCGCGCGGGACAAGGCGACCCGCTGCTGCTGACCGCCCGAAAGCTGCGACGGGCGGCGGCCGCCAAAAGCGCCCATTTCCACCATGTCCAGCGCACGCTTCACCTTGGCTTCGCGCTCGGACTTGCCCATCTTGCGGACTTCCAGCGGAAACGAAAGATTCTCTGCAATCGTCATGTGCGGGAACAGCGCATAGTTCTGGAACACCATGCCGATGCCCCGCTTATGCGGCGGGATGTTGTTGATTGACGTTCCGCCCAGGCGAATGTCGCCATGGGTAGCGGTTTCAAATCCTGCCAGCATCATCAGGCAGGTTGTCTTGCCCGAACCGGACGGGCCAAGCATTGTCAGAAACTCGCCCTTGGGCATGGTGAGGTTGAGGTCTTTGACAACGAGATTTTCGCCATCATAGCTCTTTTGGACACGTTCGAATTCAACGAACGCATCGACGTTTGACGCATCAGCCAAAGCAGGCTCCCCGTAGTTTTGTCATTCTGGCAGATTTGCTCTGCACTTATTCGAAGTTAATCACACCGAAGCTATCAAGCGCTAGGTATGAAAAAAATATTCTTTCCATGGCGAGTGTACGAAATTCGTACTTCGGCCGCTCCCCAAGCGGAAATGAACATCCTTAGGGAACCCTAGTCCTGTTCCGGCATGCGACATCGGACTTTTTGCGACGCAGCTCGGACATTTTGCGCCACACCCTGCAAAACACCAGCCTGAAAACGACCTTTTCCTTTCCTCTACCGAAGAAAACGGCCCGGCAACACTGCTGCCGGGCCGGGATGAGTCGCGGATGGAAACGGCACCATTGCGGTACCCGGGAGGGGAATCAGGCGCTGTGCAGCAAGTCCTGCGTCTTCAGTTCCGCATAGCATTCATCCAAGGATTTGGAGGCGCGTTCGATCAGAACGTCGATTTCCGCGGGCGTGATCACAAGCGGCGGCGAAATGATCATCCGGTCCCCGACATGACGCATCACCAGGTTGTTGGCAAAGCAGCGCTCGCGGCAGATATAACCGACAGTGCCCGCCTCCGCGGCAAAACCCGCGCGGGTCGCTTTGTCCGGGGTCAGCGCGATGGAACCCATCATGCCGGCGATCCTGGCCTCTCCTACCAGCGGATGATCCGCCAGCGCTTCCCACTTTTGTTTGAGATACGGCGCGGCCACATCGCGCACATGGCCAAGGATGTTCTCCTCCTCCATGATGCGCAGGTTTTCCAGCGCGACAGCCGCCGCCACCGGATGGCCGGAATAGGTGTAGCCGTGGTTGAACTCATCCCCCGCAATCACCGAGGCAACTTCGTCGCTGACAATCGAGCCGCCGATCGGCGCATAGCCGGAGCTGAGCCCCTTGGCGATTGTCATGATGTCAGGGCGGATGTTCAGGGTCTCGCTGCCGAACCAATTGCCGGTGCGCCCGAAACCGCAGATGACCTCATCTGCAATCAACAGGATCTCGTATTTGTCGCAGATGCGCTGGATTTCCGGCCAGTAGCTGTCCGGCGGCACGATCACCCCGCCTGCCCCCTGCACCGGCTCCGCAATAAAGGCGGCAATGCGGTCTTCACCCAATTCCAGGATCGCCTCTTCCAGTTCGCGCGCACGCTGCAGGCCGAATTCTTCCTCCGGCATGTCGCCGCCCTCAGCCCACCAATGCGGCTGGTTGATATGGTGGATATCCGGGATCGGCATACCGCCCTGGGCATGCATACCGCTCATCCCGCCCAAGGAACCGCTGCCGACCGAGGAGCCGTGGTATCCATTCTTGCGGCTGATGATGACCGATTTCGCAGGCTTGCCCTTCAGCGCCCAATAATGACGCACCATGCGGATGTTGGTGTCATTGGCCTCGGAGCCGGAACCGGCAAAGAACACATTGTTCAGATCACCCGGCGCCAGTTCGGCAATCTTGGCGGCCAGCGCGATGGCCGGAACATGAGTGGTTTGAAAGAAGGTGTTGTAATACGGCAGTTCACGCATCTGACGGGCGGCGACCTCGGCCAGCTCGTCCCGGCCATAGCCGATGTTGACGCACCACAGGCCCGCCATCGCATCCAGGATCCGGTTCCCCTCGCTGTCGGTCAGATGCACGCCATCGGCGCGGGTGATAATGCGGGCGCCCTTCTGCGACAGTTCGCCATTGGCGGTGAACGGGTGCATGTGATGGGCGGCGTCCAGCGCCTGCAGCTCGGCCGTCGGCATATGATTGGTGATAACGGTCATGGGACTCGCTCCTGAGAATGACTGATTGGCACCAGAATATGATCAAATTCTCAGGTGTCAATCGAATCAGTTTGCAGCCTGCAGCCCCTGAACCACATGCTCCATACCCTCGTAGACGTCCCGCTCCATCGCCAATGCGGCCATTTCCGGGTCCTGCCGCCGCAGCGCCTCCAGTATGTCCTTGTGACGGTCCGGGAAGCTTTGCGTGCCGAGCCGCCCGCTGACCACCCGCAGCGAGGGGCCGAAGCGCAGCCACAGCCGGTCGGCGATATCACTGAGAATAGGTGCATCCGCATGGGAATAAAGCGCCGTATGAAAGCTGTAGTTTTGCACCAGGTATCCCGCCACATCGCCTGTCGATATGGCCTTGTCCAACGCAGTATCGATGGCCACCAGCTGCGCGATACTCGCTGCGGCAATGCGCATTGTTGCCCGGCGTGCAAGTTCGCATTCTATTGTTTTTCTGGCAAAAATAAGCTCCTCAAGGTCACCGGGCCCCAACAAGGGCACCGATACGCGGCGGTTGCCCTGGAACACCAGCGCCCCGTCCGATATCAGCCGCCGGATTGCTTCTCGGACAGGTGTCATGCCGGCTCCCAGCGTCTCCACCAGCCCCTGGATTGTCACCGCTTGGCCGGGCACCAGTTCGCCAAATAGAATCTGCGACCTGAGTGTCTGATAGACGATCTCATGCGCGGGCGGTTTTGCAGGGCTTTCCTGTGCCGCAACGGGTGGTGAAGTGGTCTCGGTCACCTGGGGTTTTCCTCCTCGGTTTTGGCCAGCTTGCACCATCCGGAGCCAAGTGAAAACATAAAGAGTATTGCCGAACGCGACAAAACTTGATCAAATCCTTTCACAGCCGGACCCGGAAGCCGGCATGCACAGGGAGAAATTCATGACACTGAAAACGATGACCATGACCGCCGTCGTTGCCCTTGGCACGGCCGCCGCTGCTACTGCGGAAGAGGTACGCGTCTACAATTGGTCGGACTATATTGACGAAAGCCTGCTGAAAAAATTCGAAGCCGATACCGGCATTGACCTGATCTATGATGTCTTTGACAGCAATGAGGTTCTGGAAACCAAGATGCTGGCCGGCGGATCGGGCTATGACGTTGTTGTGCCGACCGGATCGTTCATGGCGCGCCAGATCCAGGCCGGCGCCTTTCAAAAGCTGGACCCGTCGAAACTGGCCAATGCCGGCAACATGTGGGACGCGATCGAAGAACGCACCGCCCTCTATGATCCCGGCAATGAGTATTCCATCAACTATATGTGGGGCACCACCGGCATCGGCGTGAACATCGCCAAGGTCAAGGAAGCCCTGGGCGAAGATGCCCCGATCGACTCGCTGGAGCTGGTGTTCAACCCGGCCAACATGGAAAAGCTGGCCGGTTGCGGCGTGCATTTCCTGGACGCCCCGGATGAGATGATCCCGGCGGCGCTGAAATACATTGGTGAAGACCCCAACAGCATGGACGCCGATGTGGTCGCCAAGGCGGAACCGGTGCTGCAGGCGATCCGCCCTTATATTACCAAGTTCCACAGTTCTGAATACATCAATGCACTGGCCAACGGCGATATCTGCGTGGCCTTCGGCTGGTCCGGCGACATTCTGCAGGCGCGCGACCGCGCAGCCGAGGCGGAAAATGGTGTCGAGATCGCGTTCAACGCCCCCAAGGAAGGCGCGCTGATGTGGTTCGACCAGATGGCAATTCCGGTCGACGCCCCGAACCCCGAAGGTGCCCATAAGTTCCTGAATTTCATCATGGACGCGCATAACATGGCGGCGGCGTCCAACTATGTCTATTACGCCAACGGCAACAAGGCGAGCCAGGAGTTCCTGGAACAGGATGTGATCGGCGATCCGGCGATCTATCCTGGCCCCGAGACCGTCAAAAACCTGTACATCAAGGAAGGCTACCCGCCGAAAGTGCAGCGCAAGGCCACCCGCATGTGGACCAAGGTCAAATCCGGCACCTGATCAGCCGTACCTGACCCGCGGGGCGCATCCGCCGCCCCGCATTTCCTGACGCGCCTGGGTTGCCCCACGCGCGGCCATCCGAGACATTCGCGCGACACTTCGCAGAAGAGGCCCGGCTTGACTGCTTCCGTATTTGAACCCTGGAATGATCCTGAGGCAAAGCCCTTGATCCACTTTCAGAACGTCACCAAACGCTATGGCGAGTTCACCGCCATCGACGATTTGACCATCGGCATCTACGAAAAAGAGTTCTATGCGCTGCTGGGCCCTTCGGGTTGCGGCAAGACCACGCTGATGCGGATGCTGGCCGGGTTTGAAACCCCGTCTGAGGGCACCATCCGGCTGGCCGGGCAGGATATTGCGCCGGTGCCGCCGAACAAACGCGCCGTGAACATGATGTTCCAGTCCTACGCGCTGTTCCCGCATTTGTCGGTCTGGGAAAACATCGCCTTTGGCCTGAAGCGCGAAAAGATGCCCAAGCACGACATTAACGACCGGGTCGACGAGATGCTGCGGCTGACCCGGCTGGAGCAATTTGCCCGCCGCAAACCGCATCAGATCTCCGGCGGTCAGCGGCAGCGGGTCGCCCTGGCGCGGTCGCTGGCGAAACATCCGAAACTTCTTCTGCTGGATGAGCCGCTGGGCGCGCTCGACAAGAAGCTGCGCCAGGAAACCCAGTTTGAACTGATGGATATTCAGGAGAAGACCGGCACCACATTTGTGATCGTGACCCACGACCAGGAAGAGGCAATGACTGTGGCTTCCCGCGTGGCAGTGATGGATCACGGCAAAATCATCCAAGTGGCCACGCCGGACCGGATCTATGAAAGCCCGAACTCGGTCTATGTGGCTGATTTCATTGGCGATGTGAACTTGATTGCAGGCACTGCAAAACCCAATGGCAGCGACACCTATGCAATGTCCTGGCACGAGGGCCACGCGCCGCTGACCGTGCAGTCCCCGAATCCGCTTTCCGACGGGCAAAATTGTCAGCTGGCAATTCGGCCGGAAAAGGTATCGATCAGCGCCGAAAAACCAGAAAAGGCGGACAATACTGTTCAAGGCCGGATCCTGGATATCGCTTATCTGGGCAATATCTCCACCTACCACGTAGAACTGCCAACCGGCGCGGTGATCAAGGCGCAGACCGCAAACACCCGCCGCATCGCCCGCCGCGCCTTTACTTGGGAAGACACTGTCTGGCTGTCATGGACCGCCACGGCAGGCGTTCTTTTGGCAGACTGATGCGCCGCTTTGTCCTGATTGCCATCCCCTATGCCTGGCTGTTGGCGCTGTTCCTGGTGCCCTTTGCCATCGTCCTGAAAATCTCGCTGTCGGATTACGCGATTTCGATCCCGCCCTATGTGCCGCAATTTGATCCGGAAACCGGTATCAAAGCACTGATCGACGCGCTGGACTTTGAAAACTTCATCTGGCTGACCGAAGATGACCTGTACTGGAAGGCTTACCTCAGCTCCCTGAAGATCGCGGTAATCTCAACTTTCTTCACCCTGCTGGCAGGTTATCCGATCGCCTACGCCATGGCACGCGCGCCAGCAGAGTGGCGGCCCACCTTGATGATGCTGGTGATCCTGCCGTTCTGGACGTCGTTCCTGATCCGCGTTTATGCGTGGATGGGGATCCTGTCGAACGAAGGCTTCCTCAACCAATTTCTGCTGTGGACCGGGATAATTGCCGAGCCGCTTACCATCCTCAACACAAATACCGCGGTCTACATCGGCATCGTCTACACCTATCTGCCGTTCATGATCCTGCCGGTCTATTCGGCACTGGAACGGCTGGACGGATCGTTGATAGAAGCCGCCGAGGATCTGGGCTGTTCGCGTCTGTCTGCGTTCTGGCTGGTGACAATTCCCTTGTCGAAAACCGGCATCATTGCCGGCAGTTTCCTGGTCTTCATCCCGGTGCTGGGTGAATTTGTCATTCCCTCACTGCTGGGCGGATCAGACACGCTGATGATCGGCAAGGTGCTGTGGGAGGAGTTTTTCTCCAATCGCGACTGGCCGGTGGCATCCGCGGTGGCGGTGGTTCTGCTGCTCCTTCTCGTCATCCCGATTGTGCTGTTCCAGCGCAACCAGCAGAAACAGCAGGAGGCAGAGCAATGAACCGTATGAGCTGGTTTAATGCCGTATCGCTGACCCTTGGCTTTGCATTCCTTTACATCCCAATGGTGATCCTGATCATCTTCAGTTTCAACGAAAGCAAGCTGGTAACAGTCTGGGCCGGGTTTTCGACCAAGTGGTACGGCGAGCTGATGCAGAACGAGGCGTTCCTGAATGCCGCCTGGGTGACCATCAAGGTCGCCGTGTTCTCCTCTACTATCGCCACCGTGCTGGGCACTATCGCCGCCTATGTGATGGTGCGCGGCGGGCGGTTCATGGGGCGGACGCTGTTTTCCGGCATGATCTATGCACCGCTGGTGATGCCCGAAGTAATCACCGGCCTGTCGCTGCTCCTTTTGTTTATCGGCATCGGACTGGACCGCGGGGTGCTGACCATCGTCCTGGCGCATACCACGTTCTCCATGTGCTATGTCTCGGTTGTGGTGTCCTCGCGGCTGGTGACCTTCGACCAGTCGCTGGAAGAAGCCGCGCTGGATCTGGGCTGCTCCCCGGCAGAGGCGTTCCGGCTGGTGACCCTGCCGATCATCGCACCCGCGGTGATATCCGGCTGGCTCTTGGCCTTTACCCTGTCGCTGGATGATCTGGTGATCGCCTCCTTCACCTCCGGCCCCTCGGCCACCACCTTGCCGATCAAGATTTTCTCCGCCGTGCGTCTAGGCGTCAGCCCCGAGATCAACGCGCTGTCGACGATCATGATCAGCATTGTGACCGTTGGAGTCATCACTGCCTCGCTGGTGACCAAACATCAGATGACCCGCCAGAAGCGGGAGGAACAGGCCGCGGAGCGTATCTGATGCGCCGGGTATTTTCCGAATACGCCTACGGTCCCGGCCCCCGCACGAACTGCTGGTGGGATGAAACCAATGCAGCACCGGACTGGCCGGTGCTGCAGGGCGAAGTCTCCGCCGATGTGGCCGTCATCGGCGGCGGGTTCACCGGCATGTCAGCCGCTCTGCATCTGGCAGAAAGCGGCGCGTCCGTTGCGGTACTGGAGGCCGAGACACCGGGTTGGGGCGCATCAGGGCGCAATGGCGGTTTCTGCTGTTTGGGCGGATCAAAGCTTTCAGGCAACACGATGCGGCGGGTTTTTGGCATATCTGCGGCTGATACGTATCACGCCAGCGAGGAAGCCGCGGTGCATCTGGTTCGCGATCTGCTGCAGACCCATGGCATCGATGCCGACACTCATTCACGTGGCGAAACCCAGCTGGCGCACAACGAAAAGGCAGTGCGCCGCCTGCAAGCAGAAGCGGATGCACTGCGTCAGGCGGGAGAGGAACCGGAATTTCTGACCCGCGGCCAGCTCGCGGACAAAGGGCTGAATGGCAGCTTCCATGCGGCGCTGACAACACCGGTGGGGTTTGCGCTCAATCCGCGCAAATACCTGTTCGGCCTATCCAAGGCCGCGCAGGATGCCGGTGCCCAATTGTACCAGCGCAGCGAAGCGCAGTCGGTACAACAGGCAGGCAGAGGCTATATAATAGAGACTAAACAAGGGGGCCTGAGGGCATCGAAGGTCATCATCGCAACCAATGGGTATTCTTCGGAGGACCTGCCCGGCTGGCTCGCCGGGCGTTACATGCCTGCACAATCCACCGTCATGGTGACCCGGCCGCTGACCCGGGCGGAACTGGACGCGCAGGGCTGGTTCTCGCATCAAATGGCCTACGACACCCGCAATCTGCTGCATTACTTCCGGCTGATGCCGGACAACCGGTTCCTGTTTGGAATGCGCGGCGGGCTGCTGGCTTCTGCCCGGGCTGAAGCAGGGATACGCCGTAACCTGCGGCAGGATTTTGAGGCGATGTTCCCGGCATGGCGTGAAGTGGAATCCACGCATTGCTGGTCAGGCATGGTTTGCCTGTCGCGCAACTTAGTTCCCTTCATTGGCCCTGTGCCGGAGCGCCCCGGCATGTTTGCCGGGCTGTGCTATCATGGCAATGGCGTGGCGATGGGCAGCTATGCCGGACGGCTGCTGAGTGATCTGGTTCAGGGGAACACGCCCAAACTGCCCTACTCACCCATAGTGCAGAAAATGGCACGCTTTCCGTTTGGCCGCGCCCGCCGGATGCTGATGCCTCCGGCCTATGCGGTTCTGGGCCTGATGGACTGAAGCGCCGCGCGCTCCAGTCCCGAGGCCTGCAAGTCCTGCGCGCCCCCGCGTTCGGCCCGCCACTGGCAATAGGCTGCCATGCGCCAGTGGAACCAAGGCTTCAGCGCCAAGGCCCGCCCGGCAATCCGCGGATCAGGATAGGCGCGCAAAAAGGCGTCTTCTTCATCCTTGGACAGCGGCGCCCCCCGGTACATCAGCTGCATCGCAGGCGACAGGAACAACGCCAGGTCCTCTGCCGGGTCGCCGATTTGCGGGCATTGCCAGTCAATCAGCGTCAGCGTGCCATCATGTGCCAGCAGGTTGCCAGGCACCGGGTCGCCATGAATCAGCACCAGCTGGGACAACGGCGGAACCCGGCCCAACGGGCGAAGCGCCGCCAGCTGATCGCGATTGCGGCAGCTGCTCAGAATTTCAACGGTTTGCTGTTCCAGCGCCGCGCTGCCATTCACGCCGCAAGGCAAGCCCGGCGGCGGCGCCAGGTCGTGCAAACGCCCCAATAGCTGTGCCACATGGCCAGTGTCCTGCTGCCAGGGACTGCCGTTGACATGCGCATAGCCCAGCCACTTCCTGCTTTCAAATTCACCGGTCTGGACCAGCGGCGGCACCATGCCGGTGCCTGACAGTGCCGTCAGCACAGCAACCTCGCGGGCCGGATCATTGGCAAACAGCGGGTTGGCGCCTTCGGCTGCATAAAGCTTGATCACCAGCGCACCGGCCCGCCAGACATGATTGGACCGCCCTCCTGCCAGCCGTCTAGGAGCGGGCACATGAAGACCCAATGCAGACAAATGCGCAAAAAAGCGGGGTTCGAACTGGTCAGGAAGCGGTTGCAGGGCGGTCTCCGATGTTATGCCGCCCTGTTCTTAGACAGTTTTCCCGTCGTCGCATACAGTTGGATCAAGCCTCAGGATCACGCAGCGCGTTCACCGACGAGGCCAGGACCACGGACCCCCCTTCGGTGATCAACCCCACTTCGCCGCCCTGCATCCGGGTTTCGTTCACCTTGAAATAAATCTCGGCATATTCCTGCAGCAGCAACTCGTCGCCTTTGCTGCTTTCGATCACGAAGGCGTATTCCCCCGCCTCTAGCGGGTTGCCGTCATCATCCAGACCGTTCCACTGGAAAGGCTCAGCCGAGACCGGCAGGGCGACGCGCTGCACTTCGGTGCCGTTTTTGTCCTGTACGACCAGTGTCACCGAATCCGCGGCAGCCGCCGGGTTAGGCGCAATAGTGATTTCATTGCTGCCATCAAAGTAGCCCGGAGCCACGGCCCGTGCTTCCATCCCGACCCAGCCTGAAAGTGCCGCCATATTCGCCAGGCCAAGCTGTGATTGCAGCCCTTCCAGCAGGTTGTTGCTCTTGGTCTGTTGCTCGACCATCGAGAACTGCGCCAGCTGCGCGGCATATTCAGTCGAATCCATCGGTTCCAAAGGATCCTGGTTTTTCGCCTGCGCGGTCAGCATTTTCACAAAAGTATCAAAATCCGAGGTCAGACCGGAAGCCTGCTGCGACGACGGCTTCGACGAATTGGATTGCCCTGCGTTGAATCCCGTAGAAGTAACTGGTGTTGTCATGTGTTCAAACCCTCATGTCCACACCGGCTGTTCCGAGCCGGAGGTTTTGTGTTGCTGCTTCGCCGGCGTCCTTCGCATCGGCGCCGCGTGTCTCTGCTGTGCCGCCGGACAGGCCGGAACCGCCGTCCGCTTCATCGCCGGGGTGACCGGTGCCGGCCTGTCCGCCGCTGAATTCAAATGAGATATCTTCATATCCCATGCGGCGGAATTCCTCGGCCAGTTCATGGATGTGCCGGCGCATCAAATCACCGGTTTCCGGACGTTCCGTCTGAATGATCATGGTGATTCCTGTTTCGCTGGCCATCACGCGCATTTTCACATGGCCCAACTCCTGAGGGTTCAAACTCACCTCAACCTTTTGCTCGCCTTTGGCAGCAAATGCCTCAGCCATCTGGGCCGCAATCATGCGCGGCGTTTCAGGCCGGTGCGCCCCATGTGAGCCAATTGAGGCTTCCGTCAGCAGCTGCGTCAATCCGGGCGCTTCGCTGGATAATCCCAGTGTTCCGGCCAGTGATCCGGCCAGCGCCTCATCAGTTCTGGACAACAGCTCTGCCGATGTTTTTCCAGCAGTCATCCCGCCAGCAAGCAAAGGCTGCAGCTGAGAAGCTGCCGACTGAATGATTTGCGGCGCTGCAGGCACTGTAGCCGTCCGGACATCACTGCCTTTAAACGGATCGGCTAACGGATTCTCAATTCCGGCTGGTTCCGCTTTAATCTGCGCTCCATTTCCGTTCGAAACAGGTGTGGAAGCTAGATCACGCCTTTGACCCGGCCCCTTCAAAGCAACCTGGTTGACCGCAATGCCCGGATTTTCTCCTTGCGCAGCCGGATTGCCTGCCTTCGCTATGCTGTCAGACTTTTCACCCATCGACTGAGGCACCGTATGGGTACTTGAACTTGAACCAGTCTCGAGGGATTTCGACTGTGCCGCACTGATTGCATTTCCGTTTTTGCTTTGCCCCGTGCCATCGGTAACTTGTGCCCTTTCCGCCGGAGCCTTTACATTGGCTGGGACAGCTGTTTGAGCAGCAGTCTCAGGCGAAACGCGGGCAGTGTTTTCCGGGCGATTTCCAGTTTCCCTGACATCAACCCTGCGGACACCGGGTTCAGTACTATCCCCCTGTATCTTTGTGGCTGAGTTCTCTGGCGCAGCTGCGGGCGTTTTTGTTGCTGCCTGTGTTGCTGAACGCACTGAAGGCTGCGTTTTCTCTGTGTTTCCAACTTCCCCTGCCTTCACAGCAGGTTGCACATTGCCCTCAACGGACGGACCGTGATGAATCACTGCCCCTGCTTTGACGCCGGCACCCTGATCAGTGGGACTTGCGCTGGAGGCTGCTTTGGTCATGGCGCCTGGCTGATCATCTTCACCGACAGGTGCACCTTCTCCGGGCTTAATTCCGGCCCCCGGGTCCTTCACAATCGGCAGTCCGCTTTGCTTCTCAGCGGCCCGTGTCTCAACTCTTTCTCCAGTTGCTGTAATGACGCCGTGCGGGGACTTAACCTTAGTCTCTGCGGCAGCGGCCTCTTCAGCGGAGGAAGTTCCACTACTTTGCAACCCTGAAGCCATTTCCGCATCGGAAAGTACTGGTTCAACCCCAAAGGGGTTCCTTGCCGATGTTTGCCGCTCCACCTCAAAAAGTGTGCTTCGGCTTGCCTGAACCGGTACGTCCTCGGGTACGTCCTGCCCTGTCGCAATGCGAGTTCCTTGGCTTGCCTGAACCGGTACGCCCTCAGGTACGTCCTGCCCTGTCGCAACGCGCGTGCCTTGGCTTGCCTGAACCGGTCCGCCCTCGGGTACGTCCTGCCCTGTCGCAATGCGTGTGCCTTGGCCTTCCTTGCTGCCCTTGTCCGTACTCTCCTGCATCCTGTGTTCAGATTCGGCCTCGACCGATTCGCCCGTAGCTGATTGTTGTTCGGCCGCCGCCTCGCCAGGGCCGGACTGAGCAGACAAAACATCTGAAAAGTCTCTGGAAGTGTTTGATTTTTTTGAACCATCCGGAGAACCGGACGGTGACTTACCAGCAGAGCCGGCTTCCAAGCCAAGGATCGAATTCATATTCATGATCGTTTTCCAGACATTCTATCTCGACCCGGACAGACATACCCCAAAGCGGTTACGGCAATTTTAACCGGTTCCTGCGCAGTCTTAGAAAAATCGATGAAATTCGACTTTCAACCGGAGAACCGGACATGTCAGATCTATTGCCAAACCTGCTTCAGGCCGCACCTTCAACTACCCCGGTGCGTCCTGCAATTAGCGACCCCCTGCGGGAGGCCGCAATTGAACTCGAAGCCTCCTTCCTTGCAGAAATGCTGAAATCCGCAGGGCTCGGTGAAGCCAGCGAAGGCTTCGGCGGCGGCGCTGGAGAAGAGCAGTTCTCCAGCTTTCTAATTCGCGAACAGGCCACGCAGATCGCCCGCTCTGGCGGGATCGGTTTGGCTGAATCACTTTATCACGCACTAAAGGAGACCCAAGATGAGTGACCCGAAACCTCAACAGCTCATTGATGAACTTGATCAGATCCTGGACCGCGAGCGCAAGGCGCTGATGGCCGGCGACCTTGGCAAACTGGAAGATCTTGTGACCAAGAAAGAGAAAGTCATCGGCAAGCTGAATTCCGTGTCAGAGCTTGAACGCGACTCTCTGGCGCAAGTCCAAACCAAAGTCTCGCGAAACCAGCAGCTTCTGGACAGCGCCATGGACGGTATCCGTGCCGTCGCCGCCCGAATGGCCGAGACTCGCCGCATCCGCAAGGGATTGGATGTCTATGACCAGGCCGGCAAGCGGGCCCGTCATAGCACCCGAGGCGGCGGCAAGCTTGAAAAACGGGCCTGAGTGCAATTTTGGGAAAATTCTAGAAATACCAAATCCCGGCATTAGCACTCCCTTAGCAACTCCTGCGCCAATGTCGCCTTGCACCTTATGAAGGGTGGCGCGGAAGCCGGACGGCGGAACGCACAGTCAGAAAGACGTCACACAGCGCCCCTCGGGGCAAATAATATTGGGGCTAAAGTGCCCCGCAATTAAAGGAAAAAGCTATGACCAGCATTCTGACCAACAACGGCGCAATGGTTGCTCTGCAGACTCTGCGTTCGGTAAACAACGATCTGAGCGACACGCAGAACCAGATTTCGACCGGTAAAGAGGTCGGCATGGCAAAGGATAATTCCGCTGTCTGGGCTATCTCAAAATCCATGGAATCAGACATCGAAGCCTATGAAGCCGTAGGTGATGCGCTGAACTTTGGCGAAGCCACCGTTGCCGTTGCCTCGTCCGGCGCAGAGCAAATCGTCGAAGCTCTGAAGGAGATGAAAACCCTTATTGTTTCTGCAAATTCGGAAAACGTTGATCATACCAAAATTCAAAATGACATCGTCAAAAAGCAGGAACAGATCACTGCAATCATTGAATCTGCAGAATTCAACGGTGCCAACCTTCTGAAAGACACCGTTGATGGAACAGCAACGTCATTGACAGTTTTGGGGTCTGTTGACGGAGCGACCACAATCAGCGTGGACGCTGTCGACATGGTGACCGACCTTGATTGGACCGCCACCGTTCTCACGCCAATCACTGATTCAGCCACTGCAAACACTGCTCTTGGTGAAATCGACGGTCTCATCGCGGACGCAATTGATGATGCTGCGGCTCTTGGTGCGGATTCAAAGCGTATCACGGACCAAAATGACTTCGTTTCGAAGCTGACCGACTCTCTGAAAACTGGTGTCAGTGCGATGACCGACACCAACATGGAAGAGGCATCGGCACGGCTGAAGGCCCTGCAAACTCAGCAGCAGCTGGCGGTCCAGTCGCTGACCATCGCGAACCAGGCGCCGTCCACATTGCAGCAGCTGTTCCGTTAACAGCCCTAACCGGGGCGCTGACGGCGCCCCGGTCTTCCCCTCTCAGAGAACCTGAAGAATAATACGTTAGGAAAACACGTGAATGCCCTTCTGAAGGCGAAGAGTGCCTATTCGGCGGCAAAGGCCCCGACCCGGACAGCAAAGAATTTCGAATACGAAGTGATCGCCCGCGTCACCCGCCGACTGATCACAGCGGCGCAAAAAGGCCGTAATGAGTTTGCTGAACTTGCAGCAGCATTGAATGACAACCGCAAGCTTTGGTCAATTTTTACCGCTGATCTCGCGTCAACGGGCAACCCCCTGCCGGATGAACTCAAACTCAGCCTGTTTGAGCTGGCGGAATTCACGAGGCAACACACCAGAAAAGTGCTTCAACGCAAGGCCGATGTCCGGCCGCTGGTAGAAATTAATACGGCCATCATGCGTGGCCTCCGTGGCGGAGCATCCTGAATATGAGCGGACTTGTCCTGAAACTTGCCCCCAAGGAGCGTGTCCTTGTGAATGGCGCGGTGATTGAAAACGGCGACCGCCGCAGCCGCCTGTCCATTGTCACCCCTGATGCCAACATCCTGCGCCTGCGCGATGCGATCCATCCGGAAGAAGCCAATACGCCGGTGCGCCGGGTATGCTATGCGGCGCAATTGATCCTGTCCGGTGATGCCGACCCCGAGGAAGAGCGTCTGCCAATGCTGCGCCGGATCGAAGAGCTGAGCCAAGTCTTCACAGATCCGGACAGCCGCGCATCCATTGCCGAGGCAACAGACGCAGTGATCGGCAACAACCACTACCGCTGCCTGAAGGCGCTGCGCACCCTGCTGCCGCGCGAAGACCGGCTGTTTGCTGTCAGACCATCCTGATAGCTTCCAGCTCCTCCAGCCTGCTACAAGAATTGCGGGCTGGAACTCCCATTCGGCTGAACCTGGAAAGCAGCTTCCAGCAATGTGCAGGATTGGTGCACAGTCTTAACATTGGCCGTCGGAAATAGCGTGCATCTGATACTTGCAGGCGACGCAGAGAATGTTGACGAGCAGGCAGTGCAGTCCCTGCACACGAGGACTGGCGCGCTGGCCGCCGCCAACAATTCAGATCACGAAGGTTCAAGACGTGGACCCTGATCAGAGTTAAATATCCCGGGCGGGCAGCGCCGGGCCAGCGCTTTCTTCAAGGCCTTGATGCAGAACCCGGTGTTCCTCGTGCCGGATAGCCCCCAGATCAGCACTTTCCGGCTGTGCCAGCCCATGGCTGCGGCCGAAAAAAGGCCCCCGGCGCATGGGAATGCAGGTTGCATCAGTGCACCAGGCCTGATTGGGGCGGGTGATCGCCAAGTCTTTGAGCAAACATGGGTGAATCTTGTGTTCCGGGTGTTTTTAGCCGGTCTTTGGCGCCTTGCAGATCGGCACAAGACGCATGATCCGCATCAGCCACCGCACGCGGTGCCGCCCGCAACTGTGCCCCTGCCCACACATGCCGCCAACATGGTGCAGCCCAATTCGACGCCCAGTCGTGCATAGAATAGGCACCTGCCGATAATGCGGCAGGTTATCCGCGAATTTGCTGACAATGAAGCTGGCCTCTACCGCCTCGGTCGGCAGGTAGAGCACAATTCCCAGGAAGGCGACCAGCAGCGCGATTGTCACGGCGTCGGCGATGAAAAACGGGGTCACGCCTTTAATAACATTCTGTACGCTCAGAACATCGCGCACGCCGGTCACCACAAAACAATTCAGCCCGATCGGCGGGGTGATCAGGCAGAATTCGGCCATCGTTACCACCAGGATGCCGAACCAGATCGCGCACATGGTGCCGCTCATGCCAAAGGCGCTGTCTGCGGCCGCCACGCTCTCGCCACCGTTCAACGCCATCCCGGCAGGGTAGACCACCGGCAGCGTCAGCAGCAGCATCCCGATTGCATCCATGAACACGCCCAGAACCGCATAGGCCAGCAGGATGCAGATCAGGATCACTATCGGCGGCATTTCCAGCGCGGTGATCCAGTCGGAGAACGCCCCTGGCAGATCAGCAAAGCCAAGGAAGCGCACATAGATCAGCACGCCCCAGATGATGATGATCATCATCACCGTCAGTTTCGCCGTTTCCAGCAACGCCGAGTTCAGCTCGACCCACTTCATGCCCTTCAGGACGGACATGCAGAACACCGCAAAGGCTCCCAGCGCGCCGCCCAACGCTACGCCTGCAAAGGATTGGACGCCTGTTTTTATACCAAGGCACGCTACTTACGGTCGCTTCAGGTTCCAAAGTCTCAGAAACAATCAACGCCTTCAGATCATCAGGCCAACGCAGATGTCCGCGCGGACCCGTTACAACACAGAAGCATGTAAATACCTCAGTAAGGGCATATTTGGAGCATCCCTGTGAGAAAATCCATCGCCGCAGTTACTCGCCGGTCAAATGATCAGACGGCAGGTGAAGCCAACGCGCCGCTCACCGTCCCGCCTTGGCCCGGCGCAGCAACAGAAGCAGCCGATTGAAACTGCTGGTGATTCCTTCCGGATCTTCGCGGCCGAAAAAACCGTCCAGTTCCGGCCACAGTTTCACTGCCTTGTCCAGCACCGCATCATTCCCCTCAGCATAGAGACCGGCCCTGATCATCACTTCCGACTGTTCATAAGCGCCCAAGAATTTGCGCACATCCTGGATTGCCGTGTTTTCGTCGGCAGTGGCCGCAGCAGGCAGACTGCGGGAGACTGAGCGTGAGACGTCAATCGCCGGGAACCTGCCGCGTTCGGCGATTTCCCGGTTCAATACAATATGACCGTCCAGAACACCGCGAAGAATATCTGCAATCGGCTCATCCATGTCGGAACCGGCCACCAGGACGCTGAATATGGCGGTGATATCACCCTGCCCGTCTGCGCCAGGTCCAGCCCGCTCGCACAGGCCGGTGATCAGCGGAGTTACAGATGGTGGGTATCCGCGCAAGGCAGGTGCTTCGCCCGAAGCGGCTGAAATCTCCCGGTGCGCCTCGGCGAAACGGGTAACCGAGTCGGCAAGGAACAGGACATTCTTACCCTGATCGCGAAAATGCTCGGCAACTGTCATGGCGGCCCAAGCGCAGCGGCGCCGGACCAGCGCGGACTGATCGGACGTGGCAGCCACCACAACCGCCCGGCGCATGCCATCGGGTCCCAGGACCTGTTCGACAAAGTGATTCACTTCCCGGCCGCGTTCCCCGATCAACGCCATGACCACCACATCCGCTTCCATGCATTTGGCCAGTTTTGCCAACAGCGACGATTTTCCGACGCCGGAGCCCGCAAAAAGACCCACCCTTTGGCCGCGCACAATTGGGAGAATCGTGTTCAATACCGCCTGCCCGGTCGCCAAACGCTCTCCCATCGGCCGCCTGCCGGCGGCTTTGGGCGGGGACGCCATCAGATCCCGCGGCGCGGATCCCGGCAACAAGGGGCGGCCATCCAGCGGCTCCCCAAAGGGATCAATCACCCTGCCAATCCAGTGATCGCTGGGCAAAAACTCAGGCGAGGGGTGCAGCACCACCGGATCACCGACAGCGGCGCCATCAGGCGCCCTATCAGGCAACATACTGATATTATTTCCACTAATTTTCAGAACTTCGCCATGCAACTCGTCCTGCGGGCCGCGCCGCAACACCAGCCGGTCACCGATCCGCGCGGCAGCAGCCAAACCGCTGACTTCGATTTCCCCGCCAGAGATCGCGGTAACCCTGCCCATCTGTGTTGCCAGGCGTTTTCCGGCTATTTGACGGGTCAGTGCTTGCAGCTCTGCTTTCATTGCAGCGGCCTCCATTGATGTCCTGAAAACAATTTCTAAAGGAATCGGGGTTAAGCCTTGATTGAAATCGATCAAGGGAGAAGCCCTGGTGTTCACAGAACTGAACGTATTCAAAATTTCTCACGCCATGGCAGTTCATGCCGGGACGCGCCAGGCATTGGTATCCCAGAATATCGCCAACGCCGATACGCCTGGTTACCACGCCAAGGACATCAAGCCATTCAAGGAAGTCTTTGCAGCCGGGGCCCGCCCGAGCAGCATGATCGCAACCCGCGGCAGCCATCTGAACGGCACCGCCGGCAACGGCATGGACTGGGCCGTTACTTCAAGCGAGGACGGCAGCGATCCCAATGACAACTCAGTGTCTGTCGAAACCGAACTTCTGAAAGGCGTTGAAGTTTCCCGGCAGCACAAGCGGGCCTTGGCCATCTACAAATCCTCGATGAATATCCTGCGCGCAAGCCTTGGCAAAACCTAAGGGAGGATGAGAGATGAGTGAATTTTCCAGAGCCCTTTCCGTCACTGCCAGCGGCCTCAAGGCGCAAGCCTCGCGTCTGCGCCACGTGTCGGAAAACATCTCCAACGCTGACACCCCGGGCTACCGGCGCAAAACGGTGCCGTTTGAAGCGGTGCGCGAACTGCAAACCGATGTGGAGCATGTGCGCACCGGCCGGGTCACGCTGGACCGCAGCGATCTGGAAGAAGTCTACGACCCTTCGCATCCAATGGCTGATGAAAGCGGGCATTACGACGGCTCTAATGTCGATCTGATGATCGAGATCGCCGACGCCCGTGAAGCCCAGCGCAGCTATGAAGCCAACCTGAAGATGTTCGAGCAGACACGCACGATGTCCGCATCACTCATGGACCTATTGAGACGTTAATCAACACATTTGGAGATCCAGAATGGATATTCGCAGTCTTTCCGCCGCAACCGGCTATGCCGCTGCCCGCCCCGCCACCAAGGCCGATCCCGAATATGCGGGCACTGGCGCAGGCCCCCGCCTGAAAGAGAGCTTTGAGAACTTCGCGGCGACTTTGCAGCAAAGTGAACAGGTCTCAATGCAGGCGATGACCTCAGGCGCAGACCCCCACGCTCTGGTGCAGGCCCTGGCGCAGACCGAACTGGCAGTCGAAACTGCGGTTACCGTGCGCAACAAGGTCGTCGAAGCTTACCAGGAAATCCTGAGGATGCCGGTCTAAGCCATGATGAGCGAAAGCCTCTTCTATGACACGCTGCGCCAAGCGCTGTGGGCCGCCGTCACCATGTCGACGCCGATCCTGGTTGTTGCACTGGTTGTCGGTCTGGCCATCGGCCTGTTTCAGGCTCTGACGTCGGTGCAGGAAATGACCCTGACCTTCGTGCCCAAACTGACAGCGATCCTGGTCGTGTTCTGGATGACAATGGGCTTCATGACACAAACGCTGGTGGCCTTCTTCCACGGCCACGTTGTCCCGATGATTGCCGGAGGTTCGTAATGGAAAATGCAGGCTACGCAACCCTTTCACGCCAAACGGGCCTGATGCGGGAAATGCGCGTCATTGCCAACAATATCGCGAACTCGGCCACCACTGGCTACCGCCAGGAGGGCCTGATCTTCTCAGAATTTGTGCAGTCCTCGCCCGGTCAGCAGTCGCTGTCAATGTCGCGCGCGAATATCTTCAATACCTCGATGGAGCAGGGTCAGCTGACCAAAACCGGCGGCTCCTTTGACTTTGCAATCGAGGGCGACGCCTTCTTTATGGTGGAAACGCCGCAAGGCGAAAGGCTGACCCGTTCGGGTGCCTTCTCCCCCAATGCCGATGGCGATCTGGTGACCATGGATGGATACCGGGTGCTGGATGCAGGCCGCGCGCCGGTCTTTGTTCCGCCGGATGCCGGCAAGATCGAAGTCGGGGCGGATGGTTCGCTCAGTGCAAACGGGCGGCTGCTGGGGCAGCTTGGCCTGTTCAAGCCGATGGAGCAGCACACGCTGGTGCGCGAGGACGGAGTGATGTTCCGCGTCGACGGCGAGATTGAGGACAGTTTTGAGGCGAAGGTGCTGCAAGGCTTTCTCGAAGGTTCCAACGTGAATGCGATTTCCGAAGTGACCCGGATGATCGAAGTCCAGCGCGCCTATGAAATGGGCCAAAGCTTTCTGCAGGCGGAAGACGAACGCATCCGCAATGCCATCAAAAACCTGATCAAGACCTAGGAGAATCCAGATGCGTGCCTTGAAAATCGCAGCGACCGGCATGAGCGCTCAGCAATTGCGGGTGGAGACTATCTCCAACAACCTCGCCAATATGAACACCACAGCCTACAACGCCCGGCGCGCCGAGTTTGCCGATCTGCACTATCAGCAGATCTCGCGGGCCGGTAGTGTCAACGCATCGGATGGCACGGTGCTGCCGACCGGTGTGCAGGTTGGCCTGGGTGTGCGCCCCGCCGCCGTCTCGGTGCATTTGTCGCAAGGCGCGCTGCAGCAGACCAACAATGATCTGGATCTCGCCATCGACGGCAAGGGCTACCTTGAGGTCACACTGCCCTCCGGCCAGTCCGCCTATACCCGCGACGGCGCTTTGAAACGCTCAGCCGAGGGGCTGATCGTGACGTCGGACGGTTTTGCAGTTTCTCCCGAAGTCACCATTCCTGATGATGCTGTCAGTATCTCGATAAACGCTGAGGGCGAAGTCTACGGGTACTTTGATGAAACCTCTGCAGGCCAGCTGTTGGGCCAGTTTACTCTGGCGGGTTTCACCAACCCCAAAGGGCTTGAGGCGATCGGCAGCAACCTGTTCACCGAAACAGAAGCCTCTGGTGCTGCCACTGTGTCTACGGCCGGCGAAGACGGGCTTGGCACCCTGCGCCAGGGATATCTGGAGGCCAGTTCCGTGGATGCGGTGCGCGAAGTCACCGAGCTGATCGAAGCCCAGCGGGGCTATGAAATGAATGCCAAGGTCATCTCGGCTGTCGACCAGATGATGGGTGCAACAACACAGGTGCGCTGATGAAACTTGCTCTTGCCTGTCTGACCGCCGCGGCGCTTTGCGCGCCGCCCGCCTGGGCGGAATATCTGATCCCGCTGCGCACGATACGCGCAAAGGCGATCGTCAATGCCGAGGACCTGGCCCTGAAAAAAGGCGAGATCCTTGGTGCACTGTCGGACCCGGCTGCGGTTGTCGGTCAGGAGGCGCGCGTCGCCTTGTACGCAGGTCGGCCGTTGCGGGCTGGCGACATCGGCCCGCCGGCCATCATCGAACGCAATGACCTGGTCACTTTGACCTTCCGCCAGGGTGTCCTGACCATAGCGGCCGAAGGCCGCGCCTTGGGACGCGGCGCTGCTGGTGAGGCCGTCCGGGTCATGAATCTTAATTCCCGCACCACCGTAACCGGGCGGATCGCGGCAGACGGTTCCGTTGAGGTAAACTGATGAAAAAGAAACTTTCTCCCGTCAAACCGCTGCTGTTCGGGCTCGCCCTGCTGGGTGCCTGCGGCCGGATGGATCATATGGGTAAACCGCCCTCTTTCACCCCGTCCAATGAAAGCTCTGAACATGTTGCGATGCTGTACCAGGGATTGCCTGCACAGACACAGAACCGGCGCACCGTTGATGGTGCATCCCTGTGGAGCGGTTCCCAGCAATCGCTGCTAGGCGACCGCCGCGCGATCAAGCGCGGCGATATTCTGACAGTGGTGATCGAGATCGATGAAGAGGCCGAAATTTCCAACGACACCCAGCGCTCACGCTCGGGGGCTGAAAGCCTGAACATGCCGCATCTCCTTGGCCTGCCGCAGCGTCTTGACAGGAAGCTGCCGGAAGGTGCCACCTCCGCCGACGCCGTGGAACTGGGCAGTTCCAGTTCTTCCGGCGGCAAAGGATCCGTCAAGCGCAGCGAAAAGCTGGAATTGCGAGTTGCGGCGACTGTTGTCGACGTTCTGCCCAACGGCGTGCTGGCGATCAGCGGCACCCAGGAACTGCGGGTGAATTTCGAGCTGCGCGAACTTTTGGTGACCGGCTATGTCCGGCCGCAAGACATCAGCCGCCAGAACGAGATCACCTATGACAAGATCGCTTCGGCCCGTGTGTCCTATGGCGGCCGTGGCCAAATCACTGACGTTCAGCAGCCGCGCTACGGCCAGCAGCTGCTCGACGCCATTCTGCCGTTCTGAGGATTGCCATGCTGTCTAAACTCCTTCCAGTCATCCTGCTGATCATCGGGACCGGAGGCGGCATTGGCGCCGGCATCATGCTGGCGCCTCCGCCTGAAGAAAATCAAGCCGCTGCCGGCGGCGAGGTCGCCCCAGCCCCGAAAGAGGCCGCAGAGGAAACCGAAGAAGAAAGCGAAGAAAACCAGCGCGAATACATCAAAGTCGGCGACCAGTTTGTAGTGCCGATTGTGGAGCGCGACCAGATGACATCCCTGGTGGTGATCTCGCTCAGCCTTGAGGTAAAGAAAGGTATTGCCGAAAAGGTGCATTCCTACGCGCCCAAATTGCGGGATGTTTTCCTGCAAGTTCTCTTCGACCACGCCAATATGGGCGGTTTCCGCGGAGCGTTTACCCGCTCAGATGTCTTGGAGCCCCTGCGCACAGCGCTGCGCGAGGCGGCACAGAAACATATCGGCAAAGGCGTCTATGACGTTTTGATCATGGAAATATCGCGGCAGGACGTCTGATCGGCGAGCAGCAGATCTAATATAGAAAAGGCCGGTCCCGCAAAGGACCGGCCTTTTTGCTCAGGCAATACTCAAGGTATTTTCAGCTGTCCAACAGCCGGTCCATGAAGGTTTTTGCCTGTTCCGCCTTGTGCCGCTTGCGTTCGGAGGCCGCCATGGTTTCCACCGCGTGTTTGCGTCCAAAGGCTTTGCGCAGCTGATCCATCATCCGCAGCTTTTGTGCCGTGGCCTGCGCCAGTTCCAGGTTCAATTGGCGCCGGGTGCGGGTATGCCAGCCTTGCCACAACAGATCTGCCCCCAAAGCCTTCATTGTGTGATCGCTGTCTGCCTGTTCCCGGACTGTCTGCACCTGGCTGTTCAGTTTGGCCAACTGGCCGCGAAGCTGCGCTTCCCGGGCCAGAGCCGGCTGTATTTTCGCATGTTCCTGCATATACTGCGCCGCAGTCACTGCCGCCATCTGATCCAGCATCTTCTGCTTCATGTGATCTTTCCTTTAGCACGCTTGCGCATCTCTTCGGCAAACCGGATGGCCGCCGCCACCGGTGCGTAATGCTCTTCCAGAATTTCGCCGCCGATCTCAATCGTGGCATGCAATGCCCGCGCCGTCGGCGGATCACTGTGAATCGGAACGCCGTTTTCATTGGCAACACGCCGGATCGCCGCGGCCACTTCATCAACCCCCTTGGCAACGCAGACCGGCGCGGAACCCTTTTCGCGGCTCCATTGCAGCGCCACCGCATAGTGAGTCGGGTTGACAACCACCACGTCGGCTTTGGGCACATCGGCCATCATTTGCCCCATCGCAATCTGCTGGCCGCGCTGACGGCGCTGGCCTTTCATATGGGGATCGCCTTCGGATTCCTTCATTTCGTCCTGGATCTCCTTCCGGGACATCATGTTCTTGCGATGGTGTTCCGCATGTTGAAAGGCCGCATCCACAATACCGATCGATAACGCGATGAGCAGCGCCAAAAACAAAAACTCCATCGCCAGCTGCGCCAGCATCAAGACAACTGACTGCGGGCCAGTGCCTGACGAAGCGATCATGTCCGGAAGCCGGTAAGACAGGTAGACGCCCAGACAGATCGAATAGAGCACCAGCTTCACAAAACTTTTGAAAAACTCGAACAGCCCGGATCTGCCAAATTTATTCTTGGCTCCCGAGATGAGAGAAATACGAGACAGCTTCGGCTCCAGCTTACTGGGCGCAAAAACCAGCGCACGCTGTCCGACAATCGACAGCAGAACCAATGCAAAGGGAACCAGAAACCATGGCAGAGCAGGGCGCACGGTACTTCCGATGAAGCCCCCCACAGGTGCCGCAGCCGGCCCTTCAAAGAACAGCGGGGCCAGCTTGTCCGGCTGGTCCAGGAAGGCCATCAGAGCGGTGCCTATCCCCTCAACGCTGCTGCTGCCGGCAGTGTAGACTGCGATGATCAGACCCAGATAGGCTGCGGCGACGGACAGATCCGTAGATTTGGCAACTTCGCCTTTCTCCCGGGCCTTGCGGAGTTTCTGTTCCGTCGGCTCGAATGATTTGTCTGAATCGTCGTCCTGACCGCTCATGGCATGCCGCCTCCAGGATTCGACATAAAGGTCATCAGAGCCCTGGACCAAACATCCAGGATCATCGGACTGCCGACCATCAGGATAAACAGACCGCCGAAGGTAATCGCCGGCGCGCCGACCATGGCCACCATCAGCTGCGGCATAGCCCGGTTAATCACGCCCAGCGCCAAGTTGTAGATCACCGCTGTAATGACAAAAGGCGCCGCCAGTGTGAACGCCAGCGAAAAGCTTTGCGAAACCCGGTACACACCCCATTCCGCCAACCCGGAAGCCGCAGGAAACTGACCAGCAGGAAACAGCTGGTAAGAGCCAATAAGCAATTCCGCCGCCCGGATATGCAGACCCATCATGACAGCAAGGGTCACACCGGAAATCATCAGAACGGCACCCAGAGCCGGCATCGGCTCTGCTCCGATGCCGCCCAGAACCTGTGACAACGACGTGCTTTGCGCCGCCATTGTGCCGGCCGTCTGCAACGCCAATACAAAGATCCGGACACCAATGCCCAGAGCCAGGCCGATGATCGCTTCGGCAACAGCAATCCGGGCAAATTCTATGGCACCATCCGGCTCAGGGAGGGCCGGAAGTGCAGGCGCAACCACAAAAGTAAAGGCCGCAGCAACTGCAAGTTTGACCCGGGTGGGAACATACAGCTCACCCACCGCAGGCAGGACCGATACCATGGCCGACACCCGCAGAAATACGAGTGCAGCATGCCAGAACCCTGCCCCCAGCAGCGCTATAAGCTCTGGCGGCAGAAAGCTCAGGTTCATGCTTGCACCATTCCAACCAGGGCAGGCCGCGCCTCAAGGCCGATTTCTTCGAACGATAGAACCGGGTTGCTGATACCCCGCGACTTCAAAATGGTCTTCAGGTAACGGCGGCGGCGGGTCGAGGTCACAACAGCCGCAAACACACCTTGGTCGGTGATTGCCGACAGCTTCTCGGTCAGCCCGTCCGCAAGCATATTGAACAAGTCGGGCGGCAAGGCAATGTCCAACCCGGCACCCTGCGCATCCACTTGATAGGTAGAAAATTTGTCTTCCCATTCCGGCGCCAGCTGGATCAACGGAATGGTCCCGTCCTCGCGTTTCATCTCGGCCACCAGCTGGAAGCCCAGCCGCTGGCGCACATGTTCACAGATCAGCTCGGGCTGGGTTGTGTGCTGCCGGGCTTCGGCAATCGATTCCAAGATCAGCGGCATATTGCGGATGGAAACCCGCTCCTCCAGCAGCAGACGCAACACCGAGTGAAGCGTATCCATCGGAACCTTGTCCGGCACCAGCGCATCCAGCAGCTTGCGGTTCGCTTCGGACCGGAAGTTATCGGAAAGCTGTGTCATCTCATCCAACAGGCGGCGCAACGATTTGAGAGTCAGCAAGCGGGAGAAATTCTGTTTGATGATCTCCAGCAGATGGGTCGCCAGGATTTCCGGCGGTGTGACTACGGTAGCCCCGGCCAGGGCGGCCTGTTCCTGCGACTTGGCAGAAATCCAGCGGGCCGGCGCGCCGTAGACCGGCTCAGTCACATCAGTGCCGGGTGGCAGCGCGTCATGATTGTCCGGCATCAAGGCCAGAACCATGTCGGGATGCAAAGTGCCGCGCACCTGCTCAACCCCCTGCACTTTGACCACATAGGTGCCTCTTTCCAGCTCATGCTGATCAGTCAGCCGGATTTCCGGCAGGATCAGACCAAAGGTGGTGGCAATATGGGACCGCATGTTGGCTATGCGGGCATCAAGCCCGGTGCCGGCATCAAGAACCATGCTGACCAGATCGGGGGAAAACTCCAGATGCAGATCATCCAGATCCAGAATATCACCAAGCGGCCGGGTTGCCGTAGGGTCTGCAGCTTCTTCGATTTTTTCCTCGATCTCCGCCTCTGCTTCGTCCTGCTTCTTCTTTGCCATTCGGAAAGCTGCGTAGCCCAGCACACTGCCACCGGTCACGAAGGGCAGAAATGGCAGACCGGGAACCAATGCAAACAGGATCATCAGCACAGAAACAGTTGTCAGCGCGGCGGGATGGCGGCCGAATTGCTCGAACAGGGCGGTATCTGTGGCGCCGGTGGTGCCGCCGCGGGCCAGCAGCAGAGCTGCCGCAATGGAAATGATCACAGATGGGATCTGCGACACCAGACCATCGCCCACGGTCAGGATAGCATAGGTTTCAAACGCGCTGCCAACAGGCATGCCATGGACCAGAACGCCCATGATCAGCCCCATGACCAAGTTCAGCAAGGTGATCAAAAGCCCGGCAATGGCGTCGCCTTTGACAAATTTCGACGCACCGTCGAGTGAGCCAAAGAATGTGGTTTCCTGCTGATCCCGCTCACGGCGCTCCTTGGCGGTCTGGTGGTCGATGGCGCCCGCTGACATGTCGGCGTCGATCGCCAGCTGTTTGCCTGGCATACCATCCAGTGCAAAACGGGCACCCACTTCGGCCATCCTGGCAGCGCCCTTGGTGATCACCATGAAATTGACGATCAACAGCACCCCGAACACCACAAGACCCAGGAATACGCTGCCCCCCATCACAAACTGGGCAAAACCTTCGATCACATTGCCGGCCGCGTCGGTGCCGGAATGCCCCTGGCCGATGATCAGTTTGGTGGAGGATATGTTCAGTGACAGCCGAAGCATCAGCGAGGCCAGAAGGATCGTCGGGAATGAGGAAAAATCCAGCGGCCGTTCTATAAACAGAGTGATGGTGAAGATCAGAATGGCGAGCCCAAAGGAGGCCGCCAGGCCAACATCCAGCACCCAGGCCGGCATCGGCAGGATCATCATCACAATGATCGCCATCAACGCCAGCGCCAGCAGGACGGTCGGACTGAATAGTTGTTCAGTGGTAAGCTTAGGCACAGGTCAGGCCCCGCAAATTGCTAGATTCAAGCTGATGGAATGCCTGGATTGGTGCCCAAGGATCCAATCTGAAGCGCATGTCCGTTTTCCGGGGCTTTGTCAGCACCTGCGGTTGCCGCGCAAACAGCCGTCTGCCACCCAACCGGTGCCGACGATCAGACTTTGCGATACCGGTTGCCGGCAATCGGTGCCTGTCAGTCTTAATCAAGTGAGATTTCAGAACGGAACTCATTACTGAGCGCGTCCAGAATTCTGCGCCTATTGCGCGCAGAAACAGCCCTTTCAGGCAAAGTACTAAATAGTTTTCCGGCATTCTGCCCGTCCAAATCAGGATTCACCCGATCATCACGTTACCGGCAGCCCGTTGACAAAGTGTTATCAGCACAAACAAAGGCCGCCCTTGATCCGGGCGGCCTTTGTTTGGGTGAACATTCTGTCAGATCACTGAAAATTCTAAGGACTCTCCAAGTCTGTGCCAACTTTGTTCAACAGATCAGCAATGCCGCCACGTGTGCCCGCACTGCTTTCAACCAAGGCCCGTGCGTGAGCCAGCGGAGACAAGCCCTCTGGATCTTGCGCAGTTTCGCCAATTTGCGTGGTGACAGAGGCAACGGCACCGAATTGCGCGTCATCTCCAGTCTCCATCGCTTCGATGGCGCTCAGGTTTTCGGAATGCCAAAACCCGCGGGCGGCTGCGTTGGCCTCATCTTCAGCAAGAAGATACTCTCCGGCCCGGTCATATTCGCCATTGCGCCACAAGGCTGCCGCACGCATTTTGTTGGCTTCGGAACTTTCCAGCCCCATCAGCTCGACAAGGGCCTGATGCGGCTTGTCCAACTCCAACGCGGCCTCGGCCATCATCAGGCGGCGGGCTTCGTTTTCCGGCTCCAGCGCAAGCTTGGTAAGCAGGCCCTGTGCTTGTTCGGCAAATCCAAGGTCCAGCAGCCTGCGGGCGACGGCCGGAGCTACCGATGCAGCTTCAGTCGCGCTGGCCTGGCCGGAGAAAACCAGTGAGTACTGCAAAAAAGTCACGTCATCTGCACGTTCTGCCAACAGCAGCATCAACGGCTCCAGCGCCGCTGACCGGGCATTCGGGCCGTCCTGCTCAGACAGGTTGTTCAGTTCTTGAAATGCATCCTGAAACTGCCCCATCAAGGCAAGAGAAGCGACCTGCGCCTGACGCAACTCGGCTCCGAGCTCTGTTTCGCGGTTTTCAAGTTCATAAGAGGCAATCAAATCCGGCACGTCAGGAGACAGCGCCTTGCGCTCCTTGACGCTGAGAGCAACCAGATCGATCAGTGCTGCCGGTGCATTTCCGTTCCGTTCTGCAACCTCGCTGGTCAGTTCTTCCGCCACCTTTTCGGTATCGCCTGCCAATTCGGCAATCGCCGCCTCAGCAAGATTGATTTCCGGAACGTCCTCAACCCCGGTCCGGTCAACCGCTCTCAGCACTGCCTCGGCGATATGGTTATCTCCGGCTTCGGCAAACATCTTGCTGATCCGAGGTCCCAGGTGCACCCGCAGATGAGTCGGCATTTTGGAAAACGCTTGCTGAATGGCGTCGGTGTTGGCGCTCTTCTTGACCAGACCATCCGCCAAAGCGCCCCACAGGGCACTGTCGCCTTCGCAGCCTTGCTGACCTGAGAACGGGTGATTAACCGGCAAAACAGCTCCATCCATCAGCATCGCCATTGCATCAAGAAAGGCTATATCCGGCGCATCTTGATTTTCTGGAGGGAGAATAGTCAGAATGGAGCGAGCTTCGGCGCCAAAGCCGAAATAGAGATACATCCGTGCGAGCGCAAATACACTCGCTGGATTCACATCATCAAATTCCCGGACCAATGCGCTGCGCACCGGTGCCAGCTGATCCGCAAACGGGCTTTCATTGCCCCAGGAATGGATGGCAACATCACGGTTTTGCAAACAATGCTCTGCTTCTCCGCTGCCACCAGTCAGGGCAGCCTTCAGCCCGGTTTCACGATCGATAGCAGAGGTCACGGAAATGTGATCCAAAGGGTTCAACGGCCTGTCTGTACGTCCCAGAGGATCCAATACAGCGGCGCTATCGGCACCAGGAAGCCCATTTGCTGCAACACTCAGAAGTCCTTGATTTGCAGCCCGTCCGATCTGTTGCAGCAACCGTTGCTCGGAATCTTGGACCGCTGCCGCGCGCTCAGTTTCTTCCAGGTTGAGCAGCACTCTGGTCTCAGGGAGCCCGGAAGCCGCATTGGCTTCGGCGGTTTCTGTCTGAACCGGAAAGCTGTTGCCATCCAACGGCAAAACTACTTCTACAGCTTCTTCTTGCTGTTTGGTTGCACTCAGGTCCGGAGCTTCTTCAGCGTCCTGCGGCCGGACTGTTTGCGCCGGATCCGCTCGCCCCGCAACAGCCGCTGCCAATTCCAGGGCCATCCGCGCGTCAGCTGCGGCCGATTGAGAGAAACTGAACCTGTAACCGCTCTGTGTGGCCTGCGGAGTGAGTGGCAGAATACTGCTGGTAGCAGAATACTGCCGCTGTGTTTCCGGTTTACCGCCATCACGTATATCAAGCACCAAGTAGCCATTCTTCTGAACATAAGACGTGACCGTGCAGTCACAGCCTAGCTGCAATCGAAGCGGCTGACCTGGCCCGTTCTGCACAAGTGATTGCAGGCGGGTGCGAGGGATCAGGTTGAAGACACGTGAAGTATCGAAAACTGCCTGTGGCGCGTCAATGTTCACTGTCGCCGTCGTGCCGCTTTGAGCCAGCGACCAATCCGCGCCATCCGGCAGGCGCATCACCAGGCGGGTAAAGCCGTTGTGCTCTCCTGACCGGGTCACAATTGTCTGCGCCTGGACAGCTCCTGCCGTCAGAAGCGCGGCTGCAGTGGCAAGTGCTCGCCAAATCATGCTGCGTCCTGTTTCACCGATTTGAGGGCTTCTTCAAGTTCAGCAAAGCCGGGACGGAAATGCGAAGGTGTGTTCTGGCGCCCGACTTCGATGCAGATTGCCGCTGCATGGTTGTGCAGATTGGCCACCAGAACCTCACGGATAAGCTGATAAAAATGCGCGTCTTCCTCGGTTACCGCTTTTACCTTGGTCGCAAAGGGACCCACGAGGCCATAAGCCAGGAACACGCCAAGAAAGGTACCAACCAGAGCGCCGCCGATCAGTTTACCCAGAACTTCCGGAGGCTGATCGATAGAGCCCATAGTTTTGATGATACCAAGCACCGCCGCAACAATTCCCAGCGCCGGCAGCCCGTCTGCCAGGGTTTGCAAAGCGTGGCTGGAGTGCATTGCATGGTGCAGGTTGGCCTCCATGCGCTTTTCCAGCACTTCTTCCACCTGATGCGGATCGTCATAGTTCATCGAGGCCGACCGCATGGTGTCGCAAATCAGGTTCACCGTTTCCTTGTCTGCCAGAATCTTGGGGTATTTATTGAAGACAGAGGAGTTTTCGGGGTCTTCAATGTGTTGCTCCACTTCAACCGGATTCGCCCGCGCGATCCGGATCAGGGCAAACAGAAGGCACAGCAGGTCGCGGTAGTCGTCCGGCTTCCACTTAGGGCCCTTAAAGACCTTGCCGACGTCCTTCAACGTATGCTTGATGCCGCCCATGTCGTTGCCGATCAGAAAAGCACCGGCTCCGGCACCACCGATCATCATCAACTCAAAGGGCATGGCCTTAATAATGATCGCCATCTTGCCGCCGGCCAGGAGATAGCCGCCGAACACCATGACAAAGATCACCACTATGCCTACAATCCCGATCATGGGTTCACTCCGAATTCCATTGGTTTTTATTAGCTTAGGCGAGTCTTCCTAAGGAAAGACTAAGCGGCGGCGACCGAATTATTCCTTCGGCACTGCTCCGTTGCGGCCAGCCAGAACAACGCTGATAGTATAGGCGGCTTCCGGGCTCAGCCCTGCCATGATTCCCGCGGCAGCCTCGGGCTGCATCCGGGCGAGGAAACCAGCCGCAAAGGCAGGATCCATTTCCTCGAACAAAGCCGCAGCTTCCTTGGGTTTCATCTGTTCATAGACCGACGTCAGGCGCGTCACATCCGCTTCGGTCGCACCATCCGCCAACGCGAGGGTTGCCCGTAAATTCTCTTCGGCCTGTTCCAGCGAAGCCAGTTTCTTGTCGATTGCCTGATCGGCAATTTCCAGGGCTTTCATCCGGTCCTGAATTTCCGCTTCGCGGGCGGCCAGAGCCTGTTCCCGCTCCTTGAAGGCTGCCAGCATTGTTTGCAGCTCTGCAGAAGTGGGCATCGATTCGCGCTGCGGCTCCCCCTTGTGAGGCTGCGCGTCGCCGCCGGGTTCCTGCAGGCTGGCCACTTCACGGGCAATTGCAGGCCCCGCCTCAAGAGCCAGCCGGACCGCGGCGGATCCCATCAGCAGCACCGCCAGCATCATCAAGGTGCCGCTGCGCCGGAACCGCCTGGTTTTCTTTGCTGCCTTTGCCATCACGCCACCCGGTTCTGGCTGCGGTTATGCCGGACAAACATCAAGCCGGAAGGCTTTGCCTCGTCCTGTTCTTCACCAGACGGCTGCGAATCGGCCTCGTATGCGGCAGCCATCGCGTCGTCCTCGGCCGGAGGTTTGCCTGCCGGAGCCGCAGATCCGGCCTCGGGGATGTCATGCATGGATGCCATCATCAGTTCCAGCCGCTGAGCCACTGTTTCGGCCCGGCCCGTCAGTTGCTGCAGCGCCTTGCTGGAGCCGTCGGACACCTGTTGCGCCGATTGCAGCGACTTGTTCAGATCATCGACCTGGGCAGACAGGACGGCAACTGCACCGCCCACGCCCTTTTCCAAATCATTGAACCGCTTCAGCCTGCGCGACAGCACCAGACAATAGAATCCGGCACCCAGCGCACCGGCCGCAAGCAGGATATCAGCAATAATTTCCATCCTGTCCTCCTAATTCAGTACGAAATCCATAATCAGCAGATCACGCACCCGGCCCTGGCCGGTTGCAATATTGATCCGCCGCAGCATCTGCGCCCTCAGTTTCGGCAGCGCCATCGGATCAGTCAGATCCTCTAGCTCCAGTGCTCTCAGGTAGCTGTTCAGGACATCGATAACCCGCGGGAGGATTTTCTCGACCTCGGCCTGATGAGCCAGATCGACCTCAAGTTGCGCGCGGAACCGCAAATGCTTGATACCGCTGGCTTTACGCAGGGTAATCACAATCGGGTCCATTTCGATAAAAGCAAGATTGGCGATATCCTCCGCCGTCTCACCACTGTCCACGCCTTCTGGCGCCTCTCCGGCCGCATGCGCCGGTTCTGGCGCTGCTTTCTGACCAAAGGGAAGAAGGCCTGACTGTACGGCAAAGAATCCGCCGCCGCCGCCAGCCAATGCCAGCACCACCCCGATAATCAGGGGCAGTTTGCTTTTCTTGGCCGGGGCTTCTGCTTCCGTATCTACTGCAGCATCTGTCATGGCTATCCCTAAAACGTCGTGCAGCATCTTCATAACCTGCGAGGAACTAACCGAATGTTAAGGCCGATCCGTCAAAAGGGTTGCACGCCGGAGAGAACGCCGGTGCGACGGAGGTTAATGTGCAGCAGATCAAGAATGTCTGGGCTGAAATGGACATGCGAAAGCGTCTGATAGCCGTGGGTGCCACGGTAATCATGATTCTCAGCGTGATCGCGATGTCCCATGTGGCAAGCAAGCCAACAATGACACTGCTCTATGCCGGGCTGGAAAGCGGCTCGGCAGGAGATGTGGTGCGGGCGCTTGAACAGCGCGGTGCCCAATATGAAGTGCGTGGCAGCTCAATCTACGTGCCGTCAACGCAGCGTGACGAATTCCGGATGACACTGGCCAGCGAAGGCCTGCCCGCCAATGGCGGCAAAGGGTACGAGCTGCTCGATTCGCTCAGTGGCTTTGGCACCACCTCGCAGATGTTTGACGCCGCTTATTGGCGCGCAAAGGAAGGCGAGCTGGCCCGCACTATTGTTGGCAGCCCGCATGTAAGCCAGGCACGGGTGCATATCGCAAATGCCGGCTCGAACCCCTTTCAACGCACCGTAGAACCCACCGCGTCGGTTTCAGTCGTGCCGATGGGATCCCCAGTAACACCTGCACAAGCTAACGCGATCCGCTTCCTCATTTCGTCTGCGGTGAGCGGCCTTGCCGTTGAAAACGTTGCAGTGATTGATGCCAACGGCGCGTTGATCGGGTCTTCGGATGCCACTGCAGCCGCCGGTGCCGGAACCGATGACCGGTCCCAGACGCTGCGCGAACGCGTCATGCGATTGGTTGAGGCACGCGTCGGCCAGGGAAATGCGGTGGTCGAAGTGAGTGTCGCGACTGTTACCGACACCGAATCAATCCGGGAAAAGCGGGTAGACCCGAAAAGCCGTGTCGCCGTCAGCACTGACGTCGAGGAACGCGCCGACTCCTCTACCAACCAATCCGGAGAGGTCACGGTTGCCTCCAACATTCCCGACGGTGACGCGGCCTCTGGCCAGGGGTCAAAAGCCAATACCAGCGCCACCCGGGAGCGAATCAACTATGAAATTTCGGAAACCGAGAAAGAGATCCTCCGTGGTCCTGGGGCCATCAAACGCCTGACTGTTGCAGTGCTGGTCAATGGCTCTGCAGTGACAAACGACGCAGGTGAAACTGTCTTCCAGCCCCGGCCGGAAGACGAATTGGCCGCCTTGCGGGAGTTGATTTCCGCCGCTGTCGGTTTTGACGCAGACCGCGGGGATGTGATTACGCTCAAGTCCATGGAATTGCCGACAGTGGAACCGCAGGGTTCCGTGGCCACCGCAGGGTTCATGGACAACCTATACTTTGATGCAATGTCGCTGATCCAGCTTGCGGCTCTGGCCCTGGTCAGCCTGATCCTTGGACTGTTCGTTGTACGCCCGATCCTGTCGAATCAGGCAGCTCCGGTGGCGGCGCTGTCTGGTCCGGATGGTGGCGGGCTGCCCGGGCTGCCAGGTGTTGGCGGCGACGGGTTCATGACTGCCTCGGATCTTGGTTCGGGACTCGCACTTGAGGGTGAAATTGAAAACAACGAAACCGGACAGTTCGAACCATTGGGCGACCTGCCGGCGATGGGTACTGGCGGTGACATGATGGGAGCGGCCGGCTTCCCGGCACTGGGCGGCAGCATGGATGACCCGGTCGACCGTCTGCGCAACTTGATTGGCGAGCGGCAGGAAGAAACCGTCCAGATCCTGCGCGGCTGGCTGGAAGAAAACAAGGAGCAAGCCTAATGACGATTGCACATTTGCTCGAAGACTTCGCAATGAACACCTCGGCAGAGCCTGCGCTGCCCGCAGTTTCCGAGGAACTCATAGAAGAGCAGCGGCTGGCTTCCTTTGAGAACGGCTACAGCGCCGGGTGGGATGATGCCGTAACGGCCAAAGACCAGGAAAGCAGCCGGATTTCGGCCGAGCTGGCCAATTCTCTGGAAGACCTCAGCTTCACTTATCACGAAGCCCAAAGTCAGCTGCTCGATTCGCTGGACCCGATGTTCAAAGTGCTGACCAGTGCAGTGCTGCCAGATGCCATGGCTGCCTCTTTCGGGCATCATATCGTCGATCAGCTTGCTGATATGGCAAAAGGCCAGACCGACCAGCCGATGCAAATCGTGGTCGCTCCCGGGGAGGCGGCACCAGTGCGCAGCCTGTTGCCGGACAATTTCTCCGTTCCGGTCACAGTGCAGGAAGACAGTGTGCTGTCTCCTGGCCAAGCCTATCTGCGCATTGGCAGCACCGAATGCGAAATCAATTGCGACGCCCTTCTAGAATCGATCCAGGACTCGATAGAGGCCTTCACTTATCACGCGAAAGAGGACAGCCAGTATGGATGATGCTGCCGACCTGAATATGAAATCCGCTGATGCAAACAATCCCTTTGTTTCGGTTCCCGTCGAAGTGGTTGTCTCGGTCGGCAAAGCCCGGCCGCTGATCCGTGACCTGGTCAGCCTTGGCGAAAATGCGATTCTCACTTTGGATAAACGGGTTGAAGACCCCGTGGATCTTTACGTCGGCGACCGGCTGGTCGCCCGTGGCCAGCTCGAAGAGCTGGAGGGAGATCAGGCTGGCCAGCTGGCCGTGCGCCTGACAGAAATTGCTGATCTTCAAAGCGGTTTGGGATGACACACAAGACTTTTGTGCGGGCGGTCCTGGCAGCAGCAATCCTGCTGGCCATGCCGCACACCGCCCTGGCTCAAGAACTGAGCCTTTCGCTGGCAGACGGCGAATCAATCTCGGCCCGCTCGATCCAGCTGATCCTGCTGATTACTGTGCTCAGCCTGGCTCCGGGCCTGCTGATCATGATCACCTGTTTTCCATTCCTAGTGACAGTCCTATCGATTCTGCGCCAAGGCATCGGGCTGCAGCAAGCACCGCCCAACATGCTGATCATCAGTCTGGCGCTGTTTCTGACCTATTTTGTGATGGAACCCGTCTTTACCGAGGCCTGGACCACTGGCATCAATCCGCTGCTGGAAGAAAGGCTGGAACCGGGCGTGGCCATCACCCGCAGCTTGGAGCCCTTCCGTGCCTTCATGGCGAACCGGCTGGATCCGGACACATTTTATGCAATTGCGGATCTCAGACCGGAAACCCAGGGCATGGATCCCGTGCCCGAAGCTCCGTTATCGGCGCTGGTCCCTAGCTTCCTGCTGTCGGAAATTTCGCGCGCTTTTCAAATCGGGTTTCTCGTCTTCCTGCCTTTCCTGGTCATTGATCTTGTTGTTGCTGCAGTCCTGATGTCCATGGGGATGATGATGGTGCCGCCTGCTATCGTGTCCCTGCCCTTCAAACTGGCATTTTTTGTAGTTGCAGATGGCTGGAGCCTGATCGCCACCGCTTTGGTACGCAGCTACTACCCCTGAACCCTGCCAATGGTCTGGATAAGGTATGGGTTGTGAACTACCCACGGCAATCAAACGCGATCAACGCAAACTGAAACGTCAGCCCGGTCGTGACAGGAAAATGGTAGCCGCGCGCCTGGGCGTTATTGTCGAGCTCCCGCGCAACCCGCAGACCGGATAGCGATGTGTCGACCAGGCAGTTCAGGCACTCCCGGCCGAAGTTATCGATGGCGCACAGAACCCGGAAACGGCGCCCGTCTGGCAGACTGTCAGACACGAAGCCCAACGACCATCTTTGGTTCGGGCCTTGCGGGATTGCCCCCTTTTGGCAGCATGCTGTGCATGCGCCTGCCGGGCAGTGATAAGCGCACGGGTGCCAATCGCCCGTTTCCGGCCGCCACGCTTGCGCACAGCCAGGCCATCTTCACGTTAGATCCGATAGAGTTTCTTCCAGTTCACCTACCAGCCCTCTCGCCCAAGCAACAGGTGCTGCCGCCGGTAACCGAACCGCCGCCGTTCACCGGACAGTTCCTTCAGCCTCTCTCGCAACTCCGTGTCCGAAGGCCTGGTCGGCCGACGCCTGTAGACGCGCGGATCAATCCCGGCCAGGGCACAGGCCCGCCGCTGGTTGCAGTTCTTCTCTGTCATGGCCCAATCCGCCGCTCTTCGCCTTGCACCGGGCTTCAGAAGATTTTTCCCAGCATCTCCTTGAGCGTGGCCACATCCAGCATGTGCTCAGCCAGAAACTTCTTGAGCTTTGCGTTCTCAGCCTCCAGAGCCGTCAGCCGTTTGACCACTGACACCTCCATGCCGCCATCCTTCGAGCGCAACTTGTAGATCGTGCCATCGCCCCTCTCGGGACATTGCTGCGCACTGCCCTGCCGGGCAGTGGATGCCGTACTTGCGGCACAATTCCCTGGCCCCGATGCCGACTTGGGGTTCCTTCAGGATGCCAATGATCTTGCTCTTCGCTGAATCGGCTTTTCCGCATTTTCTGTCTCCTCGTGTGGAGAACAGGCTAACGTCAAAACGCGGACATTTCTGGGGAGCAGGTCAGTCAACATGACCTAATCCAAACAATTTGCTTTGACGATTTCGAATGTCCAGCAATTCCTTCGAAATCGTCCTGCACCATTTGGGAGGCGTGGAACGGTTCAAAAATACCTGAATGACAGGGCTTGCGCCAGCTTGAGGGGCGCTCAAAAACTCAGATTTCGTGCGTCGGTATAGATAATTCCTGAATGAGAATATCTTTGAAGAGCTGAACCCTTTTGGGCTGGTGTTGCTTGTGATGATAAACAAGAAACAGCGGCAGCGGAACATGCGGCCCGTCTGGTCCGTCCCCTTCTTCCATTTGTTCTGCAGCCAATGCCGCTTCGCACATCGATCGGGGAAGGTAGGCTCGAGCTTGGCCGCTTGCAACAAATGCGAGAGAAAGCTGCAAGGAGCGCGTGGAAAGTCCGTTCAGCTTGTCTTTAGCTCCAAAACGTTTTTCTAAGGGCCGCAACACCGGAAGGCTGTCGTCCCCGAGACGCCCTGGCGGGCCGACAAAGATGACTTCCGTGTCGTTCAAATGCCGCGCTATTAGGCTGTCGCCTCCAGGCGCCCCGCCCCGCAACGCCAAATCGACCCCGTCTTCTATGAAGGACGCCGGCCGGTCATCCACGTAGACTTTGATTGAGATGTCTGGATAGGTGGAGCGGAACCTGCCGGTGATCCCAGCAAACTGTGCCATCGGAAAAGCTGCCGGGATTGACACACGTACCTGCCCGGTGGCCTCTTGTGCCGCGCCAACGGCTTGGTGTGCCAGCATAAGTTCGTGCAAAGCTATCTGGCTATGCGCCAAAAATATCTTACCTTCTGCGGTCACGGCGACTGTTCGTGTCGAGCGGTCGAACAGGCGCACACCGAGCTGAGCTTCAAGTGATTTGATTCTTGTAGTCACCGTCGCGGCAGGCAGCCCGAGGCGGCGTCCTGCATCCGCGAAACTGAGGCAGTCAGCTACTTCTACAAAAGTTTCCAGGGTTCGCAGATCTGACACTATTCAGATTATCCGTTTAATGAATTCAGTATTTCGTTGGTTATGTGTGGTGAGAAACTGGAATAGGTCAATGGAGAAACACAAGGAGATGACAATGCACAGAAGAGATCTGCTCAAACTTGGCACCGTCGCCGCAGCAAGTGCCGCTCTCACGCCACTTTCCTCCGCAGCTGGCATTTCTGCATCTGATGTAACCGTCCGCTGGCTTGGAGGCGCGATGCTGGAACTCCGCATCGGCGATATATGTGTTCTCACTGACCCATGCCTGGGTGAGGGGACCGAGGCATTTGAGATGGGGGACCCGAATGAAATGTTCGATCTGTCCACAGGTCCGAACATCAAGATGCACAAACGGCTTACACCATTTCCAGGCATGGCGGTGCGGGAGTACGATGTTGTGCTGCTCAGCCATGCGCACGAGGACCATTTCGACCAGAAAGCACAGGCATGGCTTGGCGCCAACGGCCCCGTTCTCTGTTCCGCTCAAGATGTGAACGCCCTCACCAAGAAGGGCTTTGCAGCTCAGGCACTGAACCACGGAGAAAACCGCGCCTTCAGACGGGGCGATACAGAGGTTTCGATTACATCAATTCCTGCAGTCCACTCGCTTAACACAGGCATTTCCGGCATTCTCGGGCTTGGCAATGGTTACTGGCTGCAAGCGACAATTCGCGGCAAGACGAGCCATATCTACTGGGCCGGAGACACTTTCATGGCAGAGCCGGTGCAGTCAGCAGTTCAACAGTTTCCGGCGCCTGATCTGCTGATACCTCATATTGGGGCAGTTGGTACAAATGGGACATTAGGCCAGTTGTCGATGACTGGTCATCAGGCTGTAGAATTCGCGGAATTCCTCAAGGCGGGCCTGATTTTGCCTGCTCACCACTCGACATACGCGCTCTATCAGGAACCCGTGTCTAAGATGATAGAAGCGCACGCGATCTCAGGCATTCCATCGGTGCTGAACGTTTTGCGCGAAGGATCAGCGCTAACTCTTTAAGGCTGCCGCCTGAATTGAGTACTGCGCGGAACGAGAGCTCCGGCCCCGGTGCGGCCTTTTAGCAGATCGGACACCTTTTCAACGCTGAATACGACCGGCGGCTTCATGGGCGGGGGAAATTGCATGCACCGCTTCACACTTGGCCGCTACGCGGGCCAACCACCCGCCCATTTCCTCACTACGGCGGTCTGCCTCACGTTCTCGTGCCTTATGGGAAGGCAATTGGAGCGGTACAGGCAGTGACCTGACGGATCAGGTGGTTGGCATCGTGTATCGGCGGCTCCCGTCTAAACCGGCGCCATTTGCGCCTTCTCCTCACCTGAAATCAAACCATTGATCTTTGCGGCGCATGGGCGCAGGTTCACGCCATGGCAAAATCCTTAACATCGCATCGGCCTATGCTGGCGATCCTCCTGAAGGTGACAGCAATTGCCCTGTTCACCGCTCTGTCCGGGATCATCAAGGCGACATCAGAGCATGTGCCAGCAGGGGAAGCGGTGTTTTTCCGGTCGTTTTTTGCAATTCCAGTGATTGTGGTCTGGCTGTCCATGCGCGGAGAATTGCGGTACGGGCTGATCACCCAAAAGCCGATGTTTCACGTGTGGCGCGGCCTTGTTGGAACGTCGGCAATGGGGATGACCTTCATGGGGCTGGCACTGCTGCCGCTGCCCGAGGTCACCGCCATCGGCTATGCCACGCCGATCTTCACCCTGATTCTGGCGGCGCTGTTATTGGGAGAGACGATCCGGTTGGTGCGGATTTCCGCAGTGGCGATCGGTTTGCTGGGCGTGATGATCATGATCTGGCCGCGGCTTGGCGGGGACATGAGCGACGGCGCCATGCTGGGCGTGCTGCTGGTGGTCGGGGCGACGGTGGCCCGCGGCTTTGTGCAGATCCACATCCGCCGCATGGTGCAATCGGAACACACCGCGGCGATCGTTTTCTATTTCTCGCTGACCGCCTCTGCTCTGGCGCTGCTCACCGCGCCGTTCGGCTGGGTCATGCCGGATGCGCAAACCGCCGCACTGCTGGTCGGCGCCGGGATAGTTGGCGGGGTGGCGCAAATCCTGGTCACCTCATCTTACCGCTTTGCGCCTGCGTCGATGCTGGCGCCCTATGACTA
The DNA here is from genome assembly GCF_025141335.1 of Leisingera sp. M523. Taxonomy (NCBI): domain Bacteria; kingdom Pseudomonadati; phylum Pseudomonadota; class Alphaproteobacteria; order Rhodobacterales; family Roseobacteraceae; genus Leisingera; species Leisingera sp. M523. Next base: position 3,717,638 of record NZ_CP081036.1, read on the forward strand.
TGCCTCAATGATTTTTGCAATCGTCATTGGCTATGTCTGGTTCGAAGAATGGCCGACGCTGGTGATGCTTGCCGGTGCAGCGCTGGTCATTGCCGGCAATGTTCTGGTGATCTGGCGCGAGCACCGGCTTGGCCTGCAGCGCGGCAAGGCTAAGCCGATGATTGATCCCAAGGGGGGATAATTGGCTCTAACTTGACCAAATACCTGCAATCATCGCGCCAAGCGCTACAGCATGGATCAGCATAATTGCCCTGTCATTCCACAAAACGCCAACCAGGAACCATCCTGTTAGCCCGGCCAGGAACAGATAGATGTTCCAGGGATGAAGCCCCCAAGCGGTGGCAGAATAGCCAAGGATCTGTACGATGGACGCGGCCCATTTCAATAAAAAGGCCGGATTGACCTCGGTATTTCCGGGCAGGACCTGAGCGTCAGACTGCACGGGTCAATCCCCCGTCGACGCGGATGTTCTGGCCAGTTGTATAAGCGGCATCTTCCGAAGCCAGATAGGCAATCAGCGCAGAAATCTCACGCGAGGTGCCGTAACGGCCCATCGGAATGCGGGCCTTGCGGTCCTCGGTTTCGGGCAGGCTGTTGATGAAACCCGGCAGCACATTGTTCATCCGCACGCCTTGGGCGGCGAATTTGTCGGCAAACAGTTTGGTAAAGCTCGCCAGACCGGCCCGGAAGACGCCGGAGGTCGGGAACAGCGGATCGGGTTCAAACACCGCAAAAGTCGATATGTTGATGATCGATCCCTTGCCCTGTGCCACCATGATGGGTGCCACCAGACGCGCCGGGCGGATCACGTTCATCAGGTAGAATTCCATCCCCAGATGCCAGTCGTCATCGCTGATTTTCATGATGTCGCCCTTAGGGCCGTGGCCCGCTGAATTTACCAGCACATCGATGCGGCCCCAGCGATCCATCGCTTTGTCCACCAGCGCCTGAAGGTCGCTTTGCTCCAGATTTGAGCCTGTATGCCCAATCCCGCCCAGCTCCTGCGCCAAGGCCTCGCCCTTGCCGGATGAAGAGAGGATCGCGACCTGATATCCCTGCTCGTGAAGATGGCGGGCAGCGTCTGCGCCCATGCCGCTGCCTGCAGCGGTGAAAAGTGCAACTTTGGTCATTTTAGAACTCCTTTGCTTGGCCCCAAGGATGTCGGTTCAATCGCCGCTTGACCAATCATGTCTCATCGCGCCAGACTGTAGGAAAACTACTGGCTGACTCGGATGCGCCTGCCTAACCTCAATGCCCTGCGGATGTTTGACGCCGCCGCCCGACACCTGAATTTCGGCCGGGCGGCTGAAGAATTGCACTTGACCCAGGGCGCTGTGGCCCAGCAGGTGCGCAGGCTGGAGGCGGACCTGGGCCACAAGCTGTTCCGCCGCCACGCGCGCGGGCTGAACCTGACCGATACCGGGCGCAGCTATCACGCGCCGGTCAGGCAGGCTCTGGAACTGATTCACGATGCCACCGACAAGCTGGCACCGGCGGTGCAGCGTGTGACGCTTTCGGTGCCGCCGTCCTTTGCGTCGAAATGGCTGGTGCCGCGGCTGCCGGAGTTCGAGGCCGCGCATCCGGACATCGACCTGCGGGTGGTGGCGGAGGAAAGCCTGACCGATTTCAATCGCGACGGCATCGACATCGCCATCCGCCAGGGCGGTAAACCGCAAGAAAGCGGGCTGAATTCCGCCCTGCTATCGCTGGTGGATCTGGTGGCGGTGGCCAATGAAGATATGGCTCTAACTAACGAAAAACAGCCCGAACTGGCGGGTCTTACGACACAAACCCTGATCCAGGACGGGCACCGGCACTGGGACCTGCTGCTGCGGCAAGAAGGTCTGGCGGCAACGGGGCGGATTCTGCAGTTCAATCAAACCGCGCTGGCGATGGATGCCGCGATGAATGGCCAGGGCATTGCGCTGGTGCCACGGATTTTCCTGGGCACCCAGCCGCTCCGGATCCTGTGGCAAGCCCCACGCCAGGGGGACCAAGGGTTCTATGTGCTTTGGCCCAGCCAGAAAGGCCGGGCCAAAGCAGTTGTCGACTGGCTCCTGCGCCAGTAGATCTCAGGCCGAGGCCGTCTCAGCCCCTTCCGGCGCGCTGAGCGAGATCACTGCCAGAACCGCAGCCCCGTTCAACAGATAGAAGGCTGCGTCCAGCCCGGCAAAACCAAAGAGAAACGGTGCCGCCAGAAAGGTGAGACCGACAATCAGGTCAACCGTCAGATGCAACTTGTAGGGCAGCACCCGAATCAAACCCAGGTGGTGGTCGGTCAGCACCGTCAGGACAAAGGCAGCGATGCCAGTTGCCACCGACAGCCACAACGCCAGCGGGTTGCTTTCGCCGAGGCCCAGCAGGAACGGCAGCCCCATCAGGGCAATGGCCACAGGGTAGTCGAGATAGGCATGGATGGTACGGGTCACGAAACGCAAAGGCATGGGTCAGATCCTTGTTACTGAGAAAATCCTAGCCGCGTCGTTGGCGGCTCTGACCCCAGAATGCCTTACCCGGATCGAACCGTGAATTTCAGATAATCTCGCATATCTTGCAGATCGTTCAGAGATCCGGCCTTGGCTGTCATTCAAGCGGCTGCATGCTGCTGCCGGTAGGCCGCCGGCGAAATCCCCACCTGCTTGCGGAACACACGGGAAAACGCTGCCTCGGAGGCATAGCCGGCAACCTCAGCAGCATCCGCAACACTCAACCCTTGTTCCGTCAGCCCCTGGCAGGCGATCTGCATCCGCCAACCGGTCAGATACTGCATCGGTGTCACCTCCATCTTGGCGGTGAACTCCTGGGCAAAGGCGGTGCGCGACATGCCGGCCTCACGGGCCAGGCCTTCGACGCTCCACTCCTGTGCCGGGGATTGGTGAAACGCGGTCAGCGCCCGCGAAATCCGCGGATCGGCAAAGCCCGCCAGCGCCGAACCGCTGGGGCTTTGATGCTCCAGATAGGCGCGGATCGCCTGGGCAAACAGCACCTCTGACAGTTTCAGCGCAATCAGGTCGCCGCCTATGCGGGCGCCATGCACCTCGGATCCGATCATCCGTAGGGTCGCCTCAATCCAGGCGCCGGCTTCCTCGCCGTAGTTCTCGATCACAATAAAGGGCGGCAGGCGGTCGATCAGCATATGCCCGGTGCCGCGCCGCGCCGGCACACCCGCGAACGAAAAATGGCCGCAGATCAGCTGGGTATCGCGCCCTTCATCAGCACCGCCGTAAACCAGCACCCCGCCACCGTCATAACCGGCGTCCTCCAGCACCCGGTCAAGCGGCAGGGCGTCCAACGGCTGCACTTCGTTGCACAAAAGCATATGGGCCGCACCATGCGGGATCAGCACCAAATCGCCCTGTTTCAACCGCAGAGTTTCGCCGGTGGCGGGCACATGCAGCTTCAACTCTCCGCGTTGCACAAAATGGAACCGCGCCACGTTTTCGAACGGCGGCACTTGGATCCCGAAAGGCGGTGTAAAAGAGGTACGGAAATAGAGCGTGCCTTTGAGGGAAAGCCGGGTGAGGATATCGCTGAGCAGGTCCAACATGCCGCCTATGATAAGCACACGGCATCCAGCGTCCACGGTTCAGGACGAACTGCAAGGAAAATTGAACGGATCGCCAAGCCACAACACACGCAGGACCAGCAGGTCCGCCGCCTGCCCAGTGGCCACGGATCAGATGCTAGGTTTCAACAATACCGATTTGATAGTTTAAAAATTCCCGTTCCGGGATTTCCCGCAAGGCGTGGTATTCAGCATTTTGAAACACCTTGTCCACGGCATCCCTGTTAGGGTAGCGGACAATTGTCACCTTATCCGGATCCGTTATGCCACCGTGAAGGCAGTATTGTAACTGTTCATGATCAATCGCGGATTTCCGGCCGGTCTGACTGCCGCGGGTGCGCATCAATGGGGGCCGCCTCTTCCAGCTGCTATTTTCAGGTCGGCTCAGCGGCGGTAAAACAAAACCCCCGCTCGCAGGCGGGGGTTTTCAGTCCGGAAGTGAGGTACGTTTACGCGCGGACCAGTTTCTCGTAATCCTCGGCAATCTCGCGGGTGAGGGCGCCGACCTCGAATTTATACGGGCCGATCTCGCCGACCGGAGTCACCTCGGCGGCGGTGCCGGTCAGCCAGCACTGTTCGAATCCTTCCATCTCTTCCGGCATGATCCGGCGTTCATGCACGGTGATGCCCTTATCTTTGAGCATGCCGATCACGGTCTGGCGGGTAATGCCGTTAAGGAAGCAATCTGCCAGCGGCGTGTGCACTTCGCCGTCTTTCACGAAAAAGATGTTGGCGCCGGTTGCCTCGGCCACATAACCGCGCCAGTCCATGAACAGCGCGTCCGAGCAGCCCTGCGCGGTCGCTTTGTGTTTGGAAATGGTGCAGATCATGTAAAGGCCTGCTGCCTTGGCATGGACCGGGATGGTTTCGGGCGACGGGCGTTTCCATTCGGCAATCGCCAGCTTGGCGCCCTGCATCTTGGCATCGCCATAGTAGGCGCCCCAGCCCCAGACCGCGATCGCCATCCGCACCGGGTTGGCAGCCGAGGCCACACCCATATCATCGCCGGAACCGCGCCAGACCAGCGCCCGCACATAGGCGTCCTGCAGGCCGGAAGCCTTGAGCGCCTCATCCTTGGCCGCCTCGATCTGATCGACGGTATAGGGCATCGGCATATCCAGCGCCTCGGCGGAAGCTATCAGGCGCTCGGAATGTTCACGGCTTTTGAAGATCTTGCCGTTGTAGGCGCGCTCCCCTTCAAACACCGAGGAGGCATAATGCATCGCATGGGTCAGGATATGCACCTTTGCATCCCGCCAGTCGACCAGCCCCCCATCCATCCAGATCACACCGTCGCGGTCGTCATAACCTGCCATGCCGCACTCTCCTAAAATTCTGCGGGATTTCCATTTATTGCGCACATTATGTCCGAACGGAACATAATCTTGCGTCAAAGCTGAGATTCGATACATCTTCACCCTTGGAATGTCAACAACACTGACATAAACTGCATTGCAATACAGACGAGGGGGCACCGAATGCCTGAAGGCCGGACAGGGCAGGGATACGGCGGCGAAAGCCTGCTGTTTCTGACGGATGAGCAGCTGCGCCAGGGGATCGAGGCAATGTTTTTTGCCTACCGCGGCTTTACCGCCGATCCGGACCGGATTCTGGCGGAATTGTCCTATGGCCGGGCGCATCACCGGGCGGTCCACTTTATCAACCGCTCACCGGGAACGACGGTGAACAACCTTCTCAGCATTCTGGGCGTGACCAAACAGTCGCTGAACCGGGTGCTGCGCACATTGATCGGCGACGGTTTGGTGATCAGCAAGGTGGGTGAGCTGGATAAGCGCGAGCGGCATCTGTATCTGACCGAACAGGGCGCGGCGCTGGAGGCCACGCTATCAGACGCGCAGCGCGCCCGGATGCGCGCCGCCTACAAAGATGCCGGCCCCGAGGCGGTGCAAGGCTTCAAAAAGGTGCTTGAGGCAATGATGGATGCGGATATGCGCCGTGCCTATGCCAAGTTGCGGGATTAAGGCGTATGAGCATGCATGACGCCCATCTGCTGATCATTGACGACGACGAACGCATCCGCGGGCTGTTGAAGAAATTCCTGATGCGCTCCGGCTTTCTGGTCACCGCAGCGCGCGATGCGGCCCATGCCCGCCGGGTGCTGGCGGGCTTGGATTTCGACCTGATCGTCATGGATGTGATGATGCCCGGCGAGGACGGTATCTCGCTGACAACTTCCTTGCGCGAAACCATGTCCACACCGATCCTGCTGCTGACCGCCAAGGGCGAAACTGAGGACAGGATTGCGGGGCTGGAAGCTGGCGCGGATGACTACCTGCCGAAACCCTTTGAACCCAAAGAGCTGCTGCTGCGTGTCAACGCAATCCTGCGGCGGATGCCGGACACGGTTGCACAGGAAAGTGCGCCCAAAGTGCTGCATCTGGGTGCCATCCGCTATGACATCGAACGCGGTGAAATGTGGCAGGGGGATGAGCTGATCCGCCTCACCGGCACCGAAAGCCAGTTGATGAAGATCTTCTCGGCCCAGCCCGGCGAGCCGGTCTCCCGCACCAAGCTGGTCGAGGATCTGGGCCGCGACCGCGGCCAGGCGCAGGAACGCGCGGTAGACGTGCAGATCACCCGCCTGCGCCGCAAGATCGAGCCGAACCCGAAACAGCCGCAATACCTGCAGACGGTGCGCGGTGCTGGCTATATGCTGGCACCGGACTGAGCTGAGAGACCAGAAGCCGCTGCGCAGCGTTTTCAGGCCTCCGGCGGGGATATTTTTAGCCAGATGAACAGGGGATCTTTATGGCAACCGCGCTGATTACCCACGCAGACTGCTTGTCTCATGTGACGCCGGACGGTCACCCGGAACAAGTTGCCCGTCTTGAGCATATCCTGCACGCGCTGGAACCCTTGGACCTGAAACGCGTAACCGCGCCGATGGCTGCCGAGGACGACATCCTGCGCATTCACCCAGCCGGCCACCTGTCAGACTTGCGCAAGGCCTCTCCGGCAGAGGGCTGGGCGCAGATCGACGGGGATACCTTCCTGTCCCCTGGCTCGCTGGATGCTGCCTTCCGGGCTGCAGGCGCGGTGGTGCGCGGTGTCGATATGGTGCTGGGCGGTGAGGTGCAGAATGCTTTTGCTGCGGTGCGCCCGCCGGGGCATCATGCCGAAACAGATACCGCGATGGGTTTCTGCCTGTTCGGCAACGCAGCACTGGCTGCAAAGCACGCGCTGGATCATCACGGGCTGAAACGCGTCGCGGTGGTGGATTTCGATGTGCATCACGGCAATGGCACCCAGGATCTGCTGTGGGACGAGGTGCGCGCGCTGGTGATCACCAGCCAGCAGATGCCGCTCTGGCCCGGCTCGGGCCGCCCTGAGGAGGACGGCGCGCATGGCAATATCCTCAACATGCCGCTGGCACCGGGTTCGGGCCGGGCTGAAATGCAGGCGGCCTATGAAGGCCAAGCCTTCCCGCGCCTGCGTGCCTTCAAGCCAGAGTTGATTATCATTTCTGCCGGCTTTGACGCCCATCAGGACGATCCGCTTGCCAGCCTCAACTGGGCAACAGAAGATTTCGCCTGGATCACTGCCGAACTGTGCAAACTGGCAAGTGAGCTGTGCCAGGGCCGTATCGTCTCGACTTTGGAAGGCGGATATGATCTGAACGCGCTGGCCGCCGCAACGCGCGCGCATGTGGAAGAATTGATAAAGGCACCGGCATGACTGAGACCCCCGTAGACCAGATGAGCTTTGAACAGGCAATGCGTGAGCTGGAAGGCGTGGTGGACCAGCTGGAGCGCGGCGACGTGGCGCTGGATGCCTCGATCGCGCTTTACGAGCGCGGTGCCGCGCTGAAGAAACGCTGTGAGGATGAGCTGAAACGCGCCGAGGAAAAGGTCGCCGCCATCACTCTGGACTCCAACGACACCCCCAAGGGCACCCAGCCGCTGGATGCCGGCTAAGCCATGACCGTCGCAGCAGACGCCCGAACGCGCCCCTTTGCAGATGCATTGAAGAACGCACAGGCCAGCATCACCGCACATATGGAAATGCGGCTGGCAGGCAGCGACGAGCTGCACACCGCGATGCGCTACGCCATCACCGGCGGCAAGATGCTGCGCGGCTTTCTGGTGCTGGAAAGCAGCCGTCTGCACGGCGTCCCGGCTGAAGCTGCCCTTGAGGCAGCGCTCGCTATTGAATGCATCCACGCTTATTCGCTGGTACATGACGACCTGCCATGCATGGACGATGACGATCTGCGCCGCGGCCAGCCTACTGTGCACAAGAAATGGGATGAGGCGATGGCAGTTCTTGCCGGCGACAGCCTGCAGGCCTTTGCCTTTGAGCTGCTGGCAGACACCAAGGCTGGCCCCCACGCCCTGACCCTGATCCGCGGCCTGGCGCAGTCCTCCGGCAAAGACGGCATGGTGTCGGGCCAGATGCTGGACATTGCGGCAGAGACCGCCGACGCGCCACTGACGCTAGAGCAGATCACCAGGCTGCAGGGCCGCAAAACCGGCTGCCTGATCGAATGGTCCGCCACTGCCGGCGCGGTGCTGGCGGGCAAAGACCCTGCGCCGTTGCGGCAATTCGCACGCGCCCTTGGCCTTGCCTTCCAGATCGCCGACGACATCCTGGATGTGGAAGGCGATGCCGCCAAGGTCGGCAAAGCCGTTCGCAAGGATGCCGATGCCGGCAAGGCAACCTTTGTCTCTCTGCTTGGTCTGGCAGAGGCAAAAGCCCGCGCACAGTCTTTGTGCGACGAGGCCTGCACCGCGCTGTCGCCTTATGGCGAGGATGCAGCAACCTTGAAGGAAGCCGCGCGTTTCGTTATTGCGCGCGACAGCTAACCCCGCGCGCCACGCCCCGGCACCCCTGCCCGGCGCAGCCCAAGGAGACACCATGTCCGACCGGCCCAAGACCCCGCTTCTGGACCAGATTACCCGCCCCGCGGATCTGAAGGGGCTGACGGATGCGCAACTGGTGCAAGTGGCGCAGGAACTGCGGCAGGAAACCATTGCTGCCGTCTCCGTCACCGGCGGCCATCTGGGCGCAGGCCTGGGTGTGGTGGAGCTGACCACCGCCCTGCACGCAGTCTTTGACACTCCGCGCGACAAGGTGATCTGGGACGTCTCCCACCAGTGCTACCCGCATAAGATCCTGACCGGGCGCCGCGACCGCATCCGCACCCTGCGGATGAAGGACGGGCTCAGCGGTTTCACCAAACGTTCCGAGTCGCCCTATGACCCGTTTGGTGCCGCCCACAGCTCCACCTCGATCAGCGCCGCGCTTGGTTTTGCCGTGGCGCGCGATCTGGGCGGTGTAATCCCCGAGGGCAACGGCGACGCCATCGCGGTGATCGGCGACGGCTCGATGTCGGCCGGCATGGCGTTTGAGGCGATGAACAACGCAGGCCATTTGGGCAAGCGGCTGATCGTCATCCTGAACGACAACGAAATGTCGATCGCCCCGCCGGTCGGCGCGCTGTCCTCCTACCTGTCGCGGCTTTATGCCGGCGAGCCTTTCCAGGAGCTGAAAGCGGCGGCCAAGGGGGCCGTCTCGCTGCTGCCCGAACCCTTCCGCGAAGGTGCCAAACGGGCCAAAGACATGCTCAAGGGCATGGCCGTCGGCGGCACTCTGTTCGAAGCCTTGGGGTTTTCCTACCTCGGTCCCATCGACGGGCATGACATGGACCAGCTGCTGCCGGTACTGCGCACGGTCAAGGCCCGCGCCACCGGCCCGACCCTGATCCATGTACTGACCAAAAAGGGCAAGGGTTACGCCCCGGCCGAGGCTGCCCGCGACAAGGGCCACGCTACCGCCAAATTCGACATGGTGACGGGGGAGCAGAAAAAGGCGCCCTCCAACGCACCCTCCTATACCTCTGTGTTTGGCAATGAACTGGTGAAGCTCGCAGCCGCGGACGACAAGATCTGCGCCGTGACCGCGGCGATGCCCGACGGCACCGGTCTGAATCTGATGGCAGAACGCTACCCCTCGCGCACTTTTGACGTGGGCATCGCCGAACAGCACGGCGTGACCTTTGCGGCCGCCCTTGCGGCCGGCGGCATGAAGCCGTTTTGCGCGATGTACTCCACTTTCCTGCAGCGCGGTTATGACCAGGTGGTGCATGACGTGGCGATCCAGCGCTTGGCCGTCCGCTTTGCAATTGACCGCGCGGGCCTGGTGGGCGCCGATGGTGCCACCCACGCAGGCAGTTTTGACATCGGCTTCATGGCCAACCTGCCCGGCATGGTGGTGATGGCCGCCGCAGACGAGGCCGAGCTGGCCCACATGATCGCCACCGCAGCCGCCCATGACGACGGCCCCATCGCCTTCCGCTACCCGCGCGGCGAGGGGGAGGGCGTCGAGATGCCGGAAACCCCGGAGGTTCTGGAAATCGGCAAGGGCCGGATGATACAGGACGGCAAACGCGTGGCGCTGCTGTCCTTCGGCACCCGTTTGGGTGAGGTCAAAAAGGCCGCCGAAGCATTGGCCGCCAAGGGCATCACCCCGACAATTGCTGACGCCCGCTTTGCCAAGCCGCTCGACCGCAATCTGATCCTGCAGCTGGCCGCGGACCACGAGGCGCTGATCACCATCGAGGAAGGCGCGGTGGGCGGTTTCGGCTCCCACGTGGCGCAGCTGCTGGCGGAGGAAGGCGTCTTTGACAGCGGCCTCAAGTACCGCTCGATGGTGCTGCCCGACACCTTCATCGACCAGGCCAGCCCGGCAGATATGTATGAAACCGCCGCGATGAACGCACCGCAGATCGAAGCCAAGGTGCTGGAGGTTCTGGGCGTGGCGACGATTGGTGAAAAGCGGGCTTAAGCCTAGTCTCTCAGCCTGTCAGTTTCTGGAAAGTCCAGTCAGCCGGCTAAGCAACCGATAGCCCGGCGCTGACCAATGCCTGTTCAAAGCAAAGACAAGCTGCGCAATGGTTTCGTCTCCCATCCACGCGGGCTGTATCTCATCCTGACGGGCAACAAATAGATTCAGCAATGCCGCGCGGTCGGAAACCACGGTAAAAATTGACGGTGAAAACGCGATATCGAGCCGTCTGGTGAAACCCAAATCAGACCAGATTGTTTCCAAGCTGTTTGGATAAACCGCTCTCAATCGCCGGCGCAACCGCCCCAGCCTGCGAAACTGCAGGAATACAAACAGAAGGTGCCAGCTTCCCAAACCCTAAACCCCCGGCGGCTCCGCAGGCGGCACAAAGCTCTCCATGTCCTCGGCTTCCAGCACTGCGCGCAACCCCTCGCGGTAGGTCGGATAGAGCAGCTCCACACCCAGCTCTTCCTTGATACGGCGGTTGCGGACGCGTTTGTTCTCGCCATAAAAGCTGCGCGCCATAGGGGTCATGCCAGCCTCGTCAAACGGCACTTCGGCCGGCACCGGCAGGCCAAGCAGCTCGGCGGCGTGGCCCAAAACATCCTGCGGCGGCGCGGGGTCGTCATCGCAGACGTTGTAAATAGCGCCGGGGCTGGGCCGCGCGATGGAGGCCGCCAGAACCTGTGCGATGTCATCGACATGAATGCGGGAAAACACCTGCCCCGGCTTCACGATCCGCCGCGCCTTGCCCGCCATCAGCTTGGCAAAGGGACCGCGGCCGGGGCCATAGATACCGGCCAGCCGGAAGATATGCAGCGGCAGACCGGGGATGGCCTGCCATTGCGCCTCGGCCCGGGCGCGCCAGTCGCCGCGCTCGCTTGACGGCGTCACCGGCGTGGCCTCATCCACCCAGGCGCCGTCGTGGTGGCCATAAACTGCCGTAGTCGACAGATACCCCGCCCATTCCAGACCGGGGGCAGCAGTGATTTGACCAGCCATCGCGGCCAGCACCGGGTCACCCGCCATGTTCGGCCCTATCGAGCTCAGCACATGGGTGACCCCGTCCAGCGGCACGTCCTGCCCGGGCCAGGTGATCATCTCCACGCCTTTGGCCTCCACAGCCTCGCGCGAAGTGCCGATAACCCGCCATCCCTGCGCCAGAAGGCGCGGCGCAAGCGCCCGGGCGGTATAGCCAAATCCAAGACAAAGCAGCGTTTTCCTCATGGCTCCTAGATGCGTTGACCGCGCCTGCTGTGCAAGGGTTGATTCGAATCCCGATCAGCCTTTTCATGACGCGCATGGATAAACAGAAACCGGGACTTTCAAACGCCTACGCCCTGCAGACACCTGCCGATTCCAAACGGCTTTACAGGGACTGGGCCAGCACATACGACCAGGATTTCGCCGCCGGGCAGGGCTACCTCCTGCCCGGGTTGACCGCCAAGGTATTTGCCGCCGCCGGCGGAGCCGGCCCGGTGCTGGACGTCGGTGCCGGCACCGGTCTGTGCGGCCAAGCGTTGCGGGCGATTGGAATAGAACCTATCGACGCCACCGATCTAAGCGCCGCGATGCTGGCCGAAGCCTTGCGCAAGGATGCCTACCGCGACGTGATCGAAGCTGATCTGCTGGAAGGCATCCCGGTGCCGCGCGGGTCCTACCGCGGCGTGGTCTCTTCCGGCACCTTCACCCATGGTCACCTCGGCCCGGAAGTCCTGCCCGCCCTGTTGCGGGTGGCCGCACCCGATGCCTGGTTTGCTTTGTCGGTGAATGCCCGGTTCTACGATAAGGCGGGGTTTTCCGAAGCCTTCGGCCGGCTGCTGCGCGGGCACTGGATCAAGAATCTCACTCTGCCGGAACTACGCATCTACGGACCTGGCGCGACCGGGGCGCACAAGAACGACACCGCCCTGATCGCGCGATTTCAAAAAGTATAGCGCCCCTTTGCCATTATCATTTTGGACAGGCAGGGATCCAAACGCCGCGCAAAGCGCGGCGCCGGGCCCAACTGTGCAGGGACATCTTCAGATGTTCCTGAAACAGGCGGGAGCTCCCGCGTCTTTGGACGGCATCTGCGATGCCACCCGCGCCTTTGGGCCCGGCAGCGCACCTGGCGGCGCGCCGCCTCAGCGCCCCTTCCAGACCGGATCGCGCTTTTCGGCAAAGGCGCGGGCGCCTTCCAGGTTGTCCTCGGAACCATAGAGAACATCCACCGACTTCAGTTGCCGCTGCGTAACCCGGTTCATCGCGTCCTGGAATTTGGAATCTTCAGCGTCGCGCACGATCTCCTTGATTGCCGCATAGACCAGCGGCGGGCCGGAGGCGAGCAGCCGCGCCAGCTCCCAGGCCCGGTCCATCAGCTGGTCCGCCGCCACGATCTCGTTCACCAGGCCCCAGCGGTTGGCCTCTTCTGCGTCAAACCAACGGCCCGTAAGCAGCAGCTCCATTGCGATGTGATAGGGAATGCGTTTGGGCAGTTTCACACTGGCCGCATCCGCGACGGTGCCGGAGCGGATTTCCGGCAACGCAAAGGTGGCGTGATCGGCAGCGATGATCACATCCGCTGACAGCGCCAGCTCCAGCCCGCCGCCACAGGCGATGCCATTCACGGCGGCAATCACCGGCTTGTTCATGTCGCGCAGCTCCTGCAGGCCGCCAAAGCCGCCGACGCCATAATCGCCATCCACCGCATCGCCGTCAGCCGCCGCTTTCAGGTCCCAACCCGGGCAAAAGAACTTTTCTCCACCGCCGGTCAGGATCGCCACCCGCAGGTCAGGGTCGTCGCGGAAATCCCGGAAAACCTCGCCCATCACCCGGCTGGTCTGAAGGTCGATGGCATTTGCCTTTGGCCGGTCCAGTGTCACTTCCAGTATGGCACCATCACGGCGGGTTTTCACGGGGCTGTCGGTCATATCAATTCCTCTTGGCACGGTAGTACCGCTCATGTTTCAGGCCGAAGCCTCAGTATTTCCGCCGCATCAGCGCATCTGCTGCAACGGCGTCAGCTGGCGTGCAGAGAAGCGGGTTGATCTCGATCTCTTCCAATCCCAGCGCGTTTTCCATCACATAGGCCTCGACTGCGCGGATGGCGCGCAGAATCGCCTCCCTGTCTGCTGCCGGGGCACCGCGGTAGCCGTCCAGCAGTTTGGCAATGCGCAAAGAGTTGAGCGCAGCTTTGATCTCTGCATCCGAGGCTGGCAGCAGAAAGGAAGCACTGTCTTTCATCAACTCGGTCAGGGTGCCGCCCGCGGCCACAGTCATGACAAACCCATGCGCTGGATCCTTGACCACCCCGATCAGAAGCTCAACCACCGCACCGGTAACCATTTCTTCCACCAGAAAGCACGAGGCCGGCATGTTGAAAGCGGCATCACTCACGTCCTGCCCCGAGTTCAGATTCAGCACCACTGCCCCTGCCTCGGTCTTGTGGGCAATGCCTTCGCCCTTCAGCACCACCGGGAAGCCGACATCCACCGCAACGGCGCGGGCATTGGTGGCCGAAGCCGCCCGTTTGGATCGCGGGATGCGCAGGCCATAGTCTGCCAGCTGCCGCTTTGCCTCGGCTTCAGGGACCAGATCAGGTTCCACCGCAGGGGTTGGCAGTAACAGCGGTGAAGGTGCTGCCTGCAATGGCAGGCTCGCAGCCTCGCAGGCAGCAATTGCCTCGCTAAGCCCAGCGAAAGGCACCACTCCAGCATCCATCAGACGGGTTGCAACATCCTCCGGCAGCAACTCGGGAAGCGTCGCCACCAGACCAACGTTTGCTCCTGTCCGCTCACGCGAACCAATCGCTGCTTGGATTGCGCATTCCCAATCCGAGGCATCGCAGCGGTCATTGCGCGGGAAGTCGACGATCAGCATAGTCATCGCCAGCTGTGGATCCATCATTGCCGAGAATGCCTGTGTCATCGCCTCGGCATCCCGCCAGATATAAGTGTGGTAGTCGAGCGGGTTTGCCAGCGCCACCATCGGGCCCAGCGCTTCCCGCAAATCCGCCTTTTGGCGATCATTCAGGGGCGGGAACACGACATTGCGCGCATGGCAGGTGTCCGCGGCCAGGCTAGCCTCCCCTCCGGAGCAGCTGATCGTTGCAATGCGGTTCGAAGGCAGCCGCCCCGTCACATGCAGCAATTTCAGTGTCTCCAGGAAGGACGGCAAGTCATAAAGACGCGGAATGCCAAGGCGTGAGAGCAAAGCCCCCGCACCCGCGTCACCGCCCGCAAGCGAGGCGGTATGAGAAACAGTCGCGGCCTGGGCCTCGGCGGATCTGCCGACCTTAAGGGCAACGATCGGCTTTCCCAATTCGCGTGCTTTGGCCGCCAATGCCTCAAACGCACGCAAATCACCAAAACCTTCGATATGCAGGCCAAGTGCTGTGACGCGGTCGTCTTCCAGCAGCGCTTCGCCGATGGCAGCGATGCCCGACTGTGCCTGGTTGCCGGCCGTCACTACATAGGCCACCGGCAGGCCGCGTTTTTGCATGGTCAGGTTGATGGCGATGTTGGAGCTTTGGGTGACCAGCGCCACGCCCCGTTCTGCCCGCGCCCCGCCATGCTGGTCCGGCCACAGCAGCGCCCCGTCCAGATAATTGATGAAACCATAGCAGTTGGGGCCAAGGAAAGGCATATCTCCAGCCGCTTCCAGCAACTGCGCCTGCAGATCAGCGCCTTCGGCATCCTCTGCCGCTGCCTCCAGGAAGCCGGAAGCAAAACACACCGCCCCGCCGGCACCGCGCATCGACAGCGCGCTCACTACCTCGATGGTGGCAAAGCGGTTCACTCCGACAAAGGCTGCATCGGGTGCTGCCGGCAGGCTGTCCACGTCCTTAAATGCTGGCAGGCCCGCGACCTCGTCTGCCTTGGGATGAACGGGCCAGATGGTGCCCTCAAACCCCATCTTTTGACACTGCTCAATCACCAGGCGGCACCATGCGCCGCCGCCGATCACAGTAATGGTTTTAGGTCGGAAGAGGCGGGAAAGGTCGCGTGTCATTTTCTAGCGGTTCCGCTGGTAGAGAGTTCGGGAGCCTCCGGCGGGGATATTTCCCGCATGAGGAAGTAAGCTTTGGTTAACCAGAATCACACTCAATAGTTGTGCGGTACAGGCGGGGACGCCGATGGCCGTGCAAGGGGAAGAGAGCCTCTCTCTTTACCGGGGCGGCTCTTGCGGGCCGCCCTTTTCCTCTTGCCGTAAATATCCCCGCCGGAGGCATCCGGCTTACCCGTCCGCGCTTCGGTCGAGATGGCCCAGATCCCTGCCGGGGTCAATCCGGTCACGCACGCGGGTCTTCAGCTCTCTCACATCAGGAAAGCCGCCGTCCCGTTTGCGTTCCCAGATCAGCTCCTTATCAACATGGATCTCAAAGATCCCGCCCATTTCTCCGGGAACCAGTGTCACCCCGCCCAAGGTGCCTTGGAAGGTCTGCAGCAGCTCCTGCGCCATCCAGCCTGCCCGCAGCAGCCAGTTGCAGCCGGTGCAGTAGGTAATGGTCACAACAGGTTTCCCGGCTTGGGTCATGGATTAGCCTCCGACGGCGCGCAGCATCTCGCGGCTGATAATGTGCCGTTGGATTTCACTGGTGCCTTCCCAGATACGCTCGACCCGCGCGTCGCGCCAGATGCGTTCCAGCGGCAGCTCGTCCATCAGCCCCATGCCGCCGTGGATCTGGATCGCTTCATCCGCCACCATGGCCAGCATCTCGGTCGCCTTCAGCTTGGCCATCGACATGTCGCTCTCGGTGACGGTTCCCTGGTCGAATTTCCAGCCGGCTTCCCAGGTCAGCAGGTTCGCCGCTTTCAGCTCCAGCGCCATGTCGGCCAGCTTGAAGGAAATGCCCTGGAACTTGCCGATCTGCTGACCGAACTGCTTGCGCTCGGCGGCGTATTCGATCGAGTGCTGCAGCGCTCGCTCAGCCCGGCCCAGGCAGGTGGCCGCGACCTGCAGGCGGGTGGCGCCCAGCCAGGTGTTGGCCACCTCAAAGCCCTTGTCGATCTCCCCCAGAATGGCAGAGGACGGCAGGCGGCAATCGTCGAACTCCAGCACTGCGTTGGTGTAGCCGCGGTGGCTGACGTTGCCGTAGCCGTCGCGCACCTCAAAACCGGGCGTGCCCTTGTCAACAAAGAAGGCGGTGATTTTCTTCTTCGGCCCGCGCGGTGTTTCCTCAACCCCGGTGGCCATGAAGCAGATCGCGAAATCCGCAATATCGGCGTGGCTGATGAAATGCTTGGTGCCGTTCAGGATCCAGTCGTCACCGTCCTTTCGCGCGGTGGCTTTCATACCGCGCAGGTCGGACCCCGCGTCCGGCTCGGTCATCGCCAGGCAGTCCCATTTCTCTCCCTTCATGCAAGGGTAGAGATACTTCTCTTTCTGCTCATCCGTGCCCGCCAGCAGGATGTTTGACGGGCGCGCAACACCGGTCCAATGCAGCGCATAATTGGCGCGGCCCAGTTCCTTTTCATACATCAGCCACGACAGCGTATCGAGGCCGGCACCACCTGCTTCCTCAGGCATGTTGGCGGCATAAAGCCCCGCTTCCATCGCCTTTTTCTGCACATCACGGATCACATCCATGTCCAGATGACCGGTGCGCTCGATCTCTGCCTCATGCGGATACAGCTCCTTTTCCACAAAGGCGCGGGTGGTCTCGACGATCATCGACTGTTCTTCAGTCATCCCGAATTGCATGGCGGTCTCCCTTCGCAAATCTGTTGCCAGCCAGACTAGGCGGCTTGCCCTCGCCCATCGTGCAGAGTTAGAAGAAATCATGCGAAGTTGGGCAAAAGATAACGCTGCGGTGCAGCAATTGGATGTACTGCTGTTCGACGCCTTTTCGGCCCATTGCCTGGCCAATACGGTTGAGCCGCTGCGCGCGGCCAATACCTTTGCCGGGCGCCGGGCCTACGCCTGGCGGTTCCTCACGCTGGACGGCAGGCCTGCGGTGTCGTCCTCGGGCATGGAGGTGCGGGCGCATGGGAAATTGGGTGATTGCAGCGGCGATCTGCTGATTGCCATGCCATCTTATGACTTTCTGCGCCATGCCACTGTGGCTGCCGCCCGGGCGCTGAAATCTGCGGCACACCGCTATAAGGTAGTTGCAGGGTTTGACACCGGCGCCTGGCTGCTGGCGGAGGCGGGTCTTTTAGACCGGCGGCGGGCAACGATCCATTGGGAGGAACTCAGCCGTTTCACGGAAACCTTCCCCGAAGTGCAGGCCGAGCGCGCCCGGCAAGTCATGGATGGCAACCGTATCACCTGCACCGGCGCCCTGGCAGCCTTTGACACCATGATGGAGCTGATCGGAGAGCATCACGGGGCAGCGCTGCGGCTGGAAGTGGCCATGCTGTTCATGAGCCCCGAAGCCACGGAAACCCAGGACCCGATCCTCGCCCGCAGCAAATCCGTCGCCCGCGCAGTTGCCATGATGCAAGCAAACCTGGAGGCGCCGCTTCCAATTGCAGCGGTCGCCCGCCAGGCTGGCCGCAGCCAAAAAGACCTTGAGGCAAGGATGAAGGCGGAACTTGGTGCAACTCCCCAAGCCGTTTACCGGCGGCTCCGGCTGATACAAGCCAGAAAGCTTGTATTGGAGACTGACTTGAGTGTCTCCGAGATTGCCCTGCGCAGTGGGTATAATGATCCCAGCGCCCTGACCCGGTCCTTCAAAGCCGAGTTCGGCGCCACGCCCCGCAGCCTTCGCAACAGCTAGATCTGCTGGGCTGCCATCCATTGGTTCAGACGCCACAACCCCCAGGCCAGCGGAATCGCCGCCAGCCCGCCGATCACATAGGCCAGCGGCTCATCCGCGAAGGACTCGAACATCTGGGTATAGGCGTGGATCGCAGCAAAGGTCAGCGCCGCATTGAACAGTCCGCGCTGATGCCGCTGCGCCGCCCAGAAGATCACCACCGCCAGCACCGCTGCCCAAAGCACGGAATAGACGTTTTCGGAGATGAACAGCGTGCTGTCGCGGAAAGCATCGCGAGCCGCGGAATAGGCTTCCCAGTCCTCGTAACCGTCGCTGTAACGGCCCGGCCCCCAGACAGTTTCGCCCACCACGTCGCCCCAAAGCGAGCCGACCAGTGCGCAGAGATTGGCCACCACAAACCCCAGGATTGCCAGAATGCGCAGGTGCCGGGCGTCGCGCTCGGCCAGCCGGGACGCGCCCCAGACACAAAGCACGATCAGCAGCACCATCTGCAGGATCGTCAGCGTCGATTCCGGCGAATAGAACACATAGGCCGCGTGGAAATAGCCGGTGCCGGTCTCCAGCATCTGGGCAAAAGGCGCAATCGCCAGCGCAGTGACAAAGCGCACATCCACTTGCCAGCCAGCCAGGGCCAGCGCGGCGGCATAATAGAGCAACGCCAGGTTCCGCAGCGGCGAGCCGATCTCGTATTGCTGCAGCAGCAGCTCAATACCCGCCAGATGCATTGCCAACCCCATCAGCAGGATCGCCCCCAGCACAAACCCCGTCGACCAGGCCCCGCGCCGCCAGCGCCAGACACAAATCGCTGCCACCAGCGCGCCGGCAGGCAGCATCAGCCAACCGGCGATATCCTCGTATTTGTCCACCAGCTCAATCCCGGCGCCGCCCATCAGCATGCCTGCCCCGATCAGGGTGGCGGAATTGCCAAACATCCGCAGCATCTCGCGACCGCGCGCCAGCACCGCCAGCCCGCCGCCCAGCATCAGGATGCCGGTCACTGCCACCGCCAACGGATCGGCCAGCCAGAAGATAAAGCCGGCGGTGGCCGCGATGATGCCGAAACACAGGATCGCATTCACCGCCAGTGACACCATCACTTCGCGTGAACGCGCCTCGATGGTGCAGGCCTGATCCGGGGTTAGCACTCCCTCCTCGACCAGCGCGGTTGTGTCGGCAATGGCGTGCATCAGCGGTCCCTCATGGTATCCAAAGGATACCGCCAGCATGGACCGGCGTTCTTTCAGTGGAAAGGGGAGGAATTCCCGCCGCTTATCCTTTCGGCCGGCTTGGAACCCAGGCGTAGCCGTTTTCACACAGGATATATGCCTCCCGCAGGCCATGCGGCTTGTCCGCGGGCGCCTGCAGAATGGTGAATCCCACCGCCTCTGCCCGGTCGACAGCCTCATCCGGGTCGGTATCATACAGGCGGATCTCAATCCCCGCCCCGCGCGGCGGGTTTTCCGGCAGCAGCCCAAGCAGCGGATTTTCCGCATAGGTGCCGTCGCTGTGCAGCTGAAAGACCTGACCGCCATAGGTGACGATAGCAAAATCCTTGCTTACCTGATGGCCTCTCATATCAAAAACAGTCTCTAAAAAGACTACTTCCGCCGGAACATCCCGCACCAGCAGATTGATCCCGATCCCACGCAGGGAGCGGCCGAAACTGTCCGCATCTATTGCTTCATAATCCATGAACCCAGTCTTCCCCGCAAACCGCCCGGCGGCAACGCCAAATACGTCAGCCCTCGGCGCCTTTCCACCGCCCGTATGAAGCTTTGATGGCAAAGCCAGCAATCCGCTTGCCTTCCCGCGCGCAATCGGAACAATTGGAATATGTCAGAAAACATTTTTCCAAGCTGGCCCGACTCCGCCCCTCAATTGATCGACGTCGCAGCCGGCCGCGTGCCGGCGGATACAGTGATCCGGCAGGGTATCTGGGTCAATGTCCACACCCGCGAGCAGCTGCCGGGCCATGATATTGCGATCAAGGCCGGCCGCATTGCCTATGTCGGACCGGATGCCTCTTATTGCACCGGACCGGAGACGCAGATCATAGAGGCGCGTGGCCGCTACATGATCCCCGGCCTGTGCGATGCCCATATGCACATCGAGAGCGGTATGCTGACCCCGGCGGAATTCGCCCGCGCGGTGATCCCGCACGGCACCACCTCGATGTTCACCGACCCGCATGAGATCGCCAATGTTCTAGGTCTGGACGGGGTGCGCTATATGCATGACGAGGCGCTGATGCAGCCCGTCAACATCTTCACCCAGATGCCCAGCTGCGCGCCCTCGGCACCGGGGCTGGAGACAACCGGTTATGAAATCTCGGCCGAAGATGTGGCAGAGGCGATGAACTGGCCGGGCATCATCGGCCTGGGGGAGATGATGAATTTTCCCGGCGTGGCCAATGCCGACCCCAAGATGCTGGCTGAAATCGCAGCCACCCAGCGCGCGGGCAAGACAGTGGGCGGCCATTATGCCTCTCCCGATCTTGGTCCTGATTTCGCCGCCTATGTAGCCGGCGGTCCGGCGGATGACCACGAGGGCACCTGCGAGGCCGACGCCATTGCACGTGTCCGCCAGGGGATGCGGTCGATGATGCGGCTGGGCTCGGCCTGGTATGACGTAGAAAGCCAGATCACTGCGGTGACGGAAAAGGGGCTGGACCCGCGCAATTTCATCCTTTGCACCGACGACTGCCACTCCGGCACCCTGGTCAATGACGGCCATATGAACCGGGTGGTGCGCCACGCGATTGCCTGCGGCTGCGATCCGGTGATTGCGCTGCAGATGGCCACCATCAATACCGCCACCCATTTCGGACTGGAACGTGAGATCGGCTCGATCACCCCTGGCCGCCGGGCTGACGTGATCCTGACCTCCGACTTGCGAGAATTGCCTATCGAACTGGTTGTTGCGCGCGGGCAGATCGTCGCGGAATCAGGCTCTATCAAGGTCAAATGCCCGCACTACACCTGGCCCGCCAGCGCCCGCGGCACAGTGCATCTGGGTCACGAACTTACGGCGAAAGACTTTGAGCTTGCCGCACCCGAGGGCGCCAATGCGGTCACCGCCAATGTGATCGGCGTGGTCGAAAACCAGGCCCCGACCAAGGCGCTGCAGGCAGAACTGCCGGTTGTGGACGGGCTGGTCGAGGGCGCGGGCGATGTCTGCCAGATCGCGCTGGTCGAACGCCACCGCGCCACCGGCGGCGTCACCAACGCCTTTGTCTCGGGCTTCGGCTACACCGGTAAGATGGCGATGGCCTCAACCGTGGCGCATGACAGCCACCACATGATCGTGGTCGGCACCGACCGCCACGAGATGGCGCTGGCGGCCAACCGCCTGGCCCAAGTGGGCGGCGGCATCACCCTTTACAAGGACGGCAGGGAACTGGCTCTGGTCGAGCTGCCGATTGCCGGCCTGATGTCCGACAGCCCCGCAACCGAGGTGGCTGCCAAGGCGCAAGTCATGATGGAAGCGATGGAGACCTGCGGCTGCAGCCTGAACAATGCCTATATGCAGCACTCGTTGCTGGCGCTGGTCGTGATCCCGGAGCTGAGAATTTCCGACCTTGGTCTAGTCGATGTGCGCACTTTCCAGAAAATCCCGGTAATCGAGCCTGCTCAATGATAACAACAAAACACCCCGGCCATCCGCCGACCGAAACGTTCAACGACGCAACCGAAGCGGTGGACCGGCTTGAGTTGCTTTACCGGCAGGCCACCGGCTTCATCTGCGAGGAATTCAGCCGGGCGATGGCTGACGGGGCGCCGGACAACCAGCGCATCCGCGCCTATTACCCGGAGATCCGGTTCTCCACCACGAGTTTTGCCCAGGTAGACAGCCGCCTCAGCTTTGGTCATGTCTCTGCGCCCGGCACCTATGCCACCACGGTGACGCGGCCGGACCTGTTCCGCAATTACCTGATCCAGCAGATCACCCTGCTCATTCGCAACCACGGCCAGCCAGTGACCATCGATGTCTCTGACACTCCGATCCCAGTGCACTTTGCAGTCGCTTCACGCCCCGATTTGACGGTGCCGCAGGACGGTGCAGCCGGGTTCACCCTGCGCGACGTATTTGACGTGCCGGATCTGTCGACCACCAATGACGATATCGTCAACGGCACCTATCAGCCGCCTAATGGCACCGGACCGCTGGCACTGTTCACCGCACAGCGCATCGACTACTCGCTGGCCCGGCTCAGCCATTACACCGCCACCAGCGCCGAGCATTTCCAGAACCACGTGCTGTTCACCAATTACCAATTCTATGTCGCCGAATTTGAAGCCTACGCCCGCGCTCAGCTGGCGGATCCGGACTCCGGATATACCAGCTTTGTCAGCACCGGCGACCACGAGATCACTGACCCCGCTGCCGTAATACCGGTGATAGGCAAGCTGCCGCAGATGCCCACCTACCACCTGAAGCGCGCAGACGGAGGCGGCATCACCCTGGTCAACATCGGTGTCGGGCCCTCAAACGCGAAGACTGCCACCGACCACATTGCGGTGCTGCGCCCGCATGCCTGGCTGATGGTCGGCCATTGCGCAGGCCTTCGGAACACTCAGGCATTGGGAGACTTTGTGCTGGCGCATGGATACTTGCGCGAAGACCACGTGCTGGATGACGATCTGCCGGTTTGGACACCGATCCCGGCGCTGGCGGAAATCCAGGTCGCACTCGAAGAGGCCGTGGCCGAGATCACTGAATACGAGGGTTTTGACCTCAAACGGATCATGCGCACCGGCACCGTCGCCACCATCGACAACCGCAACTGGGAATTGCGCGACCAGTCCGGTCCGGTACAGCGCTTGTCCCAGTCCCGCGCCGTCGCGCTGGACATGGAAAGCGCCACCATCGCCGCCAATGGCTACCGCTTCCGGGTGCCTTATGGCACGCTTCTGTGCGTCTCCGACAAACCGCTGCATGGGGAGCTGAAGCTGCCGGGCATGGCCTCGGACTTTTACCGGACACAGGTTGCACGGCATCTGCAAATCGGCATAAGAGCAATGGAACGGCTGCGCGGAATGCCTCTGGAGCGGCTGCACAGCCGGAAGTTGCGCTCGTTCGATGAAACGGCCTTCCTTTAAGGCTGAATTTTGCAGTTTTCCTAGAAAAAATGCCTATTTTTGCCTGCCCGGCGCGCACAAGAAGTTGTGTTATCATACAACATAACGATAATATCCGGCGATGAGGCCCTAGAGTTCGGGCAGTTTAAGGAGACGAAGAATGTCCAAACCGATGACCAAAACCCAGCTTGTTGCCGCTCTGGCTGACGAAATGGGCAGCGACAAAAAAGTCGCAGGTTCCGCTCTGGAAGCGGTCTGCTCGCTGATCACCCGCGAAGTGTCGGGCGGCGGTGCCGTGACCCTGCCGGGCGTCGGCAAGATCTATTGCCGCGAGCGCCCCGAGCGCGAAGTGCGCAACCCGGCCACCGGCGAGAAGTTCACAAAAGAAGCTGACAAGGTTGTGAAAATGACCATCGCAAAGGCGTTGAAAGACAGCGTGAACGGCTGATACCGGCGACAAACCGGACGGTTTCAGGGCTGCCCGCACGGGCGGCCCTTTTCTTTTGCCCGGATGTTTTCCGGTTGCGGAAAAGCTTCGCCCGCGGCCGCAGCGTTGTTGCTTGCCTATTGCCCCCGTCAAGCGCACCCTTCCGTCACACCGGAGGAGGACTGCTGCATGACTGACGTGAACCTTATCCTGATCCTAGGGGCCGCGCTCTTGGCCGGTGCCAGCCCCGGTCCCGCGACGCTGACCATCGCCGGCACCGCCATGCAGCGCGGCCGCTCCGCCGGGCTGGCCGTCGCCGCCGGCGTCAGCAGCGGCTCGCTGATCTGGTCCGTTTCCGCAGCCTTTGGCCTCGGCGCAGTGATGCTGGCCAATGCCTGGATTTTTGAGGGCGTTCGCTATTTCGGTGCAGGCTACCTGATGTATCTCGCGTTGCGCTCGGCCCGTTCTGCGCTGCGCCCCGGAAACCCGGAACTCAAGGTTTCTGCAGCCGGGTCCTTGCGCGCGGCTTATGCAAAGGGGCTGGCCCTGCATCTGACCAATCCCAAGGCGGTGCTGTTCTTTGGGTCGCTTTACGCCATCGGCATCCCGCCCGGTACTGAACCATCAGCGCTGCTGACGGTAATCGCCGCCATCGCCGTGCAAAGTACGCTGATCTTCCACGGCTATGCCATTCTGTTCTCCAGCACCACTGCCAGCCGGGTCTACATCCGCCTGCGCCGCGGGTTTGAAGCCCTTTTTGCCGCCGCCTTTGGCGCTGCCAGCTGGCAGATCCTAATGGCCAAGCTCAGCTGATTCCGGTTCAACCCAGCTTGATCTCCTCTATCAATTCCCCGAAGGTCCGCTCCGGGAGAAAGGTACTCAAAATGGATGCGCGCGCTATAGCCATGGGGCTGGCCTTTGCCTTGATGTGGTCCTCTGCTTTCACCTCCGCCCGGATCATCGTCCAAGACGCCTCGCCGCTGTTTTCCCTCGCCGTGCGGTTCTTGATTTCCGGCCTGATCGGTGTCGCCATCGCCCGCGCCATGGGCCAGACATGGCGGCTGACGCCGGGCCAATGGCGCGCCACGGTGATCTTCGGCATCTGCCAGAACGCGCTGTACCTCGGTTTGAATTTCGTTGCCATGCAATGGATCGAGGCCTCGCTCGCCGCGATCATCGCCTCCACCATGCCGCTGCTGGTTGCGCTGGCGGGCTGGGCGCTGTTCGGCGAACGGCTGCGCCCCCTGGGCTATGCCGGGCTGGCGGCAGGCGTCCTCGGCGTGGCACTGATCATGGGCACGCGGCTTGGCGCCGGGGTAGACCTGTTCGGAGTGTTCCTCTGCGTGATCGGCGTGCTGGCGCTTACCACTGCAACGCTGGCTTTGCGCGGCGCCACCTCAGGCGGCAATTTCATGATGGTGGTGGGGCTGCAGATGCTGATCGGCTCCGTCATCCTGTTTATAGCAGCCCCTCTGACCGAGGAGATCTTCGTCCGCCCCACCCTGCGGCTGGCGCTGGCCTTTACCTATACCACGGTAGTGCCGGGGCTGATGGCCACCCTCATCTGGGTTATGCTGCTGAACCGCATCGGCGCGGTGCGGGCTGCTACCTTCCACTTCCTCAACCCGGTGTTCGGTGTGGCCGTCGCCAGCGTGCTGCTGGGTGAAAAACTGGGCCCGCTCGATTTGCTGGGGGTGGCCATTGTCACCGGCGGCATACTCGCGGTTCAGCTTGCCCGCCGCCCCGCCTTGCCGCCAGCGGCGCTCTCCCGCGCGGCAAAGCCGGGCTGACGCCCGTCGCTGCCCCTTGGGCCCGGCACGCCTGACGGCGTGCCGGGCCGTTGCAACCCGCCGCGCTTCCGCATTATTCTGGCCCTCAATGACTAAACAGGAGGACGCAGCATGAGCGCGCAATTGACCCAGGTTCTGGACGCCATCGACGCCGCCAATGCCCAGGATCCCAGCCTGGAGGACGGCCAGCCTGCCGCGCTGCTTTATGGCCAGCGTATGAGCGAACAGCAGATGCGCCTGTTCCCCGATGCCTCCGACGCGCTGCAAATTGCCGCCCGCGGCCAGCATGTGGAGCGCTGGAAGCTGCAGCGCAGCAGCTATCCTGAAGGCCGCGCCGGCTATCTCGCCTGGCGCAAAGCCGAAGCCGAACACCACGCCCAGGTGGTCTCTGCCCTGATGCAGGAGGCAGGTTATGGCGCAGACGATGCAAACGCCGCCGCAAGGATGCTGCGCAAGGAAGGCATCAAGCGCGACGATCAGGTGCAGGCTCTGGAGGACATCATCTGCTTTGTCTTCCTGAAGTGGTATTTTGCCCCCTTTGCCGCTAAACACCCGGCGGACAAGGTCCAGCGCATTGTCGAAAAAACCGCCCGCAAGATGTCGCCTGATGCCCGCGCCCGGGTGCTGACAGAGTTCGACCTGCCCGGAGATCTGGCCGGCGCCTTCACCGCCTGACCAAACCCGCCGCCGCACACGGCTTTGCGAGCCGCTTGTAACAGGGCATTGCATTTGCGCCCTCACACCCCATGTTCTGCGACAAGTAAACAGGCGGGAGGACACCATGACCAAATACACCAAAAATCCGGACGCCATTGCCGCCCTCTCCGAGGAAGAGTTCTATGTGACCCAGAACGCGGGAACAGAACGCCCCGGCACAGGCAAGCTGCTGAGTAACAAGGAGCCTGGCATCTACGTCGACATTGTCTCGGGCGAGCCGCTGTTTGCGTCCTCCGACAAATATGAATCGGGCTGCGGCTGGCCCAGCTTCACCAAACCCATTGAGACCGCACATGTGCAGGAACTGGAGGACCGCACCCTCGGAATGATCCGCACCGAAGTCCGCTCCACTCATGGCGACAGCCACCTTGGCCATGTCTTCCCAGATGGTCCAATGGACCGGGGCGGCCTGCGCTATTGCATCAACTCCGCCTCCCTGCGCTTTGTCCATCTGGACGATATGGAGGCCGAGGGCTATGGCGCCTACATCAACCAAGTGGAGGTCGTGAATTGAGCACCACCGAACGCGCCGTCCTAGCAGGCGGCTGTTTCTGGGGCATGCAGGAACTGATCCGCAAGCGCCCCGGCGTCATCAGCACCCGCGTCGGCTACACCGGCGGTGATGTGCCCAATGCTACCTATCGCAATCACGGCACCCACGCCGAAGGGATCGAGATCACCTTCGACCCCGCCGTCACCTCCTTCCGGGAGATGCTGGAGCTTTTCTTCCAGATCCACGACCCGACCACGCTGAACCGCCAGGGCAACGATTTGGGGATGAGCTACCGCTCGGCCATCTACTACGTGGACGAGACGCAAAAAGCCGTGGCCGAGGACACCATCGCCGATGTAAACGCCTCCGGCCTCTGGCCCGGCAAGGTGGTGACAGAGGTCGAGCCCGCGGGCGCTTTCTGGGAAGCCGAGCCCGAGCACCAGGACTACCTGCAGCGCCTGCCCAACGGCTACACCTGTCATTTCGCGCGTCCCGATTGGGTGCTCCCGAAACGGAACGCCGCCGCAGAATAGGCTCTAACAAGCCAGTATTCAGCCCCGCCCAGTACGGCGGGGCTTTTCAAATCGAGGCCATTCCAGGCCCCGGCGCTTCTTCTGGCCTAAAATATCCCCGGCGGCGGCAGCGGGTTTTCATGGAAAACCCGCATTTCTAAAGCTGGCCTAACCAGCCGCCACCCGCGGCCGCCCGCTGGCTTCCACCGTCAGCGTACCCTCAACAAAGACCTCCCGCGATTCCACCTGTGCTGTGCGGATATCCCGCTCCACATGCACGTGAATATCCTCGGCACCGGCCTCTTCCGCCGCACCGCGGGCCTCTTGCGTCAGGGCCGTCTCCAGCGCCTCCAGCGCTTCTCTGGACTCCGGATAATCCGCCGGCCCGCTCTCCAAATGAACCCGGTACTTGCCCTCAGCGGGCGAGGTTACGGTGCCGCTGCGCCGCATAGTGACGCGGCCCACCACGGCACCAATGGCATTGGCGACCCCGGCATGTTCCGGCAGGATCATATTGCAATGCAGCCGCTCCGCCACCGCCGGGTAATAGCTTGGGGCAGAGGCGCCAAGCCCGACAACATCCACATTCAGCACAGCATCAAGCGCCAACAGGCCACGGTGCCGGGCCAGCCCCTTTTGCAGCAGCACATGCCGGGCCAGCTCTTTCTCCGGCAGGCCAAAGCTTTCCGCTTCTTCGGCAAAAGCAGACTCTAACAAGGTCAAAGCGGTTTGCTCGGTCAGCTGAGCAATGATCATCTGTGCCAACGCCCCAGCATCCTGTGCCACCATATCACCGCTGCCAACCCGGCGGCGGGCAAACAGTGTCAGCGCTTTCTCCGCCGCCTCGCGGTCCCAGGCGTCCACCCGGCCCAGAACGTGGCTCGCATCCGAGGGAGACACGCCAGAGACCTGCACCAGCCCGCGGTCCACCAGCCGGTTCAAGGAGCCGTGCTCCATCCGGGTACGCAGGATCTGCCCCAGAGGATGCACCTGCATCCCGATGCGTCCCAGCAGCCCGGCTTCGCGCTCGCTCAGACCCGCAACCGGCACGCCCGGCACCGCCCGCACAAACCGGCCGTCATACTCGCCCACTGTGCTGTTGCGCAGCTGTTCATCCAGCGCGGCGTGCACAACCTCAGGCGCATCCGTGGCAATCAACGACACCGGCACCACCCGGCGCGGCCCCAAGGTCAGCCCGCCCGCCAGGCCGCTGGTGTTCAAATGCACCTGGCTGTCGCCGCCCAGGCCGGTGGTGCGCATCGCCACCGCCTCGACCATGGTGCGGAATTCGCCAACCCGGGCCCCCGCCGGATCAATCGCCGGCTTGCCATCCTTGATCAGAGCCACATCCGTTGTGGTGCCGCCAATGTCGCTCACCAGCGCATGATCCGCGCCGGTCATCCAGCGCGCGCCGACGATTGAGGCCGCCGGGCCGGACAGGATGGTCTCAATCGGCCGCTCCCGCGCCTGCCCGCCGCTCATCAGCGCGCCGTCGCCGCGCACGACCATCATCGGCGCCTTGATACCCAGATCGCGCAACGTGTCCTGCGCCCGCCCGATCAGCCGGTCGATCATCCCGATAAGCCGCGCGTTCAGCACTGCGGTCACTGCCCGCTTAGGCCCGTTCAACTTGGCCGACAGCTGGTGCGAACAGGTGGCAGGCGCCCCGGTCATCTCGTGAATGATCCGCGCCGCCTCAATCTCATGCGCTGGATTGCGAGTGGCAAAAACCCCGGCAACCGCAAAGCCGGTTACCCCCTGACCCTCGGTGCGCAGGAACATCTCCAATGCCTCCACGTCCAAGGGCGACGCCTCGCTGCCCGCATGGGTATGCCCGCCGGCAAGCACAAGCACCGGATCCCCTTTCAAGGCATCCTTCAATCCGGGCCGGTCCAGATCGCTCTCGGCAAAACCAATATAGATCAGCGCCACACGGCCGCCCTGGCCCTCGACCAGCGCATTGGTGGCCAAGGTGGTGGACAGCGCCGCCAGCGACACCTCCTCCGGCTGAACTCCCGACTGTTCCAGCACCGCCCGGATCGCACCGCCAACGCCAATCGCCAGATCCTGCCGCGTGGTCAGCGACTTGGCCGAGGCGATTACCTCTTTCTCGTCGCGGATCAGCACCGCATCGGTATAGGTTCCGCCCGTATCCACACCCAAGAGCAGCGTCATGCCCGGTCCTCTCCGCTTCTGTTCGCCGGACAGGGTCTAACGCCTATTTGCGCCGCGTCCATCCTGTTTGCGTCACGAAAGCTGCTGAACTGCCCATCGCGCAGCGTCCGCAACTGCCGGATCAGGGTCCTCTGTCAGCCCGCGCGCCACGTCCCGAAGGTCCGGCTGGCCGGAATTGCCGATAGCATAGAGCACATTGCGCACAAACCGGTCCCGCCCAATCCGCTTAATCGGTGAGCCGGAAAACACTGCCCGGAAAGCCGCGTCGTCCAGAACCGCCAGCTCCGCCAGTTTTGGCGCCTTCAGTTCATCGCGCGCAGCATAGCGCATGTCACTCGCCGCCACCGCAAACTTGTTCCAGGGGCAGGCCGCCAGACAGTCATCGCAGCCATATATCCGGTTGCCCAGTTTTCCGCGCAGCTCTTCATCCACCGGCCCCTTGTGCTCAATGGTGAGGTAGGAAATGCAGCGCCGCGCATCAACCTGATAGGGCGCCGGAAAAGCATCCGTCGGACAGCTGTCCAAACAGGCCCGGCAGGACCCGCAGCGGTCCCGCTCAGAGTCATCGGCAGGCAGCTCAATTGTGGTGAAAACAGAGCCTAGAAAAGCCCAATTCCCCCAATCGCGGCTCACCAGATTGCTGTGCTTTCCCTGCCAGCCCAGTCCAGCCGCCATCCCCAGCGCCTTCTCAGGCACTGGCGCGGTATCAACAAAAACCTTGACCTCGCAGTCCTCCCCTGCCTCCGCAATCAGCCAGCGCGCCAGCCGCTTCAGCCGTTTCTTGACCAGGTCGTGATAATCCTTGTTGCGGGCATAGACAGACACCGCACCGCGGTCGGCCTGGCCCACCACTGCCATCGGGTCCTCGTCCGGCGTATAACTCTCCGCCAGCATGATCACCGACCGCGCATCCGGCCACAGCAGCGCCGGGTCGCCCCGCCAATGACTGCGCTCCGCCATCCAGCCCATCTGCCCGTGATACCCGGCGTCCAGAAAAGTCTGCAGGCGCCCGGGCACCTGCGGCACGTCCCACGGACGGCAGATCCGGCAGGAGACAAACCCCTCGGCCAGTGCCTGTGCCACCAGCCGTTCTTTCAGCGCTGCACTCATCTTCTTTCTGGTCCCAAATACCCCGGGGTGAATTGGGCCAAAGGCCCAAGAGGGGCAGCGCCCCTTGCCCCGTTGATGTCAGAAATCCAGATCAGTGTAATGCGGCGGAGGCCGGAACCCCGGCACCTGATCCGCCAGGATCGACCGGAAAGCAGGCCGCGACTTGATCTTGGCGTACCAGTCCTTGACCACCGCCGAGCGGTTCCAGTCCACATCCGAGATATAATCCAGCGACGACAGATGCGCAGCCGCCGCAAAATCCGCCAGCGTCATCATATCGCCCGCCAGCCAGCGCCGGTGGTCCAGCAGCCAGGCCATGTAATCCAGATGGTATTTGATCGCCTTGGCGCCGGCTTTCACATTGCGGCTGTCAGGATAGCCCTCACCGGTGATTTTCTTGTTCACCCGCTCATACAGCAGCTTCGACGTCACCTCGCTGTGGAACTTGTCATCGAACCAGCTGACCAGCCGGCGCATCTCATAGCGGCCTTCGGCATCTCGGGGCATTAGGCATGGCTCAGGCCGGGTTTCTTCCAGGTATTCGCAGATCGCCGCGCTTTCGGCCATCATCTTGCCATCCAGGCGGATCACCGGGATCTTTGCCGCCGGGTTCCGGCGCAGGAAATCAGCATCCTGCTCCCAATAGCGCTCCTCGACCAATTCCACCTCAATTTTCTTTTCCGCCAATGACAACCGCACCTTGCGGCAAAACGGGGACAGGGGAACATGATAAAGGCGCGCCATGGCTACAGAGGGTCTCCAAAAAACTTACAGCGGATGGCCCAGCAATGCCCCGCCAGCAGGAAAGATTCAATCCTCGAAACAGGCCGCCCGCCCGTCTGCGCGAATGGTGGCCGCCCCATCGGCGATCTGTGCGGCGCGGCGCTGCACAAAACCGCTGGGCCGGCGGGCAGAGCGGTCCTTGGGATTGGGCAGCACAGCGGCAATCAGCGCTGCCTGACGTGCACTCAGCTGATCCGGGCCAACACCGAAGTATTTGCGCGCCGCAGCTTCGGCGCCAAACACGCCCTCGTCCATTTCCGAGACGTTCAGGTAAACCTCAAGAATCCGCCGTTTGCTCCAGACAATCTCCACCGCCGGAGTCAGCAGCGTCTCCAGCACCTTGCGCGGCCAGCTGCGGCCTTGCCACAGGAACACGTTTTTGACCACCTGCTGGGAAATGGTAGAACCGCCGCGGGCACCGCCTGCCTCAATCGCCGCCTGGATGGCGCGGGCATCAAACCCCCAGTGACGGCAGAACTGCGCATCCTCGGCGGCCACCACCGAGCGCGCCAGAACCGGAGCGATCTCCTCCAGCGGCACCCAAATCCGGTCCACCTCACCCAAGCGGCGCTGTTCTGCCCAGATGGTGTGGGTGATCGGCGGGTTCACCACCGAAAACAACAGGATGAGGAAGGCGAATCCCGCCGCCGCAGCCAGCACCGCCCGCAACAGCCAGCGCCGCAGCCAGCGAAGGGGCTCGACCTTCAGCTTTACCGCCTTCTTACTGCTCTTGGCTTTCTTCTTTTTCGCAACTGCCTTTGCCATGCCCCTCTATAGGCCAGCATGCCCCCGGTGACCAACCGCCAAAAAGAAAACCCCGCAAGCATTTGCCTGCGGGGTCCAGTTACCAGCCTCTAACTTGGCTTATTCCGCCGGAACTGCCGCCTGTTCCTGCATCACCGGATGCGCCAGCTTGCCAAGCATCTCTTTCGGGCAGACCTGCAGAAAGTTTGCCTTTTCGATGTCCCAGTGCTGCAGGATCTCTGCGGCCTTGCGGCTGCCGGTTTCCTCCAGATGGCGGGCGATCAGGGTTTTCAGCTCACCCTCCCAATGCGCCACGGTGACCGGGCAGGTGACCAGCGATTCCATGTTCATCATGGTTTCAGCCTTGCCGTCGGGATCATAAAGGTAGGCCATGCCGCCGGTCATGCCCGCACCAAAGTTGGCGCCGATTGTGCCCAAGATCACGGCCACACCGCCGGTCATGTATTCACAGCCGCAGGCACCGCAGCCCTCGATCACAACCGAGGCGCCCGAGTTCCGCACCCCGAACCGCTCGCCTGCGCGGCCGGCTGCAAACAGGTAGCCGTCAGTGGCGCCGTACAGAACGGTATTGCCGATGATGGTGTTTTCAGACGCATTCAGCGGGCTGACCTGCGGCGGGCGCACCACGATAGTGCCGCCCGACAGGCCCTTGCCGACATAGTCATTGGCATCACCCGACACTTCCAGCTTCAGCCCCGGTGCAGCAAAGGCACCCAGCGACTGCCCGGCCGACCCCTGCAGCTTCACCGTCAGATGATCCGGCTGGAACGAGTTCCGCATGCCGAAATTGCGCACGATATGGCTGGAAGTGCGGGTGCCCACGGTGCGGTGAGTGTTCTGCACCGCATAAGACAGCTGCATCTTCTCGCCATCCTGCAGGAAGCGGGCCGCGTCGCGCACAATCTCCGCATCCAGCGTATCCGGCACTGCATTGCGGTCCTTGTCGCGGTTGTAAACGATGTTGGCCGAGCCATCGACAGTGATCAGCAACGGGTTCAGATCCAGATCGTCCAGATGGGCGGAACCGCGCGACACCTGCGCCAGAAGATCCGCCCGGCCGATCACCTCATCCAGGCTACGCGCGCCGATGGAGGCAAGGATTTCCCGCACTTCCTGCGCATAGAAGGTGATCAGGTTCACCACCTTGTCGGCATTGCCGGTGAACTTGCCGCGCAGCGCTTCGTCCTGGGTGCAGACCCCCACAGGGCAGGTGTTGGACTGGCACTGGCGCACCATGATGCAGCCCATCGCGATCAGCGCTGCGGTGCCGATGCCGTATTCCTCGGCCCCCAGCATCGCCGCCATCACGATATCCCGGCCGGTGCGCAATCCGCCGTCGGTGCGCAGGGTCACCCGCTCGCGCAGGTTATTCATCGCCAGCACCTGATGCGCTTCGGTCAGGCCCATCTCCCACGGCAGGCCCGCATATTTGATCGAAGTCGCAGGCGACGCCCCGGTGCCGCCGTTGTGGCCCGAGATCAGAATCACATCCGCCTTTGCCTTGGCCACGCCGGCGGCAATTGTGCCAACGCCAGAGGACGCCACCAGCTTCACCGTCACCTTGCAGCGCGGGTTGATTTGCTTCAGGTCGTAGATCAGCTGTGCCAGATCCTCGATCGAGTAGATATCGTGGTGCGGCGGCGGCGAGATCAGAGTCACCCCCTTGGTCGAGTGGCGCAGGCGGGCGATAAGGTCAGTGACCTTCATCCCCGGCAGCTGGCCGCCCTCGCCGGGCTTGGCACCCTGGGCGACTTTGATTTCCAGCTCTTCACACTGGTTCAAGTATTCCGCGGTCACGCCAAAGCGCCCCGAGGCCACCTGCTTGATCTTGGCAGACGGGTTGTCGCCGTTCGGCTCCGGCACGAAATGCGCCGGATCTTCGCCGCCTTCGCCCGAATCCGACTTGGCGCCAATCCGGTTCATCGCCACGTTCAGCGTCTTATGCGCTTCGGGCGACAGCGCCCCCAGCGACATGCCAGGTGTCACGAACCGCTTGCGGATCGAGGTGATCGATTCCACCTCCTCAATCGGTACGGCATTGCCCAGCGGTTTGATGTGCAACAAGTCGCGCAAGTGGATCGGCGGGTTCGACTGCATCTTGGCCGAATACTGTTTCCACAGCTCAAATGAGGCTCTGTTGCAGGCCATTTGCATCATATGCATCGAGGTCGCTTCCCAGGCGTGGGTCTCACCCGACTTGCGCGCCTTGTAGAAACCACCGATCGGCAGCACGCCTTCGGCTGCGGTCCAGGCCTTGGCGTGGATCTCCTCCGCCTTGGTCTGAATGCCCGTCACACCGATGCCGGAAATGCGCGAAGTCATGCCCGGGAAATACTCGGCGCACATGGCACGCGACAGGCCCACGGCTTCAAAGTTCAGACCGCCGCGATAAGATGACACCACCGAAATCCCCATCTTGGCCATGATCTTCAACAGACCCTGGTCAATGGCTTCACGGTAACGCGCAACGTTTTCGGTCAGCGAGCCGTCCAGCAGACCGCGGTCAATCCGGTCAGCCAGCGAATCCTCGGCCAGATAGGCGTTTACCACGGTTGCACCGCAGCCGATCAGCACCGCAAAATAATGCGGGTCAATGCACTCAGCAGACCGCACATTCAGCGAACAAAAGGTCCGAAGCCCCTTGCGGGTCAGATGCGAATGCACGGCAGAGGTCGCCAGGATCATCGGCATCGCCACCTTGCCCGCGCCTGAAAACTGGTCGGTCAGCACGATATGGCCGGCGCCCGAGCGCACGGCTTCTTCGGCCTCGGCCCGGATCCGCTCCAGTGCTGCGCTCAGCGACCCGCGGCCCGGCGCAAAGGAACAGTCGATCTCGGCCAGCGGCGCGTTCAGCTGGTCCACCAGCTTGTCCCACTGGGCGTTGCCGACAAACGGGCTCTCCAGCACAATGATCTCGGTCTGGCTGCTGTCTTCGTCCAGCACGTTCTTGAGGTTGCCGAACCGCGTCTTCAGCGACATCACCCGGAATTCGCGCAAGCTGTCGATCGGCGGGTTGGTCACCTGGGAAAAGTTCTGGCGGAAGAAGTGGCTCAGCGGGCGGTACATTTTCGACAGCACCGCAGACGGCGTATCATCGCCCATCGAGGCCAGCGATTCCTTGCCGTCCTCGGCCATCGGGGCCAGGATCTGCTCCAGCTCCTCGATGGTATAGCCGGCGGCAACCTGACGGCGGCGCAGCTCTTCGCCGGTGAACAGCGGCTGCTCAGTGGCGCTGGCCAGGGTAGTGTCCAGATCGTTGATCCGCTTGACCCAATCGCCGAACGGCAGCGCACGGGATAGTTTGTCCTTGATCTGCTGGTCGTTGAACAGCTTGCCCTTCTGCATGTCGACAGCCAGCATCTGGCCCGGACCCAGCGCGCCCTTCTCGACCACGTTTGCCTCGTCGATCGGAACCATGCCTGCTTCGGAGCCGGCAATCACCAACCCGTCGCCGGTCACCACATAGCGCATCGGGCGCAGACCGTTGCGGTCCAGGCCGGCACAAACCCAGCGGCCATCGGTCATCGCCAGTGCTGCGGGGCCGTCCCAGGGTTCCATCACCGAGTTGCAGTAGGAATACATGTCGCGCCAGGCCTGCGGCAGTTCCACCGCCTGCTTGGACCAGCTTTCCGGCACCAGCATGGTTTTTGCCATCGGCGCCGACCGGCCCGCACGCACCAGAACTTCGAACACACCATCCAGAGCCGCCGAGTCCGACGCGCCGCCCGGCACGATCGGCTTGATGTCTTCGGCATGATCGCCAAAGGTCGCCGAAGCCATGCGGATTTCATGGCTCTTCATCCAGTTCAGGTTGCCCTTCAGCGTGTTGATTTCGCCGTTATGGGCCAGCATCCGGAATGGCTGCGCCAGCCACCACTGCGGGAAGGTGTTGGTGGAATAGCGCTGGTGATAGATCGCAAAGGCGCTCTCGAACCGCGCATCCATCAGGTCGGGGTAGAATACCGCCACCTGTTCAGCCAGCATCATGCCCTTGTAGATGATCGACCGGCAGGACAGCGATGCAATATACAGGCCCGAAATCGCTGCGGCATTGGCCGCCTTCTCAACCCGGCGGCGGATCACATACAGCTCGCGCTCAAAGGTTTCCTCGTCCACGCCCTTGGCGTTGGAGATCAGGATCTGCTCGATCTCGGGGCGGGTCGCGTTGGCCTTTTCACCCAGGCAGGTCACGTCCACCGGCACATGACGCCAGCCATATATGGAATAACCCATGCGCAGAACTTCGGTTTCCATGATGGTCCGGCAGCGTTCCTGGGCGCCGAAATCGGTGCGCGGCAGAAACACCTGACCCACCGCCATCAGCTCATCCTGGCGCGGCTCGTGGCCGGTGCGGCGGATCTGGTCGTAAAAGAACGGAACCGGGATCTGCACATGGATACCGGCGCCATCGCCGGTCTTGCCATCGGCATCCACCGCGCCGCGGTGCCAGATCGCCTTCAGCGCATCGATGCCGGCCTCAACCACCCTGCGGCTTTTCTTGCCGTCAACGGAGACCACCAGTCCCACACCGCAAGAGGAATGCTCTTCTTCCTCGGAATACAGGCCGTTTTCAGCCATCCACTTGCGCTTGGTTTCTTCGGCGCGCACCCAATCGGCATCAAATTTGGTCATTGGCTGGTTCCTTCTACGGAGGGGGCAAACATCTCGATCACGTCAGCGCCGGTCAGCTTCCGGCTGCTGCTGTCGAAGGCGTAACCCGCTGGCTTCTTGTCGATGTAAAGTTCCAGGCGCAATTCATTGCCGCCTGCGTTTTCAAACAGGCCAGCCGACATCTGCGTCTGGCCCTTATGTTCTCCTGTGGTCATCCGGTACCACAGCGCCGATCCGCATTTGCCGCAGAACGCCCGCTCAGCCCAGCCCGAGGACTCATAGGTCTGCACCGGACCCAGCGCGGCGTAACCGCTGGCCGCCTGAAAGCTCAGGAACGGGCCGCTGGCCCAGCGCTGGCACATCTCGCAGTGGCAGGCGGAAATGGAGGCGCGCGCGGGCGTGGCGGTGACAGTCACCGCACCGCACATGCATTGTCCCTGCAATTCGCTCATGTCCATCTTCCTTCTGCTGGCTGGGTCAGCAATGCTGACCTTGCTGCGGCTCGTCGCTGCTCCGCCGGTGCACAAGGGGTGCACAGACGATGTACAGGGGGTGCCGGGTTATTCCGCCGCCACCGCGGCCTTGCTGTTGAAGTTCTCCAGGATCGCTTCCGCGCAATCGCGGCCGTCCTTGATCGCCCAGACCACCAGCGACGCGCCACGCACGATGTCACCCACTGCATAGACGCCACCCAGCTCGGTAGCGCCGGTCTTGAACGCCGCCTTGACGGTGCCCCAGCGGGTCACCGGCAGCTCCGGCTGGTTCCACAGCACGGGCAGCTCTTCCGGCTCAAAGCCCAAGGCCTTGATCACCAGATCGGCCTCTTCCACGTAATCCGCGCCTTCGATCACTTCCGGCGCCTGGCGGCCCGAGGCATCCGGCTGGCCCAGGCGCATCTTCTGCACCATCACGCCGGCCACCTTGCCGCCCTCATCGGTAAAGCCCTTGGGCGCCGACAGCCACTCAAAGATCACCCCTTCTTCCTCGGCGTTCTGGGTCTCGCGCTGCGAGCCAGGCATGTTAGCACGGTCACGGCGGTAGAGGCATTTGACCGATGTCGCACCCTGGCGGATCGACGTCCGCACGCAGTCCATCGCGGTGTCGCCGCCGCCGATCACCACAACCTTCTTGCCCGCTGCATTCAGGTCGCCGTTGTCGAACTCAGCAACTTCGTCGCCAAAGCTCTTCTTGTTCGAGGCGCACAGGAAGTCGATTGCCTTGACGATGCCTTCGGATCCGCTGCCCGGCATCGCCAGGTCACGCGATTTATAAACGCCGGTGGCGATGATCACCGCATTATGTTTGGCGCGGATCTCTTCAAACGAGATGTCTTCGCCCACGTTGCAGTTCAGCACGAAGGTCACACCGCCATCGGCCAGCAATTTATTGCGGCGCTCCACCACGTCTTTTTCAAGCTTAAAGCTGGGGATACCGTACATCAGCAACCCGCCGGCGCGGTCATAGCGGTCATAAACAGTGACCTGCACACCGGCCTTGCGCAGCATGTCCGCCGCCGCCAAACCGCCGGGGCCGCCACCGATGATGCCCACACTTTCGCTGCGTTCAGCCAGCGGTGCTGCGGGCTTCACCCAGCCGTTCTCCCAGGCGGTGTCGGTGATGTATTTCTCGACCGACCCGATGGTCACGGTGCCATGGCCCGACTGCTCGATCACACAGTTGCCTTCGCACAGGCGGTCCTGCGGGCAAATGCGGCCGCAGATTTCCGGGAAGGTGTTGGTGGCCTGCGAGGTCTCGTAGGCTTCTTCCAGACGGCCGGTTGCGGTCAGGTGCAGCCAGTCGGGGATGTTGTTGTGCAGCGGGCAGTGGCTCTGGCAATAGGGCACACCGCATTGGCTGCAGCGGCTGGCCTGCTCTTCCGCCTTTACTGCGGCATACTCCGCGTAAATCTCATTGAAGTCTTCCTTGCGCACACTTGCGTCACGCTTTTGAGGCATGTCGCGTTCGATCTGCACGAATTTCAGCATCGGTTGCTTGGCCACGGGCTGGACTCCATCGTTTGTCTGGCTGCGCTGGCACCTTTTAGGGTACGGGTACGCTTTATGTCAATATTGCTGACCTATTTAGACAGCTCTTGAATTCTGATACCGTGTTTCACGGAAATGTACAGGATTATTAGGCCCGAACCGGACCTGAATATCCGCTTTCCAATCCAGAGCCGGGATTTATACAGAGTCGCGACAGTTTACGGCCCATCCGCGGCCAACGAAGGATGATTTCAGCATGCCGCTTTTTCAGCTGATCCTGATTGCGTTGATCCAAGGCATCACCGAATTCCTGCCAGTTTCCTCCTCCGGCCACCTGATTCTACTTCCCGGATTGACCGGTCTGGAGGATCAAGGCCAGGTGATCGACGTCGCTGTGCATATAGGCACGCTGACGGCAGTGATGATCTACTTCTGGAGCGACGTGCGTGAGGGGCTTGCCGGCCTGCCTCGTGCCCTGACCGGCCGTACGGATACGCCGGGATCCAAACTCGCCTTGGGTCTGATCATCGCCACCATTCCCACAGTCCTGTTCGGGGCTGTGCTGCATTTCACCGGCCTCAGCGATGCGCTGCGATCAATGACAGTGATTGGCTGGACCATGCTGGGCTTCGGGTTGGTGCTGTACTGGGCCGACCAGAAAGGCGCCGAAGTGAAACAGGCTGGCGACTGGGGCGTCCGCGATGCGCTGGTCATGGGGCTGTGGCAGATGCTGGCGCTGATCCCAGGCACCTCGCGCTCGGGCATCGCCATCACTGGTGCGCGGCAGCTGGGCTATACCCGCGAGGACGGCGCCCGCATTGCCATGCTGATGTCGATCCCGACCATCATCGCCTCAGGTGTGCTGCTGGGAACCGAGGTGGCACTGGAGGCCAACACCGCACTGATACGCGATGCGGGCATTGCCGCAGTGCTGGCGATGGTGGCCGCGCTGGCCGCACTTAGTCTGATGATGCGGCTGCTGCGCTCGGTCAGCTTTACGCCTTATGTGATCTACCGGGTGATTCTGGGTGTTGTCCTGCTGGCCATCGCCTACGGCAGTTGACCCTGAAATCAAAAGCGCGGGGAGATCCCCGCGCTTACTAATCCTTAAACCGGTAACAATATCAGGC
Organism: Leisingera sp. M523; assembly: GCF_025141335.1. Lineage (NCBI taxonomy): Bacteria > Pseudomonadati > Pseudomonadota > Alphaproteobacteria > Rhodobacterales > Roseobacteraceae > Leisingera > Leisingera sp. M523. The sequence goes on from NZ_CP081036.1 coordinate 3,757,285, forward strand.
GCCGTTGCGCAGATTCCGGGCCGAGTTCGTCATTTCGTCATACTGGCCGGAGGGGCGGAATTTCCACAGGTAATCCGGCAACACCGAACCCACAGTCACCGGGCTGATACCCAAATCACCGAAACCCTTGGCGCCCTCGGACACCACATTGTCCGCCTTCAAGCTCCGCAGCTGGTCGCGTGTCAGCACTTTGTTCTCAATCAACTGAAAACTGGCCGCCTGCAGCATGTCGAACCCAAAGGCCAACAGCCAAGCGGCAGGGCGCGGCAGCGACAGGATCATGCGGCGCCGGTGAATCACCTCAAGCATCTGCACCATAAGCGCCCGGAAGCTTTTCACTTCAGGACCGCCAAGTTCGTAAATGCCGGGCTCGGCCTGGCCCAATGCCCCCTTGACCGCGGCCCTGGCCACATCATCGGCAAATACCGGCTGGAATTCGATGCTGCCCGCAGCGATCGGAAGAACCGGCGACAACCGGGTCATGCCGGCAAAACGGTTAAAGAAGCCGTCCTCGGTCCCGAAGATTACCGACGGGCGCAAAATCACCGCACCGGGAAAGCTTTGCAGCACCGCGGCTTCTCCAGCGGCTTTGGTTTTGGCATATTCGCTGGGACCGTCCGCATCGGCGCCAATCGCCGAGATATGCACCAGGCTGGCCACCCCCTGCTGCGACGCGATGCGCGCAATACGGCCTGCGCCTTCCGCATGGATGGCACCAAACGAGTTTTTACCAAGTTCGTTCAAGACACCTACGCAATTCACAACTGCATCTGCGCCCTGCATCACCGCAGCAACAGACATATCATCGCGGATATTGCAGAACACCGGTTCAACCTGGCCCGGAACGCCGTAGGGCTTCACATGCATGGCTTCGTTGGGACGGCGCACGGCCACCCGCACCCGCCAGCCTTCCTTGGCCATGCGCCGCGCAATGTAGCGGCCCACGAAACCGGATCCGCCATAGATCGTGACCAGTTTGGACATCATTTGGCTCCTGAACTTAGCTGCCCCTAAGCTCTAGCGCCGCAAGGGGCGCCAAACAAGGCGCAAAACCGGGGCTGCGGCTGCAATGACGGCAGAAACTGCAAGAGCCGTTAACAGCTTGCGGTCAATTGGGCGGATTGGTTAACCCCGCTTTCAACCCTCCAACACTAGAATGGGGTGATGCAGCGGTAACATCAGTATCTGCACGTGTTCAGGAGGTCAGTCTTGATGGTTAGTGAGCAGGACAAAAAGTTGATCCGGCAAAGCTTTGAAAGCGAGCGGATGAACATCGAAGCCTTTGTGCCGGCATTCTACGGAAATTTCTTTGCTGTCTGCCCCGATATCCGGAGCCTGTTTCATGACGATCTGACCCAGCAAGAGGGAAAACTGCTGGCCTCGCTGACCCATATCGCCGAAGCGCTGGATGACTCCGGCCGGTTGGATTCGATCTTGCAACAGCAAGGTGAAAAGCATCGCAAACTTGAGGTGTCAGATGCCCATTTCCATGGCTTCATAAGCAGTTTCACCAGTGCCCTTGCCGACACGCTGGGCCCGGACTGGAACAGCGAAACACAGCAGGCCTGGGTAAGATTCCTGACTCATGTGGCATTTAAGATGGACTTTCTCACACGTCGATAGGGCGGTCTGGCTCACTCGTCGATAGGGCGGTCTGGATCGGCATTCCAGCTTAGGTTGGATGTTCGGCGGTTTTCTGTTTGACGCCCCCAACGAAGCACCTTATACGCCGGTCTCACGACACCTGCCCAGGTGGCGGAATTGGTAGACGCGCTAGCTTCAGGTGCTAGTGTTCGTAAGGACGTGGAGGTTCGAGTCCTCTCCTGGGCACCATTCCCCGAAGAAAAATTCTGCATTTCGCAGCTTCAGACAGGCATATGCTGAAGCGTGAATGCGCCCGCCGTTTCCGGCAGGCACAAGGGCAGATTTCAGGCCGCCGTGTATTGCGGGGCCGTCGCCAGAAACCGGCCATAAGCGCCGGCATCCGGCGGTGCAAATTGCTCAACCAACGGGTTGGAACGCTTCCACTGCGCCGCCCCCATATCCATTAGCAGCTCGTCAAAATGCTTGAAATGGAACGGTGCCGAGCACAGTCCGCCATAGATCTGCGCGGCAGGCCGTTCCTTGCGGCGCCAATCAAGCATCATTTGGATGTTGTCCTCCATCTCTGCCCGCGAGGGCTGCTTCTCCAGCTTGCCGTCGGCAAAGCGGACCAGCCAATTCGCCACCAACTCCGCCGATAGGATCGTGCAAAAGCTGGAGTTGAAACCGACAAAACCCATCTCCGGCAAGTCCGGGTTCACCGACAGACGGTAGGTCCGGTACTGGCCATCAGCCTCGATCAGCTTGTCCAGATGCCGCTGGGCCAGATAGGGGATGCCCAACTTCCAGCCCACTGCCGAGATCACCAGGTCAGCGCCGATTCTGTCGCCGTTTTCAAGTACCGCCTCATCGCCCTCATACCGCGAAATCGTTGTGCGCCGCGGAATGATCGAGCCGCTTTTGAATCCTTCGAACAGACCCGGCGTCACAATCGGAACCGAACAGGATACATCCTGTTCGATCGGCATATCGGGCACCATATCCCACTTCTTCAACCCCAGCTGCAGCTTCAAAAGCGTCTCTAACCCGCGGAAATTGACCCAGATCAACGGTTTTGCCAGGCTATAGATTGCCTTGTGCAGCCAGCTGCGGCCCCAACCGTTGAACTGTGCCTCTTGGGCCCGCATATAAAGCAGCTTCTTGAAATTGATGCCGCCGACGAAATACGGAATCCGCCAGACATTCTGCCGGTAGACCAGATGCACCTGCCGCGCACCATTCTGCACAGCATTCACCGCCACATCGGTGGCGGACTTTGAGCCGCCCAGCACCACCACCCGCTTACCGCGTGCATGGCCTGGGTCGAGGTACTCTGAGGAATGCATAACTTCCCCGCCTTGCGCCGTAAAATCTTCCTGTCCGGGATGGCTGAGGATGTTCTTCTCTGAAAACTGGCCTGTGCAGACGACAGCAAAATCCACGTCCTGCACGCGGGTTTCGCCGTCCGTCTCGACCACCAGCCGCCAGCCCGGCTGCCCGTCCGGGCGCCGGTCCATCTCCTGTACAGCGGCGTTCAACTGAAAATGCCGGTGCAGGTCGTGCTTGTGAGCGTAAGAATGCAGATAGGCATGCACCTGCGGTCCCTTGGGCCATTCAGGGTACTCCTGCGGCATAGGGTGGTCGGTATAGCAATAAAGTTCCTTGGGCGATTGCGTCTGCACCCCAGGATAGGAGCGCGATGGCTCCCATACTCCCCCCAGGTCATGGCTGCGTTCAAACCCCAGAACCTGATGCCCCTTTTCCGCAAAGGCCTTGGCTGCCGCCAGACCGCTTATTCCGCCGCCGATCACGGCAACCGTTTTGCGCTTTACCATGTTCCGCTCCCTCATTCCGCCGGGGGCGGCAGGAAGTCGACCTCATGCAGCGCCGAGATCCGCACCAGTTCTTCCGGGTCGGTCACGCCGTCCAGCGCACAAAACAAATCGAACAGCCTGCGCGACGGAGCCACGCCAAAGACACAAGAGGCCGCAGCGCCCGAACGGTTAAAGATGCCATGCGCCACACCCATTGGCATCCGCACAGTGTCGCCCGGCCCGGCCCGGAAAACATCACCGCCGAATTCCACCTCCAGCGCGCCCTCTAACAGGGTGATCCACTCATCCTGCACGGGATGAATATGCGGCGGCACAAATGTGCCATCCGGGATCAGTGCGTGCCAGATAAACGCGTTTTCGCTATGCAGCTTGGGCGTATAGGTGTGGCCAACTACGTTCCAGGACAGGCCTTCCAGCCCCTCGGCTGCCTTGGTAATTCCCCGATCCAATGCCATGCTTTCCTCCCATTTTTTTCCTCCCAGCAGCCTAGGGGCGGCTCCACAAATGGATTATCCAAAATGCGCAAAATAGCGCAGACTGCCATGATTGCCTGACCCGGCAACCGTGTTAGGCTGCGTCAATGACCACACAACAGGCATCAACCAGGCGCGAGCCCTTGCGCGCGTGGCGGCAATTCCACAGCCGCGACATTGATGAGGCCCGCTCGCTTGTCGCGCAAAAATTCTGCGATCACCGGCTGGAACCAGCGGGGCAGGCCCGCGGTTTTGGTACCCGCCACAACCACGTCTGCGGACAGCACCTCTCTCTAAATTACCTCAGCTATGGATCCACCGTGCAGATCGACCCTGGTGAGCTGCAGGATTTCTATCTGGTGCAGGTACCGGTCAGCGGCCATGCGCATGTGGCCAACGGAGCAGAAACCGAAGAGTCGGACTGCCGCGTTGCCACCGTGCTGAACCCGACACGGGCCACCCGGATGACCTGGCATGCCGATTGCCGGATGCTGCTTATGCAGATCGACCGGAAAGCTTTGCATGAAATCGCGGAACGCGCTGCCGGGCTTACACTGGCCGAAGCCGTGATTTTCAACACTGCCGTTCCCGTATCAAAAGGGCCTTTGCACTGTTGGGCACGTCAATTTGCCGCCTGTGTCCACGCCACCGACGCGCAGGCAGGGTTCGGCACCTGGAGCCGCCTGCAGCAAAGCTTGATCGAAGAGCAGCTGATCCTGGGCTTCCTGACCTATCAGCAAAGCAACATCTGCCATCTTCTTTCACCGCGGACAGCAGCCGGCAGCAGCCATCAGATCCGCCGTGCACGGGACTTCATTCACACGCATGCAGGAGATCCTGTAACCGTTTTAGAAATAGCCGCCGCGGCAGGATGCAGTATCCGCAGCCTGCAAACCGGCTTCCGTCAGACCTTTGGTTTGACGCCGGTGGCGTATCTGCGCGATTTGCGGCTGGATCTGGCTCGCTATCTGCTGTTGTCCCGGCCTCCTGAAACGTCGGTCAGCAGCATTGCATATGACTGCGGCTTTTCTCACTTAGGCCGGTTTTCCCAGCTCTACCGCGACCGGTTTGGCGAGCTGCCCAGCACTACCTGTGCTGCACGGGGAAAACCAGAAAAACCCGCAGGATCCCCACTTGCGCGGTATTCGAGCAGCGTTTAAACGGGCAGCACCGTTTTCCGCTACAGGCAGAAAACAACGCCGGTGTAGCTCAGCTGGTAGAGCACGTCATTCGTAATGATGGGGTCGTAGGTTCGAGTCCTATCACCGGCACCACCCCCTCCATATTCCATACCCCCGTTGACCTAGGGCAACGATGCCTGCCCCGGAACATGGGAACTCCTTCGCAACGTACATGGGCAACACTTCTCCAGCCCCTTGGTATAGGAATTAGCAATCCATGTTCGCGACGTGGGAAGGATACACGTGCCGCATTGTAATCTAACCAATACAGACGTCACACACCTACCTTGGCCGACTGATGACAAGCCCCTTCAACAACCAGGGCCAGGCCTCATACTGTGTATGTTTCTTGTCATCATGATGGCCTTGCTCACAAGCCGATCCGCCTTAGGCACTGGTCCGAAATTCCACGGCCAACTCGTCTTAACTTGTGCAATATACGGTCGTGATTATTGAAGTCCGGGTTTTGCCAGGCAGGCCGGTCCATTTTCGTTTGACGCTGCCTGCGACTCCGCTTATACGCCGGTCCCACGACACCTGCCCAGGTGGCGGAATTGGTAGACGCGCTAGCTTCAGGTGCTAGTGTTCGTAAGGACGTGGAGGTTCGAGTCCTCTCCTGGGCACCATTCCCCGAAAAATGCACTTCGCCTCCAGCCCGGCACTCGCCCTATCCTCGGATTTGCTTGTTTCTGCAGGCTGATGGCCGCCCATCTCTGAGAGCTAAAGGAACGGCAGGAAACCCCGCCATTCCTTGCTATATGCTGTCTCAATTGGGCTCTTTGATCTGCTCCTGAGCCTCTGACACTGGTTCCTGAACGGATTCCAGAACCTCAGCCTCTTCCACCGTCTCCGAGACCTTTTCTTCCGGAGCACCAATAATCAGCGGCAGCATATGTGCTGCTGCAAGACTGGCAACTTCCGGCGTTTCCGGCCGCTTCCAGGACAGGGTGTCAAAGCTGGCACAATGCTCGCAAACCGGCGCCCATTCCGCGTGAATATGGTTGCAGCTATCACAGACCCATTGCGGTCCGCGCGGAGAGGTCAGTGCCTTGGCCAGCCAACCCTGCACAACCTTGTCACCGGCCCCTTCGCCGCGCTCGATCGCAGCCATCAGCGTCAACCCGCGGGCGTCGGGTGCACGCTCGGCCAGATCATTCAGCCAGCGGCGGGCTTCGGGGAAGTCTTCGGCGACAATGTTCAACTCGGCCATCATCAGCCGGGTCTCGTCATCCTGCGGTTTGAGCCGGGCCAGCTGGTCAAAGCGTTTGACGCGCTCTGCAGCGCTTTCCTCCGGTTCGATCTCTGCAAAAGCATGGGCCAGATCGGGGTGCGGCTGGCTTTCCCAGGTCTTTTTCAGCAGCCGGGCCGCCGGGCGTTTCTTGCCCTTGGCGATATAGGCGCGGGCGGCCATTGCCGCGGCCGGCACCAGATCCGGCGACAAGCGGTTGGCCTCGATTGCCTGCTCCTGCTGCTCGACCGTCGCGCCTTCGTCCAGAATCCCCTTGGAGGCCGACAGCGCCAGCACCGCGTCGCGGCGCTTGAACACGTCGCGCGGCAGGGTGCCGGTCTTGAGCTTGGTGGACAGTGTCTTGCGGGCACCGGCCCAATCCTCGGCCTGGGCTTGCAGACGCAAAAGCGTATCCTGCACTTCCTCATGTTTCGGACGCAGCGCCAGTGCTTTCTCGGCCAGCTGGAGAGCTGTTTCCGTGTCGCCTTCGGACAGCTTCTGTTTCATGATCCCGCGCACACCGACAAAGCGGGTCGGCTGGTTCGACAGCAGCCGCTTATAGGCTTCGGCAGCTTTGCGAGTGTCGCCGCTCATCTCTGCGGCCTGTGCCACCAGCAGATCGGTCAGATCCGGCTTTTGCAGGTATTTCTCGGCCCGCGCCGCCTTGGCCAGCGCCAGACGCCCCTCGCCGGAGGCCAGCGCCATCAGACCATCGGCCAGCGCCTGATAGCCTTTGCGCTCGCGCCCCTTGTCCCAATACCGTGACAAGGCGGTTTCATCACCATTCAAAAAATGCAGCGTGGCAACCAGAAGCGACAGCAGCTTGAGGAACAGCCAGACTCCAAAGACCAGTACGCCCAGCGCAATCACCGATTGCAGCGCACCCAGAGTGTATTCAGTGCCGGCTACGGTGATCTGCACCCCGCCGGCAGTTTCCATCAGCAGACCCGCGCCAAATGCCAGAAGCGCGATAATCGCGACGAAAACGAGGATCTTCAACAACGACCAGAGCATGGCGGCTTCCTTATTTGGCTTGCAGGCTTTGGGCCAGATCAGTGGCGGCAGTCACGGCTGCCACCCGCGCATTTGCAGCGGCTTCCCAGCTGGACAGGGCAGCGCGGGCAGAGGCGGACAGGGCAGAAAGTTCTGCCAATGCTTCCTGCAGCTTACCCCCGGCCACAGCCGCTTCGGCGCGGGACAGGACCGCATCCGTATCGTCCCCGTCCCTCGGAGTGACAGAGCGGGCACCCAGATGGCGGTTCACGTAATCCAGCAGGCCGCTGCCGTCCTTTGTCTCCTCGCGGGCAGAGGCCAGCGCCTCGCGGGCAGCCGGTGCGAACCCGTCCCGCAAGGCAGACAACGAGGCTACTCCGCTCTCCGCAGGGCCGGACAAGGCTGCCGGAACATCAACGCCGAGGGCCGCAAGCTCCTGCACACTGGCCGCATAGCTGTTACCGGTGTCCAAGGCAGAACGCAGCTGCGCCAGCTGCGTCTGGGCGCTGGCAATCCGCGCGGCCTCAGCACTTGCCGCGTCCATAGCCTGGGCGTCTGCCAGCATCTGTTCGACTTCGGAACGCTGCGCAGCCAAGCTGTCTTGCAGCTTGCCCAGCTCAGCTTCAAACGCGGCGACAGCTTCGGGCGAGGCGCCTTCCAGCGGCCGGGTTTCCAGCGCCGCAACACGGGCGGTCAAAGCCTCCAGATCCGCACGCAGCACCGCATCCGGGGCCTGCGCGGTTTTCAGCGGTTCGATGTCGGCGGCAAGAGTTTGGATCTGCGCAGTAAGGGGCGTTATGTCCGGGGGCTGGCTGGCCTCTACCTGCTCCTTCAATGCGGCCAAAGACGCCTGCAGGTCCGACTGGCCGGTTTCCAGAGCCGTCAGGTCTGTGCCCTGATTTTGCAGCGAAGCCGGCAGAACGCTGTCAAGCCAGCCGCCTTGGCCGGCGACAAACCCAATGACCGCAGCCACGGCGCCGCCCAGCACGGCTGAGCCGAATCCACCGCGCTTTTCTACCACCCGTTCGATTTCGCGGGGCGGCTCTGCGCGAGCAACTGGCTCCACTGTTTCAAAGACAGCATTTTCTTCCGGAGCCGCCTCCCAGTCAGAAGCCGCAATTTCGGTCTCGGTCTCGGTCTCGGTCTCGGTCTCGGTCTCGGTCTCGGTCTCGGTCTCGGTCTCGGTCTCGGTCTCGGTCTCGGAAACTGCGAACTCTGTGTCCTTAGAATCGTCAACCGTTTCGGCGGCGCTTTCGTCAATCACATCCTGTTGAAGCGCTTCAGCGGTGCCTTCAACCGGTTGGGATTCACCGGGGCCAGGCTCAATCACGTCTTCCGGATTTTTCTTGTCAGCCACGCCGGCCTCCCCCTCGATTCCAAATATACATTCGTGCGAACACGCCGGACACTACTCTGCGCGCCCCTTGCCCTCAAGCCGGGACAGCTGGGCTGCGGCATCAAAGACAGCCTCTGCCATGGCTTCGGCATCAGGTTCCTTACTTACGCGCAACACCTTGCAATTCAAGCTTTTCAATGGTTCTGCAACAGCCTGGCTCAGCGCAATCAGGTGCAAATGCGCAGCATCCCCGCATTGACTGGCAAAATGACTCGCCGTTCTGGGAGAGAAAAGCGGCACGATCACATCTTTCTGTGCAGAAAGCACCGCTTGCGCCTCCTCTGACAACGCTAGAAGAACCTGATCATACACGGTTTGCGCACGGCAGGGGATACCGCCATCAGTAAGCCGTTGCGCAATCCCGCCCCGCGCATGGGCGCCCCGGAGATGCAACAGCGGTGCTTCCGGCGGCTGTTGCAGCATTCTTTCGACCAATTCATCCGCGCATTGCCCCAGGCTCACCGCCTGCCAGCCGGCCTCTGCCGCAGCCTTGGCCGTGCGCTCACCGACACAAAAAGCCGGCAGGCGCGCGGCAGTTTCACGTGAAGCGGCTTCCACCCCGTTGGCCGATGTGAAGATCACGCCTTTCACGCCATCCAGGCTGACCTGTGCCTGTATCGGCCGGATCTGCATCAGCGGCGCATAGACCACCTGCAACCCGGCACGGGCCCCTTGGGGCAGCCCGGCCACAAACCGCTCTGCCGCTGCCAGCGGGCGTGTCATCAGCAAAGGCACCATCGCGGGCTCCCGGGATTGTTTGCAATCCGCTTAGGTGGTAGCCCCGGCGGCAAAGCGATGCAACGGTAAGGCCATGACAAAGACCCTGACAATTCTGGGGCTGGAGAGCAGCTGTGACGATACCGCCGCCGCGGTGGTGCGGCAATCGGAGGGCGCCCAGCCCGAGGTTCTGTCTTCGGTCGTGTTCGGCCAGGCCGAGCTGCACAGTGCCTTTGGCGGCGTGGTGCCGGAGATTGCTGCCCGTGCCCACGCCGAGAAGCTGGACATTTGCGTGCTGGATGCGCTGGCTGATGCCGGGTTGAGCCTGAAAGACATGGATGCGGTCGCTGTGACAGCCGGCCCCGGGCTGATTGGCGGAGTGATGTCAGGCGTCATGTGCGCCAAGGGGATTGCTGCCGCCACCGGCCTGCCGCTGGTGGGCGTGAACCATCTGGCAGGCCATGCATTGACGCCGCGGCTGACAGACGGGATTGCCTACCCTTACCTGATGCTGCTGGTCTCTGGCGGGCACTGCCAATACTTGCTGGTGCGCGGGCCTGAGGATTTCACCCGCCTCGGCGGCACCATAGACGACGCCCCGGGCGAAGCATTTGACAAAACCGCCCGCCTGCTGGGCCTGCCGCAACCGGGCGGGCCGTCCGTGCAGGCAGAGGCTGAAAACGGCGATCCCAAGCGCTACCGCTTTCCCCGCCCCTTGCTGGACCGGCCGGATTGCAACCTGTCCTTTTCAGGCCTGAAAACTGCATTGATGCGGATGCGTGACCAAATCGCGGCGGAAAAGGGCGGCCTTACCCGACAGAACCGGGCCGATCTGTGCGCCGGTTTCCAAGCCGCTGTGGTGGATACGTTGGCCGAAAAAACCCGCCGCGCTATCCGCCTGTATCTGGAGGAACAGCCCGAACAGCCAACCGTGGCCGTTGCCGGCGGCGTTGCAGCAAACACCGCCATTCGCGCCGCGTTAGAGACTGTTTGCGCCGAGACAGGTGCCACCTTTACCGCACCGCCGCTGCGGCTGTGCACTGATAACGCCGCGATGATCGCCTATGCCGGGCTGGAACGGTTCAAGGCGGGCGCCCGTGACGGGCTGGACCTGACCACCCGCCCCCGCTGGCCGCTGGACCAAAGCAGCCCGGCACTGATCGGATCGGGCCGAAAGGGAGCCAAGGCATGAGTGTTTCAGTTCTGGGATCCGGTGCCTTTGGCACAGCTTTGGCAATCTCGTTGGCTGGCAAGGGCCCGGTGACCCTGTGGGCGCGCAACGCGATGAAAGCCCAGGCGATGCAGGACAGCCGCCGCAACGGGACCCGGCTGCCAGGTGTTGAGCTGCCCAAGAACCTTGCGGTCACTTCCAATATCGGGAAAGCCTGCGAGTCCGGTGTTCTGCTGCTGGCGGTACCGATGCAAACGCTGCGTGGCGCCTTGGAACAGCACAAGGATCACTTGACTGGAAAGACGCTTGTCGCCTGTTGCAAAGGGATCGAGCTGGACACTGGCCTAGGCCCGGTGGCGGTCATCCAGGAAGTTCTCCCGAATGCCAGCGCAGCGCTGCTGACGGGGCCGAGCTTTGCCGCCGATATTGCGCGCGGGCTGCCAACCGCACTGACCCTTGCCTGCAACGAGGCAGAGCAGGGCAAGGCACTGCAGACGCAATTGACCACGGCCAACCTGCGCCTCTACCGCACCACGGACACCATTGGAGCCGAAATCGGCGGCGCATTGAAAAACGTGATGGCAATTGCCTGCGGAGCGGTCATTGGGGCCGGGCTGGGTGACAGTGCCCGCGCCGCACTGATGACGCGCGGGTATGCTGAAATGCAACGCTTGGCACTGGCCTGTGGTGCGAAATCTGAGACGCTGGCCGGGCTTTCGGGCTTTGGTGATCTGACATTGACCTGCAGTTCCGACCTGTCCCGAAACTACCGCCTGGGACTTTCCATTGGCCGGGAGGAGGATTTTGACTCCACCATCACGGTCGAAGGGGCAGCCACCGCGCGGGCAGTCGCGGAACAAGCGCAGAGGATGAATTTGGACATGCCGGTCACTCTTACGGTAACCAATTTGCTAGATCAGCGCTTGACGATCAGCGAAGCAGCGGCACATTTGCTTAAAAGACCACTAAAAGAGGAATAAAATGCTGATCGCATTGATTGCCCGTGACAAGCCCGGCCATTTGCAGACCCGGCTGGACAACCGCGACGCCCATCTGGCCTATATCAACGACACCGGTGCCGTTGCGCAGGCAGGTCCGCTGCTGGATCAGGATGGCAATATGGCCGGATCTCTGGTTATTCTGGATGTCGAAGACATGGCAGCAGGTGAAGCCTGGGCAGAGAACGACCCCTACAACAAGGCCGGCCTGTTTGAAGCTGTCGAATTGATCACCTGGAAAAAGGTCATCGGCTGATGCGCTACTGGCTGTTCAAATCCGAACCCTCTACCTGGGGCTGGGACGACCAGGTCTCTAAAGGTGATGCGGGTGAAGAATGGGACGGCGTGCGCAACTACCAGGCGCGCAATTTCATGCGTGAAATGAAGATCGGCGACCGCGGGTTTTTCTATCATTCGCAGAAAGAAAAATCCGTGGTCGGTATTGTTGAGGTCTGCGCCAAGGCCCATCCTGACAGCACCACCGAAGACGACCGCTGGGAGTGTGTTGACATCAAAGCTGTGCGGCCTTTTGCTAAGCCGGTTTCATTGGACCAGATCAAGTCCGACCCGCAGCTGGAAGAGATGATATTGGTCAGGAACTCCCGCCTGTCTGTGCAGCCGGTGAGCGACGCGGAATGGGCCACCATCTGCGCGCTGGGGGAGACAGATCCCAGCTGATCTGCCAATCTGTTCCTAAATGGCTGAAACCATTGAGGAGAACAGCATGGAATTCTTAAGTGTGATCGTGGCGGCTGCGGCGGCATTTGCGCTGGGAGCAGGATATTACGGCGCCCTCGCCAAACCGTGGGTCGAGGCCGCTGGTGTTGAATGTGATGAAGACGGAAAACCGAAGGGCGGTCAGAGCCCGATGATTTTTGCGATGGCTTTTGTGCTGCAGCTGATCGTTGCTGGCATGATGCGCCATGTGTTCACCCTGTCCGGCATCGAGACCCTGGGCACGGGTCTGATTGGCGGTGCAGGTGTCGGATTGTTCTTCATCAGCCCCTGGATTGCCCTGAACAACATGTATGGGATGCGGCCGGTTAAGCTGACGCTGATTGATGGCGGCTATGCGACGCTGGCCTGCGCAATTGCTGGCCTGGTGCTGAGCCTGTTCTGAATTGAAAAAGGGAAGGACCTGAGGACAATCAGGACCTTCCCTTCCACCCCGCGTGCTCCACTATCCACCACACGCGTTTGAAAATCTGGTACCTGGCCGTCCTGGCCGGTGTCTTATGTGTAGCTCTTTGAAACACGATTCCGCAAATCAATAACCCTGACAATGCGAGCTAAATCAGCGACGCTGGAAGCTAGCCACATAATCTGCGTCACACCGCAGAACATGAGAAGCTTCTTGACAGATCGCCATATTAATTAACATAATTGTTAATTATAGAGTCACCAGTCAGGAAAGGCACGCAATGCCCGTAAGCATCCCTAACGAGAGCGCCGCCTACCGCACAGCCCGCAATGAACTGTTGCAAGCTGAGATCGGTTTGCGCGCGCAAACTGAAAAAGTTGCCGCCTTGCGACGGGCTTTGCCAGCCGGCGGGCGGGTTGCAGAGACTTATGAATTCCGCAGCACAAGCGGCGCTTCGGCATCCTTGCTGGACCTGTTCGGCAAGCACAGTGCCCTTGCGGTTTATTCTCTGATGTACGGGCCGGACAGCGAGGCAGCCTGCCCGATGTGTGCAGCGATTCTGGATGGCTGGCGCGGGCAAGTGTCCCATGTGCACGCGCGCATGGGGTTCGCGGTTGTCGCGCAATCATCGCCGGAACGGCTTGCAGCACTGCAGACCGCAAAGGGCTGGCAGGATCTGCCGCTCTATTCTGCTGCGGGCACTAGCTATCAGCAGGACTATTTGGGTGAAAGCAGCGAGGGCGCGCAGCTGCCGATGCTGCATGTCTTTACCCGATCAGACGACGGCATCCGGCATTTCTGGGGATCGGAGATGCTCTTTGAGCCCAGCCCCTGGCAGCCGCGCCATGTCGATGCGTTGTGGCCGATGTGGAACCTGTTCGACCTCACCCCTGAGGGGCGCGGCGACCATATGCCCAGCCAGCGCTGATCTGCGGCCCGGCAATAAAAAACGCCGCAGGATTGCTCCAGCGGCGCTGATTTTTTGAAAAGAGGAACCGCTTAGTAGCGATAATGCTCGGGCTTGAACGGGCCTTCCGGCTTGACGCCGATATAAGCGGCCTGTTCGGCGCTCAACTGAGTCAGCTTAACGCCGATGCGGCCCAAGTGCAGGCGGGCGACTTTCTCGTCCAGATGCTTGGGCAGGATATAGACGTCGTTTTCATAATGGTCGCCGCGGGTCCACAGCTCCATCTGGGCCAGCACCTGGTTGGTAAAGGAGGCCGACATCACGAAACTCGGATGGCCAGTGGCATTACCGAGGTTCAGCAGGCGGCCTTCGGACAGCAGGATCATGCGGTTGCCCGAAGGCATCTCGATCATGTCCACCTGTTCTTTGATGTTGGTCCACTTGTGGTTTTTCAGAGCGGCAACCTGGATCTCGTTGTCGAAATGGCCGATGTTGCCGACAATCGCCATGTCCTTCATCTCGCGCATGTGCTCGATGCGGATCACGTCCTTATTGCCGGTGGTGGTGATGAAGATATCGGCGGAACCGACTTCCTCTTCCAGCAGCACCACTTCAAAACCGTCCATCGCAGCCTGCAGGGCGCAGATCGGGTCGGCCTCGGTGACTTTCACCCGGGCGCCTGCACCGCGCAGGGAGGCGGCAGAGCCCTTACCCACGTCACCGTAACCGCAGACCACAGCGACCTTGCCGGCCATCATGGTGTCGGTGGCACGGCGGATGCCGTCGACCAGCGATTCCTTACAGCCGTATTTGTTGTCGAACTTCGACTTGGTGACCGAGTCATTCACGTTGATCGCCGGGAACGGCAGCTGGCCGTTCTTCTGCAGATCATAGAGGCGGTGCACGCCGGTAGTGGTTTCCTCGGACACGCCCAGGATCGCATCGCGGGTTTTGGTGAACCAGCCCGGGGATGCTTCCATGCGCTTCTGGATCTGCACCTTGATGACCGCTTCTTCTTCGGACTGCGGCACGGGAATGATATCCTCGCCCGCTTCGGCACGCGCGCCCAGCAGAACATAAAGGGTGGCATCGCCGCCATCGTCGAGGATCAGGTTGGGGCCTTCCTCGAACATGAAGGATTTATCCAAATAATCCCAATGCTCTTCCAGCGACTGGCCCTTGATCGCAAAGACCGGAATGCCTGCTTCGGCAATCGCCGCGGCAGCGTGGTCCTGGGTCGAGAAGATGTTGCACGACGCCCAGCGCACATCGGCGCCCAACGCCACCAGCGTCTCAATAAGCACAGCCGTCTGGATGGTCATATGCAATGAGCCGACAATGCGCGCGCCCTTCAGCGGTTTGCTTTCGCCGTATTCCGCGCGCAGGGACATCAGTCCCGGCATTTCGGTTTCGGCGATGTTCAGCTCTTTGCGGCCGAACCCGGCCAGCGCGATGTCCTTGACGATATAATCCCCGGCCATTGCCAGCTCCAATCCAGTTGCAAGTACAGTTGCAGGAGGGCCTAGCACTGCAATTGTTGATATTCAACGAAGATACCCGCAGCCGGAGCTTATGGCTCTGGCTTTTTATGGTGGAGCAGGCTGTTGGGGGGAGCCTGTCAGGCGGCCAATGTCAGCTTGGCGTGCCTGGGTCGGACGTATTTTCCGAAATGTGGAAGAATGAGGAACCGGTCGCAACAACGCAGCTGACCCCATTCGCATGTGTGACCAGAACCGTAAAAGTTCCGGTTTCATCCGACGACCAGACCTCGATCACAGTGGCCTCAGGGCGGCTTTTCTGCAATCCGCCGGCGGTCAGCCGTTCGGAGTATCCGCTTTCCAGCTTTTGGGTCATGACCTCGCGGTCGCCGCAGCTGGCTGCCAAGGCTGGCGGCGCCGTCGCTGCCATGCCGAATAACAGAGAAATACCAAGAAGACGCTTAAACATGACAAACTCCTTTCCATTGCGTGTCACGTCACGAAAAGGGGTTGCCGCAGAGAGGGGGCGGTGCCCCTTGTATACCTATAATATTGGGCCGCGCAGTGCCCGTTTCAAACTCACAAGGCATAAACACTCCGTTTTTTGCCTGTGTTCAGGCATCCGGCAGCCAAACCCGGCAAGCATTGCCCGGTTGCCGCGCAACGGTTAGTCAATGGGGTAAGTGCAGCGACAGGAAACCCTCATGCCCGCAAAACCCGCCCGCGCATGGCAGCGCATGCTGTCCGGCCGCCGCCTGGATCTGCTGGACCCGACACCGGTGGATATCGAGATAGAGGATATCGCCCACGGACTGGCATTTGTTGCCCGCTGGAACGGCCAGACCAGGGGGGATTTTGCTTATTCCGTGGCTGAGCATTCACTGCTGGTTGAGGACCTTTTCACCAGGATGAACCCAATGGCACCGGTCAAATGGCGGCTGGCAGCACTGCTGCATGATGCGCCGGAATATGTGATCGGGGACATGATCTCGCCAGTCAAAGCTGCGGTGGGGCCGGGATATGGCGAATTGGACTTGCGGCTGACGGCGGCCATTCACCTGCGGTTTGGTCTGCCCGCTGCCTTGCCCAAGACCATCAAGGCGCAAATCAAGCGGGCCGACAAGATCAGCGCCTGGATGGAAGCGGTGCAGATCGCCGGCTTTTCGGAAAAGGAAGCCAGCCGGTTCTTCGGCCGCCCGAAACCGGAGGTTACCGCGGGGTTGAATATCGTGCTGCGTCCGCCGCTGGAAACCCGTATGGCGTTTCTGGGCCGCCATACAGCGCTGATGGCGCAGCTCTGATCCTCAGCGCGGGCTGCGCTTGGCCAGTATCCGCTGCAGGGTGCGGCGGTGCATGTTGAGCCGCCGTGCGGTTTCCGAGACATTGCGGTCGCACAGCTCATAGATCCGCTGGATATGCTCCCAGCGCACCCGGTCGGCGCTCATCGGGTTTTCCGGCGGCGGCGGCAGCACATCCTCGTTGGCCAGCAAAGCGTTCATGATGTCGGTGGCATCGGCCGGCTTGGACAGGTAATCCGTCGCACCGATCTTGACCGCTGCAACAGCCGTGGCGATGGCACCATAGCCGGTCAGCACCACAACCCGGCTATCCGGACGTTTTTCCCGCAGCACTTCGACCACATCCAGACCGTTGCCGTCTTCCAGCCGCAGATCCACCACCGCAAAGGCCGGCGGGCGGGCCGTTGCAATGGCACTGCCTGCGGCAACCGACCCCGCAGTCTCCACTGAGAAACCGCGCTTTTCCATTGCCTTGGCCAGACGCCGCAGAAACGGCTCGTCATCATCAACCAGCAGCAGTGTCTTGTCTGGTCCAATATCCTGCAGAGCAGTTTCGGCCATGCCCGGTCCTCCGCGAAGTTTTTGTCTGTTCACGCAAGAATATGTCCGGGCAGGGGGAAAGGTCAAACAGCTATCCTGCCTCAGATTTTTTCGATGAAGCAGGCGGTCTTGTCGGCCATCTGCTCCGCCGTTTCATCGCGGCGGAAGAATTCCACAAAGCCATCCTCGGGCAGTACCAGATAGGAAAAGGTCGAATGGTCGACGAGGTAGTAATCCTCATCCCCTTCGTTCTTCTTAAAGTAGGTCTTATACGCCTTGCTGGCGGCCTTCACCTGGTCCAGAGACCCGGTCAGCCCAATCATCTTTTCATGCAGGTTTTCGGCGAAATCGCCAACAGCTTCAGGGGTATCGCGGCCCGGGTCGATGGAAATGAACACCGGCGTCACGCTGATGCCGCGCTCTGCCAGCACATCGACCGCATCCGCGTTGCGGGCCGAATCCATCGGGCAGACGTCAGGACAGAAAGTGTAGCCGAAGTAGACAATCGACGGCTCGGTGATCACATCCTTGTCGGTGACAGTCTCGCCCTTGGCATTGACCAGCTCGAACGCCCCGCCGATGGTATCGGTGCCGCCAGCGATCTGGCTGCTGCGGCACTGTGCGAATTTGTCGCCTCCAGCCCCTCCGCGGGTCATAAACCAGGCACCACCCACAAGGGCAGCAACAAAAGCAACAGCAAAGAGAGCATAGACGCGGGTCATGAGATCACACTTTTCGTAAGGGAAGGGTTGTTGATCGTTTGCAGCGCCAGACCTATCAAGAAACACAGCCGATGCAACTGGCGCACGGCGTCACATCTGCGGGAGCAACGAACCTTATGAGCGATCGCATCTTCAGGCTGACAAGCGGCCAGGAACACAGCCATTGGATCCGCCTGCGGACCCTGATCCTGCTGCGCTGGGTGGCCATTGCCGGACAGATCACCGCCATTGCCGTGGCGCAGCACCGCTTTAACCTGCAGTTGGAGCTGGGCCTGTGCTATCTGGCCATTGGCATTTCAGCCGCCGGCAACCTGATCGCCATCTTCGCGTTCCCGGAAAACAAACGCCTGACCGAGTTTGAGAATTTCCTGATGGTGCTGTTCGATCTGCTGCAGCTGGCCTTCCTGGTGTATCTGACCGGCGGGTTGAACAACCCCTTTGCTTTACTCGTGCTGGGGCCGGTGACGATTTCCGCCGCCGTCATGGGGCTGCGCTCCACGCTGATCATCGGTGCCACCGCTGTCATTCTTGTCACCCTGATGGCAGAATTCCACCTGCCCCTGCGCACCGAACAAGGTTTCATCCTGCGCATTCCCGATGTGTTCATCTTCGGCAATTGGATCGCCATTGTCATCGCCATTCTGTTCATCGGCGCCTATTCCTTCCGGGTCAGCAACGAAATGCGCTCTATGTCGGATGCGCTCAGCGCTACCCAGCTGGCGCTGTCGCGCGAGCAAAAGCTGACCGACCTGGGCGGCGTGGTGGCGGCAGCGGCGCATGAGCTGGGCACACCGCTGGCCACCATAAAACTCGCCAGTGCCGAGCTGATCGAAGAGCTGGACGACCGCCCTGACCTGCGTGAAGATGCCGCGCTGATCCGTGAACAGGCCGACCGCTGCCGCGACATCCTGCGCGGCATGGGCCGGGTCGGCAATGACGATCTGCATTTGCGTCAGGCGCCGTTTTCAACCCTGGTGACCGAAGCGGCAGAGCCGCACATGAACCGCGGCAAATCCGTTATCTACCATGAGGAACCGCTGGAGGGAGGTGACTTTCAGCAGCCAACAGTTATGCGTAAACCCGAGATCATCCACGGGTTGCGCAACCTGGTGCAGAATGCAGTGGATTTCTCCCACTCCACCGTCTGGATCGATGCTGCCTGGAACAACGACCGGATCATTTTGCGGATCTGCGACGATGGCCAGGGATTTCCGCCGCATCTGCTGGGCCGCATTGGCGATCCGTTTGTGCGTCGCCGCCGGGGCGAAAACGAGCTGAAGCAGCGGCCCGAGTACGAGGGCATGGGCCTGGGTCTCTTCATTGCCAAAACGCTGCTGCAGCGCACCGGTGCACAGCTGAGATTCGCCAACGGCGCAGACCCTTTCCAAACCCTCAGCCCCTACCGCGAACGGCGCGGCGCCATTGTCGAGGTTGCCTGGCCACGCAAAAAAATCGACGCCATGGCAGACGGCGGCCCTGTCATTGGGAAAAATATACCTTTAGAAATTTAACTATTCACTTTTGGGCAACCAATTAAACTTGATTTAACCATTATTAGGGAACCATGCGGGTAAACGAGAGCTGAACTGGGCAGGACGACATGCAGGACTTCGCTTCGATCGAATGGTTTGTACTGGCAGCGCTTTGTGCTGCAACAGCGGCGGCGGCGGTCTGGTGGCTGTCACCCAATCCGCGCCGTAATGGCATGGAACATGATCTGCTGGCCGGCGACGGCCGCACAGATGCGGTGTTCCTGTTTGACGAAAACAGCCTGATCGGCTGGTCTTCGGGCGCGCGGAAATTCATTGGCGACCAGGCGGAGAACTTTGACTGGGGCATGCTGCGCGACCAGCTGGCCCGCAGCTACCCGGGCCTGCCGCAGTCACCGGGCTTTCTCAAGGATGTCGGCCCGCTCGTTCTTTCCGGCACCGCTTCTGCCGAAAGCCGCGAGGCGCATTGCGAATGGATCGACGGGGTCACCCGCGTGCAGCTGCGCCGCAGCACCTTGGAGGAACAGAACAAATCCCTTGATCAGGAACTGACCACACTGCGCGCTGCCGTGCATCAGGCGCCCTACCCGGTCTGGCTGCAGTCGGAGGAGGGCAACGTTACTTGGTCCAACCTCGCCTATGACGACCTCAGCCAGAAGATACGCGGCCGCAATGCCGACTTTGCCGAGCCCCTGTTCACCGACCTGCACGACCCGATGAACAGCGGCAAGCCGGAGCGGATCTACATCCCGCTGCCGGAAAGCAACAAGAAACTGTGGTATAACGTTTCCACCACAGAAACCGAAGCCGGCTGGCTGTGTCACGCGGTGGATGTGAATGCGGTGGTCGACGCCGAGGTTGCCCAGCGCAATTTCGTGCAGACCCTGGCCAAGACGTTTGCCCAGCTGTCGATCGGTCTTGCGATTTTTGACCGCAACCGCCAGCTGGTGCTGTTCAATCCGGTGCTGATCGACCTCACTGCCCTGCCCGCCAATTTCCTCAGCTCGCGGCCCAATCTTCTGACCTTCTTCGACCGTCTGCGCGACCAGCGGATGATGCCGGAACCCAAAAGCTACTCCAGCTGGCGCCACCAGATGGCCGACCTTTTGGAGGCCGCCGCTGAAGGCCGCTATCAGGAAACCTGGTCGCTGCCATCGGGATCCGTCTACAAGGTTTCGGGCCGGCCGCACCCGGACGGCGCCATTGCCTTCCTGTTCGAAGACATCACCGCCGAGGTCACACTCACCCGCCAGTTCCGCTCAGAGCTAGAGATGGGCCAGTCAATCATGGACCAGATGGACGAGGCGATTACGGTCTTTGCCAGCGATGGCAGCATGACCTTCTCTAACAGTGCCTATGGCAGCCTCTGGTCAATGGACCCGGAAGCCAGCTTTGCCAAAGTCTCGATCATGGATGCCAGCCGGATCTGGCAGGACACCTGCGCGCCGACCCCTGTCTGGGGTGAGATCCGCGATTTTGTCGCTGGCGGAGACGGGCGCGAAGCCTGGTGGTCGCATGTCCAATTGCGCGACGGCACGCGCATGATCTGCAAGGTCTCCGCAATTCAGAACGGTGCGACGATGGTCAGCTTCCGGGCACCGGAAACCGTGGCCTTGCCGGCAGGCCAGCAGCGCTTCCCCGCTATCAGCAAGGGCTAGGCCCGGAAACCGGCTTGCAGCAGACCGGCGGCGGCGCCATTCTAGCGCCATGACCACGGATACCGCGTCCTGCACGCTGAACTCACCGGACGAAACGGCCCGATTGGCCGCACAGATCGCCGGGGCCCTGCGCCCCGGCGATTGCCTGTTGCTGGAAGGGGTGATCGGCGCCGGTAAAACCCATTTCGCCCGCCATTTGATCCAATCGCTTATGGATGTGCCGGAGGACGTCCCTTCGCCCACTTTTACACTGGTGCAAACCTATGACGTGCCCGCCGGTGAGCTGTGGCACACCGACCTTTACCGGCTGTCGTCTCTGGATGAGCTGGAAGAACTGGGTCTGATCGAAGCGTTTGACAGCGCCATCTGCCTGGTCGAATGGCCCGACCGGCTGGCCGAACTGACCCCCGCTCACGCCATCCGCCTGAAACTGGCGCTGGATCCGGAACATGAAGACCGCCGCCATCTGACGCTTAGCTGGAGCGACATGAAATGGCGGCCCCTGATGGAGCGCATCTGCGCATGACTGACCGCAACACCCTGTGCGAAACATTTCTCTCGGCCACGCCTTATGGCAACTGGCAACGCGGCCCGCTGGCCGGCGATGCCTCCAACCGGCGCTATGAACGGCTGACGGCTGACAATGGCAAAACCGTTGTGCTGATGGACGCGCCGCCGGAAAAGGGCGAAGATGTCCGCCCTTTCATTCGCATTGCCGAATACCTGCGTGCCCAGGGTCTCAGCGCCCCGGAGATCCTGGTTCAGGACGTTGAAAATGGCTTTTTGCTGCTAGAAGACCTGGGTGATGATCTTTTTGCCCGTGCCATCCTGCGGAAACCGGCGCTGGAAAAGGAACTCTATGAAGCAGCCACCGATGCGCTGGTTTCCTTGCACCAAGCAACGACGCCGGATCTGGAACCATATGGCCCGCGAATGATGGCAGAAATGGCCGGTCTGGCGCTGGTGAAATACCGCGACGGCATCCTCGGCGGTCATGATCCTGACTTGCAATCCAGGTTCGAGGATCACTTCGAAGACATCCTGCGTGAAACTGTCAAAGGTGATCTAGTTCTGGTTCAGCGTGACTACCACGCCGAAAACCTGCTGTGGCTGCCGGACCGCGGCGGGGTGGCGCGCGTCGGTTTGCTGGACTTTCAGGACGCCCGCGCCGGCCACTGCGCATATGATCTGGTGTCGCTGCTGCAGGATGCCCGCCGCGACGTGCCGGCCACCGTCGAAATGCGGATGATTGACCGGTATTTGTCTGCCACCGGAGTGGATGAGTCTGGTTTCCGAACCGCCTATACCGTTCTGGGCGTGCAGCGGAATCTTCGTATCCTTGGCGTCTTTGCCAGGCTCAGCCTGGAATACAGCAAACCCCATTACGTGGACCTGATCCCGCGGGTGTGGGACCATTTCATTCGCGGGCTGGAGCATCCTGCACTGGCTCCGGTTGCGGATCTGCTGCGTGAAAGCCTGCCACCCCCAACCCCGGACAATCTGGATAGGCTGAAGCCCTGATGCAGCGCTATCCTGATGCCGTCATGCTGTTTGCCGCTGGATTTGGAACCCGGATGCGGGAGCTGACCCGCGACAAGCCGAAACCGATGATCGAAGTCTCAGGACGGCCGTTGATCGCCCATGCGCTGGAGCTCACCCAAGCCGTCCGGCCAGCCCGGATAGTGGCAAACCTGCATTACAAGCCAGAGCCGCTAAAGGCCCTTTTAGAGCCTCAAAATGTACGCATCAGTCTCGAATCCCCCGAGATTCTCGACACCGGCGGCGGTCTGCGCCAGGCTTTGCCGCTGTTGGGAGACGGGCCGGTTTTCACCATGAACACCGACGCCATATGGAAGGGTCCGAACCCATTGGAATTGGCCCTGCAGGCTTGGGACCCCGACCGCATGGACGCACTGCTGGTCTGTGTGCCGCTGGAACGTGCAGCGGGCCGCACCGGTGGCGGGGATTTCGCGGCTGATGCCGAAGGCCGCATCAGTCGCGGCGGACAGTTAGTCTATGGCGGGGTTCAGATCCTGAAAACACAGGATCTGTACCAGATTGAGGAGCAGGTGTTCTCACTGAATGTCCTGTGGAACCGGATGGCCGAAGCAAACCGGCTGTTTGCTCTGGAATATCCTGGCCGCTGGTGCGATGTGGGCCATCCAGAGGGGATCACACTGGCCGAGGATCTGATAGCCGCAGATGATGTTTGAACCTTCCGCAAAACCGCGCGTCTTTGCCCTGCCCTGCGGTGCCGACTTCCCGCATGCACTGGCCGATGGGCTGCGCATCCGCAGCCAGGACCAGCCGCCCGAGGCGTTGGCAAGGGTTGAACTGATCATCAACACCTCCCGTATGGCGCGGCGTGTCCGTAGTTTGTTTGACAATGGCCCCGCCCTGCTGCTGCCGCGCATGCTGCTGCTGACTGATCTGGCACAGCGTGCCACGCTGGACGGGCTGCCGCCTGCTTTGCCGCCGCTGCGGCGGCGGCTGGAACTGTCTCAATTGATCGCAAAATTATTGGATGCGCAGCCCGACCTGGCCTCCAGGGCGTCGCTTTATGACTTGTCCGACAGTCTTGCCGCGCTGATCGACGAGATGCAGGGTGAAGGCGTCAGTACCGATGCGATCCGCGATCTGGATGTCGCGGACATGTCCGGCCACTGGGCGCGGGCGCAGGCCTTTATCGGGATCGCCGATGAGTTCACTGGCCTGCATGAAGGTGCGATGGATGCCCAGGCGCGGCAGCGGCAGGCGGTGCTGAACCTGATCGGGCAATGGCAGGAGAATCCGCCGCCGCATCCAGTGATCCTGGCCGGCTCCACCGGTTCGCGCGGGACGACACTGATGCTGATGCAGGCCATCGCCCGGCTGCCGCAGGGCGCGGTGGTGCTTCCCGGCTTCGACTTTGACCAGCCGGAACATGTTTGGGACAGGCTGGATGATCCGATGATCTCGGAGGATCATCCACAGTACCGTTTCCACAAGCTATTGAAAGACCTGGATCTTTCACCACGTGACGTGCAGCGCTGGACTGATGCACCGCCAGTCTCTTCTGAACGCAATCAGCTGGTCTCTCTTGCCTTGCGTCCAGCCCCGGTGACCGATGCCTGGATGAGCGAAGGCCCAAATCTGTCTGGTCTGAAACCGGCCACAGATAACGTTACCCTGATCGAGGCCCCCAACCCCCGCGCCGAAGCGCTCGCCATTGCTCTTCGACTGCGCCAAGCAGCGGAAGACGGGCAAACAGCCGCGCTCATTACGCCGGATCGGATGCTGACCCGCCAGGTCTCGGCAGCGCTGGACCGCTGGGATATCCTTCCTGACGATTCTGCCGGCCAGCCCCTGCAGCTGTCGCCTCCAGGCCGTTTCCTGCGCCATGTGGCAGGTCTGTTCTGCAAACCGCTGGCATGCGACAGTCTGCTGACACTGCTGAAACACCCGCTGACCCACGATGGCGCGGACCGTGGCAATCACCTGCGCCAAACCCGCGAGCTGGAGCTGTCGCTGCGCCGAAACGGTCCGCCCTTCCCCGATGCCGCAGCATTTGCCGGATTTGAAAAGGGACGCAATCTGACCCCAGGCTGGACGTCCTGGCTCAGCGCCTGTTTCGCAGATCAGGAGATCGCAGGCACCCTTCCCTTGACCGATTGGGTCCGGCGTCTGCGTGAGCGCGCTGAATACATCGCTGCCGGCAGCCAATCAGACGGCAGCAGTACACTGTGGGACAAGAAGGCTGGTCAGGCCGCGCGCTCTTGCATTGAAAACCTGGAAGCCGAAGCCCCCTATGGCGGCGACATGTCCGCCCGCGATTTTGCCGATCTGCTGGGTGCGTTGCTGAGCCAGGGCGAGGTGCGCGACCGCGATGCGCCCTATGGTTCAATCATGATCTGGGGCACCTTGGAGGCGCGGGTGCAAGGTGCCGATCTGGTGATCCTCGGCGGCCTCAACGAAGGCAGCTGGCCAGAGGCCGCCAGCCCCGATCCCTGGCTGAACCGCCAGCTGCGCAACCAGGCCGGCCTCTTGCTGCCCGAACGCCGGATCGGCCTGTCAGCGCATGACTTTCAACAGGCCATCGCTGCACCCGAAGTCTGGCTGACGCGCGCCGAACGCTCGGAAGAAGCAGACACCGTGCCCTCGCGCTGGCTGAACCGGCTGACCAACCTCTTGTCCGGACTGCCGGATCAGGGCGGCCGGGATGCGCTGGAAGCTATGCGGACGAAAGGCCGCCAGTGGCTCGGCCGGGCAGAGGTACTGGAACAGCCAACACCGATCCCGCAAGTGCCGCGCCCCTCGCCGCGGCCACCGGTTGCCGCCCGCCCGCGCCGGCTCACCATCACGGAAATCCCCCGCTTGATCCGCGACCCTTATGCGATTTACGCCAAGCACGTACTGCGGCTGAAACCTCTGAACCCGCTGGTGCAAGAGCCGGACGCCTTGCTGCGCGGCATTGTGGTACATGAGGTGTTTGAGCAGTTCATCAAAGAAGCCCAAACGGATCCTTCCCTGCTGACTGCCGGTCACCTGATCGGCAAAACCCGCCAGCTGCTGGAAAGCCACGTCCCCTGGCCGGTTGCACGCATTCTGTGGCACAGCCGCATCCGCAAGATCGCCGGAGACTTTGTGCTGGCTGAGCGGGAACGCCAGGCACGTGCCAAACCGGTCGCCTTTGAGGCCAAAGGCAGCACCCGGCTGGACCCTCTGGATTTTACCATCGCCTGCCGGGCCGACCGGATCGACATGGACGACCGCGGGTTCCTGCATCTCTATGACTATAAAACCGGCGCGCCACCCTCGGAATCGCAGCAGAAGAAGTTCGAAAAGCAACTGCTGATCGAAGCCGCCATGGCCGAGCAAGGCGCCTTTGACGGCCTTGGCCCCGCGGAAGTGGCCCGCGCCCTGTTCATCGGGCTTGGATCCAGCATGAAAGAAGTGCGTGCGCCGCTGGAAGAAGAACCGCCCGCCAAGGTGTGGGACGAGCTGCACACTCTGATCGGGGCTTATTTCGAGCCTGAACAAGGCTATTCGAGCCGCCGCATGGTATATCGCGACGACATCGCCGGCGACTATGACCACCTTGCGCGTTACGGCGAATGGGATCGCAGCGCCACGCCGCAGCCGGAGAACTTGTCATGACCATCCGCGACGCCGCCTCCGAGGCGCAGTTCCGCGCCGCACGCCCCGATGCCTCTACCTGGCTGGCGGCCAATGCTGGATCCGGCAAGACCAAAGTTCTGACCGACCGGGTGGCGCGGCTCTTGCTGAAGGGCGTGCAGCCGCAGCACATCCTGTGTCTGACCTACACCAAGGCCGCCGCCAGCGAGATGCAGAACCGGCTGTTCAAACGGCTGGGCGAATGGGCGATGCTGAGGGATCCGGCGCTGGTCTCTGCCTTGACCGAACTGGGCGAGGTCAACACCGGCGCCGGCGACCTGGCACAGGCCCGCACCCTGTTTGCCCGCGCGATTGAGACGCCAGGCGGGTTGAAAATCCAGACCATCCATTCCTTCTGCGCCTCGCTTCTGCGCCGCTTCCCGCTGGAGGCCGGCGTCAGCCCGCAGTTTTCAGAGATGGACGACCGATCAGGCCAGCTGTTGCGTGCGGAAATCATGGAGGATTTCGCCCAAGGGTCCGAGGCCCATCTGGTCGACTCCCTGGCGCGCCATGTCAGCGACAGCGATTTTGAGACCCTGACATCCTCCATCTGCCAGCGCCGCGCCGATTTCGGCCAGCCGTTGGGTTGGGAAGGGCTGCTGGAGCTGTTTGAGCTGCCTGAGGGTTTTGACGAAGCCGCACTGGAAGCCTTGGTGTATTTAGGCGGCGAGGAAGAACTGCTGCAGCGCACTCGCCAGATGCTGGGGCAGGGCGGTGCGACCGATCAAAAGGCAGCTGCAAAGCTGACTGGCATAGCCAAGCCGGCACTTGCCGACTTGAGTACGCTGGAAAGCATCTTCCTCACCGGCGCCAGCGCCAAAGAGCCGTTCACTGCCAAAATCGACAAATTCCCAACCAAAAAGCTACGCGAATCGCATCTCTCGCTTATGGACCAGCTGGAACCGCTGATGCTGCGCATCGAGGATGCCCGCACCAAACGCCTGGCCCTGGCTGCCGCTCGCAAAAGCCATGATCTGCATCGCTTTGCCGCCGCCTTCCTGCCGGAGTATGAGCACCGCAAACAGCTGCGCGGCTGGCTCGACTTTGACGACCTGATCCTGAAGGCCCGGCAATTGCTGAACGATCCAGGCGTTGCCGCCTGGGTGCTGTACCGGCTGGATGGCGGCATCGACCACATTCTGGTGGACGAGGCACAGGATACCAGCCCGGTGCAATGGGACGTGATTGAGAAACTGGCGCAGGAATTCACATCCGGCGTTGGTGCGCGATCGGATGTCGAACGCACGATCTTTGTGGTCGGTGACAAGAAACAGTCGATCTATTCTTTCCAAGGTGCCGATCCGGATGCCTTTGACCGGATGCAGCAAGAGTTCGGGCACCGGCTGGCGGAAACCGGAGCCGGGCTGCAGGATGCCTCGCTCGATTTCTCTTTCCGCTCTTCTGCTGCGATCCTGAAACTGGTGGATCTCGTCTTCCGGGACAGCCCGCGCGCGGGTTTTCGCAAGGAAGCGCTGCACCGGGCCTTCAAATCCGACCTGCCGGGCCGGGTGGACCTTTGGCCGGTGGTCGGAAAGGTCGAGGACGACGAGGATCCTGACTGGACCAGCCCCGTTGACCGTCCCAGCAGCCGCCATCACACAGTGATCCTGGCCGAACGCATCGCCCAGTCGATCAAACAGATGATCGGCACCGGTGTCACAATCCCTGAGGACGGTGCTGAACGCGGCACCTTCCAGCGCAGGCCGGTTCAGGCAGGTGATTTCCTGATTCTGGTGCAGCGCCGGTCTGATCTGTTCTCTGAGATCATCCGTGCCTGCAAAAAGGCCGAGCTGCCCATTGCCGGCGCTGACCGGTTGAAAGTAGGTGCGGAACTGGCGGTGAAGGACATCGCAGCACTGCTGCGGTTCCTGGCCCTGCCGGAGGATTCCTTATCACTGGCGGAAGCACTGAAGTCGCCGCTGTTCGGTTGGAATGAGCAAGCACTGTTCGACCTCGCCCACCGGCGTGAGGCGCTGTACCTGTGGCCGGCGCTCCGCGAGCGGGCAGGGGCGTTCCCCGAAACCATGGCGGTGCTGGACGACCTGCGCGCCAATGCTGATTTCCTGCGCCCCTATGACCTGATCGAACGCATCCTGACACGCCACAGCGGCCGCCAGAAACTGCTGGGCCGGCTGGGGCCGGAAGCCGAGGACGGCATCAACGCGCTGTTGTCGCAGGCACTGGCATATGAACGCACCGATGTGCCCAGTCTTACCGGGTTCCTGGTTTGGATGCAGACCGACGACCTGGAAATCAAACGCCAGATGGGTGCCGCCGGCAATATGATACGGGTGATGTCGGTGCATGGCTCCAAAGGCCTGGAAGCGCCTATTGTAATCCTGCCGGATACTGCCAAACGCCAAGCGCCGCGCGATGCGGAAATCATGCTGGCAAATGGCACCCCGGTGTGGAAGCTGTCCAAAGACCAGATGCCGGCCACCATGCTGGCCGCCCGTGAAACCGCCCAGGAAAAACTTCAAAATGAACGGTTGCGCCTGTTGTATGTGGCTCTAACCCGGGC
This sequence comes from Leisingera sp. M523, assembly GCF_025141335.1. Lineage (NCBI taxonomy): Bacteria > Pseudomonadati > Pseudomonadota > Alphaproteobacteria > Rhodobacterales > Roseobacteraceae > Leisingera > Leisingera sp. M523. The sequence continues at coordinate 3,785,767 of NZ_CP081036.1, forward strand.
AGAAAAGTGGCTTATTGTCGCCGCAGCCGGCGACGTCGGTGAGCAGAACGACAGCTGGTACCGTATGTCGGAACGTGCATTGCGGGACGGCGGAGCGGTGAAACTTGAAACCGAAGGCGGTACCGGGTTACGTCTGCAACACGGTGATTGGGAAGGGCTGCCGCTGATTGAAACGGCTGCCCAGGACGTTGAGAAACACATCTTGCCTGACGTCTTTAACCGGCTAGCGAAACCTTATGCGGCACCGGATCCGGCGCTCAGCCCTTCGGATTTGGGCGGGGCCAAGGCATTGCCGGGTGATCAGGGCTTGGACGAGGAGGCCGCCAAATCCCGCGGCAGCAGGCTGCACCTGCTGCTGGAGCATCTGCCCGGCCGACCCGAGGAAGATTGGCCCAAGCTAGCAAAAAACCTTCTGCAAGATGCGGAAGACAGCGCCAATCTTCTGGCCGAAGCCTCAGCCGTTCTCAAAAACGCTGATTTGTTTCATATTTTCAAGCCGGACACTCTGGCCGAGGTGCCTATTACCGCAGATTTGCATGGTTCGCGCCTGCATGGGGTGATCGACAGGCTGATCGTAACCCCGGAAAAAGTCCTGGCAGTGGATTTCAAATCCAACGCAACTGTACCTGAAACGCCTGAAAGATGCCCCGAAGGCCTGCTGCGGCAGATGGGCGCCTATGCCCATGCGCTTGCACAGATTTATCCGGATCGCGCCATTGAAACCGCGTTGCTTTGGACCTGCAATGCAACCCTGATGCAGCTGCCGCACGAGCTTGTGACAGGCGCGCTTCTGCGGCGGATGGAACCTTGACGATCGGTTAAGCCGTACCTAGGTTCCAACTCCAGTTGCCACACACTCATGGAGACATGCATATGTCCACCGTAGCCGTCACCGACGCCACTTTTGACGCCGAAGTCAAGAACTCCGACATCCCCGTTGTGGTGGATTTCTGGGCTGAGTGGTGCGGTCCCTGTAAGCAGATCGGCCCCGCTTTGGAAGAGCTGGCCGCAGAATTCGGCGGCAAGGTGAAAATTGCCAAGGTCGATGTCGACAACAACCCGAACTCCGCCGCCGCCATGGGCGTGCGCGGAATTCCGGCGTTGTTTATCTTCAAGGACGGGCAAGTGGTTTCGAACCGCGCCGGCGCCGCGCCCAAAGCTGCGCTGCAAAGCTGGATCGAAGACTCGATCTGAGCCTGATCCCATTTTTTGGATTTCAGAGGGATGTCCCCGCGGGGACATCCCTTTTCTTTTGCCCGCATGCGCTGGCGTATCTGCGGACGGCAAACTGGCTCTTTCCATTGCCTCCATTGCCTGCAACGGTCCGGCCCGGAACAGGTACAGGAGGCACTATGGCCAAGACTCGGGTATTGGTGGAATTCGGCATGGGCACATCGCTCAGGCGCGAAGATTACACCGAAGCTGCCCGCCGCGCGATCAAGGACGCGCTGTGGCACAACTCCGTCAGCATGGCGGAACTGTTTGATTTTTCAAAAGAAGACATGATCATCGACGCAGAGATCGGTGTTCAGAAACCCGAAGCCGTGGACAAGGATGCGCTGCTGAAGATTTTCCCCTACGGCCAGCCCAGCATCCAGGTTGTGGAGGGTGGCCTCAATATCGAAAAGCCCCACGGCGGCTGCACGGTGATCGCCAATGCGGCCGTGGTTGTGTCCTTTGACATGGAGGCAGCGGAATGACCGAAAAACGCATCATCCTGGAAATGGGCACCGGCAATGACCTGTATGGCCAGGATTACACCAAGGCGGCCCGCCGTGCGGTGCAGGACGCGTTGCATCATTCCTCGATCACGCTGTTTGCCAAGCTCGGGATTGATCACAGCGAAATGCGGGTGGACGTGACAATCGGTGTGCAGCAGCCGGAGGCAGTGGATTGCGATCTGGTGGCCCAGGATTTGCCGCGGGGCCGCGCCAGTGTGCGCGCCGTGATGGGCGGGCTGGATGTAGAGGACGCAGAAGCCGGAACGCGTCATGTGGTCGCCACGGCTGCGATCGAGGCCTGGCTGCCGGATCAGGCTGGCAAGTATAAAACCAGCGTCCAAAAATGAACAAAGCCGCCCGGTTGCGGGCGGCTCATTCAAAACTGTTGATCATCTGATATCAGATATTGGCGATATCAGCGCGGTTCATGCCGATGTCTTCCAGCTGAGCGTCCGACAACCGGGCCAAAGCCTTGCGGGTTTCACGGGTCTCGTTCCATTCCACGAGAGCAGTTTTCACGTTGATCAGTGTGTCGACCACACGGAGAACGGTGACTGCTCCGAGCGGCGCATAGATGTTTGCGGTAGTCATAGCGCTAGTCCTTCTGAGAAACAGCCGACCCTGTGCCGGTTGTGAGCCCCATGTAGGATACCCACCTGAGTCTCACAATTGCCGGTTCATCAGCCCCGAATTGCATTTTCTGCATAGCAGTGAACAGCCATGCAGCTGCTGCCCGGCAGTGGACTTTGCGCGTTCTCTTGTGCCGGCGGTGGGATGGTTCCATATAGAGGGCAATAAAGCGGAGGCACAAATGGCAGACGATCAATTCCCCGGCTGGCACGGCACCACCATCATCGGCGTGAAGAAGGATGGCCAGGTTGTCATCGCCGGCGACGGCCAGGTGTCGCTGGGCCAGACGGTGATCAAGGGCACAGCCCGCAAGGTGCGCCGCCTGTCGCCGGGCGGGTTTGACGTGGTGGCGGGATTTGCCGGATCAACAGCCGATGCATTCACCCTGCTGGAACGGCTGGAAGCCAAGCTTGAGGCAACCCCAGGCCAGCTGGCGCGGGCAAGCGTGGAACTGGCCAAGGACTGGCGCACCGATAAATACCTGCAGAAACTGGAGGCCATGCTGATCGTCACCGATGGTGCCGACATGTTCGTGATCACCGGTGCCGGCGACGTGCTGGAGCCTGAGCACAACGTGGCTGCCATCGGCTCCGGCGGAAACTTTGCCCTGGCGGCCGCCCGCGGCATGATGGACAGCGGCAAATCCGCCGAACAAGTGGCCCGCAATGCCATGGCCATCGCTGCCGAAATCTGTGTCTACACCAATGGCAACCTCACAGTTGAGAGCATAGGCCAGGAAGGCTGACATGACCCAGATTGATCAAATTGATCTGCGGGCTGCTGTAGGGTCCGGCTTGCTGTCCGAGGCCCAAGCTGCCTCGCTTCTGGCATTGGCGCACAGCCGCAGAGGCGCACGGGAAAACCTGGCGCCTGGCGATGAACCCTTTGAACTGTTCAAAGGATTCAATGAAATCTTCATTGTGATCGGGCTGTTAATCCTGGCCGCTGGCTGGATGGCCTTCACAGCGGTTGATCTGGCCGGGTCAATCGGCGGCTACCAGGACAAGGCCGTCTATTCAGCCATCGCCGGTGCAGCCGTGCTGTGGATGCTGTCTGAATACTTCATCCGCCGCCGCCGCATGGTGGCACCCGCGATCGCACTCTCGCTTCTGTGGGCCGGCAACGCCGGTACCGGTTTTTCTGCTGGCTATTCCCAGCCCTTCATGATCGCGCAAAACGATTTTTCGAGCCTGCCGCTGCCATTTGCGCTGGCCACCGTTGCCATTGCTGTTTTCTGGCTGCGCTTTCGCGTTCCCTTTGCCATGGCACTGATCGCCTTGGGTGTCTTTGTTCTCGCCCTGTTGTCAGGATCGATACAGGCAGGCACTCCTGCCGGCATAAGCGACCTTTTCCTGCTGTCGGCCAGCGGGCCGTTTGCCTGGATCACGCTCGCCGTCGGATTTGCTGTATTTGCAGCAGCCATGGCCTTTGATCTCAGCGATCCGCACCGGGTAACCAGGCGCTCGGCCCAAGGTTTCTGGCTGCACGTCGTTGCGGCGCCGGCCCTGGTGAATACTATTGCGCTCAGCTTGCTGGAGGCCGGCACCTCAGGGTCCAACATGCTGCTGCTCGGTGTGCTGCTGCTGTTTGCCATGATCGCAATCATCATTGACCGGCGTTCGTTCCTGATTGCCGCAATCGGCTATAGCGTTACCCTTGCAGGAACTGTTTTCAACGGTGAAGGCACCGCAATTACGATCCTGGCGCTCGGCGTGTTCCTGGTCGCTTTGGGGGCTTTCTGGAGCCATATCCGTGCTGCGCTGCTCTCCCTCTTGTCTGGCGTGCTGCCGCTTGACCGGCTGCCGCCATCCCACTGAAACGGAAGTACCAATGACTGATTTGACCCCACGCGAAATCGTTTCTGAGCTGGACCGTTTCATCATCGGCCAAAAAGAAGCCAAACGTGCCGTTGCCGTGGCCTTGCGCAGCCGCTGGCGGCGTAAACAGCTGGCTGATGACCTGCGGGATGAGGTGTACCCGAAGAACATCCTGATGATCGGCCCAACCGGTGTTGGCAAAACCGAAATTTCCCGCCGTCTCGCCAAACTGGCACGCGCGCCCTTCATCAAGATTGAGGCGACCAAGTTCACTGAGGTCGGATATGTGGGCCGCGATGTGGAGCAAATCATCCGGGATCTGGCAGATAGCGCCATCGCCCAAACCCGCGAATTCATGCGCGAGGATGTGAAAGCCAACGCGCAGAAAGCTGCCGAGAACCGGGTTCTGGAAGCCATTGCCGGCTCAGACGCGCGCGAAGCCACCCGCGAAATGTTCCGCAAGAAGCTGAAATCGGGTGAACTCGACGACACCGTGATCGAACTGGATGTTGCAGACACATCCAACCCGATGGGCAATATGTTCGAAATCCCCGGCCAGCCCGGCGGCAACATGGGTGCGCTGAACCTGGGCGATCTGTTCGGCAAGGCGATGGGCAGCCGCACCACCCGCAAGAAGCTGACCGTTTCCGAAAGCTATGAGGTGCTGATCAGCGAAGAGGCAGACAAGCTGCTGGATGATGAAACAGTGACCCGCATCGCGCTGGAGTCGGTGGAGCAGAACGGCATCGTTTTTCTGGACGAAATCGACAAAGTCTGCGCGCGCCAGGAAACCCGCGGCGGCGACGTCAGCCGGGAAGGCGTGCAGCGCGATCTGCTGCCGCTGATCGAAGGCACCACTGTCAGCACCAAACACGGGCCGGTCAAGACCGACCACATCCTGTTCATTGCCTCCGGCGCATTCCATATTGCCAAACCCTCGGACCTGCTGCCGGAGCTGCAGGGACGTCTGCCGATCCGGGTAAGCCTGCGGGCGCTGACCGAAGCGGATTTCGTGCGTATCCTGACCGAGACCGACAACGCTTTGACCCTGCAGTACACTGCTTTGATGGGCACGGAAGAGGTTGAAGTGACCTTTACCGAAGACGGTATCGCCGCATTGGCCAAGATTGCCGCCGAGGTAAACCAGGCCGTGGAAAACATCGGCGCACGGCGGCTTTACACAGTAATGGAGCGGGTTTTTGAGGAGTTGTCATTTACAGCGCCGGACCGGTCGGGCGAAGCGGTCACTGTGGACGCAAGTTTTGTGAAGAAAAACCTCGGCGAGCTTGGCCGTTCCGCGGATGTCAGCCGTTACGTGCTCTAAAACACCTTACCTATCGCAGCCACTGGACTTTGGCGGCAGGTGCAGTAGCCTGCCGCCTATTGATTGAGGTGAACAATATGCACGGGCTGCGCCTGATTTCCGGTGTGATCATGGTCCTTCTGGCGGCCTGTACTGACAGATCTTTTACGCCAACAGTTCCAGAAGCGCTGGAACTGGGCACTCCCAAGACCATTTTCGCAGCCACAAACCGCGAACCGCTGCCGGATGGCACCTTTGGGTCAGAGCGCACCGATGGGGTCAGCCTGCTTGAACTCACAGTTTCAATCCCGCCGGATCATAAGCCCGGCTCGCTGAAGTTCGGTTACGCAAAGCCGGACCCCTCCACTGAATTCACCATGGCTGGACGAAAGACATTCGCGACAGAGGCGGCCTTTTCCGCCCGGCTGCAGCAAGAGCTGGCAAAGTTTCCCAAAAAGGAGCGCGAAGTCACGGTTTTTGTTCACGGCTTCAACTCCACCCAGGCCGAGACCGCTTTCCGGGCTGCCCAGCTTACTCATGACATTAATGTTCCCGGGGCAACGGTCATTTATTCCTGGCCAAGCAAGGGCCGCCCGCTGGGATATGCCTACGATGGCGACAGCGTGCTGTTTGCCCGCGACGGGCTGGAGGCGCTCTTGCGCAAGTTGCGCGCGTCCGCGGTCGAACGGATTGTGGTTGTCGCCCATTCCATGGGCGGGCTGCTCACGATGGAAACCCTGCGCCAGATTGAGATCAAAACACCTGGCTGGACAGCGCAGAACCTGGGCGGTGTCATCCTGATGTCACCTGATTTGGATGTCGACGTGTTCAAATCCCAGATGCAGAGATTCAAGCAGGTGCCGCAGCCGTTCCTGATTTTCGTTTCACGAAAAGATAACGTCCTGACCCTGTCCCAGCGCCTGCGCGGTCTGAATGGCCGTGAAAGACTGGGAAATCTGGACAGTATTGACGCGGTCAGCGGTCTGCCGGTGGAAGTGATCGACACCACAGCCTTTGCAGATGAAGCGGAATCGCAGCATTTTGTGGCAGCCTCGTCGCCGGCGCTGATTGCCCTGTTGAACGGTGCGCGGGAAACCGCAGACACCTTCACGCACAGCCAGGACCTGTTGCAAAAGATTCTGCCGGGTCAGATTGTTATTCAGGACAGCACCATCAAGGTTGCACTGGAAAGCACGCCCGCGGACAACAGATAAGCGCCGTCAACGGCTGCGTCTGAGATAAACGTAATAGGCGCCTTCACCGCCATGGCTGATATGGGCAGGGGTGACCTGCATCACCGCTTGCGCCAGCGGCGGCAGTGACAGCCATTGCGGCACCTTGTGGCGCAGCACCCCGCGCGGGACCGGCATCGGGCCTGGCTCATCACGGTCCTTGCCCTTGCCGGTGATCACCAGCACCAGCCGTTTTCCGGAGGCCTGGGCAGACAGGATAAACCGGGTGAGGGCAGGGTGCGCCGAATCGATCCTCATGCCGTGCAGGTCCAGCTTGCCTTCCGGCCTAAGTTTGCCGCGCTTCATGCGGCGGAAGGATTTCTCATCCATCTGCACCGGATTGCCGGCCAGGCTGCGGGCAATCGAAGGCTTCAGATCGTGTTTCAGCGGTTTGGGCTTGGCGCGGCTTCCAATCTCAAACGGATCCAATCTCGGCTCAGGGTGTTTGACCGGTTTGGGTTTCGGCATCGGCGGAGCAGGGGGCGTGGAATGCGCGCCCGGATGTATACGTTCTGCGTGTTTCACGACCTTGTGCCAGAGGTCGATCTCATCTCCTGTCAGTTTCCGCCGTGTCATTCAAAGGTCTTCCGGCAGCATCGCATAGGCCCGCTGGATCGGCAGCAGAACCACCATCCGCCCAGGGTCTTTCATGGTTCCAGCAATCTCGCCGGCGGCATCACCCGTACCGACAAAAATGTCAGCCCGCTGCGCGCCCTTTATTGCGGATCCGGTATCCTGCGCCACCATCAGACGGCGCAGCGGCATATACCCGTCCTTCTCCACCCAGACCGGCGCACCCAGCGGAGTGTATGCAGGATCGGCGGCAATGGTGCGCATAGGCGTGACCGAGCGGTTCATCGCGCCAAGCGGCCCTTTGGAAGCGGCCACTTTGCGCACTTCGCGAAAGAACACATAAGACGGATTGTGGAACAGCAGCTCCTTGCCGTCCGACGGATTGCGCCGGACCCAGGATTTGATCACTTGGGCGCTGACCTGATGGGCGTTGTAGACACCGCGGCGCACCAATTCCTTGCCGATGGATTTATAAGTGTGGCCATTGGCACCGCCATATCCCACCCTGATCATAGCGCCATCCGGCAAGCGGATCCGGCCAGAACCCTGGATCTGCAGAAAAAACAGCTCCACCGGGTCATCCACCCAGGCAATCTCCAACCCGCGGGCTTCCATAACACCACTGGTCAGAATATCCCGCCGGGGCAGCCACAATCCGGTGCCGCGGGCCTCGGGCGGCATCTTGTAGACGGGATAGCGAAACCGGCCTGTCGGGTAGCGGGACCCGTTCAGCTCCGGCTCGAAATAGCCGGTGAACAGAGCCTGATTGCCATCCTCAATCAGAACCGGGCGGAAGAACAGTTCGAAAAACGCCCTTGCCCCTGCGGGGGTCTGCGATTGCGCTGCCTTGCACAAGGCAGACCAGTCGGGATCCTTCAAGTCCTTGCAGGTTCCCAGAAAAACCTGAAGTGCCTGAGCATGATCGTCTTTTGCCCAGCCATCCAGCTGGGCAAAGTCCAGAATGCTGGACACGGCTTCTGAATGCGCCCCGGAGGCGGTCATCGCGGCACCTGCGATTGCAGCTGCCCCAAGTACCCCCCGAAGCGCCGCAATCATGCGTCCGTCGCTACCAGCTGCCAGTTGGGGTCATCGACGCCCATGTTGCGGGCAAAGACCCAGGTGTCCTTCTGACGCTTCACCGCCTTGGGGTCGCCTTCGACAATGTCGCCGCCGCGGTCGCGGACAACGGAGGTCATCTCACCAACAAAACGCATGGTGATCTCAGCGCGGCCCGTTTGTGTGTCAAGCGTGGCATCCGCCAGGGTGGTTTCACGCACGCCGATAAACTCAGCCTCGATCTTGAACCCCTGATCCTCACGCTGCGCAACGGCATCTACAAAGCTTTCGAACACATCCTCGGCCAGGAACGGCTGGATGTCGTCCAGATTGCCATGCTCAAAGCCCATCAGGATCATTTCGTATGCACCGCGTGCACCCTGAACGAATTCCTGGACCTGGAAGGATGGCTCAACCCGCTTCATCGCAGCCAGGGCCTGGGCTTGCGGGCTGTCTTCGGCCACATAATCGGTGATGTCGCGGTCCGGGCCGCCTTCGATCACTTCCAGATCGGGGCGGCGGCCCCGCGCTTCGGATTGCGGCAGCGGTGGCTTTTCGAAACCTTCGCGTGTCCCAAGTACGCTTTTCAAGCGCAAGATCAGAAACACGGCGATACCGGCCAGAACCAAAAGCTGAATCACAGGCGACTCCATGGATACCTCATGCTAGGCGTTCGTGCTTTGTTTGAAACCAAAGCGGTCAGACCTTATGTAGGTGACGTGCGGGGGCAAGTCTACCGCCCGGGCGTATGATCGTAAGGAAACTCCATGTATCTCTTCCTGGCCTTTCTGATGGTTCCCATCATTGAAATTGCTTTGTTTATTCAAGTTGGCAGCGCAATCGGGCTGTGGCCGACGCTGGCCATCGTGGTTCTGACTGCAGTGCTGGGGACTTGGCTGGTGAAAACCCAGGGCCGCATGGCAATGGGGCAACTGCGCACGTCGTTCCAGCAAATGTCTGATCCGGCCGAACCTTTGGCCCATGGGGCTATGATCCTGTTCGCCGGCGCGCTGCTGCTGACCCCTGGATTCTTTACCGACGCCTTTGGCTTTGCCCTGCTGATACCGCCGGTGCGGCTGGCAGTTTACCGCTACATTCGGGCCCGCGTAACAGTGGCGCAGTTCCAGATGGGCCCCGGCGGCATGCAGGGCCGCAACTACCCTGGAACCGCCGGCAAGCCGGATGATATCATTGACGGAGATTTCGAAGATGTGACCCAAGGTGAACGTCCAAACACTCCGTCAGGCTGGGTTGACGGCCCCCGTTGAGCTACCCGGACCAAGCTGCTAAGCACGGTCAAAAGCATATTTTCAGGAGTATCCCGATGGCCGAAAACGGCGAAGCCCAGCAGCAGCCGCAAGTCCAGATGAACGTTCTGGGACAGTTCATCCGCGACATGTCGTTTGAAAACGTGATGGCGCAAAAAGGCACCGGCGGCGAGGTGCAGCCCGACGTCAGCGTTCAGGTGAACTTGGACGCCAAAAAACGCTCGGCCGAGAACCAGTATGAAGTTGTCACCAAACTGACTGTTGAATCCAAGAACAAGGAAGGCGGCAACGTCCTGTTTGTTCTGGAGCTGGAATATGTCGGCGTGTTCAACATCGCCGGCGTGCCGGAAGACCAGTTGCACCCGTTCCTGCTGATCGAATGCCCGCGCATGACCTTCCCGTTCCTGCGCCGCATCGTGTCGGATGTGACCCGCGATGGCGGCTTCCCGCCGTTGAACCTGGACAACATTGATTTTGTGGCGATCTATCGCAACGAACTGGCCCGCCGTCAGACCGAAGCGGCAGCAGCAGCCCCTACCCAATAACGTTTCAGATATTCGGAATAGAAAACGCCGCTGGGTTTCAGCGGCGTTTTTCTTTTGCAGATCTGACCTAGGGTCAGGAGACGTTCCACAAAGCCTCTTCGCCCAGCTTGGCCACGAACTCTTCATGCGCTGCCAGCTCCTCTGCGGTGATCCGCTGGGGCAAAGCCGAGGGGCGAGGGGCAGGGCGCCAGTCATCTTCCACCTTTGCAGTGCCGGAAGCCGACTGTGCGGACAGGCCAAAGTCCGGCTGGCGGCCGCCGATAAGCTCCAGATAGACATCGGCCAGAATTTCAGAGTCGAGCAAAGCCCCGTGCAAGGTGCGGTTGGTGTTGTCGATGTTGAAGCGCCGGCACAGCGCGTCCAGCGTCGCCGGCGAGCCGGGAAACCGCTTACGCGCTATCGCCAGCGTATCAAGCGCCTGATCCATCGGCAGTTTTGGCAGGCCCATCCAGCCCAACTCGGCGTTCAGAAACTTCATGTCAAAGCTGGCGTTGTGAATGACCAGTTTTGAGTCCTGCACGAAATCCAGGAAACTCTGCCCAACCTTGGCAAAAACCGGCTTGTCCCGCAGCGTCACGGCGCCGGGTTGAGGCTTTTGCGGCGGCTCCAGCAGGTCAGGACCGATGCCGTGGACCGAAAACGCCTCGGCCGGCATCATCCGTTCCGGATTGATATATTCGTGGTACGTCTTGCCAGTGGGCATGTGGTTAAACAGCTCTACCGCACCGATTTCAACAATCCGGTCACCGGAAAACGGATCAAACCCGGTGGTTTCGGTATCAAGAACGATTTCACGCATTGGCCTGTTTGCTCCTGATGTCTGCAAGGATTGCTGTCACCTGCGCCTTGGCGTGCTCCAAGGTGTCTGTTTCGATCACGTAATCGGCGCGGGCGCGTTTTTCCTCAATCGGCATCTGCTTCTGCAGGATATGCTCGAATTGCTCAACCGTCATTGTTCCGCGGGCAAGAACCCGTTCCTTTTGTGTCTCTGCATCCACGAACACGCAAGCGACCGCATCCATTTCTGCATCACCACCCGTTTCAAACAGCAGCGGAATGTCAAAGACTAGGATATCGCTTTGCGCTTCTTTGCGGAACTCTGCCCGGTCCTGTGCGACAAGCGGATGCACGATGGCTTCGATATGCTTCAGTGCATCAGGGTTTTCCCCGATGATACGTTTCAACACAGCACGGTTTACCGCGTCATCCTCGATCGCATCAGGAAAAGCTGTTTTCATTGCCTGAACCGCTGCGCCTCCCGCGCTGTAAAGCCGATGCACGGCTGCATCTGCATCCCAAACCGCACAATCCCTGGCGGCGAACAGCTTGGCAGTGGTACTTTTGCCCATTCCGATAGAGCCGGTAAGACCGAGGCTGAAGCTCATCGTAAAGCTGCCGCCCGCGTTGCGGCATCCACATCCGGGCGGTGTCCGAACCAGCGTTCGAACCCTGGCACCGCCTGATGCAACAGCATGCCCAGCCCATCAACCACAGTGCAGCCAGCCTCCTCAGCCGTCTGCAGCAAGTCGGTTTTCAACGGTGCATAGATCAGATCAGTCACAACCGCATTCGACTGCAAACCATCCATTGGAACACGCAGACGCGGTTTGCCGATCATTCCCAAAGAGGTGGTGTTCACAATCAGCGCACCCTCCTCGATGACATTGCCGGCCTGTACCCATTCTACCACCCGGATACGGTTGCCGAAGTCCGAACGCAACTGGTCAGCCCGGCCGCGGGTGCGGTTGGTCAGCAGGATCTCCGGCACTCCGGCTTCCAGCAGTGAGGCAACAACCGCGCGGCAGGCGCCGCCAGCACCCAACAGAACTGCTGGGCCGGATTGCGGATCCCAATCCGGTGCTCCCTGATGCAGATTGGTGATGAAGCCGTAGCCGTCGGTGTTGTCAGCCAGGATTGTTCCATCCCTGCGAAAGATCAGCGTGTTTGCGGCGCCGATCAGTTTAGCCCGGTCTGTGACCTGGTCCGCAATCTCCATCACCGTTTCTTTGTGCGGAATGGTGACGTTTGCACCAACAAACCCCATTTTAGGCATCATCCGGACGGTCTCGGCCAGATCATCAGGTTCCACATGCATCGGCACATAGTGGCCGGAAATGCCATAGGTGTTCAGCCAGTGACGGTGCAGCTGCGGTGATTTGGAGTGTCCAACTGGACAGCCGATCACGCCGGCGAGCGGGACTTTTGCTGTTGTCATTGCTCGATTACCCCTTGCAAACCCAAGTAACTGATAAGCTCCATCAGCGGCAAGCCCAAGACATTAAAGTAGCTGCCATCAATGCTGGCAAACAGCCGCACACCTTCTTCCTCCAGCTTGTATGCACCCACCGCATGGCGGATGCTTTGCCAGTTCCGGGCGGCATAATCCTCAAGGTATGTATCAGTGCATTTCCGCATGACCAGACGGACTTGTCCGACATGGCGCCAGATGGGCTCACCGTCGCGGTAAATCACGGCAGCAGACAACAGTGTGTGCCGTTTGCCCCGCATCTCCTTTAACTGAGCCACCGCTTCGTCGGCACTGACAGGTTTTGAAAGAAGCCTTCCCTCGAATTCAAGTACCTGATCACATCCCAACACAAGCTTTCCAGGACGCTTCCCGCTGATCTTGCGTGCCTTGGCTTCCGCCAGTGCATCGGCGACATCGCGCGGCAGAGCCTCTTCAGCCAAGAGCGCGGACTTGATCGCCTGCTCGTCCAGACGCGGTACATCAGTTTCAAATTCTATCCCGGCCTGACGCAGCAGTTGCGCCCGGATTTCGGAACCTGAAGCCAGCACTATGTGGGCAGTCATGTGGAAAACCCCGTGGGAAAGAAGCAGACGGTTTCAGAACGTTTTGTATGGTTTTCCGCGGTTAAGTAAAGACTCCCGGGCTTGACGCAAATTCCGGGATTCAATTCGCTGAGTCGTCCTTTGTGGGGCAGGATAACTTTATTTTCGTGGATATGCCGGCTCTCCCCGGATCATCCCGGCGTTATCCCCAAGCATCGAGGAGTGAACACAGCATGAATGCACCTTATTTCTAAGGCGTTTAAAAAACTTCATGCCTCCTGTCCCGTCCCATCTGGAATCTTATCCCTGCTGGGGATAAGCGGAGGAGGATTCACTTATCCACCGGAATCCATGCACACTACAAAAACATCATCCTTCTAATATATCTTTAATTATTAGGGTGATCAGATCTGACCGGGGAGAACTGCCCATGGACCTGAGCGACCTGATGTTCACGCTCTACCCGTATGCCAAATCACTGCACATCATGGCGGTGCTCAGCTGGATGGCAGGGCTATTCTATCTCCCCCGTTTGTTCGTGTATCACGTGGAGCAGGCAGAGAAGGTCCAGGACACAGTGCCGATCTTTCTGCAAATGGAAGATAAGCTCCTCCGGATCATCATGCGCCCCGCAATGTATGTGTCTTGGGCCGCAGGGCTGTTTATCGTACTGACTCCAGGGATCGTTGACTGGACCTATGTTTGGCCGTGGAGCAAGGGCGTATCCGTGATCGCCATGACCTGGTTCCACCATTGGCTGCTGTTCCGCTATCGCGACTTTTCTGCAGGAAAGAACGGACTATCGGGCCGGCAGTTCCGGATGATGAACGAAGTGCCAACCGTCCTGATGGTGGTGATTGTTGTCTCGGTGATCTTCAAATTCTAGCGCAGAGGCACGGAAAGGGGCCTGGCAACCCCGGAACGCCTGCAGCCGGCGTTTGACTCATCTGAAACGAGTCCCTATGTATGGCACTCAGCGGGCCCGTCCGGGCCACCGTGTTTTCCAATCCTGTCGTGTGACCAACCCCTGGATAAACGGGGGAGTAGAGGCCGTATCTATATGACCGTGCAATCCCTGAATCTCGCTGACCTCAAGGCGAAAAGCCCAAAAGCTCTGTTGGCTATGGCCGAGGAACTGGAGATCGAAAACGCCTCGACTATGCGTAAGGGCGAGATGATGTTCCAGATCCTGCGTGAACGCGCGGATGAGGGCTGGGATATCAGCGGTGACGGCGTGCTCGAAGTGTTGCAGGACGGTTTTGGTTTCCTGCGTTCGCCTGAGGCTAACTATTTGCCGGGGCCAGACGACATTTATGTGTCACCCGACATGATCCGCCAATACTCTCTTCGTACCGGCGACACTGTTGACGGCCAAATCAAGGCGCCGCTCGAGACAGAGCGCTACTTTGCGCTGACCAATGTTACCTCGATCAACTTTGAGGAGCCTGAGAAGGCACGCCACAAAATTGCTTTTGACAACCTCACGCCGCTGTATCCGGATGAACGGCTGAAGATGGAAGTCGAGGATCCCACCATCAAGGATCGCTCGGCGCGGGTGATCGATCTGGTGGCACCGATCGGCAAAGGCCAGCGGTCGCTGATCGTGGCGCCGCCGCGGACCGGTAAAACGGTGATCCTGCAAAACATCGCGCATTCGATCGAGAAGAACCATCCTGAGTGTTACCTGATCGTACTGCTCATCGACGAGCGCCCGGAAGAGGTGACGGACATGCAGCGGTCGGTGAAAGGCGAAGTTGTGTCTTCCACCTTTGATGAACCTGCCACACGCCATGTAGCGGTGTCCGAAATGGTCATCGAAAAAGCCAAACGTCTTGTAGAGCATAAACGAGATGTTGTTATCCTTCTGGATTCAATAACAAGACTTGGTAGAGCCTTTAACACTGTTGTGCCTTCGTCAGGCAAGGTTTTGACCGGCGGTGTTGATGCAAACGCCCTACAGCGGCCCAAGCGGTTCTTTGGCGCTGCCCGGAACATCGAAGAAGGTGGTTCGCTGACCATCATCGCCACCGCGCTGATCGATACCGGCTCGCGTATGGACGAAGTGATCTTCGAAGAATTCAAAGGCACCGGCAACTCGGAAATCGTGCTGGACCGGAAGATTGCGGATAAGCGGGTGTTCCCTGCCATCGACATCCTCAAGTCCGGTACCCGGAAAGAGGAGCTGTTGGTCGACAAAATCGATTTGGCCAAGACCTTTGTGCTGCGCCGTATTCTGAATCCGATGGGAACCACAGATGCGATTGAGTTCCTGCTGTCCAAGCTGAAGCAGACAAAGTCGAACACCGAGTTCTTCGACTCGATGAACACCTGATCGGGGCGGGCGAGTAAAAAAGGGCCATCCCATGGACACGATCTTTGCGCTGGCCTCCGCACAGGGGAAGGCCGGAGTTGCGGTGATCCGCATCTCAGGTCCATTGGCGCATGAAGCCGGCGCGCAGCTTTGCGGAGGCGTTTTGCCGGTGCGGGGCAAAAGCCTGCGTATCTTACAAGACGATTCAGGTGAGCGCCTGGATGAAGCTTTGGTGCTGAGCTTTACGGCACCCAAGAGCTTCACTGGAGAAGATACCGTTGAATTTCAAGTACATGGAAGTACGGCTGTTGTAACAGCGGTGCTGGAAAATCTAGGCCGTCTTACGGGTTTGCGGATGGCTGATCCGGGCGAATTCACTCGTCGCGCTTTAGAAAACGGTAACCTGGACTTGGCTCAGGTCGAGGGGCTCGCGGATTTGATTGACGCGGAAACGGAGGCGCAGCGCAAGCAGGCACAGGTTGTTCTTGCCGGCGGGCTTGGGAAGCTGGCTGAGACCTGGCGAGCCAGCCTGATTCGCGCGGCTTCCTTGATCGAAGTAACAATTGATTTCGCTGACGAAGAAGTGCCGGTTGATGTAACCCCGGAAGTCTCCGCGCTGCTGTCTGAAGTTCAAGCCGGCCTCGAAAGAGAGACAGACGGGGTGAAAATTGCGGAGCGAATCCGCAGCGGGTTCGAAGTGGCGATCATTGGTGCACCCAATGTCGGAAAATCCACATTGCTGAATGCGCTGGCCGGTCGCGAGGCTGCGATCACGTCTGAGTTTGCCGGGACCACCCGCGATATTATCGAAGTGCGTATGGATCTGGCCGGCTTGCCAGTCACTTTACTGGACACTGCAGGTTTGCGGGATACCGACGATCACGTCGAGGGTATTGGCATCGCTCTAGCGCGGAAGCGCGCCGAAGATGCGGACATGCGTGTGTTTTTGGCGGAAGATGGTGATATTCTGGACGTCGAGATGGAGAATGGTGATATCCGTCTTCGCCCTAAGGCCGACCTCCGCGAAAACGCGGCAGATGCGATCTCAGGCAGGTCGGGTCAGGGAATCGACAAGCTTGTCGAACACATTTCATCGGTTCTTCAAAAGCGCTCGACTCAAGCCGGAATTGCGACTCGGGCTCGCCACCGGGATGCTATGCTGTCTGCGTTGGTTAGTTTGGCCGAAGCACAGGTTATCCTGTCGCGTGGTTCGGAATTCTATGATATTGCCGCCGAAGAAATGCGCTCGGCGATCCGAGCGCTGGAGACGCTAGTGGGCCGGATCGGTGTGGAAAATCTCCTTGATGAGATTTTCTCGAGCTTCTGTCTGGGAAAGTGAAGGAGTGTTTCACGTGAAACATTCGAAGTACGATGTGATTGTCGTAGGTGGTGGCCACGCCGGCACGGAAGCCGCTCACGCTGCCGCACGAATGGGTGCGAAGACGGTTCTGATTACACTGAGCCGCAGTGGGATCGGTGTGATGTCCTGCAATCCCGCTATTGGCGGATTGGGTAAGGGGCATCTTGTCCGGGAAATTGATGCCTTTGACGGCGTAATGGGCCGTGTTGCTGATTTGGCCGGGATACAATTCCGTCTCCTGAATCGTCGGAAAGGACCAGCGGTTCAGGGGCCAAGAGCGCAATCCGATCGAACGATTTACCGTCAAGAAATCCTGAGGCTAACCGAAGCGCAACCGAACCTGGATATTCTCGAAGGTGAAGTAACTGATTTCCTCATGTCGGGAACAGCAGTTACTGGGGCTGTGCTGTCTGATGGAAGTGAAATTCCAGCAAAGGCAGTTATTCTCACCTCTGGAACATTCCTACGTGGCGTTATTCACATCGGAGACATCTCCAGACCTGGAGGCCGGATTGGTGACAAACCTTCCGTTCGGCTAGCTGAACGCCTGGACAGTTTTGAATTGCCGCTAGGCCGGCTGAAGACGGGAACGCCACCCCGGCTGGACGGGCGTACAATCGACTGGGATGGCCTGGAGGCTCAGCCAGGGGACGATGACCCGGTCTTCTTCTCATTTATGACAAGCGCAATAAGCGCCAAGCAAGTTTCCTGCGGTATTACTCACACCAATACTCAGACGCATGACATCATCCGGAAAAACCTGGAGCGGTCAGCGATGTACGGCGGGCACATTGAAGGTGTTGGCCCACGATACTGTCCGTCGATAGAAGATAAGATTGTACGTTTCTCTGACAAGGAATCGCATCAGATCTTTCTGGAACCAGAGGGTGTTTCGGATCACAAGGTCTACCCAAATGGCATCTCTACAAGCTTGCCGCAAGACGTTCAGGAGGCGTATGTCCGGTCTATCAAGGGGCTTGAGAGAGCAACTATCCTTCAGCCCGGGTATGCAATTGAGTATGATTATGTAGACCCACGCGTATTGAAGCTGGACCTGTCCCTGAAGGACATTCCAGGCTTGTACTTGGCCGGGCAGATAAATGGGACAACCGGGTATGAGGAAGCTGCAGCACAGGGATTGGTTGCCGGCTTGAACGCTGCTCGTATGGCACAGGAAGAAGAGCCGGTTACGTTTGGCCGGTCAACCAGCTACATCGGCGTAATGATCGATGATCTCACTACAAACGGTGTCGCTGAGCCCTACCGAATGTTCACTTCCCGGGCTGAGTTTCGTCTGTCCTTACGGGCAGATAACGCTGACCAAAGGCTAACACCCATGGCTATAGAACTGGGTTGTGTTGGCGATGGCCGGCGGATAGCGTTTCAGGAGAAGAATGAGGGTCTAATCTCAGGGCGGAACATCCTGGAGTCCCATGCATTTACACCCAAGGAAGTTACCTCGGCCGGAATACGGGTTAACCAAGATGGAAACCGTCGCAGCGGAATGGATGTTCTTGCGTTTCCTGAAGTCTCCTTCGAGGACGTCATTCCGCTGATGCCGGACTTAGCACGGGTGAAAAAGGAAAATCGCCGGCAGTTGGAGCGTGATGCTCTCTACGCTAACTATATTGCACGCCAAGAACGGGAAGTTTCTGCGATGAAGAAGGATGAGGGATATCGTTTCCCCGCCGAATTTTCATTTGAAGGAATTGACGGTCTTTCCAAGGAATTGCAAATTAAGTTGTCCCAGTCCAGACCAGAAACACTGGCGCAAGCCGCCCGCGTTGACGGAATAACACCGGCTGCGCTTGCGCTTCTGCTCGCGCGTTTGCGCCGTGGCCTACTGAGAAAGGGGAAATCCGCGTGAAAAATGGGATACTTCCTCAAGGACTTGATGTTTCACGTGAAACATTGCAGAGGCTTGAAACCTTTGAGCAGGTCATACAAAAGTGGAACCCGAAAATAAATCTCGTTTCGAAATCGAGCTTGGAACATCTTTGGATGCGCCATATCGCTGATTCCATTCAAGTATTCCGCTGTGCAGATCCTGTTGGACATTGGGTCGATATAGGTAGTGGTGGCGGTTTCCCGGGGCTGATTGTTGCTATATTGGCTGCAGATGAAGCACCAGACATGAAGGTAACATTGATCGAAAGTGATCAGAGGAAATCTGCGTTCCTTAGAACAGCTGCACGAGAATGTGCTGTCAAGACGACTGTTTTGACCGAGAGAATTGAAAAGACTGAACCTCAAGAAGCAGATATCCTGTCTGCGCGTGCCTTGGCGGACTTGTCAACATTGCTTGAATTTTCAGAGCGCCATCTGTCATCCGAAGGGGTGGCGTTGTTCCCTAAGGGGGAGAGCTGGAAAAAAGAAGTGGATAACGCCAGGCAGCAATGGCAGTTCGTAGAAGAACAGGTTAAAAGCCTGACAGAACAAGAAGCAGTAATCTTAAAAATAAGGGAAGTGGCACGTGTCTGATTATTCCCGCCCTGAGGGGCCTCGTATTATCGCGGTCGCAAATCAGAAAGGCGGGGTTGGGAAGACAACGACAGCCATAAATCTGGCGGCTGCTTTGGTAGAAACCGGGCTTCGTGTGCTGGTTGTCGACCTGGATCCGCAAGGGAATGCTTCAACTGGCCTTGGGATTGAACCGTCGGATCGGGATCTGACTACATATGATCTTTTGGTTGAAGACTCATCTCTGAATGACGTCATTCAAACGACGGAGATTGAGGATCTGTGTATCATCCCAGCGACTGTTGATCTCAGCTCGGCTGATATCGAACTGTTTACCAATGAAAAACGCAGTTTCCTTCTGCATGATGCTCTGCGCCAAACCGCGATGGACGAATATGACTGGGACTACGTTCTGATTGATTGCCCGCCTTCTCTGAACCTATTGACGGTCAACGCAATGGTCGCAGCACATTCGGTTCTGGTTCCGTTGCAAAGTGAGTTCTTTGCCTTGGAAGGGGTGACCCAGCTCATGCTGACAATTAGAGAAGTTCGGCAGTCAGCGAATCCAAACCTTCGAATCGAAGGAATTGTCCTGACAATGTTTGATCGTCGCAATAACTTGTCGCAGCAAGTGGAACAGGACGCCCGGGATAATCTGGGTGATTTGGTGTTTCAAACAAAAATCCCCCGCAATGTCCGGGTGAGCGAGGCACCTTCTTATGCGCAACCGGTTCTAAACTATGACACAAACTCTCTTGGCGCACAGGCATACCGGGCGTTGGCAGAGGAAATCCTCACTAAACATCACAAGATAGCGGCGTAAATGCAGAATACCTACCGGAGGCAATCATGGCAGACAAAAAAACAAAACCACGCGGACTGGGCCGGGGATTGTCAGCGTTGATGGCAGATGTGAACCCTGCACCGGTGAGCACGCAGGCAGAGGCACCACGGAATGCAGAAATTCTGGTGCCAATTGAAAATGTCGTTGCCAATCCAAATCAGCCGCGCCGGCAGTTTTTGCAAGAAGATTTGGATGATCTGACAGCCTCGATTAAGGAAAAGGGCGTTCTGCAGCCGCTGATCGTTCGGCCGCGGCCGGGCGGAAAATTCGAGATTGTGGCGGGGGAACGCCGCTGGCGCGCCTCACAGGCCGCGCAGTTGCATGAAGTCCCGGTACTGATCCGGGACTACTCGGATCTTGAAATGATGGAAGTGGCCATCATCGAAAACATCCAGCGCTCGGATCTTAATGCGCTGGAAGAGGCGCAAAGCTACAAGCAACTGATGGAAAAGTTCGGCCATACGCAAGAACGGATGGCCGAAGCACTTGGTAAAAGCCGGAGCCATATTGCTAATCTAGTGCGCTTGCTGCACCTGCCGGATGATGTTCAAAACCTGGTGCAGGAGCGTAAGCTGTCGGCTGGCCATGCCCGGGCACTGATCACTTCGGACAATGCTTCAGATCTTGCCATGAAGATCGTCAAGGGGGGGCTGTCTGTCCGCGCGACCGAAGCATTGGTTAAGAAAGATGCCGCTGGAGTTCAGACGTCTGCCGAAAAGAGACCGAGAAAGCCGCAGGAAAAGGATGCGGATACCCGTGCTCTTGAAGGAGATCTGTCGGCAGTTCTGAAAATGAAAGTGGCTATTGATCATAAGCCTGGCGGTGAAGCCGGCGCCGTAACGATCAGCTACGAAAGCCTGGATCAACTGGATGAGCTGTGCAATCTGCTCAGCCGCTAGGCCGGGTCCAGATGAAAAGAAGAACAGAAGAGAGAACAACCGCCTGGATCCCTACTATGTAGCCAGGGGCACCAAGAAGCAGAGATAGTCCGAAGACGGCGGCAATCGAAACGGTTGCCGCCTTTTTTGCGCCTGGCCGGATGGCGCCGTGGTCGCGCCAATCCAGGATCATAGGACCAAAAATGTTGTGATCAACGATCCAACTGTGCAGGCGTTCAGATGAGTTGGCAAAAAAGAACGCGGCAAGGAGAAGGAAGGGGACAGTTGGAAGCAAGGGCAGAACAATACCGATGACGGCCAAGCCGACACAGAACAGTCCTAGGCCGGCATAGATAAAACGCATTGTTTCAATCCATCAACAGTTCGCGGAGCACTGCATTCAATAGTGCGCGTCCTTGATCAGTCGCGCGGAGCCTCTTCCCTGAGATAGTGATCATGCCCATCTGTACAAGATCCTCAAGTCGACTCTCGGGGAGATTAACGCCTGAAAGTTGAGTGTGCCGTGCTAAATCCAGACCTTCGGAAAGGCGCATCCCCATCATCATGTATTCAGCCACAGCATCTTCCTGCGAAAGAGAATCGCGCAGGGATTCCCCATTTCCCTTACTGACCGCTTCCAGCCAGGCACCTGGGGCCAGATGGGTTTCCGTGGCATACCGGGTACCATCAATACTCAAACGGCCATGGGCGCCGGGGCCGATCCCGGCGTAGTCACCGTATCGCCAGTAGATTAGGTTATGACGGGATTCCGAACCCGGCTTGGCGTGGTTGGAGATTTCATAACCGGCCATGCCAAAAGACGCGCAGATGTCCTGGGTCGCCTGATACATATCCGCAGAGGTATCGTCGGCCGGCAGGCCGCGCAGTTTACCCCGGGCGTAGCGATCACCAAAAGCGGTGCCATCCTCAATTGTCAGCTGGTAGAGCGACAGGTGGTCAATAGCCATGGAAAGTGCTTCGCGAAGTTCCGCTTCCCAGGTTTTTAGTGTTTGGCCCTGACGGGCATAAATCAAATCAAAGCTGACCCGGTCAAAGCATTTGCGGGCGATATCAAAGGCTGCTTTGGCTTCGGAGACACTGTGAATACGTCCCAGCCGGCGCAGGTCCTCGTCATTCAGGGCTTGAATACCCATAGAGATCCTGTTGACTCCGGCGTCGCGGTAGCCGGCAAAGCGACCTGCCTCAACCGAGCCGGGATTTGCTTCAAGAGAGATCTCTATGTCATTGGCAAAGGGCCAGATTTCACGTGCCCGATCGATAACAGCGGCGACAGTTTCCGGCTGCATCAGAGAGGGAGTGCCGCCGCCGAAGAATATTGAGTTGAGGACACGGCCTGAGAGCTGTTCCGAGAGTCTGTCGAGTTCGCTCAGGTAGGCTCTAACCCACAGCTTTTGGTCTATTTTTGCGGAGACATGACTGTTGAAGTCGCAATAGGGGCATTTGGCCTGACAAAAGGGCCAGTGCACATAGAGGCCAAAGCCCCCATTGCGCCAGTCATCCACCGAAACAGCCCCGGATGAACTGGGCAACTGCCTTGCCGCGATGGCTTATCTTGTTCTTTTCCGCTGGATCCATTTCGGCGCAGGTGATGTTGTAACCGTCCGGCTGGAACATCGGATCGTAACCAAACCCATGCGCGCCGCGGATCGGCCAGACCAGCTGGCCCGGCATCACGCCTTCGAACACCTCGTCGTGGCCGTCGGGCCAGGCGATGACAAGGGTGCAGCGGAACTGGGCTGTGCGGGGGGCCTCGGGGCCGGCCGCGTTCAGCTCGTCATTGGCGCGGGTCATCGCCATTTGGAAGTCACGGCCATTAGGGGTTTCTGCCCAATCGGCGGTGTAGACGCCCGGGGCACCATTCAGAGCGTCGATAGTGATCCCGGAATCGTCGGACAAGGCTGGCAGGCCGGTTGCCATGGCCGCTGCATGGGCCTTGATGCGGGCATTGCCGACAAAGGTGTCTTCGGTTTCCTCCGGCTCCGGCAGGTTCATTTCGCCGGCGCCGGCAACGCTGACGCCAAAGGGGGAGAGTATCTCGGTGATCTCGTTCAGCTTGCCCTTGTTGTGGGTGGCGACAAGCAGCTTGCCGCCTTCCAGTTTGCGGATCATTTGCAGGCGGCCTTTTGCATCTCAGCCAACTCTGTGGTGCCTTTGGCGGCCAGATCCATCAGCTGGTTCATCTGATCGCGGGAGAACAGGGAGCCTTCGGCGGACATCTGCACTTCGATCAGTTTGCCGGAGCCGGTCATGATAAAGTTGCCGTCAACGCCGGCCTCGGAATCCTCCGGGTAGTCCAGATCCAGCACCGGCTGGCCTGCATAGATGCCGCAGGAAACAGCAGAAACCGGATCCATCAGCGGGTCGATGTGGACGTCGCCGGCTTTCATCAGCTTGTTAACCGCCAGGCGCAGGGCGACCCAGCCGCCGGTGATCGAGGCGCAACGGGTGCCGCCATCGGCCTGCAGAACGTCACAGTCGACGGTGATCTGACGCTCGCCCAAAGCCACGCGGTCGACGCCGGCCCGCAGTGCGCGGCCGATCAGACGTTGGATTTCAACCGTGCGGCCGCCTTGCTTGCCCGATGCAGCCTCGCGGCGCATACGGGTATTGGTGGCGCGGGGAAGCATGCCGTATTCAGCGGTGACCCAGCCAAGGCCGGTTCCCTTGATAAAGGGCGGCACCCGGTCTTCGATGGTGGCGGTGCACAGGACGTGGGTATCGCCAATCTTGATCAGGCAGGAGCCCTCGGCGTGTTTGGTGAAGCCGGTCTCAATCGACACGGCGCGCATTTCATTCAGTTCTCGTCCTGAGGGTCGCATGGCACATCCTTTATTTGCTGGCTTGGGGATATCCCCCGGACGCCAAGCTATGCAAGCCCGATTGACCTTTTCCCATGCTGCTCTTTAATGACAACCTAGCTTCGGGTTCTTATGTTGAATCCGCAAGAAACGCTGGAAAATCGATGAGCGACGCGAACAATATCCTGCAAGACCTGAATGACCGCTCGCGGGAAGTTTTCCGGACGGTGGTCGAAAGCTATTTGGAGAGCGGCGATCCGGTTGGCAGCCGCACGCTGACACGTTCACTGAGCGAAAAGGTAAGCGCAGCCACGGTTCGCAACGTAATGCAGGACCTGGAATTCCTTGGCCTTCTGGACAGCCCGCATGTAAGCGCTGGCAGGGTACCCACCCAGATGGGCTTGCGGATGTTTGTCGATGGGTTGCTGGAGGTTGGCGACCTGAACGCAAACGACCGGAAGAAGATCGACGCGACGCTGGGCAAAAATGCCGGCGATGTGGGAGGCATGCTGGACCGGGTCGGAGCGGCGCTGTCCGGTGTGACGCAAGGTGCTTCATTGGTGCTGACACCCAAACATGAGGCGGAGATCCGGCATATCGAGTTTGTCTCTTTGGCGCACGACCGGGCGCTGGTGGTGCTGGTGTTCTCAGATGGCCATGTTGAAAACCGCCTGTTTAAGCCGCCGCCGGGACAGACACCCAGTTCGATGCGCGAGGCTGCGAATTTCCTTAATGCGCTGATTGAAGGGCGCACGCTGAGCGAGGTGCAGCGGGAGATCCAAAAAGAGATCTCGGCACGGCGGCAGGAAATCGATAGCTTGGCACATGCGATGATCGAAAGCGGGTTGGCCGTCTGGGAGGATGACGACAGTGATCAGGCCCGGCTGATTGTACGCGGGCGGGCGAATCTTCTGGCCGAAACTGGTGCGGCGGAGGAGCTGGAGCGGATACGGACCTTGTTTGACGATTTAGAGCGCAAGCGTGATATCGCCGAATTTCTGGAACTGACCGAAGACGGCGATGGAGTGCGCATTTTTATCGGTTCGGAGAACAAACTTTTCTCACTTTCGGGTTCCTCTTTGGTGGTGTCTCCCTATATGAACGCGGATCGAAAGATCATCGGTGCGGTGGGGGTGATTGGCCCGACGCGCCTGAATTACGGACGGATTGTGCCGATTGTAGACTATACGGCACAACTGGTCGGCAAACTGTTGTCGGACCGGAGTTAGAGGTGAAACATGGCAGAGCTCAAGGACGAAGACTTTCTGGATGATATCGCTGCCGCCGAGGCAGAAGAGCTGGCGGGGCAGACCGAGGAATTTGATGATGCCTCGTTGGAAATCGATGCACTCCGGGCGGAACGGGATGAGCTGAAGGACCGGTTCATGCGGGCGCTGGCGGATGCTGAGAACGCCCGCAAGCGCGGTGACAAAGCACGCCGGGAAGCGGAGAATTACGGTGGCTCGAAACTGGCCCGTGACATGCTGCCGGTTTACGACAACATGAAGCGCGCGATCGAAGCGGCGACCGATGAGCAGCGCGAAGTTGCGGCGGCGCTGATCGAAGGTGTGGAACTGACCATGCGCTCGCTGCTGGGTGTGTTTGAAAAGCACGGCATCCGGGTTGTGTCGCCAGAGGTTGGCGACAAGTTTGATCCGCAGGTGCATGAGGCGATGTTCGAAGCACCGGTGCCGGGCACCAAGGCTGGTGACATCATCCAGGTGTCCGCCGAAGGATTCATGCTGCACGACCGCCTGCTGCGGGCCGCGCAGGTTGGTGTGTCTTCCACGCCGGCCAGCTGATGTGAACAGACCCTGACGGGCCTGTGCCTTCGGCGAGAGTATTTTCGGAAAGATGAAAGGGCGGGTCCGTTTGGATCCGCCTTTCTTTTTTAGATTGCAGCTTCTTTTAGTTTGTAGATCATTTCCAGTGCTTCTCGCGGGGAGAGATCGTCCGGCTGTATACCGGCGAGGAGTTCTTCGGCCGGAGAGGGCCCCGCCGGCGCCGTGGGTTGTGGTGGCGGGGCTGCTGCGAAGAGGGGAAGGTCGTCGATTTGCACCTTCGTTCCGCCTTCGCGGCTGCTTTGCTCTAGCATGCCGAGTACATCTCGCGCACGTGCAACTACTGATGCCGGGAGGCCGGCCAGCTGCGCCACCTGTACACCATAGGACCGGTCAGCAGCGCCTTTGTGCACTTCATGCAGGAAGATCACTTCGCCTTCCCATTCTTTGACCGCTACTGTGGCGTTGTCGACGCCTTCCAATTTGGCGGCAAGCTGGGTCAGCTCGTGGTAATGGGTCGCAAAAAGCGCGCGCGAGCGGTTAACCTCATGCAGGTGTTCCAGCGTGGCCCAGGCGATGGAGAGGCCATCATAGGTGGCTGTGCCACGGCCGATCTCATCCAGAATCACCAGAGCGCGGTCGTCGGCCTGATTTAGAATGGCTGCAGTTTCCACCATTTCCACCATGAAGGTGGAGCGGCCGCGCGCCAGGTCGTCCGAAGCACCGACCCGGCTGAAAAGCTGGCTAACGACGCCGATATGGGCACCTTCCGCGGGAACGTAACTGCCCATTTGGGCAAGCAAAGCGATCAGAGCGTTCTGGCGCAGGAAGGTCGACTTACCGGCCATGTTCGGACCGGTAAGCAGCCAAACCGCTGCACCTTCCTGGGCTGACAGATCGCAGTCATTGGCCACAAAAGTTTCGCCGCCCTGCTGGCGCAGCGCTTGTTCCACCACCGGATGGCGGCCGCCCTCCACGTGGAATGCACGGCTTCCATCAACCTTCGGACGGGTCCAGTTTTCGCCGCGTGCCAAATCGGCCAACCCGGCCAGAAGATCCAGCTCGGCCAGCCCGCGGGCGGCGGTGTTAAGACGGGCGGCAGTTTCCAGAATTGCCCCGGAAAGCCCTGCATAGAGCCTTTTTTCAATCTCCAGCGCCAGGTTTCCGGCATTCAGGATGCGGGTTTCGATCTCGCTCAGCTCCACCGTGGTGAAACGGACCTGATTTGCTGTTGTCTGGCGGTGAATGTAGGTCTCATTGAGAGGTGGCGACATCATCTTGTCCGCGTGGGTTGCGGTGGTTTCGATGAAATAGCCCAGCACGTTGTTATGCTTGATCTTCAGTGAGGTTACGCCGGTGTGTTGGGCGTATTGCTGCTGCATCGAAGCAATCACCGAGCGGCCTTCGTCGCGCAGAGTGCGGGCTTCGTCCAGTTCCGGATCGTAACCGGTTGCGATGTAACCGCCGTCCCGTGCCATAAGCGGCGGTTCGGCTACCAGGGCCGCATCGAGTAGAGACAGCAAATCGTCGAAACCTTGCAGATCCGACATGGCCCCGGCCATCAGCGCAGGCAGTTCCAGGCCGGCGCAGAACCCGGCAATTGCTTCGGCCTGCGAAAGCCCGTTGCGGATAGCAGCCAGATCGCGCGGGCCGCCGCGCTCCAGCGCCAGACGGGAGAGTGCCCGGTCCAGGTCCGGTGTTTTGCGCAAAGCCGCGCGCAGGTCTTCGGCGGTCTGAGATTGTTCAACAGTGAAATCCAATGCAGCTAGGCGCTGGTGGATCACATCGAGATTACGGGAGGGGCTGGACAGCCGTTGTTCCAGCAAGCGGGCGCCGCCGGGAGTGACCGTCCGGTCAACAACTGCCAGCAGCGAGCCGGCGCGACCGCCGGACAGCGAACGTGTCAACTCCAGATTGCGGCGGGTGGCGGCGTCGATCTGGACCACCCGGTCCTGCGCCTCCTGCTGTGGCGGCTGCAGAAGTGGCAGCTTGCCCTTTTGGGTGATCTCCAAATAGTCGATCAGCGCGCCCATGGCTGAGACCTCGGCCCGGGTGAAAGTGCCGAACCCATCCAATGCGCTGACGTTGAACAAAGAGCAGATGCGCCTTTCCGCAGCGGTGCTGTCAAAGCTCGCCTTGCCCAGCGGAGTGAGCGGGATCTTGTATTCTTCAGCCAGAGGGAGGGCAGCGTCATAGGCCGGACCATCAGCAACGATCAGCTCTGATGGCGCCAGGCGGGCGAGCTCGGGCGACAAGCGGACCCGCGCGACCGGCATCACGTGGAACGCTCCGGTGGAGATGTCCGCCCAAGCCAGCGCCGCCTCGTCCCGCAGTTCAGAGTAAGAAACCAGAAAATTGTGGCGGCGCGCTTCTAGCAAAGACTCTTCGGTGAGGGTGCCCGGGGTCACAAGCCGCACCACATCCCGTTTCACCACCGATTTGGATCCGCGTTTTTTAGCCTCGGCCGGGCTTTCCAGCTGCTCGCCTACGGCCACGCGAAAGCCCTTGCGGATCAGCGTCAGCAGATAGCCTTCGGCGGCATGCACGGGCACGCCGCACATCGGAATGTCTTCGCCGTTGTGCTTGCCGCGTTTGGTCAGCGCGATGTCCAAGGCTTCTGCGGCGTTGACTGCGTCCTCAAAGAACATCTCGTAAAAGTCGCCCATCCGATAAAAAAGCAACGCATCCGCGTGCGCCGCCTTGATCTCGAGATACTGCGCCATCATGGGCGTTACGGTCATGAAAATTCCCCCGGGTCGTCGTTGTAAAACGTGTACATTGGGGGCGGTCCGAGGAAAACCCGGATGTGACTGCCGCCAGGAACACTGGCGGCAGTCTGCTGTCAGTAAAGGTTGCGCAGTGTGTCGGGCATTGTGTTGACGATTGAGAGCGACAGGGTGCTCAGCTGTTGCTGCGCCTGCAGCGCCAGAAGTTTTGTCGCCGCTTCCTCCATGCTGGTGTCGATCATCGAACTGACTCCCTGGGTGATCGAATCCGACAGCTTGCCGACATACTGGTTCTGTTCGGCAATGCCGCCGGCGCTGGCGCCAAGAGCAGCGGAACTGTCGATTGCGTAAGCCAGGAACCCCTCGATTTCTCCCAGGGCGGTCAGCGCGCTGGCGCTGTCGGTGATGGCTGTCCGGTTGCCAATGTCAAACTGCGGGCTGCCTTCGAAGTCCGCGCCATCAACGCTGAGCGTGGTCACGCCTCCGGTCGCGGATAGTGCTGACGGGACAGTCAGCGCTGTGCCGCCATTGCCGTCCACATCAGTTTTCAGCAGGTTCACACCATTGAAACTGGAGGATGAGATTATGGAATTGATCTGCTCGGTCTTTTGCGACAGGGCGGCTTCGAATTTGCTGAAATCCCCCATCCCGCTTGCCGCCATAACTGCCAGTGACCGCATTTCTGTTAAAGTGTCAGTGATCTGTTCCGCTCCGGCAGAAGCAACCGCCACGGTGGCTTCACCCAGCGACAACGTGTCTGAGACAGAACGCAACCCCGAAATATCTGAATCCATCAGTTCGGAGATCGCCCAAAGCGCGGCGTTATCCTGCGCCGTGTTGACTTCTTTGCCGGTGGATATGCTGTCTTGCACGGTGTTGAGCTGGCTATTGACGCCACCCAATGTCTGCAAGGCAACCATCGCGCCGGAATTGTTTTGGAAACTTATCATTCCTCATTATTCCTTTGATCCTAGGCCCGTGTTCCGGGCGGACAGATGTCATTCTGACACGTGCTTCTCAGGCTCATGAGTTCGAGCGCGCAGCGCCACCTGGCTTGCAGGTGCGTGTTAATACCTATTAATAAATTACAGCAGCCGGGCGTCTACTTTAAGGTGAAAACTTGGCGTTATCCATCGTCCTTTGGTCGCATTTATCTCAATTCTGGCTATACAGATTCTTGAAAGCCCGGATTGAGGGGCGCGGTTGGCTGGGCTAAGACGGACCGCGACGAGGAGAGGACACGAGATAAAATGCCCAAAACAAAGATCACCGATGAGGAAGCCCTGGCGTTTCACCTGGAGCCGTCTCCGGGCAAATGGGAGATCAATGCCACTGTCCCGATGACAACGCAGCGGGATCTGTCTTTGGCCTACTCTCCGGGGGTTGCGGTGCCTTGCGAAGCAATCGCGGCAAATCCTGAGACCGCCTATGATTACACCAACAAGGGCAACTTGGTTGCGGTGATATCAAACGGCACGGCGGTGCTGGGTCTGGGCAATCTGGGGGCTTTGGGCTCTAAGCCGGTGATGGAGGGCAAATCTGTCCTGTTCAAACGCTTCGCTGACGTGAACTCGATCGACATCGAACTGGATACCGAGGATCCGGACAAGTTCATCGAAGCGGTTAAGCTGATGGGGCCGACCTTTGGCGGCATCAACCTGGAAGACATCAAGGCGCCAGAGTGTTTCATCATTGAGCAGAAGCTCAAGGAAGAGATGGACATTCCCGTCTTCCACGATGATCAGCACGGCACTGCGGTGATCTGTGCGGCCGGCCTGATCAACGCGCTGCATCTGTCGGGCAAGAAGATTGAGGATGTGAAGATCGTCCTGAATGGGGCAGGGGCAGCCGGCATTGCCTGCATCGAGCTGTTGAAAGCCATGGGCGCGCGGCACGAAAACTGCATTGTCTGCGACACCAAAGGCGTGATCTATCAGGGCCGTACCGAGGGCATGAACCAGTGGAAATCCGCCCATGCGATCAGCACGGATCTGCGCACTCTGGAAGAAGCGATGCGCGGTGCCGACGTCTTTCTGGGCGTATCGGTCAAGGGCGCGGTAACCCAGGAGATGGTCGCCGCGATGGCCGACAATCCGGTGATTTTTGCGATGGCAAACCCGGATCCGGAAATCACTCCCGAAGAAGCGCATGAGGTGCGTGTCGATGCAATCGTCGCCACCGGCCGGTCCGATTACCCGAACCAGGTCAACAACGTGCTGGGATTCCCCTACCTGTTCCGCGGCGCGCTGGACATCCACGCCCGCGCCATCAACGACGAGATGAAGATCGCCTGTGCCCATGCTCTGGCAGCACTCGCGCGTGAGGATGTGCCGGATGAAGTGGCGCTGGCCTATGGCAAGTCGCTGTCCTTTGGCCGCGACTATATCATTCCGACGCCCTTTGATCCCCGGCTTATCCATCGGATCCCGCTGGCGGTGGCAAGGGCAGGCATGGACACCGGTGCCGCCCGCCGTCCGATCGTGGACATGGACGCCTATGAGGTGGGATTGAAATCCCGCATGGATCCGACCGCCTCTATCCTGCGCGGCTTGAATGCCCGTGCCCGGTCCGCCCAGTCCCGGATGATCTTTGCCGAAGGTGATGACCCGCGCGCGCTGCGCGCTGCAGTGATGTACCAGCGTTCGGGTTTTGGGAAATCACTGGTTGTAGGCCGTCAGGAGGATGTGCGCACAAAACTGGAAAAAGCCGGCCTTGGCGATGCCGTGCGGGAGCTGGAAATTGTCAACGCTGCCAACACGCCGAATTTCGATTTGTACAAGGACTTCCTGTACAGCCGTTTGCAGCGTAAAGGCTTTGATCACAAAGATATTCACCGGCTGGTAGGACGTGACCGGCACGTGTTCGCCAGCCTGATGCTGGCGCATGGGCATGGCGATGGTCTGGTTACCGGTGCAACCCGGAAATCGGCCCATGTTCTGGAGCGGATCAACCATGTGTTTGATGCCGATGCCGATCATGGTGCCGCTGGTGTAACTGCACTGTTGCATAAAGGCCGGATCGTGCTGATCGGGGACACGCTGGTGCATGAATGGCCGGATGAGAACCACCTGGCAAACATCGCTGAACGTGCCGTGGGCGTTGCCCGCCATATGGGGCTTGAACCGCGGGTGGCCTTTGTCAGCTTCTCCACCTTCGGTTACCCAGTGTCGGAGCGCGCGGAAAAAATGCATGTCGCCCCCGCCGTTCTGGATAAACGCGGTGTTGATTTCGAATACGAAGGCGAAATGACCGTTGATGTGGCACTGAACGAGCGGGCGCAGCGGTACTACCCGTTCCAGCGTCTGACCGGCCCGGCCAACATTCTGATCGTGCCAGCCCGCCACTCGGCCTCGATCTCGGTCAAGCTGATGCAGGAGATGGGCGGCGCCACTGTAATCGGCCCGATCCTGTCTGGCATCGACAAGCCGATCCAGATCTGCTCGACCACCTCCACCACCAATGACATTTTGAATATGGCGGTACTGGCAGCCTGCAACATCGGGTGATCTGAGATGGCAATCTGGAACCTGGGATCAATCAATGCGGACATGGTCTATGCCTTGCCGCATCTGCCGGCGGCGGGGGAAACCCTTGCCGCTAGGCGCCTTGACCGCTTTTTGGGCGGGAAAGGCGCCAACATGTCCGTTGCCGCCGTCCGCGCTGGCAGCGAGGTTAATCACATTGGCGCTGTTGGACCTGACGGGTCTTGGGCAATTGAGCGGTTGAAGGAATATGGCGCCGGAATTCGCGACATTGCCCAGGTGGACATCCCAACCGGCCACGCCATCATTGCGGTGGAGCCGGAGGGTGAAAACCAGATCATCCTGTTTCCAGGCGCCAACCGTGCGCTGACCCAAGACCAGCTTGATCAAGCGCTTTCACGGGCAAATGCAGGCGACATTCTGGTGATGCAGAATGAAACCAATATGCAGGCGGAAGCTGCCCATGCGGGCCGGGATCACGGGATGCGGGTCTGCTACGCCGCCGCCCCCTTTGACGCCGACGCCGTCCAAGCGGTTCTTCCGTTTCTCGACCTCTTGATCCTGAACGAGGTTGAAGCCGGACAGCTTAAGGAGGCCTCTGGCAAGTTGCCGGATGAGCTTGGCATCAAAGACGTGATTATCACTCTTGGTGCTAAAGGAGCCCGGCATATCGACGGCGAAACCGGCGCGGTTCTGAATGTTCCCGCTCTTCCGGTAACGCCCGTGGATACCACGGGGGCAGGGGACACTTTCACCGGATATGTCCTCGCAGGTCTGGATCAGGGTTTGCCGCTGGCACAAGCTATGCCACTGGCCGCACAGGCTGCGGCACTGATGGTCACGCGGCATGGCACGGCAGATGTGATTCCTGAGCTGAAAGAAGTGCAGGAAGCCGGTTTTTAATCTGCGGCAGCCTGCTTCTTTCTGGTCAAAATACTCCGGGGGAATTGGCCGTCAGGCCAAGGGGGCAGCGCCCCGTTTCAATGCCCGTCTGCAAAAGGCGCGGCATCGCCCCACAGTTGCGCCACCCGCTCATCGCGCCCGCAGGCCTGGCGGTATCGCTTATAGGCCTCCGCCTGCCGTTTGGGGCCAAAGCGGGTGAACACCAGGTTTTTTCCCTTGTAGTAGTCCTGATGATAGTCTTCGGCTTCATAGAAGGTCTTTGCTGAAAGGACAGGCGTCACGATTGTTTTCCCCAAGGCATCCTGAGCTTCGGATACAACCCTCCTGGCTAGGGCCTTCTCGCCCTTGTTAGAGACAAAAATTGCGGTGCGGTAGCTCTCTCCGCGGTCGCAGAACTGGCCGCCTGCGTCGGTCGGATCAATTGAACGGATAAACAATTCCAGCAAATCCCCGCGCGAGACTTTTGCCGGATCAAAAGTAATTTGCACCGCTTCGTAATGGCCGCTGCCGCCGCGGCTGACGTCTTTGTAAGTCGGGTTTTTGGTCTTGCCACCGGTATAGCCCGACACGGCTTCGATCACCCCGGGCACGCCTTCAAAATCGCTCTCCACACACCAGAAGCACCCCCCGGCCACGGTCAAAACTTCATTTGCTTGCGCCTGCACCGGATTGGCATAAGCAACCGTACCGATGGCAATAAGGCCCATCAAAGTCAAAAGTCTCAGTCTTTCCAGTGTACGCATCTTGGGCCTCCATTCTGCTTTGCTGCCACCCTGCCGGCTGTTGCTGCGTCTCTCAACCCGGCAGCGGCGGATTTCACGGACTGGTGACAGCAAGTTACTGCTTGGAAATTGGATCCAATATTACTAACGTGCCGGCAAAGGAGGATCCCATGACTGAAAAGATGAGCACTCACCAGGCTGAGGAAGATCAGCGCAACGAAGAAATCCTGATCTATCTGAATGGAAAAACTGTCCCCAAGGCTGAGGCCAAGGTGAGTGTTTATGACAGCGGTTTCATGCTGGGCGACGGCGTGTGGGAAGGGTTGCGGTTGTACAATGGAACCTGGGCCTTCTTTGACGAACATTTGGACCGGCTGTTTGAGGCTGCCAAGGCGATTGACCTGGACATCGGGTTGAACCGGGAGGGCGTAAAAAACGCTGTGTTAGAGACACAGAAAGCCAATGGAATGACCACTGATGCCCATGCCCGGCTGATGGTCACGCGCGGGGTAAAGACACGTCCTTTCCAGCACCCTTCGCTGTCGCAGCAAGGTCCGACGATTACCATTATCATGGAGCATTCCCGCCCCAATCTGCCGCGGCCGATAAAATTGGCCACAGTGCCGCATATCCGCGGGCTGCCGATGACGCAGGACCCCAAACTGAATTCCCACTCCAAGTTGAACTGTATCATCGCCTGTATCGCAGCCGAAAAGGCCGGCGCAGATGAGGCGCTGATGCTGGACGTGAATGGCTTTGTGAACACCACAAACGCCTGCAACTTCTTTATCGTGCGCAAGGGGGAGGTTTGGACTTCGACCGGGGATTATTGCATGAACGGCATTACCCGGCGGAAAGTGATCGACTTGTGCCGCGCCAACAGTATTCCAGTTCACGAGCGGAACTATTCGCTGGTGGATGCATACGGTGCCGACGAAGCCTTTCTGACTGGCACTTTCGGGGCGCAGACACCGGTGGGCAGCATTGACGGGCGGCAGATCGGCAGCGGCCAGATGGGACCCATGACCGAAAATCTTCGTGCCCTCTATAAGGATCTGATCGAAAAGGAGTGCGCATGATGCGGATTGCCATGTGGTCCGGGCCGCGGAACCTGTCGACGGCGTTGATGTACGCCTTTGGCAACCGGGGTGACTGCGCAGTGGTGGATGAACCGTTTTACGCCGCCTACCTGGCGATGACCGGCCTGAGCCACCCGATGCGAGCGGAAATTCTGGACAGCCAGCCGCGGGATCCGGACGAGGTAGCAAAGGCGCTTCTGGGAGATGTTCCAGGCGCCAAGCCGTACTACTATCAAAAACATATGACTCAGCATATGATCCCCGGCGTTCCGCGGCAGTGGATGCAAGAGGTCACTAATGTCTTTCTGATCCGTCATCCTGCCCGTGTGATCGCCTCATATGCGGTGAAACGGGAAAATCCTACACTGGAAGACATTGGATTCCGCCAGCAGGCGGAGCTGCTCGAACTGGTGCGCAGCTGGGGACATGCACCGGTTGTCGTGGACAGCCATGACATTCTGAATGATCCGGCAGGCAAACTGGAACAGTTGTGCGAGACGGTTGGCATGCCGTATTCCCCGAAGATGCTGACCTGGCCAAGGGGCGGACATAAGGACGACGGCGTGTGGGCGGCGCATTGGTACGGTGCGGTCTGGAATTCAACCGGATTTGCTGGCCCGGAAGGCCCGCTGCCGGAGGTGCCGGAACACCTGCAGCCCGTGCTGCAGGCGGCGCTGCCTTTATATGAGCAAATGAAGGCAGCGAAAATCTGAGGGGAGAAGGGGGCGTTGCCCCCTCGCGCCTGCGGCGTTCACCTCCAGGATGTTTTCAGCCAGAAGAAGAGGCTCAGCCGATCAGCTTGCCCAGTTTCATGGCAACACCCATGTCGCCGGAGATCTTGATTTTGCCCATCATTACGGCCGTCATCGGGTTGAGCTTGCCGGCGAGCAGCTTTTTCAGGTTCTCTCTGGAAAGCTGCAGCGTGCAGTCGGTGTCACAGTCATCGGTGCAGGCAGCGCCATTTGCGAGCACGATAACGCCGTCCTTCCCGCAGTCGAATTTCAACGTGCCGTCAAAGTTCTTTCCAGCCAGACCTGTGCGGATGTCCTCGGCGATGTCCTGAAGTGACATATGTTCCTCCCTTGCTTGCGGTGAGGGTTAGGCACGCAAGGGATGCCGGGCAATAGTGACCAAAGGGGAGGGCGCCGGGTTACGTTTCGGCAAGGGCTGCCTTGGTCAGCGGACAGGGCTGGCCGCCATAGAAGGTTTCAAGCACCTGCCGGAATTCCGCCGGCGCACCGGGCACAGCTGCAAACAACGTCATCGAGGAGCGTAGTTTCTTAGCGTCGGTACTGCCCAGGATTTGCGCGGGATCGGTACCCTTATGCTGCAGTACCAGTTGGCTGGCGTCCACCAGGCGGCTGCGCAGTTTTTCGTGGTTCAGATAGGCGATGGCCTCGGCTTGGTCCTCGATCCCGTAAAGCTGTGCCATGTGGGATTGGCCTAGTTCGGCCAATTGGGGAAAGACGAACCACATCCAGTGGCTCGTCTTTTTTCCTGCAGAGAGTTCAGTCAGGACAGCCGCCCAAACGGTGTCCTGAGCTTCAACGAACATTTCCAGTTCTTCCGCGAAATCGTCCTCGAAACCGCC
The DNA here is from genome assembly GCF_025141335.1 of Leisingera sp. M523. Taxonomy (NCBI): domain Bacteria; kingdom Pseudomonadati; phylum Pseudomonadota; class Alphaproteobacteria; order Rhodobacterales; family Roseobacteraceae; genus Leisingera; species Leisingera sp. M523. The sequence continues at coordinate 3,821,658 of NZ_CP081036.1, forward strand.
GTCTATGCCATCGTAGTCACTCACTTTTTGAGCCGGCGCTCGCGTGCGGCCAGCAGTTTGAGGCGCAGGGCATTCAGCTGAATGAAACCTGCAGCATCGGTCTGGTCATAGGCGCCGGCGTCTTCCTCAAAAGTCACATGCGCTTCGGAGTAGAGCGAGTGATCCGACCAGCGGCCCACGCAGGCTGCGGAGCCTTTGTAAAGCTTCAGGCGCACGGTTCCGGTGACATGTTCCTGGCTCTTGTCGATAGCAGCCTGTAGCATTTCGCGCTCGGGCGAATACCAGAAACCATTGTAGATCAGCTCTGCGTATTTCGGCATCAATTCATCTTTGAGATGCATTGCCCCGCGGTCCATGGTGATCGATTCAATGCCGCGGTGGGCTTCCAGCAGCAGGGTGCCGCCCGGGGTTTCATAAATGCCGCGGGATTTCATGCCGACAAAACGGCCTTCGACCAGATCAAGACGGCCGCAGCCATGCTTGCCGCCCAATTCGTTCAGTTTGGTCAGCAGGTCTGCCGGGCTCAGCGTTTCACCATTAATGCTGACAGCATCGCCCTTTTCAAAACCGACCTCGATGAACTCAGGCTCGTTCGGTGCGTCCTCGGGGTGAACGGTGCGCTGGTAGACATAATCAGGCGCCATGACCGCCGGGTCTTCCAGAACTTTGCCCTCGGAGGACGTGTGCAGCAGGTTTGCGTCAACTGAGAAGGGAGCTTCGCCGCGTTTGTCCTTGGCCACCGGGATCTGGTTTGCTTCGGCAAATTCCAGCAGACGGGTACGCGAGGTCAGATCCCATTCACGCCAGGGCGCGATCACCTTGATGTCCGGGTTCAATGCATAGGCTGCCAGCTCAAAGCGGACCTGATCGTTGCCCTTGCCGGTGGCGCCATGGGCGACCGCGTCGGCGCCGGTGGACTCGGCGATTTCCACAAGACGTTTGGAGATCAGCGGGCGGGCAATCGAGGTGCCCAGCAGATACAGGCCTTCGTAAACCGCATTGGCGCGGAACATCGGGAAGACGAAGTCGCGGACAAATTCCTCACGTACATCCTCGATGAAGATGTTTTCCGGCTTGATGCCCAGCATTTCCGCTTTTTTGCGGGCGGGCTCCAGTTCCTCACCCTGGCCGAGATCGGCGGTGAAGGTGACAACTTCGCAGCCGTATTCGGTCTGCAGCCATTTCAGGATGATCGAGGTGTCGAGGCCGCCGGAATAGGCGAGCACAACTTTCTTAGGCGCGGACATGGAATTCCCTCTCAGGTCAGAACGCCTGCGGCGTAGCGGGTTTTGCCCGGAAGGGCAAGGTTAACCGGGGTTTTCTAATCTGCCAGGCACGCATAACGTGCGCGGAGAAGCAGAACAATCTATTGGAGAATGCCCGCATGAAAGGCTGGTCGATTTTCGCTCACTCGGTGAGCATGGTTCTTAGGAACTTCGAATGGGCGGTTAGAATTGCCCTTGTGCCCGTCTTGATCGGAATTGCTCTTATTTTTGTTGTACTCAGTGCAGGAGGGCAGCCGATCGCAATGTTTTGGGATGAGCAAGCTTTGTCAGATGCATTGCAATCCGGCAAGCTCGGCCTGTCATTTGTCACCGCCACACTGATATTTATTGCGGTTCAGTTTTGGGTCTTTGTAGCATGGCACCGACTCATTCTGTTGGAAGAGTATCCAACAAGCTGGCTCCCTGCTTTCAAGGGAGATCGGATATTATCCTATTTTGGGCACATGCTGCTCATAGGATTTCTTGTGTTTGTGCTTTTTATCCCGTTGATATTCCTTGTGAATGGACTTATCGCGGCGATGGGATCGGGAGCGCTGGTTCCTATGCTTCTAGTGATTGCTGGGTACTCTGTTTTTGTTTTGATCGCGATGTATCGTATGCTTCCTGTATTGCCGGCAGTAGCCATTGGTCGACCGCTTTTGCTGCGCGAGTCATGGCAAGCGACTTCCGGTGCCTCTGGCACGGTCTTTCTCGTGCTTGTTCTGTTGGGCGTGCTGCAGCTTTTGATGCAGTTCGTTTCCGGCTTGTCTTTTGCAGTTTTTGCCCCTCTTGGTTTCGTCTTTTCTGCGTTTGCCATGCTGGCCATGTCTTTGGTGAGTGCCAGCGTTCTTACTACTTTTTATGGACACTATGTCGAAGGCCGCCCGATCTAACTTCCGGTATTCTTATGTATGCTTTGCACCCGCCCCTTGCCTTGGGGGCGGGCTTGCGCCACTGAATGTTCCATGAGCGATTTCAAGTCCCAGGCCCGTGCCGCAGAACAGGCGATGCGCGATGTGTTTCCCGCAACTCCGTTGCAGCGCAATGTGCATCTGTCCGAGCGTTTCGGCGCGGATATTTATCTCAAGCGCGAGGATCTGAGCCCGGTCCGCTCCTACAAGATCCGCGGGGCGCTGAACGCGATGCGCAAGCAGCCGGATCAGGAGCTGTATGTTTGTGCCTCGGCCGGCAACCATGCTCAGGGCGTTGCTTTCATGTGCCGTCATCTAGGCAAGCGCGGCGTAATCTTCATGCCGGTCACAACGCCGCAGCAGAAAATCCAGAAAACCCGGATGTTCGGCGGCGACAATATCGAAATCCATCTGGTTGGCGACTATTTCGACATTTGCCTGGCTGCTGCGCAGGAGTGGTGTGCCAAGGAGGGCGGGCATTTCCTGTCGCCCTTTGATGATGCCGATGTGATTGAAGGCCAGGCCTCCATCGCCGTGGAGATCGAGGCGCAGTTGGGTAAAACACCGGATCACGTGCTGCTGCCGGTTGGCGGCGGCGGCATGTCGGCCGGTGTTTCCTCCTGGTTTGGTGACGGGGTGCATAGCCTGTTTGTTGAGCCTGAAGGCGGTGCTTGTTTGCGGGCAGCGCTTGCTGCAGGCAAGCCGGTTGCGTTGGATCATGTCGACACTTTTGTCGATGGCGCTGCGGTGGGGCGGATCGGCGCGCTGCCCTTTGATATTCTAAAAGACGTGCCGCTGCCGGATGTCCTGGCCATCTCCGAGGACCGGATCTGCGCCACCATTATCGAGATGCTGAACGTGGAAGGCATCGTGCTGGAGCCGGCCGGCGCGCTGTCGGTCGAGGCGCTGCAGGATGTGCGCTCCTGGATCCGCGGCAAGACGGTGGTTTGCGTCACATCCGGCGGCAACTTTGATTTTGAACGTCTGCCAGAGGTCAAAGAACGGGCGCAGCGCTATTCCGGAGTTAAGAAGTACTTCATCTTGCGCCTGCCGCAGCGGCCTGGAGCGCTGAAGGAGTTTCTTGGCATCTTAGGCCCGGAGGACGACATCGCCCGCTTTGAATACATGAAGAAGTCCGCCCGCAATTTCGGCTCGGTGCTGATCGGGATCGAAACCAAGCGGCCGGAGAATTTCGAGCAACTGTTTGCACGGCTTGATGCGGCCGGGATGACCTTTACGGACATCACTCAGGACGAGACTTTGGTGCAGTTTGTGATCTGACACCGGAAGCGGAGTCAGAATTTTTCGGACATCCCGGTCAGGAAAGCAGATCTGGACGCTTGGAAATTGGTGATGATGGCAGCGACATCGACATTTTCTGATTCACCTTGTGCCGACTTCCGCTCGCCGTCCAGGCACAGCCCCGAAAATTCATCAAACCCGAGGTTGAGCGCGCTGCCTTTCAGGAAATGCAGGTCCTGCTCCAGCTGACTGCAATCACCGCCTTGCAGCCTGCCGATAACTTCCTCGACTTCTTCGAGAAAAATTTCAACAACTTCCTCGAAATCCTCGGCGCCAACTTCTTCGCGCAGCTCGGTCACTCGCGGCCAGTCAATCATGTCATATGTCCCTAAGATCAGTCGCCATGCGCAATTTCTTAAGTTGATTGCAGTAAAAATATAGTGAAATAAAGAGGGAAGCTCAAATTTTAGGTTTCACCGCCTGTTAAATTTCTGGACCGATAGTATCACAAGATCGTCTGATTTTGCCATTTGTGAGGTGCCTTCGGTGCTGCCAGAAAGTTCGATGGACAACGAGGACCACACAGTGGCCGGATCAATACGCCGTGTGCTGGTTGTTGACGACAGCCGCCTGCAAAGACGCATTCTAGTTGCTTCTCTCAAAAAATGGGGATTTGAGGTCGTCGAGGCTGAGAGCGGCGAGGCCGCGATGGAAATTTGCCAGACAGAAACTCCTGACCTGATCCTCAGCGACTGGATGATGCCGGGCATGAATGGGCTGGAGTTTTGCCGCGCGTTCCGTACCCGCTCCAGCGAGGAATATGCTTATTTCATCCTGCTGACCTCAAAGAGCGAAAAGAACGAGGTTGCAGAAGGGCTTGATGCAGGCGCCGACGATTTCCTGACCAAGCCGGTCAGCTCGGATGAACTGCGGGCGCGGATTTCTGCGGGTGAGCGGATCCTGAGAATGCAGCGGGAACTGTCCGAGAAGAACCGTATCGTGTCCGAAACTCTGGGGGAGTTGCAGCGGGTTTATGATGCGATCGACAAGGACCTGATCCAAGCCCGCAAGATTCAAGAATCTCTGGTGCCGGAACTTTCCAAGGATTTCGGATCCTCCACCGTCAGTCTGCTGCTGAAACCCTGCGGCCATATCGGCGGCGATCTGGTGGGAATGTTCTCTCCTGGCGTGAACCGAATCGGCTTTTACTCTATTGACGTGTCCGGTCACGGCATCACTTCGGCGATGATGACAGCGCGTCTCGGCGGTTATCTGTCCTCGAATTACTTCGATCAGAATGTCGGGATGGAGAAACGCTTCAACCGGTTTTACGCTCTGCGCCAGCCGGAGGAAGTCGCCAGCCTGCTGAATGCACGGCTGATCGCTGATACCGGGATCGAAGAGTACTTCACCATGGCCTATTGCATCGCCGATTTGCGCAGCGGTGTTGTTAAGATGGTGCAAGCAGGCCACCCGCATCCGCTGTTGCTGCGCAAGAACGGTGAACTGGAGTTCATTGGCAAGGGTGGTGTGCCGGTGGGGCTGGTTCCCGATATCGGCTACAGCCAGGAAGAATTTGTCATGGAACGTGGCGACCGCCTGCTGCTGTTCTCTGACGGCTTTACAGAGGCGCGGCTGGAAGATGGCTCCATGCTGGAGCCGGAAGGTCTGCTGGAGCTGGTTGAAAAATGCGGGTCAGAGCAAAGCAGTAAGGAATTTTTGGATGATCTTTACTGGCATCTGACGCAAGTTATGAGCAAGGAACACGGGCTTGAGGATGACGTCTCGGCCACATTGTTCGAGTATCAGGGTCCGTAAACCATTCAGATTGGTTGTCTGATGTTGTCCTGGCTTCGGCTGGGATGTTGTATTTTCGGTGGTTGGCGTCTCAGACCCTTACAACCGGGCTGCCAGCTGGGCTGCAAAATGCCGGTCGCCAGCATTGCCCAGCCGGAGGGCGGCTTCCTGTGGAGTGACCCACAGCGCTTCATGCCCTTCTTCTGCAGGCGGGCCGATCCGGCGCAACGGGCGGGCGATATAGATATGGCAAATTTTTTCGGCCCAAAGATCATACTCCGGCATATAGGCAAAGCGCCGGAACACACCCATCTTGTGCGGCGCGGCAATTTTCCAGCCGGTTTCCTCATAGACCTCTCTGTGCAGTGCGGGAATGGGTGACTCGCCTGGATCGATACCGCCTCCTGGCAGCTGCAGGTCTGGATGAGGAGCATACTGGCAGGTAATCAGCAGCTTGCCGCCCCGCGGCAGCAGAGCATAGGCGCCCGGGCGCATCCGGTAACGCTGGCCGTTTTCCGGTGTCTTGCCAAATCGCCTGATCACGGGCCGGCCCCTTCACTCCAGTATCAATTCTCCTATATAGCCCCGGTATGCCAATCCCCGGCGCGTAAGGAAACCCCATGACACTTGGTTCGAAAATCGCGTGGGACGACACCGTCCTGCCCTTCCAGCTTGATGCATCGGACATGCGCGGCCGCGTTGCGCGGCTGGACGGCGTGCTGGATGGCATCCTGAAACAGCATGATTACCCGCCGGTGGTTGAGGCGCTGGTCGCTGAAATGGCGCTGTTGACGGCACTGATCGGGCAGACGATTTCCCTGCGCTGGAAGCTGTCGTTGCAGGTGCAGTCAAAGGGCGCTGTGCGGATGATCGCGACCGACTATTACGCACCGCAAAAAGAAGGCGAAATCGGCCGGATCCGTGCCTATGCAAGCTTCGACCGGGACCGGATTACCGATAGCAACCCCTTTGATCAGGTTGGCGAAGGGTACTTTGCTATCATGATCGACCAAGGCCAAGGCACCAAGCCGTACCAGGGCATCACACCGTTGTCCGGCGGGTCGCTGCGCGCCTGTGCCGAGGCTTATTTTGCGCAATCCGAACAGCTGCCGACCATGTTCAAAATGAGCTTTGGAAAATCATCCGAGCCTGGAGTTGACGAGCATTGGCGCGCGGGGGGCATCATGCTGCAGAGCATGCCCAAAGCGTCACCCTTTGCTGCTCAAAGCGAAGGGTCAGGTGAAGTTTTACAGGCCAGCGATCTGGTGTCCGGTGATCAGGAGGAAAACTGGAATCGGGCCACTATGCTGTTGAATACCGTGGAGGCATTGGAGCTGATCGGACCGTCTGTGTCCCCGGCTGATCTGTTGATCCGATTGTTTCACGAGGAACAACCGCGGGTCTTTGATGTCCAGGCCGTCCGTTTCGGCTGCACCTGCTCCGAAGACCGAGTACGCCAAAGCCTGTCGATCTATTCGGCCAAGGACATTGGCACCATGACAAACGAAGATGGCCGGGTTACGGCGGATTGCCAGTTCTGCAGCGCGCATTACGATTTGGACCCGGCAAGCGTGGGGTTTGAAGCGGAAAACCCGTCCGGTGAGTGAGGCCGCGCAGAACCTCGCCAACAGAATTTCCGCCGTGCTCAAACACCAGGGCGGCGGCTCTTCCGACTTTGATCTCAACCCCGGTACCGAGCTGCCAGAAGGGCGCAAGCTGCGGCCGGCCGGGGTGCTGGTGCCCATTTCTGTCGCCGGAAATACGCCGCGGCTTATTTTGACCAAACGCTCATCGGCACTGAAGCATCATCCGGGCCAGATCGCTTTTCCCGGTGGCAAGGTGGATGCCGGCGACACGGACGCCTGCGCCGCGGCACTGCGCGAAGCCTGGGAGGAAATCGGGCTGCCGCAGGAGCTGCCGAAGATTATCGGTTGCCTGCCGGAGCATGAGACGGTGACCGGATTTTCGGTGACGCCGGTTGTGGCACTGATCCAGGAGGATTTTACCGTGCGTCCGGAAGCGGGGGAGGTGGCCGAGGTATTTTCCGTCCCGCTGGCCCATGTGCTGGATCCAAAAAAATACATCATTGAATCCCGCCGCTGGCGTGGCACCCGCCGCCGCTACTATACCGTTCCATACGGCTCCTATTACATATGGGGGGCCACAGCGCGGATGCTGCGCGGTTTTGCGGCACGGATGGAGATGTAATGCGGATTGACCAATCCTGGTTGAAGGATCCTGCGACTCAGGCTGTTTGCAAGGCGGTCAATGCAGACGGCGCGCAGGTTCTGTTTGTCGGCGGCTGCGTTCGCAATGCGCTGCTGGGGGAGGCGGTCTCCGACATGGATATCGCCACCGATGCACTGCCGGACCAGGTGGTGGCGCTGGCGGGCCGAGCTGGGATCAAGGTGGTTCCAACCGGTATTAATCATGGTACTGTGACGCTGATCAAGAACGGTATCCCGCATGAAATAACCACATTCCGCAGGGATGTTGCGACTGATGGCCGCCGGGCAATTGTCGCATTTTCAACAGATATCACTGAGGATGCCCGCCGCCGCGATTTCACTATGAACGCGATTTATGCGCGTCCGGATGGCGAGATTGTCGACCCTTTGGACGGCATGGCAGATTTGCAGAAACGCCGTATCCGGTTCATCGGCACAGCAGAGAATCGCATACGGGAAGACTACTTGCGGTCCTTGCGCTATTTTCGCTTTCACGCTTGGTACGGCGATCACGCGCTGGGCTTTGACCCGGATGCGCTGGCAGCGATTGCAGCTTGTCTGGAGGGGCTGGCTACGCTCTCCAAGGAACGTGTCGGGGCTGAGATGCTGAAACTGCTGGCGGCACCTGATCCTGCGCCCTCGGCCGCGGCTATGCGGCAGGCTGGTGTTCTGGCACAGATTTTGCCTGGCGCCGATGACCGCGCTCTGGCGCCGCTGATTCACCTTGAGGCCGGGCGAGCTGCATCCAGCATCCGGCGGCTTGCCGCGCTCGGAGGGGAGGGCCTTCAGGAGGCCTTGCGGCTCAGCAAGGCGCAGACATCTCATCTGCAGGCGATCCGCGAAGCTGCGGCCGGCACGGCCGGGGCAGGGGAGTTGGGCTACCGATTGGGTGCGGAACAGGCGCTGGATGCGCTGCTGTTGCGGTCTGCATTGCTGGAACAGCCGGTTTTGCCCGATTTGGAAAGCGATATCGCGCTGGGCGCAAAAGCTGTTTTTCCGGTGAAAGCCCGGGATCTGCTGCCGGACTGCAAAGGCCCGGAACTGGGAGCGAAGCTGCGGAAGCTGGAGGCGGATTGGATTGCTTCGGGCTTCTTGCTCAGCCGGGAACAGCTGCTGGACTCCTTCCACTGACATAGGGTGTCAGCAGCGTCAGAACCTTTAGGGGTGACAAGAAAAAATATCTTGCGTACGCATAGGGCAGCCACCACATGACGGAGGAATGCTGATGTATTCTGGGATCTGGTTTCCTTAACGCCTGAGACCTTGCCCCGTTTGACATGGGAGCCATAGGCGGCCCGCTGTCTTCATCTGTATTCCAAATCAATGCTCGAACACTTGGAGCACCCGCATGTTTCGCTTCTTTGAAAACCTCATTGACCCATATTGCGCCCACCCTGAGACCAACACGCCGCCAACGCGGCTGTGGCCGTTCCTGCGCGACTATTCAACGCCGTTCAAAACAGTCTTTATCCTGACCGCGCTGATGTCGGTCATTGTTGCCGCGATCGAGGTCGGGCTGATCTACTACATGGGCAGGATTGTCGACCTGATGTCCGGCAGGCCTGAGCAGGTCTGGGAGGCGCATGGAACCGAGCTGATCCTGGTTGCATTGTTCATTCTGTTGCTGCGGCCATTGATCCAGCTTCTGGATGTGGTGTTGCTGAACAATGCGATCCTGCCGAACTTTGGCACGTTGATCCGCTGGCGGGCGCATAAACATGTGCTGCGCCAATCGGTGGGCTGGTTCGAGAACGACTTTGCAGGCCGGATTGCCAACCGGATCATGCAAACCCCGCCGGCCGCGGGGGAGGTGATATTTCAAGTCTTTGACGCAATCACCTTTTCGCTGGCCTATCTGGCAGGCGCTGCGGTGCTGCTGTGGGTAGCAGACGTTAGGCTGATGCTGCCGTTGGGGATCTGGTTTGCGCTTTACGCTTTGTTGGTGATGTGGACGGTCAAGCGGGTCGGCCCGGCCAGCCAGGCGTCATCTGATGCGCGCTCTACCGTGACGGGGCGGGTAGTTGACAGTTACTCCAACATTCACTCGGTCAAGATGTTCGCCCATCACGACAACGAACTGACCTATGCCCGTGAGGCGATCGAGAACACCCGCAAAACCTTCCAGGCAGAGATGCGTATCTTCACCGTTATGGATGCCGCACTGGTTACGCTGAACGGGCTGCTGATTGTTGGCGTGGTCGGTTGGGCGATTATGCTGTGGTCGCAAGGGACTGCCTCGGTGGGCCTGGTGGCGGCGGCCACGGCGCTGACCCTGCGGCTCAACGCGATGACCGGTTGGATCATGTGGGCACTGACCTCGTTCTTCCGTCAGCTGGGTGTTGTGGCTGAGGGGATGGAGACCATAGCCCACCCCATTGATCTGGTGGATGCGGCCAATGCGGATCCGTTGCAGCTGACCAAGGGTGAGATCGAACTGCGAAGCCTCTCGCACCATTACGGGCGCGAGGCCGGCGGGCTCGACAAGATCAGCCTGACAATCCAGCCGGGCGAGAAGATCGGCCTGATTGGTCGCTCTGGTGCCGGCAAGTCGACACTGGTGAAGCTGCTTTTGCGGTTTTATGACGCCGAAAGCGGCCAGATCCTGATCGACGGTCAGGACATCCGCGCGGTGACGCAGGCCTCGTTGCGCAGCCGTATCGGTATGGTCCAGCAGGACAGCGCGCTGATGCACCGTTCGGTGCGGGACAATCTGCTTTATGGCCGTCCGGACGCCACCGAAGAACAGATGATAGCCGCCGCCAAACAGGCGCAGGCGCATGAGTTCATCCTGGATTTGGAAGACCCTCAGGGCCGCAAGGGGTATAACGCCCATGTGGGTGAGCGCGGGGTGAAATTGTCGGGCGGCCAGCGCCAGCGCGTGACACTGGCCCGGGTGATCCTGAAGGACGCGCCGATCTTGATTCTGGACGAGGCCACCTCGGCGCTGGATTCCGAAGTCGAGGCGGAGATTCAGGAAACGCTTTACGGCATGATGCAAGGCAAGACGGTGATCGCCATCGCACATAGGCTGTCCACCATCGCGCAGATGGACCGTATCCTTGTGATGGATCAGGGCCGTATTGTTGAAGAAGGCTCGCATGAGACGCTTTTGCAGGCACAGGGACTTTATGCACAGCTCTGGGCGCGCCAGTCCGGAGGCTTCTTGAATATCGAGGCAGCAGAATGAAGATTGGCAATCTGATCGACGCCTTTCGCCCGGCGGATGGCCCGCCGCCGCAGCGGCTGGGGGCTTTTCTGCACTGGTGCTTGACCGGGGCCTGGCCAATGCTGCTGCTGGCGGCGGCATTCTCGGCGCTGGCCGGCGCGATGGAGGCGGGCACGGCCTATATCCTGGGAATTGTGATCGACACCGCAATAACCAGCGGACCTGAGCAGTTCTTCTCGACCGGCAATGTGGCGGTGATCGCACTGGCATTGGGGTTTTTCCTGTTTGTGCGGCCGGTGCTGTTCGGATTGTCTGCAGCCTCTAATGCAATAATTGTCCAGCCCAACGTGAACCCGCTGGTGCTGTCGCGGCTGAACCGCTGGACGCTGGGCCAATCGGTGCGGTTCTTCGACGATGATTTTGCCGGCCGGATCGCTCAGAAACAGATGCAAACGGCGACGGCTGTCACCTCGGTCACCACCGAGATGATAAGTGTTGTTGCGTTTGCTCTGGCGTCTCTTGCGGGGTCATTGGCCTTGTTAGGCTCTATTGATTGGCGCATTACTGGCGTGTTTCTGGTCTGGCTGGTTGGCTACTTCGGGCTGATCCATTGGTTCCTGCCGCGTATCCGCAAGCGCTCTGGCACGCGGGCAGGGGCGCGGGCGATGGTAACCGGGCAGGTTGTGGATTCCATTACCAACATCAAGACGGTCAAATTGTTTGCACATGCTGATCACGAAGAACGCACTGCCCAGGATGCTATGGTCAGCTACCGTGAAAAGTCGCTGCAATTCGGTTATCTCTCGGCCAGCTTCCGGTTCTGCTTGATGTGCCTGGCCGGCATCCTGCCGGTGCTGCTGATCGGCGCGACGCTGTTTTTATGGCAGGCGGGCAGCGCAACCGAAGGCGATATCGTGGCCGCTGGCGCAGTCTCGATCCGGATTGCGCAGATGACAGGCTGGGTCAGCTTCACGCTGATGGCGATCTATTCCAACATTGGTGAGATCGAAAACGGAATGAAGACCCTCTCGGCACGCGAAAGAGTTGAGGATACATCCGGTGCTGAACCGCTGGTTGTCAGCAAAGGCGGCATCGAGTTTGATCAGGTGGAATTCGCCTATGGCCGCGACGTGGGCGGGGTGCAGGGCATCAGCCTGAACATCAAACCAGGTGAGAAGCTGGGGATTGTCGGTGCTTCCGGGGCAGGCAAGTCAACGCTCGTTTCACTTCTTCTCCGGCTCTATGATGGAGAAAACGGGCGTATTCTGATCGACGGACAGGATATTTCCGGTGTAACCCAGAATTCGCTGCGCAGCCAGATCGGCATGGTTACCCAGGAAACCGCCATGTTCAACCGCTCGGCCAGGGACAATATCTTGTATGGACGGCCGGATGCGCCGGAGGAAGAATTGATCGCCGCTGCGAAGAAAGCTGAGGCGCATGAATTCATCACCGAGCTGGAAGATGGGCAGGGCAACAATGGCTATGACGCTTTTCTGGGTGAGCGCGGTGTGAAGCTTTCAGGCGGTCAGCGGCAGCGGATTGCTCTGGCCCGGGCTATCCTGAAGGACGCGCCCATTTTGGTTTTGGACGAGGCAACCTCGGCGCTGGATTCCGAGGTTGAGGCCGCCATTCAGGCCGCCTTGCACCGGGTAATGGAGGGCAAGACGGTATTGGCGATCGCCCACCGGTTGTCGACACTTAGCGAGATGGACCGGATTATCGTGATGGATAAAGGACGGATCGCTGAAAGCGGCAGCCATGAAGAGCTGCTGGCCAAGGCGGGGCTCTATGCTGCTTTCTGGGCGCGCCAGTCCGGTGGCTTTATCTGCACGGCTGAGAACAAGGCGGCGGCTGAATAAAAAATCCGGCGCATTTTGCTTTTGCTGACCGGCTTGCCGCTGTAATGAGCGGCCATGACTGACGCAGCCAGAACTACAGCAACGATCAGCCGGCTAGGCCATCAAGGCGATGGCGTGGCCGATGGACCCTTGTTTGCCCCGCGCACACTGCCGGGAGAAACCGTTTCAGGTTTCGCAGAGAACAGCCGCCTGACCAGTATCCGGATCGAGACCCCGTCCGAGCACCGGGTGCAGCCACCCTGCCGCCACTACAAATCCTGCGGCGGTTGCCAGCTGCAGCACGCAAGTGACGGATTTGTGGCTGAGTGGAAAACAGACGTTGTGCGTACCGCGTTGATGGCACAAGGGCTGGAGGCTGAGTTTCGCCCGATCCACACTTCGCCGCCCGGCTCCCGCCGCCGCGCGACGCTGGCAGTACGGCGTACCAAAAAGGGTGCGATGGCCGGATTTCATGGTCAGGCGTCGGATGTGATCACTGAAATTCCCGACTGCCAGCTGGTGGAACCTGCGTTAAAGGCCGCGATTCCCGTTGCAGAGGCGCTGGCGATGGCCGGGGCAAGCCGGAAGACACCGTTGGCGGTGACGGTTACCACCTCAGATGCTGGGTTGGACATACTGGTCAGGAACGGCAAGCCGCTGGACGGGCCATTGCGGATCAAACTGGCGCAGCTGGCAGACCAGAACCGGATTGCCCGGTTGACGTGGGAGGATGAACCGGTTGCGATGGAACAGCCGCCGGTGCAACCCTTTGGCGCAGCGCGCGTTTGCCCGCCGCCGGGGGCTTTCCTGCAAGCCACCCGGGATGGTGAGGCGGCGTTGCTGGCGGCGGTTCAGGAAATAACAAGCGGAGCCAAGCGGATCGCCGATTTGTTTGCAGGCTGCGGTACCTTCACCCTGCCTTTGGCCCAGACCGCCGAAGTGCATGCGGTGGAGGGTGAACATTCAATGCTGGAAGCGTTGGATGCAGGCTGGCGCAGGGCGGCAGGGCTGAAGAAAGTCACCACCGAGGTCCGCGACCTGTTCCGCAATCCGTTGCTGCCCGAGGATTTGAACCCGTTTGGTGCAGCTTTTGAAGCTGCTGTGATTGATCCGCCGCGCGCAGGCGCTGAGACGCAGACTGCCCAGCTGGCCAAAGCCCGAACACCTGTGGTTGCCTATGTCTCCTGCAATCCGGTGAGCTTTGCCCGCGATGCCAAAGTGCTGGTTACAGCGGGTTACAGCCTTGACTGGGTGCAGGTTGTTGATCAGTTCCGCTGGTCCGCCCATACCGAGCTGGTTGCGCGATTTACTGTGAAAGACTGAGATGACTGATACCCAAGCGTCCACCCCGATCCGCCGCCTGGCAGCTATTCTGGACAGTGACCGGTTCGGCCGGTTTATTACCGCTGTCATTCTGGTCAATGCAGTCACCCTGGGGCTGGAGACCGCCCCATCTGTCATGGCTAAGATTGGCGGTCTGATTCACCTGATCGACAATATTTGCTTGTCCATTTTTGTGGTGGAGATACTGGCCAAACTCTTTGTGCGCAGGTTGCGGTTTTTCCTGAGCGGCTGGAATGTGTTCGATTTCGTGATCGTCGGCATTGCGTTGGCGCCAGGGACACAGGGGCTGTCAGTGCTGCGGGCGTTGCGTATTTTGCGGGTGCTGCGGGTTATTTCAGTTGCACCGCGGCTGCGCCGGGTGGTCGAGGGGTTCATCACCGCGCTGCCGGGGATGGGATCGGTTTTCCTGCTGATGGCGATTATTTTCTACATCGGGTCCGTGATCGCGACCAAGCTGTTCGGCCAGGACTTCCCGGAATGGTTCGGCGATCTGGGCCGCAGCGCCTATTCGCTGTTCCAGATCATGACGCTGGAAAGCTGGTCGATGGGTATTGTTCGGCCGGTGATGGAAGTGCATCCGCACGCCTGGGCGTTCTTTGTGCCGTTCATCATGGTGACGACCTTTGCCGTGGTGAACCTTCTTGTCGGTCTGATCGTCAATTCCATGCAGGATGCCCATGGCGAAGAAGAGGTGGAACGCACCGATGCCTATAGGGACGAAGTGCTGAGCCGCCTGGAAGCAATTGAACAGAGACTAAGCAGTCAATCGGCCCCGGACAGGAAATTGTGAATTTCCTTAACAGGCAATTCGCGGTAAAGGCTGAATAGAGGCAAAAAAAGAAATACAGGCATTGAGAATGGACAGACGGGCATTTGGTTTCGGTGCGGCCGCGAGCCTTGCGCTGGCTGGTTGCAGCACCTCCGGCAGCGCAGTGAGCCGGTTTCACTCATATGACGGACCGCAAGTGACTTCGATCGTGATCAACAAGGGTGCGCGTAAGCTTTACCTGATGCACAACGAAGATATCCTGCGCGAGTATGAAGTCGACCTGGGGTTCGCACCCTTGGGGCACAAGGCGTTTGAGGGTGACGGAAAGACACCTGAGGGCACATATGTGATTGACCGGCGAAATCCCAACAGCCGCTATCATCTGTCGGTCGGAATCTCTTATCCAAACGGGCAGGACCGGGCAAATGCGCATGCTCAAGGCAAGCGTCCGGGTGGTGAGATTTTTATCCACGGAGAGCCGAACAACGGCAAGGAGCGCAAACGCGCAGCCCGGGTTAACGACTGGACCGCCGGTTGTATCGCGGTGTCAAATGAAGAAATCGAAGAAATCTATGCCATGGTGCAGGACGGCACGGCCATCGCTTTGCGGCCCTGAATACCTGCCAGGGCCGCCGATTCTGCAGATGCGGCGGCGCCGTGCATCAGCAGACGCGTGGCGGCTCAGCTGCCCATAACCATCGTCCACCAGATTTTGCCGTTCGGCTCCTGGAACCAGGAGAACCCCATATTCACGGCTTTTGGATCGAGAATCACCGCGCGTGTGGCCGGGCGTTCCAGCCACGCAGACAGGGTTTGCTGCTCGTTCTCGTAGGTTTCGGAGATATTCTCCCCCAGAAGCGAGCCGGTGTAACCTGCACGCGACACCCGGTCCAGCGGCGAGGAGCCGTCGGATCCGAAATGCCAGGGCCGGTTTTGCACTGACATATCCCGGGAATGGGTCGCCGCGGCCGCAGTCAGCTCGGCATTCAGCTGGACAGCTTGCGCACCAGCCGCCTGACGCAGCGCATTGACTGAATCAAGCATCCGGATC
This sequence comes from Leisingera sp. M523, assembly GCF_025141335.1. Classification (NCBI taxonomy): domain Bacteria; kingdom Pseudomonadati; phylum Pseudomonadota; class Alphaproteobacteria; order Rhodobacterales; family Roseobacteraceae; genus Leisingera; species Leisingera sp. M523. The sequence goes on from NZ_CP081036.1 coordinate 3,837,272, forward strand.
TGCACTTTGTCTGCATTTCTAATACGGTAGGTGCTGCCGGATTCTGTTGCGGGCGTACATGCTGCCGCAACAGTTACAAAGGCAGCAGCCATCAGCAGAAAAACACGTTTCATATTGCTCTCTCGCTCCGTCGGTTGCTGATGCACTTATCCTTCCTGTTGCAGAGGTGCAAATGGACCGGCAGAAATATGCAGACTTGCCGGTCGGATTGATTTGCGACTGCGGCTTTCCGGTCATAAAATGGCGCAGCCATTGATCCTGATTGCGCAAGTTGGAAAGAGTGATGCCCCAAAACCCCTTTGATACCTTCAGCAGGCGGCATTTTCTTGCCGGCAGCGCTGCTTTGATCTCGTCGCCATCCTTTGCGCAAGAGTCCGGCGACGAGGCGCAGCAGGCCTTTGATCCGTTGCGCCCGCCGCCAGAGCCGGAACCGGCTGTCCAGCGCAACATCTCTGCATTCCGGGCCAAATCCTGGAGACCATATTTTGATAATCTGCGGAACGGGGCGATTCTGGTCGATATCGACAGCCGGGCTCTGCACTATTGGTCCCAGGATGAAAGCGTTTACAAACTTTTCCCGTCTTCTGTGCCGCTGTCCGACGATTTGACCCGCCGCGGCCGGACCAAGATTGTTCGCAAAGTTGACGGCCCAGGCTGGGCTCCAACACCGAATATGCGCAAGCGCAACCCGGAATGGCCTGCGTTCATTCCGCCGGGGCCGGATAACCCGCTTGGCACCCATGCGCTGTATCTTAGCTGGAAGTATTACCGCATCCATGGAACCCACGATACGCGGAAAATCGGCCGCAAATCGTCCAACGGCTGCATCGGGCTTTACAATGAACATATCGCCGATTTGTTCAGCCTGACCAAAGTCGGCACCCAGGTGTTGCTTATTTGACGACACGTGGCGGGGCGCTAAGCTGTTAACTATAACAAGCAATTGCAATCCCGCGGTTTTGCTGGTTAGAAAAAAATACGAGATAAGTCTTGGGTGCGTGGTTCAGTTGTATGATCCGTGCGAATTCTGGAGGTTAACATGAAAAAACTCGTTATCGCTGCTGCGCTGACTGCTGCTGCTTCGACTGCCACTGCTGGCAACCTGTCCGAGCCGGTTGTAGAACCGCCGGTCATCGTGGAAGAAGCTCAGGGTTCTTCCAGCGGCATTCTGCTGCCGCTGCTGCTGCTGGTTCTGGTCGGCGCAGCTGTTGCATCGAACTAAGTTCGGTACACGGTTACGGAAAGGGCGGTGGTTTTCCACCGCCTTTTTTGTTGCCTGATCTGCGGGTCAGGAGGGGCTGTCAGGCCGCCTCCACTTCGCGCAGGATACTATCCAAGACATAGAGGATCATGTCTGCGTCTTCTGCATCTATTGTCAGCGGCGGGCGGATCTTCAGAATGTTGTCCTTGGGGCCTTCGCTGCCGATCAGGATCCGGTGATCACGCATCCTGTTTTTGACGTAGGAGCAAATTCCGGTGGCCTCAGAGCCATCCGGATTGATCAGTTCCAACCCCAGGAACAGCCCCATTCCACGCACATCGCCAACGCAGGCGTATTTCTGCTCCAATCCCTGCAGCCCTTTGATCAGCCGGGCGCCTATCACCCGGGCGTTGTCCTGCAGGCCCTCATCGTCAACGATATCCAGCACCTCCTTGCCGGTCCGGCAAGACAGGGTAGACCCGCCAAAGGTCGAGAAAAACTCGATCCCGTTGTCAAAGCTTTTGGCAATCGCCTTGGTCGTGACAAGCACCCCCAGCGGGTGGCCGTTGCCAACCGGCTTGCCCATCACCACGATGTCGGGAACTGCGCCCTGGTGTTCGAAGCCGAAGTAGTATTCGCCTAGACGGCCCAGGCCGGTTTGCACTTCGTCGGCGATACAGACACCTCCTGCCGCGCGGATCTTTTCGTAAACTGCAGGCAGGTATCCCTTCGGCGGGATAATCTGACCGCCGACTGAGGGGAATGTTTCAGCGATGAAGCCAGCGATGCCGTGGCCCTTGCCTTGCAGGTTCTTGATTGCCGGATCGACCAGATCTGCGAACTTTTGCGCGCGCTTTGGATCACCGCGGCGGAATGAACCGCGGTAGTCGTCTGCAACTTCCACCAACTCCACCCAGTCTGCCTGGCCTGCTCCGCCGGGCTTGTTGAACTTGTAAGCGGAGATATCGATCGCGCCTGTGGTATTGCCATGATAGCCGTGATCGGGCGTCACCATGCCTTTGGCGCCGGTATGAGCGCGGGCGAGGCGCAGGGCCAGCTCATTGGCCTCGGTGCCCGAGTTTACGAAAAAGCAGACCTCAAAAGGATCTGGCAGCTTGGACAGCACCTTGTCTGCAAAGGCGGTTTGTGCCGGATGCAGGTAGCGGGTGTTCGAATTCATCCGCTTCAGCTGATCCGCTGCCACCGCCTGGATGCGCGGATGGGCGTGGCCCACATGCGGCACGTTGTTATAAGCGTCCAGATAGGGCCGCCCCCATTCGTCAAACAAGTGGTGCTTCCAGCCGCGCACCAGCATCACCGGGTCATTGTAGGTGAGACTGAGGTTACCGCCAAAATGGGTGCGGCGACCGGCCAGAACCGCACCTTTGTCGGTTGGGTGATAGCGGACCTTTTCATCCGGCAGGTTGAGCAGGGCCGCGGGGTTGGGGCAGATTGCGCGCCACAGGTACATCTCATCCGGGTCGCCTGCGCCGGGCCAGCCGGCCTCGATCCCTTCGGTGGTCAGGGCCAGCTGGAAATGCACATGCGGTGCCCAGCCGCCGTTCTGGCTGGGGTCACCCAGGCGGCAGAATTCCTCACCCTTTTCCACCATATCACCCGGTTTCAGACGGCTCAGGAATTCCGGATCCAAATGGCCGTAGAGGGTAAAGAACGGATCGCCCATAGGTGTTTCATGGCGCAGGATGATCACCCCTCCGTAGTCCAGATGCCCGTTCCGGTACTCTGCCGCGAAGACTTCACCACGCATGGGGGCAAATACCGGCGTGCCAGCGCCGGCAAAGGCATCCACCGCCAAATGCACAGTGCGGCGGTCGCTGGCTTTCCAAGGGCCTTTGCGGAAAGCGGGCTCTGTATAGATCAGCCGCGGTTCGTGGTAGTAGCCGAGCCAGATGCGGCCCTGGTCCTCGTATTTCTCGCCCACGCGGGCGGCTTCTTCCAGCGGCATGTGAAATGGGTTCTGCGGCCAGGTGGAGTGTTCCACCGACAGTGATCCCATCGGCGCATCTGCCAGGTCCTGACCCATCAGCGGGGCGAATTTGCCGCGATTCTGTTCTAGCCAATCCATCACCCGGTCTGCACCATCAACAACAGGCAACCCGCAGGCCGCGCGCAGCCGGGCAGTCAGCAGCCCGCCGTGCAGTGTGTTTCCCTCCAGGAATCGCCAGGCCGGAGCCTGCGAGATCGTCACATAGGGATCATCCGGATTGTCCGCTGCCATCATGGTGGAATTGACAACACTTACCGCCAGCCGGGCACGCAGCAGCGGCCAGACCATGTCTACCTCGGCAGGCGTCAAAGGATAAGCCTCGTGATACCCCGTAACCAGTGCTGCCATTGCTGCCTCCGGCGCCGGGTGGTCCAGCATGATGTAAGCCGCAGCAATTGCCAGGTCGCAGATCCGCGGTGCAGCGCACATGTCGCCTAGGTCGATGAGGCCTGACACCCTGCGGGTTTCACCCAGTTCTCCCGCCACCATGATGTTGTAGTCATTGGCGTCATTGTGGACGGCCTGCTTGGGAAGTTTCGCTAAAACAGGCTCTAACTTCGCGAAATCTGCAGAAATTCCTTCAAGGATCGCACGGCGTGCTGGATCGGTGATGCACAACAGCTGATCCTTGATCCAGCCCGCGCGCATCAGGTCCCATTTGAAATCACGCTCCAGCCCATCGTGCCGGAAATCGGCCAGCGCCTTGGCCGAGCCGCCGAGAACCTGACCAATCTCATGGATCAGCGCATCGCTTTTGGGTTCTGCCTTGGCATAGCACCGCCCGGCAAGTTGGTTCAGCAGCCAGACCAGCCGGTCTTGCCCTTTTTCATCCGGGAGTGTCAGCAGCGATCGGCCATCCGCAGCGGCGGTCACCCGCGGGCAGGGCAGATCCGGCTGGCGCGCGGCGATATGCTCAAACGCCTTTACCTGCATGTCGACCAGCCAGGTTTCGCAGCCGGGGCGCATCGCCTTGAGAATATAGCCCTGGTCATCGGCACCTTTGGCCAGAAAGTTCAGGTCATATTCTCCATCCAGGCGGCTCAATTCCGCCTCGATGCCCCAATGCTGTTTCAGGGCTGCTGCCCAATGCGCAAGCGTCATCCAAAACTCTCCCCGGTTTGCCGGTCTGCACGGCGATCCAATTTTGGATCCTATTTGAACCGGGAGAGCGCTTTAGTCCAGCCAGCCTTGCAGATTCTGCTCAATCACACCGGCCAGTGCCGCAACGTGATCGTCATCATCGTTGAGGCAAGGGATATAAAGGAAGTCCTCGCCGCCCGCGTGCTCAAAACTCTCACGGATCTCTTCGTTGATCTCTTCCAGCGTCTCGATGCAGTCGGCCGAGAAGGCCGGCGCGATCACCGCGATGTTCTTTTTGCCTTCTTTGGCAAGCGTCGCGACGTGATTCACCGTGTAAGGTTTCAGCCATTCCTCGGGTCCAAACACAGATTGGAAAGTGGTTGTGATCCGGGTGTCGTCCCAGCCCAGCCGCTCCTTCAGCAGGCGTGTCGTTTTCTGGCACTGGCAGTGGTACGGGTCGCCCTGCATCAGGTAGCGCTTCGGCATGCCATGATAGGAGACCACCAGGATATCCGGGCGCTTTTCAGCTTTGGCATAGGCCTCTTCCACCGATCGCGCCAAAGCGTCGATATAGGCGGGCTGGTCGAAATAGGGTTCGATCGTGCGAGCGGCGGGCTGCCAGGGTTCGTCCATCAGGGCGCGGAAGAACTGGTCGTTGGCGGTGCCTGAGGTGGCGCCGGCGTATTGCGGATACAGTGGCACAAACAGGATTTTCTGGCAGCCGGCCGCAACCATTTCCCGCACCTTGGATTTGGTCGAGGGATTGCCATAGCGCATGCAGAAATCGACCATCACCTGATCGCCATAGCGTGCCTTCATCGCCGCCGCCATCTTGGTTGTCTGGTCCTTGGTGATGGTCATCAAAGGGCTTTCACCCTTGTCGTGGTTCCAGATCGATTTGTAAGCGGCGCCCGAAGAGAACGGGCGTTTGGTCAGGATGATCAACTGCAAAAGCGGCTGCCACTTCCACGATGGGTAGTCGATCACCCGCTTGTCAGACAGGAATTCGTTCAAGTAACGGCGCATCGGCCAGTACGAATAATCATCCGGCGTGCCGAGGTTGGCCAGCAGGATGCCGACTTTCTCTGCCGGGATCTTTGGGTGATCGGCAGGGGCGTGGGCAGGGCATTTGGCGGTCCGGGCGGCGTCCAGCATGGGCAGGTCCTGTGGGGCTTGGAATTCAGTTGTTGGCGGGACGTTACTGTCTTTGCGCGCAGAAGGCCAATTGGATCACATTGGCGCAGCCATAACGGAAATTTATCAGGGCTTGAGCTTGGATTCCGGCACCTTCAACGCATCGGCCAGGCGCATCCGGGCAGAGCCGGGGCGCAAGGGTTTCTGCTGGCTGTCCGACGGCGACCAGCCGGTAAGGCAGACCAGCTCAAATGTCGCTGGCAGCCGGCCGTCAGCCGTTGCGAAATGCTCGCGGTAGATGTGATCGGCCAGCTGGAACAGGGTTCGCGGAGCCGGGTGCTTCAGGCGCTGGGCGAGGGCGTTGGTCTCTCCCATGCCGCGCAGATCGTGGATCAGGTGGGTCAGATCACGGTATTCAGCAGTCAGCGGTACCAGGTCCGCTACCGGCAGGGCAAAACCCGCCCGCTGCAGCAAACCGCCCAGGTCGCGGATTTCCCCCATGGGCGCGACGCGGGGCGACAGCCCGCCCAACACCATGGTTTCGGCTTCAGCCATGGCGGCGCGCAGTTCCTGCAGGGTTTGGCCGCCCAGCAGGATGACCAGCAGCAGCCCGTCTTCCTTCAGGGCACGGCGGCATTGGATCAGCTGGCCAACCGGGTCATTGGCCCAATGCAGGCACATGGCGTGGATCACCACATCATGCGCACTTTCTGCCAAAGCCAGGAGATCGTCATCCGGCACCACTGCTGCACCCGGCAGAAACCCCTCCCAGACTTCCGGGAAAGGGCAGACAACGGCAGGCGCTGTAAAGGTTCTGTTAACCAGATTCAGGCGATCCTCGGCCTCATCCCGCGCCATTTGGTGCAGGAACAACGCATCCGCGCGCCGGCGTGCGCGGCGGGCTGCCAGGGTGCGGCGGTCAAAAAGCTGTGCGGGTGCTTGTGTCATGAGGGCTGTTTAGATGCTGCTGACCAGGATTCAAACTGCTGTTTCGCTGATCTATCCGCCGCAATGCATGGGCTGCGGGGGGCTGGTTGGCAGCGACTTTGGCCTGTGCGGTTCTTGCTGGGCCGAGATGCATTTCATCAGCGGCACGGTCTGCGAGGGCTGCGGCGCTCCGCTGCCGGGCGAGGCGGACGGCTTTCGGCTGGAATGCGACAGCTGTCTGCGCCATCCGCGTCCTTGGAGCCAAGGGCGATCTGCGCTGCTCTATGAGGGGCGGGGCCGCAAGCTGGTTCTGGCTTTGAAACACGGGGACCGGACGGAAATTGCACATATGGCCTCTGGATGGCTGGAGCGGGCCGTGCAGCCGATGCTGGCAGAGACTCCCCTGATATGCCCGGTGCCGCTGCATTGGACCCGGCTGCTGAAGCGCAAGTATAATCAATCCGCCTTGCTTGCTGAAGCAGTGGCGGCCCGGATTGGCCTGGAGCATTGCCCGGATCTGCTGCGCAGATTCCGGCGGACCCCCGCGCTGGAAGGAAAGACACGGGGCCAGCGTTTTCAGCATTTGGGTGCAGCAATTGCAACCCACCCGGGCCGGGAGGGGCGGATCAAAGGGCGCACGGTTCTGATCGTGGATGACGTGATGACCTCCGGTGCCACTCTTAGTGCCTGCACTGATGCCTGCCTGCAGGCCGGTGCGGCGGAGGTGCGGGTGGCGGTGCTGGCCCGGGTCACGCAAGCGTGAGGCTGCCCGCGGGCCTCTGGCAATTGTTGCATTGAACCCCCAATTCATCCACAACCTTCGAAACCAGACTATGGGGTCCTGAATGAAAACCGTTGAAATCTACACCTCGCCTCTGTGCGGATACTGCCACGCCGCCAAGCGTCTGCTGAATCAGAAGGGTGTTACCTTTTCGGAAATCAACGTGCTGGCGCAGCCGGATCGCAAGGCAGAGATGATCCAGCGCGCCAATGGCGGCCGCACGGTGCCGCAGATCTTTATCGGTGAAACCCATGTCGGCGGCTGTGACGATCTTTTTGCGCTGGAACAGGCGGGCAAACTGGACCCGCTGCTGGCGGCCTGAATCCGGAGAGATAAAATGCGCACAGCTCTGCTTCAGATGACATCCACCGACATCCCGGCTGAAAACCTGGAGACCGTGAAGGCGATGATGGCGGAGGCTGTGCGCGGCGGGGCGGGCTTTGTACTGACGCCCGAAGTTACCAATTGCCTCTCCGGCAGCCGGACCCATCAGAACCGTGTCTTGTGTCACGAAGAGGATGATCCGACGCTGGCCGCCCTGCGTGACAAGGCGGCAAAACACGGCATTTGGCTGCTGCTGGGGTCGCTGGGCCTCAAGACCCACGACAATGACGGGCGCTTTGCCAACCGGCAGTTCCTGATCAGCCCGCAGGGTGAAATCAAGGCGCGCTACGACAAGATCCACATGTTCGATGTCGAGGTCACACCCGAGGAAACCTACCGCGAGTCCGATGGCTACCGCCCGGGCACCCAGGCGGTTGTGGCAGAGACGCCTTTTGCCAGTATCGGCATGACCATCTGTTATGATGTGCGTTTTCCGCAACTGCACCGGGCACTGGCCAAAGGCGGGGCGCAGATCATCACTGCGCCGGCGGCGTTTTCTTATGTCACCGGCGCCGCACATTGGCATTCGCTGCTGCGCGCCCGTGCAATTGAAACCGGCTGCTTTGTGCTGGCGCCTGCGCAGACTGGCAAACACCCGGCCTCCCGCGGGCCCAGCCGCAAAACTTTTGGCCATTCTCTGGCCGTAGCCCCCTGGGGCGAGGTGCTGGCCGATGCCGGTCAGGAACCGGGCGTGACTTTCGTTGATCTCGACCTCGAAACAGTGGCAGAAGCGCGAAAACGCGTGCCTTCCCTGACCCACGACCGGGAGTTTGACGGACCCTGATGGATGAGACACATTCCCTGGCGGTATCGCTGTTCAGCGAGATTCTGATGGCTGACCAGCTGGCCCGGTCACGTCTCAGCAAAGTGCTGCCCAAAGGGATGGAGCTGTCGCATTTCTCGGTGCTGAACCACTTGGCCCGGGCCGGGCTGGAACGCTCGCCCGCGCAGCTGGCCAAGGCGTTTCACGTAACCCGCGGGGCTATGACCAACACCCTGGGCAAGCTGGAAGTTGCCGGATACATCCATGTCCGCCCGGATTGGGACGATGCGCGGCGCAAGATGGTGGCGATCAGCCCGGCCGGCAAACAGGCCCGGGATGCGGCACTGGCCGGAATCATTCCGGTGATTTCAGAAGTTGTGGGTGAATTGGGCAGCGATCGGGTCCGGGCGACCTTGCCTATTCTGCGCGAGCTGCGCGGCAAACTGGAAGAGAGCGGCTGAGCGGCTGGACCCAAACAGTCACCTGCCCGGGTTAAAAAGGGACGCCTGCAAGCAGGCGCCCCTCTTCCCCATCAGTCCCCATCATGCCGTGAACGGCGATCGTTTAACCATTGGGCAGACCCCCCAGTCACAATGGCAAGCAGTTACTTGGTACTTAGCTTGCGCCCAATCGCGGCTTGAAAAAATACTCCAACCCCGCTTGTTAAAGATAGCAAGCGGGACGCGGTGGCCAAAGAGTGCATAAGGGTTACTACCTATCCTTTAGGATAGGCGGCAGAAAAAACTGGTCGGCGAGGCACTCTTAGCCAGGTTTTATGCTGGCGGTCACATAGTTTACCGACAGATCCCGTTCGGATACGGACCAGTTCCAGGTGATCGGGTTGAATACGAACCCCTTACGGTCAACAGGCTTCAGACCGGCATTGCGCAGCAGTTCGTAGAGTTCATCCGGGGTGATGAACTTGGACCACTCATGAGTGCCGCGCGGCAGCCAGCGCATGATCACCTCTGCTCCGACAATCGCCATTGCAAAGCTTTTTGGGTTGCGGTTGATGGTGGAGCATATTTCCAGCCCGCCGGGCTTCAGCAGTGTACGGGTAGCGGTGAGGTAGCTCAGCGGATCGGCCACATGCTCGACCACTTCCATGTTCAGCACAACGTCGAATTGTTCACCGGCAGCAGCCAGTGCCTCGGCGGTGGTGTGGCGGTAGTCGATCTCCAAGTCCGATTGTTCGGCATGAATGCGGGCAACCGGCAGGTTGCCTTCGGCCGCATCGGCGCCCACAACTGTTGCACCCAACCGCGCCATCGGCTCGCTCAGCAGTCCGCCGCCGCAGCCGATATCCAGCAGCCGCAGCCCTTTGAAAGGGCACTGTGACGTCAGGTCGCGGCCAAATTCCCCGGCGATCTGACGGGTAATATAGTCCAGCCGGCACGGGTTCAGCATGTGTAAAGGCTTGAACTTGCCGTTCGGATCCCACCACTCCGCCGCCATTGCTTCGAATTTGGCAATTTCCGCAGGGTCGACCGTGGATTGAGGCGCTTGCATTCCTGTCTCCGTGTGCTCTTTTGTAGTCTGACGTTTCACTAAGGTCAGTAATGGATAGATACCCGGACCAAAAGCGCGCTGTGCATTATCTTTATCCGCCGGTCGAGCCCTTTGACCAGCGCATGATCGACGCAGGCCAGGGCCACAATATATATGCTGAACAAAGCGGCAATCCCAATGGCATTCCCGTGATTGTGTGCCATGGCGGCCCCGGTGGCGGCAGCAGTCCGGCGATGCGGCGGTATTTCGATCCGCATGTGTATCGAATCATCCTGTTCGATCAGCGCGGCTGCGGCCGCTCGCGCCCCTATGCGTCCTGCGAAGACAACACCACCTGGCATCTGGTTGCCGATATGGAGCTGATTCGCCGCCAGCTGGGCATCGATAGCTGGATCCTGTTCGGCGGCAGCTGGGGAGCGACACTGGCGTTGATTTACGCCCAGACCCACCCCAGCCGGGTCCAGCAGATTATCCTGCGCGGCGTGTTCCTGATGACCAAGGCTGAGCTGGATTGGTTCTATGGCGGCGGTGCCGGCAAGTTCTGGCCCGAAACCTGGGTCAAATTTGTCTCGCTGATCCCCGATGCGGAGCGCAGCGACATGATCGCCGCCTATCACAAGCGGCTGTTTTCCGGCGATCTGGATGAAGAAGTACGCTATGGCCGGGCCTGGTCCGCCTGGGAAAACGCGTTGGCGTCGGTGCATTCCAACGGCCAGAGCGGCGAAAGCCCCGGCGATTATGCACGTGCCTTTGCCCGGTTGGAGAACCACTATTTCATCAATTGCGGTTTCCTCGATTACGACGGCCAGATCCTCGCCAATATGGACCGGATCTCTCATATCCCCGGCGTTATTGTGCAGGGGCGTTACGATATGATTTGCCCGCCGTCTTCGGCTTGGCGCTTGAATGAGCTGTGGCCAAATGCGGAGTTGAAGATGGTGCGCAATGCCGGCCATGCTTTGTCGGAGCCGGGAATCAGCGCTGAGCTGGTGCGGACGATGGACCGGATTGCAGGAGAGCTTGTGCCATGACGCGCATTGACCGCCGCGCGCTGTTCACCTCGGGTGCTGCTGCAGCCCTGCTGGCGGCGGCTGGCGGAGCCGTAAATGCATCGCCCAAGGCCGGTGGCGCGCTGCGTCTTGCAGTTCCCCGCGACGGTGGGCTTTTGGAACAGGCCGCACGTTACGCGGTCTATGACACGCTGACAGAAATTGCCCCTGATGGTTTGCTGCGCGGAGAATTGGCTACAGGCTGGCATTCGACGCCGGACGCCAAAACCTGGACCTTTGATTTGCGTGCAGGCGTGGATTTTCATGACGGCTCACTGCTGACAGCAGAGGATGCAGCCGCGTCGCTTTCGGCACAGGGCATTACCGGAGCTGAAGTACGCGCGGTCACTGCGCTGGGCAACCTGCAATTGCTGGTGGAATTGGCACAACCCAATCCGCATTTGCCCTACCTTTTGGCTGGTGCCGATCTGATGATTGCACCCGCTGGTGAACTGCCAGCACCGCTGTCCGCTGCGATTGGCACGGGGTGCTACAAGGTGGAACGAGCCCGGGAAGGCCGCCATTTCCGCGCGTCCCGAGTTGCAAATCACTACAAATCCGGCATCGCGGGCTGGGCTGAGACAGTAGAGATCATTGTGATCCCTGATGCCGCAGTCCGTGCCGAAGCTTTGCGGGACGGGTATGTTGATGTCGCGGCATTGCCGGAACCGCGCGGCCTGCTGAAGCGCGGGGAATTCCTGTATCATCCGTCTTCCAGCAATATGGCTTTGGCCGCCCGCCACAATGTCGGCATTCCACGGAAAGTGGGGCAGCGCTCACCGCTTGACGATGGCCGCATCGCCGAGCGCTGGTGGATGGCCTGAGCGGCCATCCCCGGTTTTGACGTTTCAGCTTTTCTCACGGATGTAGGCAATAACGTTCTGGACATCATCATCTTTCTTCAAGCCTTTGAACCCCATGCGGTTGCCGGGCACCACTTTCTTGGGATCTGAAAGAAAGGCCGCGAGCTGGTCTTCGCTCCAGGTCAGGTTGGCGTCCTGAAAGGCGCTTGAGTATTTAAAGCCATCGGCCGCGGCGGAACCAGCACCGATGATACTGTGCAGGCTGGGGCCGGTGCCGTTTTTGCCTTCTTCAAAGCTGTGGCAGGCCTGGCACTTGCGGAAGACTTTCTTGCCTTTGGCCGGATCGCCTGACAGCGCCACCTCTGTCTCCTGGGCTGCAGGGGACGCCTGGGCGGTGTCGCTACCAGCTTCAAACACAAACCGGGCGGTAACCGGGACGGTGCGGGTAATGCCGGAGAGTTTCGCAAGCTCTTGCAGGATATCAACGCCTTTGGTCAGGCCCGCGTCCTCGACACCCAGAAACAGCAGATCATTGGTGGTGACCATGACTTTCCGGTCAGACAGGCGGGCCACAAACATTTCCGTTTCCACAGGAATATCGCGCCCCAGCAGGCTCAGCTTGCCTTCCACATCCGAAACCATTGTACCACCCGCTGGCAGCGCCTCCAGCGCAGCGATGTCGACCTTGGCCGTCAGCGCCGCCTGAGCCTCGCCATTGAACACAAGATCAATCATCCGTTCATTGCGGATATCAATGAAGGTCTCCACCGATGGCAGCGAAATTGCCACAGTGACAGTGCCGTCCTTGCTTACGCTGCCGGTCAGCTCTTCAAAGCTGTGCACCTCGCCCACCGTGTCTTTTTTAACTGAGCCAAAGGCGAGCTTGGAGCTTGCGCCGTCCAGCACCCAGTCTGCCGACAGCGCGGCTTGACCCGCAAAAATCAGCGCTGCAACAGAAACGCCACGAAACAGTGAGTTGAGCATCCTATGTCCTTCCTATTATCAATGTTCTTGCGGCACGGCGTCTTGACCGGCCTTGAGATTAAAACACGGCAGGAGCGCGGATTATTCGCTGGTTTGGCAAAAAGACGGCTGAGGAAGAGGTCAGGGAGGGGATAAGTCCCCTCTATCCCCGGTTGTGGCGCTTTTGCTTGATGCAGACCGGGCGGCGTGACCGGGCGGACGATCTGGCGCAAATGACTTGCCTGCGGGCGTTGGAAAAACACGCAGGATATCAGCCCGGCACGCATCTGGACCGCTGGCTGTTCCGGATCGCGCACCGGCTGTGGCTGAATGAGTTGCGGGCAACGGCCGTGCGCACAGGCGGCGGGCTGGTGGCGCTGGAAGAAACCGAGATTCCGGATCAGCGGGTAAACACGGAAACGAATATTTTCGCCCGTCAGGTGTTTTCAAAGGTAGGGGAGCTGCCTGAAAGCCAAAGGGTCACGGTTCTGCTCGTCTATGTCGAAGGCTTTGCCTACAAGGAGGCAGCGGAAATCCTGAATATCCCCATCGGCACGGTGATGAGTAGACTGGCGGCCGCCCGCAAGAAGATTGCGGGAGAGTTGGCGGAAACGGAGACGGGAACATGAATGAAGCGCAAGCGGCATTCACCGATGAAGAGCTGACAGCCTACCTGGATGGCGAGGCAGACGCGGAACTGCGCAGCCGGGTCGAGCTTGTTCTGACCACGGATGCGGCTTTGGCGCAGCGTCTGCAGACGTTGGATCTGCCGGTGGCTGCGTTGCGGGATGCCTTTTCTGCCGCGGCGCTGGGTGCCCCGCAGATGCCGGAAGGGCTGATTCCCGCATCCCGCCCCGCCCGTGCGCCGCTGCGGCTGGTTGCCGGAATGGCGGTGGCTTTTGGCCTAGGTGTTCTTTCCACTTATATGCTGCAGCCCGGACCCCAGCCGCAAACGGCGCCGGGGTGGAAGGCGGTCGTGGCATCTTATCAGTCGCTCTATATCACCGACACAGTGGCGAATGGCAGTCAGCCGGCCGAAGTGACAGCCGAAGTTCTGGATGGATTCAGCAGCCGCCAGGGCGTGGACTTGTCTCCTGCTCAAACTGTCGAAGGGCTGGAATTCAAACGCGCCCAGTTGCTTGGCTTCAAAGGCAAGCCCCTATTGCAAATGGCTTATCTTGGTCCGGACGGCGTGCCGGTGGCCTTCTGTATCATTCGGTCCTCTGGCGCCGATAAGGCGATGCAAAGCGAGGTTTTGGCTGGCATGGCCGCTGCCTCATGGGTCAGTGATGGCATCGCTTATCTGGTGATTGGCGGTCAGGATCAGAGCTTTGTGGATGGGGTTGCCGCGGATCTTCAAGGCAAGCTGGGGTAGCGGTCCGGCGGTCAGAAACTCTGCGCGCTGCACGACCCTCTTGCAGTTTCGCCAGAACCGTCCTATATGCCTTTGACAACAGCGGCGCGTTGAACCTCTGGTTTAAGGCTCCACCGGGAATTTCAACGGGCCGCGCGCCCGTTTTTTTGTGCCCGCAGGCCATCGCCTGCAAGCCCCAAGTGGAGGTCTGATGACCAACGACCTGATTGCCAAAGCTGCCATCGACCGGCGTCTGGCCGAGATCATCATCCCGGTGATTGAGGATCTGGGTTATGAGCTGGTGCGGATCCGGCTGATGTCTGGTAAGGCGACCACATTGCAAATCATGGCTGACAAGCCGGATGGCGGCATCGAGGTGGATGATTGCGCCGTGATCTCGAATGCGGTCAGCGCGGCACTGGACGTTGAGGATCCGATCCTCGACGCCTATGCGCTGGAAGTGTCGAGCCCCGGCATCGACCGGCCGCTGACCCGGCTGAAAGATTTTGATATGTTCGAGGGCTATGAAGCCAAGCTCGAAACCGACGAGCTGGTCGGCGGCCGCCGCCGCTTTAAGGGCGAGCTGGCGGGCACCGAGGAAGACGAAGTCCTGATCAACATCGAAGATCAGGGCGAAACCATGACCATTGGTTTGAAATTTGACTGGCTGAGCGATGCCAAGCTGGTTCTGACCGATGATCTGATCAAGGAAATGCTGCGCCAGCGCAAAGAGGCCGGCACGCTCAACGAAGACGCATTCGACGAAATCGAGACCGAAGAGTCCGAAGAGGAGAACAAGTAATGGCTATCACCTCTGCAAACCAGCTGGAGCTGTTGCAAACCGCCGAGGCCGTGGCGCGCGAAAAGATGATCGACCCCGGTCTGGTCATCGAGGCGATGGAAGAGAGCCTCGCCCGTGCGGCCAAAAGCCGCTACGGCGCCGAAATGGACATTCGCGTATCGATTGACCGCAAGACCGGCCGGGCGAAATTCACCCGCGTGCGCACTGTCGTGGCGGATGAAGAGCTGGAAAACTATCAGGCTGAACTGACCGTCGACCAGGCCCGCCAGTACATGGCGAATCCTGAAGTGGGCCAGACCTATGTCGAGGAAGTGCCGCCGGTTGAAATGGGCCGGATCGCCGCCCAGTCGGCCAAGCAGGTGATTCTGCAGAAGGTCCGCGAAGCAGAGCGTGACCGCCAGTTCGAAGAATTCAAAGACCGCGCCGGCACCATCATCAACGGTCTGGTCAAGCGCGAGGAATACGGCAACGTCATCGTCGATGTGGGCGCTGGCGAAGCAATCCTGCGCCGCAATGAAAAAATCGGCCGCGAAAGCTATCGCCCGAACGACCGTGTGCGCTGCTACATCAAGGACGTGCGCCGCGAGCCGCGCGGCCCGCAGATTTTCCTGTCGCGCACCGCGCCGGAATTCATGGCCGAGCTGTTCAAGATGGAAGTGCCGGAAATCTATGACGGCATCATCGATATCAAGGCGGTTGCCCGTGATCCCGGTTCGCGCGCCAAGA
Source organism: Leisingera sp. M523 (assembly GCF_025141335.1). Classification (NCBI taxonomy): domain Bacteria; kingdom Pseudomonadati; phylum Pseudomonadota; class Alphaproteobacteria; order Rhodobacterales; family Roseobacteraceae; genus Leisingera; species Leisingera sp. M523. The sequence continues at coordinate 3,852,756 of NZ_CP081036.1, forward strand.
TTGCTGTTATCTCTTATGACGGCTCGATCGACCCGGTCGGTGCCTGTGTTGGTATGCGCGGCTCCCGCGTGCAGGCCGTGGTGAACGAGCTGCAGGGCGAGAAAATCGACATCATCCCGTGGAACGAGGATCAGCCGACCTTCCTGGTGAATGCACTGCAGCCGGCTGAAGTGACCAAGGTTGTGCTGGACGAAGAAGCCGGCAAGATCGAAGTTGTCGTGCCTGAAGAACAGCTGAGCCTGGCCATTGGCCGCCGCGGCCAGAACGTCCGCCTGGCATCGCAGCTGACCAACCTCGACATCGATATCATGACCGAGGAAGAAGAATCGGCCCGCCGCCAGAAGGAATTCGAGGCGCGCACCAAGCTGTTCATGGAAACCTTGGATCTGGATGAGTTCTTTGCCCAGTTGCTGGTTTCCGAAGGCTTTACCAATCTTGAAGAAGTCGCCTATGTCGAGCTTGATGAGCTGCTGGTCATCGACGGTGTTGACGAAAGCACCGCCGGTGAATTGCAGGCCCGTGCCCGCGACTACCTGGAGGCCAAGGCCAAGGCGGCCTTGGATGCGGCTCGCGAATTGGGCGCCGAAGACAGCCTGATTCAGTTCGAGGGCCTGACCCCGCAGATGGTAGAGGCACTGGCCAAGGACGACGTAAAGTCGCTGGAAGATTTCGCCACTTGTGCAGACTGGGAACTGGCCGGCGGCTGGACCAACGATGGCGGCGAACGGGTCAAGGATGATGGTATCCTGGAACCTTTCGGTATGACGCTCGAACAGGCGCAGGACATGGTGATGACTGCCCGCATCATGCTGGGCTGGGTTGATCCGGCTGAACTAGAAGAAGACGCGGCAGAAGACGAAGACACTGGCGAAGAGGAAGGCGAAGCCTGAATTCAGGCTTTGCAGAGGAGAACTGCATGACACGCGGCGGCGCCACAAAAGACCGGACCGACGACAGCGAGCGTAAATGCATCGCAACCGGCGAGATCCAGCCCAAACAGGGCCTCATCCGTTTTGTGATGGGTCCTGACGGGCAAGTTGTGCCTGATGTGATGGGCAAACTGCCCGGCCGTGGTGTCTATGTGGCCTCCAGCCGGGCCGCATTGGAAACCGCGGTCAAGAAGAAGCTGTTTGCCCGCGGCTTCAAGGCCCAGGTCCAGGTGCCGGACGAATTGGTTCAGGAAGTTGAGCGGCAGGTTGTCCGCCGGCTTATTGAACTGATCAGCCTGGCGCGTAAATCGGGTGATGCGGTGTCCGGTTTTGAGCGGGTGAAAGACTGGCTTTACAAAGAGGATGCCCGGGTGCTGATCCAGGCGTCCGACGGGTCTGGCCGCGGAAAGTCGAAGCTGAGCACCCCCTACAAGGGCAAATTCATCGGCTGCCTCACGGCGGACGAGCTGGGAATGGCATTTGGGCGCCAAACTGCAATACATGCCGCCCTCGCCTCTGGCGGACTCAGCAAACGTGTTGTAGATGAGGCGCAACGACTGCAAGGTTTGCGCGAAATGGTGGGCGGCGACGGCCGCACGGAAGGATAAGAAGCTTTATGAGCGATAGTGACGGCAAAAAGACACTGGGTCTGCGTGGGGGTTCCCGTCCGGGGAACGTGAAACAGAGTTTCAGCCATGGACGGACCAAGAATGTCGTAGTGGAAACCAAGCGCAAGCGCGTTGTGGTTCCCAAGCCGGGTGCGGCCAAGGGCGGCGGCGGCGCTGCGCCTTCCACATCCGGATCGCGCCGGCCTGCCGGCATCAGTGACGCTGAGATGGAGCGCCGCCTGAAGGCGCTGCAGGCTGCCAAAGCGCGCGAGGTCGAAGAAGCGGCCGCCCGGGCCGCGGACGAAAAAGCGCGCGAAGAAGATCGCAACCGCCGTCGCGCCGAAGCGGAAGCCAAGGAGCGCGAGCAGCGGGAAGCCGAAGAACGCGCCAAGGCCAAGCAAGAAGAAGAAGAGCGCAAGAAGCGTGAAGCTGAAGTGGCAAAAGAACGCGCAGCTGCTGCAGCCGCTGCTCCTGCTCCTGCTGCGGATACGCCCAGAGCGGCCCGCCCGGCGCCGAACAAACCCGCACCTGCTGCCGCCCCGCGTAAAGCAGACCGTGAACGCGAACAGCGTCAGAACCGCGGCAAGGGCCAGGATGATGGCCGCCGCTCGGGCAAGCTGACATTGGGCCAGGCCACTGGCGGCGGCGGCAATCGCCACCGGTCGATGGCGTCGATGAAGCGTAAGCAAGAGCGTGCCCGGCAAAAAGCCATGGGCGGCCAGGTCGAGCGTGAAAAGGTCATCCGCGACGTTCAGCTGCCTGAAGCGATTGTGGTTTCAGAACTGGCCAACCGGATGGCGGAGCGTGTTGGCGAAGTTGTCAAATCGCTGATGAACATGGGCATGATGGTCACGCAGAACCAGACCATCGACGGCGATACCGCTGAACTGATCATCGAAGAATTCGGCCATAAAGTGGTCCGGGTGTCCGCTTCTGACGTCGAAGACGTGATCAAAGAGATCGAGGACAAGGACGACGATCTGAAACCGCGTCCGCCGGTCATCACAATCATGGGCCACGTTGACCACGGCAAAACTTCGCTGCTTGATGCCATCCGGGATGCCCGTGTTGTGGCTGGCGAAGCCGGCGGCATTACCCAGCACATCGGCGCGTATCAGGTGAAAACCGAAAGCGGCACCGTGCTGAGCTTCCTGGATACGCCTGGCCATGCGGCCTTTACCTCGATGCGTTCGCGCGGCGCTCAGGTGACGGATATCGTGGTTCTGGTTGTTGCCGCGGATGACGCGGTGATGCCGCAGACCATCGAAGCCATCAACCACGCCAAGGCGGCGCAGGTTCCGATGATCGTGGCGATCAACAAGATCGACAAACCGGCTGCTGACCCGACAAAGGTCCGTACCGACTTGCTGCAGCACGAAGTGGTTGTGGAAGCGATGTCCGGCGACGTGCAGGACGTTGAAGTTTCCGCGGTAACCGGCCAGGGCTTGGACGAGCTGCTGGAAGCCATTGCACTGCAATCGGAAATTCTGGAACTGAAGGCCAACCCCGACCGCGCCGCCCAGGGCGCCGTGATCGAGGCACAGCTGGATGTGGGCCGCGGCCCCGTGGCGACCGTTCTGGTTCAGACCGGGACCTTGCGCCAGGGCGACATCTTTGTTGTGGGTGAGCAATACGGCAAGGTCCGTGCGTTGATCAACGACAAGGGCGAGCGCGTTCAGGAAGCCGGTCCTTCGGTTCCTGTCGAGGTTCTTGGCCTCAACGGCACCCCGGAAGCAGGCGACGTGCTGAACGTGACAGACACCGAAGCACAGGCGCGCGAGATCGCAGAATACCGTGAGCAGGCCGCCAAGGATAAGCGCGCCGCTGCCGGTGCTGCGACCACGCTGGAACAGCTGATGCAGAAGGCCAAGGACGACGAAAATGTCTCCGAGCTGCCGATCCTGGTCAAAGCTGACGTGCAAGGCTCTGCCGAAGCCATCGTTCAGGCGATGGAAAAGATCGGCAACGACGAGGTGCGCGTGCGCGTGCTGCACTCGGGCGTCGGTGCGATCACCGAAACTGATGTCGGCCTCGCCGAAGCCTCCGGCGCGCCGATCATGGGCTTCAACGTCCGTGCCAATGCTTCCGCCCGCAACACCGCCAATCAGAAGAGCGTCGAGATCCGGTATTATTCAGTGATCTACGACTTGGTGGATGACGTGAAAGCGGCGGCCTCAGGCCTGCTGTCTGCCGAGATCCGCGAAAACTTCATCGGCTATGCGCAGATCAAGGAAGTCTTCAAGGTTACCGGTGTTGGCAAGGTTGCCGGCTGTCTGGTCACCGAGGGCATTGCCCGCCGTTCGGCAGGTGTCCGCCTGCTGCGTGACAACGTGGTAATCCACGAAGGCACGCTGAAGACACTGAAGCGTTTCAAAGACGAAGTGTCCGAAGTTCAGTCCGGTCAGGAATGCGGTATGGCGTTTGAAAACTACGATGATGTCCGTCCGAACGACGTGATTGAAATCTTCGAACGCGAAGAAGTCACCCGGACCCTTGACTGATCGTTGCTAAATCTAAATTGAAAAGCAGGCCCTGGCATCATTGCCGGGGCCTGTTTCTTTGGGCGGTTCCATTGTCACGTGCCGCAAGGGCCAAAGCGCAATTGAAGGCGACCCTGTCGTTGATGCTGAATGCGCCGCCCACGCAGGTTCATTCTGAATGTGCTGAGGGCGCAAAGACAGTTGACGAATTGGCGGAACGACAGAGTGGAAATGGGACAGACCAGCCCGCAAAGCAAAATTTTGTCAATTTGCCTTGGCCTTACGGGTCCAAAAATGGGGCAGCATTGTCAGCAACTCCATTTCTTGCCTGACATGCGTAATGAGTGATGGTTCAGGCAACTGGCGGCACCGGGCGGCCTTCATAGGTTCTTTTACCAACCCGCACCGCGATTTTCCCGTCAGGCAGTGTCCTTATGAAAATGCCCTGAACCAGCGAGAAACTGCCAACTGCGATTGTCCTTAGCATGGTCTTCTCCTGCCCAATTGGAACTTCGGGTAGTCAAATTCTTCGTACCTGATGCTTATGGATAATGATTAACAAAGGGTTCACAGGCACCGGTCCGGGGAGCTAAAGCCCCGGTAAAACGGTAAAATTCACCATTGGGAAAGCATGAAACCGCTGCGTTGCGGCTCCATGTTCTTTACAGCCAGTCCCGCAGAATCGGGATTAGCGGGATATCGGCGGGCGGCATTGGATAGTCCCGCAAATCCTGCGGCCGCACCCATTTCAGGGTTTGGCCTTCATTAGCCTGCGGGATGCCCTCCCACTTACGGCAGGCAAAAAGCGGCATCAGCAGGTGGAAATCCTCGTAGGAGTGGCTTGCGAAGGTAAGCGGTGCCAGGCAGGACGCCCAGGTGTCAATGCCTAACTCCTCCTGTAACTCACGGATCAATGCTGCCTCGGGTGTTTCGCCTGGTTCGATCTTGCCGCCTGGAAACTCCCACAGGCCGGCCATGGATTTACCTTCGGGGCGCTGTGCCAGCAGCACGCGCCCATCCACGTCGATGAGCGCAACTGCGGAAACAAGGATCACCTTCATGACCGGTAATCCGCGTTGATCGAGATATACTGATGGGTCAGATCACAGGTCCAAACCGTGGCTTTGCCCGCGCCCAGTCCCAAGCCTACTTTGATGGTGATCTCTTGTTTCTTCATCTCTGCAGCGCCCAGATCTTCTTTGTAGTCCGGTGCGACCCAGCCCTTTTCGGCCACTAGCACGTTGCCAAATGAGATCGACAGCAAGTCCCGGTCGGCAGCCGCGCCGGATTTGCCGATCGCCATTACCACGCGGCCCCAATTCGGGTCCTCGCCCGCAATTGCGGTTTTCACCAGCGGCGAGTTGGCGATAGCTAGACCATGCACCTTTGCATCCGCATCCGAAGCCGCGCCCGTCACCTGGATTTCCACAAATTTGGTCGCGCCCTCGCCATCGCGCACCACCTGGTGTGACAGGTCAAGCATTACCCGCTCCAGGCCTGCCGCAAACTCCGCGTTTCCAGTCGCGTCGACGCCCGAAGCGCCGGTGGCGCACAGCATCAGGCTGTCGGAAGTCGAGGTATCGCTGTCCACGGTGATGCAGTTGAAAGTCCGGTCGCAAATCCCGGCCAGCTGTTCCTGCAGGTCAGCTTGCCCGACCTTCGCATCGGTGAAAATGTAGACCAGCATGGTTGCCATATCCGGCGCAATCATGCCTGAACCCTTGGCGATGCCGGCGATCTTGACTGTCTTGCCTCCGATCCCCACCGTGGCGCTGGCGCCTTTGGCAAAGGTGTCGGTGGTCATGATCGCCTGGGCGGCACCTTCCAGTGTGCTTTCATCCAATGCATCGTTCAGTTCGCTGACCTTCGCGACAATCCGGTCATGCGGCAGCGGCTCGCCAATGACGCCGGTGGAGGCAGTAAAAACACGCGTGGAAGGCAGGCCGGTTGCTTCCGCAACTGCAGTGGTGATCTCCGCAACCGAGCTTTGCCCGAAATGACCGGTGAAGGCATTGGAATTGCCGGAGTTCACCAGTATTGCCGCACCGGCATCAGCATTGCCGCCCAGCTTGGCTTGGCAGTCCAGAACCGGGGCAGAACGGGTCTTGGAGCGGGTGAAAACCCCTGCAACCGCAGTGCCCGGATCCATCACTGCCAGCATCACATCGGTCCGGCCCTGATACTTGACCCCGGCCGCGGCTGATGCAAAACGCACGCCCTTGATCACCGGAAGATCGGGGAAGCTGGCAGGTGCCAGCGGCGAGACAGGCATGGGGGCGGCCATGATTAGTTCCTTACCAGGCTAAGGTCTTTGAGAATTGCCGGATTCAGATCCTCAATCTCGGACCGTTCGATTTCGGCGGACGCGGTCAGTTCATTCACGCTCTCTTCCACTGCCTTTTGGCGCAATTCCTCGGCCAGCTGTGCCCGCACTTCTTCAAACTCGGGGGCTTCGGTCTTGCGGCGCTCGCGCAGCAGGATCACATGCCAGCCGAACTGGGTTTTCACGGGTTCTGAAACTTCGCCCGAATGAAGCTTCAGAACAGCATCTTCGAACTCCGGCACCATACGGCCTGTGGTGAACCAGCCCAGATCGCCGCCGCTGGGACCGGAGGGGCCGGTGGACTTTTCCTTGGCAAGCGTGGCGAAATCGGCGCCGGCGTCCAGCTCCTTTTTGACGTCCTGTGCGTCCTCTTCACTTTCGACGAGGATATGGGCGGCATGAAACTCGTCTCCGCCGTCACCGGAAGAATACTTTCCGTCATAGGCGGCGCGCAGCGCATCCTCGCCGCTGGCCTTTTCCATGATCATATCGATCACGTTTGCGGCCAGCATGGCGCGCTCTTCGTTTTCAACGGACAGCTGCACGTAGCGAGGCACTTCGCCGTGCAACTGCTGTTTCAGTGCAGTTTGCTGAACCAGCTGATCCAGGATGGCATTGTAGAGCACGTCATCAGGCAGCTGTTTGTACTGGTCGGGCAGGTTTTCGCGGGCCATGACCATATGGCCGATGGTGATTTCTTCACCATTGACCGAGGCAACAACCGTGTTGGCATGAGGCGCAGCAGCTGCGGTCAGCGGCAGCGCAGTACAGGCTGCCACCGCCACGCCACGCAGAAAAGTGAGACCTTTACGCATTGAAACCTTCCTATTCCTAGGCCGCATAGGGGCCTGCCGTTGACACTCTATACCCTGCCGCTTACATCGCCTTGAGGCCATTGGCAGGACCGTCTTTCCACCATTGTTTATGGGTTGCGGACACGGCGGGCAAGCCTGCCCGATGCAAAGGCCGGACATAGGATCGCTGGAGAAGACATGCTGGGTTTCGGAACACTCGCCAAAAAGGTTTTCGGCACGCCGAATGACCGTAAAATCAAGGCGACACGGCCGCTGATTGCACAGATCAACGCGCTGGAGGATATGTTCGCGAAGCTTAGCGATGACGGGCTGAAGGACAAGACTGAGGAGCTGCGCAAGCGCGCATTGGGCGGTGAAAGCCTGGATGCACTGCTGCCCGAAGCCTTTGCCAATGTGCGTGAAGCGGCCAAACGGGCGCTGGGTCTGCGGGCTTTTGATACCCAGCTGATGGGCGGTATTTTCCTGCATCAGGGTAACATTTCCGAGATGAAGACCGGCGAGGGCAAAACTCTGGTGGCGACCTTTCCGGCTTATCTGAATGCGCTGACCGGCAAGGGCGTGCATGTGGTAACGGTGAACGAATACCTGGCCACGCGGGATAGTGAATGGATGGGCAAGGTGTTTGCCCAGCTGGGCATGACCACCGGCGTGATCTGGTCGGGGCAAGCCGACGCCGAGAAGATGGCCGCCTATAACAGCGACGTCACCTATACCACCAACAACGAACTGGGTTTCGACTATCTGCGCGACAACATGAAACCGTCGTTGGACCAAGTGTTCCAGAAGCAGCACAACTTTGCCATCGTCGATGAGGTTGACTCGATCCTGATCGACGAGGCCCGTACCCCGCTGATCATCTCCGGCCCGGCCGAGGACAGGTCCGAACTCTATTCGACTATCGACAAAGTGATCCCGCTATTGTCGGAAGAACACTATGAGATCGACGAGAAAACCCGTGGTGTGACTTTTACTGAGGACGGCAATGAATACCTGGAGCAGACGCTGCGTGAGCACGGTCTGCTGGAAGAGGATGCCTCGCTCTACGATCCGGAAAGCACCACTGTTGTCCACCACGTGAACCAGGCCCTGCGTGCGCACAAGCTGTTCCAGCGGGACAAGGATTATATCGTCCGCAATGGCGAAGTTGTTCTGATCGATGAATTCACTGGCCGTATGATGCCGGGCCGCCGCCTGTCCGAAGGATTGCACCAGGCCATTGAGGCCAAGGAAGAGGTCAATATCGAGCCGGAGAATACCACCCTGGCCTCGGTGACCTTCCAAAATTACTTCCGGCTTTATGACAAGCTCTCGGGCATGACCGGCACCGCGATGACCGAGGCTGATGAGTTCGCCGAGATCTACAGCCTGGGTGTGGTTGAAGTGCCGACCAACCGCCCGATTGCGCGGGTGGATGAGGACGATCAGGTTTACCGCACTGCCCGTGAAAAATATGAGGCGATGATCAAGGAAGCCAAGGTCGCGCACGCAAAGGGCCAGCCGGTTCTGCTGGGAACGACCTCGATCGAGAAATCCGAACTGCTGAGCCAGATGCTGCAGCAGGACAGCATCCCGCACAACGTTCTGAACGCCCGCCACCATGAGCAGGAAGCGCAGATCGTTGCTGATGCCGGCCGTTATGGCGCGGTGACCATTGCCACCAACATGGCCGGCCGCGGCACCGATATTCAGCTCGGCGGCAACGTCGAGATGAAAGTGCTGGAAGTGCTGGAGCAAAATCCGGAGGCTGATCCCGCAGAATTGCGTGCCGCCGAAGAAGCCAAACACGCCGAGGAAAAGCAGAAGGTGCTGGACGCAGGCGGGTTGTTTGTGATGGCTTCCGAACGCCACGAAAGCCGCCGCATCGACAACCAGCTGCGCGGCCGTTCTGGCCGTCAGGGCGATCCGGGCCGGACCCGGTTCTATCTCAGCCTTGAAGACGACCTGATGCGCATTTTCGGCTCGGAGCGGCTGGACAAACTGCTGTCATCGCTGGGCATGAAGGAAGGCGAAGCGATCATTCACCCTTGGGTGAATAAATCGCTGGAACGCGCGCAGGCCAAGGTCGAAGGCCGCAACTTCGACATGCGCAAAAACGTTCTGAAGTTCGACGATGTGATGAACGATCAGCGCAAGGTGATCTTCAATCAGCGCCGCGAAATTATGGCCGCCGAGGATCTGTCCGAGATTGTCGATGATATGCGCCACGAGGTGATCGACGATCTGCTCGACACCCACATGCCGCCCAAGACCTACGCCGATCAGTGGGACACAGCAGGCCTGCAGGAGCAGGTCCGCGAGATGCTGAGCATTGATGCGCCGGTGGTGGAGTGGGCCGCCGAGGAAGGCGTCGATGACGAGCAGATCCGGGAACGTCTGGTCCAGGCTTCTGATGAGATGATGGCGGAAAAAGCCGCGGCCTTTGGCCCGGAAAACATGCGCAACATCGAAAAGCAGGTTCTGCTGCAGACCATAGACAAGAATTGGCGCGAGCATCTGCTGACGCTGGAGCATCTGCGCTCGGTGGTGGGTTTCCGCGGCTATGCGCAGCGTGATCCGCTCAATGAATACAAGAACGAAAGCTTTCAGTTGTTTGAAAGCATGCTCGATTCCTTGCGTGAAGAAGTGTCCCAGCAGCTTGGCCGCGTGCGCCCAATGACTGAGGATGAGCAGCAGCAGATGCTGAAGGAAATGGCTGCCCGTCAGGCTGCAATGCAGCAAATGGCAGTCCCGCAGCCGACTGCAGCCGAAGCTCCGGCAGAAGCCCCGGCACCGGGTTTCGTGGAGGAGGATCCGGCGACCTGGGGCAACCCCTCACGCAATGACAAATGCCCTTGCGGGTCGGGTAAGAAGTTCAAGCACTGCCATGGCAGCCTTACCTGATATCCGGAGGAAGCACGCAGGATCCAGTTTTCTAACCTTGCGTCCGGCGGTGGGTGGATGATCTCCCGCCCGTCGCCGGTCTTTTGGCAAAGACTGCTTCCGTTGGGCGTGGCGCTGCGCAGTGCGCAGCGCGCTAGGCCGCCAAGGGCCTTTGGAGCTGCCAGGGCACGGGGCGTATAATCGGATTTGTTTCCGGACACGCAACAAAGATGGCGTGATTGCCGTATTTGCCGGAATCTCTCCTGCTGGGGGCCACAAACTGGCCGGCATTTGCAGACATGCTTCCTTAACCAAACTGGTTCTGGAGGATCCAATGCTAAGCAAACAGGTGATGCTGACAAGCGCGATGACGCTGGCTTGTGCCTTGGGCATCGGATTCTACATGCAGGCGTCTGGCCCGGGCTTGGTGATCGGCATGGCCGGCCGGACTGCGGCGGCTGATCCCGAATTGCCAGGCGAACCCGAAGCTGCTCAGCTGCAGATCGAAAAGATCACCCTGACGTCAGCGCCGCCTGCTGCAATTGCGTTGAAAGCGGGCAGCGAGCCAGCAGAACCCGATTACAGAGCGTCCTGCCAGATGACGGTCAAGGCTGAAGCTGCCCCGATGGCGATGGTCAATCTCTTTGTTGAGGCATCCTGCAAGCCAAACGAGCGCTTAACTGTGCATCACAGCGGCATGACCTTTACGGCTGCGCTGGACCACTCAGGCCGGTTCAGCACACTGGTGCCGGCTTTGACCCGAACAGCGGTCTTCATTGCAGAGACTTCAGGCGGCAGCGGAGCTGTCGCCGTCGCGGAGGTAGACGGCCTTGAAACTGTTGAGCGGATTGTTCTACAATGGACCGGTAACAGCGGCTTCGAAATCCATGCCCGCGAGTTCGGCGCCGCTTATGGCAGCGCTGGCCATGTCTGGCACGGCGCGGCCGGGGCTGGGCAGGTCGTGCGATTGGGTGACGACAGCCAATTGGCACCGCGTATTGCCGAGGTTTACAGCCTGCCAAGTGACACAAGCGAGTCTGGTACCGTGTCCCTGACTGCTGAGGCCGAAGTGACGGATGTCAATTGCGGCAGGGATGTTTCCGCCCAGGCGCTGCAATTGCGCAGTGGACAGCTCACAAGCCGGGATTTGGTGATGGCAATGCCGGATTGCGATGCAACAGGCAGCTTTCTGGTGTTGAATAATCTGGTAGAAGACTTGAAAATCGCATCCAACTGATTTGCGGTAACTTCAGGTATCCATATGACCTTCTTTCGTGCGGCCATTTGCGCCGCACTTTTTCTGGCAGTCTTTGCGCGCGGTCTTGCTGCTCAGGATGTCACCCTGTCTTCCCCGGATGGCGCAGTTGAAATCACTGGCACGCTGCTGGGATTCGACGGCGAGTTTTATCGGGTACAGACGCAATTCGGCGAACTCACCGTCGATGGTTCAGGCGTTGCGTGCGATGGGCCAGGCTGCCCCAGTCTGTCCGGATTTGTTTCGGAGATCACTTTGGCTGGTTCTTCAGCCATGTCAGAAGTTCTGATGCCTGCGCTGATTGAAGGCTTTGCTCTGCGTAATGGCTATCAGACTCACTTGGAGGCATTGCCCGACGGGAATTTCAGCCATGTCCTGCTGCGCGGGCAAAAGCCGGCCGCACGCTTCACTTTCCTGGCAAGCAATACGGATGGCGGGTTTGCGGCTCTTATTGCGGATGAAGCGGATGTGACGATGGCACTGCGGGAGATCCGTCCGCTTGAACAAAAGGCCGCCCGTGCCGCAGGACTGGGTGATCTGACCGGACCGGGCCGTAGCCGTGTTCTCGCGTTGGACGCCTTTGTGCCGGTGGTGGCGCCCAGCAACCCGGTGCGCGAGATTTCCTTGCCGCAGCTTGCTGGGATGTTTTCCGGTCAGATCACTAACTGGCAAACGATTGGCGGTCCTGATGCCCCGATTTCGCTGCATATGCCGGTTTCCGGTTCCGGCCTCGCCCAGGCGGTGGAGGATCGGCTGATGGTGCCTTTTGGGGCTGGGTTCACAACGCGAATCCGCCGCCATGACCGCAGCAGTACACTTGCCCGCCGGGTTCTCGTCGATCCCTTTGCCATAGGTATCGCCAGCTTTGCCGAGAAAGGCGCGGCGCGGGTGCTGACATTGACGGGCCCTTGCGGGTTCTCTCTGCAGGCCAGCCGCCGGGCAGTAAAGACTGAAGACTACCCGCTGACGGTTCCCATGTTCCTTTACCTGCCGGCCCGCCGCCTGCCCAAGATTGCGCGGGATTTCCTGGCTTATGTGCGGGGGCCTGCGGCGCAGGCAGTTATTCGCCGGGCAGGATTTGTCGATCAGGCGCCGGAACGGATCCCGGTCAGCCGCCAGGGCCGCCGCTTGGCAAATGCGATTCTGGCTTCAAAGGAAAAATCCGGACTGGAGGAACTTCAGCGGCTGGTGACCCTGTTGGGCGACATGCGGCGGTTGACCATCTCGTTCCGGTTCGAACCTGGGTCGGCGCGCCCTGATGCGCAGTCCCGCAGCAACGTCGAGCAGCTGGCCCGCGCGCTGGAGGCAGGAGAGTTCGACGGAAAAGAAATTGTTTTTGCTGGGTTTTCCGATGGGGTCGGGCCATCTGAAGGCAATCGGCGGATTGCTTTGAAGCGGGCAGGTGCGGTTCGGGATGCGGTGATCAAAGCAGCAGAGACGGCAGATGCAACCCGGGTGCAGATCAGCACACATGGCTTCGGCGAGGCCTTGCCGATGGCCTGTGACGACAGCGAATGGGGGCGGCAGATCAACCGCCGGGTTGAGGTCTGGGTGCGCTAAGTGCCGGGGCGGCGGGCGGGCTCCCGCGCATTTGACACGGCCTCAGAGATGCCCTGTAAATCCTTGGGCCGGGCACCGCGCTGGCGCGCGCTGCGGCAGCGCTAGAGAAGCCCGCGGGCGCGGAAGCTGAGTTCGGTGGATTTTCCGATAATCAAGTGGTCGTGCAGGGTGATGCCAAGGGCGGTCAGGGCGGCCTGAACCTGATCTGTCATGCTGAGGTCGCTGTCCGAAGGCGTGGGATCGCCGGACGGATGATTATGGACTAAAATCAAAGCACTAGCGTTGACCTCAAGAGCCCGCTTGGCGACTTCCCGGGGGTAAACCGGGACATGGTCGACGGTGCCTCGCGCCTGTTCTTCGTCGGCGATCAGCACGTTCTTGCGATCCAGGAACAGGATACGGAATTGTTCGGTTTCGCGGTGCGCCATAGTGGTATGGCAGTAGTCCAGTAACGCGTCCCAACTGGAAATCACCTGCCGCTGCATCACGCGGGCGCGGGCCATGCGGTGGGCTGCGGCCTCCAGTACCTTAAGGTCTGTGATCACCGCATCGCCGATGCCCCTGACCTGGGCCAGCCGTTCCGGAGAGGCCGTTACAACGCGGTTGAAATCCCCAAATGTGTCAAGCAGTTGCCGGGCCAAAGGTTTGACGTCGCGGCGCGGAATGGAGCGGAACAGGACCAGCTCCAGAAGCTCGTAGTCCGGCATTGCGGCAGCACCGCCCTGCAGGAAACGCTCGCGTAGGCGGGAGCGGTGGTCCTTGATGTAGGAGGGCAGGCGGCCTTGGGGCAGGGGGGCCGCAGGGGTTTCGTCGCTGCCGGGGAACAGCGGCAGGGAGACGTCCTGGAATGAGGGGTCCTGTGCCATGGCGCCATGGTGCCGCCATCATGGTTGAGGAAGTGTTAAGGGGCGCCGCAGAGGAGCGGCAACTGGGGGGTGACCGGCGTGCACCCCCTGTACACCGCCGCGGTGCAGCATGGGGAGAGGACTGCAGAGCGAGGATAAAAGAAAGCGCCCCCGGGCAGGGGCGCTTTCTTCTGTGACGTTTGCGGGGATGCGCCGGGGCTCCGCCCGTTCGCAAGCGAAACGCTCCCCCGGAGCGTTTCCAGGGAGCTTGCTCACCCCTTCATGCCATCCCAAAAGCTCTTCACCGAAGAAAAGAAGCTGCGGGATTCGGGGTTGGTGTTGTCCTCGGACATTTCCTCGAACTCGCGCAGAAGCTCTTTCTGGCGGGCAGTGAGGTTGACCGGGGTTTCCACCGCCAGTTCGATGAACATGTCGCCGGTGGCACCGCCGCGCAGGGCTGGCATACCCTTGCTGCGCAGACGCATCTGGCGGCCGGACTGGCTGCCTTCGGGGATCTGGACCCGGCCGCGGCCGCCGTCGATGGTCGGCACCTCGATGGAGCCGCCAAGGGCTGCCTTGGCCATGCTGACTGGCACCCGGCAGTAAAGATTGTTGCCGTCGCGTTCGAACAGGGCGTGCGGAGCAACCTCGACAAAGATGTAGAGATCACCGGGAGGGCCGCCGCGCAGGCCTGCTTCGCCTTCGCCTGCCAGGCGGATGCGGGTGCCTGTTTCAACGCCTGCCGGGATGTTCACCGACAGCGAACGGTCCTTTTCCACCCTGCCGTGGCCATGGCAGGATTTGCACGGGTTCTTGATGATTTGACCTAGGCCCGAACAGGTCGGACAGGTGCGTTCAACGGTGAAGAAACCCTGCTGCGCGCGGACTTTACCCATGCCGGAGCAGGTCGGGCAGGTGGTGGGTTCCACGCCGCCCTCAGCCCCGGTGCCTTCGCAAGAGGTACAGGAGACCGAGGTCGGAACCTTGATGGTCTTGTGCAGACCGCCAAAAGCGTCCTCGAGCGAGACCCGCAGATTGTACCGCAGATCGGCACCGCGGGAAGCCCGCTGCCGTCCGCCGCCGCCGCCGCGCTGGCCGCCCATGAAATCGCCGAACAGATCGTCAAAGACGTCGGAGAAGGCGGAGGAGAAATCACCGCCGCCAAAGCCCTGGCCCTGGCCGCCACGCTGGCCGCCGCCCATGCCGTTTTCGAACGCGGCATGGCCAAAGCGGTCATAGGCGGCTTTTTTTTCGGCGTCCTTCAGGACGTCATAAGCCTCGTTGGCTTCCTTGAACTGCGATTCGGCGTCCGGATTGTCGGAATTCCGGTCGGGGTGCAGTTCTTTGGCCTTCTTGCGAAAGCCCTTTTTGATTTCGTCTGCGGTGGCGCCCTTGGCCACGCCCAGAACGTCGTAATAGTCGCGTTTTGACATCGGATAACCCCATCTGCCTCAACGAAAATGGGCCGGTCCGGGGTCCGGACCGGCCCGCTATGGCCTGCGTATCAGGCGTTAGCGCTTGTCGTTGTCCAGGTCTTCGAATTCCGCGTCAACGATGTCGTCATCCGCAGGGCTTGCGGCCTCATCCGCGGCGGCCGGCTCTTCTTCGCTGTCCGCTTCGGCCTGAGCCTTGTAGATTGCTTCACCCAGCTTCATGGCGGACTCGGTGACGTTCTGGATGCCCGCTTTGATTTTCTCGGCAGTCGATTTCTCGTTCTCCAGATCATCCTTCAGCGCGGCGATGGCCAGTTCGATCACCTCGACGGTCGACGGATCGACCTTATCAGTGTGCTCTTCCACGGCTTTTTCGGTCGAGTGGATCAGGCTTTCGGCCTGGTTCCGGGCTTCGATCAGCTCGCGGCGTTCCTTATCGGCTTCGGCGTTCTCCTCAGCGTCCTTAACCATCTTTTCGATGTCGTCATCCGAGAGGCCGCCCGATGCCTGGATGGTGATCTGCTGTTCCTTGCCGGTCGCCTTGTCCTTGGCGCCGACCGACACGATGCCGTTGGCGTCGATGTCAAAGGTCACTTCGATCTGCGGCAGGCCGCGGGGCGCCGGCGGGATTTCCTCAAGGTTGAACTGGCCGAGCATCTTGTTGTCGGCGGCCATTTCACGCTCACCCTGGAAGCAGCGGATGGTCACGGCGTTCTGGTTGTCTTCCGCGGTCGAGAACACCTGGGACTTCTTGGTCGGGATGGTGGTGTTACGGTCGATCAGACGGGTGAAGACACCGCCCAGGGTTTCAATACCCAGGGACAGGGGGGTCACGTCGAGCAGCACCACGTCTTTGACGTCGCCCTGCAGAACGCCGGCCTGGATGGCCGCACCCATAGCAACCACTTCGTCCGGGTTCACGCCCTTGTGCGGTTCCTTGCCGAAGAACTTGGTGACTTCTTCAATGACGCGCGGCATGCGGGTCATACCGCCGACCAGAACAACCTCGTCAATGTCGCCAGCCGACAGGCCTGCGTCTTTGAGGGCTGCCTTGCAAGGATCCATCGAGCGTTTGATCAGGTCGCTGACCAGGCTTTCCAGCTTGGCGCGGGTCAGTTTCATCACCATGTGCAGCGGCTGGCCCGAAGACGGGTCCATCGAGATGAACGGCTGGTTGATCTCGGTCTGCGAGGTGGAGGACAGCTCGATCTTGGCTTTCTCTGCGGCCTCTTTCAGGCGCTGCAGGGCCATCTTGTCCTTGGACAGATCGACACCGTTTTCCTTTTTGAACTGGTCCGCCAGATAATTGACGATACGCATGTCAAAGTCTTCGCCGCCCAGGAATGTGTCGCCGTTGGTCGACTTCACTTCGAACAGGCCGTCGTCGATTTCCAGGATGGTCACATCAAAGGTGCCGCCGCCGAGGTCATAAACCGCGATGGTTTGGGTTTCTTCCTTGTCGAGGCCATAAGCCAGCGCAGCCGCGGTCGGCTCGTTGATGATGCGCAGCACTTCGAGGCCCGCAATCTTACCGGCGTCTTTGGTGGCCTGGCGCTGTGCGTCGTTGAAGTAGGCCGGAACGGTGATCACCGCCTGGGTGACTTCCTCGCCCAGGTAGGATTCCGCGGTCTCTTTCATCTTACCCAGGGTGAAGGCAGAGATTTGCGACGGGGAGTATTTCTCACCCTTGGCTTCGACCCATGCGTCACCGTTGCCGCCGTTGACGATGGAAAACGGCACCATCTTTTTGTCTTTGGCGACTGCGGCGTCGTCGAACCGGCGGCCGATCAGGCGCTTAACGCCAAACACGGTGTTGTCGGGGTTGGTGACGGCCTGGCGTTTAGCCGGCTGGCCGACCAGGCGCTCATTGTCGGTAAAGGCAACAATCGACGGGGTTGTGCGTGCACCCTCGGCGTTTTCAATCACGCGGGGCTGAGAGCCATCCATGATGGCCACGCAGGAGTTGGTGGTGCCTAGGTCAATGCCGATAACTTTGCTCATTTGCGATCCCTTTTTACTACTCAAGGCGATTACCCGAGGCCTGAACCCGTTGCGGCATCCTGGCCCCGATGGAAGTTGCGGTTTGGTCTGCACCTTGCCGCGTCCCGGCGTATATAGGGAGCAGAAAACGCCCCTGCAAGCGCTCAGACACGCGTTGATGCGTGAATCAATGCGCTTTTTTGCAAGGGTCATGGTTAAGGATGGATGAACGGCAATGACCTTGCTGCGTGTGCGCGGATTTGATGTCTACAAGGGGTTTCTTGAACCGGCCCGGCAAGCAGCGTTGATAGACGCGTTGCGGCCGGTGCTGAAAGCGGCGCCGCTGTTCTCACCCAAGGTGCCGGGGGGCGGGCAGATGTCGGTACGGATGACATCGGCGGGGCAATTCGGCTGGTATTCTGACGCCTCCGGCTACCGCTATGCAGAGCAGCACCCCTCAGGGCGGAACTGGCCGGATATCCCGGAGGCAGTATTGGAGATCTGGCGGCAATTGACCGGGCTGGAGCGGGCACCGGAATGCTGCTTGCTGAATTACTACGGAGAGGGAGCGCGAATGGGGCTGCATCAGGACAAGGATGAGGCGGATTTCTCTTATCCCGTGGTATCCATCAGCCTGGGCGATGACGCGCTGTTCCGGATCGGCAACCGCAGCCGTGGCGGCAAGACGGAATCAGTCTGGCTCAACTCAGGCGATGCGGTGGTGATGGGCGGTGATGCGCGGCTGACATATCACGGGGTGGACCGGATCCGGTTCAAGTCCTCGCGGCTGCTGCCCAAGGGCGGCCGGATCAATCTGACGCTCAGAATGGTTGCGTGACGCCGGCAGGGCGCAAAAGTTTTAAGAAAAACTTTTGCCAAGACTTTTTGAAAAGTCTTGGTCCGGGTTCTGCGGCTAGCGCCGCGCGCTCCAACTGATGGAAACCTGACGGCGGGTGTAGAACTCGCCCATCAGGCCAATCACGATCAGCACCAGCGCGACCCATGCAGCATACTGCCAGGAACTGAAATGCGGGTTGTAGTTGATAAAGACAAAGCCGCGGGCCTGGTCGATGCAGTGGAACAGAGGGTTCCAGTCGAACATGGCAAGCATGAAACTGGGCAGCGTGTTGGCCAGGAACATCTTGCCCGACGCGATCATATTAGCGCGCTGGTAGATCATCGTCAGAATACTCACCAGCCCAGGTGCCCAGGGTTTCAGCACCAAAAACACCAGCCCGACAGATGCGCCGGTGGTCCAGGCCAGCAAAATCATGCCAAAGGCGGGTATCGGCTCTTCGATATGCACCGGCGTGAATGCGACGTGATAGACAAACAGGATGATGAACAGTGACAGCACTTGGATGTACAGCGCGCCGATTGCGGCAGACAGAATGGCCACCATCGTGTTCATCGGCGCATGCTGCATCATCGGGCTGCTGGGTCCCTCAGCACCGGCAACGGCACCGACGGTTTTGGTGTGGACCATGAACAGAAACACACCGGACATAACATAGAGCAGGAAATCGCCGCGAATGGCTGATCCGCGCAGTCCGAGCAACGCGAACATGGCAAAAAACGCCCCGACGAAGAGGACGGCTTGCAAGATGTTCAGCGCCAGGGCTGCAAAGGCATTGTTGTGTTTGGAACGGACGCTGCGCACGACCGAATGGAATACCACCTCGCCAAGCGTGAGGAACCCGGACAACGAGGATTGCTGCGTGCGCTGCTGAAACATGTGTCCTGTATTCTCTGCTCGATTTTGATGCGGCTGCTTGCCGTTCCTCTATCTGCGCATCATAAGGGGCAAGAGGCAAATTTTCAATTAAACCCGTGTTAGGGAGATCTGCGTGACGTATGAAGACCTAGTGCCCGTGATCCGCCGACTGGCAATTGAAGCCGGTGCAAAGATCATGGAGATCTATAATTCTGACGATTTCGACGTGAAGGTGAAATCCGACGATAGCCCGGTAACAGCTGCGGATGAGGCTGCTGATGCGCTGATCTCGGCCGGGCTGCGGGCGGCCTTCCCGGATATGATGCTGGTCACCGAAGAGCAGTCTGACTCGCACAAAGAGCGCGGCGATACCTTTCTGATTGTCGACCCGCTGGACGGCACTAAGGAATTTATTCATCGCCGCGGCGATTTTACTGTGAACATTGCACTGGTGGAAAAAGGCGTGCCGACCCGCGGCGTGGTCTATGCACCGGCCAAAGAACGGATGTTCTTTACCCTGGCGGATGGCAGCGCGGTTGAAGAAACCGGCGCGTTCGATCCGGAAACTATCGGTGCAACAACGCCGATCCGGGTCGCCGGCAGCGATAACGCTGCGCTGATGGTGGTGGCGTCGAAATCGCACCGCGACCAGGCAACCGACGATTATATCGGCAAGTACAATGTGAAGGACAGCAAGAGCGCCGGCTCTTCGCTGAAGTTCTGCCTGGTGGCCACTGGTGAGGCGGATCTGTATCCGCGTGTCGGCCGCACTATGGAGTGGGACACAGCTGCCGGTCACGCGGTGCTTGCCGGCGCTGGCGGCAAAGTGGTGCGTTTTGACGATCACTCCCCGCTTGTTTACGGCAAGGAAGGTTATGCGAACCCGTTCTTCATTGCCTATGCGCCGGCTGTGGAGCTGAAGAAAGCCTGATGTCTGTCCTGATCGTCATCCCCGCCCGCTACGCCTCGACCCGCTATCCCGGCAAGCCGCTGGTGCCGCTGACCGGTGCCACCGGTGAGGCCCGCACGCTGGTGGAACGCTCCTGGCGGGCGGCCTGTTCGGTGCAAGGCGTGGACCGGGTGGTGGTGGCGACTGATGATGATCGCATCAGGCAGGCAGCCGAAGCCTTTGGCGCCGAAGTGGTGATGACTTCGGAGACCTGCGGCAATGGCACTGAACGCTGCGCCGAGGCGCATGCAGCGCTGGGCGGCGGTTATGAGATTGTGGTGAACCTGCAGGGCGACGCTCCGCTGACGCCGCACTGGTTTGTCGAAGATCTGGTGGCGGGGCTGCGTGCAGCGCCCGGCATGGGGCTGGCGACACCGGTGCTGCGCTGCAATGGCGAGACGCTGAACAGTCTTCTGGCCGATCGCAAGGCCGGCCGGGTTGGCGGCACCACCGCAGTATTTGCCGAAGACCGCAGTGCGCTCTATTTCACTAAGGAAGTGGTCCCGTACTGCGCGCAGACCTTTGGTGATGGCGAAAATACGCCGGTCTTTCACCATGTCGGCGTCTATGCCTACCGCCCGGACGCCTTGGCGGCGTATTCTGGCTGGACGGCGGGGCCGCTGGAGAAACTGGAAGGGCTGGAACAGCTGCGCTTCCTGGAGAACGGCCGCAAAGTTCTGTGTGTCGAAGTCGAAGCCCGAGGGCGCGAGTTTTGGGAGCTGAATAACCCGGAAGATGTGCCGCGGCTGGAGACGATGATGAAGAAGATGGGTCACGAGTAGGCGAAGAATGGTAAAAAGTACTGACACAGGCAGAAGCACACTGATGGGATGCAGCCCGGGACCGCTGGCAGCTGCATCGCGAATTGTTGGGGACAGCCAGGTCTAGCGGAGCTTTACCTCTCCTCGCTTGCGGGGAGGGCGGTATCCGGCCTGGAATTTTAGTATTGAGAGAGCGCCATGCGTAAAAAGGTAACTAAAGCTATTTTTCCCGTTGCGGGCATGGGAACGCGGTTCCTTCCCGCAACCAAATCCGTTCCGAAAGAAATCATGACATTGGTCGACCGGCCACTGGTGCAATACGCCATCGACGAGGCGCGCGCTGCCGGGATCAAGGAATTCATCTTTGTCACGTCGCGCGGCAAAGGTGCGCTCGAAGATTATTTTGACCATTCACCGGTTCTGGAGCAGGAACTGCGTAAAAAGGGTAAGCAGGATCTGCTGGATTTGCTGCAAGACACCAATATGGAATCCGGTGCCATCGCCTATATCCGCCAGCACAAGGCGCTGGGCCTGGGCCATGCGGTCTGGTGTGCCCGTCGGCTGATCGCCAATGAACCCTTTGCGGTGATCCTGCCGGATGATGTGATCGCGGCAGAAAAACCCTGCCTGCAGCAGATGGTCGAAGCCTACGAGGAAACCGGCGGCAACATGGTGGCTGCGATGGAGGTTCCGCCTGAAAAGACGTCCTCTTACGGTGTGCTTGATGTGAAAGACGACATGGGCCAGGTGGTTGCGGCTAATGGGATGGTAGAAAAGCCAAGTGCAGGCGAGGCGCCTTCGAACCTGGCTGTGATCGGCCGCTATATCCTGTCGCCTTCTGTATTGAAGAACCTCAACAAGATGAAGTCGGGTGCGGGCGGCGAGATCCAGCTGACCGACGCAATTGCCGAGGACATTGCGCAGGACGTGCCGGTTTACGGCTACCGGTTCCGCGGCCAGCGGTTTGATTGCGGTTCCAAGGCCGGCTTTTTGCAGGCCACTGTCGCTTTTGCGCTGGCACGTGAAGAGTTGCGGGATGATCTGATGAACTACATCTCCGAAATCGCGCAGGTTGGCAAAGCCGCGCAATAACCACTCTGGCCGCCCCCGGGGCGGCCCTGCATGGGGCAGAGACAGTGACACATATCCTGGTGACCGGCGGTGCCGGCTATATTGGTTCGCATGCCTGCAAGGCGCTGAAAGCGGCGGGCTACACCCCTGTAACCTACGACAACCTGGTGACCGGCTGGCAGAACGCGGTGAAGTTCGGCCCGTTTGAGCGGGGCGACTTGAATGACCGGGCGCGGCTGGATGAGGTCTTTGCCAAGTACAATCCTGCTGCTGTGATGCATTTTGCGGCGCTCAGCCAGGTTGGCGAAGCGATGAGCGAACCGGGCCGCTACTGGGCCAATAACACAGGCGGGTCGCTGAACCTGATCGAGGCCGCAGTGGCGGCAGGTTGTATGGATTTCGTGTTCTCCTCGACCTGCGCCACATATGGCGAGCACGACAATGTTGTGCTGGACGAGAACACGCCGCAGCTGCCGCTGAATGCCTATGGCGCCTCCAAGCGCGCGGTGGAGGATATCCTCAAAGATTTTGGGGCTGCAAACGGGTTGCGTTCGGTTATTTTCCGCTATTTTAACGTGGCGGGTGCTGATCCAGAGGCAGAGGTGGGCGAGTTCCACCGTCCCGAAACCCATCTGGTGCCGCTGGTGCTGGATGCTGTTGCAGGCAAGCGCGATGCGCTGACCATCTTTGGCACCGATTACGATACCCCGGATGGCACCTGCATCCGCGACTATGTGCATGTCTGCGATCTGGTGGACGCGCATGTGCTGGGGCTGAAGTGGCTGGAAGCAGGTAAGGGAAGCCAGGTGTTCAACCTTGGCACCGGTTCTGGCTTTTCTGTGCGCGAAGTCATGGACAAGGCCGAGGCGGTGACCGGTCAAAAGGTACCGTGCAACACAGGTGAGCGTCGGGCGGGAGACTGCACCAAGCTGGTGTCGGGCTCGACCCGGGCGGTCACCGATCTGGGTTGGGAGCCGCGCCGCTCAACCCTGGAGGTGATGATCGCCGATGCCTGGGAATGGCATAAGACAGGTCACTACGAGGCCTGAGCATAACATGACGCGCTCCGCTGCCGCTGACATGCCGCCCCTGGGCCTCTCCGTGGCCTACCGGATGCGGTGGAAGCGGCGCCGGATGCTTTGGCGGGCATTGCGTGCCCGGCGCCAGATGCGCAAAATGGCTGACCGTACAGACCAGATCCCCGCAAACGGGGTTCTGGTCTTTATCGTTTTACGTAACGAGATCAGCCGCCTGCCTTTTTTCCTGCAGTTTTACCGGCGGCTGGGTGCTGCGCATTTCCTGGTTGTCGACAATGCCAGCGATGACGGCAGCGCCGAACTTCTGGCGGCGCAACCGGATGTCTCTGTGTGGCAGACTGCTGCCAGCTACCGGGAAGCGCGCTTTGGCCTGGACTGGCTGGGCTGGCTGCTAATCCGCTACGGCCATGGCCGTTGGTGCCTGACAGTCGATGCGGATGAGCTGCTGGTCTATTCCGGCATGGAAAGTCACGGGCTGGACGATCTGACGCAAAACCTGGAACAGCAAGGGCGCCAGGGTTTTGGCGCACTGATGCTTGATCTCTACCCCAAGGGACCGCTGGGCGGGCAAAGCTATGTGCCCGGCCAGAACCCTTGTGACGTGTTGCAATGGTTTGATGCGGGGCCGTACCGGGCCGTTCGGCAGCAGCTGATGGGCAACCTTTGGGTTCAGGGCGGCGCCCGCGAGAGAGTGTTTTTTCAAGAGCAGCCGGAACGGTCCCCGACGCTGAACAAGCTGCCTCTGATCCGCTGGAACCGCCGCTATGCCTATATGAACTCAACCCATTCGCTGCTGCCGCCGCTGATGAACGCGCTTTATGACGGGCCAGGAGGGGCGGAACCCTCAGGAATACTGCTGCACACCAAGTTCCTGCCCGAGATTGTTTCCAAGTCAGCAACAGAAAAGCAGCGTCAGCAGCACTTTCACACTCCGCTGCAGTTTGACGGCTACTACGATGGGATCTCGGGAACTCCGGATTTGTGGCATTCTGGATCGGTTCGGTATCAAGATCCGGAACAGCTGGCAGCGCTTGGGTTGATGACACCGATCAACTGGTGAATTACCGAACGGCCACTGAACTGTTGCAGCCAGGCCGTGCGGATGCGTAACTGTTTCTAAATTCGTTGTTAATACAATGTTCCCGTGACATATTGCGCGGAAACTTGAGGCAGGTCCTGTTAGGCCTGAACGGGTGAGTGCGCTCCCTGGATATTGGTTTGGAGTGAACGTGGGGCTTTGGGATTCTTACCGGATGCGGTTGCGGCGCAAGCGGCGTCTGGTCCGTGCGGTGCGCAAATCCAGTGAGCTGACCGTTGTGCAGGACAACACCAAAGCTATCCGGCCAGGGGATATCCTGCTGGTCTGTACCATGCGCAACGAGCAGATCCGGCTGCCCTATTTCTTGCAGTATTACCGCGGCATGGGGATCAACCATTTCCTGTTTGTCGACAATGGTTCCACTGACGGCAGTGCCGACTATCTGCGCGGCACGGACGATGTATCGCTGTGGCACACCACGGCGAGCTACAAGCGTTCCGGTTTCGGCATCGACTGGATGAACGGCCTGAAACGCAAATATGCACATGGGCATTGGGTTCTGGTGGTCGATCCGGATGAGTTTTTTATCTACCCGTTTTGCGACACCCGGCCGATCCGCGCTTTGACTGACTGGCTGGACAATTCGGCGATCCGCAGTTTTTCGGCTATGCTGATTGATGTCTATCCCAAGGGCAGGATTGGCGAGGTACCGTATCAGACGGGGCAGAATCCTTTGGAGATTGCCCATTGGTTTGACAGCGGCAACTATACAATCAGCCGCAACCCGGAATACGGCAATTTGTGGATTCAGGGCGGGCCGCGGTCGCGGGTGTTTTTTGCAGACCAGCCCCAACGGGCGCCGGCGCTGAACAAGATACCGCTCGTCAAATGGCACCGCCGCTATGCCTATGCCAGCTCTACCCACGCGCTGCTGCCGCGCGGATTGAACCAGGTCTATGAGGCTGATGGCGGTGAGAAGGCAAGCGGGGCGCTGCTGCATACCAAGTTCCTCGATACCTTTACCGTAAAGGCGCAGGAGGAGCTGGTCCGCGGGCAGCATTATGCCAGCTCCACAGAGTATAAGGCTTATGCAGGCAAACTGGCGGAGCAGCCGGAGCTGTGGTGCAAATGGAGTGAAAAATACATCAACTGGCGCCAGCTTGAAATTTTGGGGATGATGTCCAAAGGAAACTGGGCATGAGCGCGGTTGGGGTCGTCATGCTTGTGCATACCGCGCTGGATCGGGCAGCGCAGGTGGTGCGGCACTGGACCGCCAGCGGTTGCCCGGTGGTGCTGCATGTGGACCGCAACGTCGGGCATCAGGCGTTCACCCGTTTCAAAGACGTGCTGGCGGATGATCCGCTGGTCCGGTTTTCCGCCCGCCACCGGTGCGAATGGGGCACTTGGGGGATTGTTGCGGCGTCGCAATCGGCGTCCGAGGTGATGCTGGCGGAGTTTCCGTTAGTGCGCCATGTCTATTTGGCCTCCGGGTCGTGCCTGCCGCTCCGGCCGGTGCAGGAGCTGATCGATTACCTGGCAGCCCGCCCGCGCACCGATTTCATCGAAAGCGCCACCACTGCGGATGTGCCGTGGATTGTCGGCGGGCTCAGCCACGAGCGGTTCACTTTGCGGTTCCCGTTTTCCTGGAAGAAACATCGCTATCTGTTCGACCGCTACGTGGATTTGCAGCGCAAGTTGCGCATCAGGCGCCGGGTTCCCCCCGGACTGGTGCCACACATGGGGAGCCAGTGGTGGTGCCTGACCCGGCAAACCCTGTCGGCGATCCTGGAGGATCCTGAACGTCCGGTTTATGATACCTATTTCCGCAAGGTCTGGATTCCGGATGAGAGCTATTTCCAGACTTTGGTGCGGCAGTATTCCAGCAATATCGAAAGCCGCTCGCTGACGCTGTCGAAATTCGATTTCCAGGGTAAGCCGCATATCTTCTACGATGATCATTTGCAGCTTCTGCGCCGGTCAGACTGCTTTGTTGCCCGCAAGATCTGGCCACATGCAGAGCGTCTGTATCAGGCGTTCCTGACCGATTCTGCCGGCGCGATGAAGCGGACCGAGCCGAACCCGGGTAAAATCGACCGGATTTTTGCCAAGGCGGTAGAGCGGCGCACCCGCGGCAGACCCGGTTTATACATGCAAAGCCGGTTTCCCGGCCAAGGCTCGGAGAATGGCATCACTTCCAGCCCCTATTCAGTGTTTCAGGGCTTTACCGAACTGTTCGACGATTTTGAAACCTGGCTGGCTCGAACCACCGGGGCGCGTGTTCATGGGCACATATTTGCACCGGATGGGGCGGCGTTCTCCGAAGGGCAGAGACTGGTCAATGGCTGCCTCAACGGCCATGCCAGGATCCGTGACTACAATCCCGAAAGCTTTCTCACCAGCCTGATTTGGAACACCCGCGGCGAACGGCAGTGCTTTCAGTTCGGGCCAGGGGACAACCAGGCAGTGAACTGGCTGCTGGCACGGGATGCAAATGTGCAGATTTCCGTCATCAGCGGTGCCTGGGCAGTGCCGCTGTTCAAATCCAACCGCAACTTCACGGAACTCCGGCAGGAAGCGGCAAAGCTGCAGCAGACCGAGGCTGAGCAATTGCAGATCCTGCGCTCGCAATGGACCAAGGCAAGGGTGCGGATCTGGAGTATGGCAGAGTTCGTAGAGGCGCCAATGGAGCCATTGCAGACGATCATTGACGAAATTGGTCCTCTTGCGGCGCGCCATCTGAGCGAGGCTCCCAAAATGACGGACCTTGAGGGCTTTGGACAGTTTTTGCAGAACCTGAAGAACCAGGGCATGCATCCCTATTTGATGGGGGATTTCCCGGTTGAGCAAAGCCCTGTCAGCCTTTCCAAGCCGCAACGCAAACCCTACCTGGTACGATAAATTCTGATGTCTGATTCCTCATTCGACTATTTTGTTGTCTTTGCTGAAATGCGGACGGGCTCCAATTTTCTGGAGACCAATTTGAATGCTTTTGACGGGCTTGCCTGCCACGGCGAAGCCTTCAATCCGCATTTCATCGGCTATCCGAACAAGAGCGATATTCTGGGGGTGACTCAGGCTATGCGGGAAGCGGATCCAGCCCGGCTGATCCAGCAGATCAAGGCAGATCCAAAGGCGCTGGGCGGCTGCCGCTACTTCCATGACCATGATCCGCGGGTGCTGGACCTGATGCTGGAGGATCCGCGCTGTGCCAAGATCATCCTGACCCGCAACCCGCTGGACAGTTATGTGTCCTGGAAGATTGCCAAGGCCACCGGGCAGTGGAAGCTGACCGATGTAAAGCGCCGCAAGGAAGCCAAAGCGCGGTTTGATGCAGCGGAATTTTCCGCCCATGTAGGGGCGTTGCAAGATTTCCAGGTCACGTTGCTGAACCGGCTGCAGTCGCTGGGCCAGACGGCGTTCTACGTAGCCTATGAGGATCTGCAAAGCGTTGAGGTGATGAACGGGCTGGCACGCTGGCTGGGCGTTTCGCAACAGCTTGAGGCGCTGGATGAGAGCCTCAAGCGGCAGAACCCGGCGCCGGTTCTGGCTAAGGTGGCAAACCCTGACGCAATGCAAGAGGCACTGTCAGGCATGGACCGCTTCAACTTGACCCGCACTCCGAATTTCGAGCCGCGCCGCGGCCCGGCGGTGCCTGGGTATGTGGCAGGGGTGGTGACGCCGCTGTTATACTTGCCGCTTAAGGGCGGGCCGGAGAGGGAAGTCGTGCAATGGATGGCTGGGCTGGATCACGTGGCGCCAGACGGGTTGATCCAGGGCATGAACCAGAAACAGCTGCGCCAGTGGAAACGCGGCAATAAGGGGTTCCGCAGCTTTACTGTTCTGCGCCACCCTGCGGCGCGGGCCCATGCGGTGTTCTGCCACCGGATCCTGAATGCCGGCGAGGGCAGCTTCCGGGCCATTCGCAATACCCTGCGGCGGCAGTTCGGGCTGGTTTTGCCAGAGGAAGGGCCGGACGACGGGTATACCCGTGCGCAGCACCGGGACGCTTTTGCCGGTTTTCTGAATTTTGTCCGGGCCAATTTGTCAGGGCAGACGTCGATCCGGGCGGATGCGGAATGGGTCAGCCAAAGCCAGGTACTGGCCGGGTTTGCTGAACTTGGGCCTCCGGATTTGCTGATCCGCGAGGCGGAGATGAGTGAGGATCTGCCTGCACTGGCTCGCAGGCAGGGTCGGATGGAGCCGGGAACGGTGCCGGCCGCTGCGCCGCAGGTGCCCTTTGCATTGGATGATATTTACGACGCGGATCTGGAGGCGCTGATTGCCTCTGTTTACCAGCGCGACTATCTGGCGTTTGGCTTTGGTCCCTGGCGTGCAGACTGATCCGGCGGCATGAATGCGGGCGCAGTGTTAACGAGCCCGCCGGAGATTTGGCTGAGGTAAACCTCCGGGGCGGTCTTGGGCCTGGCCCAACGGGAAGGGTTCCGCGGGATGGCGGCTGATGACGGACGAGAGAGCTTGCGGGAAAGAAGCGGCAGAATAGCAATTCCTGGCCGCAGGCAAACGCGCAGAAAAACCGGGGAAATCAGGTGCGGGCAGACGCAGCCCGGAGATCACGCCGCTTGGACTGACTGATCTTCTGTCAGGATGGTATAAAGCGTTGCCGGGTCGTGGTTGGCGCGCAGTTTGGTGCAGAAGCTTTGCTCGCGCAGGGTGCGTGACACCAGCGCCAGCGCTTTCAAATGCTCGACGCCGGCATCTTCCGGAGCAAACAGGGCAAAGGCAATATCCACTGGCTGGCGGTCCACCGCACCGAAGTCCAGCGGCTTCTCCAGGATCAGGAAGATGCCGCGGACCTCGCTGACCGTGTCCAGCCTGGCATGCGGCAGGGCGACGCCATGGCCAACCCCAGTGGGGCCCAGGCTTTCGCGGTCCAGCAAAGCCTCGACCGTCGCCTGGGCGTCCAGCCCGTATGCAAATTGAGCAATGTCTGCAATTTCCTGAAACAAGCGCTTCTTGCTTGAGGCCGCACCGATCACCCGGACGGCCTCTGGCTTGAGGATGCTGGAAATCTGCATGTGTCTGCTCCGTTCCGGCGCCCCGTTGTGGAGGGGCGCCGATGCCTTAGATGTGATTACGGATCGATCCAGCCTATATTGCCGTCTTCGCGGCGGTAGACCACATTCAACCCGTCTTTGCCTTCTTTGCGGAAGACCAGAACCGGTGCGCCTGCAATTTCCATCTGCATCACCGCTTCCCCGACAGACAGGGACGGTATGCGAGTCTCCATTTCGGCGACGATGATCGGCTGCAGCGAGTCCGGCTCGGTTGTTTCCGCTTCCTCAGAGGCGAGGATATACGAATTGGCGCCCAAATGTTCAACCGGTTCGCTGCGATCCTTGTGGTGGTCTTTTAAGCGGCGCTTGTAACGGCGCAGCTGTTTTTCCATCTTTTCGCAGCAAGAGTCGAATGCGGCGTAGATTTCGGTTTCGTGCGCCTTGGCCTGAGCGCTCAGCCCGGTCGACAGATGGACGGTGGCTTCACACACATATTCATGCGCCGAACGGGAAAAGACCACTGTCGCGTCGGTCGGCCGTTCTGCATATTTCTGAACGGCCGAACCCAGCTCGTTCTGCACATGGGTTTGCAGAGCTTCGCCGATGTCGATCTGTTTACCGCTTATTTTGTAACGCATGTGATCTCCTTTACGAATTATTGCGGCCCAAACCCGTCGCCAAGGCAATCCTTGGCGCTGTCACGTCAGGTCTGGAACCGGGGGGCAGGCCAGGCATCCGGTTGCATCCGTCCGGGCCTTGTCGCCAAGGCTGCTAAGCGGATTGCATCGGTCTGCGCGTATGCCATGGGTCAATTCGACGGCAAGACAGCGGGAGAGTCAATGGATAACCCGGAAAAAGAAACACAGGTTTCGGGCATATTTTCGGTTGTCCGGCTTTGACTGCGGAAGTCAGGAAATGCGGAAGTTGTCGCCGAGGTAAACCCGGCGGACGTTTTCGTTTTCAACCACTTCCTCGGGGCTGCCGGACATCAGCACCTGGCCGTCATGCAGGATATAGGCCCGGTCCACGATCTCCAGGGTCTCGCGCACGTTGTGGTCTGTGATCAGCACGCCGATACCGCGTTTCTTGAGGTCGGAAACCAAATGGCGGATATCGCCGACTGAAATCGGGTCGACGCCGGCAAAGGGTTCGTCGAGCAACAGGTATTTCGGGTCCGCTGCCAGGCAGCGGGCAATCTCAACCCGGCGCCGTTCACCGCCTGACAGCGCCAACGCGGGTGCGCGGCGCAGGTGCTCGATCGAGAAATCGGACAGCAGTTCTTCCAGCCGCTCGCGGCGTTTGTGTTCGTGTTTTTGCGAGATGTCGAGCACGGCAGAGATGTTGTCCTCCACCGACAGGCCGCGGAAGATCGACATTTCCTGTGGCAGATAGCCGATGCCAAGGCGAGCGCGCCGGTACATCGGCAGGCCGGTCACGTTCTGGCCGTCGATGCTGACGGTGCCCGCTTCGGGGAAAACCAGACCTGCAATGGCGTAGAAGCTGGTGGTCTTGCCAGACCCGTTGGGACCCAGCAATGCCACCACCTCGCCGCGGTTCAGCGACATTGACACGTCGCGGATCACCACCCGTTTGCGGTAGGATTTGCGCAGTTTTTCAATACGCAGCCCGGAGGAGCCTTCGGTGACGGTCAGACCAGGTTTCGCCATCAGTTGCTGCCGCCGTTCGGGTTCAGGATAGTCTTCACCCGGCCGGCCATTTTGGCAGTGCCGGAAGTCAGGTTCACCTCAAGCCGGTTGGAAGCCAAGGTACCGCTTTTCTGGTTCAGGAGCACATTGCCGGTCATCACGATAGTGCCTTGGTCAATGGTGTATTCGGCGCGCTGTGCCTCGGCGGCGTCCGGGCCGCTGACCAGAACCACATTGCCGGTGGCTTCCAGCCGTTCTATGCCCGCTTTGGCGTCTGCTTCGTCGGCGGTTTTGTAAATCACAAGAACCTTGTCTGCAGACAGCCGCATGATGCCCTGAATAATGAGCACATTGCCGGTAAACTCTGCCGAGCCATTTGCCTGGTTGACCGCCAGATTGTCGGCGGTGACTTCAACCGGCTGGCTGGGGTCGGCCTTGACGGCGCCAAAAGCGACGGATGCCGTCTGCGCCGCCGCGAGGCTGGGAAATACCGCGAGCGGCAGGCAAAAAATCAATGCGCGCAAATAGGACACAGGTTATCTTTCCGGTTTCTGGGGTTCATATAGCAGCTTCACCCCGTTTTTGAACAGCATATGGACAGGTCCGCCCTCGGTTTTCACTCCGATACGCATATTACCGGCAGTCAGCTCGCCGATCGGGCCAGTCGCACGGACTGCGCCGGGACTGTCGGCTTCAAGCCCGCTCAGCGCTGTGTTCAGCTCTTCGGTCTCGACAATAAGCCCGTCTGCGGAGGTGATAATCACATTACCGGTAAAGCGCGCCATGTCCCGGCCAGGGTGGATCGCACCGCTTTCCGATTTAAGCGTGATCCTGCCGCCCTCAGCCAGATCGAATTCAGCGGAAAGATCGCTGGCAACTGCGGGTGTGCCGTCGCCGCCGGGACGGGCGAGCGCAGCAGTGACCATAATTTCATCGCCCTGTGCGGTGGTGCCGGAAAAGAAAGGTGCAGTGACTTGCTGGCCTTTCATCCGGTCTTCGATTTCCTTTTGGGCAAAGGGGATCACCGCGTCGGTGTTCACCCCGCGGGAGATCAGGAACATGGTGGACATCAGAACCAGTGCGGCCAGCGGCAGCAGTACCTTAAGATAGGCAACGGCTCTGGAGTAGCTGTCCATGCTTTTCCTCCTCCGGGCTTGCGTCAGCCCAGGCCTGCGCGCAGGCAATCGTGGATGTGCAACAAGCCTTCGGCCTTGCCGCCATTGTCCGGATCAACCACGAACAGGCAAGTGATTTTGCGCTGGTTCATCACGGCGACAGCCTCCTGGGCCATTGCGCCGGGGGTGATAGAGGCGGGGCTTGCGGTCATGACTTCGGCGGAAGACTTGTCCAGCAGGCCGTCCATGTGGCGGCGCAAATCGCCGTCTGTTATGATGCCGGCCAAGGATCCGTCTGCGGCAACCACACCCGCCACACCAAATCCCTTCTGGCTGATTTCGATCAGCGCATCGGACATCGGCGTGTTCTCAGCGACAAGCGGCAGGGCATCGCCAGCGTGCATCAGGTCGCGCACCTTGCTGAGCTGCGCCCCCAGTTTGCCGCCAGGGTGGAAGTCGCGGAAGTTCTCCGGGCGGAAATCCCGGTACTTCATCAGTGCTATCGCCAGCGCATCGCCCATTGCCAGTGTCAGCGTGGTGGAAATGGAAGGCACCATGCCAAATCCGCAGGCCTCGCCCAGCGAGGGGATTTGCAGGTGCACATCCGCTTGCTTCATCAGGGCGCTGTCCATCTTGCTCGACAGTCCTATGAGGGGAATGCCGAAACGGCGGGTGAAAACCAGCAGATTGGCCAGTTCTGGCGCCTCGCCTGAGTTGGAGATCGCCAGCACCACATCGCCTTCAGAGAGCATTCCCAGATCCCCATGGCTGGCCTCTGCGGGGTGCACGAAATAGGCCGGCGTGCCGGTCGAGGCCAGGGTGGCGGCGATCTTGTGGCCGATATGGCCGGATTTACCGATGCCGCTGACAATGATGCGGCCCTTGGCCTGCAGGATCAGCTGCACCGCTTCGGCAAAGCGTCCGTCCAGGCTTTCGGCCAGGGTGTCCAGCGCCCTGGCTTCATCGGTGATCACCTGCCGTGCGGTGACGAGGAGTTTTTCTGTATCAGTCATGAGTGCGCAAAGATGTCGATTTCGGGCCAGCCGGCCAGGTCCAGCTTGGCACGCATGGGGAGGAAGTCAAAGCAGGCTTGCGCCATTCCGGTGCGGCCTTCGCGGGCCAGGCGCTTGTCCAGGGCCTTGCGCAGCTTGTGCAGGTGGAGCACGTCGGAGGCGGCATACTCAAGCTGTGCATCGGTCAGTTCCTCTGCGCCCCAGTCGCTCATCTGCTGCTGTTTGGATATGTCGATGGCCAAGAGTTCCTGGGTCAGGTTCTTCAACCCGTGCCGGTCGGTGTACGTGCGGACCAGGCGGCTGGCGATCTTGGTGCAATAGACAGGGGCCGCGAGGGCGCCGAATGCGTGGTGCATGGCGGCAATATCGAAGCGGCCGAAATGGAACAGTTTCAACACATTTGCATCTTCCAGCATCCGGCACAGGTTGGGCGCTTCGGTCTGGCCCTTTTCGACCTGCACGATATGGGCATTGCCGTCGCCGCCGGACATCTGAATCACGCAAAGCCGGTCACGATGCGGGTTCAACCCCATTGTCTCGCAATCAATTGCGACGACGGAACCGAGATCCAGCCCGTCGGGCAGGTCGTTCTTGTAAAGGTGGTTGGCCACTGGTGTTCCCCTGTGTTCAAATTACCCCGAAGGGTGCCGTACTGGGGAAATAGGTGGTTTGCCGTGCAAACTCAACGGTCGCTGTCATTCGGGAGCGGAGGCAGACTGGACCGCAAATGCAAAGGCAAGGCAGCCAGCTTCCGCAGATGGCGCGCAAGGGTCAGAAAAGGACGCCTCCATTGTGTAGGCCGCTGTACTGCACATCCATTGACAGAATGGTATTGCTGCCACCGGTCTGGATGACCACGGCGTTGCCGGTTTGGGTTGCCGCCACACGGACTTTGTAGATCGAATTCAACGAAGGGGCCGGAAAATCCCGTTTCACGACCGGCTGGCCGATCCTGGTGTAAAGTTTTTCACGTCTTTCCGTGAGGTCGGCGGCTGGTCTTCGGTCTTCAAACCAAACGCGGAAGCCATGTTCGAGGTCGCCGTTTTCTCCCAGTTTCCGATCATCGCCGGATCGACGCCGTACTTCTTGGCCAGTTCAGCTGTCGTCAGTTCTTCATGGATGGCTTAACGTGTAACTTCGGCCTTGAACTCCGCCGAATAGCGTTTCCGCTTCGTCATCTGTGCTCGTGCCTTCGTCAGCTGCCAAAGCTTAGCCGCTGGTCCGAAATCCTGCGACCATCACACATGGCACTGTTGCCTGTCACTGTGTCGTCACGGTCGCCTGTAGTTACAATCTCCAGGACAGTGCCGCGGGCGATCGATATGCTCTGCTTTAGTCCGCCATTGATAAGGGTGGCATTAGTCGCGTAGCCCGCCGAGCCGTTGTAGTTTACCTGACGGCCCAGGCTCAGGGCGTGACCCGGCTTGTTGTCGTAGGTTCGCTGAGTATAGGAGTTAGATCAAGTCTGGCCGCCGTGCCAGTTGTTGTCGATGTTGATTGCTGCGGAACTAATGACGTTTCCGGACATGTTGAAACTGGTGAAGGCTCCGCTGCCCTCGTCGTCAAAATTAATTTGCGCCGAACCTGTTGTTTCCTGAAATTTGATGTCAGCAACGGTTTCCCAGGCTTCCATGGCGTTGCGGGCGAGTTTTTTGCCCGCAGTGGTAAGGCCGGTGATATTGACCGTGATCACATTGCTTTGGGAAGTATCAAAACTGCGGCGGCCAAGGCCATTGTCTTGCCAGAATCCATCGGTGAGATAGGCCGCCATTTCGCCGAGGCCGCCAAATTGAGGTGTCGCCATAATGCGCTCCGTAAAAGTGTGTGAACAGCCTAGGCGTGTATCGATTTGAACGACTTCGCGCAAGGTGCGCAAACTGCAATTCGCAGGGGAACCCGTAATCAAAGTGCTTGGATTAATTGTGTCCGAGAGTGTTGCTCTGAAAGCTATGATCAGACCCGGCGGTTGGTGCGGCGGCCTGACATCGTAAAACTCCAGGAGTTTTAGATATTTTACGATTTTGGGGAATGGTGCCCAGGAGAGGACTCGAACCTCCACGTCCTTACGAACACTAGCACCTGAAGCTAGCGCGTCTACCAATTCCGCCACCTGGGCAGGTGTCGTGAGACTGGCGTATAAGGCGGTTTGTTGGGGCCGTCAAACAGAAAATGCACGTGGATGCCGGATTTCAGAAAGAATCAGGGTTATAAATTTTTTACGTTTTAAATCAGCGTGTTGAAGAAGCGACTCTGACGCCGCAACAGACGTCAAAACAACGTCTGATTTGATCCTGCGCAAAGTAGAGGAGCTGGAAAAGGGGCATAGCAAAGTCATGAAACAGATTGACCGCCTCCAAGCCCTTGGGCTGTTCGACAGCCGGGTGCCCCGCTACACATCCTACCCAACCGCGCCGGTGTTTACTGCAGCCGTCGGCGCCGCGGATCAGGCCCGCGAATTGCAGGCGCTGGATCCAGAAGTGCCGGTTTCCGTTTATCTGCATATACCGTTTTGCGAGCGTCTGTGCTGGTTCTGCGCCTGCCGCACACAAGGCACTCAGACGCTGAGTCCGGTGGAAAGCTACATTGGCGCGCTGGAGCAAGAGCTGAAACAGGTGGCGCCTTTGCTGCCAAATGGGTTGCGGATGGGGTGGATGCATTGGGGCGGCGGCACGCCGACCATTCTGCCGCCCGTTTTGATCCACCGGCTGGCGCAAGCGGTGAAGGCTGTGTTTCCTCAAACCGAAGACTGGGAGTTCTCAGTGGAGATCGACCCCACAATGGTCGACCGCGACAAGATAGCAGCGCTGGCGGCAGAGGGCATGAACCGCGCCAGCATCGGCATTCAGGATTTTGATCCGCTGGTGCAGCAGGCAATTGGTCGCGAACAGCCGTTTGACGTGACCAAGGCCTGTGTCGAGGATCTGCGCGCGGCGGGGATCACTTCGTTGAACGCTGATCTGGTCTACGGCCTGCCGCATCAGACCCAGGCACGGATGGCGGATACGGTGGAAAAAGTGCTGAGCCTGAATCCCGACCGGCTGGCGTTATTTGGGTATGCGCATGTGCCTTGGGTTGCAAAGCGGCAGAAGCTGATCAAGGAGGAGACGCTGCCGGACGATCTGGCGCGGTACCATCTGGCCGGCCTGGCAGCTGAAAAATTCGCCGCGGCGGGCTTTGCCGCCATTGGCATCGACCATTTCGCCAAGCCCGGCGACGGGCTGGAGGCAGCAGCCCGCACCGGACATCTGCGCCGCAATTTTCAGGGCTACACCGATGACACCTGCCCGACGCTGATCGGATTCGGCGCATCGTCGATTTCCCGTTTTGCCGGCGGCTATATTCAGAACGCAGCTGCCACGCCTGCGTATGTGCAAAGGGTCGAGGCAGGGTATTTGACTGGCGCCCGTGGCCATGTGATGAGCGATGAAGACTTGCTGCGCGGTCGTGCTATCGAGATGCTGATGTGCGAGTTCCGGCTGAACCGGGCAGAGCTGAAGCAGCGTTTCGGAAGCCTTGCAGCGATGCTGGATGCGGATCTGGCACAGATCGCGGCGCGGTTCGGCGATCTGGTGCAATTGGATGATGCGGCACTGACGATCCTGCCCCAAGGCCGGCCGCTGACCCGGATCATCGCAAGCTGCTTTGATGCGCATGTGCCTGAAGGGGTGCGCTACAGCCGGGCCTCTTGATCCAAAGGCCGGGCGCTCCCGCCTGTTCCGGTGCCTCTTTCCAGAGGCCCCTCACAGTTGGGCATGGCGCTGTGCTGTGGCACAGCGCGGCCTTTCCTATCAATGCAATTCGATTGCCGACACCGGGGCTATGCGCCGTGCCCAGGCGCGGATTCAATTTAAGCGGGAATTGAACATCAAAACAGGAAAACCCGTTTAAGGCAGATTGGTCCTTGAACGGTTTCGCAACAGAAGGCGCAGCGCAGCTGCCGGGCCCAAGGCTGCCAAGGGGCTCCGGTGCAGCCGGGGCACCTGCGGGCGCGGGAGGACCCCTTCTGCTCAGCAGTCAGCCGCCCTTGACCAGCCGGAAGCCCAGGTAATCCGGCGGTAATCCGACCGCGCAGCCGCCAACACTGGCGTCGCGTATGAAGTCGATCACAACGGCCCGGTGGCGGCCGCCGGTAATGCGTGCGCTGCAATATGGATCGCCATATGCGAGGCTGCCATCTTTGCGCAACTCGCCGTTCTGCATGCAGCCGGCAGTCCATTCCCAGATGTTGCCGCCTAGACCGCTGAGGCCGTGGCTGTTGGTTCCGGGTTCGCTTTTGGGATCCTGTGCAGGCCCTGGCAGGCCGCGCAGTGTCACCCCGCGGGCGTATTGGCGCAGCCAGCGCTGGGCCGGGTCGGTGCTATCCGTCTCAACCGAAGCGTCGCCAAAGATTTCAGCTGCAGCCAGCTGCCATTCCGCCTCATCCGGCAGCCGCCACGGCTGGCCGGTCTTCTTTGAATACCATTGCGCGTAGGCGGTGGCGTCATGCCAGCTGACGTGTGTTTGCGGCCGGCTGCCATCTGCCGGGTTTGCATCTGCCCGCTTGCAGCCGCCGTCCGCCACGCAAGCGGCATATTCGGCATGAGAGACCTGATGTTTCATGATCTCGAATGCTGCCACTTGCCGCATCTGTTCCGGCGGCACCACGCTTTTGCCACCTTGGTGGAAATTGCCGATCGGACGGTAACGGATTGTCGCTGCGGCAATGACGGCGGTTTCGGCCTGCGTCGCCGGTTCCGGGGCGTAAAGCCAAAGACCGGGAATGCCGATCGCGGCGGCCAGGGCAGCAGTGATGAGTTCGAATTTCATGGGTATGCTCCCAAGAAAACAAAAAATGGGCGGCCGCGTAATGCAGCCGCCCTCGAGAGGTCACACCAGTCCCAAGCTTAGGAGCCGGAGTATTCGGTCGGGGCGACCACCTGTTCCATCAGGTCGTTATTCCATTCGCCTTCGACCACCACGTGCGCGGTTGCGCCAAGGTTCACCGCCTCGATCAAGTTGTGGTTCACATAGGCGTAGACGCCCGGTTGCAGGAATTCATAGAGCGCAGCCCCGGCGGAGCCGCCGCGGATGAACCAGGTTTCCAGGTCGCGGTCCGGCACGTTGTTGAACTTGCCGGCCTCCCAGACCAGGTCGCCGTGGCCGCCGATCAGGTGCGGGCGGCTGTCGCGGTTGGCTTGGCTGTGGATGAACAGCACTTTCTCGCCCTGTTTGGCCTTCAGCGCGGTTTCACCGGTCAGTGCACCAACTGCGCCGTTGAACACCACGTGGCTGGGGATAAGCCCGTTCATGACTTCCAGGGTATCAGGGTAGCTTTCGCCTACATCCTCGTACCGCAGGTAGTCGCCGTTTTCGTCCTTTGGAATGTAAAACTCGTTTTCCCCAATATAGTAGACGCGGTCGTATCTGACTGGATCGCCATTATGGTCTGAAAGCCCGTTTCGCGGCAGAACCATGATTGAGCCGGCCATGCCTGCAACGACGTGCCATGGGATCATCGGACCGCCCGGCGCACAGTGATAGACAAAGGTGCCGGGGCGGGTGGCCTTAAACCGCAGCACGGTCTTCTCTCCTGGGTTGATCAGGGTCAGCGCGCCGCCGCCCAGGGCGCCGGTAGCCGCATGGAAGTCGATATTATGCTGCAGCATGTTTTCCGGCGGGTTGATCAGGGTCAGCTCAACATAATCGCCCTCGTGCACCACCATCATCGGCCCTGGAATGGAGCCGTTGAAAGTCATGCCTTGCAGATAGGCCCCTTGATCAATCTCAATCTCCTTCTCGACGATCTTCATCTCGAATTCGATAATGCGCGGCGCACCTGGTGCCACCTGCTCGTGCTCATGCACGAAGGGCGGGGCAACCAGTTCGCGCTTGATACGCTGCAGGCTGGACAGGTCCGCCGGTGCAGCGGCCTCGTGGACAGTGGTGCCTTCAGCCTTGGCGGCTTTGGCAAGTACGGGCAGCGCTGCTACACCGGCTGCTCCCATCAATGCGGCTCTGCGGGTCAGCATAGTGTTCTCCTTTTTGTGTCCCATGTGCCGTGTTGAGGAGACTCTAGCGCTGGGCGCGTTTGGACTGGTTGCTCTTGATCAACCTTTGATAAGATTGTTCGATGCCAAGATAAGTGGATTTTAAGATGCAGCAATTCCTGCCGGGGCTTTGCCATAGTGTTGCAGGCAACTTCCGCAAATGAACCGCCTGGCCTTGGCGGAAATTGCCGTGCGGAGGCACAGAACTGCCGGCAAGTTTAATTGTTAAGCCCGGTTTAACGCGCCGCCTGTTATCCCGGGGATGGGTGAAAATAGTGGTGGTGGATATGAGCGCACAAAGCAATGTGGCGCCCATTATCATCAAGAAGAAAAAATCAGGTGGTGGCGATGGCCATCACGGTGGCGCGTGGAAAGTGGCTTATGCCGACTTCGTGACCGCGATGATGGCCTTCTTTATGCTGATGTGGCTGCTGAACGCGACGACGGAAAAACAACGTAAGGGTCTGGCGGATTACTTCTCGCCGTCAATTCCGCTAAGCCGGGTCTCCGGCGGCGGCAATGGTGCGTTTCAGGGTGACAGTATGTTCACCGAAGAAATTCAGCCGCAATCAGGCACCGGGGCAACGGACATTAACCCGATGGATGCCCAGCAGGCGCAAGGGGATACCGGAGTCGAGACCGACGAGAAGCGCGAGGAAGAAGACTCCAAGTTCCGCGCTATCGAAGAACAATTGTCTGGACGTGGCGGCGAGAGCATGGTGACGGTTGCGATGGCCCGCCACATTGTGACCCGGGTCACTGACGAAGGGCTGATTATCGAGCTTTTTGCAACAGAAGACATACCGTTGTTCAAAGAGGATGCGGCTGAGCCAACACCGTTGTTCCGGGATCTGGTCAGGATGATTGCCCGGGTGTCGGAAAAGGTTACCAGCAATGTAGCCATCGGTGGCCACATCAGGTCCCATCCGGTTGTGCTGGCAAAGAATCCGGTTTGGGAGCTGTCCCATGACAGAGCCGACAAAACACGGACGCTGCTCGAATCAGGCGGACTGGCAACAGGCCGGATTCACCGGGTGACCGGCCATGCCGACCGCAAGCTGGCGGTCGGAAACCCGATGGCAGCCCGCAATGACCGGATCGAAATTATCCTTCTACGCGATTAAGTCACTGAAAACATTGCGGCAGGCGGCTAGCAGATAAGTCATATTTTATCTGTTAGCCGCCCGTTAATCGCTCCTGCGCTAGCTGTTGCATCCAGAATGATTAGATGCAGCAGAAAGGCGCGCTATGACCATTTCTTCGTCGCTGAACGCGGGTGTTTCAGGATTGAGCGCCAACGCCAGCCGGTTGGCTTCCATTTCCGATAACATCGCCAATTCCTCGACCCGCGGGTACAAACGGGTTGAAACAGATTTCCATTCCATGGTTTTGTCGAATTCAGGAGGCACCTATTCGGCTGGTGGTGTCCGCACCACCAATGTGCGCCTGATCGATGAGCGCGGCCCGCTGGTATCGACCAACAATGCCACTGATCTTGCAGTGCGCGGTCGTGGAATGCTGCCTGTGGCTTCAATTACCGAAGTGGAGGCGGGCGGAAGCCCGTCTATGATGCTAACGACCACAGGCTCTTTCCGCACAGATTCGAACGGGTATCTTTCAACCGAATCCGGTTTGGTGCTGATGGGTTGGCCCGCGCTTGCAGATGGCAGCGTTCCGGATGCAGCACGTGATACAGACGATGCCCTTGAACCGATCCATGTTGACCTGAACCGCCTGTCGGCAGAACCCACTACGGAGATCAGTCTGACAGCCAACCTGCCTGCTGATGAAACCGACGTCGGGGCATCAGGCGACCCGTTTGAGCAGGTAGTCCTGTATTACGACAATATGGGCAACGCTGAAGAGCTGACAATTACCTACACACCGAATGTTGCGACTCTGCCGGCAACGTCTGGCACCAATGAATGGACGATGGAAATCGTGGATTCCGCAACAGGGGCGGCTAATATCGGGGAATACACGCTTACCTTCGATGACAGCAGCACCACGGGCGGTTCTCTGGCGAGCGTGGCAACTGTTACAGGCGGTGCATACGATGGCGCCGCGGGATCGGTGACTGTTAACCTTGCAGGCGGACCGGTTGAGATTAACATTGGCGCCATCGGCGGCAACACCGGTATGAGCCAGCTCGGTGATGAATTCGTTCCAGGCACAACTGAAAAAGACGGTAACCCCGTTGGTTCCTTTGTCTCGGTTGAGATCAACGAGAGCGGTGAAGTCATAGCAGAGTATGACTCCGGCGATACCAAAGTCATATACAAAGTGCCGCTGGCAGATGTTTCCAACGTCAACGGCATGCGGGCTCTGGATTCGCAAACTTACATGCCGACTGACGAATCCGGGGATTTCTACCTCTGGGATGCCGGCGACGGGCCGACGGGTGAAATTCTCGGTTATGCCCAGGAAGAATCCGCTGTGGATGTGGCGACCGAACTGACGGATATGATCCAGACCCAGCGCGCCTATTCGTCAAATGCCAAGGTCATTCAGACAGTTGACGAAATGCTGCAGGAAACCACCAACATCAAGCGCTAATGCGCTTGATGCCCCCTGACATTGGCTTCACGAAAGCAGGCTGAACATGTCTATTTATTCCGCCCTGAACAGCGCGATGAGCGGGCTGACCGCGGCCAGCCGGTCCTCTCAAGTGGTTTCGGAAAACCTGGCCAACGCTCTGACACCTGGTTACTCGCGCCGGGTGTTGGACCTGAACAGCCCTGGAGCGGGTGTTCCCGGTGTCCGGGTCGGGCATGTTCAGCGCATCAACGACCCGGTTCTGATCACTAACCGCAGAGTTGCCGAGGCAGACTACGGCGCGTCCAGGATCCAATCTGATTTCTACGGCCGGATGTCCGACCTGGTTGGCACAGTTGACGACGAGATGTCACTGGCTTCGCACCTATCGGATTTCGAGTCTTCATTGATTGAGGCGGTCTCTCGCCCGGATTCACAGCCCAGGCTGAATGATTTGGCCGTGAAGGCAAATTCGCTGGCCGACACGATTTCCCGCACGGCTGAAGGGTTGCGGGATCTTAGGATCAATGCGGACAATGCGATCGGCTCTCAGGTTGAAACCGTGAACCAGGCGCTGAAGGAAATCGAAAAACTGAATGCCCGCATTATGGTCGTCGAAGCCGGTGGCATGGATGCAGTGGCGATGCATGACCAGCGGGATCAACTGGTTGATCAGGTTAACGAAATCATTCCAGTCAATGTTGTCCGGCGCGGTAATGGCCAATTGACGCTCTACTCAACCGGCGGGGTAATGCTGTTGGATGGAAAAGCGTCCGAGCTGAGCTTTACTCCGTCGCGGGATATCCTTCCGCACATGACACTGGGCAATGCATTGATTTCCGGCCTTGAGGTCAACGGCAAGGTGATTGACACCAGCCCGGACGGGCCACTTCGGGGTGGCATGCTTACAGCCCAGTTCGAAATCCGGGATGTAACAGCTGTGGAAGCGCAAGAGGATCTTGACACAATGGCCGCCGATCTGATCGAGCGGTTTCAGGATCCTGCACTGGATGCCACCATTGGCGTCGCCGACGCCGGCATCTTCACGGATGATGGCGGTTTCTATGACCCGGCAAACTTCGTCGGTATCTCTAACCGCATTGAATTGAATGATCTGGTGGCCTTGGACGGCACCGGAGAAACATGGCGGTTCCGCGACGGCCTTTATGCAGCGGGTCAAGGCGATCCAGGTGATTCCAGCTTGCTGCAGGCTTACTCCGACACGTTGAACACCACCCGGACGGTATCTTCTGTCGGGCTGGGCACAGCGAACATGACAGCCTCGACGCTGAGTGCAAACCTGTTGTCGCGGTTCGCCCAGGACAATGAAACAGCGTCACGCGCATCAACCTTTGCGGCGGCCAGTTTCAACGAATTGAGTCAAGCGGAACTGGGGCTCGGCGTTGATACGGATGCTGAATTGCAGAACCTGTTGCTGGTGGAAAAGTACTACCAGGCCAATGCCCGGGTGATCAGCGTTGTCGACGAACTTATGGATACACTATTGAGGATCTGACGCATGATTTTGAATTCCTACGGTGATATGGCGCAGCACCTCTTTCTCCGCAGCCGCAACGCGGAATTGCAGCAGAATATAACCACGCTCTCCGAAGAGTTTGCTACCGGAAAATCGTCCAACCTGACCGAGCGGCTGGGCGGCGACTATACCTATCTGGCGGATCTCGAAAGCACCTTGAACCGGCTCGACAGCTATACTGTCACCAATAGAGAAGTGCAGCTGTTTGCCACCACAACACAAAGCAGCCTCGACAAGTTCCAGAGCCAGGTGCAAGCGATGCGGAATGACATCCTGACGCTGTCGTCCGCTATTGACGTGGACAATGCTGAGCAATTCGGAAGTCAAGCCAAGCAAAGAATATCTAGTGCAATTAATCTTTTGAATGCCTCCGTTGGCGGGCGGGCAGTCTTTGCGGGCACTGCAACGGATACTACGCCGCTCAATGACACCGGCACCCTTATGAGTTCCATCCTCACTGAGGTCTCCGGACTGACGACAAGCAATGACATCATTCAAGCCGTGAAGGACTGGTTTGATGATCCAGCTGGCTTCGACACTGTTATGTACAGCGGTTCCACAACATCGCTGCAGCCTGTCACCGTGGGCGAGGGTGAACAGGTTACACTGGGCATCCGCGCTGATGACGACAACCTAAAACACGCGTTGCAAAGTTACGTCATTACAGCTTTGGCAGATGAACCCAGTCTTGGTTTGACGGACGATGTAAAAGTCGACATTGTCCGCCAAGCCAGCAGCGAACTTACGGATAGCGTAGACAAACTGATCCAGTTGCAAGCGGATGTCGGCTTTATCGAAGGCCAGCTTGAAGCGGTGAACACCCGCAACGAGGCTTCGAAAACCAGCCTGAGCATTGTCAAAAACAACCTGGTGTCAGCTGATCCCTATGAAACCTATACACGGCTGGAAGAAGCACAAACACAGCTTGAAGGTCTTTATACAATCACTTCGCGCAGTTCGCAGCTCTCATTGTTGAACTATCTCTGATGCTGGTATTTCTTCGCCTCTTTTTCACTTGCCTGTTCCTGCTGCCCGCAGTGGCGCAGGCAAATACCATCCGTCTCAAGGACCTGGTCGAATTTGATGGCGTCCGGGGCAACGATCTGGTCGGTTACGGCCTGGTCGTCGGCTTGGACGGCACCGGTGACGGGCTGCGGAATTCGCCGTTTACCGAAGAAATCATGTCCAACATACTGGAGCGGCTTGGTGTCAATGTGACCGGTGAGCAGTTCCGGCCAAAAAACGTTGCTGCGGTCTTTGTAA
The DNA here is from genome assembly GCF_025141335.1 of Leisingera sp. M523. Taxonomy (NCBI): domain Bacteria; kingdom Pseudomonadati; phylum Pseudomonadota; class Alphaproteobacteria; order Rhodobacterales; family Roseobacteraceae; genus Leisingera; species Leisingera sp. M523. The sequence goes on from NZ_CP081036.1 coordinate 3,896,564, forward strand.
CCGCCACACTGCCGCCTTTTGCCCGGGTTGGAAGCACCATTGATGTAACAGTGTCAGCTATCGGTGATTCCAAGAGCCTCTTGGGCGGCACCCTGATCATGACACCGCTCAATGCAGCGGACGGGCAGATTTATGCCGTCTCCCAAGGTACAATCCTGGCGGGTGGAGCGGTTGCCGAAGGCAACGCGGCCACGGTAACCCAAGGGGTGCCAACGGCCGGTGTGATCCCTTCGGGCGCCCGGGTCGAACGTGAGATCGGCTTTGATCTGTCCTCTCTTAGCTCCATGCGTCTGGCCCTGCGGGAGCCGGATTTCACCACTGCCGGCCGGATTGAACGGGCGATCAACGATGAGTTTGGCCGCAACGTTGCCCTGATGCGGGATTCCGGAACTGTCGAGATCGATATCAAGCGAACAAATACTCGCTCGACGGCTCACGCCGTAGGCCGGATCGAGAACATCCTGGTTGAACCTCAGCGCAAGGCGCGGGTTGTGGTGGATCAGCGTTCCGGTACGATCGTGATGGGCAGCGATGTGCGGATTTCCCGTGTTGCTGTGGCTCAAGGAAACCTCACTTTGCGGATCGAAGAGACGCCGCTGGTGGTGCAACCCAATCCCTTCGCAAATGGCGAAACGGTTGTTGTTCCGCGCACAGGTGCAGCTATTGAGGAAGAAGAGGGCGTCCAACTTGCCGAAGTGCCGGAGACGACTTCGCTGTCCGAAGTCGTGGCAGGTTTGAATGCCTTGGGCGTGTCGCCGCGGGACATGATCGATATCCTCAAAAGCCTGAAAGCGGCCGGCGCATTACATGCAGAATTTGTCGTCCGTTAGGGTAGTTAAAGCAGACTAGTGAAGAGCCCTGGCTTTGCTTGCAACAGCCAGGGCCTTTTTTGTTTATCGCGACATGGCGGCGGAACGTAGAATGTTTAACAAGCCCGCATACTCATGCACGGTTTCGCTTGGGCGGGGATGTTCTCGCATCCGCTCGAATTTCGCGGCCCGCGCAACTTGAAAGTTGCAAGAACTATATACTGGGTTCTGGCCTTGTCTTCTTGGCGCCGCAGAAGGCGAGGTTAGTTGTGATGATAACAAGGTGCTGCTCCTGACCTGCTCCCCAGAAATGTCCGCGTTTTTACGCTAGCCTGTTCTCCACCCGAGGAGACAGACAATGCGGAAAAGCCGATTCAGCGAAGAGCAGATCATTGGCATCCCGAAGGAACCCCAAGTCGGCATTGGGGCCAAGGACTTGTGCCGCGAGCACGGCATCCACTGCCCGGCAGGGCATTGCGCAGCAATGTCCCGAGAGGGGCGATGGCACGTGCTACAAACGGCGCTCGAAGGATGGCGGCATGGAAGTGTCTGACACGGCCCTAAACTATTGGGTGCAGAAGGGCTTTGGCGAAAAAGGATATCTGTCGCCTGGTCACGAGGCTCATTCTCTGCCGGTGGAGGTCGATGGCATCCCGGTCCCGCCTGCCCGCGGCTGAGCGGAGCAGTCATTCGTGCATCGCGCAGCATCGGTCACATTGGGCTCGAGGACTAAGCCGCTCTCGCGGCAATGGCGCTTGTTTCTGCTGTAGCGCGCGCACCTGAATGTGTTCGGATTTTGCGATGTGACTGACCTGCCTGACGATTGAGGTTTCTCAATCGGACAGGAGGGTCCCATGACACAGGAGAAGATGAGCCCGCTGCGTGCGCGGATGATCGAAGATATGCGCATTCGCGGGATGGCGGAGACATCGCAGAAGGCGCATATCCGGGCGCTGAAGGATTTCACTGCGTTTCTGGGGCGGTCGCCAAATACGGCGACACCGGATGAGTTGCGCGCCTATCAACTTCACATGACCGACACGGAGGTCACGCCTTCGGTCTACAACGCCCGGATTACGGCGCTGCGCGTTTCTGGGGCTTTCGCCGCCCCACCGGGGCGACGGTCCCCTCCAACTCTTCGGCATGACCTGTGACCGGGAGGAAAGTGCAGGCGGAGTAGAAAATGATCCGGGGGATCATTTTCCCGCCAAACGAAGTACATGCAGTTCCGCACCGAGCCACGGAAGCTGCCGATTGTGCTGAGCTTCGAGGAGGTCTCTGCGGTATTAGCCTCGGCACCGGGGCCGGGTCTTAAATACCGCGCTGCGCTTGGGATCGGCTATGGTGCAGGTTTGCGCGCCTCCGAGGTAAGCAATCTCAAGGTGCGAGACATCGACAGCGACCGGATGCTGATCCATGTTGAGCGCGGCAAGGGCGGCAAAGATCGCGACGTGATGCTGTCGCCGTCGTTGCTGGAGCTGCTGCGGGACTACTGGCGCGAGGCACGTCCTCAGGGATGGTTATTCCCCGGCCAGAGCCGGGTTGAGCCCATGTCGCCCCGATCCTTGAATCGGGCCTTCAACTCGGCCAAGCGCATGGCTGGGATCAAGAAGCCTGCCACGCTGCACTCGCTCAGGCATAGCTTTGCCACGCATCTGCTGGAGGCCGATACGGACGTGCGGGTGATCCAGGTGCTCCTCGGCCACGCCAAGCTGACCACGACGGCGCGATACACCCACGTGGCGACCAAGACGTTGCGCAATGTCGCCAGCCCGTATGAACATATGCGAGATGTGACCTGACGGAGCGATTGGCGTGCCACGGCACGCGCTGGAGATTGCGGACATCTTCAGGTCTCATGGCCCCGCTTTCAGGCGGGCCAATGAGGGGCATGTCAGCCTGAGCCAGCTCAAGGTGATGTCCACTGCCCGGCAGGGTCTTGCAAAGCAAGATCCCGAGAGGGGGCGATCGAGGCCTGCCGAACGGAGGCGCTCGGCGGACATGTGGCGGCCTGTACCAAGTGTGGACACCAGCATATCGCGTACAACAGCTGCAAGAACCGGCATTGTCCCAAATGCCAGGGACCGGCCGCGCGCGACTGGATGGCGGCGCGGGCAGATGACCTGCTGCCTGTGGAGTATTTCCATGTGGTGTTCACGCTCCCGGCCGAGATCGCCCGCATCGCCTACTGGAACAAGCGGGCGGTTTATGGACTGCTGTTCCGCGCTTCTGCGGAAACAGTGATGACTATCGCCGCCGATCCCAAGCGCCTCGGTGCTCGTGTCGGAATGACCAGCGTGCTTCATACCTGGGGATCAGCGATGACGCACCATCCCCACATCCACATGATCGTCCCAGGTGGCGGGCTCTCGCTGGACGGCACCCGTTGGATTGGCTGCAAACCAGGGTTCCTCCTGCATGTGCGGGTGTTGTCGCGTCTGTTTCGGCGGCTGTTCCTTGAGGGCCTGAGCAACTTACACCGCGCCGGGCGGCTCTCCTTCTTCGGCGACCTCGCCGGATTGACCGACGCCAGCGCTTTCGCAGCCTGGCTGGCACCGCTGCGCAAGGCCGAATGGGTGGTCTATGCCAAACCGCCCTTCGGCGGACCAGAGGCGGTGCTGGCCTATCTCAGCCGATACACCCACCGGGTGGCGATCTCGAACAGCCGCCTGATCAGCGCCGATGCCGACACCGTGGCTTTCCGCTGGAAAGATTACCGCATCAAGCGCGGCGACAGGATGAAGGTTATGCGCCTGTCCACGGGCGAGTTCATCCGCCGGTTCCTGATCCATGTGCTCCCCCCTCTCGGCAGATTTGGCGCCGCCAAATCGCCTGCCGGGCAATGGATGGCTTCCACCGCATCCGGCACTACGGCTTGTTGGCAAGTGCCGCCCGCAAGACCAGCATCGCGAAGATCCGCACGTTGCTGGGCGCGGAAACGACCAGGCAGGAACACGCACCCTCGGTCGAGATCGTCCCGCTCACCCTGCGAGAGCCATGCCCCGATTGCGGCGGGCCGATGCGCATCGTGGAGACTTTCCGGCGCGGCGAGGTTCCGCAATCTCGCGCTCCACCGAGGAAACAGGCCGCATGACCGAGTGCCCGATCATCCCATCCACCGCTCACCGGTTGCTTCAGCAACACCGGCCGAGCCCGCCCGTCAGGAGCGGTCCGGAAAGTTGCAAGGACGGCGCAAAACGGCTTCGATCTGGATCAAATCCAGGTCAAACCCTCTGGCCGAAACTGGAATCGGTGGCCCTCATCCTCCGAGCGGGCGCATCCCTACCAGTCACAAGCTCAGCGGACAGCACTCTTTCCCCATAGGCCGCAACCAGACCCCGCGGCTTCCTCCCTGAGAGGTTTGTCAACGCGGGCCACACTCACGCCCAGCTGAAGCCGCTCGCAATGGCCCGCGTCGAAAAACCTTCATCCTTCGATATCTTCGCCGCAGTTTCGAGGAAGGGCCGCTTTTCATAGTGGGTCAGAAAAACTTGTCGTTCGGGTCAGGCTGAATGACGTGATTTTCTTGTTTCCTGAGGTTTTGATGCCAAAAGAGCCAAAGTTTCGTGGCGTTCCACAATTCAAGCGATCGAGCTGTATCCCGGCACAGTGATGGCCGGCGGAATCTTCTTGCCGTTGAACACCGCCTATACCGGGCCTGAAGTGGCCTATTTCGTGGGCGAAGCGTCTCTGCGCGTGGTGGTTTGCGATCCGGCGCGAATGGGGAAGATCAGCGCTATTGCAGATGAGGCGCGGGTGTTGACTCTGGATGCCGGAGGGCAGGGATCTTTGCGCAACCTGGCGGATGTTCAGCCCGGTTTTGACCCTGTTGCCCGCAAATCCGGCGATCTGGCCGCGTTTCTTTACACCTCCGGCACTACCGGGCGCTCCAAAGGCGCGATGCTGATCAACGGCAACCTGGCGTCCACTTCCCTCACGCTGCTGGAGGCCCTGCCGCGCAACATCATGGGCAAGGTGCAGAAAAAAGCCCTGCGCGAGGCATGCGCAGGGCTGTTTGTCTGAACAACGCAGGGCGCCGCTCGTGCCGCAAGCGGCACAGGTGTTCAGTTCTGATACGCCGCAGTGCGCGCCTCTTCCTCGCGCCATTCCCGCATCGCCTGCACCAGGATCTGGTAGGCGGAGCTTAGGAACAGCCCGCCCATGATGCCGGCCACAATCAGGTCCGGCCAGCCGGTGGCGGTTCCCCAGACACCCAGCGCCGCGATCATCACCGCCACATTGCCGATCGCATCATTGCGCGAGCACAGCCAGACAGAGCGCACATTGGCGTCGCCATCCTTGTAGCGCGCCAGCAGCATGACCGAGATCAGATTGGCGGCCAGCGCCATGAAGCCGATCACACCCATGATCTGTGCCTGCGGCACTCCGACATAAAACACCTGATAAACGGTGGAGCCAAACACCCAGGCACCCATCAGTAGAAGGCTGATGCCTTTGCCAAGCGCCGCCAGCGCCCGGGTGCGCAGGGTGGCGCCGATCACCGCCAGCGAAATACCATAGGTCAGCGCGTCACCCAGAAAGTCCAGCGCGTCCGCCTTCAACGCTTGGCTGCCCGACAGCTGGCCCGCGCTCATTTCCACCGCAAACATGCCGGCGTTTATGACGATTACCAGCCAAAGCCTGCGTTTATAGTCTGCCGAGACCCCGTCAAAACGGGCGTTGTGATTGCAGCAGCCTGCCATTTCTCTTGTCCTCATTCCTGATTCGAGATCAATGTAGAGCCTCTAGTCACTAGAGCTTCAAGAGGTTCCGCAGATGTTTTCCATCGGTCAGCTGTCCAAGACCACCGGCGTAAAGGTTCCCACCATCCGCTATTACGAGGAGATCGGCCTTCTGCCGCAGCCCGGCCGCAATGCCGGTAACCAGCGCCGCTACGGGCAGGAGGGGATGGACGCGCTTGGCTTCATCAAACATGCCCGCGACCTCGGGTTCTCGCTAGAGGACATCAAGGCGCTGATAGGGCTGGACGGGCACCTGGGCGATGATTGCGCCGAGGCCGACCGCATTGCCCGCAGCCAACTGGCCAATGTCCGCAACCGCATCCGCAAGCTGGAGCAGCTCGCGGCGGAGCTGGAGCGGATCAGCCATCTGTGCGACGGCGGAAATGGCGGCTGCTGCAAGGTGCTGACCGCGCTGGGCGACCACAGCCAATGCGCGGGCGATCACACCTGAGGGTAGTTTCCTAGCTATGTTGCCGGGAAACCCCTTATTAGAGCCTGATCCTTAGCCGATTGAGCCCTGGTTCTCACCAATCTGGCCGCGGTGCAGCAGCAGGTGATCCAAGATCACACAGGCCATCATCGCCTCGGCCACCGGGACCGCGCGAATGCCGACGCAGGGGTCGTGGCGGCCCTTGGTGATCACCTCGGTGGCGGAACCGTCCTTGCGGATCGATTTGCGCGGGGTGAGGATCGACGAGGTCGGCTTGACCGCAAAGCGCACCACCACATCCTGGCCGGTGGAAATCCCACCGAGGATGCCGCCGGCGTGGTTCGAGGAATACTCCACCCCGTTTTCGCCCATGAAGATCTCATCGGCGTTTTCCGAGCCCTTCAGCCGGGCGGCGTTCATGCCTTCGCCGATCTCCACGCCCTTAACAGCGTTGATCGACATCATTGCTGCCGCCAGATCGGTGTCCAGCTTGCCATAAACCGGCGCGCCGATGCCTGCGGGGACATTGCGCGCGACAACTTCGACAACGGCGCCCACCGAGTCATGCGCCTTGCGCAGACCTTGCAGGTAATCTTCCCACTCCTGCACCGCGCCGGCATCGGGGATCCAGAAATCATTCTGGTCGATCGCATCCCAGTCGAACCGGCTGCGGTCAATCTCCAGCTCACCCATTTGGGTCATATAGCCCTTGATCTCCAGCCCCGGCACCAGCGCCTTGATTGCTTCACGTGCAACACCGCCCGCAGCAACACGCGCTGCGGTTTCGCGCGCCGAGGAACGGCCGCCGCCGCGGTAGTCGCGGTTGCCGTATTTCTGGAAATAGGTGATGTCGGCATGGCCCGGACGGAAGGTCTGGGAAATCTCGCCGTAGTCCTTGGACCGCTGGTCGGTGTTTTCGATCATCAGCTGAACGGGCGTGCCGGTGGTCATGCCGTCGAACACGCCGGACAGGATCTTTACGGCGTCAGGCTCATTGCGCTGGGTGGTGTTCTTGTTCTGGCCGGGGCGGCGCTTGTCGAGCCACTGCTGCAGCATCTCCGGCTCCAGCGGCACGTTCGGCGGACAGCCGTCCACGGTGGCGCCAAGCGCGGGTCCGTGGCTCTCGCCCCAGGTGGTGACGCGGAAGAGGTGTCCAAAGCTGTTCATCGACATGAGGCGCGGTCTCCTTTGCCGGACGTGCTTAGCGGGCAGGGGGCTGTGCCTCAAGCGGATTCCTCTGCGGCATAGAACCGAGGGGGCGCTGCCCCCGCCGCCTGCGGCGGCTCCCCCGGGATATTTTCAGCAAGAGGAAGAGATGGAAGTGGTTCTGTTTGGCCAAGACGCAGGTCCTGGCGGGCTTTGGCTTGTCTTTGCTGCGGTCCGGGCATAATGTCCGCACCACCTCGGGGTGCGCGGCAGCGCTGAGATGACACCCGTTGAACCTGAACCGGATCACACCGGCGGAGGGAAGGTACTGGACAGCCTCCACCCTTGCCCAACGCCGCAAAGGAGGATGGCTTGAAACATCTTGCATTTGCAGCGGGATTGCTTGGCGCCTCGGCAGCTTTTGCCGAAACGCCCGAACTCACCGTTTATACCTATGACAGCTTTGTTTCCGATTGGGGCCCGGGCCCGGCGGTGGAAAAGGCGTTTGAGGAGGTTTGCGGCTGCGACCTGAAACTGGTTGGCGCAGGCGATGGCGCGGCACTGCTGGCGCGGATCAAGCTGGAGGGCGCACGCTCGGATGCCGATGTGGTTCTTGGCCTCGACACCAACCTGACCGCGGCGGCCAAGGAAACCGGCCTGTTTGCAGAGCATTCGGTCAGCGCCGACTATGCGCTGCCGGTTGCATGGAACGACGCGACCTTTGTGCCTTATGACTGGGGCTATTTTGCCTTTGTTCACAACGCCGATGCAGCGGCGCCGGCGGATTTCCCGTCGAATTTCAAGGCGCTGGCAACCAGCGACATGAAGATCGTGATCCAGGACCCGCGCTCCTCGACCCCCGGTCTGGGCCTGCTCCTGTGGGTGAAAGCCGCCTATGGCGATGAGGCGCCGGAAATCTGGAATGGCCTGTCTGACAACGTGGTCACCGTGACCAAGGGCTGGTCCGAGGCCTATGGCATGTTCCTGGAGGGCGAGGCCGACATGGTGCTTTCCTACACCACCTCACCCGCCTACCACCTGATTGCTGAGGAAGACGGCTCCAAGGCGGCTGCCGCCTTTGACGAGGGGCATTACATGCAGGTGGAAGTTGCTGGCAAACTGGCAAACACCGATCAGCCTGATCTGGCCGACCAGTTTCTGGAATTCATGGTATCCGACGACTTTCAGTCGATCATTCCGACCACCAACTGGATGTACCCCGCAGTGACACCGGCTGCGGGTCTGCCGGAGGGTTTCGAGACGCTGATCGCGCCAGGCAAATCCTTGCTGCTGAGCGAAACTGAAGCGGCAGAGGTGCGGGATGCAGCGCTTGGCGAATGGCTGGACGCGCTCAGCCTGTAAGCTCCGTTCCCGGAATCAGCGCGGCACTGCTTGTCGTCGCGCTGATCTTGGGAACCTTGGGTGCTGTGGCACTCAGGGCCGAGGCCGGAACCGGATTTGGTGCCAGCGACTGGGCGGCGTTGCGGTTCACGCTGACACAGGCCAGCCTGTCGGCGCTGCTGAGCGTTGGTCTGGCGATGCCCGTCGCCCGCGCACTGGCGCGGCGGCGGTTCCCAGGGCGGGCATTGCTGATTGCCCTGCTTGGCGCCCCCTTCATTCTGCCGGTGATCGTTGCCATTCTGGGCCTTCTGGCGGTGTTTGGCCGGGCTGGCTGGCAAAGCAGCTTGTTCGGCCTGTTCGGGCTGGAGCCGGTGCAAATTTACGGCCTGCACGGCGTGGTCCTGGCACATGTCTTCTTCAACCTGCCGCTGGCGACCCGGCTGATCCTGCAGGGCTGGCAGGAAATCCCGGCTGAACGCTTCCGCTTGGCCGCGCAGTTGGATGCCGGTCCGCTGGCGATGTGGCGGCTGCTTGAGGGGCCGATGCTCCGGCGGGTGGCACCGGGTGCTTTGGCTGTCGTCTTTGCCATCTGCCTTTCCAGTTTTGCGGTTGCGCTGACTCTGGGCGGCGGCCCCAGGGCGACCACGATCGAGCTGGCCATCTATCAGGCGTTCCGCTTTGATTTCGATCTGGGCCGGGCTGCGCTCCTGTCAGGGCTGCAGCTGCTGCTGACTGGCACCGCTGCACTGGCAGCGCTGCGGGTGTCGGCGGGTGAGGGCTTTGGCGCCGGTCTTGACCGCGCGGTGCGGCGCTGGGACGGGCAGGGGGCGCTGGCGCGCGGCTTGGATGTTTTCTGGATTTTCCTGTCTGCGGCGTTCCTGCTGCTGCCTTTGGCCGCAATCGTGCTGGCGGGATTGCCGGGGCTGGCAGATTTAAAAAGTAGTGTCTGGCAGGCCGCGGGGAACTCCATACTGGTGGCTGCAATCAGCACTGTGATCCTTCTTGCGCTGGCCTTGCCGATGGCAGCTGCGGTTGCAGCTGGCCGGAACAGCCTGACCGAACTGTCGGGCATTCTTGGGCTTGCGGCCTCTCCATTGGTGATTGGCACCGGGCTGTTCATTCTGATCTACCCCGTCGCAGACCCATTTGCCCTGGCGCTGCCGGTGACGGCGCTGGTCAATGCGGTGATGGCGCTGCCATTTGCCATGCGTATCCTGGTGCCGCGGGCGCGGGAAGTGCTGGGTCGCTATGGCCGGTTGTCGCTGTCGCTGGATATGCAGGGCTGGGCCTTTGTGCGCCGGGTCTTTCTGCCCCGGATGCGGGCGCAGACAGGGTTTGCCGCGGGCTTGACTGCGGCACTGTCGATGGGGGATCTGGGCGTGGTAACGCTGTTTGCCGATCCGGATTTCGCAACGCTGCCCTTGCAGATTTACCGGCTGATGGGGGCATACCGGATGGAGGCTGCAGCGGGTGCTGCACTGCTCCTGCTGATGCTGTCGATGGGTGCGTTTTGGATTTTGGACCGCGGAGGGCGCTGGCATGCTGAGGCTTGAGAATTGCCGGATCTTGAACGGCGGCTATGTGGTGGAGGCGGATCTTGAGATTGCGCCGGGTGCGTGCGTTGCGGTGATTGGTCCATCGGGTGCCGGTAAGTCCACGCTGGTGGAGGCAGTGGCCGGTTTCCTGCCCGTTACCCGTGGGCGCGTCTTTTGGAACGGCTCAGACCTGACCGGCAGGCCGCCGGGCAAGCGGCCGGTCGCCATGCTGTTTCAGGACGGCAACCTGTTTCCGCATCTGACCGTGGCGCAGAACGTTGGCTTGGGGCTGCATGCGAACCTGCGGCTCAATCAGATGGAGTGGCAAAAGATTGACGCAGCGCTGATCCGGGTTGGCCTTGGCGGCATGGGGGGGCGGAAACCTGCGGCTCTGTCCGGCGGGCAGCAAAGCCGGGTGGCCCTGGCGCGGGTACTGGTACAGGGCCGCGACATCCTGCTGCTGGATGAACCTTTTGCGGCACTTGGCCCGGCGCTGAAGGCTGAGATGCTGGATCTGGTTGCGGAACTGGCGCGCGAAAGCGGCGCCACGGTGCTGATGGTCAGCCATGATCCGAACGACGCGCGCCGGATTGCGGGCCAAGTGGTGCTTGTGGCGGATGGCAAGGCGCATCCGCCGCAAGCGACGGCGGACTTGCTGGACAATCCGCCGCCTGCTTTGAAGGCTTATCTGGGGTAAATAATGCCTGAGATACAAGAGGACCTGCACCTGCGCTGGCAAATGCAGGGTCTAGGTTCAGGCGTTTGCCAAGGCCTGCGCGCGTGACTTGGTGATCATCAAGGCGGCTTGCGCTGCTTCGCGGCCTTTTTCTTCGAAATGGTCGCGGTAGATTGTATTGTGGTGTTCGGTCTCCTGATACTGGTGCGGTGTCAAGGATACCGAAAGCACGGGCACGCCTGTCTCAAGGCTCACACGCATCAGCCCGTCCACAACAGCCTGGGCAACGAAATCGTGCCGGTAAATGCCGCCGTCGACGACAAATGCGGCACAGGCAATAGCTGCGTATTTGCCGCTTTTTGCCAGCTCCTGCGCCATCAGCGGCATTTCAAAAGCACCGGGAACATCAAAGACGTCGACTTGAGAGCTGGAGACGAGATCCAGAAACCCATCAAGCGCACGATCGACGATATCGGCATGCCATTGCGCCTTGATAAAGGCATAGCGGGTGTGTGTCATTGTTATCTCCTTGCGTTTTGACACGTCACCCAAGGCGATAACGAACAACAGGCACCGCCCTAAGCGGCCCTGGCGAACGCTCTCTTTCATCCGGACTGTAACCGTCGGCTCTGGAATCGCACCAGATCTGCTGGACACTTCCGGTTCCGGAAGCCGCTCGCGGGCTTACGGGGCAATGCCCGCTTACCGCCGGTGGGGAATTCCGCCCCGCCCTGAGAACAGGTCGAACGTGCCAATCCGTGCGGCATTCTGCAAGCGTTAAACGCGCGGCATCAAACCTCGACTAGATCGAAGTGTTTGATGCTGCGCGACTCGACCAGTTCGGCCTCAGCCGGGTCGATGTGCGGACTGGTGTAGTCCTCGCCCGCGAAGGCCTTGAGCGACGCCAGATCCTTCCACACCATCACAAAGCTGAACTCCCGCGGGCTTTCGGCGCGCGGCGCGCCTGGCAGGACAGTAACGATGCCATCGGTGCCTTTCATTAGCGGAATGGCGGTCTCATGGAAGAACTTGCTGAAATCCGCCTCCTTGCCCGGCCGGATGACAACCTGGAATATCCGCATGATCATTTGAGGGTCCTCCTGACATTGGCTGAGCCAGACCAGTATAGCACAGTGTGCTGATTGCCCCTTTCCCTTGGCAGGGCATGCAGTAGGCTGCTGCAAAACAGCGGAGGATATTCCATGAAGCTTACATATTCACCGGCGTCGCCCTTTGCCCGCAAGGTTTTGGTGCTGCTGCATGAGACCGGGCAGATTGAGGATGTTGAAGTCCTGAATGTGACCACAACGCCTCTCAGCCCCAGTGCAGAGGTGAAAGCCAGCAACCCGCTGGCCAAAATCCCGGCGCTTGAGCGCAATGACGGGCCGGCGCTCTATGACAGCCGGGTGATCTGCGCCTATCTGGACGACCGGGCCGGCGGCAGGCTGTATGGCGGCGGCTGGGACAGTAAGGTTCTGGAAGCCACCGCCGACGGCATTATGGATGCGGCGATCTTGATGGCTTATGAAAAACGTCTGCGCCCCGAGGAAAAACAATGGGATGGCTGGCTGGATGCGCAGCGCAGCAAGGTGCTGGGCGGCTGTGCCGCGCTGAATGCGCGCTGGATGAGTCATCTGCAGGGGCCGCTTGATATTGGCCAGATCGCGGTGGCCTGTGCGCTGGGATATGTGGACTTGCGCCACCCGGATGCGGGCTGGCGCCAGGGCAACGAGGCACTGGCGGAGTGGTTTGCGGGCTTCGAATCGCGCCCCTCGATGCAGGCCACAAAACCGCCGGCGGGCTAAGCGCGCCTCTTGATCATGACAGGTGCCGCACCGATATGGGTGCGGCACGGTCACACAGCAGTGACAGAATTGCCGTCTGCGGCTTTCTGCGCGCCTATGACCGCTGGACGAATGCCCTTCTCCCCGCTAGACACGCGCCAGAGTCACTGCGAGCAATCGCGGTGCATGCGCATGTTTGCCCTAAACGGGCGCTGGAATTGGAGAAAACCTCGTGTCCCACGCAGAAGACCACGAAGGAACCCGGAGAGATTTCCTCTACTACGCCACTGCCGGCGCCGGGGCAGTGACCGCGGGTGCCGCTGTATGGCCCCTGGTCAACCAGATGAACCCCTCCGCCGACGTGAAAGCGCTGTCCTCGATTCTGGTCGATGTCAGCGGTGTAGAAGTAGGCACGCAGATCTCGGTCATGTTCCTTGGCAAGCCGGTGTTCATCCGCCGCCGCACCCAGGAAGAGATTGATGAAGCCCGCGCCGTGGAGCTGTCCGAACTGATCGACCCGCGGTCGGAAAACCCGAACAAGCCGGGTACTGACGCGGCTGACGCGAACCGCACCATGGACGAGGCCGGCGAATGGCTGGTGATGATGGGTGTTTGCACCCACCTGGGCTGTGTGCCGCTGGGCGACGGTTCCGGCGATTTCCACGGCTGGTTCTGCCCCTGCCACGGTTCGCACTACGACACCGCAGGCCGTATCCGCAAAGGCCCGGCGCCTGAGAACCTGCATGTGCCGGTGGCTGAGTTCACCGACGCCAACACCATCAAGCTGGGATAAGGAAACGCGCTCATGTCCGGTATTCCGCACGACCATTACGAGCCGAAGACAGGTGCAGAAAAGTGGCTGCACAGCCGCCTGCCCATCGTCGGTCTCGTCTACGACACAATCATGATCCCCACCCCCAAGAACCTGAACTGGTGGTGGATCTGGGGCATCGTCCTGGCGTTCTGCCTGGTGCTGCAAATCGTCACCGGCATTGTCCTGGTGATGCATTACACGCCGCATGCCGATCTGGCCTTTGCCTCGATCGAGCACATCATGCGTGACGTGAACGGCGGCCATATGCTGCGTTACCTGCATATGAACGGCGCTTCGCTGTTCTTTGTTGCTGTCTACATCCATATCTTCCGCGGCCTGTTCTACGGCTCCTACAAGGCGCCCCGCGAGATCATCTGGATTGTCGGCATGCTGATCTACCTGATGATGATGGGCACCGCCTTCATGGGTTATGTTCTGCCTTGGGGGCAGATGTCCTTCTGGGGTGCAACCGTGATCACCGGCCTGTTCGGCGCGATCCCGTTCATCGGCGAGCCGATCCAGACCTGGCTCTTGGGCGGACCGGCGGTGGACAACGCGACGCTGAACCGCTTCTTCTCGCTGCACTACCTGCTGCCGTTTGTGATTGCAGCCTTGGTGATCATCCACATCTGGGCCTTCCACACCACCGGCAACAACAACCCTACCGGTGTTGATGTCCGTAAGGGCTCCAAGGCTGAAGCCGAAAAAGACACCCTGCCGTTCTGGCCGTACTTCGTGATCAAGGACTTCCTGGGCCTGGCCGTTGTGCTGGTGATCTTCTGGGCAATCGTCGGCTTCATGCCGAACTACCTGGGCCACCCGGACAACTACATCGAAGCCAACCCGCTGGTGACCCCGGCGCACATCGTTCCGGAATGGTACTTCCTGCCGTTCTACGCGATCCTGCGGGCATTTACCTCGGAAGTGTGGGTGGTTCAGTTTGCCTCCTTCGTGACCGGCGGCATCGTTGACGCCAAGTTCTTTGGTGTTCTGGCGATGTTCGGTGCGATTGCCGTGATGGCGCTGGTGCCCTGGCTGGATACCTCGCGCGTCCGTTCGGGCCGTTACCGTCCGATGTTCAAATGGTGGTTTGCGCTGCTGGTGGTCGATTTCTTTGCCCTGATGTGGCTGGGTGCGATGCCGGCGGAAGAGCCCTATGCATCGTTCTCGCTGATCGCATCGGCCTATTGGTTCGGCTACTTCCTGGTGATCCTGCCGCTGCTTGGTGTGATCGAGAAGCCGACGGCTCAGCCTGCCACAATCGAAGAGGATTTCGACGCCCACTACGGCAAGAAGTCTTCTGCTGAAGCCACTCCTGCCGAGTAAGAAGAAGGAACACCTCGCAATGTTCAAGAAACTGGCAACCGGTGCCGCCTTCGCTCTGGCCATGATCCCTGCTGCGTCTTACGCAGCAGGCGGCGGCGAGCAGCACATCACCGACTACGCCTTCTCGTTTGAAGGCCCGTTCGGAACTTATGACCGCAACCAGCTGCAGCGCGGGTTGCAGATCTACACCGAGGTTTGCGCAGCCTGCCACGGGCTGAAGCTGGTGCCGTTGCGCACCCTGGGCGACGAGGGCGGCCCGCAGCTGCCGGAAGATCAGGTGCGTGCCTACGCGGCCGATAACTTCAGCGTCTATGATGCGGCACTGGATGAGGACCGCCCGGCCAAGCCGGTCGACCACTTCCCGGAAAACAACAACGCCGGCGCCCCGGACCTCAGCATGATGGCCAAGGCGCGTGCGGGTTTCCACGGCCCTTACGGTTCGGGTCTGAACCAGCTGTTCAAGGGCATGGGCGGCGCTGAATACATCGCCTCGCTGCTGGCCGGTTACACCGGCGAGACCAAAGAAGAAGCTGGCACCACCTTCTATGAAAACACTGCCTTCCCGGGCGGTTGGATTTCGATGGCGCCGCCGCTGTCGGATGAGCAGGTGGAGTTTGCTGACGGCCATGCCAATGACGTGGAAGCTATGTCGCAGGACGTCGCGGCCTTCCTGATGTGGACTGCTGAACCCAAGATGATGGCGCGCAAGCAGGCCGGTTTTGTCGGCGTGCTGTTCCTGACCGTTCTGTCGGTTCTGCTGTATCTGACCAACAAGAAGCTGTGGGCGCCGCACAAGGGCAAAGACTGATCCTTGTCCGACTGACGGGTTGAAACATCAAACCCCCGCAAGTGCTGCTTGCGGGGGTTTTTCGTTGTGACGGGCTCTGGGGCGCTGCCCCTCTGCCCTGCGGGCATTCACCCCGGGGTATTCTGGACCAGAAAGAAGCCGGGCGGACTGGTCACAACAGCGGGCTGACCACCAGATGGGGGAGCCCGTTGGAGGTTTTTTGCGGAGACCGGTCGTCCGCGCCGATCACCGCGGACACCCGTTGGCGCCAGGACGAAAAGCTGTCGAACTGGACCACGTCAACCGGGTTGTCAAACTGCAGGGTAATCCGGCGGTGGCCGTTGATGCCGCAGGCCGAGAGGCCGTGGACATAGCCGGTGTAGGACTGGCCCAGGTACTGGCCTTCAACACGCATCCCGACCTGCAGATCCGGGAGATTTGTGGCGCGGGCGCTAAGGGTGTTCCAGTCGCGGAAGCCATAGTATTGCGCGATCCGTTCGAGCGCGGTGCTGTGGCTTATGGGCTGGCCCTGGGCCTGTGAATGCTTACGCAGCAGGCGCGCTTCAGTCTTGAGCTGCGGAATGGGGGGGAGAGCAGGCGGTGGCTGCATGGGGTTACCTTTCGCGTGAAGGGTGCAGTTGCCGATGCAGACAGGGGCTCGCGTTGCTATCCGGGCGTGCACCCAGGCGTCAGGAAGGATCCTTGTCCGGATTTCACCAAAGCCAAAGGCTGCGAGCGGCAGGTATCCGGGACCTGTTGATGTCATAGCGCAGTCCGGGCTGTGCTGCAACTGCGTGCAGACACGCTTGACGAAGGAGTAAGCTGGAGCGCACCCTTTAGAGGGTGTATCAATACGAGTTGGGAGGCGTTGCAATGACGGGGCTATCAAATGCGGAGATCCTGCGGGAAGCAATGACCAGGTGGGATGGCTGCAAAGCGGGCGATCTGGCCATGTGGGATGACTATACCACCGAGGACATGTGCATGCGTTCGATGGGGGAGGGTGCGCATGGGCTGGATTTCAGTGCGGCACGGAACGGGCGCGCGCAGCTGCAGAGATATCTGAGTGAGCTGACCAGTGCCTTTGAAATGGAACACTGGACGCTGGAAGAGACGGTCTCGGAGGGCGACCGGGTGATTGGGTTGGGCACCACGGCTTGGACCTGCAAGGCCACAGGAAAGCGGGTGGAGACGCCTGTGGCCATTGTCTGCCGGTTCCGGGACGGGCGCATCTGTGAACTGCACGAGTTCTACGATTCCGCTTCGGTGGCAGCGGCTACCTGCTGACGTTTTGCGAAGTTCGATCAGGCGGTGAGCTGGCTGCCGCTGGCGCCTGTTATGGCGGCGGTGACGATCCGGCCCTCTGGCTGCGGGGCGGCAAAGGCCACCTCGGTGAATTGCTCGGTGCGTCCCATATGCGGGTTTTCCATCAGGATGCGGTGGGTCTGGCCGATCTGATCAGCCAGGTGGCGGGCAACCTGGGCGTCGCCAGCCGCGCGCAGACGGGCGGCGCGTTCCTTGGTGACGTTGCCATTCACCTGGCTGGGGATCTTTGCGGCCGGGGTGCCGTCCCGCTTGGAATAGGGGAAAACGTGCAGCCAGGTCAGGTCGCAGTCGGTGACCAGCTTCAGCGAGTTCTCAAAATGTGCGTCGGTCTCGGTCGGGAAGCCGGCGATGATGTCGGCGCCAAACGTCATCTCCGGGCGCAGGCGGCGGGCTTCCTCGCAAAACGCGATGGCGTCGTCGCGCAGGTGGCGACGGGCCATGCGCTTCAGGATCAGATCGTCGCCATGCTGCAATGACAGATGCAGATGCGGCATCAGCCGCGGTTCGGTGGCGATTGCTTGCATCAGGTTATCATCCGCTTCAATCGAATCGATCGAGGAGATGCGCAGGCGCGGCAAGTCCGGCACCAGTTTCAGGATGCGCATCACCAGATCGCCCAAACGCGGCTGCGCAGGCAGATCAGCGCCCCAGGAGGTGAGGTCCACCCCGGTCAGAACCACTTCGTTATAGCCCTTGTCCACCAGCCGCTTGATCTGGTCGATGACCACGCCTGCGGGGACGGAGCGGGAGTTGCCGCGGCCATAGGGGATGATGCAGAAGGTGCAGCGGTGGTCGCAGCCGTTCTGGACCTGCACATAGGCGCGGGAGCGGGTGCCGAAGCCGTCGATCAGATGGCCTGCGGTTTCAGTCACCGACATGATGTCGTCGACCTGCACCTTTTCCGTGGTGCCGATGAAGTCCGGGCCCTTGGCGATCTGCTGCCATGTCTCAGCCTGCATCTTCTCGGTGTTGCCGATGACGCGGGTGACTTCTTCCATCGCGGCAAAGGTTTCCGGCTCGGTCTGGGCGGCGCAGCCGGTCACGATGATGGGCGCCTCCGGGTGCTCCCGGCGCAGCTTGCGGATTTCCTGGCGTGCCTTGCGCACCGCCTCTGCAGTCACCGCGCAAGTATTGACGACCACAGCATTTTCAAGGCCCGCCTGCTGGCTCAATTCCTTCATCGCCTCGGTCTCATAGGCGTTGAGGCGGCAGCCAAGGGTGGTGAACTTGGGTACGCTCATTTCAGTGTCTCCAGAAACTCGCGTGTGAAGCTGCCGTCGAACACATGCATGGTCGGGCCAGTCATCCAGACGCCGTCCTCGGCCCAGTCGATCCACAGAGTGCCGCCATCGAGATCAACCTGCACCTTGCGCCCTGTCAGCCCGCGGCGGGCCGCAGCAACGGCTGTGGCGCAGGAAGAGGAGCCAGAGGCCAGTGTCACCCCCACACCGCGCTCCCACACGCGCATGCGGATGCGGTCGGGGCCAGTCACCTGGGCGACTTGCACATTGGTGCGCTGGGGGTACAGCGGGTGATGTTCGTAGCGGGGGCCGAATTCTTCCAGCGGAATGATCCCGGCATCCTCGACAAAGAATGTGCAATGCGGGTTGCCCATACCGGTTGCGGTTGGGCCGCCTTCGATAGGCAGTTCCAGCGTGTCCGCGTCTTCGGCCAGCGGTATGTCCTGCCAATCAAGCTGCGGATGTCCCATATTGACCGAAGTATGGCCATCGCCGGCATCGCGTGCATAAAGGTCGCCGCGGTCCGTAGTCAGATGCAGCCCGGGCTTGCCGCTTTCCAGAATCAGGTGGCGCGCCACGCAGCGGGTGGCATTGCCGCAGGCGCCTGAGGTGGAGCCATCGGCATTATAAAAGGTGAGATGCGCGTCTCCGGGGCCATTCGAGATGACCGTCAGCTGATCAAATCCCACGCCGAACTGGCGGTGGGCGATTCCTTTGGCCATAGCCGGAGTGATGGCAATGTCCTGTGCACGCGCGTCGACAACAACGAAGTCATTGCCCAGCCCGTGCATCTTCATGAAGGGGAGTGCGGTATCTGCTTGGGTGTTCATTCCGGGCATATAGACCTGCGCTGCAGATGAATCCAGTCTTCGGTGAGAAAAGTTGAAAAAAGGGGTTGACCCCCCGCCGCACTGGCCCTAGATACGCCGCCTATCGGGACAGCATGACACAGGCTGCCAGGCAGTTCCGAAGCGAAATAAGTGCTTGATCCTCTTGGAGAAAACGCTTAGACAGCAACGAAGAAGTGGGCCGTTAGCTCAGTTGGTAGAGCAACTGACTTTTAATCAGTAGGTCGTTGGTTCGAACCCAACACGGCTCACCACTTTCTTCAAAGGGTTACAGGCTGCAGGCGGAAAATATTCGCGCTTACAGCAACCACCTAGCAACCACGCGGCATAGATTGACGTAGAATGGTGTAGAAAGCCTTTACGCCAGTGCGCTGAACTTTGCATGGTCGGTTGATGTGTAAAATGTTGTTTTTGTGGTGTTTTTGACATTTCAAAGAGCTTTTGGTACACTGACAGCGTACAGCATGACAGGTAACTGTCAGGCACAGCTTTCCAAAAACTATGATGTTCTGAAGCTCTGTGCTCAGAAAAGCTGAGCTTTGTCTACCTGTACGCAATCACAACATACCTAATTCAATCAAAACAGGAGCTTTCCATGATGGACAGCACTCTTTCGACGCATGCTAAGTTGACTGCCAATATGTCTTCCGCCGAGAAGGTTCGAACACTGAATGATCACTTTCGCAAGGCGGGAAAAGGGGGTGTCGTTATGATTTCGATGGGCATTCACCTTCTGGGCAGGGCGACGGTCGATACGATCATGAAGCAGCTTGGCGGGGAGGCAGGAGATGCAAGCATTGAATCTGATGAAGATCACGACATTGGGTTGCTTAAGGTTAACAGCAGAATCATCCACTGGGAAATCGACTGCTACAACAAGGATTTTGACGACATGTCCCCTGATCCAGCTGACCCTGAGAAAACAACAAGGGTCATGACTGTTCTGCTTTCGACGGAGCTGTAACACAATGGAAGGCTGGCTTCCCCTCGAGGGAAGCTGGCGATCTCATCCGTCCCAATTGTCTACTTGTTCCTCCTTTTCCCTTGCTTCGTTCTCGGGTTGGCTTTGGCTCAAGTATTTTCCACCGGTTTGATAGATGTATCCAATTAGGTACTTTGACGGTACATCACTTGCTTCTGCGTGTTGTAGCTGGCGTGACAGCCGGGACACTTCTCCAGATTTTGTCCATTGCTCTGCGGGGTCGAGTCCGTGCAGACACAAGAAGAAAATATTATTTGCGCCTTGCTGGCCTGGATTCTTTTGAACACGCCTTCCATTCGCTCGCAAAACTTCTTCCAGAAACTCTCTGAGTTCCTCTTCGACACCCTTCTTCTTGCAGATTCTTGCGAGCTGGTAGGCAAACTGCTTGAGTACATTTTTTGGTTTGTATCGAGAGTAGCGGCCCAACTTGTTCAGCTGAATTTCAAAGAGTTCTATGACCTCTCTAATCTCCTAGTGAACTTCCTTTACTGCAGCTCCTAACCAACTAAGGAGACTAAATATGACCCAAGTTTTGGGACTGGGAGAGGTTTGCCTCGTCAAACCCAAGGGAGCACTTGCTCCGGCATTCTTGTCAGAAAAACAGGCCGCGTCTTACCTGAACATGTCTGTGCAGTGGCTCAGAAAGTGCCGCGCCAATGGATCGGGTCCAGGGTGGATGAAGTTTGGGCACCGCCGGTGCCTCGAAGCGTAGTTCTCGACTTCCAAAGATTTAAGAAACGAATTTGCAGCGTACGTTACGAAAGGCGTTCGTCACTGTGAGATGCGCAACATCTTGCAGCCCAGGATAAGAGCGACAATGTATGGCCGGGACAGGGCTTACTGAGCTTACAGTGTATCAAAACAGGCTCGGGCAGCTCTTAGTAGTGCCACTGAGGGGATTAGTGCCCTGCCTCTTGCACCAACACTAAAGTTACGTCACATAAGTTACATAACTTAGCCGAAGGGTACACTATGGCTGTGAACCATAAGTCAGGGCGGGTCGTGATCGATGTCGAGCCCGAACTCAAGATGGCTCTTTACGCGACACTCGCCTCAGAAGGTATGTCGATGAAACATTGGTTTTCTCAGGTTGCGACAGAGTTTTTGGCCGAGCAGCGCGAGCCGCGACTAGCGCTTGAAGATGATACCGAGACCACATTAATAGGCCGGGCCACTGTGCCCAGTACAAGAACACAAGGTAGCTGAATAGTCGTGGACAAGAACGAGCAGTTGATTCAAGAGGTCCGCGCCAAGATCGAAAAGCTCGGTTTGGGTGATGCTGAAGCGGCCAAGGCGATTGGGGTTACACCGGCAACCCTAAACCGTCATTTGAGCTTCGAGTATGTGCGTAGTGACTCTGTTGCAAAGTACCGCAGATGGCTTGTTGGCGATGAACTAAGAAGCGAGTCCCTCCTTACATATGATGATGGTAGGGAAGAAATCGTCGACGATGTGTCGGTCGACGAAGTTCCAACTGAGCTTCTGACGGGGCCGTCAACAAAACCAGCCCAACCGCTTCGTGTGATAGACCTTTTCGCCGGCTGTGGCGGCCTTTCGTTGGGGTTTGAACTTGCTGATAGCGGTGAGTTGTACAAAACCGTTATGGCGATCGACATCGAAGAAGCGATGGTGCGTGTCTTTAATGACAACCACCCTCGCTCTGAGTTCGGCTCCAAAATAGGGCGTCAGGCAGACCTATCCGAGTTTCTGAACGAAGCCGAAGTATTGGCCTATTACCTTGATCACCTCGCTTCTGTGGAAAACGACACGCAGCTAGCGGAGGAACTGGACCGACTAGAGCCATTAGGTCTTGGATCGTTCATCCAAAATATCCAAGAGCTGGATCGTGAGTTCATCGAAAGACTTACAAAGATCAGGGACTCTGCCCCTTACCAAGATCAGTATGCACTAGTAGAGAAAACGTCCCTCTCACAGACTTCTGTGCTTGGGTTCCACAATGCTTTGAAACTACCTCAACCGGGTCGAGGCAAGCCATCGTTCAAGGTTCCATTGTGGGGAGAAACTCGTCGAGAATGCTCGGTTTCATACCGCAGCACATTGTCGGTTACGAATACCCAGAAAAGGGAGTGTGTTGCTCGTGCAGAAACGCTTTGGCGTCAAGAAATTGACACTCTTCGCGGGCGTGTGACAGGAAGCGGTTCAGGACAGTTGGCCTCGGCAGCGCGCAAGATTCAAAATGCACTGACACTAATAGAGAGTGAAGCCTATGCCTCTGTAAAAGAGGCTTGGTGCGAATGGTGGGGGTCGCGTGAGGCAATCCGGCGAACCCTCTTTGAGGACGAGCACTTCCTAGGGCAACTTCAACGGATCTACCGAAGCGGTAGACAAGTCCATGTTCTTCTTGGTGGGCCGCCCTGCCAAGGTTTCAGTCGCATTGGGCGTGGCAAAATTAGAAGTCTCCGCGAGCAGAGCGTACATGTGCAATCTGACACAAAGGCGGGAGATAAACGCAACGAATTGATGCATCAGTATGTGCTGTTTGTAGCCGCGCTTGAACCTGCAGCTTTCCTGTTTGAAAATGTTCGCCACTTCCAAGCCAAGGTGAAGACACCGGAAGGCACATACAACGCAACAGATGTTTTAGCAGAGGCAATCTCAAACATTTCGCACGAAGGGCTCATGTATGAGGTCAATTCAGAAGTGCTGGTTGCTTCCAACCATCTCGTCCCGCAAAAGCGAGAGAGATTCTTTATGCTGGGCGTTAGGTGCGATGTTGCTGAAAAGAGTGAGCATGCATCGCCGTCCTCGTGGAGTTTGAACCTGCCCACGAGAGAAGCAGTTCCTCTCAAGTTCGCATTAGCCGGGCTGCCCGAACCAGTATCCGGCACACTGCGGGAAGAAAAATCAAGGGGCACAGATACACTGCTCAATGTTCAGGATGTCCATATCAATCACGATGGTGCTCCCGGCGAATATTTGGAGTGGATCCGGCGTTTGCCTAGCAAAGAAGGTCGCTCCAAAAACAACAGTCTTGTTGATGCACACTGTGCACGAGCTTCTCGGAGAGACGACAGTGAGTTCTTCGAGATGATGGGGCCTGGAAAACGATGGATGGACTATCGGTGTGACGGCAACCCACTGGTTGAAGATCTCGCAAGTTTGGTTGAATGGCTGCTATCGAACCACAACGGGCCAGAACTAGCTGGCCTGACCCGCAATCGAATAGGTCAGTTGAAAGACGCACTGAACGGGTCTCTGTCCCTTCGTCTCTTACTTGATAGAATTCGCCTAGGAGCAGGCGAAGAGAAGCACCACCTCTGCGCACCCAACTACTTGAAGAAACGTGAGGGAAATCACGGCGACTGGCTCGCGCGAATGGACCCGGAAGTGCCATCAAAGACGATGACATCGCACATGGGCAAAGACACCTACGCATACATCCATCCTTCTTCTCCAAGAACAATTTCGGTTCGAGAAGCCGCGCGGATTCAGACTTTTCCAGATTGGTACCGATTTGGCTCCGTTGGTCTTGTTGATGGGTTCCGGGTAATTGGAAATGCGGTGCCACCCTTACTTAGCACACAGCTAGCTCTTCGCGTTGGTATAGTGCTCGAAATGGGCGGAGCTTTTGAACTAAGTTCCACATCAATTGAACGAGTTACTGAACCTCCTGCGGCGAAGGCAGAAGCATGTTCTGCACCTGCGTAGCGAAGTGCCTTGCGCTTGACCCTTCATTTGCTCGATTGAGAGCGACTAACTCGCGCAATTCAACAGAAGCAGCGATGATCCGTTCTTGACCAAAAGGTGAAACGGAAAACTCGCATGTCCAGCCGGGAGCCATCCATTCCATTCGTGGGAAAAAAAGTAGACCGACCTGGGACTGGAAGAGACGCATATAGGTCATGATCTGATAAAAGTCGTCAGGAGCAATTCCGAACCTTGGAGAGTTGGCGATCAGCCGTTTCCATTTCGCATCTCCTGGAGCCAAGATCTTTCCGTATTCACAAAATAGTAGGTCTGGTCTCACTCTAAGTGCCACTGAACTCCCGTGGCCCGAGCTTGTTGAGAGAAGAGCGTGCTCACCAGGAGATCGAAGGCAAGATACAGGACCTGGAAGAAAATCTGACAAGGCTCTTCTAATTGCCTTCTCGAAAAGGTTGTTCATTGAAAACAACAGAGTGGCCTGATCCGTTGAACCCAAGCCTGTCGGATCAGGAGTCGAGCCGACTGCGAGCAGGTTAGCAAACTCGACGAGGCGACCCCATTCCGCATCTTTTCGATCCACACGGACACGACTTACAAGATCCAAGGTGAGTGGAAGTTCTCTGACACCGGCCAAAAGGTCGAGACATCGATCGAGGACCCGACGGGTACTGAAGGAGCGTGCACGGTTCCGAAGCGTAGTGGCCAGAGCTTTGAGAAGGCGTGCCAGTTCATTGTCAGTTTCAAATGGGAAATGTCTGATTGGTAGGATGTGTGCATTCGCCGGAAGCTGTCGAGAGTATTGCGCAAAGTCAATTCTTCCGCGTAGAACCGACGTCCGCTCATCGACTTCATGATATCTTCTAGGTACTGCAACTTCCAAGCGCCTGAGTAACTCCTTTGCGGCGCGCTGTTCTACGATTTCCAAGACATCTTTATGTCGACTTGAGCTTCCACCATCCAGCCAACTGGGGCTAATCTCTGTTCCGGCCCAGTTAAGTAATTCAAAGAGTAGCTTGCGGCCTTCACCAACTGAGTCGACGCCAAATGGCTTTGGAAGAACCTCTACCTTGAGTTCACCAACATCCACGGCGCCAACCAAATCATTTGCATAGATCGAACCATTTCGTAACTTAAACGCTTGCTTCCCGCCGACATATGTATCGAGCAACCTAGAAACAGGTCCCGACAAGTGAGATCCAAAAGTGATGTCGAGACGATCTCCTTCGAACACTGTGATCTTGGTAGTCATGTTTATTAAGCCATTGCAGCGATGGTCTCGGCGAATGCATCGCCGTCAAAGTGTTCTGGCGACTCCGGATTCCACCAACTTGCAGGCTCTCCCAACATCAATCCATCCGTGTCGAACACGTCGCCGAAAACTTCCTGCTCTCTAGAGCTCAAGCTTTCCAAAATGAATAGAGGTCTCTCAGAAGAGCCAAACCGTCGGTTTCGGGTGCCGAGTGCAATCTCTACCTTTCTGAAGTCTTCGTGAAAGTACTCTTGAAGCAACGGGACTACGCGAGTTCTAAACACGTATGCTAGAGCCTGTCTCTTACCTGTGATGTCATCAGCCCACCCGAACCTCGATCGCGTATCCTCCAGTGCTTTCTCCATGAGGGTCGCATGGCCCAAACGGTAGTCCCGCCCACGCAAGACCTCGATCCTCCGGTTCATTCCTTGGAGTGCCTCAAACACACACATACCACCGTATTCTGCAGGACAAAACGTAGGGTCCGGTGCTACTTCTGCGAAAGTAAAGCGGCGGCGCATTGCGAAATCCATCGAGGTGATTGATCGGTCTGCAGTGTTCATTGTGCCGATGATGGAGAGCGTTGATGGCACACCGAACCTCTCTTCTCCAGAATAGGGCAAATGAACACGCCGCTCTTCGCTGGCGCCAAGACGTTTGTCAGGCTCCAGCAGAGTTATTAACTCTCCAAAAACACGAGATAGATCTGCGCGATTTATTTCATCAATAACAAGGCACGCACTTTGGGGCTTGGGCGCGGTTAGCTCTTGCTCTCTTACGAATGCTGCAACTGCACCAAAATGCGCGCTGTTGGCGAGATCACTTGAAGATATTCCAAGTAACTCTCCCACTCTCCTTCGCAATTCAGAACCGACAACAGTGTCAGTGTCATCTAATCCATAATTCGAAGGTAAAACTTCTGCCTTGCCAGGTATAGAGAATACCTTGGGCTCAAGTCCTAGGTCTGCAGCCCTTTCGATCACACGCCGAGTGACAAACTTCTCTTGCTCTTCTCCAACTTGATCAGAACGATTGGGACGGACAGTAAGCAACCAGCCCTGATCGTTGGCGCCAATCACAACGTATTTCTTTGAACCGCCAACTGCAGCAATCTCAGTACCCACGGATGGACCAAACGTAATTCTGTGGCCCATCGCGGTGTCACAAATGTCGCGAAAAGGTCCCTTTCGCACCTCAAAGGAAACCTTATCTTCACTGGCTGACTTTATGGGGCGAAATCCCTCTACAAAGTCTTCGTATGAATAGCTTGGGTGGAAAGTTACCCATTTGATTCTGCCTTCCAATACAAGCTTCTGGTGCAAATCAAGTAGTCCTGCGTCGGACAAAAGGCCTGTCTGCCACTTAAGGTATTCATCTGGAAGAATTGTCCCAACTGCCTCTCGGGCCGCCAACCATGTTTTGCCTGTACCAGGCGGGCCATAAAGGATCCGCATTGTTGGAAGTTTAGTCATTTTGAGGAAAATTCCTTGCGTTCGGAGAAGAACAGTTCCGGTCGAATGCCCAATGCAAACCCAAGTCGAGCGAGCGTTCGAATAGTCACGTTAATCTGACCCGACTCAATTTTTTGTAGGTGCCTGGTCGCTAGACCTGCGCTGTGTGCAAGGTCATCTTGAGTAAGCTCTCGGCTCTCCCGAAGTGCACGAAGATTTGCGCCAATCTGCTTTTGCAGGGCGACTACGGCATTGTCCAGGTCCGCTTGAATAGCTTCGGTCATAGAAGGGACCGAAACATGTACACGCCATCTGTGCCACGCCATAGATGGCGTATTTTTGATATCCTCGCGGCGACAATCTCTACTTCAAGCTCAGGGTTGGGCACTTTCTTTGAATGGCTCGTTACCAAGCAGTTCCTGGCGCACCACCGAGCAAGCGATCTTCTAAGGTAGTCGGTCGTCGACATCGTTGGCTCGACCCTGACGGAGGCACAAGATTCCTCGTTTAGCAAGATCTGGCGGGTCACGTGCTCAGTGCGTTTCCATTCTTCAACCCGTTTGGCCACACGGTCCGTGACTTCTCTAGGATTCAGTCATTTTGGTCAGTATCTCGCAAAACGGGTCAACGCCTGTCGTCGCGTCGGCCCACCAGACAAATTCAACCACGTCCATTCGCCTCTCACCGGATTCGGACTTGGCGACAAATGATTGAACCGTGCCCAGACGCTCAGCCAGCGCAGCTTGGGTTAGGCTGCCATCCCAAAGGAAAAGAGGTTTACCCTCGTCGCATGATGCGTTGTCGATTTGTCTCTTGGTCAGTTTCATTAGAGCTAGTTCCTCAAAATCGGCCACAGCAACCACCTAGCAACCACTGGGCGTAGTACATTGTGAAAAACAGCATGAAGAGAGTGCGGGTTAATCTCAATAAAAAATAAGGTTTTTCAATTGGTTGTGTAGTTTTGAGGTGTGTTGTGGAAAGCTGTAGAAATGCCACTTGAGCTAACTTTTAATCAGTAGGTCGTTGGTTCGAACCCAACACGGCTCACCACTTCTTTCACCAAAAAGACAAGCACCTGCCACCTTGGTAAGCGAAAGCTACGAGAGTGGCGCGGTTTTTGGTGCAAAAACAGTGCAAATCTCCCCGAAAACTCCCTAAACCGGACGACAACCAACATTGCCAACAGAGTGGTGAGTCTGGCGTCTGTTCAAAGGGTCCAAAGTGCTAAAAGTATTCGCAGGCAAGCTCAGATTCGCCGCAAGGGTTACGAGCAGTAGCCGGCTTACTTTAACCGCAAAAACAATGCTGAAACTTGAGTCAGGCAGATCGAAGCGGAAATCAACGCTGGGAAGATACCGGCAGGATCCGAGGCCGTTTTTCGAACGCGACTGTGAACCGCTATTGGTCGCGCTCCATCAAGTCCTCAAAGTTACTGTTCGGGAGTATGGGTGGCTGGAACAAAATCCCCTGAAGCGGATCGAGAAACTGAAGGTGCCGCAAGGCAGGGTAAGATATCTGAATACAGCAGAGCGGGGGCATTTTTCGCGGCATGTGCCGGAAGTGAAAACCCGTTTTTAGAGACAATTGTTCTGATCGCTATAACGACAGGTTTGCGCCGGCAGGAAATCCTTGGGCCGGATTGGAGCAGGGTGAAGACGGTGATGATCCACACTCATTGATTGCTGCGCAATCAACTGCCGGGCAGCGGATGCCCTTGGCCGTCATGTTAAAGCGGGTTAGGCGATCTTTGCAGACGATACGCCCAAGGCTGTTTTGCCTGCATCTTTGATACAGGCAAAAGACGCGGGATACTTCTGGATCAGCCGCTTACCGATGACCGCTGTGCGTCATCCCCCATGGAGATCAACAGCGGATCCTCCGCCTGCCGCGCTTTAAAACCCGCCTTTCCAATCACCCCTTTCCAACTGATTTGTGCCAGGGATTGGGCCACGGCGCCGCCCAGTGTGGTGCCGGGGCCGGTCACGATGAACAGGTCCGGCGCAAACTCATAAGCTGCATTCTGCACCGCGCGGGTGAAATCATAGGCCTCCACCACCTGACGCCCAAGCGTGTAATCCCACAGCGCCTGTTTATCCGTGGCACCCGGCCACCAGATCTGCCCGCGGCCATCGATCAGCGGCACATCCGGCTGAGAGAACATCTCGGCACTCAGCCGCTTGCGCCCCTCGGCTGCCACCGGTGCTTGCAGCGCTGTATGGAACGCGGCATGGTTGGCCAGCCGCATGGGGAAGCGGTCGTCCAGCACTGGCACCGCCGCCTCAAACGCTGTCAACCCGGCCTCATTCCCGGCCAGCACCAGCATTCCGCCCAAGTCAATCGACAGCCCCAGATCATGCTCCTCGCGCGCATTGATCTCTGCCGCCAAGCCCAGCAGCTCGGTCTTGCGGCGCGGGTTATCCTGCCAATCCGGACCTGCAAAGGGATAGACCAGCTGGCCGCCGATCAGTTGCTGCTGCATCAGCGTGCCCATGGTGTTCACCACCTTGAACCCATCTGCCGCACTCAGCGCTCCGGCTGCCGCCAGCGCGGTGTACCAGCCCATGGAATTGCCGGTAACCGCGACAATTTCAATGTCATCCGCCAGCGACTGCGCATCCGCCAGCGTTGAGGCATAGATCAATGGCGATGCAATATCCCCGCGGGAGTACTTTGACACCGAAAACCGGGTTGCCCCGTCCAACGCCGTGATTTCCTCCTGCCCGGCGTCCTTTCGCTGCGCATCAAATCCGGCGAACAGCGCCGCCTTGTCCGCATGGTGACGGTGCAGGTACCCCAGTTCCGCCTTGTTGTAAGTGCCCCGTCCCGGGCAGATCAGAACAGCCGTGCGGGTCATGACTTGCCTCCTGCCAGCTTCAAAGCAGCTGCAACAATACTCTCCTTCGACGGCAGCGTGGCACCATAGGCCGGTCCTGTGGCAATGAAACAATCACTGGCCGCCACCCGCGCCGTTGGGGCATCGCCTTGTTCCGCAAACAGTGCCATCAACGCCTCTGACAGACTGCCGGTGATGCGGCATTCATCGACGACCAGCACATGCCTGCAATCTTTTACCGCCTCCAACAGCGCCGCCTCCGGCAACGGTGCCAGCCAGCGCAGATCCACAATCCGCGCGTCCACTCCCTGGGCCGCCAGTTCCGCCTGCGCCTGGGCCGAGAGATACCTTCCATTGCCATAGGTCACGATGGCCAGATCGGTGCCTTCCCCATGCACACCCGCTTCGCCCAAAGCGATCCGCCGGTCCGGCGAGGGGTAGGTCCGCATCCAGCCGCCATCCTTCGTCTCATGCAGGTCCCGCATCGGATACAGCGCAATCGGTTCCACAAAGACCACCACCCGCTGCTCCTCGCGCGCCAGCCGCACCGCCTCGCGCATCATCATTGCAGCCTCAGCCCCATCTGAGGGACAGGCAATCACAATTCCAGGAATGTCCCGCAGCACCGCCAGAGAGTTGTCATTGTGGAAGTGCCCGCCAAAACCCTTCTGATAGCCAAGGCCCGCAATCCGCAGCACCATCGGGTTGGTGAATTGCCCGTCCGAGAAGAAAGGCAAAGTCGCCGCTTCGCCGCGCAGCTGGTCCTCGGCATTGTGCAGATAAGCAAGGAACTGGATTTCCGGGATGGGCACAAACCCATTGTGCCCCATACCAATCGCCAGCCCCAGGATCGACTGCTCATCCAGCAGCGTGTCGATGACCCGGTCCGGTCCGAACCGCTGCTGCAATTTCTGAGACACGCCGTAGACACCGCCCTTGCGGCCTACATCCTCGCCCATCATGACGATCTCGCCATGCTCCAGCATCAAATCGGTCAGCGCCCAGTTGATCAGCCGCGACATCGGCTGCGGCTCCTCCATCGCCCGCATGTCGCTGCCGAACGCCGCTGCCCGCTCCTCTAAATGCGGGCCATTGGTGGGCCTACAGGTCCGCGTTGGCGGAATCAGGCTGGCAACCACATCTTCTGCCGTCTTCAGATGCGGCCGTGTCACCGCCTCTGCCCGGATTCGCTCCACCCGCGCGCAAGTGTCCGTGTAAACCTTCAGCGCTTCCTTGGGGTGCAGCGCCCCGGCTTCATTCAGCAGCCGCACCGAATGAAGCAGCGGATCATTGGCTTCATCCGCCTCAACCTCGGCTTTGCTGAGGTAAGTGGTCGGAACATCCGCCCCGGCATGGCCGTACAGCCGCACGGTGCGCAGATGCAGGAAGGCCGGCTTCTTGCGGGTCCGCACATACTCTGCTGCCTCTTGCGCCACTGCAAAGGCGTTATAGATATCCAGCCCGTCTGCCTTGAAATACTTGATGCCCGGCCGCTGCGCCATCGAGGCCTCGATCCAGCCCTTCGGCGTCTTCACGGAAATGCCGATACCGTTGTCCTCGCAGACAAACAGCAAAGGCAGCGGCGTCGATTGCACCGAACTCCAGCCCGCGGTGTTGATTGCCCCTTGCGCGGTCGAATGGTTGGCCGAAGCATCCCCGAAAGAGCACATGACAATGGCGTCTTCCGGCAGCACCTGATGTTCTGGCGGGTGCCGCTTGGCTGCACCAACGGAGTAAGCCGCTCCCACTGCCTTGGGCAGATGCGAGGCAATGGTAGACGTTTGCGGCGGGATCATCAGTGTCTTGGAGCCCAGAACCTTGTGCCGGCCGCCTGAGGTTGGGTCTTCGCTGGAACAGGCAAAGGACAAAAGCATGTCCCAGGCAATCCGTTGCCCCGGAACCTGATCCGCCCGGGCAATCTGAAACGCTGCATCACGGTAATGCAAGAAGGCCATGTCGGTCGGGCGCAGCGCCCGCGCCACCGCTGCCATCCCCTCATGCCCCGAGGATCCGATGGTGTAAAACCCCTCTCCCGCTTTTTGCATCGCCCGGCTGGTCAAGTCCAGCGCCCGGCTCAACACCTGTGCACGGAAGGTGCCAACTGCCTCTGATACGGCAAGCGGTCCTGCGGGTGCCGCACCTGCAGGGAAGTCTGCGGCCTTTACCCGGTCCAGGAAATTCTTATGCACGATCTGGGCGCGGTCCATGCGGCCTCCTTGGAATAAGCTCTGGGTGCATTTATCCGCGAACGCGCCGCCAAAACCAATGAGATTGCCTACTGCTGTCATTCCAAGTTGGAATGCCTTGCCTGCGTAATCCGGTGTGATCCGGCCACCCATGTCCAATGACATCCGGCGACCTCTCAGGCGTGTTGCTGCGAGGCGATCAGCAGCCCGCTACCTTGCGGTTCTTTTGGGACCAGAGGGAGCGCGATGAATAGACTGCCCCCTCTCGGCAGCAGGCGCGTATGCGCCTGCCGGGCAGTGGATGCCAAGATACGAGACGTACTGCGGCTTTCAGCCAGATTGGGCATACCTCCACCGGGAACTGCGGCGTAGCCGTATCGTCATACTGACGTGTTAACTTGATCATGTCCGCAACCAGACGGTCTTCGTCAGCCTGACCAACCGGCTCTTGTCCCTGTGTGGATCGGTGCTGGCCCAGGACGCGGCAAATGCGACGCTCGGAAACCTTCATTTGGCTGCGCAAGATCAATGCAAGCACGGCGGCGTGAGGGGCTTAGGGGCTCCGCCCGTTCAGGGCTGAAACGGTCTGATGACCGTTTCCGGGACGCTCTTCGCTCCCTTTGCGGCCTCGGACAGAGTCAATTTGTCCAACGTCAGGCCCGATACCGCCCTGCGAAAGCGCTCGTCCTCCTTCTGAAGCCGCTTCAGTTCCTTAAGCTTCTCTGCGCCCATTCCACCGTACTTCTTCCAGCGGTAATAAGTTTGTTCAGGCAGGCCGATCTGTCTGATTGCATCAATCCGGGGCATGCCTTGCCCCATCAGGACTTCAACCTGCCGCAACTTCACGTCAATCTCTTCGGGCTTCGGGCTTCGGTCTCTTTTGGCCATCCTTGGTTCTCCGCTTTCCCAAATAAAGGCGCGGACCACTTTATTGGGGGAGGCTCTGCATTAAACCCGCGATGCGCAAGCAGTATTCATCGGAGGAGAAGATCAGGATTGTGCTGGACGGCCGTGTGCAGGGTAATCAAACCATTCAAGCCGAAAGCGGGGTTTACAGGCTGTTGGATTGCGGCTCTGACTTGGCGAGGCAGCCTGAATCTGCCGAGGTATGAAGGATTCTTTGATGGGTGAGATTCTGTTCACATTGCAGGAAGCACCGGTGATTCCGGTTGCCGGAGAACCGTCTGGATACCCGGTCGGGCGGATTTTCTGTGTTGGGCGCAATTACGCGGCTCATGCTGCCGAAATGGGCAATGAAGTGGACCGCGAGGCGCCATTCTATTTCACCAAGACGGCGGTCAATGCGGTGCTGACGGGCGCGGCTGTGCCCTATCCGCCTGGGACTGAAAACTTCCACTATGAGATGGAGCTGTCTGTGGCGATTGGCGCGCCGGTGTTCCGAGCATCCGCCGAAGAGGCGAAGGCTGCTGTCTTTGGCTATGGATGTGCGCTGGATATGACCCGGCGCGATCTGCAGATCCGTGAGCGGCAGAAACAACGCCCCTGGGATCTGGGCAAGGATCTGGAGAACGGGACGGTGTTGGCACCGCTGACCCGGGCAGCAGATTGGGGCAACCCGTCTGGCCGGCGCATTTGGCTGGAGGTGAACGGGGAGATCCGGCAGGATGCCACGCTGGAGGAAATGATCTGGTCCGTTGAGGAGATTATCTGCCATCTGTCCGGCTATTATCACTTGCGGCCCGGAGATGTGATTCTGACTGGAACGCCGGCCGGTGTTGGAGCCGTACAGGCAGGCGACCGGATGTGCGGCGGGGTTGATGGGCTGCCACAGGTCGACTTGACGCTGGCTGCTGCGGAATGACGCAAGGCGGCGCAAGGCCATGATTTTTGTTGCCATGCGGCCATCTTAATATGTATCAATTTGAATGTGAGCACGGGGAGCTTTGTAACATATCAGCTGTGAAACTTGTCTGAGATCAGGAAGCGCAGGCAGATTTCATGAGTGGAAAATGCATGATCCGCTGTTGATAGTTACAAATGCACCTAATAGCAGGGGGGCAACTGGTTCGTAAAACGAACCCTGCGCGGGGCCTTGGTGGCGGAAACGGAAAGAATTCTGCCATCTGCCGCAGTAATGTTGCGAGAGCGGCGGACCCTGCAAATGATTTGG
Organism: Leisingera sp. M523; assembly: GCF_025141335.1. Taxonomy (NCBI): domain Bacteria; kingdom Pseudomonadati; phylum Pseudomonadota; class Alphaproteobacteria; order Rhodobacterales; family Roseobacteraceae; genus Leisingera; species Leisingera sp. M523. The sequence continues at coordinate 3,929,867 of NZ_CP081036.1, forward strand.
TCTAAGGGAGGACAGACATGACTACTCGGAGAAAGCTATTGGGGGCAGCGGGGGCAGCGGCCTTGGCAATGTTCGGCGCAATGCCGGCATTTGCCCAGGAGGTGACCCTGAAACTGCACCAGTTCCTGCCGGCACAGGCAAACGTGCCGAAACTGATCCTGGATGTTTGGGCGGACAACGTCGAGGAATCCTCGGGCGGGCGCATCAAGGTTGATCGCTTCCCGTCGATGCAGCTGGGGGGTAAGCCGCCTGAGCTGATGGACCAGGCCATTGATGGCGTGGCGGATATTGTCTGGACTGTGGTAGGCTATACCCCGGGCCGCTACCCGTCGACCGAAGTGTTCGAGCTGCCGTTCATGATGACCAATGCGCGCGCCGTGTCGCACGCCTATTGGGAAATGTTCGACAAGCACATGAAGGACACTGAGTTCAAGGATGTGCACATCCTAGGCACCTGGGTGCACGGGCCCGGCTTGATCCACACCGCCGACCCGGTGGAAACGCCTGAAGATCTGGAAGGCATGAAGATCCGCGGCGGTGGCCGGTCAGTCAACGCATTGCTGACTGAGCTGGGTGCAACCCCGGTGGGGATGCCAGTTCCGGCGATTCCGGAAGGTCTGTCCAAGGGCGTGATCGACGGCACCACCATTCCGTGGGAAGTGACGGCGGCGCTGAAGGTCCCGGAGCTGGTGGAGAACCACACTGAGTTCACTGGCAAGGCACTGTATACGCTGACCTTTGTTCTGGCGATGAACAAAGATAAGTATGAGAGCCTGCCGGATGACCTGAAAAAGGCCATCGACGATAACTCTGGCCTGGAATTCTCGGTCTTTGCCGGCGGCACCCAGGCGGATTCGGATGGTCCCTCGCGCGAGATGGCGCTGGATCTGGGCAATACTGTGATCACTCTGGACGAGGAACAAACTGCCGTCTGGCGTGAACGCTCGCAGCCGATCTACGATAAGTGGATCGCCGACATGGCCGAAAAAGGCCTCGACGGTACCGCGCTGATCGAAGAAGCCAGCGGGCTGATCGAGAAATACACGCCGCAGTATCAGTAAGGCGTTTTGATTGATAAAAGTGAAGGGCCGCACGGCATTGGCACTGCGGCCCTTTGCATACCGGAATAAGGCAACTGAACGATGCACAAGCTCATGATGCGGCTGGCCAAATCCATGGCCTACCTGGGCGGTGCGGTCCTCACTCTTCTGATCATTCTGACATGTGTTTCGATCGCTGGGCGTTTGCTCAACGGCGTCTTCCATGGCGATTTGATGGAGCGGATTGCGCCGGGGTTCTCAAAGTGGATGACCGGCTGGGTCGGGCCGGTCAACGGCGATTTTGAACTGGTCGAGGCCGGTGTGGCCTTTGCCATCTTCGCCTTTATGCCGCTGTGCCAGATCACCGCGGGACATGCCTCGGTTGATGTGGTGGCCAATACGTTTCCACGCGGAGTGAACCGGTTTTTGCGGATGGTGACCGAAATTGTCTTTGCCGCGGTGCTGATTCTTATCGCCTGGCGGCTGGGGGCTGGGCTTACGAGCAAATTCTCCAATGGCGAGACCTCCTTCCTGCTCGAGTTTCCGGTCTGGTGGGCCTACGGCATCAGCATGGTGGCGGCTGTCGTCGCCGCGATTGTGGGCCTCTACATGGGTGCAATCCGCACCATCGAATTTTTTACCGGCCGGATCCTGATTTGGGACGGCGTGGAGGGCGAACAGTGACGGCTCTTGAAATTGGCATCGCCTCCTTCCCGGTTCTGATGCTGCTGATCTTTCTGCGGGTTCCGATCGGGCTCTCGATGTTTCTGGTCGGCCTTGGCGGGCTGATCTGGGTCACGGACGGCACGCAAGTGGCGTTCGGGCGGCTGAAAAGCGAGACCTATTCGACCTTTTCCTCTTATTCGCTGACCATTGTGCCGATGTTCCTGCTGATGGGGCATTTCGCGACGCTCGGCGGCATGTCCACCGCGTTGTTCAAGGCAGCTGAAGGGTTCCTGGGCCACCGCAAAGGCGGGGTTGCGATGGCGGCCATCGGCGCCTGCGCAGGCTTTGGTGCGATCTGCGGCTCGTCCTTGGCCACCGCAGCCACCATGGGCCGTGTGGCACTGCCGGAGCTGAAGCAATACGGCTATGCCGGCGGATTTTCGACCGCGACGCTGGCGGCGGGCGGCACGCTGGGCATCCTGATCCCGCCTTCTGTTGTGCTGGTCATCTATGCGATCCTGACCGAGCAGAACATCGCCAAGCTGTTCCTATCCGCCTTCATTCCGGGCCTGCTGGCGGCTTTGGGTTATGTAATTGCAATCTCGGTCTATGTGCGGCTGTTCCCGGAAAGTGCCGGCACCCGCCCGCCAGTGCCGATGCGCGAGCGTTTTGCCGCGCTGATACATGTCTGGCCGGTGCTTCTGGTGTTCGGCCTGGTGGTGGGCGGTATCTACCTGGGCTGGTTCACTCCGACCGAGGGCGCAGCCGTGGGCGCATTTGGCACCGGCTTTATCGCCTGGACCAATGGCGGGCTGAACCGCGAAACGCTGGCTGACAGTTTCCTGGTGACCGCACGGTCCACCGCGATGATCTTCTTCATCGTGCTGGGTGCTGGTTTTTACAATGGTTTCCTGGCACTCACAAAAGTACCGCAGGAACTGGCGGATTATGTTGTGAGCCAGGGTCTTAGCCCTTGGATGGTGCTGGCACTGATCCTGGGATTCTACTTGGTCTTCGGCTGCCTGATGGATTCGCTGTCGATGATCCTGCTGACAATCCCGATCTTCTTTCCGGTAATCTCGGCGATGGATTTCGGTCTGCTGTCATTGCCTGCGATGCAGGCGGATGCAGCGATGGAGGTGCTGAGGGCTGGAGTGCCTGAGGGGATGGGGGCCGAGATGCTCGCCTCGATCAAGGACGCCATTGCGGCCGGAGCGGAGCTGACCCGCGAGCAGATGAAAGAGCTGGGCATCCGGGTGACCGAAGGCCGGGTGAACCGGATCGAGGCGGAATATGTCGCCATCTGGTTCGGGATCCTGGTACTGATCGTGGTCGAGGTTGGCCTGATCACCCCGCCAGTGGGCATGAACCTGTTCATTATCAGCGCAATGGACCGTAAGACCAAGATGATCGACACTTACAAGGCGGTGATGTTCTTTGTCGCGTCCGACCTGATCCGGGTGGTCATCCTGGTTGCCTTCCCGATCATCACGCTGCTGCCGCTGATGCTGACGCAATAACGGGGCTAGTGTGATGGCGCAGAACAGTACAGGGCAGCAGCCGGGTTTCGAGCATGAAATCCGCGTGGGCTGGGGCGATTGCGACCCGGCCCGGATTGCCTATACCGGGCGGCTGCCAGTTTTCGCGCTGGAGGCGATTGACGCCTGGTGGGAGCATCACCTGGGCGGCGATGGCTGGTATCAGATGGAGCTGGACCGCGGCACAGGTACGCCGTTCGTGCATATGAGCATCGATTTCCGGTCGCCGGTCACCCCTCGGCACCGGTTGAAATGCGAGGTCTGGCCTTCGGCACTGGGTGGTAAGTCGGTGACTTTCCGGGTGAAAGCGCGGCAGGATGGGGTGCTGTGCTTTGAAGGCAAGTTCGTTTGCGTTTTCATTGCTCCGGAGAGCTTTACTGCAATACCCGCGCCAGAGGATTACCGCCAAGTAATCGAGGCCCAGCTACGGCCCGAGTAATTCCTCAGCGCAACCAGCCGTCAGCGAAACTCACTCTGCTGAGGCCGGCAAAGCGCACAACCCGGTCCAATTCTGCCTCCAGCCGCTTGGTGCGGGGCAGGGACCATTTCACATCCCGTTCAGGCCATACGGCGGTGACGCGCAGGACGCCCGCGTCCCGGTCCGCCTTCATATCGATGCGGCCGACCAGGCGTGTGCCCTCCAGCAGCGGAAAGACGTAATAGCCGTACTGGCGCTTGGGTGCGGGGGTGAAGACCTCAATCCGGTAATGGAAACCGAACAGCCGTTCCGCCCGCTTGCGGTCGCGCAGGGCTGGGTCAAAGGGGCTGAGCACCCGCATCCGGCCTGGTGCCGGACCCAATTCCGCAGTGGTCTCCACGGTGCCCGGACGGGCGAACACTTTGCGCAGCTTGCCGTCAGCCTGCTGGATCTCGATCTCTTCCAGCTCTCCTTGGCGCAGCTGTTCGGCGCACCATAGCTTGGCTTCCGCCGGAGAAGCCGTGTCCCAGAACGCTGCGAGCTCGCCGGAAGCGGCAAAGCCCAGCCGGTCCATCGCAGCGGAGCAAAGCCAGCTGACTGTGGCCTCCTCATCGCAGGGCTGGGCGCCTGGGCAGAGATGCTCCTCAATCACTCTCTCGGTCAGGTCATAGCGTTTCTGAAAACCTTCGCGCCCCACCACAGTCAGCGCGCCGGAACGCCAGAGATATTCCAACGCGGTTTTGGACGGATGCCAGTCCCACCAGCCGCCGGAACCCTTCTTTTCATCCTTGCCAAGGTCAGAAGAACTGACTGGGCCGTGATCCCGCACATGGTTCAGGACGGTTTCGAACTGCGCCTCAAACCCGTCGCGCCGCCAGTTGCGCCAGCGATTGCGCAGCAACTCGGTGTCACGCTGAAACCTCAGATGCCAATGGGGGTAGAACCCCATCGGGATCATCGCGGCGTCATGGGTCCAATGTTCAAACAGCCCGCGGTCCCGCTCGTAGAGCTGCTTCAGATGTTTGGCCCGATAACCCGGGCGGCGGGAATAGAGGATCACGTCATGGGCGCGCGCCACCGTGTTGATGCTGTCGAGCTGCACAAACCCCAAACGCTGGATCAGCGCCAGCAAGTCCGCACCCTTGGCAGGGCCAGCAGGCTGCTCCAGCAGGGCATGGCGGTCCAGGAACAGCCGCCGCGCGCTTTGATTGTCCAGCCGTTGCAGCGCCATCAGCGCCGTTTCAGCGTGTCGCCATAGGAAATGGTAGGGGTCAGCGTGACATGCTTTTCGATCTCTGTGTCCGGATCGTCCAGCTGTGCCGCAATGATCTCAGCCGCTTTGCGTCCGATGTCCAGGCGGCAGGCGTCCATAGTGGCCAGCTTGCGGGGCAGCCCCTGCAGCAGCTCCACCCCGTTGAAACCAGCCAGGCCAATCTGGCCCGGCACATCAATGCCCTGATCGAGCAAATACAGCAACCCGCCCGCGCCGATCATGTCATTGGAGAAATAGAGAAAATCCAATTCCGGTGAGCGTTCCAGCATGGCTTCAGTCATCTCGCGCCCCTTGGCCAGCGCCGAACCGCCTGAGTAAAACTCGCGGTCTTCGATCTCCACGCCTTCCTTGGCCAGCGCCTCGGTGAAACCTTCGAACCGCTTTCGCGCCCGGTGATCAAGCGGCATCTTGGTGCCCATGAAGCCAATATGCCGGTATCCGGCCTTAAGGATCGCCTTGGCCATTTCGCGGCCCGCGCGACGGTGGGAAATGCCGACCATCGCATCCACCGGCTTGCCGTCGGTATCCATGATCTCCACCACCGGGATACCGGCGCTGTTCAGCATGGCGCGGGCGGCCTCGGTATGTTCCAAACCTGCAATTATCACACCGGAGGGGCGCCAAGAGAGCATTTCATAAAGCACCTTTTCTTCTTTCTCGGGCTGATAGTCGGTGACGCCGACCACCGGCTGCAGCTCGGTATTCTCCAGCACCTTGTTGACGCCGGTCAGCACCTCGGGGAACACCATGTTCGACAACGAGGGGATGATCACCGCCACCAGGTTCACCCGGTTCGAAGCCAGCGCGCCGGCGATCTTGTTGGGCACGTAGCCCAGTTCTTTGGCGGCACTCAGCACCTTGGTGCGGGTCTTTTCCGACACATCGCCGCGATTGCGCAGTACGCGGCTTACGGTCATTTCGGATACACCGGTTGCTTCGGATACATCGCGGAGGGTGAGAGGGCGCTTGCTGTCCGTGGTCACGTTCCTGAGCCTCTTTTTATTGCTGTGTGCAACGTTAGCGCAGACATCGGTTGCTGCACAATGGAAACTGCGCGCGGCAAACAGGCAATCGGCCCCGCCCATCCCATTGTAAGCAAGCGTTGCAACTGACCCCGGCAGAGGCTTCTAGCTGACGCACCCTATGGTCTCTATATTGGCGCGCAGCACCAATACGAAACAGCCTCGGCCAAAGCGATCCATCGGCTCAAGCGCACTGCACGAGCGTTCTTGGCCCATTGCGGTCTGACGTCGCGCTCACCGCACAAACGCGGCGCAGGTATGCAGGGCGGGAAACCGCCTCTGATGTTGCAGCACGGCAACCGCAAAAAACCGGCAAGAGCAGAATTTCAACACTTCGCTCGATCTCTGTCACCGCCCAATTCGGGTTCATCGCTCATAGGGTTCAGCAAAATGTCGACCCGTGTTGCGCTCAAAGTCGCAGGGTTGGCGGCATAGATCACGACATAACGCTGACCGGATCGAGGCCTGGCTGCCTCCCGCGCGGCGCGAACCTCGGACTTTCCCATCTCGAACTGGCACCGATTGCCTTGGCTGGATTTGACCTCGATTAGCCAAGTCCGCCGATCATGCTTCAGCTCGAAATCGTAACCTAGGTCTTCGGACCAAGCCTTGCCGTTTTGCAGCGCGCCGAAGCGCCGAATTGCTTCCCGTTTCAGGTCGATGGGCCAGATATTCTTGCCTGGAGGAGATGTTTCAATGGTGAACCCCCAAACCTCATGTTTCGGCATGTTAGCATCCTGCTGTGGATTGGAGGCTTACATATCACAGGGTAGTTGAGCGCGTTCAGATGCCATCGAGGGGGGGCAGATGCATCGCTTACCATTGTGATCGCAGGAGAGATTTGTTATCGCGTAAACAAGCGCGGCCCCGTGGCTCAACTGGATAGAGCAGCCCCCTCCTAAGGGGCAGGTTGCAGGTTCGAATCCTGCCGGGGTCGCCAAGAAAATCAATGTCTTACGATGGATGAAAGGGCTCTCAGCTCTTATTCCGGAACGAAACCGTGCGATTTCGCCTTGCCAGGCCGCCTGATCAATAGAGAATTAGGGAGCCTGCCAGGCGCACTTGAGTTTTGCTGAAGAACTCATGCCTCTTTGTTTTGGTGGCATAGAAATGCGGTCGCACAACAGCCGCCCTTGCCCGCCGCAAAGGGGGGGGCTCAATGAGGGCGCTGTTGCACAAATCCGGGCCTGACCGCAGGGCCCCTTTCCCCGGACGGATTTACTCTACGGGCACTGTGACAGGTATACCGAGAGCGGTGTAGCCGTTTAGAACGGCGATGCGAACTTGCAGCTCGGCAACCTGGCGTTCGAAGTCTTTTGCCATCAGGGATTGGCCGAGCAGCTTGATGCAGTTCATCTTTGACTCGACCCGGCTCCGGCGGTGATGTCCGCTCCACCGCCGCCAGATGGCGCGGCCGAGATACTTTGATGCGCGCAGGGCTTCGTTTCGTGCCACCGCGCCCGGGCTCGTTGGCTTCCAGGGTGTGGCATTCTTGCGGGGCGGGATAACAGCGGCGGCACCACGGGCGGCGATCGCCTCGTGGCATTTGCGGGTGTCGCAGGCACCGTCGGCAGTCACCGAACCGATCTGCTCGTCAGCCGGGGTCTGGTCCAGGAGATCGGGTAAAATGGGCGCATCACCGATGTTGCTGCCGGTGACCTCGATGGCCCGGACTTCCAGCGTTTCCTCATCGGTTCCGATATGCATCTTGCGCCAGAGGCGCCGCTTGGGGCCTCCGTGCTTGCGCGTTTGTCGGGAAAACAGTCCCCCGGACTGTTTTCTGATCCTCCGCACTCCACTCACCTTCGCCTTCGGCCTTGATGCCGGTGCTGTCCGCTGCCCGGCAGTGCATCACGCAGTGATGTCACGAGAGGGGATCAGAAGGTTCAGCGGGCCCGCGCCACCGCGGAACGGGATACTCACGTTCCGCTTCCGCTGCCGACGGCACAGGGTGCTGAAGTCCGGCACGGCCCAGTCCAGACCGACCAGCCGCAGAAGGCTTTGCACGAAGCCCGTCGTCTGCCTCAGTGGCAACCCGAACAGTACTTTCAGGGTTAGACAGGTTTGGATCGCGGCGTTGCTGAATTGGCACCGGCGACCGCGCTTGCCAGTCGGCGGCGGCGTCCAGATCATCCTCGGATCAAACCAGATGGTCAGAGATCCGCGTTGCTTCAGTGCTTCATTGTAAGACGACCAGTTCGTGGTCTTGTATCTCGTAGCGGCCCAACTGCTCATGCATCCCAGCTGCCACGCTGGATTCACGCAGTGAATCCCTCACCCGATTTGTGCAACAAGGCCCACTCATACTGGTTTGCGCCCGCGTCCGCTGCCTTGTGTGCGAAGTGCTTTCCTCCAAACCGATCTTTCATAACCACGTCAGTGAGTGGATTTCTAATCCGTCCGTTCGCCGCGGTTGATTTCAACTACTAAGTTGCGGGTCTTGCGCGGGCGCCCGGAACAAAGCCTGTTGGCGCGCGCCAGCCTCAAAATGCAACTCCTACTGGGGGCATCCTTTTGCTAAGGCATGACACAGGATGTTTTCAAGGAGGCGGGAAACATCATTGTTGAAGCCATTCCACGGTAAGCTGCCACAGAAGGTGATCGAACCGGTCGAAAAGACCGAGCCGCCGCCGGGCAGCTCCAAGTAAACCATGTCTGCGCGCAGCATGTCAGCTTCCGGGCCGCCGCTCAGGTTCGTAAGGTGCGTGAGCTGCTCCTCGGGCACAAGCATGAACTCACCCTCGCGGGAGAATGACTGCGCGAGGATCACTGTATCAGGGGGGGTGCCCAGGCGTGTGTCGCAGTGGTCCAGTTCGAACCCAGCGGCGCCATTGCCGCTGAAGCCGAAGTCTCCGAGGACATCACTCTCGATTCCGTCAAAAATCCAGTCATATGCCGGATCGGTACAGGTGCGCTGATAGGGGGCGCCATGGAATTCCCCCTGCGCGGCAAAACCAATGCCGACCAGCTCTTGCGGCGGGCGGTCGTTGCGGCGCCACAAGCCGCCGTAACCGCCATCAAAGGCGTTGTAATACTCGCCCGGTTCTGCAGCCCAGGCCCGGATTCCATCTTCGGCCCGGCGGATTTCCAATAGGCCGGGGTTTTCCTGATGCACAGCTATACGCCAATAGAATCCGTTGCCGCCCAGGTAGTTGAGCGAACCTCCCGCATCGCGGTAATCGCGCAGAGCATTCAAGGTTTCCGTTGTGTGATACTCGGGGTGGCTGCCGGTGGTGACGGCTGCATAGCTGGCAATCGCGGCAACGCCGTCGTTGTGCAGCTCAGCATCTGTCACAATGTCATAGTCAATCCCCTTGGCATGCAGCCAGCTGAGCAGATGGCTATCGGCCTGCAGGTGCCGCAGCCCAGAGCAGGAGGTGCTCCCGAAGGTCAGAAAGCCTGGCCGCAGGTTGAACAAGGGCCGCAGATGCGAGGCGTGACAGATGCCGGACCCATCAGAATGGTAATTGTAGGTGGACAGCCCGTACTGCGGGTATTCGGCCGGATTGTGCGGGTAGGCATTCCACTCTGTATTTCGTTTCTGCCACTCCGGTTCATAGTCCGGCCGCGCATGGTTGCCATAAATCGTGTAGGTGAAGGTTGACACCAGCACGCAGAGTTTAGCGCGCGGCTGGCCAAGCGGCGGGCAAATGAAAAAGGGCATGGCGTCTTCCAGCCCGTCTGCCTCGATCCGCATCACATAAGCACCGGATGGCATGTCTGCCGGCACATTGAAGCTGAAATCGGTTTCCCATTCAAAGTCATAGATATCGTCTTCGTGAAAATGGATGGCGCCATAGTGATCCGGGCGGTGCCGCCAGTTCATCTCAGAGCCGTCCCAGCGGGAGCCTGTCATGGCTCTCGCTGGAAAATTGATCAGATCCAGGTCCGGCCCCGTTGTCGCGTGCCCCTGCGTTGAAGATATCCCTTGCGAGAAGTCCCAGGCAGCCAGTGGTGCACCGTTGGCCAGAATTGATGGATCTTCGATCTTGCCGTTGAAATGATCTGAAGCCTGTCCATTGCGAAGGCGGGCTGCAATTGAAGGCCGCCCCGCCAGCATCGTTGGCGGGACAGCATGGCCATTCGACATGATCTCATTTTCAAAACTGCGTCCAAGCGGCGTCTGGGTAATGCTGATGTCTCCAGCTGCACTGATCCGGCCAGTGATCCGGTACCAATGCCGAAGGGTCAGCGGCTGGCCGGTTGCCACTGCGCCATCCGGTGCCAAGAAACTAGCGCTGCCGTCATTTGCCAACGCGAGTTCATAGCCGCCGCAGGCCAGCGCCACCTGCTGCTTACCTGTCTGCTTAGTCGCAAGTACAATAGCGCTGAAGGTAAGATCCGTTGTAGCCGGTGCAGATACCGCCTCTTTCGCCAGCCCGTACGAGCCACTGCGGAAGTTCTGCTTGCGGGACAGGAATTGGATCGGGTCGAAATAGGCTGAGGCATCCTCCTCTACGATCCCCTGTCCTGCTGGGTTGGGGTCGGCGCTTATGGACCGGAAAAGACGGGCCGTGACTTTGCCTTTGGCTTCGGAAGATATTTTGAATGCGATACTCTCGCCAGGGCGCGCGGACAGCCGGTCGCTGTAGCCAATAAGGGGAATGGTTTTCATGGGTTACCTCAAGCGTTCGCCATAGACGAGATCAGGAAGGAAAGTGACCCAGCTGGAGAAGAAGACCAGCAGCAGGATCATTGCGATATAGGGGATCAGCAGCGGCAGCACCCCAACAGAGATTTCCTCAATGGAGATCCTGCTGATACGGGCCGCGACAAAGAGGTTGACCCCGATGGGCGGCGTCAGAAAGCCGATTTCGCAGGTCATCACCGTGAAGATGCCAAAGACCACAGGGTCGATGCCCAGGCTGGTTACCAGCGGGAAAAACACGGCGGTAAAAATGATGATCTGCGGAATGCTCTCCAGCCACATGCCGACGAGGATGTAGAACACGCCGATCAGCAGCATCACCAGCCAGGGATAGGCTGCCAGATTCTGGAACAGGTCCAGGACCGACGACGGGATGTCAAAGATCGTGACCAGCTGGCCAAAGGCCTTGGTCGAGCCGAGAATGAACAAGACTGTGCCGATAACGATGGCGGTGAATTTGAAGGCCTGAAACAGTTTGCTCCAGGTCAGCCCCTTGTAGATGAACAGCCCGACAAAGAAACCATAGGCCACGGCAACACCGGCTGCCTCGGACGGGGTAAAGATGCCGGCATAAATACCGCCCAGGATAATCACAGGCGCCATCACGGCCCATTTGCCTTCCCAAAGAGCTTCGAGCAGCGGTCCCCAGCGGAATCTTTCACCGGTGCCGCCATACCCGTTGCGCAGTGAGATCACGAACACCACGACCATCAGCATTAGCCCCAGCACGACGCCCGGAATGATGCCTGCGAGAAACAGGCGAGGGATCGACACATCGGTGACTAAGGCAAAAATGATCAGCAGGTTGGACGGAGGAATCATGCTGCCAAGTGCCCCAGCAGCGGCGGCGATGGCACCTGCGAAACGGGAGCGGTAACCCTCTTCCTGCATGGCTGGAATGGTGATCGAACCGATCGCCGCGGTGGTTGCCGGTCCAGATCCAGACAAGGCGGCAAAGAACATGCAGGCAACAACCGTGACCAGTCCCATGCCACCTTTGTAGGCCCCAACAAGGCGCTGGGCGATGGCGACCAGCTTATCGGACATGCCGCCTTGCTCCATCAGCTGGCCCGCAAGGATGAACAGCGGGATAGTGACCAGCGGGAAAGGCTCAAACGCCGTCCAGGCCGCTTGCGCCATCAGTGTCAGCGGGATGTCGGCAATCAGCAGTCCTGCCACTGTGGCAATACCTGCAGCAAAGGGAATGGGAACCCCGATGGCCATGGTAACTACAAAAACTATGGCCATCATGACCGGGCCGTTCGCACCTGCAACCATGGCCAGGACCAGTGCCAAGATCAGAACCACCAGCACCGAAACAGCAGTCAATGATGTGCGGGGAACAGCTTTTTCCATGGATGCTTCGTTCATAGCGGCAGTCCTTTCCAATTGTCGGCACGCCAGCGCCAGTAGACCTGCAGCATGCGGAACAGCATCAGGCAGAAGGCGATGGGAATGAACATTTGCACCCAGCGCTGTTCGATCCCCAGGCCGGGGGTCTGATAGGTCACTTGGAACAGAAGCTGTGTATAGGTGACGGTCTGCACGATCATGAAGATCAAAAACCCCAGCCACAGCGCGTCGGCCAGAACCACGGAACAGACTTGCAGGCTGCGCGGCAGGCGGCTGACCAGCAGGGTGATGCGGATGTGCGCCCGGTCCCGGACTGCCATCGCCGCCCCGAGATAGACCGCAAAGATCATGCCATAGACGGCGGTTTCTTCGGCCCAGGCAGCCGCGGAATGAAAGAAAAATCGCAGCACCACCTGCATGAGAACCGAGCCGACCACCATGCACAGAAAGAATGTGCAAAGGATCTCCTCAAAATACCGGTCGAGACGTGACAGCATCGTTACCTCCGTTGACATCAGAAGTTAAAAAGGCGGGCACATGAAGGGTGGCGCACGTACCCGCAGTCAGGGAGAAGCCTGTCAGTCGGCTGCTGCGCGGATAGCCGCCAGAAGTGCTTTGAAATCATCACCTTTTTCGGCGGCATAACGATCCTGCACCCGCTGGCCCGCGGCAAGGAAGCCGGAGCGCTCAAACTCGGCGGTTTGCATGCCGCCCTCACCAGTCAGGAAGGCACGGATGCCTGCAACCCGGCTGCCCATTTCCTCTTTCTGATACAGCCCGGCATCCCGCGCCGCACGCATCACGGCATCGCGCTGCGCGTCGTCCAGCTTGTTCATGATCCGGTCGCTAGCAAACAGCGGCGAGAAGTACGAAAAATGCTCAAGCACCGTGAAATGCGGCATAATTTCGTAGAACTTCTGGGACTTGATGAATGAGGTGCCATTGTCCGCCCCTTCTACCGTGCCGGTCTGCAACGCGGTTGGCGTATCGGCCCAGGGCAGCGGAATTGGGGCGGCACCGAATTCCGCAAATGTGTCGATCATCACCTGGTTTTTTGGCACACGCACCTTCAGTCCGGCCATGTCCTCCATTTTGGTGATCGGATTGCGGGCGTTGTAAAAATCCCTGTCGCCAACAAAGCCGAATGTCAGCAAATGCACATTGGTTGCGGTATGCAGCTGATTGGATAATCCAGTGCCGACTTCCCCTTCCAGCACCTTGTAAGCATGGATTTTGTCCTCGAAGACATAGGGAAGCACAAAGGCGTCCATTAGAGGGAAATGCGGTGAGATGTTGTTGCCGGTGATAATGTGCATGTCGACGGTGCCCAGCTGCATCGCCTTAAATGCTTCATCCTCGCCCATCAGCTGGCCGCAGCACCGGACGCGCACATCTACCGTGCCGCCGGAATACTCCTCGGCCAGCTCCTCGAATTTGTCGGCCAATACGCTGTAGGAGCTGCCTTCGGCAGCAGCATAGCCAAGGTTGATGGTTACATTACCGGCCCAGACGCTTTGCGCCGATGCTGCTACGATGGCTGCCGAAGCCAGGATTGGCAGTAGCTTTCCCTCAAACATGTGGTTTCCTCCCAGAAGTGTTGTGTCTTTGGATCTGCAGAAAGCTTGGCACAGGAATACATGCAGGTATAATATCAATTAAGTCATAATTGATAACTGGACGGCATCATGCATATTGGCCTGCGGCACATCCGCTATTTCATTGCCGTCGCTGAAGAACAGCATTTTCGCCGGGCTGCAGCCCGGCTGAACATCGCACAACCGGCGCTGAGCCGGGCAATTCAGCATCTTGAACGCGAATTAAAGGTAAGTCTGTTTGAGCGCAGCAACCGGGTCACTGTGCTGACTGAAGCGGGCCGGGTGTTCCTAGAGGGCTGCCGAGGTGTCCTGACGGCGACGGAACGCGCTGTTGAAAATGCGCGGCAAGCAGACCAGGGAAAGATCGGGTCACTGCGCATTGGGTATACGGATTTTGCAATAGGCGGATGCCTCCCCGATTTACTCAAGACATTTCAGCAGGAATTTTCGGGCATCACACTTAAACCGCTTCATGGGGTAACCACGGAACAGCTGCACCGTTTGGAAGAAGGGACGCTGGATGTCGGCTTCGTCACTGGCCCAGTGAATTTGCCCGATATCGCCTCAGTCAGCGTCCAGCAGGAACACCTGCTCTGTATCGTCTACGAAGGGCACCCCTTGGCTCACCGTGGCAGCATCCGGCTGGAAGAATTGGCAAAGGAGCAGTTTGTGCATGGTCCAGCTAAGGATTGGGAGTATTTCTACTACCATTTTCTGCCGCTTTGCCGCCGGGCAGGCTTCATGCCTGATATCGTCCAGGAAGCCTATAATTCTGCCGCCATCCTAGGGCTTGTTGCCAGCCGTATGGGGATCACGGTTCTCGCCGAAAGCACCTGCCGTACCCCACCGCCAGGATTGGTCTCCATTCCCTTTGAGGATATTACGGAAAGACTTGAAACTATTGCGATTTGGAAGAAATCCAGCTGCAACGGCGCCATGAACCGGTTTGTTGAATTCCTTTGCCTTCAGCAAGGTTCTGCCGCCGGAGTTCAAGCGTCCAGCGGTAATGCGTGACCCCGCAACCGAAATGCGCGGGGCCAGTTGTCTTCGAGGGGAGCAGGTCAATCCGGATCATTTACCGGAGCATTGTTGATAGTGCTCAGCTCTTCCATGATATCGAATACATAGTCTGTTACATCGGTCACCCCAAAGGCCTCAAGCCGCTTCAAGTGCATCGCCTTATAGGTTTCCAAGGCTTCAAGATCCTGGAAGAGATAGGTTGAGCCAAATCGGTCGGTCTCGCCTTCGCGCGTCCAGATCTTCCAGATCACCCCTGGCTCTTCTGCAATACTCAGCGCGAGCTGACGCATGCCTTCGGCAGCTTCCTCGTTCAACGGTCCAGAGACCCGCATATGAAGATCCCAGATTTTCTTTGTGCTCATGAGCTTATCCTTTCTACCGTTCAGGCCTAGCTTTAACAGCTCTTGCCGGAGGCTCTGCGCTAGGTCATTGCCAAGTAACTTAGGGAAAGGTATTCGTTTGAAAAATACTGACTATCCGATCACCTTGTTAGAAAAATAGAACGATGAGCCGTGGCAGACTCAATGACCTGGCGATCTTTGTCGAGGTTGCGCGCGCAAATGGATTTCGTGCGGCGGCAAAGAACCTGAAGCTGGGGGCCGGTTCTGTCAGCGAGGCGGTTCAACGTTTCGAAGACCGGCTCGGTGTACGTCTTTTCGAGCGGACTACGCGCGAAATCTCCTTAACGCGTGCGGGTGAAGCTCTTTATCGCCGTAGCCTGCCCGCAATTGACGAGTTGGATACCGCGCTTGAGGAAATCAACGAATTCAGGGAAGGGCTGACCGGTACGCTCCGTCTCAGCGCGCCAGTTGGCACTGGTCAGTTGTTTCTAGACACAGCGATTTCTGATTTTGCGGCTTTGTACCCGACACTGGCCATAGAGGTGATCTATGACGAAAGAAAAGTCGATCTGTTGACCAGCGGCATTGATGCGGCCATACGTGTCGAAACATTGTTGGACCCCGATACCTACGCTATTTCAATTGGTCCGCCCCATGAGATGAAAGTGGTCGCTCAGCCGTCCTACCTAGTGGAGGCCGAGCCCTTACACTTCCCTCGTGATATCGTGCGCCACGAGGGAATATGTTTTGCTTTCGGGGATTCAGAAAAATTGGCTCCGTGGGTGTTCAGGACCCGCGATGGCCCGATCACGGTTATGCCAAAGCCGCGAGTAATCTCCAACAACGTGAACTCCATCTTGAGATACGCAGAAGCAGGCCTTGGTCTAGCCTATCTGTTTTCGGCTTCCGCAGAACCTGCAATTCGAAGTGGCAGGCTGATAGAGGTTCTTCCAAAGAGCCTTGAAAGGCTTCCCTGCTTTTCACTCAACTACTTATCTAAACGGAATGTACCGGCGCGCCTTCAGGCATTTATAAATTTCGTTAAGGCCCGAAAAATGGGCCGTTCCTGATTGAGGTTGGCGTCTCTTCCGAGATCCGCAGCGAAGCCATCCGACCGCAAACGGCCTCCAGCTCTGCCATCACCTCGAACATCTCCATTAGTTCCGCCGGTCCGGGCCAACGAATAAAGGCACCACGGCGCGGGATCAGTTCGGCCAAGTCAGACAGGGCAAGCTGTTGAAAGGCGTCGCGAAGTGGTGTGCGCGACCTATAAGTCTTGGCAATCGACTGTCGCCTAAGATGGGCGTTGTTGCAAAACTCCCTCTTGAGGCCTGACTACCCCTTTCCCCTCTGAACTTAGGCGACGCGGACGATCTCGGCGGTGCCGAGTGCATTGAAGCGATTGATGAGGGCGATGCGGATGTGGATTTCGGCGGTTTGGCTACCAGGGTCTCTTGCGGCGATGCGTTCGCCGAATGCCTTCAAGCAGCGCATCTTTGCCTCGACCCGGCTCCGGGCGTGGTATCCTGTCCAGCGCTTCCACAAGGCCCGGCCGTAGTGCCGGGTGGCGCGCAAGGTTTCGTTTCTGACCTGCGCCGCCGGGCAGTTTTCTTTCCACGGCTGGCCATTCTTGCGGATAGGGATAATCGGGGCGGCGTCACGCCAAGCTCAGCACCACCGCCTGCTACGCGCATGTGGCCACCAAGACGATCCGCTCAACCGTCAGCCCGTACGAACGTCTGAAGGAGCTGCAGGACCACACTCTCCGGCGCGGACTGGAGTGACCGGACGCCGGGGGTGCCCGGGCGGCCGGGACTGGAGCTTGCTGACATCTTCCGAAGACACGGACCCGCGTGGCGGCAGGGTCTTGCAAAGCAAGATCCCGAGAGGGGGCGATCAAGGCCTGCCGGACCGAGGTGCTCGGCGGGCATGTCACTGCGTGCGGAAAATGCGGCCACCGGCACATCGCCTGCAATTCCTGCAAGGTACCGTTGACCGGCAGGCGATTTGGCCGCGCCAAATCTGCCGGGAGGGGGCACTGCCCGAAGTGCCGGGGACCAGCCGCACGTGACTGGATGGCCGCGCGGGCCGAGGACTTGCTGCCGATCGAGTACTTCCACGTGGTCTTCACCCTGTCGGCCGAGATCGCGCAAATCGCTTACTGGAACAAGAAGGCAGTCTACAGCCTGCTGTTCCGCGCCTCGGCTGAGACCGTGACGACCATCGCCGCGGATCCCCGGCATCTCGGCGCCCGGGTCGGCATGACCAGCGTGCTCCACACCTGGGGCTCGGCGTCGTGCTGAAAGTACGCCTCTGGCGTGGCCCCACCATACGCATGTCCACATGATCGTGCCCCCCTCTCGGCAGATTGCTGCGCAATCGCCTGCCGCCCCGGGTTCTTCCTGCCGGTGCGCGTCCTCTCCCGGTTGTTCCGGCGACTCATCCTCGAAGGGCTGGCGGCCCTGAACAAGGTGGGCGCGCTTCAGTTCTTCGGCGACCTCAAAAACCTGGCTCAGGCCGGCGCTTTTGCCAACTACCTCGCCCCGCTGCGCAAGACCGAGTGGGTCATCTACGCCAAACCGCCCTTTGGCGGCCCCGAGGCCGTGCTCGCCTATCTCAGCCGATACACCCACCGCGTGGCGATCTCGAACCATCGCCTGATCAGCGCCGATGCTGCGGCCGTGGCGTTCCGCTGGAAGGACTACCGCATCAAGCACGGCGACCGGCAAAAGGTGATGCGCCTCGAGACCGGCGAGTTCATCCGCCGGTTCCTTATCCACGTCCTGCCCCCTTACGGCAGATTTGGCTCTGCCAAATCGCCTGCCGGGCAATGGATGGATTCCACCGCATCCGGCACTAAGGGTTGCTGGCCAGCGCGGCTCGCAAGGCCACCATCGCCCGCATCCGCGGATTGCTCGGCGAGGCGCCGCAGGACCCGGACCCGCAGGAGAGTGCCGAGGTCATCCCTCTCACTCTGCGCGAACCGTGCCCCTGTTGTGGCGGCGCGATGCGCATCATCGAGATCTTCCGCCGCGGCAGAAGCCGCCATCTCGAGCACCCCCCCGGGAGCAGGCCGCATGACGCAACGCCCGTCTCAAACGCGCGAAACTCACCAGCTGCCGCCCGCAGGCTGGACCGCTCCTGGCCTGCCCGTTACCGCGCTTTGCTCAGGAAAATGCAATCAACTGTTCCGCCGGCATCCGAAACCCACGCCCCCAGTCGTCCGAGCGACCTCCAGCGATCGACACGTCCTGCCCGGTCGCTGGCCAGACCCCATGCATGTGAACATGCACTGCCGGGCAGTGGATGGGGTATCGCTTGAACCGCTGCCGCTTTGGCTTGTCACCCGCGGCATCCGGCAAGCGCGAGATGCCATGCCGCTGAAGGCACCGATGCAGCGCCGGCCGCGTCAGATGCGGGATCGACGGCTGGAGAGCATAAAGGCAATCATCCAACGGCAGTAGCGTATGCCGCCGGAATGCGGCGATCATTGCCTCCTCCGCTTCGGAGGGAACGGTTGAACGCGGCTCCTTCGGCCCGGTCCTAAAATCCTCCACCGTCGCATGCTTGCGCCAATTCGCAACGGTCTTGGGATTGATGTCCAGCTCCTTGCTCAGTGCCGCGATCGAAGCTTGTCCCTTTCGGGATCATGCCTCGCATAACCCTGCCGGGCAGCGGATCGCTGTATTGCTGCTCTGACGGCGTGCGTGCCCTCTCGGCAGATTTGCCATGCAAACCGCCTGCCAGGTGACAGTGCGTGGCGCTCCCGTGACGAACTTGTCCCATAGTGCTTCTTTCCATTCCAAAGAACAGATCCCACCATCAAACCATGGGATCAAACACCTAGGAAAGGCTTCCCCGGGAAGCGCGATGATGAAGCGCTCAGCCACTTGACCCTTGCTCTGGATGAAAGTTCACTGGCAGGTCAATTGCTCACCAGCTTGATCGCGAACTGCAAAATGTGCGACGCCGATCCGGTCAACTGCCCTTCCGGCACGCTGCGCGCGTTGCTCGACGGTCATCCCAGAAGCCGTATCGACGGCCTCGTGCCTTGGAAATTCTGGCCCGCGTCAAGCCGCGCCGCGTAGGGGAGCACCGAGGCGCTTACGGTTCAATCTTGGCCGGGACAGCAAAGCAGGTGACTGGCTGGGACACGTTATGAAGGGTGACCGCACCCAGCGAAACGCCTTGTGATGGATCGCTCAGAATGTCCTGGCTGACAATGACCGGATGGTTGACCGTCTTGCCGTAGTCGCCCAGCCGGGCGGCGATATTGGCGGCCTGGCCGATCACCGTAAAGTCCAGCCTCTCACGCGAGCCGACGTTGCCGTAGGTCACGCGCCCGTAGGCGATGCCGATGGCGGCTTCGCAGCGGTGGCCGTCTTCTTCCTGGGCGATTTCCTCCAACCGGGCCACGATGGTGCGGGCGCTGTTCAGGGCCTGCCTGCGGGCCCTTTCAGGATCGCTGCCGGCCGGGAACACCGCCAGCACAGCATCGCCGATGAATTTCAGCACTTCGCCGCCGTGCTCATGCACGATGGTCGAGGCAGTCTCGAAGAACTGGTTCAGAAGCGCGATATAGTCCTGGCGGCCCAGTTGCTCTTCCAGCCGGGTGGAGCCGCGCAGGTCGCAGAACATGATGGCGGCGTCGATTTCATCTCCGTCGCCGCGGCGGATCTCGCCGCCCAGTACCCGGGCGCCGGTGCGCTTGCCAACATAGGTTTCCAGCAGCGATTGCGCGTTTTCGCGCTGCATGAAGATTTCATAGTAGCGGGCAATCACATCGGAGCATTCGAAGATCAGCCCCAGGTTAGCCGTGGAAAAGCCGTTCGGGTGATCACTGGTGAGGGTCAGCACATTGATGCGCCCGTCGGAAAAGCGCAACGGCATGGCGACATAGTCGGTGGCCCCCTCCTTGCGCAGGTCTTCAAGGATCGGAAACGCATCTGCGGACCGGCAACAGCCGAGCCGGTGGCGCACACCGCCCATGCCGTTGGAGACGTGGCGCAGCGGGCTGTTCTGATAGGCTGGGTGGTCGTGGATTTCGTAAGACGGCGCGTAGGTGGTGACCTCGCCGGTTTTCTTTTGCCAGATGTAGTTCTTGCCCGCGATCAGCGGGTGCAGCGACCATGCCATGACGGACATGCGGGACAAATAGATGCCTTGCTCGACGAATTTTTCAGCCAGAGCGGCCGTCAGGTCTTCGGGGGTCGGAACCAGGGCGGCGTCCCGCAGCAGCCAGTCGATCACCGGGCCGGAGATATTGCCGTAGTCCGGCATTTCTACGCTGTTGCTGCCCAGATCGAATTCGGCCTCGGCGCCAGGCATAAAGCCAATATGGCCGGATATGGCTGCTGCCTCCGGCATTGCCTCGTCGTAAGACCAGACAGCGTTCTGTATGCCGCCGCCAGTTAACAGCATGTCGCGGTAACTGGCCGTGCCTTTGAAGGGGCAGAAGGTTTGCAAGGGGGTGTTGGACGATAGCTGTGCTGTCACGTCTTCCGAGGGAAAATAGATCGCTGGGGGAAGCCGGGTTTCATACATCACCTTGGCGCGGGAGCTTTGCGCCAGAACGGTGCCATTGCGCCGGGCCGTGACCAAACCTTGAAGCGGCTCGATAACAATGCCGTAGCCCCGATGCGGTGCGTGTACCTGTGCATCCATCCCTGAGGTCCTTGTCCGTTGCGCCGGAAATGTGCTGAAAACCAGGACCGGCCGGCGTGGGCCGGTTCTGGACTATGTGGGGTCTGGGGGCGGAAAATCCAGAGTTGAACACATGATGTTGAGCAAAGCGGAGCCAGACGGTTCAGACCATACGGATCACGTCTCTGCTGATGGCCAGCACATAACCGCGCTTGGCGATGTTTTTGACAAGCAGCTCACTCACCATCTGGTTGCCCAGCGTGTCCCGCAGGCGTTTTATCCGGGTGGCGCCAGCGGCTTCCTCGCAGTCGGCGGAGATGCGGCCGGAAATCACTGCTTCGATTTCGGCGCCTGACAGCACGTCATCGTCGAGCCGGGCCTCCGCCAGAACCGCCAGAGTTTCCATCGCGGCGGGCGTCAGTTTGAACCCCATGTTGTTCAGGTAGACAGTGTTTTCATCGCGGCTGATCAGAAGTTCGTTCACCTGGATGCCGGAGCGTTCGATCTGCGCCATGCGGCGGTTGAGCATCACCAGCATGCCAAGCACCGTCAATGCAGCCACCATCATTGCAGTGGCAAACAGCAGCAAGACAAAAATCACCATCCGGTAACTGGTCAGCGTGTCGGCAAAGGCAGTGCCGGACTGGGCCAGGATTTCCAGCAGCTTGATCTCGGCCTGGGTTGTCAGATCGTTTTCGACAAACAGCTGCTCAACCCGCGCGTTAAAGGCATTGGCATCGGGCAGGGTCAGCAAGAGAACCGTGCCGGCAATCACCAAAAGGGCAACAATCGCTGCAATGCCGAGCGCGATCACCCTGCTGCCAGCCGCGCGGGCCTCAGAAACGGAGATAGTAGGATCCGGCATTGGCCTTCCTTTGCTGCAGGCCTTCGGGGCCGAAGACGGACAGGACATTCAAAAGCTTCCAGCCGCCGGGTGCAATACGGGCCTGGACCTCGCGCCGGGCGGCCTTTTTCTTGCAGGCGCCGGAGAGCTGGATCACGCCGTAGTGCAGGCGCAGCGGATTGTCTTGCTTGGCCTTGTAGTCGGCATAGCAATCTGCCGCCTGGGCTGGCAGCGATAGCGCCAGAAGGGCAGCCGCAAGTGCGGGGATCAGGAGGTTCTGTTTCATATGGGCATCCTGCGGCGGCGGGCCTTGAAATTCAATAACCGCAGGGGGTTGAGACTGCTGATATCCGATAACAAGCGGCCGATATTGCCTGTCTGAAGGGGGTGGGGCCAGGTTGGAGACATCCAAGCGCACAGGCTGCGCATCCGACAATCAAAAGAAAGGTCCCGAAATGGCCCAGACATATGGTTCCAAGCCGCACCGCAAATTCATTGCCATGATCGTGGCAGCCTCTATTGCCATTACCGGTTTCTCGGCAGCGCCTGCCCGTGCAGACGAGGATGTCGCCAAATTCATTGCCGGCATGGCCCTGCTTGGGATTCTTGGTGCGGCCATTAATGATGCCAGGAAAGACGACGATCACGCAGTAACCCGGACTTACAACCCGCCGCGCGGCCATGGGCATGGCGGCCACAGGCATAACTCGCACAACCGCCATGGCGGGCATGTGAAACCGCTGCCGCCGCGGGTGCACCGTTATGACTTGCCGGCACAGTGTGTCCGCTATTTTCCGCGCTACAGCCGCAACTATCCGCTGGCCGGCAAAGGCTGTCTCGACCGCAATTACGGGTACACGCAGAAATTGCCGCGGGCTTGCAAGGTGACCTTCTGGAACGGCAAACGCAACCGCACCGGCTACAAACCCCGCTGTCTGAAGCAGCATGGCTTCCGGATGGTCAACCGCTAACGATATTCCGCTTTCGGGCAGCAGCAACTTGGGGGGCTTCGGCCCCCTCTTTTTTGTGCGGGTTGAAATTCCGGCTCGAATTGGCTTTCTCACTGGCATGACAAAACCTGACTACAGCCTGGAAGATGCCGCCCTTGCCAAAGGGTACCTGAGAATAGCCGGAGTGGACGAGGTGGGCCGCGGCCCGCTGGCCGGGCCGGTCACTGCCGCAGCGGTGGTGCTGGACATCTCTGCTATTCCTGAGGGGCTCAACGATTCCAAGAAACTGAGCTTGAAAAAACGCGAAGCGCTGGAAGGAAAAATTCTGGCCGCTGGTCAGGTGTCCGTTGCCCACGCCTCAGTCGAAGAGATTGATTCCCTGAATATTTTACGTGCCTCGCATCTGGCGATGGAGCGCGCAGTAGCAGCCTTGGATCCGGCACCGGACTATCTGCTGATAGATGGCAACCTGATACCCAAAGGATTGGCTTTGACGTCGGAAGCTGTGGTCAAAGGAGATGCCAAATCAGTCTCCATCGCGGCGGCGTCGATTATTGCCAAACTGGTGCGTGACAGGGTCATGGTGGATTTGGCGCAACAGTTTCCTGGATATGGCTGGGAGAAAAACGCAGGCTACCCCTCGAAACAGCACCGCGAGGCGCTAGTTGAATTAGGTGTGACCCCACATCATCGGCGGTCATTCAAACCCGTACACAACATCTTGTATCAAGAGTGAACCGTAGGGTGTTGTTCTAATAAACAAATTGACCTCGAATCCGCGATGACTCATCCTGTGGACAACCTAATGAGCGCAAAAATGCGCCGCGGGTATGAGGCAGAGCAATGAACAAAACTATGACAAAGGGCGCGGCAGCGCTCCCTTTAAACACGATTATGGGCGGCGATTGCATCGAGGCGATGAACAGTCTTCCGGCCAATTCGGTCGATCTGATCTTTGCGGATCCGCCGTATAACCTGCAGCTGAAAGGCCAGCTGCACCGTCCCGACAATTCCAAAGTCGATGCCGTGGATGATCACTGGGACCAGTTTTCCAGTTTTGCGGTCTATGACCAGTTCACCCGCGAGTGGCTCAAGGCGGCGCGCCGGGTGCTGAAGCCGAACGGGTCTATCTGGGTGATCGGTTCCTATCACAATATTTTCCGTGTCGGATCGGCGCTGCAGGACGCAGGCTATTGGGTGCTGAACGATGTGGTCTGGCGCAAGTCGAACCCGATGCCGAACTTCCGCGGCAAGCGGTTCACCAACGCGCATGAGACGATGATCTGGGCGTCCAAGTCGGAAGGCGCGAAATACACCTTCAACTACGAAGCGCTGAAGGCGCTGAACGAGGGCATTCAGATGCGCAGCGACTGGGTGCTGCCGATTTGCACCGGACATGAGCGGCTGAAAGATGAAAACGGCGACAAGGCGCATCCGACGCAAAAGCCGGAATCGCTGTTGCACCGGATCCTGGTCGGCTCGACAAACCCGGGCGATGTGGTGCTGGATCCGTTCTTTGGCACTGGCACTACCGGCGCTGTGGCCAAGATGCTCGGACGCGAGTTCATCGGCATCGAACGCGAGGAAGCCTATCGCAAGGTGGCGGAGAAACGCATCAAGGCTGTGCGCAAGTTCGACCGCGAGGCCCTGGAAGTGTCCGCCAGCAAACGCGCAGCACCGCGGGTGCCCTTTGGCCAGCTGGTGGAGCGCGGCATGCTGCGCCCGGGCGAGGAGCTGTATTCGATGAACCGCCGCCACAAGGCCAAGGTGCGCGCCGATGGCACTTTGATTGGCGACAACATCAAAGGTTCGATTCATCAGGTGGGCGCTCATCTGGAAAACGCGCCGTCCTGCAACGGCTGGACCTACTGGTGTTTCAAGCGCGAGGGCAAGACAGTGCCGATCGACGTGCTGCGCCAGCAGATCCGGGCTGAGATGCAGAACTGAGGCCCGGGGCTTTTGTGAACGTGAAAACCTATTGCAGGCGCCTGTGCATAATGCGCAGGCGCACACCTTGCCCCGCCTGCATCAGGCGGGGTTTTTTAGTTTCTGCGCTGTGATGCGCTATTCCCTGATCAGAACAGCGCAACTATCTGCAATACTGACGCTGCGGCAGCCAGCGGGAAGAGGGGAAAGCCCATGACCGATACCGCACTTATCTCCGGAACCGGAGCTGTCCAGGAACCTGGAACCGGCGGCCAGAAAATTTCAACTGCGGAAAACAGATTTGCCGAAGCGGCCCTGGATGCGCATAAACAGCGGGGGCTGCAGCTGGCAGTACGGGCCCGCTGGATCGCACTGCCCATTATCGCAGTCTTCATCGTCTTCCTGAACCCGGCCTGGGAGATTCTCTATTATCATGGGATCCTTGCGCTTTTGTGCCTCAACGGCTGGTTCATCAGCCGGGTGGGAAAAGTGGGAAGGTCACGGCTGGAGCTGTTTCTGATCTTCCTTGATCTTCTCATCATGACCATCGGTCTGGTCATGCCCAACCCGTTTGACGCCCGCGAAATACCGGTGGCTATGCAGTACCGGTTTGATAACTTTCAGTATTTCTTTGTCATCTTGGCCGCAGGCACCATGGCTTATTCCTGGCGCACAGTGATTGCGATCGGCACATGGACGGCGACGATGTGGCTCAGCGCGCTGGCGCTGGCCTGGTGGTTTGCCACCCCGGTTCCCGGCCTTTCGGAAGCTGTGGCCGCGGCGCTTGGCTTTGCCCCGGAACTGGCGGAGTTTTTTGACCCAAACAGTTTTGTGATCCAGCTGCGGGTGCAGGAGGCCGTGGTCTTTGTGCTGGTGGCGGTGACGCTGGGCTTTTCGGTGCGCCGGTTCAACGCGCTGCTGAGGAGCAACGCCAGCCTGGAGCGGGAGCGGGCCAATCTGTCGCGCTATTTCTCGCCCAATGTGGTGGATCAGCTGTCGCAGAACGACGAGCCGCTGAAACAGGTGCGAAGCGAAAATGTGGCAGTGCTGTTCATCGATATTGTAGGTTTTACCAGACTGTCTTCGGGGATGGACCCGCGAATGGTGATTGACCTCTTGCGGGAATTCCACGGCCGGATGGAGCGCGAGGTGTTCCGCCATCACGGCACGCTGGACAAATACTTAGGCGACGGGCTGATGGCGACTTTTGGAACGCCGGTAGCAGGCCGGCAGGATGCCACCAATGCACTGGCCTGTGCCCATTCCATGCGCGAGTCGCTGATCGCATGGAACAGGGAACGCGCCCGTCAGGGTAAGGCGGAAATCCGCGCCGGGATCGGAATTCACTATGGCGAAGCGTTGCTGGGCGACATCGGCTCCAACCGGCTGGAGTTTGCGGTGCTGGGGATGACAGTGAACATTGCCGCCCGGCTGGAGAACCTGACCCGCAAGCTGCAGGCCGGGATTGTGATCAGCGAAACGCTGGCCGCGCAGGTGAGGGCGGAGCAGGCCGGCCTGGACCTGCTGGACGGCAACACCCGGCATCCGGATCAAGAGGTGCGCGGGCTGGATCAGCCGATGACGGTTCTAGCCTGGGCGTAAGGCTATCGGGGCACCGGATTCTGCGCTTTGTTGTAGGCGTGCCAATCGGTGATCTCGGGGTAATACGTCTGACGCCAGCGCCGCACCCGCGGGTTCATTACCCGGCGCCACAAGGGCGGGATCATCGCAGCGACGGTCATCACCGGGTAGCCATAAGGCAGCTGCGGCGCGTCGGCTTCAGTATAGTTCTGCAACAGCGGAAAGCGGCGGTTTGGTTTGTAGTGATGATCCGAATGGCGTTGCAGGTTGATCAGCAGCCAGTTCGACGCCTTATGCGCCGCATTCCACGAGTGGCGTGGCTGCACGGGTTCGTATTTGCCATCGCCCAAGTGTTTGCGGGTCAGCCCATAATGCTCGACATAGTTGACCACCTCCAGCTGCCAGATGGCGACCCCGGCCTGCACCAGAAACAAGAGCACCCCGGTCAGCCCGCCCAGCAGCATCGCCAGCAGCAGCATCGCGGCCTGCAGCGCCCAATAGCGGAAGAACGGGTTCGAACGGTCGGTCCAGTGGCGGTTCTTCTTCGCCAGCTTCTCCCGTTCAGCGCGGAATGCGGAATGCCAGCATTGCCGCAACACACGCGGGTAGAACCGGTGGAACCCCTCGTTATAGCGGGCTGTCACCGGGTCGCGCGGAGTGCCGACATAGCGGTGATGCACCAGCAGGTGCTCGGACCGGAAATGCGAGTACATCACCATAGCCAGCAGGATATCCCCCAGCCAGCGCTCAACCCGGCTGGACTGGTGCATCAGCTCGTGACTGTAGGTGATACCCACGGCGCCGGTCACGACGCCGACCCCAAAGAAAACAGCGAATTTGCCAAATGCACTCAGATGATCGGCACCGCTGACGTACCAGATCAATCCGAACAGCGTGACGAATTGCAGGGGCACCCAAGCAGCGGTCAGCGCCTTGTACCAAGTGAGGTCTCTGTCCGGCGTTTCCGGGTCGGCGTTCTCCAGGTTCAGCCCGAATGCCCCGTCCAGCATCGCAAACAGATGCCAGGTTACCAGCGGCGGCAGGATCAGTGTCCAACCGCCGCAAAGAGCGGTGACCCAAACCAGCGGCAACAGCAAAAAGGACATCCAGAACGGCAGGGCGCTTTGCCAGCGGGCAAGGGTTTCGGGGGCGATCATGCCTGTGTCTCCCAAATCAATCAGCGCGCGTTTGCGCTGACACTATGCCCTAACATCTGAAAACCCAAGAGCGGCGCCGGGTTCTTTAGAGGCCTTGATAAAGATCGAAAGCCTTGCGCATTACTGTGGGCAGGCTGGCGGCGCGGAAGTCGTGGTGTGGTATCAGTTCCTGCGCTGCATTCTGGTT
Source organism: Leisingera sp. M523 (assembly GCF_025141335.1). NCBI lineage: Bacteria > Pseudomonadati > Pseudomonadota > Alphaproteobacteria > Rhodobacterales > Roseobacteraceae > Leisingera > Leisingera sp. M523. The sequence goes on from NZ_CP081036.1 coordinate 3,957,069, forward strand.
ATAACCTGCTGGCAATTCGGCCGTCATCACCCGAAGGATCAGATGGAAATGAGTGAAAGTGTGGCGCACTTCCCCATCCTGCTCTTGCCAATCCGCTTCAAAAGGCGGGTTCGGACCCGGGGCGTCACTCCACTCCGAACCGGGCCAGCCCAGCATGCCGCCCAGCAGCCCCTTGTCTGGCCGCCGTTCCAGCAGCCATGTGCCGTCGGCGGATTTCGCCAGGTAAACGATGCCGCTCCGGGTGGGTTTTGGTTTTTTCGGCACCTTTTTCGGCAGCTCAACCGCAGTGCCTGCAGCCCGCGCAGCACAGGGATTGCGCCAGGGACAGATGCCGCAGGCCGGGTTACGGGGCGTGCAGATGGTGGCGCCAAGGTCCATCACCGCCTGGGCGTAGTCACCGGGCCGCTGAGACGGGGTCAATTCCGCAGCACGTTCTTTTAAAACAGGTTTCACACCGGGAAGCGGGTCGTGAATGTCGTGCAGCCTGGCCATCACCCGCTCCACATTACCATCCAGAACGGTCTCTGGGCGGTTAAACGCAATCGAGGCGATGGCGGCGGCGGTGTAGGGGCCGATACCAGGCAGCTTTAGCAGGTCATCGTAATTGTCCGGGAACTCTCCACCGGAACCGCCTGCGACCGAACGGGCGCACTTCAGAAGGTTGCGGGCGCGGGCATAGTAGCCAAGGCCGGCCCATTCGGCCATGACCTCGGCGTCCGCCGCCGCGGCAAGATCGGATACGGTGGGCCAACGGCTGGTGAAGCGAAGGAAATAGTCCCGCACCGCGGCCACCGTGGTCTGCTGCAGCATCACTTCGCTGAGCCAAACCTTGTATGGATCGGGGCGTTTGCCTGCCGCACGCTCTGCGGGCCCCACCCGCCAGGGCATCCCGCGGGCATGGACGTCATACCACGCAAGCAGGTCTCCGCTCATCGCGGCGGAATTACTGATCAAGTCACGCATTCGTTATTCCTTGGCTCGCGGTTTGGCTGGCGCCTGCATTCCGGCTCTTTACAATAGGGCAGGCAGTCACGCAAAAGCTAGATCATGGCATTCAGGCGCAGTACCACACGCGGGTTCGCACGAACCTCCAAGCTCCTAAACGAGCAGATCCGCAAGGCGGGGGAAAGCCGTGGTTTTGCGGTGTCGCGGCTGCTGACCCACTGGGAAGAGATCGCCGGTCCGGATATCGCTGCCATGGCGCGTCCGGTGAACGTGGGCTACGGGCGCGGTTCCTTTGGGGCAACGCTGACGGTGCTGACGACCGGAGCCAACGCGCCAATGCTCGAAATGCAAAAAGAACGCCTGCGTGAGCGGGTGAACGCGGTTTATGGCTTCAATGCCATCTCCAAGGTACGGATCACGCAAACGGCACCGACGGGATTTTCCGACGGCCGCGTGGAATTCAAATATGCCCCCAAAGTGCAAGCGCCCCGGCAGCCCGACCCGCAGGATACTGCGGCTGCCAGCCAGGCGGCTGCCGGTGTGGAAAACGATGATCTGCGCGCCGCCCTGGAACGCCTGGGGCAGAACGTGCTGACAAAACAGAAAACGCAAGGAAAGGGGTTCAAATGACCCGTCTGATGTCTGGTGTCTTTGCCGCGGTTGCGGTTGTTGCGGGCGGTTATGCCCTGTCGGGATTCAACACCCAGAACAATCTACCGCAGAACCCGCTGGTTGGCGCCGCTGTTGCGCAGGAGGCCGAGGTGGACATCTCAACAATCGCCGAGATGACGTTGGGGGCCGAGGACGCGCCGGTCACGCTGATCGAATACGCCTCTTACACTTGCCCGCATTGCGCCAGCTTTCACAATGAAACCTTCAAGAAGCTGAAGGCCGACTACATCGATACCGGTAAGGTCAAGTTCATCTACCGCGAGGTCTATTTCGACCGCTACGGGCTGTGGGCCTCGATGATTGCACGCTGCAGCGGGCCGGATAAGTTCTTTGGTATTTCCGATCTGATCTATAAGGGCCAGTCCGAATGGACGCGGGCCGGCGGCGCAACCGAGATTGTCGATGAGCTGCGCAAGATCGGCCGCCTGGCGGGGATCGAGAATGAGCAGCTGGAAGCCTGCCTGCAGGATGGCGAGAAAGCGCAAACCCTGGTGGCCTGGTATCAGGAAAACGCCACTGAGCACGGCATCGAGGCAACGCCGTCATTCATCCTGAATGGTGAAAAGATTTCCAATCAGTCTTATACAGAGTTCAAGACGCTGTTGGACGCAGAGCTGGAAGGCTAAGCTCTTCCAGAAAAAAATTTAAGCCCGGGCCGTGTGCCTGGGCTTTTCAGGGCAGAGCAAACCGGGCAGGCGCGCCCCGGCGGCTTTGGATTGCGCTGGGGGTCAGGGTGCAGGCGCGGCTTTCTTCAACAGTTCCTTTAACCCATCATCTCCTGCAACCTGCAGCCGCACAGGCAAGGTAATGACCTTGGAGCGGAAGCTGTCCGGCAGGCGGACGGCGTCTTTTTCTGTCGTGACAAGCTGGGCGTTCAGCAGTTTGGCTTCGTTCTCCAGCCGGTTCATCAGCGCCGGTGAAAGCGGCTGGTGATCGTCAAGCGCTTCGGCGCGGACGATATCGGCGCCAAGGCTGCGCAGGGTGTTGAAAAATTTCTGCGGGTGGCCGATGCCGGCAAAAGCCAGAACGCGTGTGCCGTTCCAGGGCATCCCGGTTTGCAATGGCTCCAGCGCACCAGTGAAATACGGCAAGCCCTGCAGATGGCTTCCCCAGGCTGTGGCAAATTTCTTCTGGGCCTCCCCAGGCCCAAGCGAGAGCACCGCGTCAGCCCGTTTCAGGCCAATGGCAACCGGCTCCCGTAATGGGCCGGCCGGCAGGCAGCGGCCATTGCCGAAGCCCTGCTGCGCGTCCACCACGATCAGTGACAGGTCCTTGGCCACCGCGGGGTTCTGAAATCCGTCATCCAGCACAATGACGGTTGCCCCAGCGTCTGCTGCGGCGCCTACGCCGACGGCGCGGTCCTTGGCAACCCAAACTTCGGCAAAGGCGGCCAGAAGAAGCGGTTCATCCCCCGTCTGCGCGGCTTTGTGGCGGCCAGGCAAGACTTGCACCGGTCCCTCCATGGTGCCGCCATAGCCGCGGGTCACAACATGCGGTTCATGCCCCTGATTGCGCAGCGTTTCCAGCAACCAGATCACAGTGGGCGTCTTGCCGGTGCCGCCAGCATTCAGATTGCCAACGCAGATCACCGGGACACCGGCACGCACCGGGTTGCCTTTGGCGACCCGGGAAGCGGTGGCGCGCGCATAGACCCAGCCAAGCGGCGCCAGCAATGCTGCCCGGAAGTTAAAATCTCCCGGTGGTTTGTGCCAGAATTCAGGTGCCCGCATCGGTATCCTCGCGCTGGTCCAGCAGGGTCTGGACCTTTTCCAGTAACATGTCGGCTGTGGCGGCGCTTTCGGTGACGCTCTGCCAGCCGGCCAGCGCCATTTCGGCGGCCTTGTCCGGAGCAGATAGCGCAATGACAGCATCGGTCAGTTCCGATTGGGTCAGCACCGGCTGGGCAGCGCCCGCCGCGGCCAGTCTTTCATAAAGGTCCCGATGCGCGTGAATACCCGGTCCGTGCAGCAGTGCCGAGCCTAAGGCTGCGGCGTCCAAAGGCGACTGGCCCTGCGCCATAGGATCCAGGCTGCTGGCGATCAGCGCGGCTGGAGACAGGCGGTACCACAATCCCAAATCCTCGCTGCCCGCCAACAGCACCTGCGTCAGGTCCTCGGGTTCACCGCCGTCTTCCCAATCGGCAAAATACAGCCCGCTGTTCTGCAGCTGGCGGCGGGCTGCTGCAAGATCCGCGCCGTCTTCCAGCGCGACCACCAGCAGCAGCCGGTGCAGCAGCCGCAATGCGCCGCGATGCGCGTCCAGGATACGGGGCAGTTCGCTGAGCTTGGTATGGGCGGCGAGCCAGACCGGTCGGCTGCCAAGGGTCTGTTGCATGGCAGAAAGCTCTTCGTCATTGCAACCGGGCGGAATTGCAGACACCCGCAGCTTGCCGGCCAGTTGCACCCGTTCTGCTGGCAGTCCGATCCGGGCCAGCCGGGCCTGCACGGATTTGGACGGGGTCAGGATGCAGGTCAGCCCGTCCAGCAGCCGCCGCCGCTGGTCCGGCAGCCAGCGGCTGGTGCGGTTGGGCATTTCATCCTCCAGAAGATCCGCCAGCAGTAACCCGGTACTGCGCTCGCGCATTTGCCGAAGCAGCACCCGCCGTGCTGGCGGGCCGGTCCAGATGCAAGCGTCGGGCCGCCAATGGTTCAAAAACCCGCGGGCCTCGGCCAAGGTGTCTTCAGGCAGCGGGCCAATCGGAATATCGCAGCCAACTGTACCGGTCAGCCGCAGTCCGGGTTCCCAGCTTGCCAGCACCGACAAGTCCGGGCGCAGGGATTTGAGGCGGCGGCCGATATCGCAAAGCGCTTGATAGCGTTCAGGGGTGGTTGCGTGCACCCACAACAGCTCTCCTTTGGGGCGGGGCTGCAGAACGGAAGTGCGGTTGGGTGCTGCGGTTCGCCGTTGCATCTGGCTCGATCTGAAATTTCCGGCCCAAGGTACCTGCAACATGCGGGCTTGTCTGTGAAAAATTTGGGTATGACGATAGCGCTGCTGCTGCCGCTTAAAGCCAGTCCGGTCTAATGTCCAGCGATGCCAGGCGCATTCGGGTCCAGCGCCGTCAGCAGCGAATTCTGAAGGGCCGGATTTCCGGCAACCACCCCGTTCAGGCGCGGATGCGGATTGTTGAAGCACAATGGGCGGCCGGTTTGATCGGTAAGGATCCCACCTGCCTCGCGTATCAGCAGATCGCCCGCCGCTATGTCCCATTCCCAACTGGGGCGCAGCGTCAGCATGGCGCCGAAACGGCCGTCTGCGACCTTGGCCAGCCGGTAGGCAAGCGAGGGCCGGTAGCTGCGGATGAACTCAGGCGGGGTGCCGCCCAGCCAGTGATGGGCCTGCAGGTTGGGTTTGGCGGCCAGCACTTCAGAACTGGAAAGTTCTGTGGCGGGGGACACATGGATCGGGCTGCCATTGCAATCCGCCCCCTGGCCCTTGGCGGCAGTGTACATCAGCTCCCGCTGCGGCAGGTAGATCACGGCGGCGGTCACCTCACCTTGTTCAGCGACGGCAAAGGAATGCGCCCAGGTGCGGGACCCTTCGGCAAAGCTGCGGGTGCCGTCGATGGGGTCGATGATGAAGACCTTTTCGCGCAACAGCCGCGCGTCATTGTCTTCGGTTTCTTCCGACAGCCAGCCATAGCCGGGCCGCGCCTGCTGCAGCATGTCTTCGAGCATAGCATTGACTGCCAGGTCGGCTTCGGTCACGGGACCAGCTCCGCCTGGCTTGTCCCAGCGTTTGGCTTCGGGACCGGAAAAACGGCACGCAATATCGCCGGCCTGTTCCGCCGCTTTCACAAGCAGGGAAAGGTCAGTTGCCGGCAAGGGTCATTCCTTCGATCAGCAGTGACGGGACCACGGTCGACAGGTGCCGGCGCGCGTCATTGGCGGGAACGATCCGCCGCAGCATATCAAGCAGATTGCCCGCGATGGTGCATTCGTTGACCGGATACGCGATCTCGCCGTTTTCCACCCAGTATCCCGAGGCTCCGCGGGAATAGTCGCCGTTGTTGGGGTTGATAGTGGAGCCGATCATCGACGTCACCAAGAGACCGGTGCCCATCTGCGAAATCAGATCATCGCGGCTGGCTTGTCCTTCAGTCAGCGCAAGATTCCAGCTCGCGGGAGAGGGCACGCCGCCGATGCCGCGGGCGGCGTTGCCAGTGCTTTCAAGGCCCAGTTTTCGGGCCGAGGCGAGGTCCAGCGTCCAGCCGGTCAGCACGCCGTTGGCAACGACAGTGCGCTTGCGGGTCGGCAGACCCTCGCCATCAAACGGGCGGGAGCCGGAAATGCGCGGGCGGTGCGGGTCCTCAATAATGGACAGGGTTTCGGGCAAAACCTGCTCAGCTAATGACCCCTTCAGCCAAGAGGAGCCGCGGGCAATCGCCGCCCCATTGACAGCAGACAGCAAGTGGCCGATCAGAGAGGAAGAGATGCGCTCGTCAAACAGCACCGGAAAGCTGCCGGTCTTGGGCTTTCGGGCGCCCAGCCGGGCTACCGCGCGTTCACCGGCAGTGCGGCCAATGTCCTGAGCGCTGCGCAGGTCGGCCTGAAAAGTGCGGGAATCCCCGTCGTAGTCACGCTCCATACCTGTTCCGCTGCCTGCAATCCCGGTGCAGGATAGGGAACGCCCGGTACGCTGGTAGCCGCCGGAAAACCCATTGGTTGCGGCCATATGCACAACGTGGCGGCCATAACCTGCAGCTGCGGACTGCACCTGAGTAATGCCGTCGATTTCCTGGCAGGCGGCCTCTGCCGCCAATGCGTCAGACTGCAGGGCAGCAGGCTCCGGCTCGCCGCGCGGGTCTTCCAGCTCCAGCTCTGCCAGGTTCCAGTTTTTGGCCAGCTGCGACGGATCAGCTAGGCCTGCATAAGGGTCCTCAGGTGCTTCCTTGGCCATGGCAACCGCACGTTCGGCCATTGCTGCGATGGTCTCCGGGCGCATATCCGATGATGAAACCAGCGCCTGCCGTTTGCCGACGAATACCCGCAAGCCCAGGTCAGTGCCCTCAGAGCGTTCCGCATGCTCCAGCTTGCCTTCCCGCACTTCTATGCTGAGGGAGCTGCCTTCCGCGGCCATGGCATCGGCGGCATCCGCGCCGGACTTGCGGGCGGCATCAATCAGGGCGTGGCAAAGCGCTTCGGGGGACTGGGTCATGGGCACCTTCTGTTCTGCTCCCTTCCAGAGCTATCCAGTGAGGCGGCTTGCCGCAAGGGCGGGCAGCAAAAAAGGGGCTGCACATAGTAGCCCCTTTGTAAAACCTGTCAGGGAATTGACGGTTATTTGATGCGCTGGCCATTGGCGTGGATCTGGCCGTCCTCGGAGATCGCAATCTTCGAGGTCAGTGTGTCTTCGCCCTCGCCCGGCACGGCCAGCATGCCCATCATCATCCGCGCGCCCATGGCGTCGCTGTCGGACATCAGGCCCATCCCGATCAGCTTGTCGATCAGGGTGTTGGCACCGGTCAGTTTGAGGTCAGCCTCACCCGAGGGGGCAGGCATGCCGTCAAAGCTGACCAGATCTTCATTGTTGAAGGTAAAGTCGCCAGTGCCGGTCAGCTCGGCGCCTGCTGCGGTGACCTGCAGCTGTTTCACGGTCAGCGCGTTCAGTTCGCCCGGCTGTTCTTCGCCGGATTCCACCGATTCCATGGCTTCCGGGTCAAACAGGTCGAACAGCACCTTGCCCTTGCCGGCAAGGTCCAGCACCACGGTGGCAGGATCATGCGGCAGCTGGCCGGTCGGGTCGACCATGCCCCACAGCATATCCGGAACCGCAAAGTCGCGCAGGGTAATGCCCAGGGCAAAGTCCTGCTCTTCGTCGGATTTGGCGAGCGGCATCATCAGTTTGAAACCGGTCTCCGCCATGCTGAGCGCCAGCGGGAAGGGGATCTCGGAACCGGAGATATTCACATTGGTGCCGGTCTGGGACACATCATAGGTCAGATGCTGCTTGTCCATCGCCACCGCGATCGAGCCGCCCTGGGAGTTGCTTTCCATGGCGAAGTTTTCGCTGCCGTCCACACCGGAGACGGAACCATTGCCGCTGTCAAAAGTGAAGATGCCGTCAAAGGCAAATCCGGCTGCCAGCAGCGCTGTCATATCGGGGCTTTCCAGATCAGCGGGAACGGTGCTGGTGCCGATAAAGTTCAGGCCCTGCAGGGCGCCTTTGAAAGAGCCTGTGCTGTTGCTTTCGGGATCGTTAAAGCCCATGTCATAGCTCAGGCTGGAAGCAGTCAGCGTCTGGTCATAGTTGCGCGCGCCAGCGATTTTCATATCGGTCTTGGTAGCAACGTCGTTCATGACGATCTGAATTTTCGCCACGTCCGCCGGCACGGCCTCGCCGTCTGCAGTCAGACTATCCAGCGTCATGGTGACATTGGACGAGCTGTAATCATAGCTCATGCTTTCGGCGTCGCCCGATACTTTCATCGGGGTGCCGTCATGGGCATAGATCAGTTTGCCCGAAAAGCTCTCACCTTCAGCGGTGAAATCAAAACCCATCGGGAATTCCGCAGGCAGCAGCACGTTGACGGTGCCATCGCCGTTTTCCACAAACTGGATTTCCGGCATGCTCACCGTGCCGGAGCCGTCCTCATCCGGGATCGGCATGACCATCGAGACATCGGAGACAGTCAGGGTGCTGCCCGAAACAGCTTCAGTGCCGGAAACCGTGTAACCGGTGCTGGTCAGATACGCTTTCCAGTCAGCCCAGACGTCCTGGGCACTCAGATCGGCCAGGGCACTCTGGGCGGAAACAACAAAAATTACCGCTGCAACGCCGCTGCGTGCAAAATTAACGGACATAAGAGAACCTTTCTCAGTGAGATAATTGAAATCATCGTCGGCCCGGCGGGCGGTGCCGTCAAGGGGGCCTTGGGCTGGACCGTTCCCCCTAACCGCTTTACCACATGGGTCAGCAGCCACTTGGAGGGACGGCCGATGAATTTCAATGGAAAAACAGTTGCAATTACAGGCGCCAGCCGCGGGATCGGCGCGGATACGGCCCGGGTTTTTGCTGCTGCAGGGGCCAATTTGGCCTTGCTGGCAAGGAGCGGAGAGGCGCTGCGGGAGCTGGCGGAGGAGATCGGCGGAAATGTGCTGACCTTTACTTGCGATGTATCAGACTACGCATCGGTGGAGGGCGCGCTGGCCAAGGCCCATCAGCACTTCGGCAGCCTGGACATTCTTATCAACAACGCCGGTGTGATTGAGCCTATTGCCCGGTTGGCGGATGCGCAGCCCGGCGAGTGGAGCAAGCTGATTGATATCAACCTGACCGGAGTGTTCAACGGGATACGTGCCGCCCTGCCGCTGATGAAGCCCGCGGGCGCCGGCACTATTATCACCGTCAGTTCGGGCGCGGCGCATCATGCGCTGGAGGGGTGGAGCGCGTATTGTTCGTCTAAAGCGGGCGCGGCGATGCTGACCAGCGCACTGGATTTGGAAGAACGTGCCAATGGTATCCGCGCCATGGGGCTGTCGCCGGGCACGGTCGCAACCCGGATGCAGCGTGAAATCAAGACCAGCGGCATTAACCCGGTGAGCGAGCTGGAGTGGGAAGACCATATCCCTGCCGAATGGCCCGCGCGGACGCTCATGTGGATGTGCACGAATGAGGCGGACGATTGCATCGGCCAGGAAGTTTCCTTGCGCGAGGACAGCATCCGTCAGCGGGTTGGCCTGGTATGATTGATCTGGAGATTGCGCAGAACGGTCTGTGGACCCTCACCATCAACCGCCCGGACAAAGCCAATTCGCTGACCGAAGCGATGCTGACCGAGTTGGCTGAAATCGCCGAACGCGCGCAGGAGGCCCGCGGGTTGATCCTGACCGGAACCAGCAAGGTGTTCAGCGCGGGTGCTGACCTGGACGAGGCGCGGACAGGCCTGGCGACCTCGCCGGTGTGGGAGCGGTTGTCCAATGCTGTGGCTTCAATTCCCTGCCTGAAAGTGGCGGCGCTGAATGGCACCCTGGCTGGCGGTGCCAATGGCATGGTACTGGCCTGCGACATCCGGATTGCGGTGCCTTCAGCCAAGTTTTTTTATCCGGTGATGAAGCTTGGGTATTTGCCGCAGCCTTCGGACGCTGGGCGGATGGCGGCGCTGATCGGACCTGCGCGCACCAAGATGATCCTGGCAGCCGGGCAGAAAATCACCGCGCAGGAGGCTTGCAACTATGGCCTGGTCGACCGGATCGTGGAACCGGATGCGCTGATTGATACTGCACAGGACCTGCTGGCGCATTCTCTTGATGCTCAGCCAGAGATCGCAGCCGGGATCCTGAGGATGTGCCGGTGAAACGGCTGTCCGGCCTGCGGCTGCAGGTAAGGAGTCCTGAACGTCTCGCCGGGTTCTATGCGGATGTGTTCGGCATGGATGTGCGGACCGAAGGCGAGGCCTGGCGCGCGGGTTATGCAGGACAGGATGCAGACCTGATCCTGCTGCCCGGGGGTGCCCAGGGTTCGCACAGGCGGGACGAGCGGTATTGGAAGATCGGGATCTGTCTGCCCGATCTGGACATAGCCTGCGAATGCCTGCGTCAGAAAGGAGTGGAGGTCTCTGCCCCGCATCAGTTCCGCGATATCGGGTATATGGCGCATCTGCATGATCCCGAAGGTTTTGCGGTCGAGCTGCTGCAGCATGATTTTCTCGGCAACCGCCCTGACGGGGCAGGTGATGCAGCGCTGCCGTTGGGCGGCGGAGCGCATATCGGGCAGATCACCTTGCGGACCGGGGATATCGCCGCCGAAGTTTCGACGCATGCGGATATGAAGCTGTTGTCGGTGCAAGATGTTGCGGAATTCGGGTTCGACCTGCATTTTCTTGCCTTCACAGACGAAACACCGCCGGACCCGGATTTGCAGGCCGTGGCAAACCGCGAATGGTTGTGGCGGCGCCCATACACCACTTTGGAATTTCAGCATATTGCCGGTGCGCAGATGCGGGAGAGCCCGGCGTTTCTGGGGCTGGAAACGACCTAGCCCTGCGCTGTGTTCCAGGCGCCCGCCACCAAGGCGCCCGGCGTCAGAAAATTGCAGATGGCAGCCAGGTTGCGAGGCCGGGTATCAGCCAGACCAGCAGCACCCCAAGCGCCTGCAGGCCAATGAACGGCACGACGCCTTGGTAGATTTGACGGGTGGTGACCTCCTTTGGCGCGGCGCCGCGCAGGTAGAACAGCGAAAAGCCGAACGGTGGCGTCAAAAAGCTGGTCTGCAGGTTGATCGCGATCAAAATGCCCAGCCAGACCGGATCGTGCCCCATGATGATCAGGGCGGGCGTCACCAGCGGCAGCACGATGACAGAGATCTCGACGAAATCGAGGAAGAAGCCGAGCACGAAGATGAACAGCATGCAGAACAGCAGCGCACCGGACGGACCGCCGGGCATGTTGCCAAGGATATGCGCCACCCGCTCCTCGCCGCCCAGGCCGATGAACACCAGCGAGAACATGCCTGCGGCCAGGATGGTGGCAAAGATCATTGCGGTCATGGTTGTGGTCGAAGTTACCGCATCGTGCAGGATGCGTTTCTTCAAACCGCTGCGCAGGGCGGCCAAAACGGCAATGGCTGCGACCGCGGCCAGAAGCGCGTAGAACAGCCCCGCTGCGAGGTCGGCCCCGCTGAGGTCGCTGCGTTGCAGACGGACCGGATGAATCCCTGACAGTATCCCCAGCAGGATCAGCGCGGCGGCACCGGACAGGATCAGCCGGGAGGGGCCGCCTGCACGCGCTCCCGCCATCAGCAAGGCACCGATGCCGCCCACCGATGCGGCCTCGGTCGGCGTGGCAACACCGCCCAGGATGGCACCGAGCACGGCGAAAATCAGCAGGATCGGCGGCACTACGGCACGCATGATCTGGCGTCCGCCAGGGCGGGCCAGCTCCGCTGGGGCGGAGGGCATGTCCTGAGGCCGCAGCATGCCTCTGACCAGGATATAAAGAAGATACAGCACCACCAGCACCAGCCCGGGCACCAGCGCGGCCGCAAAAAACTGGCCCACGGACAGCGCCTCGACAGAGAATTTTCCCTGCTCGTACTGGGCCTGCTGATAGGCGTTTGACATCACGTCGGCGAGAATGATCAGCAGCGTCGATGGCGGAATGATCTGGCCCAGCGTGCCCGCTGTGCAGACAATACCTGACGCGACCCGGGCATCGTACCCGGCGCGCAGCATGGCTGGCAGGGCAATCATGCCCATGGCCACAACCGTGGCGCCCACAATGCCTGTTGAGGCCGCCAGCAGCGCCCCCACCAGCACAACCGAGATGCCCAGCCCGCCCTTCAACTGGCCGAACAGCCGTCCCATGGTGTCCAGCAGGTCTTCGGCAATGCGGCTTTTCTCCAGGATCGCCCCCATCAGAACGAACAGCGGAATGGCGATCAGCACCTGGTTGCTCAGCAGGCCGAAAACCCGTTGGCCAAGCGCGCCCAGCAGCGAGATGTCCATCACCCCCAGTATCCACCCGAGACAGGCAAAGATGATCGCAACGCCGGCGATAGAAAAGGCCACCGGAAACCCAATGAGGATCGCCGCCATCAGGGCTGCGAACATGATCAGGTCAAGGTATGCGGTCATTGGGCGTCACTTTCGGAAAACAGGCGGATCAGCAGGGCAGCAGATTGCAGCATAACCAGCACACAAAAGGCTGGGATCAGTGACTTCAGCAGGAACACGGCTTCGATGCCGCCAACCGCGATCGGGCCTTCGAATATTGCCCAGGAATTGCGTACCGACGGCCAGGACCAGTACAAAAGCGCGGCCATTGATGGCAGCAGCAGGAACAGGTGGCCGAAGATGTCGATGCGGCGCTGCGACCGGGGGCTGAGGCCGGCGTAAAACACATCAACCCGCACATGCTTGTCGACAAGCAGCGTGTAGCCCGCGGCGAGCATGAACAGGGTTGCGTGCATATAGAGGACGCTTTCCTGTGCGGCGATGGAGTTCACTCCGAACACATAGCGGCCGACCACAATCGCAAACTGTGTCAGCACCATGATCAGCGCCAGCCAGCGCACCACATGCGCCAGCCCCCGGTTGATCCCGTCCAGCGCATTTGCAACCCGCCGCATTCCGCTCTCTCCCCATCAAAAAGCCGGCGCCCGCCGTTCCGGGCGCCGGCTGCCGTTGCTGCCCGTCAGTAACCCATTACCGAGGCACGGGCGTTCATCTGGCCGTTATCGGCATAGGTCATATAGCCGCCGATGCTGTCGCGGTAGCCAAGGAAGCTTTCGGTAATGCGGCGCACCAGCTCATCGTCGTCCTCCTGCAAGTCGGTGATCACCTCCTTGGCAGCAGCGCCCATTGCGGCGATCACATCCTCGGGGAACATCTTCACCTGCACGCCATCCTCTTCGACCATCTTCTTCAGCGCCAGGGCGTGTTTGGTGGTGTATTCCGTCCAAACCGGATTGTAGAGGCTTTCGCAGGCCAGCGAAACAACCTGCTGCAGGTCTTCCGGCAGGTTCCCGAAAGCCGCGGCATTGACTCCGCATTCCTCGGCAGAGGAAGGCTCGCCCACACCCGGCCAATAGTAGTTCTTGGCCACTTGGTAGTAGCCGAGCGCGCTGTCGGTCCAGGGTCCGATGAATTCACCGGCATCCAGCGCGCCGGTCTGCAGTCCCTGGAACATCGCCGGACCGCTGGTGGCCTCAGCCGCCATGCCAAGTTTCGATGCCATTTCCGAGGCCAGCCCGGTGGTGCGGAACTTGAGTCCCTTCAGGTCCTCGGCAGAGTTGATCTCGGTCTTGAACCAGCCGCCCCACTGCGGGCCGGAGTTGCCGCACAGGAACGGCTTGATGCCAAAGCGGCCGTACATCTCGTCATACAGCGCCTGGCCGCCGCCGTGGTACATCCAGCCGAACTGCTCATCCGCGCGCAGGCCAAACGGCTGCGAGCCGAACAGCAGGATACCTTTGGATTTCGATCCCCAATAGGCCGGCACGGCGTGATACAGCTCGGCGGTGCCTTCAGAAACCGCGTCAAACACGCCGCGGCCCGGTACCAGCTCACCCGCGGCAAACAGCTTCACCTCGATCCGGCCGCCTGAAAGGGTGGTGATCCGGTCAGCCAGCATCTGTGCCGCCACACCGGGTCCAGGCAGGTTCTTCGGCCAGGCGGTTACCATCTTCCATTGCATTTTGCCCTGGGCAATGGCGGGGCTGGCCAGCGCCGTTGCCGCCGCACCCAAAGCGCCGGTTCTCAAAAACGCGCGTCTTTCCATGTGTCCATTCCTCCGTCTGTCGGTGCATCTGCGATGGGCGGATGCCGGCAGCGCAGACTTTATTGTGTTTTGTAGGCGCTTTACATTAATATGTAGCTACATATTAATGTCAATCACAGTTGCGCGGTTCAAGTTCGCCTTTCTGCGCAGAATGCAATATGGAGCGGCGGCAAACATTTTCCCGTTTGACCTGGGGGATGAATATTGACGGACAAGCCACGGCATTCCTGGGTAACCATCCGGGACAGCATCCGGGAGATGATCCTGAACTCCACCTACGGGCCAGGGGATAAGCTGCCGCGGGACGAGGAGTTCGCCGTACGGTTCGGCTGTGCCCGCTCCACCGTTCACCGGGCCATGCGGGATCTGGCTCAAAGCGGGCTGGTGGAACGGCGCCGCAAGGGCGGCACAATGGTACAGCGCGATCCTGTGACCCGGGCAACCCTGAATATCCCGATCACCAGGCTTGAGGTCGAGCAGAAAGGCTGCGTGCACCGCTACCAGCTGGTGCGGCAGTCGGTGCAGCCTTCCAGCCCGGCCATAATGGCAAACTTCGGCCTGCATGAAGCCCGGCCGATGCTGCGGGTTGAAGCTTTGCATCTTGCCGACAGCCGCCCCTATATCTTTGAGGACCGCTGGATCTGCCTGGAGACCGTGCCGGAAATAAATACTGTGGACCTGACACGCGAAAGCGCAAACGAATGGCTTGTTCGCAACCGCCCCTACAGCAGGTGCGATTTGCGTCTTTATGCCCGCCCCGGAACCAAGAGCGACAGTGAAATTCTCCAGAGTGCGATCGGGGACGCGCTGTTTGTCATGGAACGCACAACTTGGATCGGCGACGCCCCGATTACCAGTCTGCGCGCCGTTGCCCATCCGGGTTATCAGCTGTTCACCCAGGGCTGATGCAATGTTGAGCGCTCGGAAATGGCCGGCCGCAAAGCGGGCAGATTGGAACGGAAACACATAGGCCTTGGCTCGATGCAGCGAAAACAAGCGCTGGCGCCGGGCGCTGGAAACGGGCGTTGGCAAGGGGATGGCATGATGGAAACTTGGGATGCAGTGGTGATCGGTGCCGGGCCTGCAGGGCTGATGGCCGCCGAGGAGCTGGGCCGCGCCGGGTATCGCGTTCTGGTGGCAGAGGCCAAGCCATCAGTGGCGCGCAAGCTCCTGATGGCGGGCAAGTCCGGATTGAATCTGACCAAGGACGAACCGTTTGACCAGTTGATCACCCGCTATGGAGAGGCCGCAGACTGGCTGGCGCCAATGATCCGCGTCTTTGATGCACAGGTGGTTCAGGATTGGGCACAGGGACTGGGGAGCGAGCTGTTCACCGGCTCGACAGGCCGGGTGTTCCCGACGGTCATGAAAGCCTCTCCGCTGCTGCGCGCCTGGCTGGCACGCCTTGATGGTTTCGGCGCACAGATCCGCACGCGCTGGCGCTGGGGTGGCTGGGAGGGCACCGGGCTTGTATTTGAAACGCCGGATGGGCCGAAGCGGATTGAAGCCAGGGCGGTGGTTTTGGCTCTGGGCGGCGCCAGCTGGGCGCGGCTTGGGTCGGACGGGGGCTGGGTCCCTCTGCTGGATGGAAAAGCTGTGGAGATTGCACCATTCAAACCTGCCAATGCAGGGCTTCTGGTGGATTGGTCCGATCACATGGCGCCGCAGTTCGGGCAACCGCTTAAGGGTATTGCATTGCACGCCGGCCCTTTGTCCTCACGCGGGGAAGCCGTGATATCTGAGCGCGGGCTGGAAGGCGGCGGCGTCTATTCCGTCTGCGCCGCGGTACGGGAGGGGGAGACATTGCAGATGGATCTGCTTCCTGACCTGGAAACGGCGGAAATAGCACGCCGCCTGTCCCGCCCGCGCGGCAAGGCGAGCGTTTCAAACCATCTGCGAAAGGTGCTGAAGCTGGGCGTTGCACGGGCAGCAGTATTGCAGGAATTCGGACGGCCTTTGCCACAGGATACCCAGGCCCTGGCCAGGTTGATCAAGACGCTGCCAGTCAAACATGCAGGCCTGCGGCCGATGGATGAGGCGATTTCCACCGCTGGCGGTGTGCGGCGGGACGCGATGGATGACGGCCTGATGCTGAAACAAATCCCCGGCACGTTCTGCGCCGGGGAAATGCTGGATTGGGAGGCGCCGACGGGCGGTTATCTGCTGACAGCGTGCCTGGCCACCGGGCGCTGGGCGGGCCGGGCAGCGGCAGGTTACTTGGCGAGTGCGGCCACCCGCTGATATGCGTCGCGCTGCCGCATTCGTTTTCCATAATCCAGCAGCTTTTCGCCTTCGATCGGGAATTTGGCGCTATGGGCCCAATTCAGGCAATGGGTGCAGATGATGTCGGCGATTGTGAACTCTGCGCCCATCAGGAATTCCGCGCCCATCCTGCCTTCAAGCCGCGCCAGATTATGGGCAAATTCCCACTTCAGGCTGCCTTTCACTTCCGGCACCCGCTGCTCTTCCGGCAAGATGAAGCTGTGGCGGGCCGCTGCCCACAGCACAGCATCCACTTCGTCCAGAAGGAGATGCGTCATCGCATCCTGCTTGGCACGGGCTATCGTGCCAGAGGGTGCGGTCAGGGCGCCGTGCTTGTCAGCGAGGTAAGTGAGAATGGCAGTTGAATCGCTGATGGCCTCGCCTTCGGCCTGCAGCACTGGCACCTTGCCCGAGACATTCAGTGCCTGAACTTCCGGGCTGCGGGGACCGTGCTGTTTAAGCTCATAGGGCTGCCCAAGCTCTTCAAGCGCCCAAATCACCCGGAACGTGCGGGTGAGC
Source organism: Leisingera sp. M523 (assembly GCF_025141335.1). Taxonomy (NCBI): domain Bacteria; kingdom Pseudomonadati; phylum Pseudomonadota; class Alphaproteobacteria; order Rhodobacterales; family Roseobacteraceae; genus Leisingera; species Leisingera sp. M523. The sequence continues at coordinate 3,973,685 of NZ_CP081036.1, forward strand.
GGAATGCCGGTGACGGTGTACATCGTCTCTCTCCTGTTGTGTGTCCCTAAGATGGGTGGCACAGCAGGGGGGATCAAGCCAGGAGAGGCATTACCGGATCAGCGGGCGCGGCCCAGCATGGCCAGCCGGATCAGGGCGCGCTCCATCAGCGCCAGCGCCGGCGCGGTCTGGCCGGCGGAACGCAACGCCAGGTCGGTATCGGTAATGATCGTCAGCGCGGTCTCCAGCCGGTTTGCGCCCCAATTCTGTGCCTGGCGCAGCATCCGGTCGCGGCGTTTGCCGTATAGCGGCGAGCGCAGCTGGCCAATCCCCTGGGCAGGGCCGCCGGGAGCCGCTGCAATTGTGTAAAGCGTACGGAAATGCCGGGTTGCCCCGATGCAGAGGGTGACTGCGTTGGTGCCTTGTGCTTGAAGGCGGCGGATCAGCGGGCCGATTTCAGCGCTTCGGGCTTCGGCCACCACATTCAGAACATCGTCCAGCGCGGCCTCGGTCGATTGCGGGGCAACGGCGCCGATGTCCTCCAGTGACAGCGGGCTGCTGTCAGCGTGTTTATAAAGCGCCAGCTTCTCGATCATGCGGGAGAAGTCGCCAGGGCCGATATCATTGGCGATATCCGTCAGCGCTGACATGCTGTCGCCGGGAACGTCCCGGATACCAGCCCCCCCCAGGATCCGCTCGATCTCGGCGCGCGAAGGCGGGTCGTCGTATATTCCCACCGAATAGGCATTTCGGTGGCCTTCAAACGCCTTCCGCAGTTTCGAGGTGGCCTTGAGCTGCCCGGCTGTGACTACAATCTGCGCATCCCCTGGCTGCCAGTCTTCCAGCGCTGTCGCAATGGCAGGGGTGGCGGTGTCATTGGCGCCTTCGACAAAAACCGCCCGGACACCGGGAAAGAACCCCACCGCCTTCACGGCATCCAGCAGCTGTGCTGGATCCTTGCGCAGGTCGCTGCCGGGCAGGCGGGTCAGACGCATTTCTTCTTCGGCACCGGGGCCAAGCAGGGCCGCCAGCACCTGCTGCCGCTTCAGCGACACGCGCATTGCGTCTGCGCCATAGATCAGAATGCCGGTCTTGCCGGGATCAGGCTTGGCGAAATAGCCATCCGCTTCGCGCGGAGAGAGCTTCATTCCACCGGCGCGGACAGATCCGCAGTTGCCAGAATCTGTGCGGTGATCTGATCGGCCAGAATGACCATCAACCGTTCATGCGCGTCACGTTCACCTGCCAGCGTCTCCACGGTGGAGCCGGTTGCGGAGTAGCCGGTGAAATTCCGCACGGTGCCGCTGGAGGCGATCTTGCCATCCGACAAGCGGGTCAGGGAAAAGCCAGCACTGCCGATCACTGAATAGCGGGTGATCTCATTACCTGCAGTGATCGCCTGGCCTTCTTCCTGGGTGCTGAGCGTCAGGTCAAGTTTATAGGCAGCGCTGCCGCCGCGGCCCAAACGCTGCTCCAGGTTCTGAACCAGGAAATAGGCGTCTGTACCGCTGGCATCCTTGATCTCTTCAGGGGATTGAACCTCGATCTGCCCAAACAGCGCGGTTCCGGTGCCGCCAGGGGCGTACACCGGGGTAAAGCCGCAGGCCGCTGCCACCACGGGCAGGGCCAGCAGCAGGGTTCTGCGGTTAAGCAACGACATTCACAATCCGGCCCGGCACCACGATCACCTTCTTCGGAGCGCTGCCATTCAGCGCCTTCTGCACAGCTTCGTGTGCCAGCGCCAGTTTTTCAACCTCTGCCTTGTCCAGATCCTTGGCGACCTCAATCTCGCCGCGGCGCTTGCCGTTGATCTGGATCGGCAGGGTGACGGTGTCCTCGACCAGCATGGCGTCGTCTGCAACCGGCCAGGGCGCGGTGGCGCACAGGCCTTCGCCGCCCTGATGGCTCCAGATGTCTTCGGCCAGATGCGGGGTCATCGGGGACATCAGCTGCGCCAGGGTCATGATCGCCTGCTTCTGCACCGATGCGCCGGCCTTGGATTTGGCAAGCGTGTTGGTGAAGGCGTAAAGTTTAGCAATTGCGGCGTTGAACCCAAAGGAATCAACACCCAGGGTCACGTCGCGGATTGCCTTATGCATCTCACGCAGCAGATCCTCGTCGCCTTCGCCCGCTGCTTCCGGGTCCATTTCTCCGATCCGGTCGCACATATTCCAGACCCGGTTCAGGTGTTTATAGGAAGCCTCGGCCCCGGCGGCGGTCCATTCCACGTCGCGCTCGGGCGGAGAATCGGACAGCACGAACCAACGTGCGGTATCGGCGCCAAAGGACGAGATGATGTGAAGCGGGTCCACCACGTTGTTCTTGGACTTGGACATCTTGGCAGAGGGGATAATCTCTACCTCGGTGCCGTCCTTCAGGAAGCCCTTGCCGTCGCGCAGCTCCACTTCTTCAGGGTAGTGGTAAACCGGGCGGTGATTGCCGCCGGTGGTCTTGTAGATCGCGTGGGTCACCATGCCTTGCGTGAACAGAGCATCAAACGGCTCAATGGATTTTTCAGGCAGGTGGCCGCAAATCTGCATCGCGCGGGCAAAGAAGCGCGAATAGAGCAGGTGCAAAATCGCGTGCTCGATGCCGCCGATGTACTGGTCGACGTTCATCCAGTATTCAGCCTCGGCCAGATCGGTCGGGGTTTCGGCGCGCGGTGCGGTGAAACGGGCGAAGTACCAGGACGAATCGACGAACGTGTCCATGGTGTCGGTTTCGCGCTGGGCCGGCTTTCCGCAAGACGGGCAGGCACAGTTGCGCCAGCTCGGGTGGCGGTCCAGCGGGTTGCCGGGAACCGAGAAGTCGATGGGTTTGCCGTCTTCGTCATAGGGCAGAGCGATCGGCAGGTTTTCTTTCTTCTCCGGCACCACGCCGCAGTCTTCGCAATGGACCACCGGAATCGGGCAACCCCAGTAACGCTGGCGCGACAGACCCCAGTCACGCAGGCGGAATTTGGTGACGCCCTTGCCCCAGCCGGCTTTCTCGGCAAAATCGACGGTGGCGTTGATTGCTTCTTCGCCGGTGGCTTCCGTAAGCCCGGCAAAGTGATCAACCCAGCGGACCTTTTCGGTCTTCGGCGGCACAAAGGCTTCGCCCGCAACCGGAGAATCATTGTCCAGCGCAAAGAAGGTGTCGCTGACCGGCAGGTCATACTTGCGGCAGAAATCCAGGTCGCGCTGATCATGCGCCGGGCAGGCAAAGATCGCGCCGGTGCCGTAGTCCATCAGGATGAAGTTGGCGATCCAGACCGGCAGCTCCCAATCCGGGTTCAGCGGGTGCTTCACGCGGATGCCGGTGTCATAGCCCAGCTTTTCCGCCGTCTCGATGGCTTCCTCGGTGGTACCGCCCTTGCGGCATTCAGCGACAAACGCCGCGACCTCTTCCGATTCGGCTTCCAGCGCCTTGGCAATCGGATGGTCGGGCGAAATGCCGACAAAAGACGCGCCCATCAGCGTGTCGGGACGGGTGGTGTAGACCTCAATCGGTTCGCCGCCGTCGGTGCGGTCGAACGAGAACTGCAACCCGCGCGATTTGCCGATCCAATTTTCCTGCATCAGGCGGACTTTGGCCGGCCAGTTCTCCAAGCCGTCCAGCGCCGACAGCAGCTCTTCGGAGAAATCGGAGATTTTAAAGAACCACTGGGTCAGCTCGCGCCGCTCCACCAGCGCGCCGGAGCGCCAGCCGCGGCCGTTCTCGACTTGCTCGTTGGCCAGCACGGTCATGTCGATGGGATCCCAGTTCACCACGGCGTTCTTGCGGTAGACCAGGCCCTTTTCCAGGAAATCCAGGAACAGCGCTTGCTGCTGGCCGTAATACTCCGGATCACAAGTGGCGAACATGCGGCTCCAGTCCAGCGACAGGCCCAGCGGCTTCATTTGCTCGACCATCGTGCCGATGTTCGAATAGGTCCAGTCCTTGGGATGCCCGCCCGAGGCCATCGCGGCATTTTCGGCCGGCATGCCGAAGGCGTCAAACCCCATCGGATGCAGCACGTTATGGCCGGTGGACAGCTTGTAGCGCGCGATCACATCGCCCATCGTATAGTTGCGCACATGGCCCATGTGCAGTTTGCCCGACGGGTAGGGGAACATTTCCAGCACATAATATTTCGGCTTGCCGCCGGTGCGCTTGGCTTGGAAAATCCCGGCCTTGTCCCAGGCTTCCTGCCATTTAGCTTCGATTTCCGTGGCGGAGTAACGCGACATCAGAGCGGTCCTTTGCATGAAAACGCCGGGCAAGTGGCCCGGCGCTTCTGATAATGGGGTTTGGCTGGTGTTTCCAGAGCGCAGCGGGTCAGAGTTTTTTATCCGCGATCCGCAGCTGCCGTGCGCGGGAAAGAATCGCGTCCTCAACAGCGCGGGACGTGCTGGCGCTGACCGGGCCGCCCTTGGATTGCAGCGCCACGTTCAAGGAACGCGCGTCCAGTGCAGGGTCCTTGATGTGAACGGTGGCCCGGTAGGTGCGGCCGCCGCCAGGCGGGGTGCCATAGCCCGTGATGATAACACCGGTGAAGGGATCAACCGATTGCACGGGCAGGAAGTTCAGCACGTCCAGGCTGGCCGCCCACAGGTAGCGGTTGACCTGCACGTTCTGGTCCGGCTCGCCGCGGAACACATCCCAGATCGAGGACGGATTGCTTTGTGCCCCAATTTCATCAACCGCCAACCGGTCCTTGCCCAGCAGGGTGCCATCCTGGCTGCGGTCCTTGTTGCCGCCGCACGCAGCTAGACTGAGGCATATTGCGCCGGCCAAAGTTGCCTGCAGAGTCTTTGTTCTGGTCATAACCGCTCCCGGAGCCAATTTCTGGCCGAACACCTAGCGCAAGCGGCGCGGGCGGAGCAAGTGCTTTGCCCTATATAGAGGGCCCTCCCATCGTGCGATACGCCTCCGGGGTGATAGGTCGATGGTGCAGAAGCCTGTAAACCTGCGCGCTTGCCGTCCATCCGGTGCTGTAGCGAGGCAGACTGTGGCATAGCTGCACCATCCCGGACCGCATCGTTTCGCCCGACTTTCCCAACACTTGCCAAAACGGGGGCGAAAGAGCGAAACCCCTTGGCATACCCACGCCGGATTCCCCGGTTTGGGCTTAAGATTAGAAAACCGAGGGAAAAACATGAAAAAGGTTCTCTTCGCGACCACCGCGCTGATCGCCACCGCAGGCATGGCCGCGGCCGAAGTCAAAATCTCCGGCTATGGCCGTTTTGGCCTGGACTACAACGAAGCCAACAAAACCGTTGTTGGCCGTTCCGAGACCAACATCACCAGCCGCCTGCGCTTCACCTTCGACGCGTCGACCGAAACCGACGGTGGCGTGACCGTTGGCGCACGTGCCCGTGCCCAGTTCGAAAACCGTGACGGCGCACCCGGCACCGGCGTGTTCAACGGCGCTCAGTTCCACGTTGCCTACGGCGGCCTGCGTGTGAACGTCGGTAACATCTGGGGCGCGATCGACAACATGCCAGGCTTCTACCTGGAAACCCGTTCGGTTGGCATCGGTATCGACGGCGCTGGCTTCAACTCGCTGGTGACCAACGTTGCAGGTAACGGCTTTGACTGGGATACCTATACCTCGGCAGCAGCCGGCCGTAACGGTATCGAAGCTCTGTACTCTGCCGGCGGCTTCTCGGGCCACCTGTCCTATTCGCAGGCAAATGGCGGCACCGTCGCTGGTTCCGCAAACGGCACCGAGCGTACCGCTGTGCACGTTGCCTACACCTTCGGTGACTGGACTGCCGCTCTGGGCTACCAGGACTCCAACGTCGCAACCGAAGACAAACTGGTCTTCACCGTTGCAGGCGATCTGGGTCAGTTCGGTGTTCGTCTTGCATACGGCAACAACATGGACGCAGTGACTGTTGGCGGCGTTGCACAAGACGTCGACAAAATCACCCTGGCTGGTAACGTTGAGCTGGGCGCAGCTTCCACTCTGGTTGCCTTCGTGAGCAGCGAAGACAACCCGGCAGGCACCGGCACCGGCGGCACCGACGGCACCGCCTTCGGCATCAACTACTCCTACGATCTGGGTGGCGGCGTGTCGTTCGAAGCGGGTGCGGTTGAATCGTCCTCCGACAACACCACCGTTCAGGCAGGCCTGTACTTCAGCTTCTAAGCTGAAGCACGCCTAGCGTGAATTCAGGGCGGGTTCCTTCGGGGACCCGCCCTTTTCTTTTGCCTCTTAACATTTGCAGGCAAACAGTGTTTTTTCGGCCAAACAGCTACGAGGCCAAACCCATGCCGCTTGAAGACATCAGATCCCGAATCGCCAAGGCTGAACAGCAGGCAGACCGTATGCCGGGCAGCGTGCAGCTGATTGCGGTTTCCAAAGTGCAGCCGGACGCGCGGGTCGAGGCGGTGCTGCGGGAAGGCCATCGCTGTTTCGGTGAAAACAAGGTGCAGGAAGCGGCTGGAAAATGGCCGGGATTTGCGGAGCAGTTTGACGGTATCGACTTGCATTTGATCGGCCCGCTGCAGACCAACAAAACCCGCCAGGCGATGGAGCTCTTTGACAGCATCCATTCAGTTGACCGGCCCAAACTGGCCAATACGCTGGCCAGGCTGGCGCAGGAGTTGGGCAAATGCCCGGAATTGTTCATTCAAGTGAATACCGGCGAGGAGGAGCAAAAGGCAGGCGTGATGCCGTCCGATGCAGATGCTTTCATCGCAGATTGCCGCCAGCTTGATCTGCCTCTAAAGGGGGTGATGTGCATCCCGCCGGTGGAAGAAGAGGCCAGCCTGCATTTCGCGCTGCTGGCAAAGATTGCTGAGCGCAACGGGCTTAAGGGCCTGTCGATGGGAATGAGCGGCGATTTCGAGAAAGCCATAGCCCTTGGCGCTACCCATGTTCGCGTCGGTTCTGCCATTTTCGGCGCCCGCACCTATTGAGGCACAAAAGTTTTGGGCAAAACTTTTGCCAAGACTTTTTGAAAAGTCTTGGTTGCGTCAGGGGCGTGCCAGAGGCGGGACGATAACCCGGGATCCAGGTTGAACCCGGTCAGCAAGCCAATGGAGATCCGCGCGTGAGAAGGCGATGCAGCCTTCAGTGGGGTATCCAGGCCTCCTCCATTGATGAAGGAAGATCGCAGAACCGCTTCCCGGAGTTGCGGCTGGCCAGTTCCAATCGGTGATCAATACGAGATCATAAAGCGGATCGCTGCGCCGCAGTTGTTCGTGACTGAACGGGTGCGGTGCCCGCACATGGTGGTTGTAATTTGCATCTCCCGAGTCGTCCGACCATAGATCCTGCGGACCAATGGGCTTGGCCCAGGAGGCAGGGCGGCACAGCCTGTCGGGGCGGTAAAACATGCCTGCAATGCGATGCACGCCGACGGGAGTCGCACCATCTCCTTCGCGTTTGTTCTGGGACAGCCCGCCTTTGCCGATTGTGCACGGCAGCACCCGCCCCAGAAAGCGCAGGCCGCGGGGGGTCAGGACCAGATCGGCGGGTGATGTCACAGCATATGCCCGGATTTCTGGGCCTTGGTCGCCAGGTAATGCTGGTTGTGGGCGTTTTCACCCACTTTCAGCGCCACCCGTTCCGCCACATGCACGCCGGTCTTTTCCATCATCGCAATCTTGTTCGGGTTGTTGGTCAGCAGCCGCACTTGGGAGAAGCCCAATTCTTGCAGAATAGAGGCGCCCAGGCGGAAGTCGCGCTCATCATCCTCAAACCCCAGACGGTGATTGGCCTCCACTGTATCAAAGCCCTGGTCTTGCAGCGAATATGCCCGCATTTTATTGGCAAGGCCGATCCCGCGACCCTCCTGATTCAGGTACAGAAGGACACCCGCACCTTCTGCGCCCATCTGTGCCAGTGCGCCCTGCAGCTGCGGGCCGCAATCGCATTTCAGCGAACCCAGCACGTCGCCGGTGAAGCAGGCCGAATGCAGCCGGGCCAGAACCGGCTTGGATCTGTCGGGGCGGCCGACTTCCACAGCATAATGCTCCTCGGCGCCATCCTCCGGGCGGAAGATATGAAGCCTGCCGGCTTCGGCGGCATTCATTGGCAGGCGGGCGGCCGCAACCGGATGCAGGGGGGAGCTTTCACTCAGCAAGGGTTCTGCGGCTGTACGCGAAATGGCGGTAAGGCCGTGGGCCGCGGCAAACCCGGACGGATCGCTGATGGGCGCAAGAGCAGCAGCTGGCAGCAGGCGCGCGGATTTCACCAGTGCAATTGCCAGCCGGTGCAGGTCTGCGCTGCCGCCGCGCTGGCTGGAAAGCGGACCCTTCATCGGTGTGTTCAGATCATCGGCCGGGTCGGCCAGCGACTGGATCCACTTCAGCCCCTCAGTACCGGGAACAATAATGCGGGCGGTGTCCGCGTCATACACCCTGGCCTTCAGCGTTTCCGCCCGCCGGGCCGTCAAGGCCAAAGTCGGAGCGCCCAAGGCACGCATGTCTGCCAGACGTGTTTCTGTCAGCGATTCCACGGCAATTGCCAGCGCGGCCTCCGGGCCATCGCTCAATACCACCGGCAGGCCCATGCGCAGATCGACCCGGGCACGGGCCAGCAGTTCGATTATAGTGGGTATCAGGCTCATACGGGGATTCCGGTGTTATTTTGTAACAAAGGCTCGCTGTCTTTACGCCCAATTGCAACGGATGTGAAACATTTTCCCTGCCATGGACACGTCGGCGTGAGAGTATTGCAGCAAATCTTGCCGAGGGCGCAAGGGATGCGCATGTGTTGTCATGTGAACAGGAGGGCGAGCCGATGGCGCAACTGAAGAAAATTCTGCTGGTTGATGATGATGAAGACCTGCGAGAGGCCTTGAGCGAGCAGCTGGTAATGACCGAGGACTTCGATGTATTCGAGGCGGAGAACGGTCAAGGCGCGATGGAGCGCGCCAAGGAAGCGCTGTATGATCTGATTATTCTGGACGTGGGCCTGCCGGATACGGACGGGCGCGAACTGTGCCGCTTGCTGCGCAAGCAGGGAGTGAAGGCGCCAGTCTTGATGCTGACAGGCCACGACAGCGATGCAGACACTATTCTGGGTTTGGATGCCGGTGCCAATGACTATGTTTCTAAACCCTTCAAGTTCCCGGTGCTGCTGGCCCGGATCCGGGCGCAGCTGCGTCAGCATGAACAATCCGAGGACGCAGTCTTTGCGCTTGGCCCTTACACCTTTAAACCGTCGATGAAGCTTTTGATCGCGGAGGATGAGCGTAAAATCCGGCTGACCGAGAAAGAAACCAACATCCTCAAGTTTCTCTATCGCTCCAGCGATGGTGTGGTGCCGCGGGATGTTCTTCTGCATGAGGTGTGGGGATACAATGCAGGTGTGACCACGCATACGCTGGAAACCCATATCTACCGTCTGCGGCAGAAAATTGAGCCCGATCCGTCGAATGCACGCCTGTTGGTGACGGAATCCGGCGGTTACCGGCTGGTCGCGTGATGTAACCGGCGTTGAGCCAGATCAAAGAAGAACTTGAGGTTCATCTTTAAAACAGACCCTATCCCGCGCATATCCGGGTCACGGTATGCACCTCCCTGTTGGACTTGGCCGGGCGTGATGCCCGGCCTTTTTTTGTCTGGATTGTTTGAACCCGTAGGCCAATTCATCTCTGGTCCTTCCCGGCCCGGACAGGCAGTATCGCGCCGGAACCCGGATTTCACGATGAGGCGCGCGATGCCATTTACTCTTGCCACTTGGAATATCAACTCGGTCCGCCTGCGCGAACCGATTGTGCAGAAGCTGTTGCAGGAGGAGGGGCCGGATGTGCTTTGCCTGCAAGAGTGCAAAAGCCCGGTGGACAAGATCCCGTTGGACGGCTTTGCGGCTCTGGGCTACGGCCACATGGTTGCACGCGGCCAGAAAGGCTACAACGGGGTGGCAATCCTGTCGCGCCTGCCGATTGAGGATGCAGGGGACCAGGATTTCGCCAGCCTTGGCCATGCACGCCATGTGGCCGGACGGCTGGAAAACGGAGTGGTGATCCACAACTTCTATGTACCGGCGGGCGGTGACGTGCCGGACCGGGAAAAGAACGAGAAATTCGGCCAGAAGCTCGATTACCTCACGGAGATGCGCGACTGGTTCCAAGCTGATAAACCGGAAAAATCCATCCTGGTCGGGGATCTTAATATCGCCCCGCGCGAGGATGATGTCTGGGACCACAAGAAGCTGTTGAAGGTTGTCAGCCATACACCCATTGAGGTGGAGCATTTCGCAGACGTGATGGATGCGGGCGGATGGTCCGATGTGACCCGGAACGATATCCCCGACGGCCGCCTTTACAGCTGGTGGAGCTACCGGGCCAAGGACTGGGATGCGGCTGACAAAGGGCGCCGTCTCGACCACATTTGGGCGACGCCGGATATTAAAAACGCGGCCCATTCCAGCCGGATCCTGCGGGGTGCCCGCGGCTGGGAGAAGCCCAGCGATCATGCGCCGGTATTTGCAACCTTTGATCTGTGACAGCAGGTGGAGCGCTCCCGCCTGATCCGCAACATCCGCAGGATGTTTCTCCTCCGTTGGGGATGGCACTGCGCTGCCGCGCAGTGCGGTGCCGCCGCGCGTCAGCGCGGCGCCCGGCCCAACGCCGTAAGGGCTCTGGCGCAGCCAGGGCGCGCTGACGGGGACGGGAGCGCTGCCGCTCAGCGCAGCCAGCGGGCGTATTCGGGGTGTCTGTCCTGCATGTCCTGGTAGAGCCAGACCATCCGGTCCACAAACCACAGCTTACCGCCAACCATCAGCGTCAGGCCGCCAAAGGTGAATCCGGGATCCAAGATCCAAATACCATAGATCCAAGGGATCGCTCCAATGCCCGACGCCCACGCCAGGCCCTTTGCCCAGCCCAGGTGATGGCGCGGTATGGGAACCTGCGCCCGGTTCAGGAGCACCCGCTCGCCAAATGTGCCGCGGGACGCCCAGATGCCGGTGCTGGCAGGCCGGCCAAAGGCGCGCGGGTTCCACCAAGTCCACGCCAGCACCAGCGCAACGGGTAAAATCGCCCCCCAGCCCAGCCATACCCGGGACCAGATGGCGAGTGTCATCAGAGGAAGTACGGCCATTCGGCTCACGACGCTCCATGGGTTGGCGTGCCGCGCCCAAGCGGCGTCATCCATACGCATCATCTTTTCAGATAACGCAAAGAGATCGAACCTGCGGCTGGCCATCGGCAAACTCCTCTCTTGGTTTCCGGCGCTTAGGATTCCATATAGGGGGCAAGTTCCAAGCGGAGAACAATCTGATGACCGAAATTCTTGGCAGCACCGCACCGGCGGGTGATCTGATCAAAGACGTGACCGAAGCCACTTTCATGCAGGACGTTGTCGAAGCGTCGATGCAGGCGCCGGTGATCGTGGACTTCTGGGCGCCTTGGTGCGGTCCGTGCAAAACCTTGGGCCCGATGCTGGAGGCGGCTGTCACCAAGGCCAAGGGTGCCGCCACCATGGCCAAGATCAACGTGGACGAAAACCAGCGCCTGGCGCAGGCACTGGCGCAGCAGGGGCTGCCGCTGCAGTCGATCCCCACTGTGGTCGCCTTTGTGGAGGGACGTCCGGTGGACATGTTCCAGGGCGCACTGCCGGCATCGGAGATCGAAGCCTTTGTGAACAAGGCCATCGAGGCGGGGGGCGGGTCAGCCGACGGCGGTCTGGGCGAGGCGCTGGAAGCCGCCGAGCTGATGCTGACTGAAGGTGCCGTAGCGGATGCAGCGCAGACTTTTGCTGCCATTCTGGGCGAAGATGACAAGAACGCCGCGGCTTATGGCGGATTGGCACGCGCGCATATCGCGCTTGGCGATCTGGATCAGGCGGAGGCCGTTTTGAATGGCGCACCCGCCGAGATTGCGGATGCAGCCGAGATCGAAGCCGCTCATGCGCAGATCGCCCTGGCGCGGCAGGCCGAGAATGCTGGCCCGGTGGGGGAATTGCGGGCTGCGGTGGACGCCAGCCCGGATGACTTGCAGGCGCGTTTCGACCTGGCGCAGGCGCTGCATGCGGCTGGAGATGCAGAAGCCGCAGTAGACGAATTGCTGGAGCTTTTCCGCCGCGACCGCGAGTGGAACGAGGGTGCTGCCAAGGTGCAGCTCTTCACCATCTTTGATGCGCTGAAACCCAACGACCCGGTGGTTCTCAACGGGCGCAGGAAACTTAGCTCAATGATATTTGCCTAAGACCGGGGCAGCACTACACTCTGTCCCATGATCCAGCCTGCTGATCTGCCGGACACGATTGCCGTGTTCCCATTGCCCGGGGCGCTTTTGCTGCCCCGGTCGCGTTTGCCGTTGCACATTTTCGAGCCGCGCTACCTGCAGATGCTCGAAGATACGCTCAAGACGCGGCAGCGTCTGATAGGCATGGTGCAGCCCTGTCCGGGTCCGCACGGAACCGGGGAGGAGCTGCATGCGATTGGATGTGCCGGGCGCGTCACACAGTTTTCCGAGACAGAAGACGGACGGTACCTGGTCACGCTTTCGGGCGTCTCCAGGTTCAGGATTACCCGCGAAGCCAACGGTTTTACCCCCTATCAGCGCTGTGATGTCAGCTGGACAGGATTTGACCGGGACCTTGGCCGTTCCGAGGCGGACGATACCCTTGACCGGTCGTCTTTCCTGGATCTGCTGGACCGGTTCTTTTCTTCCCGGAGCCTGTCAACCGATTGGGAGGCATTGAAAGACGCGGACGACGAGTTGCTGATCAATTCTCTGGCCATGCTCTTGGAATTCGACACCGAAGAGAAACAGGCCTTGCTCGAAGCGCCCTGCCTTGTCACAAGGCGGGAAACGCTTGTCACTTTGATTGAATTCGCCCTGCGCGGCGGCTCTCAGGAGGAAACCCTGCAATGACCGAGACACAGGCACCTGCCTTTGACCGCCGGATGCTGGAAGCGCTGGTCTGCCCGCTGACGCAGGCGGTTCTGGAATATGATGCCGCGGCTCAAGAACTGATTTCGCGTGCTGCCAACCTGGCTTTTCCAATCCGCAATGGCATCCCGGTGATGCTGGCAGATGAGGCGCGCGCGCTGGACTGACGCTGCACAAAGGCAGCGCCCATGCTTTAGATTGGCTGCCCTTTCAGCAACTTGGGCAAGTCGCCGGTCAGGCCCGCAGCCTCGCGCACGAAATTGCGGCGCAGGCCGGGGATCGCTCCTGCCAAGCCCATGCCAATATCCCGTCCCAGACGCAGCAGCGGGTTGTCGTTGGAAAACAGCCGGTTGAACATATCCGTGGCTGCAGCCAGCGAGGCTGTGTCGAACCGGCGCCATTGCTGGTAACGCTCCATCACCAGGGAGGAGCCGATGTCTTCACCGCGCCGTGTGGCCTCGGTGATCACTTCGGCCATTGCTCCGACATCGCGCAGGCCTGCGTTCAGCCCTTGACCGGCAATCGGGTGCATCCCATGCGCCGCATCCCCCACCAGCGCCATGCGGTCGCCGATAAAGCTGTTGGCGATGGTCAGGTTCAGCGGGTAAGTGAAGCGTTTGCCTGCCAGGGAAATCTCTCCGAGGAAATCACCAAAGCGCGGCCGCAGCGCCTGAATGTATTCGGCGTCATTCAACGCATGGATGGCCTTGGCGGTCTCCGTCCGCTCGCTCCACACGATGGAGGAGCGGTTGCCCGGCAGCGGCAGGATCGCCAGCGGCCCGGGCGGCATGAAGAACTGATGCGCGATGCCGTGATGCGGTTTTTCGTGGTCAATGGCGCAGACCAGGGCTGTCTGGCCATAGTCCCAGCCGGTGCGCTTGATGCCCGCCCGTTGCGCGGTGCCGCTGCGGCGCCCGTCCGAGCCGACCAGAACCTGACCGCGCAGCTCGCCGCCATCGTCCAGGGTGACAGTGACACCGCTTTGGTCCGGTGCTTGTGCAACCACGGTGCGCCCGGACACCAGGGTGATGCCCGGCGCGTCCTCCATCGCCTGCAGAAAGGCCCGGCGCAGGAAACGGTCCTCAACCATATAGCCCATCGGGCCTTCTTCCAGCTCGGCATGGTCGAAGTGGATGAAAAACGGTGACGGGCCGTGGCCCGCATGACCGTCTGTTACCTTGATCTCCAGCATTGCTTGCGCATTGTCCCCGACATGCTGCCAGACGCCGGTCTGCTGCAGCAGCCGCTGCGAAGCCAGCGCCAGCGCGTAACCGCGCCCGTCAAAGCTCTCATCAGCAAGCTTGTCCGGGGTCAGTGCGTCGACCACAGTGACGCTATGGCCGGTCTGCGCGAGGGCCAGGGCCAGCGCGGGGCCGTTCAGCCCGCCGCCCACGATCAGGATATCAGAGGCATTTTTCATGCCCCGCAATATGCGCCTGCTGGCGGGATTGTCCATCCGGGAAGCGCGGGATTGTGCCTGTGTCTTACTGCCGCTACCGTTTGCATCAACTGCATTTGGGGAGACGGGCTGATGCAAGATTGGCTGACAATGACCGCCGCCGCTTTGGGACGGGGGATTGAGGCGGGTGAAATCGGTCCGGTGGCGCTGACCCGCTGTTATCTGAACGCCATAGATGCCCATCCGCTGAAGGACCGGATCTATACCCAAGTGACCCATGATCGCGCCCTGGCCGAAGCCGAGGCTGCGCAGGCACGTGCGGATCTGGGCCTGCGCCGGTCGCCGCTGGACGGGGTGCCGGTCAGTTGGAAGGATCTGTTTGACAGCGCAGGCACCGCAACCGAATCCGGTTCGGATCTGCTGAAGGGCCGGGTGCCGGAACAGGATGCAGCGGTCCTGCGCAACGCAACACTCTTGGGGGCGGTCTGCCTGGGCAAAACCCATATGAGCGAACTGGCGTTTTCTGGCCTTGGCTTCAACCCGATCAAGGAAACGCCGCCTTGCGTAAATGATCAGGAGGCCGCGCCAGGCGGATCGTCTTCCGGTGCGGCGGCGTCAGTTGCCTTTGGTCTGGCCGCAGCTGGAATCGGCTCTGATACGGGCGGTTCGGTCCGTATTCCGTCTGCCTGGAATGATCTGGTAGGGCTCAAAACCACCTCAGGCCGGATTACTCTGGAGGGCGTGGTGCCGCTGTGCTTGAAATTCGATACCATCGGTCCGCTGGCTCGCTCGGTGGAGGATGCCGGGCTTCTGTTAGGGCTGCTGGAGGGAACGGCGGGACCGGATCTGCGCAATCCCGGATCGCTGAAAGGGTGCCGGTTTGCCGATTTGCAAAATGTGGCGCAAAACGATTTGGACCCAAAGGTTTCTGCCGCCCATCGTGATACGCTGCAGCGCCTGAAATACGCCGGCGCAAAAATCGTGCCGCTGGAGGTTCCAGAGCTGGAAGAGGCCATGGCGCTGAGCCCGATTCTCTACACCACCGAAGCCTACGGCTTGTGGAAAGACGTGATCGAGGCAACGCCGGATCTGATGTATGCGGAAATACTTGAGCGCTTCCGCACCGGTGCGCAGTTCAGCGGTCCGGACTATGTCGCGGCCTGGGCTAAGCTGGAGCAATGCCGTATGGCTTGGGACCAGACAGTGGCCGGGTTTGATGCGGTGCTCAGCCCCGTTTCGCCAATTTTGCCGCCGAATCTGCAACGGCTGCAAAGCGATCATGACTATTACGTGCAGTCCAACCTGCTGGCACTGCGCAACACGCGGATCGGAAACCTGATGGGGCTGTGTGCGCTTTCGCTGCCCACCGGCACACCCAGCTGCGGCCTTCAGGTGCTCGGCCTGCCGGACTGCGAGGAAGCCTTGCTGCGCATCGGTGCCGCGATTGAAATGGCCTTGGCCTGAAAGCCACATTCGGCCCAGCGGGCACTTCACCGGGTGGACGCACCCGCCCGCCACCTGTAACCTGAGGCGCAAACGGGGCGCCAATGATCCTGTGACCGAGGCATTAGATATGGATTTTCCTGAGCGGTTTTCAAACCTGCCAGCCTATGCGTTTCCGCGCCTGCGGGCGCTTTTGGACCATCACACCCCTGGCGGGGATGTGGTGCATATGACCATTGGCGAGCCGAAACATGCGTTTCCGGCCTGGGTCACCGATGTCATCACTGAAAACGCCGCCGGGTTTAACCAGTATCCTAACAATGATGGCACGCCAGAATTGCGCGGTGCCATCGCGGATTGGATTGCCCGCCGTTACGGCGTAACCGCGGACCCTGAAACGCAAGTCATGGCACTGAACGGCACCCGCGAAGGACTTTACAACGCCACCATGGCGCTGTGTCCTGAGCAGAAGAACGGGCAAAAGCCGGTGGTGCTGATCCCGAACCCCTTCTATCAGGTCTATATGGTGGCTACGATTTCGGTGGCGGCAGAGCCGGTATTTGTACCCGCAACAACGGCCACCAGCCATTTGCCGGACTACGGGAACTTGCCCGAGGACGTGCTGAACCGTACCGTTGCGGCCTATATATGCTCGCCTGCCAATCCCCAGGGTGCTGTCGCGTCGCGCGGCTACTGGACCCGGCTGATCCAGCTGGCCGAGAAATATGATTTCCGCATCTTCGCAGATGAATGCTATTCCGAGATCTACCGCGACGCAGCCCCCGTCGGCGCATTGACCGTTGCCCAAGAGCTGGGCGCCGACCCCGAGCGTGTGGTTTTGTTTAACTCCCTGTCGAAACGCTCAAACCTTCCGGGGCTGCGTTCCGGACTGATTGCTGGCGGTCCCGAGACCATCAAACGGGTCAAACAGCTGCGCGCCTATTCCGGGGCTCCGCTGCCGGCCCCGTTGCAGGCGGCCGCGGCCAGGGTCTGGGCGGATGAGGCGCATGTGGCGGAGAACCGCGCGCTTTATCAGGAAAAATACGCGATTGCCGACGAGGTCTTTGCCGGCCTCAATGGATACATGGCGCCCGAAGCGGGCTTCTTCCTTTGGCTTCCGGTAGAGAATGGCGAGCAGGCCGCACTGAAGCTGTGGCAGGAGACCGGCGTGCGGGTGCTGCCAGGCGCCTATCTGGCACAAGGCGCGCCGGGACAGAACCCGGGCGAGACATATATCCGGGTGGCGCTGGTCGCCCCCGCCGAGGACACCCGCAGGGCGCTGACCACGCTGCGCGGCTGCCTGTACTGAAATTCTGCTGCGCGGCCCCTGGCTTGGGGCCGCGCAGCCAAGACCAATAAACGGACAGGTTCGTGACCTTGCGGGTAACAGCGGGCACGGGCAAAAGAAACGGAACTGAGGTAGGCATGGCATTTCAAACCCGCAGCCGCGATCCGCTGCTCGACAGCAATATGCAGGCGGCTATTGAAAAGCGCGGCAAGGAACTGATTGGGATTGCACTGATCCTCGTGGGGCTGATGGTTGCCGCCATGCTGGGGTCGTATACGCCGGACGATCCGAACTGGACCGTGTCCACGGACGCGCCAGTGCAGAACTGGCTGGGCCGTCCCGGCGCTTCTGTTTCTTTCATCCTGATTACCTTGTTCGGCAAGGCCAGCTGGGCCGTGCCTTTGTTCCTGTCAGCCTGGGGTCTGCGGTTTGTGCTGCACAAGGGCGAGGACCGGGTGGTCTGGCCGCTGCTTTTGTCGGTGCCGTGGCTGTTGGTGGTGGCGCTGCACATGGAAACCCTGAACGCCAGCTCCACCTGGCAGCAGAATTATGACTTCGGCCTTGGCGGCATGGTTGGTTACACCTTCCTGGGCGCATTGCTGGCGCTGCTGCCCGTAGGCCTGCATTTCATGGTGAAAATTATGTCGCTGCTGAGTGCCGCGGGAATGCTGGCGCTTGGCTGCGCGGTGCTTGGCTTCACCTGGCCCGAGGTGAAGAAGGGCCTGCACAAAGTGATGATCGGCCTGATCCTGGGCTATGGCGCTGTAGCCGCATTGCTGGGCCGCGGGGCGTCCAGCGGGCTGCAGGCCGCAATGACCTATCGTAAAGCACGGGCGGAACAAGCGGAAGAATCTGCCTATGACGCTGCTGACGGCGAGCCGGAGATGTTCGAGGATTATGCAGAAGACGCATACATTGCGGACAGCCAGCAGGAAGAGTCGGAACCGACTGCCAAAGGCGGTTTGCTGTCGCGTGTGCCCGGCCTGATCCGCCGTGTTGCACCTGCGCCGGAGGCGGACAGCGCCTATGCGGCTGACATGCAGGATGAGGACGCGGCTGAATTTCCGGCTGATGGCGAAGGCGGTGAAGACCGGATTTCCCAGAAAATCGCCAATGCCGTGCGCATTCGCCGGGCAGCAGATGTGCCGCCGGAGCAGGATCCGGCCCTGCCGCTGACCAAAGGCCGCGGCCAGCGTCCCGCACCGCTGATCTACAACCCTGCCATGGACCAGGACGGCCTGCCGCCTGAGCCGCCTCTGACCGCTGCGCTTGCAACGATGCCGCCGCTGCCGGAAGATCCCTCGCTTTCCTGGCAGGCTTCCGCAGAAGACGCCTTTGGTTCGGAAGCATCGTATGCTGACCTTCGGGACGAAGATGAGATTGCAGACACCGCTTCGGATCACAGTATGATAGCTCCGGACTACGTCCCGTCCGAGGATCTGCCGGATGCTGCGGAACCGCCTGCGCCAGTTTCCTCCGCGCCCGAACCGCGCCCGGTGCCGGGACCGCGTCTGACCGTTGATCTGCCCGTGGCCGAGCCGCGCAAGGCAGTGGTCGAACAGCCGGCACGCAAAACCGTACAGCCCTCGGCGCGTGCCAAGGCCGAAGCGCAGCCCAATCTGGCGTTCGATGCCAGCGGCAGCGATTTTGAATTGCCGCCGCTGAGCCTGCTGACCAACCCGACCGGCATCGAGCGCCACCACCTGAGCGACGAAGCGCTGGAAGAAAATGCGCGGATGCTGGAGGCCGTGCTGGATGACTATGGCGTCAAGGGAGAGATCACCTCGGTCCGTCCCGGTCCCGTTGTCACCATGTATGAGCTGGAACCGGCACCGGGCCTCAAGGCATCCCGGGTGATTGGCCTTTCTGACGACATCGCCCGCTCGATGTCGGCGCTTTCGGCACGGGTTTCAACCGTGCCAGGGCGTACAGTGATCGGTATCGAACTGCCGAATGAGAAACGCGAAAAAGTGGTCCTGCGCGAGATCCTGTCGTCGCGGGATTTCGGCGACGGCAACCACGCGCTGCCACTGGCATTGGGCAAGGATATCGGCGGCGATTCCATGGTCGCGAACCTCGCCAAAATGCCCCACCTGCTGATTGCCGGCACCACCGGTTCCGGTAAGTCGGTGGCGATCAACACCATGATCCTGTCGCTGCTGTATAAGCTGACGCCGGCTGAATGCCGCCTGATCATGATTGATCCCAAGATGCTGGAGCTTTCCGTTTATGACGGCATCCCGCATCTGCTTTCGCCCGTTGTGACCGACCCCAAAAAAGCCGTCGTCGCGCTGAAATGGGTGGTGGGCGAGATGGAGGACCGCTACCGCAAGATGTCCAAGATGGGTGTGCGTAACATCGCCGGCTACAATGGCCGCGTGAAGGAAGCGCTGGCCAAGGGCGAGATGTTCTCGCGAACCGTGCAGACGGGTTTCGACGACGACACCGGCGAGCCGGTGTTCGAGACCGAAGAGTTTCAACCCGTTGTCCTGCCCTATATCGTTGTGATTGTTGACGAGATGGCAGACCTGATGATGGTGGCCGGCAAAGAGATCGAAGCCTGCATCCAGCGTCTGGCGCAGATGGCGCGGGCTTCGGGCATTCATCTTATCATGGCGACACAGCGCCCCTCGGTTGACGTGATCACCGGCACCATCAAGGCAAACTTCCCGACCCGGATTTCCTTCCAGGTCACCTCTAAGATCGACAGCCGCACCATTCTGGGTGAAATGGGCGCTGAACAGCTCTTGGGTATGGGGGATATGCTGTATATGGCCGGCGGCGCCAAGATCACCCGCTGCCACGGGCCGTTCTGTTCGGACGAAGAGGTCGAGGAAGTGGTCAACCACCTCAAGCAATTCGGCCCGCCGGACTATGTTGGCAGCGTTTTGGATGGTCCGGCTGACGACAAGGCTGATAACATTGATGCAGTTCTGGGACTGAACACCGGCGGCAATACTGATACCGAGGACGCTTTGTACGACACTGCAGTTGCCATCGTGGTCAAGGACCGCAAATGCTCCACCTCCTACATCCAGCGAAAATTGGCGATCGGCTATAACAAAGCCGCGCGGCTGGTTGAACAGATGGAGGACGAGGGCGTCGTGTCGGCTGCCAACCACGTGGGCAAGCGGGAAATTCTGGTTCCCGAACAATGAGCTGACGAAAATCTGCCGATGCCGGGTCCGTAGGGATCCGGCATCTTCACTTTTGCAGCAGCGTGCCTATGTTGAGGCCATGAAACGGATTGCACTCGCCTTTGCGCTGACCCTTGCTGCGCCGGCCGCCTGGGCGGCTGAACAGCTTAGCCTCAATGAGATTTCCCGTTATTTGAACGGGATTTCCACCGCAGCCTCCCCCTTCACCCAGATCAATGACGACGGCAGCCTGTCGACGGGCAAGCTTTACATGCACCGCCCGGGCCGGATGCGGTTTGAATATGACGGCAAGGGCGGCGGAACCGTGGTTGCCGGCGGCGGGGCGGTGGTGATCCACGATCCCAAGTCAAACCAGCCGCCTGAGACCTATCCGCTCAAGCGGACTCCGCTGTCGATCATCCTGGACCGCAACGTGAATTTAGAACGTGCAAATATGGTGGTGGGGCACAGTTTTGACGGCACCTCTACTATTGTGCGGGCGCAGGATCCGGAACACCCGGACTATGGCAGTATCGAAATGATGTTCACCGGCGCCCCGGTAGAACTGCGCAAATGGGTCATTCACGACGGTGCAGGCGGCCAGACAACTGTAATTCTGGGTGCAATGGAAACCGGTCAAAAACTGTCCTCCAGCCTGTTCACCACCAGCGGCAGATCCCGCTGAAGCAGCGGCTCCCGCGCCCGCGGCTGCTCCGGCCTTGCCGGAACAGCCTGGCGGCCTTGGGCCCAGCACCGGGCTGGCGCCCGGTGCGGCTCCGCGTGAATTCAGCGGTTAGGGAACAATCGCAATATCAGTCCAACGGCTGAGAGGCTTTCACAAAGAAAGCCCCTTCTGGATCTCAGCGGAATTTGCGGCAGGTCGCGAGCTGGGCTTGATAAGTCTGGGCGCGGGATTCGACCTGTCCGGCAACACGCTGCAGCCACGGTTTGGACCGGTGGCTGCCGCGTGAGTAGCCATAATGCCCCTCGTGGTAGGCGAGGTATTGATTGCGCGCGTCATACAGCTGGATACCGTTCTTTTCGCGGCTCTTGCGCATGTACCAGCCCATGAAATCGGCCGCATCGCTGATCCGGTCGCGCTTGGCCCGCCGCCGGCCGGTATCGCGCCGGTAATCGTCCCAGGTTCCGTCCAGCGCCTGGCTGTAACCGTAAGCACTGGATTGCCTGCCGACAGGGATCACTCCCAGCAGGTACTGGTGCGGCGTGCGGGCATCGCCGCGGAACCGGCTTTCGTGATAGATCGTTGCCATCTGCACATGCACCGGGACACCCCAGCGGCGCTGGGACGCGCGGAAGGCTTTCAGGTATTCGGGCCGCTGCTGAATGATGCTGCACGCATTATCCAGATTGCGCGGCGGCGCTTTGTGCCCGCCTCCGCAAGACGCTACCGCCATGAGGAGAACGAGGGCGCTGATTATTCTGCTCATTGCCTCTGCCCATTTTTGATTTGGGTTATTTTGCGGCAAGTTTAGCGGATTGCGGCAGGTGAGGAAATCACAATTACAGAATCTGGGTCAGCAGCAGTGGCAGCAATGCCGCTGACATCAGGGTTGAGACCACCACAAGCCCGGCCACAGCGCTGGAATCGGCTTCGAATTTCTTTGCCCGGTCTATTCCAGCGCATTGGTCAGGAAGCGCGGTGGTTCCAATTCCTGCCACAGGAACAGCCCGCCCGGAAACGTTGCCCAAACCATCGGTTCCCGGATAGCTTTGTTGCCGGCATTGCCGCCCGCCACCAGATAGATCCCGTAAGTGAAGGACAGGATGGTTGAAACAGCAAGTATGACAACGGCATAGCCCAATCCGGTCTATGCCGGCCAGTACTGCATAGGCCCGCCAAGGCGGCCAGCAAAAAGGCCCCGGGCGCCGCCTTGTCCAGCTCCGTTTTCATCAGTTCGGTGAAGATCAGGCCGGCACCGCCAGGGTCATCGTCAACCGGGTGACAAACTGCGTGCGGCACTCGAACCCGAGTTGCACCCATGTGAGTCCGGCTATGGCCGGAAGGAACACCGGGGCGGTGATTTCGAGTACTGTCAAAGCGAGGTTCACAGTCTGTTTCTCTGAAAATTTGCGTCAAGAGTTGGACAATTGCTTGGCGCGCGCGCTATTTACAATGTACGGGGGCGAACATGACCATGATGAGAACACGCGCAAAATACAACCTCGGGCAGGTCGTCCGCCACCGGAAGCACCCCTTCCGCGGGGTGGTCTTTGATGTTGATCCCGAGTTCTCCAATACCGACGAATGGTATGAGGCGATCCCGGAAGACAGCCGCCCGGTAAAGGACCAGCCGTTCTACCACCTGCTGGCGGAAAACGACCAAAGCTATTATGTCGCCTACGTCTCTGAGCAAAACCTGGTGGCGGACTATTCCGGGGAGCCTATTGGCCACCCGGATGTCCCTGAAATGTTTGGGAATTTCGATGGCGGCGCCTATGCGTTGCACTATCAGCTGAACTGAATTCCGCTGTTTCCGGCCGGCCGGAACTCCCCTTCATCAATATCCCAGCGCGCAGCCGTCTTTGCGCGGATCACTGGCGCCTTCCAGCACGCCCGAGGCATGGATCCGGATCGCCTGCGCGCCGCCCAGCGGCGTGTCCGGCGCCACCACGCGATGCCCCATATCCGCAAGCTTCCGGCGAACCTCAGCCGCATAGCCGCGCTCGATTTTCAGCACTCCGTTATCGGCAAAGCAGCGGGGGGCATCGACAGCTGATTGCAGGTCCATGCCAAAATCAACGAGGTTGGAGACCAGCCGGGCGTGGCCGGTCGGCTGATAACCGCCGCCCATCACGCCAAAGGGCATGATTACTTCTCCGTCTTGCTGCAGCATGGCGGGGATGATCGTATGCATCGGCTGTTTTCCCGGTCCGAATTCATTCGGATGACCCGCTTCCAGGGTAAAGCCGGCGCCGCGGTTCTGCAGCAGAATACCGAATTGTTCAGACGCAATGCCCGAGCCGAAACCGTGGAAGATAGAATAGATCAGTGAGACCGCCATGCGGTCCTTGTCCACCACACTAATATAGACCGTGTCTTTGTGCACCGCCTCGGTTAGCGGCTGCGCTGCCGGCAGGGCGTGCTTGGGGTCGATCAGCGCGGCAAGCCGGGCAGCCGTTTCGGGTTCCAGCATATGCGCCAGCCGGGTGGTGTGATCTGGATCGGCCAGGAACCGGTTGCGCGCATCATAGGCAAGCTTGGCGGCCTCCGCCTCGATATGCGCACGTTCAGCGCCAAACGGATCCATGTTAGAAATTTCAAAATGCTTGAGTATGTTCAGCAGCAAAATCGCAGTTGCACCCTGACCATTGGGCGGATGCTCGGTCAGGCCCAGGCCATTGTACTGGCCGTCCACCGGCAGTGTTGCAAAGCTGCTGGCAGCGGCAAAATCCGCCAGAGTGTGAACGCCTCCAAGCGCCGTCAGCGTGGCCACCATATCTTCGGCCACGTCCCCGGAATAAAAGGCCTCCCGCCCGTTTTTAGCGATGCGGCGCAGCACTTCGGCCTGCCCGGGTGTGCGGAACACATCGCCGCTGATGAACGGCTGGCCGTCTTTCAGGTAATGGTGCCGCGCCGCGCCTTGCAAAGCTGATGTGCTGTTGTTCCAGTCGAACGCCGTGCGCGGCGCCACGGGAACGCCCTCTTCGGCATAGTGGATTGCCGGTTGCAGCAGCGCATCAATCCCAAGCCGTCCTTCGCTTTCGGCCAGACGGCAGAACGCGTCAATCGCGCAAGGGATAGTCACCGCATCGGGGCTGCCCAGCGGAACGGTTTCCAGCCCTTGTGCCCGAAGCGCAGCAGCGCTGGCCCCGGCAGGGGCGCGGCCTGATCCGTTCAGCGCCTGGATGCCCTGTCCCGGGCGGGAATATAGAACAAAGCAATCCCCGCCGATGCCTGTCATTTGCGGCTCGCAAATTCCCAGTAAGACCGCCCCGGCCAGAGCCGCATCCATTGCATTGCCGCCGCGTTTCAAGATGTCGACGGCGACGCTGGCAGCTAGAGGATGCGAGGTCGCGCACAGGCCGTTTTGGGCCAAAACGGCTGATCGCCCCGGAAGATGAAAGTCGCGCATTTCCCTGCTCCTGCCGTCACCTTGCAAAGGCTAGGCGCACACGGCGGGAAGGCAACTTAAATCCTCAGCGGCTCTGAAGGAACGGAACGTCATTCTGGGTCAGGAAAGCGGGCCAATGGAAGTATCCCCGGTGCCGCGCACTGGTGGGGGCTAGAACACGCGGTACCGGGGGAAGCTCATTTCAGCTACAGTATAAAAGTCGCATACCTATCGGGCTGAGGTGGGCCGGGATTGCGGCGCGATTATGACAAAGCGTTAAAATGCAGCAAACCGGCAGCCGTGCCTCTGCAAACCTGGGGCTGTTCAGACTTCGGCCGAGGGGCTGGTCACTTTGATTTCGAAGCAGAGCGATAGATTGTTGTTTCCCTCCGAACGCTCATATTGGACTTGGCTTGCCAATTCGCGGATCAGAAACCATCCGAACCCGCCTTCGGGCATGCTTTCAACCGGAACGCTGATATCAGCAGGTTTGCCCTCCGGCAATTCTCCCTTAGCAAAAGGAACACCGGCGTCCTGGATGCTGATCCACAAACGTTCAGGATAAAGCTCAGCCCGGATCCGCACGTCTCCCGGAGGAGTACTTTCATAGGCGTGCTCGACTACGTTGTTCACAGCCTCGGTCAGAGCGATTTGCACCTCATCCACACGGGCACCCGGGATCCCTAGGGACCGAAGCTGGTCTACAACCGATGAGATGCCTGAACGGGCATTCAGGTTCGTAGCCGTGAACGAGCAGGCAAAAGTTTTTACCATCGATTTCTCGCTTTGCACTGACAGCGCATTGGTCTTCAGGAGTTTGCGCCAGCCGGAGCGATTGCGTCGCCAAGGGAACCATAAAGGTCAAAGATCGTGTCCATGCGGGTCAGCCGGAACACTTTTTCGACCATGGGGGTCAGCCCGGCGAGATCCAGTTTCCGGGTGCCGCCAAGCTGTTTCATCGCGGCGACGATCGCGCCAAGCCCGCTGGAATCAATAAACTGCACTTCGGAAAGGTCCAGGATGACACGGTCCGCACCGGATTCTGTTTCCGTGCGCATGTCCTCCTTGAACTGGATGGCCATGGCGGCATCAATGCGTTCGGCATTGACTTTAACGATCTGTGCATCGTCCGTCATGGTGGTCGTCAGGCTCATTTTGATCCCCCGGGATGTAACGTCATTTGTCAGCACTCTAGACCGCAAAGCTTACTATTCTGTAGGTATTATTTTGACGATTGGAGGAAAATTGCATGAAAGATGTTGTTATCGCCGGAGCGGCCCGGACGCCGATGGGCGGGTTCCAGGGCATGTATGACGGGGTGACGGCTTCGGAACTGGGCGGTGCGGCTATCCGGGCGGCCCTCGAAGGCGCCGGTGCTGCCACTGTCGATGAGGTGCTGATGGGTTGCGTTCTGCCTGCGGGCCAGGGCCAGGCGCCGGCGCGTCAGGCCGGATTCGCCGCGGGCCTGGGCGATGAGGTGCCGGCCACGACCCTTAACAAAATGTGCGGCTCTGGCATGAAGGCGGCGATGATCGCCTTTGACCAGATCGCGCTGGGCCACGCGGATACGATGATTGCCGGCGGCATGGAGAGCATGACCAACGCACCGTATGTGCTGCCCAAAATGCGCGGCGGCGCCCGTATCGGACATGGCCAGGTGATTGACCATATGTTCCTCGACGGATTGGAAGATGCCTATGACAAGGGCCGCCTGATGGGCACCTTTGCCGAGGATTGCGCTGAAAAATTCCAGTTCACCCGCGAAGCTCAGGACGAATACGCACTGAAGTCGCTGGCCAACGCGCTGGAAGCCCAGGAAAGCGGTGCGTTTGACGGGGAAATCGCTTCCGTTACGGTGACGTCCCGCAAGGGAAGCGTGGTAACGGACACGGATGAGCAGCCAAAGTCTGCGCGCCCGGAGAAGATCCCGGCGCTGAAACCTGCTTTCCGCAAGGGCGGCACAGTAACGGCGGCGAATGCCTCGTCCATTTCTGACGGCGCGGCAGCACTGGTTCTCGCCTCAGCCGAGGCTGCCGAGGCACAGGGATTGAAAGTCCGCGCCCGAATCCTGGGCCACACCAGCCATGCGCAGGCACCGGGCTTGTTCACGACCGCGCCGGTTCCCGCTGCGCAAAAGCTGCTGAAAAACATTGGATGGCAGGTTGAAGACGTCGATCTGTGGGAAGTCAACGAAGCCTTTGCAGTGGTGCCGATGGCCTTTATGCATGAAATGGGCATCAGCCGCGATAAGATGAACGTGAACGGCGGCGCTTGCGCGCTGGGCCACCCGATCGGGGCGTCCGGTGCCCGGATCATGGTCACGCTTTTGAACGCGCTGGAAAAACGCGGCCTTAAGCGCGGCGTGGCGGCAATCTGCATCGGCGGCGGCGAAGGCACGGCGATTGCAATTGAGCGGGTGTGACATTCACCTTTGAAAAATACTCACGGGGGTGAATTGACCGTCAGGTCAAGAGGGGGCAGACAGCCCCCTCAATGCGTTGAAGGAGAGGCAGGCATGCAGGCTGATTTCGGAACCCTTGCCAAGACCATCGCGTCGCTGACCGCAGGCGAAACGGATGAGGTTGCGCTGATGGCCACTGTCGCCTGTGAAGTGCATCACGCCGACGACCGGTTCGACTGGACCGGCTTTTACCGCGCCGTTGCACCGGAATTGCTGAAAATCGGCCCATACCAGGGCGGGCACGGCTGTTTGCAAATCCCGTTCTCCCGCGGCGTTTGCGGCGCGGCAGCTCGCACCGGAGAGGTGCAGCTGGTGGCGGATGTGGATGCCTTTCCCGGCCATATCGCCTGCGCTTCTTCCACCCGGTCGGAACTGGTATTGCCGGTTTGGAATGCCGCAGGCGGGCTGATCGGGGTTTTTGATATCGACAGCGACCAGCCGGACGCCTTTACTCAGGAAGATGCTGAGCAGTTGGCAGTAATCCTGCGGCAGGTCTTCAGCCGCAGCTGATTCGCCCTTGCAGGGGCTTTGCCCCTCGGCCTTGCGGCCTCACCCCAGGGTATTTTCACCCAGAAAGAAGCAGCCCGGTGCCTGAAGGCGCTGGGTTTTTTCTTGGTTCGCGGCCCGTTCGTGAAAAAAGGCTTGGAAATTTCACGATCCCAAGGCATCGTGAAAAACAAGAGAATTTTTTCACGAACGGGGAGAGAGCTGGTGAACGATCAAACCCTGGCAGCGGCGACACTGGGGGCGGATATCCGGGCTCTGCGCAAGGCGCGCGGGCTGACGCTGTCGGATATCGCGGCGATGCTGAACCGCTCGGTTGGCTGGCTCAGCCAGGTTGAGCGGGACATGTCCGAACCTTCGATTTCCGACCTGCGCCAGATTGCCGAGGCCCTGGGCGTTCCGATGTCGATGCTGTTTGCCCATACCGGCGCGCCGGCGGATGAGCATGGCTATATTGTTCGCGCAGGCTCGCGCCGCCCGATGGGCTCGGGCGAGGAAGGGCTGATCGAAGAGCTGCTGTCGCCCGACCTGACCGACGATTTCGAGATGGTGCATTCCACCTTCCGCCCGCAATCGCGCATGCAGACGCCGGCCCACCGGCCGACACAAGAGGTTGGCTATGTGATCTCGGGCAGGCTGGATCTGCTGATCGGGGGCCGCAGCTTCACCGTTGGTCCGGGCGACAGTTTCCGGATCAAGCATGAACCTTATCAGTGGTCGAATCCCTATGACGAACCCGCAGTGGCCGTCTGGGTGATTGCACCGCCGGTGTATTAGGAGGCCTCGATGATCAAAGGATCCTGCCTCTGCGGAGATATCCGCTTTGATACTGCAGCGCAGCCCAAAGGCGCGTCCATGTGCCATTGCAGCCAGTGCCGCAAGCAGTCGGGCGGCATCTGGTCTTCGGCCTATGTGCGCGACGAAGACCTCAATATCACCGGTCGGGTCAGCTGGTTTGAAGCCAGCGCAGCGGCCAAGCGCGGCAGTTGCCCGCGCTGCGGCTCCTTCCTGTTCTGGAAGGCGCATGACGAAGATACCACCAGTTTCGCTTTGGGCGCTGTCGACGGGAACACCGGTCTCAGCGTCGAAAAGCACATCTTTGCCGCCTCCAAGGGCGACTACTACGAGATTGCGGACGGCGTGCCGCAGAAGGACTGAGATTAGGGAGCGAACATGTCTGATTTTCCAACCAAGGCCCGCGTGGTCATCATCGGCGGCGGCGTCATTGGCGCCTCGTCGCTTTATCATCTGGCCAAGAAAGGCTGGACCGATTGTGTGCTTTTGGAGAAGAACGAGCTGACCGCCGGTTCGACCTGGCACGCGGCCGGCAATGTGCCGACGTTTTCGACCTCCTGGTCGATCATGAACATGCAGCGCTATTCGACAGAACTGTATGCACGTCTCGGGGCAGAGGTCGACTATCCGATGAACTACCACCAGACCGGCTCAATCCGTCTGGCGCACAACAAAGAGCGGATGCAGGAATTTGAACGCGCCTGTTCGATGGGCCGTTATCAGGGCATTGAGATGGAGATGTGGACCCCGGAACAGGCCAAGGAGAACTACCCGTTCCTGGAAACCCACGACCTGGAAGGCGTCCTGTGGGACCCGTCTGATGGCGACATTGATCCGGCGCAGCTGACCCAGGCACTGGCCAAGGGTGCCCGCGACATGGGGCAAAAGATCATTCGCTTCTGCCCGGCGACCGGTGTCACGCAACAGGAAGACAAGACCTGGATCGTGCACACCGAAAAGGGCGACATCGCATGTGACTATGTGGTGAACGCCGCTGGCTATTACGCACAGCGTATCGGTGAGTGGTTCAAGCCTTACGGCGGCCGTACCGTGCCAATGATGGTGATGTCGCATCAGTATCTGCTGACCGAGCAGATCCCTGAGGTGGAAGCCTGGAGCAAGGAGCATGGCAAGAAGCTGCCGCTGATCCGAGACGTGGACGTGTCCTATTACCTGCGTCAGGAAAAGAACGGCTACAACCTTGGCCCCTATGAGCCGAACTGCAAAGGCCACTGGATGACCGAAGACGATCAGATGCCGGACGATTTCTCGTTCCAGCTGTGGTCGGATGATCTGGACCGGATCGAGGACATCGTGACCGACGCCATGGAACGCGTGCCGCTGATGGCATCCTCCGGCGTCTCCAGCGTGATCAACGGCCCGATCCCCTATGCCCCCGACGGGTTGCCGCTGATCGGCCCGATGCCGGGTGTCGACAACGCGTTCGAGGCTTGCGTCTTTACCTTTGGCATCGCCCAGGGCGGCGGCGCCGGTAAGGTGCTGGCGGAATGGATCGTCGATGGTGGGACTGAGTGGGACATGTGGGCGGTCGATCCGCGCCGCTACACCGACTACACGGATCAGGACTACTGTGATCAGAAAGGCATGGAAGTCTACGGCAATGAATACGCCATGCACTTCCCGCAGCACGAATGGCCGGCCGCGCGCGGTAAGAAGGTCAGCCAAGTACACGGGAAGATCAAGGAACTGGGTGGCCAGATGGGTGCCTACAACGGCTGGGAGCGTGCCAACTGGTTCGCCAAAGATGGTGATGACACCTCTGAAGGTGCCACCCACACCTGGGGCCGCTCCGGCCCGTGGCAGCAGCGCATCAAGGAAGAATGCGAAGCCGTGCGTGACGGCGTCGGTGTTCTGGATCTGCCGGGTTTCTCGCGCTTCAATCTGGATGGCGAAGGCGCCGCGGAATTCCTGCGCGGACTGGTCACCGGCGGCCTGCCGAAAGTGGGCCGGATGAACCTGGTCTATGTCTCGGACGACCGCGGCCGGATCCTGACCGAGATGTCCTGTATTCGTCATGGCGAAGACCACTTTACCATGATCACCGCAGGTTCGGCCCAGTGGCACGACTTTGAGATCCTGCGCAAGGCGCTGCCCGCTGGCCTGACCCTGACCGACCGCACCACCGAATTCGCGACGATGATTGTCACCGGTCCGAAGTCGCGGGAGCTGTTTGCGGGCATCTCTGACGCCGACCTGTCGCTGGGCTGGCTGACCCATCAGGAAGCCACGGTCGCGGGCAAACCTGCCTTCCTGGCGCGGGTGTCTTATGCCGGCGAACTCGGCTGGGAAGTGCACTGCGCCAACGCGCATCAGGCCGGGATCTATGCGGCGCTGATCGAAGGCGGCGCCAAGCCGTTCGGCATGTATGCGCTGAACTCCTTGCGGATCGAGAAGGGTTATCGCACCTGGAAGGGTGACCTCAGCACCGATTACTCGCTGCTCGAAGGCGGGCTGGAGCGTTTTGTCAAACTCGACAAGCCGCAGGATTTCCCGGGCAAGGCCGCAATCCAAAGCGAAAAGCAGCAGGGTGTGAAAAAGTCCTTTGTCACTATGATCGTCGAGGCCGGCGATGCAGATGCGCCTTACATGTCCTGCATCTCCAAGGATGGCGAGATCGTGGGCGAGACCACGAGCGGAGACTGGGGCTACCGTGTGGGCGCCTCCATCGCGCTGGGCATGGTGCGCAGTGAACTGGCCGTGCCGGGCACCGAGCTGGAGGTTGAGATCTACGGGCAGAAATGCCGGGCCGTGGTTCAAAAAGATGAACCGCTGTGGGATCCGGCCAACGAGCGCCTGCGCGCCTGATCAACCCGTATCAGTCCGGGCCGCATAGGTCCGGGCTGATGCCCCTATAAAAGACAGCCTGCGCCGCCGGATCGTTTCCTGTATCCTGGCGGCGCAAGGCAACCCGCACAAAGGACAGTTTGCTATGGCTGAGATCACGCTTCTGGATGGCTCGATCGGGCAGGAGGTTGTCAAACGGTCCGGCGACCGCGCAACCCCTTTATGGTCCACCGCGGTGATGGTTGACCGGCCCGGGGTGGTCGGCGGCATTCATGCCGATTACTTTGCCGCAGGCGCCACGGTTGCCACAACAAACACCTATGCGGTTCTGCGTGACCGGCTGCAGCGTGCAGGTCTGGTAGACCACTTTGAAGAGCTTCTGAACAAAGCCGCCGCTCAAGCCGCTGCAGCGCGGGACACCCATGGATCGGGCCGTGTCGCGGCAGCGCTTGGTCCGTTGATCGCCTCTTACCGCCCGGACATCTGCCCGCCGCCTGATGAGGCGAAACCGGTCTACGCTGAACTGGTCAAACTGCTGGAGCCTTTGGCGGATCTGTTCCTGATCGAAACCGTCGCCTCGCTGGAACATGCCAAAGGTGCGCTGCTGGGCTGTGCGGGTACGGACAAACCGGTCTGGCTGGCGGCCTCTGTTTCCGACGAAGACGGCACCTTGCTGCGCTCGGGGGAGCCGCTTGCTGCGCTGGCCCCGCTGGTTGAGGAATTCCAGCCCGATGCGGTTCTGCTCAACTGTTCCCGGCCCGAGGTCATCGGCAAAGGTTTGGAGACCGTAAAAACATTCGGCAAGCCTTACGGGGCCTATGCCAACGGTTTCACCCGGATATCCGAGGATTTCCTGAAGGACGCCCCTACCGTGGATGCGCTGGAGCAGCGCCAGGATCTGGGGCCAGTGGCCTATGCGGAATTTGCAATGGCGTGGGTTGCGCAAGGCGCCACCATCGTGGGCGGCTGCTGCGAGGTCGGCCCGGACCACATCGCCGAACTGGCCCGCTGCTTGCGCGCGGCCGGGCATCGGATCGTCTGACATCGTCTGACAGGGGGATCAGCATGGCAACGCAGGAAAAACTCAAAACCGCGGATCCGGCCCGGGTCTGGAGTATCGACATCATCGTCAGCGAGGGATTTGTGCTGACCGAGATGTCGGCTGTGGTCGAAGTGCTGCGGATCGCCAACCGGGTGCTGGCGCAGCCGCCGTTCAAATGGACTGTGCGGTCCCTGCAGGGCGGGCGCGTCGGGTGCAAGGCAGGCCTTAGCGTGGACACCGAACCCTTCGCGGTTAAGCCTGCTGCGGATTTTGCCTTCTTCCTTGGCAATTCGGACCCGGACCACCCCGGCCTCAGCCTGGGCCGGGTGATCTCCAGCTACACCTGCCGCGGCAGTAAGGTCTATCTGCTGGCCGAGGCCGCAGCCCGCTACATCCGCGATCAGGGCGGCGCGGCCGGCCGGCTGACGACGCATTGGGAAAACTCCGCCCTGCTGCGCGAACGTATGGGGCTGAACGATTCCAGCCACGCCCTGGCCAGCGAAGACGGGCTGGTGGTGACCTGTGCCGGCATGGGGTCTACCGTTGATATCGTGCTGGCGCTGGTCGGGCGGCTGACCTCGGCTGCGGCGCAGATGACCGTTGCCAACATCATGCTGCACGAACAGGTGCGCGATTTCTCCTCGCTGCAGCCCTTTGCCGGCGCCAAGCCGACGATCACCGGCGACAGCGACTTGGATCATTGCATCCGCATCATGCAGGGCAATATCGAAGAACCGGTGCCGATCAGCGAAATCGTGGATGAGCTGGGCATCTCCACCCGGTCGCTGGAGCGCAAGTTCAAGACCTTCCTGGGCACTACGCCCAACGGGTTTTACCGGGAAATGCGGCTGTCCAAGGCCAATAACCTGTTGCTCAACACCACCATGAGCGTCCGCGAGATCGGCCTTGCCTGCGGTTTCCCGAATGGCTTTTCCTCGCTTTACAAAAGCTTCTTTGGCATCACCCCCTTTACCCTGCGCAAGCGCCGCCGACTGGGGGAAGACGGTTCCGGAGATATCCTCAAAGCCGGAGAATAGCCGGGGAAGCTTGGCGTTTTTGTTGCATTTTGCGCCGCCTATTCATGATAATCAGACGCAAACACTGGACTGTGGAGCGATGATATGAGCGATCTTCCCAACAAGGCCCGCGTGGTCATTATCGGCGGCGGCGTGATCGGCTGCTCGGTGGCCTATCACCTGACCAAACTGGGCTGGAAAGATGTGGTGCTGCTGGAGCGCAAACAGCTGACCTCCGGCACCACCTGGCACGCCGCGGGGCTGATCGCCCAGCTGCGCGCCACTGCCAACATGACCAAGCTCGCCAAATACAGCCAGGAGCTTTATGGCGCGCTGGAGGAAGAAACCGGTGTCGCGACCGGCTTTAAGCGTTGCGGCTCAATCACGGTTGCGCTGACCGAAGAACGCAAGGAAGAGATCTTCCGCCAGGCCGCCATGGCACGGGCATTCGGCGTTGAGGTCGAGGAAATCTCCCCCGAGGAAGTGAAAGCCCGCTACGAGCACCTGAACGTCGGTGACGTGACAGCCGGCGTGTGGCTGCCGAAAGACGGGCAGGGCGACCCGGCAAACATCGCGCTGGCCCTGGCCAAGGGCGCCCGCCAGCGCGGTGCGCTGGTCAAGGAACGGATCAAGGTTACTGGCATCTCCAAAGACGGCCGCCGAGTCACCGGCGTCGATTGGGCCAGCGATGATGGCCAATCCCAAGGCCACATCGAGGCCGACATGGTGGTGAACTGCGCCGGCATGTGGGGCCACGAGGTTGGCCGCATGGCGGGCGTCAACGTGCCGCTGCATGCTTGCGAGCATTTCTACATCGTGACCGAAGGCATCACCGGCCTGACCCAGATGCCGGTGCTGCGCGTTCCGGACGAATGTGCCTACTACAAGGAAGACGCGGGTAAAATCCTGCTCGGCGCGTTTGAGCCGAACGCCAAACCCTGGGCGATGAACGGCATCCCCGACACGTTCGAATTCGACCAGCTGCCTGAGGACTTCGATCACTTCGAACCGATCCTGGAAGCGGCCTGCAACCGGATGCCGATGCTGGCTGAGGCCGGCATCCACACGTTCTTCAACGGTCCCGAGAGCTTCACCCCGGATGACGCCTACCACCTCGGCTTGGCGCCCGAGATGGACAATTTCTGGGTCGCTGCAGGTTTCAACTCAATCGGCATCCAGTCGGCGGGCGGCGCTGGCATGGCGCTGGCGCAGTGGATGGAAGACGGCCAGAAACCGTTCGACCTTGGCGACGTGGACATCTCCCGCATGCAGCCGTTTCAGGGTAACAAGCACTACCTGTTCGAGCGCTCCAAGGAGACGCTGGGCCTGCTCTACGCCGACCACTACCCCTATCGTCAAAAGGCCACCGCCCGCGGCGTGCGCCGCACCCCGTTCCACCACCACCTGCTGGAGCAGGGCGCGGTGATGGGTGAAATCGGCGGCTGGGAGCGCGCCAACTGGTTTGCCAATGAGGGCCAGGAACGCGAATACCAGTACAGCTGGAAGCGCCAGAACTGGTTTGAGAACTCTGCAGCTGAACACAAGGCAGTCCGTGAAAACGTTGGCATGTACGACATGTCCTCCTTTGGCAAGATCCGCGTGGAGGGTCCGGATGCCGAAACCTTCCTGAACTACATCTGCGGCGCCAACCTGTCGGTTCCCGCGGGCAAGATCGTCTACACCCAGTTCCTGAACACCCGCGGCGGGATTGAGGCCGATGTGACCGTCACCCGCCTGTCGGAAACCGCCTATCTGGTGGTGACCCCGGCAGTGACCCGTCTGGCCGATCAGACCTGGATGATGCGCCACGTGGGCGACCACCGGGTGGTGATCACCGATGTGACCGCAGGCGAGGGCGTGTTGGCAGTGATGGGCCCGAACGCCCGCAAGCTGCTGCAAAAGGTTTCGCCGAACGATTTCTCGAACGAGGTGAACCCCTTTGGTACCGCGCAGGAGATCGAGCTGGGCATGGGCCTCGCCCGTGTGCATCGCGTGACCTATGTGGGTGAACTCGGATGGGAAATCTATGTCGGCGCCGACATGGCGGGCCACGCGTTCGAAACGCTGCACGAGGCGGGTCAGGACATGGGGCTCAAGCTCTGCGGTATGCACATGATGGACAGCTGCCGGATCGAGAAGGGCTTCCGCCACTTCGGCCACGACATCACTTGCGAGGACAATGTGATCGACGCAGGCCTCGGTTTTGCGGTGAAGACCGACAAGGACGACTTCATCGGCAAATCCGCGGTGCTCGAACGCAAGGAGACCGGCCCCAGGAGCCGCATGGTTCAGTTCAAGCTGACGGATGCCGAGCCGCTGCTGTTCCACAACGAGCCGATCATCCGTGACGGCAAATATGTGGGCTACCTCAGCTCCGGCAACTACGGCCACACCCTGGGTGCTGCCATCGGCATGGGCTATGTGCCGTGCGAAGGCGAAAAGGCTGCTGATGTGCTGGCCTCCACCTACGAGATCGACGTCTGCGGCGTGAAAGTAAAGGCCGAGGCTTCGCTGAAGCCGATGTATGATCCGAAATCGGAGCGGGTGAAGGCCTAAGCCGCCTCTCCAAAGGTTTAACCTGTTCCGTATTACGCCCCGGTCCAAGCGCCGGGGCGTTTTCCGTAGGTGTCCCCACGGGGACAAGCCTTGGTTTTGCCGCTCTGTCCCCGCGGGGACAATTCCGGGTTCTGCTGCAACGTTTCCTCCGGTTTCGCGGCCCAGCTGCCCACCGCCTCTTGACCCCGCCGGGAATCCCTTGGAGAAATCCACAAAAGCCTTGTACGGCAGGGGTAAACAGGTAGGTTGCTTGTCCCGGCCAGTGACACGGGGCCAGACGGAGAGGATTTGGGACATGAAGATCAGCATCGAACGCGGCACGCTTCTCAAGGCTGTGGCTCAGGCACAGTCGGTGGTCGAGCGCCGCAACACCATTCCGATTCTGGCGAATGTGCTGATCGAAGCCGAAGGCGACAGCGTCCAGTTCCGCGCCACCGACCTGGATATCGAGGTGGTCGACAAGGCCCCCGCCCAGGTGGAACGCGCCGGGGCCACCACCGTGGCCGCCACCACTCTGCACGAGATTGTCCGCAAGCTGCCTGACGGCGCGCTGGTCACACTAAGCGCCGACGCCGCAACCGGGCGCCTGAGCGTTGAGGCCGGCCGCTCCAACTTCTCGCTGGCGACCCTGCCGCGCGAGGATTTCCCGGTGATGGCTTCGTCAGAATACCACTCGAACTACGCAGCCAAGGCCGCAGTGTTGCGCCGCCTGTTCGACAAGTCGAAATTTGCAATCTCGACCGAGGAGACCCGGTACTATCTGAACGGTGTCTATCTGCATGTCTCCAACAGTGCCGAAGGCGGCAAGGTCCTGCGTGCTGTGGCCACCGACGGCCACCGTCTGGCGCGCATCGACGCCGAGCTGCCGCTGGGTGCCGAAGACATGCCGGGTGTGATCGTGCCGCGCAAGACCGTGGGTGAGCTGCGCAAACTGCTGGATGACGATGATATGGACATCGCGGTGTCGGTCTCGGAAACCAAGGTGCGCTTTGCCACCCCGAACATCACTTTGACTTCCAAAGTGATCGACGGCACCTTCCCGGACTACACCCGGGTGATCCCGGCCGGCAACACCCGCCGTCTGGAAGTGGACGCTGCCGAATTCGCACAGGCCGTTGACCGGGTTGCCACTGTTTCCTCCGAACGTTCTCGTGCGGTGAAGCTGCAGCTGGAAGAGGACCGTTTGATCCTGTCGGTCAATGCGCCTGACAGCGGTGCCGCAGAAGAAGAGCTGGCGGTGGCCTATAACGACGAGCGCCTTGAAATCGGGTTTAACGCCAAGTACTTGCTGGAAATTGCCAACCAGGTGGACCGCGAAAACGCTGTGTTCATGTTCAACTCCTCCGGCGATCCGACCCTGATGCGCGAAGGCAGCGATCAAAGCGCTGTTTACGTCGTGATGCCGATGCGTGTCTGAAGCGCCTGACGGCGCTGCCTCCCCTGCCGGGCGGCGGGACGCGAGTATTTTTGGAAAGATGAAACGGGAGCGCGCCGCGTGCTGGCCCTGACTGCCCTGACCTTGTCCCATTTCCGCTCGCATTTGCGGGCGGAATTGCGTTTGGACGGGCGTCCGGTAGCCATCCACGGCAATAACGGTGCGGGCAAGACCAATATTCTGGAAGCCGTGTCGCTGTTTTCGCCCGGCCGGGGCCTGCGCCGGGCCAGTGCGGCAGAGATGGCACGCCAGCCCGAAGCGCTGGGGTGGAAACTGAAGGGTGAGCTGCGGGCACCCTCGCAGGCCTATGAGGTGGAAACCTGGTCCGAAGGCGGCAATGCCCGGCAGGTGAAGATCGACAATAAGCCCGCCAGCCAGATCGCGCTGGGCCAGGTAGCGCGGGTGGTCTGGCTGATCCCGGCGATGGACCGGTTGTGGATTGAAGCGGCAGAAGGCCGCCGGCGCTTTCTCGACCGGATCGCGCTGAGCTTTGAACCCGCCCATGCCGAGGCCTCGCTGGCCTATGAAAAGGCGATGCGCGAACGCAACCGGTTGTTGAAGGAGCAGGTGCGCGATGCCGCATGGTACCGGGTGCTGGAAGAGCGGATGGCCGCCTCCGGGCACCGGATCCATGCGGCACGCGTGCAAGCGGTGGAACTGCTGCAGATTGCCCAGGCCGAAGCCGGAACCGTATTCCCCGCGGCTGAGCTGGAGCTGCTGCAATCCGAAGGCAGCATGCCGTCCACTGAGGCGGATTTCAAAGAGGCGCTGGAGGAAAGCCGGTTCCGGGATCTGGCGGCGGGCCGGACCCTTGTCGGGCCGCACAGAACCGATTTGATCGGCACCTATCAGGCTAAGGGCATCCCGGCCAAGGACTGTTCGACCGGTGAGCAGAAAGCGCTGCTGGTGTCGCTGATCCTGGCCAACGCACGGGCGCTTTCGCAGCGCGAGGGCGCGCCGCCGATCCTGCTTCTGGATGAGGTTGCCGCGCATCTGGACGCTGGCCGCCGTGCGGTCCTTTATGACGAGATCTGCACCCTGGGAACCCAGGCCTGGATGACGGGCACCGGGCCGGAGCTGTTTGGCGAGCTGGCAGGCCGGGCGCAGATACTGGAAGTCTCAGACAGCGGCAGCGGGTCAGAGGTGACGCAGAAATGACTGTCACCGCTTGGGATCTGTCGCTTTATGCAGGGGCGCTTCTGATCTTGTTCCTGACGCCCGGCCCGGTCTGGCTGGCGTTGATGGCGCGCTCGGTGTCCGGCGGGTTTCCGGCGGCCTGGCCGCTGGCGCTGGGGGTTGCCTGCGGCGATATTCTGTGGCCGCTGGTGGCGGTGGGCGGCATGTCCTGGGTGGTCTCCGAATTCACCGGCATCATGACCCTGTTGCGCTGGCTGGCCTGCCTGATGTTCCTCGGCATGGGGGGGCTGCTGATCCGCCACGCGGGCGAAGCGGTTCAGGAAAGCCGCGCCCTCACCCGGCCCGGCGTCTGGGCCGGGTTCATGGCGGGAATTGCCGTGATCCTGGGCAATCCCAAGGCAATCCTGTTCTATATGGGCGTTCTGCCTGGTTTCTTTGATCTGTCAGGCACAACCTGGCAGGACGTTGCCGCCATTGTGGTGCTGTCTTTTGCGGTTCCGCTGGCAGGGAACCTTGCGTTGGCAGGGATGGTGCACCGGGTCCGGCGGGCGGTTGCCTCGCCCCGGATCCTGCGGCGCATCAACCTGGTGTCCGGCGGCCTGCTGATCTGTGTGGGGATTGCGATCCCGTTCCTTTAGGCGGATGGTTGCAACCAGGCCTGCAAGTAAGGTTCCAGCGTCTGGGCCGGGTGCGCTTCAGTCTCATGCTCAATGCAGAACCATAAGCCCAGCACATGGTTCAGAAACGCCTGGATGCCTTCCGCCAGCAATTCCGGCGGCTGGTTCCGGCGAACCCCGCCCGCCGCTTGCATGTCCTGCAGCCAGCCTGTCAGCAAGGCGACCTGCCGGGTGAAGCTTGCAGTGACAACTTCGTCCGGCTCATCCGCAGTGGTGCCTGAATAGCGTAGCAGCAGATCGAAGATCACCCGGTCCTGGGCAACGTAATCAAGATGCGGTGCAAGACGGGCGGTCAGCTCCGCGACATCCGAGGGGGCGCCTGCGGTTTCCATCCCGTCAAGCAGCCGTGTCACTTCCTCTCCGATCAGGACGGCCAGCAGCCCGTCCTTGTCCTTGAAATGGGAAAACAGGGTGCCCTTTGCAACGCCGGCCCGGGCAACCACATCTTCAACCCGCAAACCGCTATAGCCCTGTTCCTGGACAATGACGGTTGCGGTGCTGAGCAGTTTTGCGCGGGTTTCCAGCCGCCGCTTTTGTGGAGCACGTGTCATGCCTCATCCTCACGGGTTCGTTATTGACCGCGGTCACTTTTATAATTGACCACGGTCATTTTTTCTTTCACTAAAGTGACCGCGGTCAACTTAACTCATGGAGAATGACATGTCTGCCCGAAAAATACTGATCTTGAACGGCCACCCGGCTGAGAACACTTTTACCCAGGCGCTATGCGAAGCCTACGCAACTGCGGCGCAAGCTGCGGGGCACGATGTGCGCCTGCACAAGCTGTCGCAGCTGGAGTTCGACGCAGACTTTGGCCAGGCCGGTTTTTCCGGAGCAAAGAGGCTGGAGCCGCAGATCGAAGCAGTGCTAGCGGACTTTGAATGGGCAGAGCATGCGGTCGTTGCCTTTCCGCTGTGGTGGGGCGGGATGCCGGGGAAACTGAAGGGATTGTTTGACCGTATTCTGCTTCCCGGCCGCACGTTTGACCCGCGCATTGTGACCGATGGCCTGCCGAAACCGCTTTTGGCCGGAAAGTCGGGCCGGGTGCTGGTGGCATCGGACACGCCGCCTGACTTGATGGAGCAGTTTTATGGCAATGCAGCGCATGTTCAGGTGGAGCGGCAGATTTTGAATTTCGTGGGGATTGATCCGGTGGAGACCTGCCATTTCGGCGCATTGCAAGGGTCAAGTGCGGATGAGCGCGCAGCCTGGCTGAGCACCGCGTCTGAGCTTGGCGCCTTGGCTGCATAATCGTCTGATACAGCCCTAAAAAAGGGGGCTTGCGCGTGACAATCCCGGCCAGACTCCGTATAAAATCCTGAAGCAAAGACAGGAAGATGTGAATGTCCGGAAACGAGCAGGCCCCCGCAGAATATGGCGCGGATTCCATCAAGGTTCTCAAAGGGTTGGAGGCGGTTCGAAAACGCCCCGGCATGTATATCGGGGACACCGACGATGGCTCGGGCCTGCACCACATGGTGTATGAGGTCGTGGACAACGGTATCGACGAGGCGCTGGCAGGCCACGCAGACCACGTGACGGTGAAAATCCACGCCGATTCCAGCGTATCCGTCAGCGACAACGGCCGCGGCATTCCGGTGGGTATCCACGAGGAAGAAGGCGTATCCGCGGCCGAGGTCATCATGACCCAGCTGCACGCCGGCGGTAAGTTCGACAGCAACTCCTACAAGGTTTCCGGCGGCCTGCACGGTGTGGGTGTTTCGGTGGTGAACGCGCTGTCTGACTGGCTGGAATTGCGCGTCTGGCGCGACGGCAAGGAACACATTGCCCGGTTTGAGCGCGGTGATACCGCCAGGCATCTGGAAGTGGTCGGCGATTGCGGCGACCGGACCGGCACCGAAGTGCGCTTCATGGCCTCGACGGATACGTTTTCCAACCTCGAATATGTCTTTGAAACGCTGGAAAAGCGCTTGCGGGAACTGGCTTTTCTGAACTCCGGCGTGCGCATCATCCTGATCGACGAACGCCCGGCGGAACGGCTGGAAGTGGAGTTGTACTATGACGGCGGCGTCAAGGAATTCGTCAAATACCTGGACCGCCACAAGACGCCGGTGATGGAAACTCCGGTTTATATCATCGGTGAAAAGGACGAAATCGTTGTCGAAATCGCCATGTGGTGGAATGACAGCTATCACGAAACTGTGCTGCCCTTCACCAACAACATCCCGCAGCGCGATGGCGGCACCCATGTTGCAGGCTTCCGCGGCGCGCTGACCCGGACGATCAACAACTACGCGCAGATTTCGGGCATCGCGAAGAAGGAAAAGATCTCCTTTACTGGTGATGACGCCCGCGAAGGGCTGACCTGCGTTTTGTCGGTGAAAGTGCCGGATCCGAAATTTTCCAGCCAGACCAAGGACAAGCTGGTGTCATCCGAGGTGCGCCCGGTGGTCGAAAGCCTGGTCGGGGAAAAACTGGCAGAATGGTTTGAGGAAAATCCCGGCCAGGCCAAGCAAATCGTTGGCAAAATTGTCGAGGCCGCTTTGGCCCGCGAGGCCGCCCGCAAAGCACGCGAACTGACCCGCCGCAAAACTGCAATGGACGTGAATTACCTCGCCGGCAAGCTGAAGGATTGCTCTGAAAAAGACCCGTCCAAAACCGAAGTCTTCCTGGTCGAGGGGGACTCGGCCGGCGGTTCCGCCCAGACGGGCCGGGACCGGAGGACACAGGCAATCCTGCCCCTGCGCGGCAAGATCCTGAACGTTGAACGCGCACGCTTTGACCGGATGCTGGGAAGCCAGGAGATCGGCAACCTGGTGATGGCATTGGGCACCGGTATTGGCCGGGACGAATTTAAGATTGAAAAGCTGCGCTACCACAAGATTGTCATCATGACCGATGCGGACGTGGACGGCGCCCATATCCGGACGTTGCTCCTGACCTTCTTCTACCGGCAGATGCCGGAGCTGATCGAGGGCGGCTATCTCTACATTGCGCAGCCGCCATTGTATAAGGTCGCGCGCGGCAAATCCGAGGTTTACCTCAAGGATCAGGCAGCGCTGGATGATTATCTGATCAACCAAGGTGTCGACGGCGCGTTGCTGAAACTCGGTAACGGCTCCGAGATTGCCGGTGCCGACCTTACCCGCGTGGTCGACGAGGCGCGCCAGCTCAAACGTGTGCTGGATGCCTTCCCGACCCATTACCCGCGCCACATCCTGGAGCAAGCTGCCGTGGCCGGTGCCTTTGTGCCCGGTGCGGTGGATTCCAACCTGCAGGGCGTGGCCGACAAGGTTGCGGCGCGGCTGGACGCCATTGCCCTGGAATATGAGCGCGGCTGGCAGGGCCGGATCACCCAGGATCACGGCATCCGTCTGGCCCGCATCCTGCGCGGCGTCGAGGAAGTGCGTACCCTGGACGGTCCGATGCTGCGCTCCGGCGAGGCGCGCAAAACCGGCAGCTTCACCCAAAGCCTGCAGGAAGTCTACGGCACCTCCTCCCAGCTGATCCGCCGCGATCGCAGCCAGATTATTCACGGACCGCTGGATCTTTTGAAGGCGATCCTTGATGAAGGCGAAAAGGGTCTCTCGCTGCAGCGCTACAAAGGCCTGGGCGAGATGAACCCGGACCAGCTGTGGGAGACGACACTGGACCCGGACGCCCGGACACTGCTGCAAGTGCGGGTCGACGATATGATCGAGGCGGATGATCTGTTCACCAAGCTGATGGGCGATGTTGTCGAACCCCGTCGCGAGTTTATCCAAAAGAACGCGCTTAGCGTCGAAAACCTGGATTTCTGATCGGGTTGTAGGATCGCGCATATTCGTGCGCGATCCCCATAAGTTTGCGCGATTGGCCCATAGGTTTGCGCGTAAGCGTTGCTGCGAGGACTTCACCCGCCACGTCGCGGCAGACGTATTGCTGGCCCCGGTACCTGCGGCCAATTGGCATCGCAAGGGTGATGATCAAATTCAGTGCGCTTTCACTGACCAAGCGGCACGAGGCTAGCTGGCGGTACTTCCCAACCAGTTCCCGAGATATGAGCGTGTTCTAAATAGGTTGGCGATATTCGCGGTTGGAAGCGCTATGGACGCATTGATATCGTTAATTTCGATTGTTTGAATGTTTGGTTTTGCCAAATCTACCGCCCGGGAAATGATTCAGATCAAAGTGCAGTACGGCCGTCCTGCGCATTCTCCTGCCAGCGACGCGGCACTGTTCAGAAATCCGGAATCAGATGCGGCCTTTTCCGGCCGGCTTGCTGCGCTACATTTGTACGAGCCAAGGAGGACAAAAAATGTCCGAACAGCCAAGCAAAGCCGAAGAGCGGAACACCTTCCTGTTCCTCGCCGTGGTTCTGGCGCCGGTACTGGCGGTGGGACTGGTCGGCGGATACGGCCTGATCATCTGGATCTCCCAGATCTTCCTGGGACCGCCCGCCGGGTAAGAGGCCAGGCCAATGCCAGCACATGCCAGCACAGCCCCCTCGCGGCGCGCCTTCCTGACCGGGAAAGTGGCCCGCCCGGAGCCGGAATTCCGTCCGCCCTGGACGGATGAGGCCCGGGTGCAGGCGCAGTGCACCGGCTGCAATGCCTGTGTTGAGGCTTGCCCGCAAGGGATCATCGAATTCGACAGCCGCAGCCGCCCGCGGATCAGTTTCCACGGTGGCGAATGCACATTTTGCGGCGCCTGTGCCGAAGCCTGCCCGCAGGCGGTGTTCGATCTGGCACAGCCAGCGCCCTGGCCGGTGACGGTGGAGATCACCAGCAGCTGCCTGAATGCCGCCGGAATCGCCTGCCAGCTGTGCACCGATATCTGCGACCCGCGCGCCTTGCGGATGGACCTGTCGGTCCGCCCGGTCGGCGCCATTCAGGTGG
This sequence comes from Leisingera sp. M523, assembly GCF_025141335.1. Taxonomy (NCBI): domain Bacteria; kingdom Pseudomonadati; phylum Pseudomonadota; class Alphaproteobacteria; order Rhodobacterales; family Roseobacteraceae; genus Leisingera; species Leisingera sp. M523. The sequence continues at coordinate 4,017,088 of NZ_CP081036.1, forward strand.
ATCCCGGCGCCTGCACCGGCTGCGGTGCCTGCCTGTCCACCTGTCCCAACAATGCCATCGCACTCTGCGACCCCCGCCAGCAAAGGACGCCCGCGTGACAGAAGAGATCCATATTTCCAGCCTGCTGGTGCGCAGCAATCCGGCGCAGATGGAGGATGTTCTGGCCAACATCAAATCCATGGCAGGCGCCGAGATTTCGCAAGCCGATCCCTCGGGCAAGATCGTCGTCCTGTTTGAGGCGGACAGCGACCGGGCCATTGGCGATGCCTTGGCCAGAATTCAGCTTCTCGACGGCGTCGCCAGCGCGGCGCTTGTCTTCCATCAAACCTGCGATGCGCAGGACCTCGCCATTGAAGAAGGAGTCCCCCAATGACCGGCCCCAAGACTGGCCTGACCCGCCGCGACGCCATCAAGGCGCAGGCCGCCGCAGCTGCGGCACTTGCTGCCGGGCTGCCGATCCCCGCCGCCGCGCAGAACCTTGTCACCGACGCCAATGTAACCGAGCTGAAGTGGTCCAAGGCCGCCTGCCGCTTCTGCGGCACCGGCTGCTCGATCATGGTTGCCACCAAGGCCGGCCGCGTGGTTGCCACCCATGGCGACACCCAGGCCGAGGTCAACCGCGGCCTGAACTGCGTCAAGGGCTACTTCCTTTCCAAGATCATGTACGGCGCCGACCGTCTGACCCAGCCGCTGCTGCGCAAGACCAACGGCGAATATGCTAAAGAGGGCGAATTCACCCCGGTCAGCTGGGATGAGGCCTTTGATATCATGGCCGAGAAATGGAAGAAGACCCTGGCCGAAAAAGGCCCCGAGGGCATCGGCATGTTCGGCTCCGGCCAGTGGACAGTCTGGGAAGGCTATGCCGCGTCCAAGCTGATGAAGGCGGGCTTTCGGTCCAACAACATCGACCCCAACGCGCGCCACTGCATGGCCTCTGCTGTGGGCGGCTTCATGCGCACCTTCGGCATCGACGAGCCGATGGGCTGCTATGACGACTTCGAGAACGCCGACGCCTTTGTGCTGTGGGGCTCGAACATGGCGGAGATGCACCCGATCCTGTGGACCCGCATCACCGACCGCCGGTTCAGCCACCCGCATGTGAAGGTGGCGGTTCTGTCGACTTTTACCCACCGCAGCTTTGATCTGGCCGATATCCCGGCAGTGTTCACCCCGCAAACCGACATGGTGATCCTGAACTACATCGCCAACTACATCATCCAGAATGATGCGGTGCATAAGGACTTCGTCGGCAAACACGTCAACTTCCGCCGCGGCAATCAGGACATCGGCTATGGCCTGCGTCCTGAACACCCGCTGGAGCAGGCCGCCGAGAACAACGACAAGGCAGGCGGCTCCGAGCCGATGTCGTTTGAGGAGTTCGCCGAATTCGTTTCCGAATACACGCTTGAAAAAGCCGAGGAAATGTCCGGCGTTCCGGCCGAGACCCTGGAGAAGATCGCTAAGCTTTATGCCGATCCCGACACCAAGGTCATGTCGCTGTGGACCATGGGCGTCAACCAGCACACCCGCGGTGTCTGGACCAACAACCTGCTTTACAACATCCACCTGCTGACCGGTAAAATCTCCACCCCTGGCAACTCGCCGTTCTCGCTGACCGGCCAGCCCTCGGCCTGCGGCACGGCGCGCGAGGTGGGGACCTTCTCGCACCGTCTGCCTGCGGATCTGGTGGTGAAGAACCCCGAGCACCGCGCCTTTGCTGAGAAAATCTGGAAACTGCCCGAAGGCACCGTGCCCGGCTGGATCGGCTCCCACGCGGTCAAACAGAACCGCGACCTGAAGGACGGCAAGATCAACTGCTACTGGGTGCAGGTGAACAACAACATGCAGGCCGCGCCGAACATGATGGAGGAAGGGCTGCCGGGTTACCGCAACCCCGACAACTTTATCGTCGTGTCGGACGCCTATCCGACGGTGACCGCAGAAGCTGCCGATCTGATCCTGCCCGCCGCGATGTGGGTGGAAAAAGAAGGCGCATACGGCAACGCCGAGCGCCGCACCCAGTTCTGGTACCAGCTGGTCAATGCTCCGGGTGAATCCAAGTCCGACCTGTGGCAGCTGGCGGAATTCTCCAAGCGCTTCACCACCGACGAGGTCTGGCCGGCCGAGCTGCTGGACGCCAACCCGGAGTATAAAGGCAAGACCCTGTTCGACGTGCTGTTTGCCAACGGCAAGGTTGACCAGTTTGAACTGACCGAGAAAGCCAAAGAGTACGGCAACCACGAATCCGAAGACTTTGGTTTCTATCTCCAAAAGGGCCTGTTCGAGGAATATGCAGAGTTTGGCCGCGGCCACGGCCACGATCTGGCGCCTTTTGACCGCTACCACGAGGAACGCGGGCTGCGCTGGCCAGTGGTCGACGGCAAGGAAACCCGCTGGCGCTTCAAGGAAGGCTCGGACCCCTATGTGACCCCGGGCTCGGACTACGAGTTCTATGGCAAGCCCGACGGCAAAGCGGTGATCTTTGCACTGCCCTACGAGCCGCCGGCAGAAAGCCCGGATGAAGAATACCCGATATGGCTGGCCACTGGCCGCGTGCTGGAACATTGGCACTCCGGCTCAATGACCCAGCGGGTGCCAGAGCTGTATCAGGCAGTCCCCGACGCGCTGTGCTACATGCACCCGGACGATGCCTCGGCCCAAGGGTTCCGGCGCGGCACCGAGGTGCGGATCATCTCGCGGCGCGGTGAAATCCGCACCCGGGTCGAGACCCGCGGCCGCAACAAGCCGCCCAAGGGGTTGGTGTTTGTGCCCTGGTTCGATGCGCGCCGGCTGATCAACAAGGTCACGCTGGATGCCACCGATCCGATCTCGAAACAGACGGACTACAAGAAATGCGCAGTCCGTATCGAAGCAGTGTGAGGCCCGTCATGAAACATCTCCGTCTCGCCATCCTGGCCGCTCCGATCCTGCTGGCCCCGGTCTTTATGGCTTCACCAGCTTTTGCCCAGAACCAGGTCGCCACACTGCGCAACAATGCGCCGCTGGCGGAAGAGGGCGAAGCCACCCAGATCCCCGGCATCGTCAACACCGACATCCGCCAGGTGCGCAACTACCCGGACCAGCCGCCGCTGATCCCGCATAAGACCGACAACTACCAGGTCGATCTGAACTCCAACAAATGCCTGACCTGCCATAGCCGCACCGCAGTGGAGGTCAGCCAGGCACCGATGATTTCGGTCACCCACTTCATGAACCGCGAGGGCCAGACCCTCGCTGCGGTCAGCCCGCGGCGGTATTTCTGCACCCAGTGCCACGTGGTGCAGACCAATGCCCGGCCGCTGGTTGAAAATGAGTTTGTCGATGTCGACCAGGTGCTGGACTACGTGCACTCGAAACAGGGCGGGTCTGACTGATGTGGGGTTTCTTAAAACGTCTGTGGTGGATCATCACCCGCCCCAGCGCCTTCTTCTCGCTTGGCTTCCTGACCATGGGCGGCTTTGTGATGGGGATAATCTTCTGGGGCGGCTTCAACACCGCGCTTGAGGTCACCAACACCGAGGCTTTTTGCACCAGCTGCCACGAAATGCGCGACAACGTGTTTGAGGAGCTGAAGCCGACGATCCACTACTCCAACCGCTCCGGCGTGCGGGCGTCCTGCCCGGACTGCCACGTGCCGCATCAATGGTCCAACAAGATCGCCCGCAAGATGCAGGCCTCCAAGGAGGTCTGGGGCAAGATCTTCGGCACCATCAACACGCGCGAGAAATTCCTGGAGCACCGGCTGGAACTGGCCCAGCATGAATGGGCGCGGCTTGAGGCCAACGACAGTCTGGAGTGCCGCAACTGCCATTCGGACGAGTCGATGGACATCACACGCCAGTCCAAACGGGCGGCGGATGCCCATGAACGCTTCCTGTTCACCGGCGAAAAGACCTGCATCAGCTGTCACAAGGGCATCGCCCACCAGCTGCCGGACATGAGTGCTGCCGAAGGCGAAGATCATGCCGGTCTGCTGGCCCCGGCCCATGGCGCAGGCCTGCTGGCCAGCACCCGCAGCTATCTGGGCCTGAGCAGCGACTGACGCTGCCAGCCCCCGCAAACAACAATAAAGGCCGCTGCCTCGATGGGCAGCGGCCTTTTTGGTGTCAGTTGGCTGGCGGTTTACAGGGGGATGCTGCCCAGATGATCCGCGCCGCGTTTGCGGGCCAGCATCATCTGCTTCTGCCGCTCACGGAACCGCGCCTTGTCTTCTTCCGAGGTCTGATCGATGCACTGATGGCAGGTGACGCCCTGCTCAAACCCGGGGCGCGCCTTGTCCTCGGGCAGGATCGGGCGGCGGCAGCCGTGGCACAGCTCATGCGGGCCTTCCACCAGCCCGTGGCCAACCGACACCCGGTTGTCAAAGACAAAGCATTCGCCTTCCCAGGTGCTGTTATCCGCAGGCATTTCCTCCAGATAGCGCAGAATGCCGCCCTTCAGGTGATAGACATCCTCCACCCCTTGACCCAGCAGGTAGTTGGTCGACTTCTCGCAACGGATGCCGCCGGTGCAGAACATCGCAACCCGCTTGTTGTGAAAGCGCTCCTTGTTCTTTTCCCACCAGGCCGGAAAGTCGCGGAACGACTCGGTCATGGGATCAATAGCGCCTTCAAATGTGCCGATCGCCACTTCGTAATCGTTGCGGGTGTCGATCAGGACCACATCGTCCTGCCGGATCAGATCGTTCCATTCCTCCGGCTCAACGTAATGGCCAACAGATGCCAGCGGATCCACGTCCGGCTGGCCCATCGTCACGATCTCTTTCTTCAGCCGCACCTTCATCCTGCCAAAGGGCGGCTCAGCGGCGGTGGCTTCTTTCCAGTCCAGATCCGCGCAGCCGGGCAAGCCCTTGATATGGGCCAGCACTGCATCGATACCTGCGCGCGGTCCGGCGATGGTGCCATTGATCCCCTCCTGCGCCAGCAGCAGCGAGCCTTTGACGCCTTGCGCCTGGCAAATCTCCAGCAGCGCCGGACGGATCGCGGCGGGATCGGGGAAACGGGTGAAGTGATAGAGGGCAGCAATTGTGTACATACCCCGCCCTTAGAACCATGGCGCGGGTAATTCAAGAGAAAGAGCCACCCCCGCTGAGCCAGTAAAATAAGGGCTTTGGATGCATGTTAATTGCTGCACCGGTATGCGACTGGCCAGCGGGAGTTTCCAAGATCCGCTGCCGCCGCTACATATTGTGTGCCCAGCAAAGGAATTGCCGATGACCCAGGCTCTGATTGTCGTGGATGTACAGAATGATTTCTGCCCTGGGGGCGCCCTGGCCGTGCCCGGCGGGGATGAGGTGGTGGCCCCGATAAACGCCATGATGGACCGGTTCGATGCCGTGATCCTGACCCAGGACTGGCACCCGGCGGGGCATACCTCCTTTGCGTCTTCGCATCCGGGAAAGGATTCGTTTGACACGGCCGAAATGCCTTATGGCACCCAGGTTTTGTGGCCGGATCACTGCGTGCAGGGCAGCGATGGGGCCGCATTTCACAAGGGTTTGCGCACCGATGGCGACCTGATCATCCGCAAGGGTTTCCGGCCAGGGATTGACAGCTATTCGGGGTTCTTTGAGAACGATCACTCCACCCCCACCGGGCTGGAGGGCTATTTGCGCAGCCGCGGCATCACTGCGCTGACCCTGGCTGGACTGGCCACTGATTTCTGTGTTGCCTTCACTGCCCTGGATGCGGCGCGGCTTGGCTTTTCCGTAACGGTTGAGCTGGCAGCCTGCCGCGCCATTGATCTGGACGGATCGCTGCAGGCGGCGCTGGAGAGAATGGAGAGCAAAAATATAAACCTGCAATCTTAAGGAGAATGGCGCGAAATATTAACAAAGGCGTTGCTATGCTGTGCGGGCACCCCGACAGATGCCAAGGCTGATTGATGGACACTTCGGACTGGACCGGCAACGGACCGCTGGCCAACTTTAGTAAACGATACGGCTCGCTTGAGCTGCTGCTGCGTTATTGCCGCGGCCGTGTCCGCGCGTTCCGGGCCCGCCTGTTGTTCATGCTTTTTGCTTTTGCCGTTCTTGGGCTGGTCGTGCCGCCGCTCTATTCGCTGCTGGCTTTTGCGCTTGCGCTTGCCGGGGATGTTGCGGACTGCCTTCTGCTGCGCCAGGCGGATCATCTGGTCCGCCGCGGGATGAGCGAAGGGTGGCTGCGGCTGCTGACGGCGCTGACCGCCTTTTTGCACGCCTTGGCGCTCGGCGCGGCCGCGTCAGCCCCGTTCTGGGTCGAAATGCCGGGATTGGTGCCGCACGCCCATAATGAGCCGCTTTTTACAATCGGTCTGCTTACCGGGATGGCGATCAATGCCGGGCTGGTGCTGCCGTATCATCCGCTTGCAGTCATAACCAGACTTGTCACCTATGCGGCATTGCCGGTTGCCTTTCTGGCCGTGGAGATCGTTGAAACCCCGGTTCTGGCACCAGCGTATTTCCTTCATCTGGCAGGGCTGGCAGTTCTTTTTGCCTCCTTTTTCTGGTTTCTAAGCTATGTCAGGCGCAATTTCAGCCGGACCCGCGGCGCTTTGCTGGCACAGGCGCTCCAGCAGGAGGAACTGGAAGCCGCCTATGTCCGGCTTTCCGACCAGAAGATGGAGGCCAAGCGCCTGGCGCTGGTTGCTGAAAGCGCCAACGACAGCGTGATGCTGATGGACCGCGACGGGCGCATCACCTGGGTGAACGACAGTTTCACCCGCATCACCGGTTACAGCTTTGACGAGGCGCTGGGGCAGTTGCCCGGCGATCTGCTGAACAGCGGCGAGACGGACGCCGAGACTATCCGCCAGCTGCAAGACAGTGTTCTCCATGCGCGCCCTCTGCGGGTGGAAATCCGCAATCGCTGCAAGGACGGCCGGCGGGTCTGGATCGAGACCAGCCAGGTGCCGATGCTGAACGCGGCCGGCGAACTGGAGACCCTGATCGCGGTGGAGCGGGACATCACCGCCTCCAAGGAACATGCCCAGCAACTGGAACAGGCCCGTATCGCCGCCGAGGAAGGCGCCCGGGCCAAGGCTGATTTTCTGGCCACGATGAGCCACGAAATCCGGACACCGATGAATGGTGTGATCGGCATGGCCCAGTTGCTGCGCGAAAGCAGCATGGATGAAGAGCAAACCCTTTACACAGACACCATCCTCAGTTCGGCGGATACCCTGCTGGCGCTGATCAATGATGTGCTCGATTTTTCGCAAATGGATGCCGAGGAGCTTAACCTCAGCCAGGTCAATTTCGATCCGCACGCCTGTTTCGAGGAAACCATCCGCCTGCTGCAGGCCCAGGCAGACGCCAAAGAGTTGGAGCTGGTACTGAAAATCACCGGTCGTGTGCCCAGCCTGCTGCGGGGGGATGACCGGCGGATCCGGCAGGTTCTGATGAATCTCACCGGTAATGCGATCAAGTTCACGGATCAGGGCCGGGTGCTGGTGACACTGGATGCCGAACCGGCGGCGTCAGGGACAGGCCGCGACCTGGTGTTCTCGGTTGCAGATACCGGAATTGGCATCGCCGCGGAAAAGCTTGGCAAGGTGTTTGAGCGTTTTTCCCAAGCGGATGCTGCAATCAGCCGCCGTTTTGGCGGCACCGGGCTTGGGCTGGCCATATCCCGCCGCATTGCGGAAGCGATGGACGGCAGTATCACGGTCACGTCGGAACCGGGCTTGGGGTCCTGTTTTACGGTGCGGCTGCGGTTGCAAACGCCTCAGCCGGAACCTGCAAAGGCACCCGCGGCACCGGCCTATCCGGACAGCTCCCCGGCACTGGACGGCCTGCGGGTTCTGGTGGCCGAGGACAACGCGGTGAACCGGGTGCTGATTGAAAAGTTCCTGCAATCCGCCCCGGTGGAGCTGGCCTTTGCCAAGGATGGCCGCGAGGCAGTGGCGCGTTTTGAGGATTTTGCGCCCGATGTCATTCTGATGGATATGTCGATGCCGGAAATGGATGGGCTGGAGGCCACCCGGATGATCCGGGCCAGGGCCCGCCCGCAGCCGGCCATTGTGGCCCTGACCGCCAATGCCTTTGAGTCTGACCGCAAGGCCTGCCTGGATGCCGGCATGGATAACTTTATGAGCAAGCCGATCAACCGGGGTGTGCTTTTGGAGGTGCTGGGCCAATTGGCACCGCAAGCACAAGCCCGCCGCGCGGGTTGATTTCCTTGCTCCCGCAGGCGCGCTATTCTATCAATCAGTGACCCTTATGCACGAGGCTGCCGGTGGATATTGCAACCCGCGTCTACAATCACAAATGGAAAATCGATCCGATTGTCCGGTCGCTGATTGATACGGATTTTTACAAGCTTCTGATGTGCCAGTCGGTGTTCCGCAACAAGCCGGACACGACGGTGACCTTCTCTCTGATCAACCGTTCCGCGCGGGTGCCGCTGGCCCGGCTGATCGACGAGGGCGAGCTGCGCGAACAGCTCGACCATATCCGCTCGCTGTCGCTCAGCCGCGGTGAAAGCACTTGGCTGCGCGGCAATACCTTTTACGGCAAGCGGCAGATGTTCCGCCCTGACTTCATGGAATGGTTCGAGGGCCTGCGCCTGCCGCCCTATCATCTGGAACGCAGGGGCGATCAGTATGAGCTGACCTTCGAGGGCAAATGGCACGAAGTGATGCTGTGGGAAATCCCAGCGCTGGCGGTGCTGATGGAGCTGCGCAGCCGTGCGGTAATCAACAGCATGGGCCGGTTTGAATTGCAGGTGCTTTATGCCCGCGCCATGACCAAGGTTTGGGAAAAGATCGATCGCCTGCGGGACGTGGACGGGCTGACCATCGCCGATTTCGGCACCCGGCGGCGGCACTCGTTCCTGTGGCAGGACTGGTGCGTGCAGGCGATGCACGAGGGGCTGGGCGGCAAATTCACCGGCACCTCCAACTGTCTCATCGCGATGCGCCGCGAAGTGGAGGCGATCGGCACCAATGCCCATGAGCTGCCGATGGTCTATTCCGCGCTGGCTGAAGATGACGCGAAGCTGGCCCAAGCGCCCTATGACGTTCTGTCCGACTGGCATGATGAGCACGAGGGAAACCTGCGCATCATCCTGCCCGACACCTACGGCACCCAAGGTTTCCTGGACCGTGCGCCCGATTGGCTGGCCGGCTGGACCGGCATCCGTATCGACAGCGGCGATCCGGCCAAGGGCGCGGAGGTTGCGATCAATTGGTGGCAGGACCGCGGCGAGGACCCGGCGGAGAAGCGGGTGATCTTTTCCGATGGGCTCGACGTGCAGCAGATCCAGGACCTGCACGCGCAGTTTTCGGACCGCACCAAAGTGTCCTTTGGCTGGGGCACGCTGCTGACCAACGACTTCCGCGGGCTGGTGAAGGATAACGCGCTGGCGCCGTTTTCGCTGGTCTGCAAGGCGGTTGCCGCCAATGGCCGGCCGACCGTGAAATTGTCGGACAATCCGGAAAAGGCAATGGGGCCTTCAAAGGAGATTGCGCGCTACAAGCAAGTGTTCGGAGTCGGTTCTCAGGAACGGCTGGACGTTATTGTTTAACCCTCTTCCTGCGCTGCAAAGAACGGGCTGGCTCCCGCGCGTTGCCCCTGCTGAGCGCCCCTTGGGCCCGGCACGCCGCGCTAGAGGCGCGGCCTGCCGGGCATTGTGCAACGCACGGCGCAAAACCTCTTGCGGCAGCGGGACCTAACCGTGATGGGCGGCCACGGTCTTGAGCTGTGAGAACCCATAGAGCGCTTCAAACCCCTTTTCCCGCCCATGGCCGGATTTCCAGACACCGCCGAAGGGCAGCTCAACCCCGCCGCCGGCGCCGTAATTGTTAAGGAACACTTGCCCGGCCCGAAGACGCTTTGCCAGCCGCATCTGCCGTGCGCCGTCTCGGGTCCAGACGCTGGCCACCAGACCGTAATCGGTGCTGTTGGCAATCCGCACGGCGTCTTCTTCGGTCTCAAACGGGATCAGCACCTGCACCGGGCCAAACACCTCCTCGCGCGCCAGCACATGATCCGGCGGCACGTCGGCAAACAGAGTGGGCCGGACATAGGCACCTGTTTCTGGCGCCTGCGGGGAAATGGCGCCATGGGCAGCAACCGGCAGGTTCGCGCCCTGCTCCAGATAGCTCTCGACAATCTGTTTTTGCCGGGCAGAGATCAGCGGTCCCAGCTGCAGGTCGTCCTTTGCCGGCCCCGCCTTCAGGTCACGGTAGGCATCTGCCATCCGCGCCTTCACCTCGCCGTAGACCCCGCGCTGCACCAGAATACGCGAGGAGGCCGAACAGGTCTGGCCTGCATTCTGGATGCCTGCATTCACAAGAAACGGCAATGCGGCGTCCAGATCCGCATCGTCGAACACAAGCTGCGGAGACTTGCCGCCCAGCTCCAGCGTCACCGGAACCACATTGGCGCCTGCGGCCTGCTGCACCAGAGCGCCCGTGCGCACCGAGCCGGTAAAGGAAATATGCTGCACATTCGGATGCCCTGCCAGTGCCGCGCCGGCTTCCCCTCCCAGACCCGTCACCACATTCAGCGCCCCGGCGGGCAGCCCGGCCTCGACCGCGATACGGGCAAAAGCCAGTGCCGTCAGGCAGGCTTCTTCGGCCGGTTTCAGCACGCAGGCATTGCCCATTGCCAGCGCCGCACCCACCGAACGCCCGATGATCTGCATCGGGTAATTCCAGGGCACGATATGCCCCGTCACCCCATGCGGTTCGCGCAGCGTATAGACGGTGAAACCGTCCAGATAAGGGATGGTCTCTCCCATCACCTTGTCCGCTGCGCCGCCGTAGAATTCGCAGTAGCGCGCCAGCGCCAGCGCATCGGCCCGCGCCTGGGTCAGCGGCTTGCCCACGTCCATCGCTTCCAGTGCGGCCAGTTGCTCCACCCGCTCCTGCACCAGCTGTCCGATCCCGGTCAGGATGCGGCCGCGCTCCAGCGCTGTCATCGCGCCCCATTCCCCCTCCAAGGCAGCATCTGCGGCCTGCACCGCAGCCTCTATATCCGCTGCGCCGCCGCGGGGGATCCGGCAGATTTCGCTGCCGTCCGAGGGGTTCACCAACGGCAGGGTTCCGCCGCTGGCGGCAGGAAGCCAAGCGCCGCCAATGAGGCACAGCGCGGGATCGAACCAGAGAGGGGAGGCGTCAGTCATCATGGGCTCCTGCAACGTCGAATGTGTAGCTTTTGATTTGATGTCCGGTGAAGGGCGCGCCCTCGCGCAAATCCCGGATGCCGGGCAGGAGGCTGAGGCATGTGCCCCAGAACGCCACAGCCTGGCGCGAGGATTTCGACAATCCCATGCGCCAGCGCCCCGGGAACTCCTGCAGGATAAGGCAAGCGGCTTCCTGGCCCCAGCCCTGGCGGCGGTGCTGCGGCAGAATGCAGAACTCAGACAATTCGCGCCGGTCATCGGGCAGGTTCAGCACGATGGCAAAGCCGATGCGGGCGCTGTCCTTGCGCAGCCAGAAGGCGGTCACATCCTTGCGGTGCAGCATCTGGCCCGCACGCTCGGTAGGATCGATCGCAGCGTGCGGCGCTGTCTCCTTGAAATAGGGCGCCATCGCTGCGGCCAGCAAGGCCTGTTCCCGCGGCATGATCAGCGCTAGAGACAGGGTCATGCAGCCCCCGAATTCAGATCGGGAAGAACCGGCGCAGCGGCAATCAGCTGCCGGGTATAGGGATGCTGCGGATTGCTGAACATGGCCTCGGTTGCGCCTTGCTCGACGATCTCGCCTTTTTGCATCACCAGGCAGCGGTCGGTGATCGTCCGCACCACGCTCAGGTCATGGCTGATGAACAGATAGGTGAGGGCATAGGCCTCGCACAGCTCCGCCAGCAGGTCGAGGATCCGGGCCCGGACCGAGACGTCGAGAGCGGAGACCGCCTCGTCAAATATGATCAGCTCTGGACGGGTGATCAATGCGCGGGCAATCGCAATACGCTGGCGCTGGCCGCCGGAGAACTGGTGGATGTATTTGCCGGCATCTTCAGGGTTTAGCCCGACAGCAGAAAGGGTTTCGGAAATAAGCCCGGCGCGCGCCGCCCCGCTTGGCGGATCTGGCAACAAATGGAATGGTTCGGTGATCAGCCGCTCCACCCGGTGACGCGGGTTGAAGCTGCCATAGGGGTCCTGGAACACAACCTGGACTTTGCGTCGAATCGTCGGGTTGAGGTGAGTCGCAACACGCTTTCCATCGAGGCGGATCTCCCCGCCCTGCAACGGTTCCAGCCCCAGAATAGCCCGTGTCAGGGTCGATTTTCCGCACCCCGACTCACCCACCAGGCCCAGCCGTTCACCGCGGTTCAGGGTAAAGGAGACATTGTTCACGGCGCGGAATGTGCCGGGTTTGGAAAACAGCGATTCGCGCGGGGTTCTGTAGTCGCGGACCGCATTCCTGACCTCCAGCAGCGGCGCGGGGGCGGGCGGGTCCGGCAGCGCCACCTGATGGCTGGAGGCTTCAAACAGCATCCGCGTGTAGGGATGCCGCATGTTGCGCAACAGCCAGGTGGTATGGCCGGTTTCCACCACTCCGCCGTTCCGCATGACGACGATCCGGTCGGCCAGGTCCGCGACGACGGCCAGGTCATGGCTGATGATCATCAACCCCATGCCATAGTCCTGAACCAGGTCCTTCAGCAGCTCCAGAATCTGCGCCTGGGTAGTGACATCCAGCGCGGTTGTCGGCTCATCCGCGATCAGCAGCTTGGGGCGCAAAGCGATGGCCATTGCGATCACCACCCGCTGGCGCTGGCCGCCCGACAGCTCATGCGGATAGCGCGACAGGGGGAAACGGTCCGCCGGCAGGCCAACCCGCTCCAGCACCTTGCGGGTGCGGGCTTCGGCCTGCAGGCGGGGCATCGCCTTGTGGATAAGAATCGTCTCCATCACCTGCGCACCGATGGTCTTGACCGGGTTCAGCGCGGTCATCGGCTCCTGGAACACCATGCCGATGGACTGGCCGCGCAGGGCGCACATTTGCGACTCGGGCTGCTCCAGCAACTGGGTGCCGCTCAGCGTGATGTACCCCTTGGCCTCCGCAAGGTCCGGCAGCAGCTGCAGGATGGCGAGTGCGGTCATAGACTTGCCCGACCCGCTTTCACCGGTGACCGCCACGATCTCGCCGGGCTCGATGTGGAAACAGACATCCTTCAGCACCTGAAAAGCGCCGATCCTGACCGACAGGCTGGTGACATCCAGTAGCGTCATGCGCGTGCCACCCTTAGTTTCGGGTCCAGGAAATCGCGCAACCCGTCGCCCAGCAGGTTCAGCCCCAGCACGGTCAGGATGATGGCCATGCCCGGCACCAGCGCCAGATGCGGGGCAAAGCTGACCATTGTCTGAGCGTCGGCCAGCATCCGGCCCCAGCTAGGGGTGGGCGGCTGGGCACCGAGGCCGACATAGCTGAGACCCGCTTCTGCCAGGATACCCAGCGAGAACTGGATGGTGCCCTGCACGATCAGCAGGTTCATCACATTGGGCAGGATATGCTCAGCAGAGATCCGTGCCGCGCCCTTGCCTGCCACCCGGGCGGCCAGAATGAACTCGCGCTCCCACAGGGACAAAGCCGCGCCGCGGGTGATGCGGGCAAAGACCGGGATGTTGAAGATACCGATGGCGATAATTGCGTTGACGGCTCCGGCCCCCAGGACGGCGGTGATCAGAATGGCGATCACCAGCGACGGGAAGGCAAAGACCAGATCATTGCCCCGCATGATCCCCTCATCCAGCCACGACCCGTTGCGCGCGGCGGCGGCCAGCCCCAGCGGCACGCCCGCGCCCATGCCAATACCCACGGCTACCAGCGCCACGGCGATGGAGGTGCGGGCGCCGACCATGATCATCGACATCAGGTCGCGTCCGAAATGATCGGTGCCCAGCCAGTGCTGCGCATTCGGCGTTTGCAGTTTGGCAGGGATGTTCATTGCCGCGTGGTCGAATGGCGTCCACAGAAACGACACCAGCGCCGTCAGCAGCACCAGCGAGGAGAGCACGCCGCCAAGGATCAGGTTGCGGGTCATGTCCGGCTCCTGAGGCGCGGGTCGACCAGCGCATAGGCGAGATCGACCAGAAAATTCACCGTAATGACGGCAAAGACCAGTAGCATCACCACCGACTCCACCACGATCAGATCGCGCGAGGAAATCGCCTGGAACACCAGCCGCCCGAGGCCGGGCAGGTAGAACACCTGCTCAATGATGATGGCGCCCGCCAGCAGGAATGAAAACTGCAAGCCGATGATGGTCAGCACCGGGATCAGGGCATTCCTGACCCCATGCCGCCACAGGGCCTGGCGGCGCGAGAGCCCCTTGGCGCGGGCAGTGCGCATGAAATCCTCGCCCAGGATGTCGAGCAGCGCCGAGCGCATCACCCGCGTCAGGATCGCAGCCTGCGGCAGCGCCAGTGCAATCGCAGGCAGGGTAAGCGCATGGACACCTGCCCAAAGCCCGGCATCCCAGCCCGGAAAGCCGCCGGCTCCGAACCAGCGCAGGTTGATGGCAAAGATCAGCACGAGCATCATCGCAAACCAGAAGTTCGGCACGGCGACCCCCAGCTGGGTAGCCCCGATCACGGCCATGTCCCCGGGCTTGCCGCGGCGGGCGGCGGCGTAGATGCCGGCCGGAAAGGCGATGAGCGTGGAGAGCGTCAGCGCATAAAGCGCCAGCGGCAGCGACACCCACAGCCGGTCGGCAATCATCCCGGCAACTGGCGTGCGGTAAGTGTAGGAGGTGCCGAAATCGCCGCCCAGCATGCCGGCGGCCCAGCTAAGGTAACGGGCCAGCTTGCCCTGATCCAGCCCCAGCTCCGCCTGCAGTGCGGCGACGGTGTCGGCCTGCGCATTGACCCCCAGCATGAAGGAGGCCGGATCACCCGGCGCCACCTCCACCACAAGAAAAATCACCAGCGAGGCCACGGCCAGGCTGGCAATCAGCGACAACAGGCGTTTCAGGGCGTAACGCAACATGCCCGCCACGTTAGGAGCGCCGGGCGGTTCGGTCCAGTGGGCAGCGAAGAGAAACGAGCGGCAGAGCATAAAAACGCGCAACGTCAAGAAGTTGTACAGGGTCTGACCGGAACAAGCGCGCCGCGCCGGGCAAGCGGCTGCCCGCCCCGGTGCGATGTGCTTTGGCAGCGGGCGGAAACCGGCTATCACTGCCTTATGCTGACGCGCCCCCTGTTCATTGGATCGGAAATCTATCGCGGATCGTCTTATGGCGGCACGCATCCGCTGCGGGTGCCAAGGGTCTCAACTGTGATGGATCTGTCTCGGGTGCTGGGCTGGCTGCCGGATCAGGCCTATGTGAATTCGCCCCGGGCGAAACCGGCAGCGCTGACCGCTTGGCACACGCCCGAATACGTCGCGGCGCTGCAAGCGGCAGAGGCGGCGCAGTCTGTAAGCGAAGACGTTCGGGTGCGGCACCATTTGGGCAGCATTTCCAACCCGGTGTTTCCGGAGATGTTCCGCCGCCCGGCCACTGCCGCGGGCGGGTCGATCCTGGCGGGGGAGCTGCTGGCAGGGGGCGGCATCGTCTACAACCCGGCGGGCGGCACCCACCACGGGATGCCGGACCGCGCCAACGGCTTTTGCTATCTGAACGATCCAGTGCTGGCGATGCTGTCACTGCGCCATCACGGCGCCCGGCGGATCGCCTATGTGGACATCGACGCGCATCATTCCGACGGGGTAGAGCATGGCTTTACCGGCGACAGGGACGCGCTGATGATCTCGGTGCATGAGGAGAACCTCTGGCCCAAGACCGGCGCGCTGACGGAGGATGCGGGCGGCTCGGCCCTGAACCTGCCAGTGCCGCGCGGCTTCAACGATGATGAGATGGCCCATATCCGAGACGCGCTGATTCTGCCCGCTGTGGAGGGTTTCGCGCCGGATGCCATCGTGCTGCAATGCGGGGCGGATGCGGTGACAGAGGATCCGCTGCCGCATCTGGATCTGTCGAACAACGCCCATTGGGCGGTGGTGCGGGCGTTGGTGGGGATGGCGCCGCGATTGCTGGTGCTGGGCGGCGGCGGCTATAATCCATGGTCGGTCGGGCGTCTTTGGACCGGGGTCTGGGCTACGCTGAACGGGTATGAGGTGCCGGAGAGGCTGCCCGCGGCGGGCGAGGCTGTGCTGCGCGGGCTGGAGTTCAACGGCAACCGTCTGGGCCGAAACCCGCCGGAGCATTGGTTCACCACGCTGCGCGACCAGCCGCGGGGCGGAGAGGTTCGGCGGGAAATCCAGGAGAGGGTGGCTTACTTGCGGGCTAGACGGGGGCTGTAATGCGGTAAGGGCATCGCCCGCCCCGTGGGGGCGGTTCGGGCGCTGCCCGGCCTGCCGGCCGGGCGATCGGTTGCAAGCCTGGACTAGTCAGCCCAGCTGAGCGCGCTGAGGTCGATGGCGGCGGTGGGCGCGTTCTCCCACAGCCCCTGCAATCCGGCCTTGGCCACCCCCAGCTTGGCCAGCTGGAACAGGTAACCGTTGACGTAATCCGCCGCGATAATCTCCTGCGCGTCTTGCAGCAGCGCGGTTCGGGCGTCCGGATCGGTGGTGGCGTTCAGCGTCGCCATAAGCTCCTGGAATGGCTTGCTGTCATACTGGAAGTAGTACTCGGGCCGGGCGTAGATGCCGATGTCCATCGGCTCGGTATGACTGATGATCGTCAGGCCAAAGCTTTTGCCGCGAAAGACAGATTCCAGCCACTGCGCCCATTCCACATTGATGATCTCCGCCTTGATCCCCACCTGGGCCAGCTGCGCCGCAACAATTTCACCGCCGCGGCGGGCATAAGAGGGCGGCGGCAGGTGCAATGTGGTCTCAAACCCGTCAGGCAGACCGGCCTCTGCCAGCAGCGCCTTGGCCCTCTCAGGATCAAAGGATGACGCGCCGGTCAGATCCTTGTAGGCCGGGTTATGCGGTGCAAAATGGGTGCCGATGGGGGTGCCAAAGCCGAACATCGCGCCGTCAATGATGGACTGCCGGTCGATGGCATGGGCCACAGCCTGGCGTACGCGCGCGTCGTCGAACGGCGGCTGTTTGTTATTGGTGGACAGGATTGTCTCGCCCTCGGTCGATCCCACCAGCACCTGGAACCGCGGATCAGCCTCGAATTGCGGCAGGTTCTCCGGCGCCGGGAAATTGTCAAAGGCGTCGATATCCTCGGCCATCACCGCGGCAAAGGCGGCCGTGGGATCGGAGATGAACTTGAATGTGGCCGAGGCCAGCGCGGGCTGTTCGCCCCAATACTCTGGATTGCGCGCCAGGCTGATCCGGTCGCCCTGCACCCATTCCTGAAAGGTATAGGCGCCGGTGCCGACCGGGCTGGTCTTGATGTCCTCGATGCTCTCCGGTGCCACAATCACTGCATCGCCCCAGGCCAGGTTGAACAGGAAACTGCCGTTCGGCGCGTCCAGAGTGACTTTGACGGTTTGCGGGTTCACCGTATCCACCGACACGATCCCCTCAAACAGCGCTTTCTGCGCGTTGGTGCTGTCTTCGGCACGGGCGCGGTCGAGCGAGAATTTCACGTCCTCCGCATCCATCGTGCTGCCGTCGTGAAAGATGACGCCTTCGCGCAGCTTGAAGGTGTAAACGGTGCCGTCCCCGGAAATTTCCCAGCTTTCCGCCAACCCCGGCACCACAGATCCATCGCCCATGAACCGGGTCAGCCCTTCGAAAATGTTGCTGTAAACCACCGAATCGATGGCCTGTGCGGCGGCGCTTGTCGGGTCCAGATGCGGTGGTTCCAGCTGCAGACCGATGGTGACGCTGTCCTTGGCCCAGGCGGCGCCCGCCATCAAGGCCAGCGCGGAACTGGCGGCGAAAACGTAGGATCTGAAGGCCATCGGAAAACTCCCTGTGTGCAAAATTCGGGCCTGTTTGGGCGCCTATTGGAAACGAGTTTCCCTGTTTCCCAAGCGTAATCAAGACCGGGCGGCATTTCGCGCACTGGAAGCACGCGGCGTTAATTGGTAATCCGGGCGCTATTCGAACTGCGGACAGGAAGCCATGAGCGCAACAGCCAAGAAACAGGCGCCCAACGCCGAAGACATCCGGGCCCGCAAAGGCGGCACCCCTTTGGTGAGCCTGACGGCCTATACCACACCGATGGCGCGGTTGATGGACGCCCATTGCGACTTTGTGCTGGTCGGCGACAGCGTCGGCATGGTGCTGCACGGGCTGACCTCCACCCTGGGCGTGACGATGGAGATGATGATCCTGCACGGCCAGGCGGTGGCGCGTGGTTTGGAACAGGCGATGCTGGTGATCGATATGCCCTTCGGGTCTTACGAGGAAGGCTCGCAGCAGGCATTCCGCAACGCGGCCCGGCTGATGGCCGAGACCGGCTGCGCCGCGGTCAAGCTGGAGGGCGGCGTCGGGATGGCCGAAACCATCCGCTTTCTGGTCAAGCGCGGCATCCCGGTGATGGCGCACATCGGTCTTACGCCGCAGTCGATCAATACTCTGGGCGGCTACAAGGTACAGGGCCGCGATACGCAAGCCGACGCCGTGCTGGCCGATGCCCGCGCAGTGGCCGAGGCCGGCGCGTTTTCGGTGGTGCTGGAAAAGGTACCGCAGAAACTGGCCGACACAATCACCGCCGAGGTGGCGATTCCCACCATCGGTATCGGTGCCAGTGCCGGCTGCGACGGGCAGATCCTGGTGGTTGATGACATGCTGGGCTTTTTCACCGCCTTCAAACCGAAATTCGTGAAACGCTACGCCGATCTTGGGCCGCTGGCCGAGGCTGGTATTGCCGAATACGCCGCCGAGGTCCGTGCCCGCTCCTTCCCGGCGGCTGAGCATGTGTTTGCCGATCAGGCGCCCTCCAAAGGATGACTGCCGACATGACTGCACCGATCCTGCGCCGCTTGTCTGATCTGCGCGCCAAGACAGCCGCATGGCGCCGTGCTGGCGAAACCATCGGCCTGGTGCCGACCATGGGCGCGCTGCACGCGGGCCACCTGTCACTGGCCGCAGCGGCCAAACAGTCCTGCGACCGGGTGATCGTGACCATCTTCGTGAACCCCAAGCAGTTCAACAAGCCGGAAGACCTGGAGAACTACCCCCGGACTGAAACTGACGACGCGCAAAAGCTCGCACATCTGGGGGTGGATCTGATCTATGTCCCGGATCCGGACCAGATCTACCCGCAGGGCTACGCCACCAATGTCTCGGTCGGCGGCAGCATTACGGAGGTGATGGAAGGCCCCTTCCGCCCCGGTCATTTCGACGGGGTGGCAACGGTTGTGGCCAAGCTGTTTCTGCAAACCAGCGCGGATAAGGCGTTTTTCGGCCAGAAGGATTACCAGCAGCTAATGGTTGTCACCCGGATGGCCCGCGATCTGGATATCCCGATCGAGGTCATCGGCTGCGAAACCGTGCGCGAGGCGTCGGGCCTTGCCATGTCCTCACGTAATCTGCTGCTGCCAAAGGACAGGCTTGCCAAGGCGGCAGCGCTGAATGCCGCGATGCGGGAGGCGGCTGCCAAAGCTTCTGCGGGCGAACCTTGGGCGCCGCTGGAGACTGCTGCGCGCCAGACACTGGCAGAGGCGGGATTCGGCGATGTGGAATACTTCGACCTGCGATGTGCCGAAACGCTGGAGGCGCTGGATAGCCCCTCCCGTCCTGCCCGTCTGCTGGCCGCCGCCTGGATGGATGGCGTCCGGCTGATCGATAATATCGAAGTTCCTCAACTAAATCCTTAGTAGGGGCTGGCAGCGGTAACACTTTTGCGTTTATGCTCCCCGGTCAGAGGAGACTGGAGGGCAGCCGATGACCTATATTCTGGCAATTGATCAGGGCACCACGTCGACCCGGGCAATCCTGTTTGATGCGGGAATGCAGGTCGCGGGCACCGCACAGCAGGAGTTCACCCAGCATTACCCGCAGGCGGGCTGGGTGGAGCATGACCCGGAAGAGATCTGGGAGACCACTATCGCCGTCTGCCGCAAGGTGATGGCGGAGCTGGATGTGTCTGCCGCGGATATCGCGGGCATTGGCATCACCAACCAACGCGAAACCACTGTGGTTTGGGACAAGGCCAGCGGCAAAGCCATTCACAACGCCATTGTCTGGCAGGACCGCCGCACCGCATCTATTTGCGAGCAGCTGCGCCAGGATGGCCAGGCTGAGATGGTCTCTGACCGCACCGGGCTGCTGCTCGATCCCTATTTCTCCGGCACCAAGGTGAAGTGGATTCTCGACATGGTGCCCGGCGCGCGCGAGCGGGCGGCGGCGGGCGATCTGCTGTTCGGCACGGTGGATACCTTCCTGATCTGGCGGCTGACCGGCGGTGCCTCCCACGTCACCGACGCCACCAACGCCGCACGGACGCTGATGTACGACATCCGCAAGGGCCGCTGGAGCCGCACCATCAGCGATCTGCTGGATGTGCCGCAGCAGATGCTGCCGGAGGTGAAGGACAGCGCGGCAGATTTCGGCACCACCGATCCGGAAATCCTGGGCGGCCCGGTCCCGATCCTGGGCGTGGCTGGCGACCAACAGGCAGCCACCATCGGCCAGGCCTGCTTCCAGCCGGGAATGATGAAATCCACCTATGGCACCGGCTGCTTTGCCCTGCTGAACACCGGGGATGAGCCGGTGGTGTCGAAAAACCGGATGCTGACCACCATTGCCTACCAGCTGGACGGCAAGCCAACCTATGCACTGGAAGGCTCGATCTTCATCGCCGGCGCCGCGGTGCAATGGCTGCGCGACGGGCTGGGGATCATCGAGGAAGCGTCGCAGTCGGGCGAGCTGGCGCTGCGGGCCGATCCGGGACAGGACGTGATCCTGGTGCCCGCCTTCACCGGCCTTGGCGCGCCTTATTGGGAGCCGGAGTGCCGCGGCGGCATGTTCGGCCTCAGCCGCAACTCCGGCCCGGCGGAATTTGCCCGCGCCGCGCTGCAAAGCGTCGCCTACCAGACCCGCGATCTTTATGAGGCGATGCGCGCCGACTGGGAGGACGACAGCCACCACACCGTGACCCTGCGCGTTGATGGCGGCATGAGCGCCAGCGACTGGACGATGCAGAGCCTGTCGGACATCCTAGGCGCCGCCGTCGACCGCCCGGTGATGCAGGAAACCACCGCGTTGGGTGCTGCCTGGCTGGCGGGGATGCGGGCGGGGATCTACCCGGATCAGACGGGGTTCGCCGACACTTGGAAGCTCGACCGGCAGTTTTCGCCGCTAATGCAGCCCGCGGCGCGGCAGGCGGCTTATGCGCGCTGGCAGTGCGCGGTTCAGGCGGTGATCGGGGTTTGACGTCAGGCGGGCAGGGCAGGGCGCTCCCGCCTGTTCCGCCACATTCTGCGAATGTGCCTCACAGTTGGGCGTAGCGCCGCGCTTTGCGCGGCGCCATCCCTTTGCTGAGAAGCGGTTTAAGGTCAGAATTGCCCTTAAACGCGCCCATTCAAGGGTGATAGCGGCCATCCGCGCCTCAAGGGTGAGCAAGCTGCCCGGAAACGCTCCGGGGGAGCGTTTCGCTTGCGAACGGGCGGAGCCCTGGCAAAACCGTGCCTGCGGCACGGCGGCTGTGCCGCCCTTGACCCGCGGCTGGCCGCGGCGTGCCTCAGCTGATGCGGGCACCTGCCGGGATAGTTGACGGGCGGGCGTTCAGCTCCTCGATGGAGAAGCCCGCAATCATCTTGTATTTGGCGGCATGGGCGGCCAGTTCCGCCTGCGGGATCACTTTGCCAATGTCTGCGAAGTCGCCGCCGCAGAGGTCCTCGACCCGCTGCAGCACCCCGTCCGGCCCACCGCCTGCCCGGTTGGCGAGACACACTGCCGTCGTTACTGGGCGCACTTCTGCCTCGTAGGCCTCAAGCGCGGCGGATGTGACCCCGTGCTCCAGCAGTTGCGCGCCGATCACCCGCGCGTCCACAATGGCCTGGCTGGCGCCGTTCGATCCCACCGGATAGGTCGGATGGGCAGCGTCACCCATCAGAGCCACGTTGCCGATCGTCCAGCGCTCCAGCGGGTTGCGGTCCACCATCGGGTATTCATAGACCGTCCCGGCACCGCGGATCAGGGCGGGCACGTCAATCCAATCAAACCGCCAGCCTGCGAAATCCGGCAGGAACTCAGTGATATCCGCGGGCCGGTTCCAGTCTTCCCGGCGCCAGGGGGTGGAGGGATCAAAGCTCTTCTCGGCGATCCAGTTCATTGTGACGCGGCCATCACCATCCGGTGCCGAGATCGGGTAGGCCACCAACCGCAGATGATCATTGCCGATCATCGCCATCGCCGCGCCGCCCTTGAAGGCAGGCGCGCGGGCGGTGGCCCGCCACAGGATACGGCCGTTCCAGATTGGCGCGCCCTCATCCGGCGCCATCTGTGCGCGCAGGGCGGAATGGATGCCGTCTGCTGCGACAACCAGCGATCCCTCGACCCGCCGCCCGTCCGCTAGCAGCAGCGCAGCACCCTCCGCCGCATTGTCAAACCCTGCCGCCCGTGTGCCGGTCTTAAAGCAGCCCGTCCCTGCGCGCTCCACCAGCGTGCGGTGGAGCATCATCTGCAGCTCGCCACGGTGCACTGAATACTGCGGCCAGGCATAGCCGGCGCGGGTACCACGCGGCTCCTCCCAGATCGTTTTGCCAAGCTTGCTGTAAAATCCCAGCTGACGGGTCCGGACACCAATTGCGTCCAGTTCCGCCTCCAGCCCCAAATCGAACAGTTCCCGCACCGCGTTGGGCTGCAGGTTGATGCCAACACCCAGCGGTTTCAGGCCGCGGACTGCCTCATAAATCTGAAAGGGGACCTCGATTTGATGCAGCGTCAGCCCCAGCGCCAGCCCTGCAATGCCGCCGCCCGCGATGAGGATGGACATAATAAGCATACTCCCTAATTGCGCGGGCAGATAACCACGGCGCGCGACGGGGAGCAAGCTGGCAGAAAGGGGAAAAGGTCAGCGCCGGCGACCGATGATCAGGTCGGGGCCAAAGATCACATCGGCGTAATTGTGCAGATAGATTTTCAGCCAGGGCGTGAACCGTTCCGGGTGGCGGCTGACTTCGGCCAGAAGGTCATGGTAATCGACCCAGCGGGTCTCCATCACTTCGTCCGGGTTTGGGGTGATGTTTAATGGGCGGTGGGCATGGGCCAGGAACACATCCACGGCTTCATGCTCGACCAGGCCATTGCCGACATCGGCGCGGTATTCCAGGTGATGGCGGAACTCAGGGTAGAGGCCGGTCAGGCCCAGCTCTTCCTGCATACGCCGCACGGCACAGGCCGAGGGCTGCTCGTCCCACATCGGATGGGTGCAGCAAGTGTTCGCCCAGAGGCCGGGGGTGTGGTATTTCCCCATCGCCCGGCGCTGCATCAGGATTTCCACGCCTTTCACCACAAAAACGGAGACCGCCTTGTGTTTCAGCCCGCGCTCATGCGCGGCGAGCTTGTCAACAGGTGTCAAATCGCCGTTCACCCAGGCGGGGATCATGTGGCTCATGCTGTGTCCGTGACGGTTTTTTCTGGCGCGGCCTGCCGCAACTGCGATGGCCTGGCTCCTACCGCTAACGCCTGCGGGTTACGAAAGCAATTACGCGAAAAGCCGCGGCGAAAATGCCGCGGCTTTGTGGCCGTGCTGCCGGAAAATCCGGCCTTACTCGGAAGCGGCTGCTGCGTTTTCTTCCGCGGCGGGTTCTTCAGCCGGCGCCGGGCCGTGGCTGGCCAGGAAAGCAAAGATATCCTCGCCGCCCTTTTTCAGGCGGAAGGACATTTTCGACTTGGCTTTGGGATTGCCGGTTTCGGCCTGCAGGAATTTCTTGGGATCGGTGGTGTAGCCGACGAATTTCGCTTCGTCCCAGACCAGTCCGGCTTCGCCCGCCGCAATCAAGTCCTTGCTGTATTTGAAGCCCTCAGTGGTGCCGGCAGTGCGGCCTGCCAGGCCCCACAGGTTGGGACCGGTCTTGCCGCCCTTCACGATCACATCGCCGTCGTCCGAGACAACCATGTGGCAGGATTTGCATTTGTTAAACCCCTTCTCACCTTTGGCCGGGTCGCCTTCGGCAAAGGCTGGGGCGGCGAGGAGGCCGAAAATGGCGGCTGTTACGAGAGGTTTCATATTGCTTGCTCCGGTTTTGAGTTGGCAGGTGTGACTCATGATCCAATAGCCGGCGGTGTCAACCGGCAGTTTGACGCGCATCAAAGTCATGGCAGGAAGTTGCGGACCTTTATGGCGCCGCCCAGCAGGGCAGCAGATCGCCGGGTTCTGGCCGGGCGTGTGAGACAGCACGGGCAATGGCACGGCTAAGGCACAGCGCTGCGGCATGGCAGACCGGCCCAAGGTCCGCATCCGGGTTTTCCAGGGCGCCGGTGCTTGCGGCAAAGACCAGATCGCCGTCGCCGGGCGCATGGGCGGGGACAATTGCGCGGCCGATGCCGTCATGGGCGGCAGTAGCCAGGCGCTGGCACTGCGCCTTGCTGAGTGCGGCATCCGTGGCGACGATGGCGATGGTGGTATTGGCGCGCTCTTGCGGCATCGGGGTGCCGCCCAGCTTTTGCATGGCGGCCAGTTTGCGGCTCTCCGGACTGCGGCCTAGGCCGGCGGATGGATCCGGGCCCAAACCGCCGAACTCATCCCCGATTTCAAACGGCGCCGCCCAGAAATGCCGCTCACCCGGTGTGGTGACGGCGCCCAGCGGGTTGGCGGCCACCAAGGCGCCCACGGTCACGCCGCTGTCCAGCACCAGCGAGGCCGACCCCAGCCCGCCCTTGACCATCGCGGTCAGCGCGCCGGTGCCCGCACCAAAGGTACCAAGATCAAAGGTATCTGCCGCGGCTTCAAACGCCGCCCGGCCCAGGGCGCGGTAGGGATTTTCATCCCATGCCTTGCCGCCGCCGTTCATTAGATCAAACAGGATCGCGCCCGGCACCAACGGCACCCGCGCCGGGCCAACCGGAAAACCGCGGCCCTGACTGTGCAGCGCATCCATCACGCCGGAACAGGCATCAAGACCAAAGGCAGAGCCGCCGGACAGCACCAGCGCGTCGATCTTTGCCACCGATTTGTCCGGCGCCAGCAGGTCGGTTTCACGTGTTCCCGGTGCGCCGCCCATCACATGCACCGATGCGGTGAAGGGCTTGTCAGCCGTTAGAACTGTGGTACCGGATTTCAGCGCCGCATCCTGCGCATTGCCAACCAGGATGCCGGGGACATCGGTGATCAGATTTCGAGGGCCGGGGAGCATGGTGAGAAGTCCTTCTTGCATGAAGCGCGCTGGGGCGCGCTGCCTCCGGCGGGGGTGAGGCCTGTCATGGAAACCCTCCGGGGAAGGGTTTCAAGGCCGAACGGGCGGAGCCCAGGGAAAGATGAAAGCGCGGCGTCAGATCCGCGGCTTGGGCGCTGCCGTCGCCGGATCGCCTGAATTCGGTTCGCCCTTTGGTTCGATCAGCAGCACCTTGCATTCCCGTTCGGCACGGGGGCGGTGACTGATGCCTTTGGGCACCACGAACAGCTCACCTGCGCGGACGGTCTGCGGCTGCTGGCCTTCGATATCCATCACCATTTCACCTTCCAGAACCAGGAAGAAATCATCGGTATCCGGATGATGGTGGAACGGAAATTCACCCTGAAACTTCACCACCATCACGTCGTTGCCATTGTAATCCGCCACCACATGCGGGTCCCAATGGGTGGAGAATTGGCTGAGTTTTCCGGCCAAGTTCACAGTCTTCATATGCAGCGCCCCCCGTCCACTTCCATCGCCACTCCGGTCACCATGCCAGCCTCGTCCGAACACAAGTAACAGGCCGCGTTGCCCATGTCCTCGGGGGTGGAAAACCGGCCGATCGGGATGGTGGACAGAAACTTGGCGCGCATTTCCGGTGTGTCTTCGCCCATGAAGGTTTTCAGCAGCGGCGTTTCTCCGGCCACCGGGTTGATCGCATTGACGCGCACGCCATGCGGCGCCAGTTCGACCGCCATGGTCTTGGTTGCAGTGATCATCCAGCCCTTGGAGGCATTGTACCAGTTGAGGCTGGGGCGCGGCGAGACACCGGCGGTGGAGGCGACATTCAGGATCGCGCCGGCCTGGCGCGCCTTCATATGCGGCACCAGGGCGCGGGCTGTCAGGTAGACGGATTTGACGTTGACGCCTAGCACCCGGTCGAAGTCGTCCTCGGTGACATCCTCCAGCGGCGCAGGCAGATGGGTGACGCCGGCATTGTTGACCAGGATGTCCAACTGTCCAAAGGCCTCCAGGGCGGCCTCTGCCATGGCATTGACCGAGGCGCCGTCGGAGACATCCACCATCCGCGCGGTGGCGTTGCTGCCCAGCTCTGCGGCCATTTCCGCTGCCGCGGCACCATTGATGTCAGCAATCATCACCCGGGCGCCCTCAGCCAGGAACTTGCGCGCAATCCCGGCGCCAAAGCCCGAGGCGCCGCCGGTCACGATGGCGGTTTTCCCGTCCAGCCGCATATTCTGATCCTCCCTGCTGTTTTGCCAGCAGCATGGGCGGAGCGGGCGGCGGGTGCAATCCGCCGGATCAATCCGGGTCGATTTTACCGCGCGTCGCTTTCAGGCCGCCGCGCTGTTTCTTGGCTTCAAGCCGCCGCTTGACCGAGCCGCGGGTGGGTTTGGTGGCAATGCGCCGCTTGGGCGCCACCAGCGCCTTGCGCACCAGCTCGGCCAGCCGCTCGCGCACGATTTCGCGGTTGCGCTGCTGCGACCGGGTCTCGTCGCATTGCAGGATGATCGCGCCTTCCTTGGTCCAGCGGCGCCCGGCCAGCCGTCTCAGCCGGTTTTTGACCGCGGGCGTCAGCGCAGGCGAGCGTTCGGCCTCGAACCGCAGTTCCACCGCGGTGGCCACCTTGTTCACATTCTGCCCGCCGGGGCCCGAGGCGCGGACAAAGCTTTCGGTGAGTTCCCAATCCTGCAGGGTGATTTGCGCGTCAACGTGGATCATGGCTCAGTCAGTAATCGAAAAGGGCTGTTCCCACACGCGGGAACAGCCCTTCGAGATGATAGGAGGTGCACCGGTTAGGTCAGCACCAATTCAGGGGTCTATACGCGCCAAGGGCTGCCTCGGCCGCACACCTTCTGAACTGTTCCGGCACTGCTCTCCATAGCTTCTCTAGACAATGGGCACCTCCTTTCTGAATGTTTCGTGTGATTCCAGCCTGCCATAGATTCGGTTAATGTCAAAACAAAATCATGTGGTCTTTGCGGTCAGTTTACGCACGATGATGCGGAAGGGCACAAGGACGGCCAAAGCAAGCGACAGTTTCACCAGCCAATCGGCCGCGGCAAGCGAGACCCACAGGGGGGCCATAGGGCCGATGCCCAGCAGCGGCAGCACCTCTGCGGCCCAGGCGACATCGTTGCCCGGCTCGAGCCAGGCAAGCGCGCCTGAGAAGGCGATGGTGAAGAAGATTGCTGTGTCCACCGAAGAGCCGGCCAGCGTGGACGCCAGCGGTGCGCGCCACCATTTGCCTGTCCGCAGGGCGGAAAAGACAGCAACGTCCAACAGCTGGGCGGTGAGGAAGGCAAGGCCGGAGCCAAGTGCAATCCGCAGCGTCACGGCCGGATAGGTGAAGCCGTCGCCCTGCAGCATGATTTGAGTGCCGATCAGCGAGCAGATGACCCCGGCAAGGAAACCGGCCAGCACCACCTTGCGGGCAGCTGCGGTGCCATAGATCCGGTTCATCACATCAGTGACCAGGAAAGCGATGGGATAGGTGAAAGCGCCCCAGGTCAGCCATTGGCCGAACAGGAATTGCACCAGGATGTTGGACGCCACAACGACGGCGGCCATGGCAGCGATGCCGGGAATATGTGAGCGGGTCATGGGCCGGATCCATTTTTCAAGGCCGCGGGCATCATGACTGCCACGGCAGAAGACTGGCCCTTTAAACCGGACGTCCTGCTGCTGCAAGCATCCTGCAGGGCAGCGGCTCCCGCCCGTTCGGGCGCATTTCAGGAAATGCGCCGCCCGGTTGGGCCCGGCGCCGCTGGCGCGGCGCGGGGACTGGTGGTCAGCGGGGCAGCGCGTATTCTACTATTTCGGTGCGTTGAAAGGGCAGGAAATTGTCGTCCGACACCATCGTGGCGCGCAGGCGCCCGGTTCCATCCGCCCAAACCGACAGCCCTTCCAGATTGTCATGGGTGCGGGCGCGGGTCTGCAGCAGGATCGCCTCGTTTGCGGGCCCTGCGGCGGTGATGTCCCAGCGGCGCAACCGGCTGCGGAAGCCAAACAGGGTAAAGTCGCGCTCCAGAAGATAGAACCGCCCATCAGGGCCGAAATCGGCATCCACCGGCAGAAAACCACCCTCGGGCGGCAGGCTGAAGGGGCGCGACCAGCGGCGGCCGTTCCAGCGCCAGACCGGGATCTGCCCGTGTTTGTCCAAGGCGCGTTCGGGCAAGGTATACAGCCGCCCGCGGGCATCGATGGCCAGGGTTTCCAGCGATTTGTTAGGCGGCAGGCCGCGAAAGGCCTTGGGGCGCGGCAGCACCGTGGCGCGGCCTTCGGGGCTATGGTACCGCGCCACCCGTGCGGCACCTTCAAAGGAGATATAGCGGCTGCCGTCCGCCGCCACCGCCAGCCCTTCGCTGTCGCCGGCAAAGCCCCGGAGCGTTTTGCCGGTAGAGGCCCGCAGTTCATGCGCGCGCCGGGCCGTGATGCCGGAAATCAGACCCTGGCTGCGCTGGATCCGGGTTGTCACCAATGTCGCGCGGTCGCTGAGCACGGTCATGGACTTGCCGCCGTCACTGAGCTTGAGCGCCGAGAACCCGCCGAACCAGCGTTGGTTCAGTTTCCAAGTATAGCTGCTGAGGTGCTGCGCCTTGCCTGCTGCCGCAGCAGCGGGGCGGTTTGCCGCATAGGCCGCTGCTGCCAGGCCGGCAGCAGCAGTGAAGGCCAGGATCAGTTTGACTGCAGAACGGCGGCGCATTGCTTGGGCAGG
Source organism: Leisingera sp. M523 (assembly GCF_025141335.1). Taxonomy (NCBI): domain Bacteria; kingdom Pseudomonadati; phylum Pseudomonadota; class Alphaproteobacteria; order Rhodobacterales; family Roseobacteraceae; genus Leisingera; species Leisingera sp. M523. Next base: position 4,045,942 of record NZ_CP081036.1, read on the forward strand.
TCCGAAAGGGTGTAATCGCGTCTCGGTTTAGGCTTTGGCGCGTTGGGGTCAACCGGTTTCGGCGGCGGCGGGTTCAGGATGTCATTGACCCAGCGCTGGGCATCGGCGCAGCCGTCGCCCTTGGGCGGGGCCGCCTGATCAACGCAGCCGCGCGCGCCGCGCGGACAGGCGAGCCGCACGTGGAAGTGATAGTGATGCCCCCACCAGGGCCGGATCTTGCGCAGCCAGCGGCGGTCGCCCTTTGCGTCCTTGCACATCTGCACCTTGGCGCCGGGAAAGACAAAGATCCGCGCCACCCGTTTATCCTGCGCCGCGGCTTTCAGGATTTCATGATGGGCACGGGTCCAGCTGGAGTTCACATAGGCGCCCTTGGCCCGGCGCATCGAGATTGAGGAGATGTTTTCCCGCGCACCGCGGCTGAGGTTCAGCCGGTCCGGCGGCCGCATCCAGATGTCGATATCGAGACCGATCTGATGGCTGCGGTGGCCCGACAGCATCGGCCCGCCGCGCGGCTGGCTGATGTCGCCGATATACAGCCCCTTCCAGCCGCGCTGTTTGGCGGCCACGCGGCTCAGGTCCTGAACAAAATCAATTGCCGCCGGGTGCCCCCAGTTGCGGTTGCGGCTAAGGCGCATCGCCTGCCAGGTCGGGCCGGTTTCGGGCAGTTGGGCGGCGCCGGCAACGCAGCCCTTGGCGTAGGAGCCGAACGGCGCGGGCCGCTGCTGCGAGGCGCTTGGCTTGGCTCCGAACAGGGCCTTGGCCGGGGTTTGCGCACTTGCCGGACTGCATAAGCCCGCAACCGCTAAACATATGGCAAGAAACAGTTTCAATCCTGATCTCCTTCTCCTTGAACCCAGAACAACAGTACCAATCCGATCAGAAACAGCCCGATCACGGGGGTGATCCCCAGCCGGGCGCTGCCGGTCACCGTGGTGGCAAGGCCGATCAGCGCCGGCGCCAAAAATGCGGTGGCGCGTCCCGACAGGCCATAAAGGCCAAAGCTTTCGGTCGCGTCCGCAGGGCTGGTGTGGCGTACCATCAGGCTGCGGCTGGCGGCTTGCAGGATACCGCCAAAGCCGCCGATCAGCATGCCGCAGCCGAAAAACACCGTGTCAGGCAGGGTAGAGCCTTCTGCCAGCGTTATGCCGAAAATCTGGCTTCGCGACATATTGACGATGATCAGGCAGACAAAGGCCAGCACCAGGATCGAGGTGATGATCACCGGCTTCGGGCCCAGCCGCCGGTCCGCCTTGCCGCCCAGCCAGCTAAAGACAGTGGCGGCAAAGGCGGCGACAATGCCGAAGATGCCGATCTGGGTGATCTCCCAGCCCAGCACCAGCTTGGCGTAGACACCGCCAAAACCGTATAGCCCGTTCAGCGCGTCGCGGTAAAACATCGACGAGCCAAGATAGGTTGCCAGGCTTAGCCGGTGGCGCAGGCTGGCAACCAGCTTGACCACCATTTGCCAGGCTTTGCCCAGGCTGGCCTTGCGCCCGGTGGCGCCGCGGTCCTGCACCCACAGGAAATAGGGGATCATGAAAACAGCAAACCAGACGGCGGTAAAAGGGCCGACGGCGCGGGTGCCTTCCTTGGTCTCGGCATCCAATCCCAGCGCCGGGTTAAGGCCGATCAGCGTCTTGCCCGAGCTTTGTTCGACAAACAGCAAAAGCATGATGAACAGCGCAATCACCCCGCCAAGATAGCCGAAGGCAAAGCCGGAGCCAGAGACCGCCCCAACGTCCTCGCGGCTGGCAAGCGTCGGCAGCTGCGCATTAACAAAGATCAGCGCAAATTCGGCGCCGATGAAGCCAAAACCAAAGCTGACCAGCATCCACCACAGATTGCTTCCCGCAGGGTCCATGTACCACAGCCCCCAGGCACCGATCAGATACATCAGTGAAAACAACATGATCCAGGGCAGGCGGCGCCCGGTGATATCGGCCAGCGCACCCAGAAACGGCGCGCCAAAGGCGATGATCAGACCGGTCACGGTCAGGCACAGCGACCAGACAGTCTGCGCCTGCGCCTTGGCAGCCTCGCCCGCCAACCCCTGGGTCATAAAGTAATCCGCGGCCACAGCGGCAAAGAACGGGCTGAAAATAAACGTCACCAGCAGCGTCTGATACGGCTGGCTGGCCCAGTCAAAGAACCACCATCCCCAGATCCGCTTGCGCGTGGATACCTGCTGCATGCCCGGCCTCTTTTTATCGTTGCCCTCAGGTATGGCAGGCGGGCAGGGGCCTAGGCAAGCCCGTCCTGCATCGGCGGCCAGGGCCGGCCGCCATCCGCTTGGCACCAATCCTTGATCCAGCCGGGCAATTCGGGTGAGTTTTCAGCGTCCTGCCCTAATGCCGCCAGCACCTTGGCGGGCGGTACGATGCCCTTGCGGTCCGTGACTGCGGTGCGCAGCATCACATGGCTGGCGCAGTCGCCGTTTTTCTTCCACATCGACTGTTCGACATAGATGAACTTGTCATCCCAGCCCGCCGCGCGGCTGCGCATCTCGAACTTCTCAAAGCCGCGGATGCGGCGGCGGTAGCGCACCGAAGACCCTGCCACCGTCAGCCCCCAGCGGTTTTTCTTCAGCGCGCCGATCAGCCCCGCCCGCTGCGCCAGCATGGTGCGGCCCAGGTCATACAGTGTCATGGTGCGGCCGTTGTTCAGCTCCATCCACATGTCCAGGTCCCACGGCCAGCAGATGTGGTGCGAGACATGCAGCCCGGTGATCGCCAGCCGCGGCATCCGGCTGGCCAGAACGGTATCCTTGATCAGGCGGAATATCGGGTACATATGCAAGGCCTCCTGTTTCGCTTGTGCCCGTGATGCCACCCGTTTACAGCGCGTCAACCGCAACCTCGCGGAAGCCTTGCGCATTTCACCGCGCCTGCTTACCTGTGTGGCTGTTCGAAAAAGGGAATTACAGATGGTCTCGCTGTTCCAAATTCTGATGCTGATCCTGGACATTGTTTGGTTCTTCATCATTGCCCATGTGATCATGAGCTGGCTGATCAACTTCCAGGTGCTGAACCTGCACCAGCAGCTGGTGGCCCAGATCTGGTACATGCTGAACCGGATTCTTGAGCCGCTCTATGCTCCGGTGCGCCGGATTATGCCGAACATGGGCGGCATCGACCTGGCGCCGCTGGCTGTACTGATTGGCGTCTATGCACTGCGCATCATCCTGGTGAACAACGTCTCGGCCTTTTACTGATCTGAACATCTGCGGCCCGGCGGCTTTCGCCGGGCTTTTGCGCGGCAGCCCTTGCCGGCTGATACCTCCTGTGGGATTGTGCCTGCCAACAAGAGCAGACCACCACATTGAGGCCCATCGCCCCCATGACAGCCCCGGCATCCCCGGCAGAGTTAGCCGCGCCAGCCCTGACAGGCGCGTCCCCGATCCTGCGCGAGATCTTCGGCTTTGACGCCTTCCGTCCCGGCCAGGAGGAAATCGTCGACGCCGTGACCGCGGGCGAAAACGTGCTGGCAATCATGCCCACCGGCGGCGGCAAATCCCTGTGCTTCCAACTGCCTGCGCTGCTGCGCGACGGAGTCACTGTGGTGATCTCGCCGCTGATTGCGCTGATGCGCGATCAGGTCCGTGCGCTGCAAGAGGCGGGTGTGACCGCCGGCGCGCTCACCTCCGGCAACACCGAGGAAGAAACCGAAGCGGTGTGGCAGGCGATCGAGGCCGGCCGCCTGAAACTCCTCTATATGGCGCCGGAACGGCTCGCCTCAGGGGCCGCGATGGGGATGCTGCGCCGGATCGGCGTCAGCATGATTGCGGTGGATGAGGCGCATTGCGTCAGCCAATGGGGCCATGACTTCCGCCCCGACTACCTGCGCATCGGCGAATTGCGCCGCGCCCTGGACGTGCCGCTGGCTGCCTTCACCGCCACCGCGGATCAGGAAACCCAGGAAGAGATTGTCCAGAAACTGTTTGACGGCGAGGCTCCCCGCAGCTTCCTGCGCGGTTTTGACCGGCCCAATATTCACCTGGCCTTTGGTGCCAAGGACAGCCCGCGCCGCCAGATTCTGGAATTTGCCGCCGCCCGCAAGGGCCAGTCCGGCATCGTCTATTGCGGCACCCGCGCCAAGACCGAAGCACTGTCTGCAGCCCTGCGCGAAGGTGGCCACTCCGCCTGTTTCTACCACGGCGGCATGGACGCCGAGGACCGCCGCATTGTTGAGACCCGCTTTGCCCGCGAGGACGGCTTGATCGTGGTTGCTACCGTGGCCTTCGGAATGGGGATCGACAAACCGGACATCCGCTGGGTTGCCCACGCTGACCTGCCCAAAAGCATCGAGGCCTATTACCAGGAAATCGGCCGCGCGGGCCGTGATGGGGCACCTGCGGAAACCCTGACTCTGTTCGGCCCCGACGACATCCGCCTGCGCCGGACCCAGGTGGACGAAGGATTGGCCCCGCCGGAACGCCGCGCCGCGGACCATGCCCGGTTGAATGCGTTGCTTGGTCTGGCCGAGGCGCTGCGCTGCCGCCGCCAGAAGCTGCTGGCCTATTTCGGCGAGGAGTCAAACCCCTGCGGCAATTGCGATCTCTGCGACACGCCCGCGGATGTGTTCGACGGCACCACTGTGGTCAGGAAGGCGCTGTCAGCGGTGCTCAGGACCGAGGAATGGTTCGGTTCGGGCCATCTGATCGACATCCTATTGGGCGCTGACAACGAGCGGATCCGGGCCAAGCGCCATGATCAGCTGTCGGTCTATGGCTGCGGTAAGGAATTCGGCAAGCGACAGTGGCAGGCGGTGTTCCGGCAGATGATGGGCCACGACCTGCTGCGCCCCGATCCGGAACGCCACGGCGCGCTCCGCTTCACGGAATCCGCCCTGCCGATCCTGCGCGGCGAGCAGTCGATCGAGCTGCGCCGCGACACCATCAAGGCGGCTGAACGCCGCCCCGCAGTGAAGGCACTGGTTTCGGAAGAAGACGCGCCGCTGCTGTCGGCGCTGAAGGCCAAACGCCGCGCCCTGGCCGAGGCACAGAAAGTGCCGGCCTATGTGATCTTTCCCGACCGCACCCTGATCGAGATGGCCGAGACCCGCCCGGAAACGCTGGACCAGATGGCGCGTGTGAACGGCGTCGGCGCCAAGAAGCTGGAGCGCTATGGCGATGATTTCCTGAGCGTGATCACCGGCGCCGCCGAGCAGCTGCATCCCGCAAGGCGCAGGCTGGCCGGGAGCGGGTCCGGTTCGGTTTACGACTCGCTGCTGGAAGTGCAGGCACAGCTTGCCCGCGGGGATTGCGGCACCATGAAACCGCTCAGCTGTTCCGCGTCGTTGCTTGCGAAAGTGGCGCAGTTGCGCGCCGGTGATGAGGCGGGGATCACAAGACTGTTAGGGGAGCGCCGCGCTGAACGTTTCGCGGCGGCGTTTCTGGACGTCCTGCGCGGCGCGGGCTAGGTTCGCGCCAAGGAAGCCGGGCCTGGCAGCCGGGCCAAGAATTCAAAGGGGCAGATATGCTGGTAGTGACCTCTCCGGCCAAGAAGCTGGACTGGGCGGAGCGGGATCAGGACATGACCTGGCCCGCGCTGCATGACGACGCGGTAGAGCTGGCAGAGGTGGCCCGCGGACAATCCGTGGCGGATCTGATGAAGCTGATGCATATCAGCGAAGATCTGGCCAAGCTGAATCACGCACGGTTTCAAGAGTTTACTGCGGATCCGGCAACTGCGGCCACCCGCCCGGCGGCGCTGGCCTTTGCCGGCGATACCTACCAGGGGCTGGAGGCGTCCTCGCTTGATGCTGATGAAATGGCCTGGGCGCAGGAGCATTTCCGCATCCTGTCAGGTCTTTATGGTGTGCTGCGTCCCTTGGACGCGATGCAGCCCTATCGGCTGGAAATGGGATCGCGTCTGAAAAATGCGCACGGCAAAAACCTCTATGAATTCTGGGGCAGCCGGATTTCCGCGGCACTGAATGCGCAGGCGGATGCGGTAAATGCCAGCGTGCTGGTCAACTGTGCCAGCCAGGAGTATTTCGGAGCAGTGGATTTAGCAGCGCTGAAACCGCGTATCGTCACTCCGGTGTTCATGGAAGACAAGAACGGCACCCCCAAGGTGGTGAGTTTCTACGCCAAGCGCGCCCGCGGAGCGATGGCGCGGTTCATTATCCAGAACCGGCTGACAGATGCGGAGAGCCTCAAAGAATTTGATGCTGGCGGCTACGTGTTTCAGCCGGGAATGTCGGACCCTGGCAAACCTGTTTTTTTGCGCAGCATCTGAGGCAGAAGGAAGGCTCCCGCCCGCTCCGGCACATTCAAAGAATGCACCTTCACGGTTGGGCGTGGCAGCGCGCTCTGCGCGCTGCCACGCCCAAGGCTGCACAAGGGCGGTGCCGGCGCAGCCGGTGCGCCTGCGGGCGCGGGAGAGTTTCGCCGTTGTTAAATACCGGCAGGGTGATGGAAAAGGCGTACGCTGCAAACGGATGGGAGAAGACCCGGAAAAGCCGGATCCTGGCGGCACCCGGCAACAGGGACACTGCTCAGCACTGGGCCAAGAGCAGAAGCCCTGGCGCACCCTGAGAACAGTTTGGTTCAAAGATTGACCGCCATGGCGTGGCGGCGGCGGGGGAGACCTGTCAGCTCAGAGTGCTTGGGCGGCAGCCGGGGCAGGCGGGCCGTCCTGATCCAAGGCCTGTGTCCCGTCAGGCGCACAGGCGCGGATCTTTTCGTGGATCAGCGCCTTGCGCAACGGCTTGGTCAGGTAGTGGTCCAGGCCGGCCGCAAGGATACCATCTGAATCGCCTGCCATCGCATGTGCGGTCAAGGCCACAATCGGGATATGGCCGCCGGTGTCCGCCTCGATACTGCGGATCCTGGCTGTGGCTTCCTTGCCGTCCATCATTGGCATCGATATATCCATGAAAATCAGATCCGGGCGGAACGCCTGGAAGGCTTCGACCGCCTCCAGCCCGTTGCCGGCAAACTTGAGCTCTATGTTCAGCTCTTTCACCATTTTGCTGAACACCAGTTGATTGGTCTTGTTGTCCTCTGCTGCCAGCACCCGCATCCGGCGGATTTCCGGGTCCGGCAGCGGGCCGGCGGATGGTCCGGTCTGCTGTGCCTCAAGACCTGCTTGCGGTGCCATCGCCCTGTCTGCCGTCAGCGGGTCCTGCAGCGGAGCCTCGCGGCCGGGGCCGGCAGCACCGGCGCCCAGCTTGGCCAGCTGGTTGAAAAGATCGTCCCGCGGCGCCGGGGTTTGCAGCACCCCGTCTGCCAGCTGGCGGATTTCCGGATCATTGGCACCATGCGGGCCGGAATTCAGCATCAGCACCGGCACCCCGCGCCAGGATCCGGATTTCAGATCCCTTGCCAGCTGCACGCCATCCAGCCCGGGCAGGTTGTGGCCGCTGATGACCAGATCAATATTGCCGTGCATCGCAGCAAGCGCGCCAGGCGCGGTTTCGGCCGTGGTAACCTGAATGCCCAGCATCAGCAGATGCTTTTGCAGGATCTCGCGGTTAAGCGGCGCATCATCCGCCAGCAGCACATGGCGCAGCGCGCTGGGCAGCTTCGGCAAGGCCCGCTCAGCGGATCCTTCTAGGGGCAGCGGCAAGCGGAAGCCGAAACAGGAGCCTTTGCCTTCTTCGCTGTCGACCCAGATCTCGCCGCCCATCAATTCGATCAGCCGCTTGGAGATCGCCAGCCCCAGCCCGGTGCCTTCAAACTTGCGGTTGCGCTCATCTTCGACCTGGTTGAATTCGCCGAAAATATGCTCGATCTTCTCTTCCGGGATGCCGATGCCGGTGTCCTCGATCGAAATATGCACCGCGCATTGCTTGTCATCAGGCGACGAAACACCGGTCACCCGCAGGGTCACATGGCCCTCCTTGGTGAACTTCACCGCATTGCCGGCCAGATTGGTCAGCACCTGCCGGATCCGGCCTGGATCGCCGGTAAAGCGGGTCGGCAGGAACAGGTCGTAATCCACCAGCAGCGTCAGCCCCTTGTCCCGCGCGGTGGGCTGCAGCAGCATCACCACCTCGTGCAGGCTGCGTTCCAGGTCAAAGGGTTCTGGATGCAGCTCCAGCTTGTCGGCTTCGATCTTGGAATAGTCGAGCACGTCATTGATGATGACCAGCAGCGCTTCGCCCGAGTTTTTGATGGTGTTGGCATAAAGCCGCTGTTCCTCGTCCAGTTCGGTATCGCTCAGCAGCTCTGCCATGCCCACCACCCCGTTCATCGGGGTGCGGATCTCATGGCTCATATTGGCAAGGAAGGCGGATTTTGCCCGGTTTGCCGCTTCGGCGCGGGCGCGGGCGCCGCGCAGGTCCTTTTCATACTGCACGGTCGAAGTGATATCGAGCGCAAGCGTCACCACATCGCCGCCGTGGCCGCGCTGATCGATCAGCCGCAAGTACCGCTCATCCCACAGCTGGATCACCACCGGATCGGGCGAAGGCGAAAGCCAGCGCTCACTCATCATTTCGCGCCAGGCATCGGTGCCCAGATCGCCGGTATTGATCAGCCCTTCGTCGGTCAGAAGCTGCAGGATCCGCACATAGGAGATACCGGGCGAGACCTCTTCCAGCCCGTCGAAGATATTGAGGTAGGCGGTGTTCGCCCCGATCAGACTGCCATCAGAATCAAAAAAGGCGAAGCCGTCCTGAAACGCCTGGATCGAATGCCACAGCCGCCGCTCTGCAGTCTCAACCTTTTCATGCGCTGTATCGAGGTCGGATTTCACCTTGGCGTTTTCATCGCGCACGGTGGCCACTTCGGCCTGGGTCTGGCCGATCTGCTTGGTCAATGCCAGCGCATGGCGGCCCAGCTTGCGGTTGGCAGCAGACAGCTCAGCCTGCTTCAGCTCAAGCAGCCGCTCGGCGGCCAGCCGGGCCCGTCTTTCTTCCGCTAATTTGTCGGCAAGGGGCATCCCTGCGAACTCCGGCAATACATTAACACGAACAGCGCGCGGCAATTCCGCACGCCAGAGACAGCAGGGCTGCCCTTACGTGTTACGCGGGTGAATCTTGCTATGACGTTAAGCCCGTGCCAGCCTGCGCCAAGTATTGGAGGGTGCCATGCCGCGTCTGTTTGCTTCGGTTCTACTGTATATTATTGCTTTTATTGCGTTTCTGCCCGCTGCCTGGGCCGGGCCGGAGGTTCCCGGTTTCCGGTACAAGGCTTTTGCCAACACCGATTTCTTCGGCTCGGACCTGCAGCCGCTGTTCGACACGGATGTCGAGTCCTGCGCGCGGGCGTGTTCTGCCCAGACGGATTGCGCCGGTTTTGTGTTCAACCAAAAGGCAAATGCCTGTTTTCCAAAATCCGCGCTGACTCAGCCCAGTACCTATGAGGGCGCCTTTTCGGCTCTGAAACAGCCGGCAACCGGCGGGCTTCAGGCAGAGGCCGCCATGCGGGCAGGCCGGCTGGACGCAATCCCGGACCTGGAGTTGCCGCGCGCGGCCGGGTTTTCCCAGTCGCTGGGCCTGGCCTATCCGCTGACCACAGAAGACGCCGCCAAGGCGGTTTCGGCGGCCCGTTCGCTGTTTCGTGCCGCAGAGCCGCTTGCGGCGTTGCGCTGGATGGGGCAGGCCGTGGTGCTGACTGACTCTGCTCAGGATTGGACCCGTTTCTCGGCCTATTTGCTGCGGGCTGCCAAAGACTCCGGCAACCGCTCCCAGCAGCGCCGTTTCCGGCAGGAGGCCTACTTGGCGGCCCTCAATGGCTACTTACGGGCTGCGGCACCGGCAGATCAGGCGCAGGCCCTGCGTCAGGCCGCCGAAGCGGTAGAGGCACTTGGCCGCGGCCGCGAGATGCTGCCGCTGCTGCGCCTGGCTGACAACATCATCCCGCTTAAGGCGAATGCCGAGATGATCCACTATGCGATCCGGAAATACGGTTTTCGCGTGACTGGCTCCACGGTCGAAAGCGACAGTGCAGCCCCCCGTATCTGCGCTGAATTCTCCGAAGATCTGGAACAGGCCGGAACCGATTACGAAAACTATGTTCGCTTGGCCGGCAGCAGCCTGGCAGTCACCGCATCCGGCCGGCAGCTGTGTTTTGACGGGGTGGAGCACGGCAAACGCTACCAGCTGACCCTGCGCCGCGGGTTGCCGGCGGCCAGCGGCGAGCAGCTCTATAAAGATGTGGAGCTAACCCATTACGTGCGCGACCGCGCGCCCAAGGTCCGCTTCCCGGGCCGCGCCTATGTGCTGCCCGCGGGCGCTGCTGCGGCGCTGCCGGTGGAAACCGTGAACTTGACGGAACTGGACCTGCGCCTGCGCCGGGTCAGCAGCCGCAACGTGCTGCGCACCCTGCAGGAGGGGTATTTTGCCAAGCCGCTTTCCCAGTGGGAGGACAAGCATTTCGCCTCCGATATCGCCGAGGAGATCTGGCAGGGCAGCGCCGAGGTGGACACTGCGCTCAATCAGGCGATGACCAGCCGCCTGCCGCTGGAAGATGCCCTGACGGGGCAAAAGACACCGGGTCTGTACGCCCTCACCGCACGGGTGCCGGGCGCCGACCCTTATGACGACGCCGGTGCCACGCAATGGTTTGTGCTGACCACCCTGGGTCTCAGCACCATGTCCGGCAGCGATGGCCTGCATGTGCAGGTGCAGGGCCTGGCGGACGCCAAACCGCAGGCCGGTGCCGAGGTCAGTTTGATCTCCAGCGCTAATGAGGTTCTGGCAACTGAAACAAGCGACGCCAGCGGCTATGTCCGTTTTAGGCCCGGCCTGACGCGCGGTACCGGCGGCGCGTCACCGGCGCTGATCACTGCCCGTGCGGGGGAGGGCGATTTCACCTTTCTGCCCCTGAACGATGCCGCTTTTGATCTGTCAGACCGCGGCGTGGCCGGCCGGCCCGCGCCGGGGCCGGTGGATGTCTTCCTCGCCACCACCCGCGGCGCCTACCGTGCGGGCGAAACCGTGCATGTGACCGCATTGGCGCGTGACGACAGGGCGCAGGCGATCGCGGGCCTGCCGCTCACCGCAATCCTGCTGCGCCCTGACGGGGTGGAATACACCCGCCAGACCTCATCCGCAGGCCATCAGGGCGGCCATGTCTTTGCCCTGCCCACCGGCCCCGCCGCCCCGCGCGGCACCTGGCGGATCGAAATCAAAAGCGACCTCAAGTCCCCCGCGCTCGCCAGCCGCCAGATCCTGGTCGAGGATTTCCTGCCTGAACGCATCGACTTTGCGCAAGAGGTCATCAATGCAGACACCCTCCAGCCCGGCAGTGCAGCGCAGATTGCACTGCAAGCAGACTACCTGTTCGGCGCGCCGGGTGCCGGGCTGAAGGTGGAAGGAGACATCCGCCTCACTGCCGCAAATACCCTGGATCAATGGCCAGGTTTCCGCTTTGGCCGCTATGATACGGCCTCCTCTGCCCAGACCGGATTTTTCGGCGGCCAGGAAACCGGCGCGGATGGCAGCGCAGCCTTTGCTGTAAACCTGCCCGCCGCCGCCCCGGCAGAAGGCAAGCCGCTCATGGCCACTCTCACCACCCGCGTCGCCGATGGCGCCGCCCGCCCGGTCGAACGCTCAGTGGACATCCCTGTCCGTCCCGCCGGTCCGGTCCTCGGCATAAAGCCGCAGTTTGACGAGGTTGCGGCAGAAGGCTCCGAGGCAGGCTTTGAACTCATCGCCCTGTCGCCGGACCTGACGCCGATGCCGATGCGTGTCAAATGGACCCTGAACCGGGTCGAGACCCGCTATCAGTGGTATCAGCTTTACGGCAATTGGAATTGGGAACCCATAACGCGCCGCACCCGCATCGCGACGGGCGAGGCGCAGCTGGGCAGCGATCCCCTGCCGCTGTCTCATCCAGTCGGCTGGGGGCGTTATGAAATGGTAGTGGAACGTTTGGACGGCGCCTATGCTTCTGCCGCTTATGACTTCTACGCCGGCTGGTATGCCCCCGAAGGCAGCACCGGGACGCCCGCCAGGCTGGAGCTGTCGCTGGACCGCAAAAGCTATGCACCCGGCGACACCGCCCGCCTGCGCATCGTGCCGCAAGCGGCAGGCACCGCGCTGGTCTCGGTGGTATCGAACCACCTGATCCACCGCATGGCTGTCGAAGTCCCCGCCGGCGAAACCGTGATCCCGCTAGAGGTGACTCAGGACTGGGGCAGCGGCGCCTATGTGACCGCCACCATAATCCAGCCTGTTGCAGTCGACCGGGGCCGCACCCCGCTGCGCGCCCTGGGGCTGGCCCACGCAGGCGTCACCCAGCCCGGTCAGCAGCTGGAGGTGACGATTGACGTCCCCGGCGTGGCCCGCCCGCGCGGCACGCAAGTGGCGAAACTTCGCGTGGAGGGCGCGGCAGGGGGCGATGAAGTCTGGCTCACTGTCGCCGCCGTGGACCTTGGCATCCTCAACCTCACCGGCTTCACCAGTCCCGATCCCAGCGCGCATTATTATGGCCAGCGCCGCCTGGGGATGGAGCTGCGCGACATCTATGGCCGCCTCATCGACCCCGGCAACGGCGCCATGGGCCGCATCCGCTCCGGCGGTGATGCTGACAGCGGCCTCAAGATGCAATCGCCGCCGCCCACCCAGGACCTGGTGGCCCTGTTCTCCGGCCCGCTGAAAGTGGACGCCAATGGCGCAGCGGAGTTTCCGCTGACCCTGCCCGCCTTCAACGGCACCGTGCGGCTGATGGCTGTCGCCTGGTCCGGCCGCGCTGTCGGTCAGGCCGAGGCCGACATGCTGGTGCGCGACCCTGTAGTGGTCACCGCCTCGCTGCCGCGCTTCCTGGCCCCCGGCGATGAAAGCCGCGCAAGGATCGAGATCGTCCATGCCGACGGCCCCGCCGGAGACATGGCGCTGACCGCCAGCACCGCAGGCGGTCTGACGCTGGGCAGCCTGCCCGCCTCCGTCACCTTGGCGGAACAGGGCAAGACAGTGCTGGAATTGCCGGTGACGGCAGAAACCGTTGGTGACCACGAACTCACCCTTACCCTCACCACCCCGGACGGGCAGGAGCTGCGTCAAAACCTGCGTCTGCCGGTTCGCGCCAATGATCCGGTGGTCTCTGAAACCCGCCGCTTCACGCTCGCAGGCGGTGACACTTTTCTGTTCAGCAAGGACGTCTTCGCGGGCCTCCGTCCCGGCACCGCCCGCGCCGCCATCTCCTCTGGCCCGTTGGCCAAATTCGACGTGCCGGGTCTGCTGGCAGAGTTGGACCAGTACCCCTATGGCTGCACCGAACAGGTGACCTCCAAGGCACTGCCGCTCCTCTACCTCAGCAGCGTGGCGCAGGCGGCAGGGCTGGGTGATGGCCCGGCGGTGGACGCGCGCATCAACGCCGCCATCCGCCAGGTGCTGACCCGCCAGGCCTCCAGCGGCGCCTTTGGCCTCTGGCGCGCCGACAGCGGTGAGTTCTGGCTGGACGCCTATGCCAGCGACTTCCTCAGCCGCGCGCGTTCGCAAGGCTATGCCGTGCCGCAAGAGGCCTTCGCTCAGGCGATGGACAACCTGCGCAACCGCATCAACTACGCCCCCGACTTCGACACCGGCGGCGAGGAGATTGCCTATGCCCTCCATATTCTGGCGCGCGAGGGTGCGGCCCGGATGGGCGACCTGCGCTATTACGCCGATGTGAAGGGTGAGGCCTTTGCCACCCCGCTTGCTGCCGCTCAATTGGGCGCGGCCCTTGCAGCCTATGGCGACCAGCGCCGTGCGGACCGGATGTTCACCCGCGCCGCGCAGATGATCGGGTCTGAAGGGCAAAAGGACAGCCGCCTTTGGCGCGCCGACTTTGGCACCGCCTTACGCGATACTGCCGGCGTTCTGGCCCTTGCCGCCGAGGCCGGGTCCGAGGCTGTGAACCGCGTCAGCCTGTCGTCGCGGCTTGCCAACGCCAGCGGCCATCGCTCCACGCAAGAGTCTGCCTGGACCCTGATGGCCGCCCACGCGCTGACCCGGACCCCCGAGGATTCCGGCTTGCTGGTCAACGGTCAGCCCGTTCAGGGGCCATTTGTGCAGGCTGCAGACGGGCAAAACACGCCGGAGCTGGCGCTGACTGCCGCCAGCGGGCGGACTGCGGAGATTACCCTCACCACGCTTGGCGTGCCACAGGTCCCGCCGGCCGCGGGCGGCTTCGGCTACACCATCGAACGCAGCTACTACACGCTGGAGGGTCAGCCGCTGGACGTGCAGTCTGTCACTACAGGCGCGCGTTTTCTCACCGTCCTGCGGGTGAAACCGCATGAGAAGACCGGTGCGAGGCTGATGATCAACGATCCATTGCCTGCCGGGTTCGAGATCGACAATCCGAACCTCTTGCGCTCTGGCGACCTGCGCGATCTGGACTGGCTGAACCCGGCCGGGGCCGAACACACCGAATTCCGCAGCGACCGCTTTCTGGCGGCTGTGAATATGCGCGATGCGGCGCCGGTGACACTGGCCTATATCGCCCGCGCGGTGACGCCTGGCGTGTTCCATCACCCGGCAGCCTCGGTCGAGGACATGTACCGCCCCGCTTATCGCGCCCGCACGGCGGCAGGCCGTGTGGAAGTCAGGTGAAGCGCTGGTGGAAGAGAACTGAGGGCAGCGCCCGTCCCGCCCCCCACGGGGCGGGACGGGCGCTGCCCGGCCTTCGGCCAGGCAAAAGATGGAAATTGTACACCGCTACTTTAGCGGTCCTGCTTGTGGCTGCTTTCACGGCGTGGCGCAGCTTCGACGCTTGGATCGACAACACAGATCTTCCCCTCACCCTCGCCGAAACCTCCACCGAGGTGCTCGACCGAAACGGCAAGCTTTTGCGCGCCTACCCAGTCGGCACAGGCCTCTGGCGTCTCGCTGTCCAGCCCGCGGACGTCGACCCGCGCTTCCTCGGCATGCTGCTGCGCTACGAGGACAAGCGCTTCCGCTCCCACGCCGGTGTCGACCCCATTGCCCTGCTGCGCGCCGCAGGTCAGGCGCTTTGGAATGGCCGCGCGGTCTCCGGCGGCTCTACCCTGACCATGCAGGTGGCGCGCCTGCTGGAGGACGGCACCACCGGCCGCTGGGCCGGCAAACTGCGCCAGATGCGGGTGGCACTGGCGCTGGAACGCCGCCTCAGCAAGGACGGGATCCTCACCCTCTACCTGACCCACGCTCCCTATGGCGGCGCGGCAGAGGGTATCCGCGCGGCAGCCTACAGCTGGTTCGGTAAAGAACCCAAGCGCCTCACCCCGGCAGAAGCGGCGCTGCTGGTTGCCCTGCCGCAATCCCCCGAACGCCGCCGCCCCGACCGTTTCCCAGAGGCCACCAGCGAGGCCCGCGACCGGGTGCTGGCCCGGATGCAGCGCCAGGGCCTCCTGAGCGAAGAACTGGCCGAGGCCGCCCGCCGCACCCCGCTGCCGCACCAAATGGCGGCCTTCCCGCGGCTGGCACCGCATTTGGCGGACCGGGTGAAGGCACAGCACCCTGGCAAGCGGCAGATCAGGCTGACCATCGACAGCGCGGTGCAATCCCGGATGCAACAGTTGCTGGCAGAGGCCGCCCGCAGCACCACCCCGAGTCTCTCCGCTGCGCTGATCGCCGCGGACCACCAGACCGGCGAAGTGCTGGCGCTGGTTGGTTCTCCCGGCTATTCCGATGCGCAAAGGCGCGGCTTTGTCGACATGACACAGGCGATCCGCTCCCCCGGTTCGACCCTGAAACCGCTGATCTACGGTCTCGCCTTCGATCAGGGGCTGGCGCATCCGGAAACCCTGATCCACGACGGTCCCGTCAACTTCGCAGGCTACGCGCCGCAGAATTTCGATGGTGAGTTCCGCGGCGACATAAGGCTGCGTAAAGCGCTGCAGCTATCGCTCAACATCCCAGTGGTGAAGCTGACGCAGGAGCTGGGACCGGCGCGCGTGCTGGCATCCTTGCGCGCTGGCGGCGCCAAGCCGGAGCTGCCCGGCGGCGCACCCGGCCTGGCGCTGTCGCTGGGCGGGCTGGGCATCAGCCTGCAAGACATGGTGCAGCTTTACGCCGGGCTGGCAGCGGGCGGGCAGGGACCGGCCTTGCACATGCTGCAGGGCGAAGCACCCGCGACTGCAGGCCGCCTGACCTCGCCCGAGGCCGCCTGGCAAGTCGCAGACATCCTGCGCGGCCTGCCGGTGCCTGCAGGTGCGCGCCGCGGCACCATCGCCTATAAGACCGGCACCTCCTATGGCCACCGCGATGCCTGGGCGATCGGTTGGGACGGGCACCATGTGATCGGCGTCTGGATGGGCCGTGCCGACGGCACGCCTGTCCCCGGTATCTTTGGCGGTGACCTTGCAGCGCCGGTGCTGTTTGAAGCATTTGGCCGCCTGAAACCCGCCCTCGACCCGCTGCCGCCGCCGCCCCCCGCCACGCTGATCGTCAGCTCGGCCGAATTGCCGCTGCCCCTGCAGCGCTTCCGCCCCCGCGATGCCGCCTTCTCGGAACCCAAAGATGCGCCGGAACTGATCTTCCCGCCCGAAGGCGCCCGGCTGATGCTGGAAGGCGCGGACCTGACACTGAAACTCCGCGGCGGCACGGCGCCGTTTCTGGTGATGGCAAACGGCCTGCCGGTGCTGACGGGACAGCGCCGGCGCGAGTTCTCCCTGCCCAGCCCCGGCCCTGGTTTTTCTTCGCTGGTGATTGTCGATGGTGCAGGCCGGTCTGACCGGGTTGACCTGCGGATTGACTAATGCGGGTGGCGTCAATCGACGCGGGGCACTGCCGGGCAGAGGTGTTTCGCTTCGGGCTGCGCCCGAAGCGACCCGCGCCGCGCCTTTGGCGCGGCGCTTGGCCCAACTTTCGCGGGGGTCCGGCAGGAAACCTGCGATGGGCGGGAGTGCATGTGCTGCGCAGATTCAGCGCCGCCCTTCCCGCAGCCAGCCCGCGACGATAAAGAAAGACGCCATAACCAGCGCCAGCCAGCCGGGCAGCAGCGGTCCTTGGCTGACCGAGAGAGTCTCATATGCCGCGCGCGGCGTAAGTCCGATCCAGCCGCGCCCCGCCGCCGGGCGCCCGGCCCGCACGTTGCGCAAGGACGGCAACCCGTCCTCCAGCCGCAGCACACCGCCGCGCAAAGGTTCCAGAACCGGCGCCAGCACTTCGCCGGTGGCAATGGTTTCCTCGAATTCTTTCGGTGCCGCGGGCCCTAGCCCGGCAACTGCCGTCTCGCCGCCTTCTTCCAGCCGGTACAGCCCGGCTTCCGGGCCTTCATAACGGGTCTCCCACTGTCCCGGTGCAGTCTGGCGCAGCGCCAGTTCCACGGTGGAGCCATCCGGGTTGGTCACCGTCACCGGCCCTGCCTGACCGGCAAGCGTGCGGCGCAGGATACGCATCCGCTGGCCCGAGGCCTCAGCCCACAGTGCTTCTTCTTCCAGTTCCGGTTCCTTCATCATCCAATGGGCGAGACGGCGCAGCAGTTCCAGCTGCGGCCCGCCGCCCTCATAGCCGCGGCTCCACAGCCAGGCATGATCCGAAGCCAAGAGCGCCACCCGCCCCTCGCCCACCCGGTTCAGCACCAGAAGGGGGCGTTCGCCCGCGCCGTTCATCAACACATGGCCCTCGGGGCGGCGCAGCTCAACCTGGCGCAGCCAGCGGCCCCAGTCCGCAGCCCCCTCCAGTCCCGAGGTCACCGGATGCTGCTTGCCCAGATCCGTCACTTCCGGGCGGTAAGCCTCTTCCAGCACCCGCGCCGAGGGTTCGGCGGGAAGGATCAGCGACAGCGGCGAGCGGTAGATGCTGTCGGCGCTGGCAAAATCCGGCCCGGCGGCCACCAGCACCGCGCCGCCGCCCATCGCGTAATTGGCCACATTGTCCAGATAGATCGCAGGCAGGATGCCGCGCCGCTTGTAGCGGTCAAAGATGATAAGGTCGAAATCGTCGATTTTCTCCAGAAACAGCTCGCGCGTCGGGAAGGCGATCAGCGACAGCTCCTCCACCGGCACGCCATCCTGTTTTTCCGGCGGGCGCAGGATGGTGAAATGCACCAGATCCACGGCGCTGTCGGATTTCAACAGGTTGCGCCAGGTGCGCCCGCCCGCGTGCGGCTCGCCCGAGACCAGCAGCACCCGCAGCCGGTCGCGCACCCCGTTGATCTGCACCAAGGCCTGGTTGTTGCGCGCCGTCAGCTCGCCCGGCTCTTCCGGCACGCTGAACCGGATTACATTGCGCCCGCCGTGCTGCAGCACAATCGGCAGCTCGAAATCGACGCCGATTGGCAGGGTGAAACGCTGCGGCGCGTCGCCGCCGACTGAAATGTTCAGATCCGCAAAGCCGCCCTGAACCGGCACCGCACCCTGATCCTCGATCCGCAGCGTCAGCTTCACCGGCTCGCCGATGATGGCAAAGCCGGGGGCGTTTTTCACGATCAGGCGGCGGTCCCAATCGTCTTTTCGGCCCGTCAGCAGCAAATGCATCGGCGCTGGCAGGTTCAGCACCTGATCCGCGTCATGCACCTGCCCGTCGGACAGGGCAATGATCCCCGCTATCCGCGCCCGCGGCTCATCCGCCAGTGCCCCGGCCACTGCCGCCATCAGCCGTGTGCCCGCGTCGCCTTCACTGTCCGGAACGGTGACCCAGCGCACCTCGGTGCCTGCCCGGGCCGCCAATGCTGCCTTCAGCTGGGTCCGTGCCCGCGCCATCTGTTCCGGGCGGCCGCGCAGCTGCTGGCTGGCAGTCTGGTCCTCGGCCACAATCACGATGTCGCTTAAGGGGGCGCGATCCTCGCTCTGATGCACCGGGCCTGCCAGCGCGGCCAGCAGTACAAGCGCCGCCAGCGCCCGCAGCGCCCAGCCTGACAGCCCTTTCCACAGGCCCAGCACCAGCGCCGCCAGGGTTATGGCACCCGCAGCCCAGATCACCGGCCATGGCACCAGCGGGTCAAACAGGATCGTCTGTGTCATCGGGTTCCCCTATTGCCCCAGCCGGTCCAGCAGTGCGGGCACGTGCACCTGGTCGGATTTGTAATTGCCGGTCAGCACATGCATCACCAGGTTGACGCCGAACCGGAACGCCAGTTCGCGCTGCCGCTCGCCGGCATAGCCGCGCCCGACCGGCAGCAAGGGCCGCCCGTTGCCGTCCACCGCCCAGGCCGCCGCCCAGTCGTTGCCGCCGATCACTACCGGCGTCACCCCGTCGTTGAGGTTGCGGAACGGGATGCCCTCGGCCTGTTCGGCATCCGGCGGTGCGGCCTCGACCCAGACCGGGCCGCGGCTGTGGCGGCCGGGAAAGGCCTGCAGCAGGTAAAAGGCGCGGGTCAGCACATGGTCCTCCGGCAGCACCTCAAGCGGCGGCACGTCCAGCGGCAGCGCAATCTGCTGGAGCCGCCGCGCCGCCGGGCTGGTGGCGCCAGAGACCGCCAGATCTGCATCCCGGGTGTCGAACAGGATCATGCCGCCCGCCCGCAAATATGCGTTCAGCTTGCCGTAAGCCTGGGACGAGGGCAGCGGCTGATCCCGCGTGACCGGCCAGTACAGAAGCGGATAAAACGCCAGCTCATCGCGCTCCAGATCGACACCCGCCGGGGCGGCAGGCTCGACCGAGGTGCGAAAGAACAGCGTCTCGGACAATCCGCGCAGGCCGGCCGCTGCGATGCGGTCCACCTCCCGGTCGCCGGTCAGCACATGCGCCAGCACCAGTTCCGAGGCCAGCTCCGCCGCTCTGAAATCTTCAGGCGCCGCTACGTTCTGCGCCTGCAGCTCCTGCGGCGCGGCCCATGCCGCCAGCCCCAGCGCAGCCGCCAGAGCCGCAGTCCGGGCACCGCCCAGCAGGCCGGAGAGTGCCAGCGTACCCAGCACATCCAGTGCCAAGAGCCCCAGCGCCAGCGTCAGCAGCGCGCCGCCCAGCGGCAGCTCCTGCGGCGCGTCATAGCTGCTGACCGCAACCGAGGCAGGCCAGCGTGCCGCCAGCAGCTCATCCCCTGGGCGCAGCACATTGCGGGCCAGCATCCGGCGCCCGCCATCATAGACGCCGGGGCGCAGCTCCGGCCCGGCGGGTGCTGCCACCAGATCCGGTCCTTTGACGCCGGGCAGGGTTTCCGCCGCCGCCAGCCGGCCAAAGCCGTCCAGCACTTCAACCGGGGTCCAGGTGGTGCCCTCCAGGTCCGCAGCCGTAGGTGCGGCGGCAGAGGAAGACACCGCCAGCCGCTCCAGCATCGACACAAACAGGCCGGACAGCGGCAGGCTGCTCCACTCTGCATTGGCGGTCACGTGAAACAGCACCACCTGGCCCTGGCCCAGCGTCTTGCGGGTGACCAGCGGCGTGCCGTCGCCCAGCTCGGCAATCACCCGGTCCGCCAGCTGCGGATCGGGCTGTGCCACCACCTGCGAGCTGACCGCGACTTCGCCCGGCACCTCCAGCCCGTAGAAGGGCGAGGTCTCGGCAAAGGGTGCCAGTGTCTTCGGCTCGCCCCAGCTCATCGCGCCGCCAATGCTGCGGCCGCCAATGCGCAACCGCACCGGCATCAGGGGTTCTTCGCCGCTGCGCGCGGTGTCGCTGGCAGCCAGCCTTGGCCCGGCAAAGCGCAACAGGAGGCCGCCGTTTTCCACCCATGTGATCACCGCCTCTTCCTGTGCGGGCGCCAGCCGCGCCACATCCGCCAGCACGATCACATCCGGGTTGGCAGGCAGCAGATCCGTCAGCGCGCCTTCCAGCAGTTCGGCAGAGGGCGCCAGCGCCTGGCGCAGGTAATGCAGCGGCGACAGCAGCGCCAACGCCTCATCGGCGCTTTCAGAGGAGACCAGCGCCACCTCGCGCCGCCGCAAGCTGTCATCGGTCAGCGCAACTGCGCCTGCGGATTTCACATCGCGGATTTCGAACCGCGACAGCCGCGCGCGCAGCTCGGCCGGCAGCGACAGCTCAGCCGTGGCGCTGCGGGCGCCATCCGCAAACCGCAGCGGCAGCACCGCCAGGCTGCGCGCGGTGCCGCCGGGGTCTTTGCCCTGCGCGACCACCGAAACCTCCTGTGCAGGCCCGGCGCGGCTGCGCTGCACAGTCAGTTCGATCGCCCCGCCGGAATAGCTGGCGGGCTGCAGCCCCAGCACCGGCAGCGGCTGCTCAAAAACTTCGATATCACCACGGCGGCCCAGGGCTTCGATCACTCTGCCGCGGTCCGGATACGCCAGCCCGTCGCTGAACCAGACGGTGTCAAATCCGCCCTCTGCCGCGGCAATCGCGGCCACGGTCTGCTGCAGCTGATCCGGCCCCGGCTGCCAGGGCAGCGGCGCCAGCCCGGCCAATTGCCGCTGCCAGTCGCTGGCAGCGCGGAACTGCAATGGTTCCGGCGCGCTCAGCCGCAGGACGGCCACGGGGCGCCCGGCGCGGCCCGACTCCTCCAGCTGCGCCGCGGCCTGGGCGCTGGTCTGTTTCCAGCCCGCAGCTCCGCCCCAGCTGGCATCCATCACGATCAGCAGCGGCCCGCGGCCGCCTGCCTCTTCGGTTGCGGGATTGAGCACCGGTCCCGCCAGCCCGATGATCGCCGCCGCCACCGCCAGTATCCGCAGCAGCAACAGCCACCAAGGGGTGCGGTCCGACAGGCTCTCGTCGTCCTTGAGGCCCAGCAGCAGCGTCACCGCCGGAAACGGCTGGCGCTTGGGGGCGGGCGGTATCGCACGCAACAGCAGCCACAGCACCGGCAAAGCCAAGAGCCCCAGCAAAAGCCAGGGCGCGGTAAAACCGATGCCTGCAATCATTGTCATGGCGCGGTCCGCTCCAATGCGTGGTAAAGCCACATCAGCGCATTTTGCGCCGTATCGCCGGTGTGATGCTTGCCGAACCGCCAGCCGGCCTCGCGGCACAGGCGCTCCAGCACGCTGCGGCGCTCGGCCAGCCGGTCCAGATAGCGCTCCTGCAGCGCCGAGGCCTTCAATGTTTCATGTGTGACACCGCCTTTGATGCTTTCAAACACCGTGCGCCCGGAGAACGGAAAGGCCTCCTCCACCGGGTCCAGCACCTGCAACAGCACCCCGCGCACGCCGCGTGCCGCAGCCTTGGACAGCGCCTGCTCCATCGGTTCGGACGGCCCCAGGAAATCCGAAATGAACAATGCGCGGGCATGCGGGATCAGGGCGCGGTCGTTCGGCGGCGCGTAATCCTGTTCCGCGTCGTCCGAGAGCGCCTCGGCCAGCCGCAGGATCTGCACATTGCCGCGCCGGGGCGGCAGGGTGCCGCCGGTCAGGCCAACCCGCTCGCCGCCCTGCACCATCAGCACCGAGGCTGCCAGCGCCAGCAACCGGGCGCGGTCTGCCTTTTGCGGCAGCTTCGGCGTGGAGGCAAAGCGCATCGACGCACCGGTATCCACCCACAGATGCACCGTCTGGGAAATCTGCCACTCCCGCTCGCGCACAAACTGGATGTCGCCGCGGGCCGAACGCCGGTGGTCGATCATCCGGCGGCTGTCGCCCGCTTGCGCAGGCCGGTACTGCCAGAAATCATCCCCCGTTCCCGCGCGGCGGCGGCCATGCTCCCCCATCAGGACAGACCCGGCCAAATGCCGCGCCTGCACCAGCAAAGGCGGCAGGGCGCTGGCCGCGGCCTCGGCCCGGTGCCGCAGCCCTGCTGCTGCCCCAGAGGCCGGTACGGAGGCGGTTTCTCTGGTCACGCGGCGGCACCGGTCCGGGCCAGATCAGCGGCGGTTTCCGCAATCAGGGCCGCCAGGCTGTCACCGCGCGCCCGCGCCGCAAAGTTCAACTGCATCCGGTGGCTCAGCACTGGCTGCGCCATGTCCAGCACGTCCTCGGTATTGGGCGCCAGCCGCCCCTGCAGCAGCGCCCGTGCCCGGACCGCCAGCATCAGCGCCTGCGCCGCCCGCGGACCCGGCCCCCAGGCCACGGTCTGCGCCACATGGTCGGACACGCCGGGTTCTTCGGGGCGGAAGGCGCGCACCAGATCCAGGATCATCTCGACCACCGATTCCCCCACCGGCATCCGCCGCAACAGGGTCTGCGCCGCAATCAACTCCGCCGCGCTAAATACCTGATAAGCCTCGGCCTCATCGGCGCCGGTGGTGGCCAGCAGAATATCCCGTTCGGTCGCACGGTCCGGGTAATTCACGTCGATCTGCAACAGGAACCGGTCCAGCTGCGCCTCGGGCAGCGGATAGGTGCCCTCCTGCTCAATCGGGTTCTGGGTCGCCAGCACATGGAACGGCGCGCCCAAGGGCCGGTCCTCGCCCGCCACCGTCACCATCCGCTCCTGCATCGCTTGCAGCAGCGCCGACTGGGTGCGCGGGCTGGCGCGGTTGATCTCATCCGCCATCAAGAGCTGGCAGAACACCGGCCCCGGCACAAACCGGAACGAGCGGTGGCCGTCCTCCGCTGTGTCCAGCACCTCGGAGCCAAGAATATCCGCCGGCATCAGGTCCGGGGTGAACTGGATCCGGCTGCCATCCAGCCCCATCACAGTGCTGAGCGTCTCCACCAGCCGGGTTTTTCCAAGGCCGGGCAGGCCGATCAGAAGCCCGTGGCCACCGCACAAGAGTACCGACAGCGTCAGGTCCACCACCCGTTCCTGTCCGATAAAGCGCTTGGTGATTGACGCGCGCGCCTGTTGCAGCTTGGCTTCCAGCGCCTCGGTGCCGGCCAGCAGATCGTCCGTTTCAGGCATGACATTCCTCGTTTCCCGGATATATGCTGTTACTCTATCGTGCTGACTGGAAATGGCAAAAGCAATGAGCGGACAAAAAGCTGTGACACCCGATGCCGAAGGCCTCGCCGCGGCGGCCAAAGCGGCCGGCAAGGAAGCCAGGAAGCGCGGGGGGCCGCCGCCGGTCCACCTGTGGAACCCGCCGTTCAGCGGCGATCTGGACATCCGCATTGCCCGTGACGGCAGCTGGCATTACCTCGGCACGCCGTTCACCCGGTTCGAACTGGTCAAGCTGTTCGCCTCTATCCTCAAACTGGAGGATGGCAAATACTACCTTGTGACCCCGGTGGAAAAGGTTGGAATCACCGTCGAGGACGCACCATTCGTGGCGGTGGATTTCGATGTTGAAGGCGCGGGGCGTGATCAGCTGATCACCTTCACCACCAATATCGGCGACACTGCCGCGGCGGGGGCGGAGAATCCGGTCCGGGCCGAACGCGATGGCGAAACCGGCGAGCCGTCTCCGTACGTTATGATGCGGGCCGGGCTGGAGGCGCTGATCGACCGCAAAAGCTTCTACCGGCTGGCGGAGCTGGGCGAGCACCACGACGGCTGGTTCGGGGTCTGGTCCGGCGGGGAGTTTTTTCCGCTGATCCCTTCGGAGGAGCTGGAAGCGGACTAAACCTGCAACCAAGGTGCGTATCCGATTAATACGGTGAGCGTTCGTCCGGGCGGAGGCGGCATGCGCCTGCCGCTGACGCGACAGGCCAGCGTAAATAATCGCGGTAGAGCTAAACCCGGCTGCCGCCCACCGGCTCTGCTGGCTTGGGCCGCTTGTTCTGTGCGGCAATTCCCCTCCAGCCGGTCAACCGAGGACAGCCGCAACAGCTGGCTCAGCATCACCGGTACCAAGCCGAAAATCAGCAGCAGCATTTCAGCCGCTGGAAGGCCTGCTGACTAGGGGATCATCGCGGCTGCTGCCAGGGCATTGCCGCCAAACCCAGTTACCGGCAGCGGCGCATAAAGACCTGCGGTCAGGCGCTCGCGGGGCATCGTCATGGCTGCTATCCTTCGGATTTCCGGCGGAAACATGCCGGTTTCCTGAAGCTGCAGCCGAATCGCGGCCTCAGCTATTGCGGGAAAGCGACAATGCGTCGTTTTCTATCTCTTGGCCTCACGGATTTGCGCGGGATAAACCACCGTGAAGCCAGGAGAAACCCGATGCCCAGATTCGCAGCCAACATCTCGATGCTGTTTGCCGAGCTGCCCTATCCCGACCGGTTCCAGGCCGCAGCGGCGGCGGGGTTCGAAGCGGTGGAAATCCTTTACCCCTATGAGCTTGCCGCCAAGGAAACCCAGCGCGCCCTGCTGGCCAACGGGCTGGAGCTGCTGCTGATCAACGCGCCGCCGCCGAATTACACCGGCGGCACACCCGGATATGCGGCCATCCCAGAGGGCGTCGACCGGTTCCAGCGCGACATCCGCCGGGTGCTGCGTTACGCCGAGGTACTGAAGGCTGGCAAGATCCATGTGATGGCGGGCTATACCAAGGGTGCAGAGGCGCAGCGGACCTTTGTTGAGAACCTGAAATGGGCCGCCGGCCGCGCGCCGGAGCAGCAGTTCACAATCGAACCTTTGAACAGCGGCGACCAGCCCGGTTACTTCCTGGACGACTACAACCTGGCGATGGAGGTGCTGGAGGCGGTGGACCGCCCCAATGTCGGTTTGCAGTATGATGCCTACCATGCCCAGCTGATCCACGGCGATGCAGCCAAGGTCTGGGAGATGTTCGGCTCCCGCGCAGTGCATGTGCAGATCGGTGCAGCACCCGGACGCTGCGAGCCGGGCACCGGTCCGGTCGATTTCCCAGCGCTGTTTGCCGCCATCGACGCCAGCGGTTATGACGGTTGGGTCAGCGCCGAATACACGCCCTCGACCCGGCGCACCGAAGACAGCCTTGGCTGGATGCGTTAAGCCGCCGCAGGCGGGCTGTTACATTCGTGAATTGAAATATGATGCGGCGGCCTGCATAAGGGCGGCAGGATCACAGGAAGGACCCCGCCGATGCTGCCCGCCCGCTTTGCCCCTCTGCTGTTCAGCCTGATCCTGTCGGGGCTGATGTCCTTCATTGTGACCGGTGTGGCGACCTGGAAAGCGCTGGGGATTGGTGGGGGGTTTACGCAGGCCTGGATGCAGGCCTGGTCGGTCAGCTGGCCGATTGCGTTTGCCGTCGCCTTCACGGCCGCACCGCTGGTGCGGCGGCTGGTGGGAAAACTGGTCAAAAAACCGGCCGGCGGCTGAGGCCGGGCAAGGGAAAACTCCCGCCCGCTGCAAGCTGCATCTGCGATGCCGCAGCAGCCGTTGGGCGTGGCGCCGCTGGCGCGGCGCAGAGGTTCCGCTAGGAAGCCCCTAAGGGCAGGCCTGCCCTTGAGGGGTGTTTCCGATTGTTTTCTGTGCAGTCCGCGTCAAGGGCAAGCCGCGCTGAACGCGCGGAGCCTTGCGGCTCCCTTGACCCGGGGTGGAGAGGATGCGGCAATCGCCGCGCCGCGCCAGCGGCGCTTGGCCCAACGGGATGAGATCGCCAGATCGAAGCCGGGCGGGAGTGCCCCGCCTGCCGCGCGAGGGCCGCCTCAAGAAAACTGGCTTAGTGCGCCTCGGCCCAGTTCTGGCCGCGGCCTGCGTCCACCACCAGCTTCACGTCCAGATGCACCGCCGGATCGGCGGCAGTCTCCATCACCTGGCGGGCGGCTGCGATGGTCTCCTCCACGGCCGCTTCCGGCACTTCGAACAGCAGTTCATCGTGCACCTGCAGCAGCATCCGCGCGGGCAGATGGGCAATCGCCGCAGGCATCCGGACCATCGCCCGGCGGATCACGTCGGCAGCTGTCCCCTGGATCGGGGCGTTGATCGCGGCGCGTTTGGCAAAGCCTGCTTTGGGCCCCTTGGCGTTGATTTCCGCGGTGTGGATCTTGCGCCCGAACAGGGTCTGCACATAGCCATGCTCCTTGGCGAACTCCACCGTCTGATCCATGTATTTGCGGATGCCGGGGAAGCGTTCGAAATAGCGGTCGATGAACCCCTGCGCGTCCTTGCGCGGAATGCGCAGATTACGCGCCAGGCCAAAGCCCGAAATCCCGTAGATCACACCAAAGTTGATCGCCTTGGCCTGACGGCGGATCTCCGGTGTCATCTGGTCCAGCGGCACCTCAAACATCTCCGACGCAGTCATCGCGTGAATATCCTGCCCTTCGGCAAAGGCCGCCTTCAGCGCGTCGATCCCGGCCATATGCGCCAAAATACGCAGCTCAATCTGGCTATAATCCAGTGACAGCAGCACATTGCCCTCGTCCGCCACAAAGGCTTCGCGGATGCGGCGGCCTTCCTCGGTGCGTACAGGGATATTCTGCAGGTTCGGATCGGTCGAGGCCATCCGCCCGGTGCTGGCCCCGGTCTGCGCATAAGACGTATGCACCCGGCCGGTATCTGCGTTGATATGGTCCTGCAGCGCATCCGTGTAGGTCGATTTCAGTTTGCTGAGCTGCCGCCAGTCCAGCACCCGCGCGGGCAGATCATGCTCGGTCGCCAGATCCTCCAGGATATCCGCACCGGTGGCATAGGCGCCTGTCTTGCCCTTCTTGCCGCCGGGCAGCGACATTTCGTCAAACAGGATCTCCCCCAGCTGCTTGGGGGAGCCGACGTTGAAGCTGCGGCCCGCCAGCTCGTGGATCTCGGCCTCCAAGCCAGCCATCTTCTGGGCAAAGGCATTGGACATCCGGCTCAGCGTATCGCGGTCCACCTTGATGCCGTTGCGTTCCATATCCGCCAGCACCGGCACCAAGGGCCGTTCCAGCGTCTCGTAAACCGTGGTCACCCGCTCCTGATGCAGCTGCGGCTTGAACGCCTGCCACAGGCGCAGGGTGATATCGGCGTCTTCGGCGGCATAAGGCACCGCATCGTCAATCGGCACCCGGTCAAAGGTGATTGCCGATTTGCCACTGCCCAGCAGCGGCTTGATCGGGATCGGCGTGTGGTCCAGGTAGCGTTCCGACAGCGCATCCATGCCATGACCGTGCATCCCGGCATGCAGCGCATAAGACATCAGCATAGTGTCATCAATCGGCGCCACATCCACCCCGTAGCGGTGCAGGATCTTAGCGTCGTATTTCATGTTCTGGCCGATCTTCAGGATCGCCGGATCTTCCAGCACGTCCTTTAGCATTGCCACGGCGTCTTTCAGCGGCATCTGCCCGTCGGACAACCCCTCGCCGCCAAACAGATCGTCGCCCCCGGCCTTATGCGCCAGCGGAATATAGCAGGCCTCGCCCGGCTCCACGCACAGCGAAATGCCGACCAGATCGACGACCATTTCATCCAGCCCGGTGGTCTCGGTATCCACCGCCACCCAGCCGCGCCGGCGGATGCGGTCCACCCAGACCTGCAAGGCTTCCGCCTCGCGGACGCATTCGTATTTGTCCTTGTCGAACGGCACTGCTTCGGGTGCTGTGACCTCAGCCGCAGCGGCGGCCGCTTCGGGAATAGCAGGCGCATCCATGCCCAGCTGATCGGCAAGGCGCTTGGTCAGGGTGCGGAACTCCATCTCCGACAGGAAGGTCAGCAGGGTCTCGGCATCCGGTTCCATCACTTCCAGATCCTCCAGCGAGAAATCCAGCGCCATATTGTAATCCAGCTGCACCAGCCGTTTGGACAGTTCAATCTGCGCGCGGTGTTCGATCAGGGTCTGGCGGCGCTTGGGCTGTTTGATCTCCTCAGCCCGGTCCAGAAGGCTGGTCAGATCGCCGAATTCATTGATCAAAAGCGCTGCGGTCTTGATCCCGATGCCCGGCGCGCCCGGCACATTATCCACGCTGTCACCCGCCAGCGCCTGCACATCCACCACCCGGTCGGGGCCGACACCGAATTTCTCATGCACGCCGTCGCTGTCGATCCGCTTGTTCTTCATCGCGTCCAGCATTTCAACGCCGCCGCCGACCAGCTGCATCAGGTCCTTGTCGGATGAAATGATAGTACAGCGCCCGCCGGCATCACGCGCCTGATGCGCCAGGGTGGCGATGATATCGTCGGCCTCGAACCCTTCAACTTCCTTGCAGGCGATGTTGAAGGCGCGGGTCGCCTCGCGGGTCAGCGGGAACTGCGGGCGCAAGTCCTCAGGCGCGGGCGGACGGTTGGCCTTGTAAAGGTCGTACATCTCGTTGCGGAACGAATTGCCGGAATGGTCAAAGATCACCGCCACATGGGTCGGCGCATCGGGGCCTGTGTTGCCCTCCACATAGCGCTGCAGCATGTTGCAGAAGCCGGCCACTGCCCCAATCGGCAGCCCGTCGGATTTCCGCGTCAGCGGCGGCAGCGCGTGATAGGCGCGGAAAATGAAAGCCGAGCCGTCGATCAGATGGAGATGACAACCTTTGCCGAACTGAGTATTGCTCATGGTTATTCACTCCCGTTGATTTGGCGCCCGCGTGTTTCAAAAATCCTTATCCTTCATCCCCCGCTGCACTGCAATTGCCGTTCTGCCGGTTGCTACTGACGGTTCTTGTGTCTTGCACTGAACCCATGGGCAATGATGGCACAATCGACGCCCTTTTCCCGCAGAGTGCTCAACTGTGCAAGGCAGCCCGGGCAACTGTGCGTCCCTGGCGGCCTGCCTGGAAGGAGGAGAGATTTTCACCGGGGCCGCAACAGGCTGGCTTAAGGGCAGTTTCAACGGCGAAACGTCCTCGGGCGTGACACAGCCGTGGTCTTCAGTGGCGCAAATGAAGGGTTAAAACACCCCCATCGCCAGCCCCGCGCCTAACGCCAGGCCCAGTTCGCGGCAGGCATCCAGCTGGTGTTTGGGGATCGCCTTCTCGGCCAGAATGGCCTCAGGCGTCTGCGTATGGGTGCAGATGATCAGCGGCTCCTGCACCTGTTTTAATCGCCAGCCGGTGGCAATCCGGGCGCATTGGCGGGCGGCGTTCTCCCCATCCGAGCCGGCACAGACCATCTGCGCATAGGGCCGTCCGCTGAGCCGCCCCAGCACCGGATAATAGCAGCGGTCGAAAAATTCCTTCATCTGGCCGGACAGCGCCGCCAGGTTTTCCGGCGCGCAGAATATGTAGCCATCCGCCGCCAGCAGATCCTCCGGCCCGGCCTCTTCGGCCCGCTTCAGAACCGTGGGAACCTCACCGCGTGCCGCCTCCGCCGCCGCCTCCGCCATCCGGCGGCTGCCGCCGGTGCGCGAGTGGTAGACGATCAGAAGCTGTGCCATGTGCACCATCCGTTTGCTTCAGCCCTGCGGGACCATACCGGGCGCTGGCAAATTTCTTCAAAGAAATTTGGCCGGAAAATTTGAATTTTCCGGTTCCCAGCCGCTGCAGGCCTGGGCTGGGCCGCGTTGGATCACTCCGCCGCCTTGGCTGCATCCTCATAGATATACTTGCAGTCGCAATAGGGGCATTCTACGAAACCCTCGGCCTCGGGGATCTGCAAATAGACCCGCGGATGCCCCAGTGCGCCCTCGCTGCCGTCGCAGGCCACCTTGCGGCTGTTCACGATCCTGGTTTCCGGCGCTTCAGGGGGCGTGGCGGTGCTCATGGCTGGCAGTCCTTTCACTTTTCGGCTAGGCGCTTTTATGAGCCAAGGAAAAACCGGGGGCAAGAGCGGCGATGACAAGCGATGCAATCCGTATCAAAGCTTTGCGCAAAATTTACAAAGGGCACAAAGGCCAGCCCGGGAAACACGCGCTGAAGGGTGTCGATCTCACGGTGCCGCGCGGTTCGGTCTTTGGGCTATTGGGGCCGAATGGCGCCGGTAAATCCACTCTGATCAATATCCTGGCAGGGCTGGTGCGCAAGACCAGCGGACAGGTGTCGATCTGGGGCTTTGACCAGGACGAAAACCCGCGCCAGAGCCGGGCTGCCATCGGTGTCATGCCGCAGGAGCTGAACCTTGATCCTTTCTTCACCCCGCGCGGCGCGCTGGAGGTGCAGGCGGGTCTTTACGGTGTGCCCAAACCCGAACGCCACAGCGACGAAATCCTGCGGATGATCGGCCTCACGGACAAGGCCGGGGCTTATGCCCGGACCCTCTCTGGCGGCATGCGGCGGCGCTTGCTGCTGGGCAAGGCGCTGGTTCACCGCCCATCGGTGCTGGTGCTGGATGAACCCACGGCGGGTGTCGATATCGAGCTGCGCCAGATGCTGTGGCAGAACATCCGCAAGCTGAACGCCCAAGGCATGACCATCATCCTCACCACCCACTACCTGGAGGAAGCCGAGGAGATGTGCGACGAGATCGCCATTATCAATCAGGGCGAGGTGGTGGCGCGGGACAGCAAATCCAGCCTGCTGGGGCGGCTTGATGCCAAGACCATGGTGGTGCATCCGGCGGTGCCCGCCACGGTCGTGCCGCAGGGCGAGGGGATCGAGGCCTGTTTGCGCGAAGACGGCGCCGTGGTGCTGCGCTACCGCAGCCGCCTGACCAGTGCCGAGGACGTGCTGGCCGCGGTCCATGCCGCCGGTATTTCGATCCGTGATGTGAAGACCGAAGAGGCAGACTTGGAGGACGTTTTCCTGTCGCTGACAAAGTCAGCCAGAGCGGGATAGTCTGTCCGGCAGGTTGGAACATCTGTTCCGCGCGGCCGGCAGGCCAGGCCGCGCTTGCCAGCCCGTCAATTCGAAGGTTTGCCTCCGGCAAAACAGACAGGCACGTTCGCGCCTGCCCAGGCAGACGCCGCCCTCAGTGTTCCGAGGCCAACGTGAGGGTTGACACTTGCCCCTTTACCCCCCGGTTTCCCCTTCAACCCGGTCGATCCGCGCCTGGTAGCAGTTGTTGCGTGATGACCGGACGTGGATGTAGCTGACCCGCTCATCCGCAAAGATCGCTTCCGTCTGCCGCCTCATCTCGGCCTGCGGGATGACAATGCCGGTGCCGTAAACAATCCGGTGATCGGCGCTGTAGCCTTTGATCAGGTAATCCGGGGAGCCCGTCAACATCTCCGGCATATCTTCGCCTTCGTGCCGTTCGCAATGATCGGCGCACAGGAAAATCGGCCCTGTTTCGGCATAGGGCTGTGCTTCGGGAAAGGGGCGGTGGGCCAGGATCAGCATGCCTCTACCATCGGGGATGTATTGCAGGCAGTGGCGGCAGGGGTTGCTGCCGCCGCCGGACACCGCGCGCTCCGGCGCGTGGCCGTGGGCATCGACGCCGCCCTCCTGCAGCGCGCGGACAATCTCTGTGGGCAGGGCGGTGATCCTGATCATGGGTTTTCTCCTTTTGCTGACACCACCATGCCCGGACCGCCCCGCCGCAATCGACCCGGATCTTGCGCATCCCGCAGTGGCCTGAAACAAAGCGCTCCCGCCCGTCGTGCGGGCATTGAAAATGCCCTGCGGCGGTTGGGCCAAGCGCCGCGCAGCGCGCGGCGCGGGCGGCGTCTGCGGCTGGCGTTGCGGCAGGACTCCACATGAGAACAAAACGGGAATATCATGCAGGCCATGTTTGCCGAATTTGCCTGCCTTTCCAACTTCACCTTCCTCACCGGGGCCTCCCACCCTGAGGAGTATGTGACCCGCGCGCTGGAGCTGGGGATCGCGGCGCTTGCCATTGCCGACGAAAACTCGGTGGCGGGCATCGTGCGCGCCCATGCCGAATGCCGCGGCATTGCCCGCCAGGTGCGCGAGCGGCAGGACTGGAACCGGCAGAACACGCCCATCGGCCCGCCGCCCCCCGAGGGCATTGCGCCGCCGCTTTCTTTCCCTATCTGCGATGCGCCACGGCTGATCCCGGCGGCGCGGCTGATCTTCAGTGATGCGCCAGAGGTGATCGCGCTGCCGGTGAACCGCGCGGGCTGGGGCAGTCTGACACAGCTGATCTCCACCGGGCGGCTCAGGGCGGAGAAAGGCAGCTGTCTCCTGCATATCGCTGACCTGCTGGAATTCGCGGAGGGTCTCCACCTTCTCCTGTTGCCGCAGACGGAACATGGCCTCAGCGGTGCGGGCGGATGGGGGCCGCATATGGACGGGCTGACGCGCCGCTTTGCCGGCCGCATGCATCTGCTGATGGCGCCTGCCTATGACGGCGGCGACCAAACACGGTTTGCGCAGCTCGCGGATCTCGCCCGGCATCTGAACCTGCCGCCGCTCGCCAGCGCCGCGCCAAAGATGCACCACGGCAGCCGCCGCCGCCTGGGCGATGTCCTCAGCGCCATCCGCCTGCGCTGCAAGGTAGAGACCCTGGGCCGCGCCGCCATGGCCAATGGTGAACAGCGCCTGCGGTCAGAGGCGGAAATGCGCCGTCTGTTCCGCGGGTATGAAGACGCTGTGGACAATGCCGCCCGGCTGGCGGAGCAGCTGAATTTCTCCCTGGATGAGCTGCGTTATGACTACCCGGATGAGGGGCGCGGCAGTGAGACCCCGCTGCAACGCCTGCGGCGGCTGGCCGAGGAGGGCCTGCAATGGCGCTATCCGGGCGGCGCGCCGGACAAGGTGCGCAGCCTGCTGGAGCATGAACTGGCCCTGATCGGCAAGCTGAAATATGATCCCTACTTCCTGACGGTGCGCGACATCGTCGCCTTTGCCCGCTCCCGCGGGATCCTGTGCCAGGGGCGCGGCTCGGCGGCGAATTCGGTGGTCTGCTACTGTCTCGGCGTGACCTCGGTCAGCCCCGAACTCGGCACCATGGTGTTCGAGCGTTTCGTCTCCGAGGCCCGCGACGAGCCGCCCGACATCGACGTCGATTTCGAGCACGAACGGCGCGAGGAGGTGATCCAGTGGATCTATGAACGCTACGGCCGCCACCGCGCGGGCCTCTGCGCCACGGTGATCCACTACCGCGGCAAGCGCGCCATCCGCGAGGTGGGCCGTGCCATGGGCCTGACCGAGGACACCATCTCGGCCCTGTCCTCGCAGCTGTGGGGGTTTTTCAGCGCCAAGGGGGTGGAGGCCGAGCGGATGCGCGAGATCGGGCTGGACCCCGGCAGCCGCCGCCTGCAGCTGACGATGCAGATGGTGGAGCAGATCATCGGCTTCCCGCGCCACCTGTCGCAACATGTGGGCGGCTTTATCATCACCCAAGGCCGGCTTGACGAGCTGGTGCCGATCGAGAACGCCACGATGGAGGGGCGCACAGTCATTTGCTGGGACAAGGATGACATCGACACGCTTGGTATCCTCAAGGTCGATGTGCTGTCCTTGGGCATGCTGACCTGTATCCGCAAGGCGTTTGATCTGCTGCAGCAGCACCATCAGCTGGACTACAGCCTGGCCACCCTGCCGCCCGAGGATCCGGCGGTCTACAACATGCTGTGCCGGGCCGACAGCATCGGTGTTTTCCAGGTCGAAAGCCGGGCGCAGATGAATTTTCTGCCGCGGATGAAGCCGCGCCATTTCTATGATCTGGTGATCGAGGTTGCCATCGTCCGCCCCGGCCCGATCCAGGGCGATATGGTGCACCCCTATATCCGCCGCCGCAATGGCGAGGAGCCGGTGCATTTCCCCTCGGACGCGCTGGGCGAGGTACTGGGCAAGACCCTTGGCGTGCCGCTGTTTCAGGAGCAGGCGATGCAGATCGCCATCGTTGGTGCCGGTTTCACGCCCGAGCAGGCCGACCGGCTGCGGCGGTCGCTCGCGACCTTCAAAAAACACGGCAACGTCAGCGAATTCCGCAGCCTGTTTTTGCGTGGCATGGCCAGGAACGGCTATGACACAGAGTTCTCCGAGCGCTGCTTTTCCCAGATTGAGGGCTTCGGCTCTTACGGGTTTCCGGAAAGCCATGCGGCGTCTTTTGCGCTCTTGGTCTATGCCTCTGCCTGGATCAAATGCCACCATCCCGGCATCTTTGCCTGTGCGCTGCTGAATGCGCAGCCGATGGGGTTTTATGCGCCCGCGCAGATTGTTCGCGACGCCCGCGAACATGGCGTAGACGTGCGCCCGGTCTGCATCAATAATTCCTACTGGGACAATGTGATGGAACCCGACGGCCATGGCGGCCTGGCGCTGCGGCTGGGGTTCCGGCAGGTGAAAGGTCTGCGCGATGAGGACGCCGCCTGGCTGACTGCGGCGCGCGGCAATGGCTATACAGAGGTGGAGGACGTCTGGCGCAAGGCAGGCACCCCGCCGCCGGTGATCGAGCGGCTGGCTGAAGCCGATGCCTTTGCTGCCCTCGGGTTGAACCGGCGTGAGGCCTTGTGGGCGGCCAAGGCGATCACCGCCCGCAAACCGCTGCCGCTGTTTGCCCGCGAGCTGGAGGGCGAGGGGATCTATGAGCCGGAAGCGGACTTGCCGCAGATGGGCCTGGGCGAGGAAGTGGTGGAGGATTACGTCGCCATGCGGCTGTCCCTGCGCGCCCATCCGGTGGCGCTGCTCCGGCATCTCTTGACGCCGCAAAACAGGGGCGGCGGTGCGGAGGGCGGGCCGGGGGATTGAGTATTTGGGGAAAGATGAAGCGGATTGGCGGGCTTTGCGCCGGCCTGCGCGCTGATAACGCCAACTGTGGCAGGAATGCCGGTTCACCCCGGCGCGGCGAGGCGTTAGAAGGCTTGCGAACACAGCCTTGCCCCGGAGCTACCCCATGACCGCACCCAAACCCGTTGTCCTGTGCATTCTTGACGGCTGGGGCAGCGGCGAGCCCGGCAAGGCAAACGCGCCTTATCTGGCGCAAACGCCAACCTTTGATGCGATCCTGGCCAAGGGGCCGGCCGCCCGGCTGATCACCCATGGGCCGGATGTGGGGCTGCCGACCGGGCAGATGGGCAATTCAGAAGTGGGCCACACCAATATCGGCGCGGGCCGGGTGGTGGCGATGGATCTGGGGCAGATCGACCTGGCCATTGAAGATGGCAGCTTCTTTGAAAACGAGGCTTTGCAGGCGTTTATCAGCCAGCTGAAGGACAGCGGCGGTGCGGCGCATCTGATGGGGCTGGTCTCGGACGGCGGCGTGCATGGGCATATCAACCACATCCTGGCGGCGGTGAAGGCGGTGACGGACGCGGGCGTGCCGGTCTGGCTGCATGCAATCACCGACGGGCGCGATGTGGCACCGAAATCGGCCTTTCGCCATTTCCGCCGGCTGGAGGAGAAGCTGCCCGAAGGCGCGCGCATTGCC
The DNA here is from genome assembly GCF_025141335.1 of Leisingera sp. M523. Taxonomy (NCBI): domain Bacteria; kingdom Pseudomonadati; phylum Pseudomonadota; class Alphaproteobacteria; order Rhodobacterales; family Roseobacteraceae; genus Leisingera; species Leisingera sp. M523. The sequence goes on from NZ_CP081036.1 coordinate 4,081,540, forward strand.
ACCGTCACCGGGCGCTATTTCGCGATGGACCGCGACAACCGCTGGGGCCGCGTCAGCGAGGCCTATGATGCGATGATCCACGCCAAGGGGCGGCCGGGAATGAATGCCCACGGCGCGGTGGATCATGCCTATAATCAGTCGGAAACGGATGAGTTCATCGCCGCCACCGTGCTGGACGGCTATCAGGGGGTGAAGGACGGCGACGGGGTCTTTTGCCTGAACTTCCGGGCTGACCGCGCACGCGAGATTCTGCGCGCGATTGGCGAACCGGGGTTTGCTGAATTTGATGCAGGCGAGCGCCCCAAACTGGCGGGCCTGCTGGGCATGGTGGAGTATTCCGACAGCCACAGCGATTACATGACCACCTGTTATCCCAAGGCGGCGATTGTGAACACGCTGGGCGCCTGGGTGGCCAAACAGGGCAAGCGGCAGTTCCGGCTGGCGGAGACCGAGAAATATCCGCATGTGACCTTCTTCCTGAATGGCGGCAAGGAAGACCCGGAAAAAGGCGAGGACCGGTTCATGCCGAAGTCGCCCAATGTGGCCACTTATGACTTGCAGCCGGAGATGTCGGCCCCAGAGGTGACGGAGAAGTTTGTTGAGGCAATTGCTGCGGGCTATGACCTGATTGTGACCAACTATGCCAACCCCGACATGGTCGGCCATACCGGGGATCTGAAGGCGGCGATGCTGGCCTGTGAAGCGGTGGACCGCGGGTTGGCGCAGGTGATGGAAGCGCTGGAAAAGGCGGGCGGCGCGATGATTGTTACCGCAGATCACGGCAATTGCGAGGTGATGGTGGACCCGGAAACCGGCGGCGCGCATACCGCCCATACGCTGAACCTGGTACCGGTGGCGCTGGTCGGCGGGCCGGAAGGCGCCACACTCCGGGATGGCCGGCTGGCGGATCTGGCGCCGACTATTCTGGAGCTGATGGGGCTGGAGAAACCGGCAGAGATGACCGGGGAGAGCCTGCTGTCATGACCTTGCGGGCGGGTCTTTTGCTGCTGGCCCTGCTGGCCGCGCCGCTGCAGGTTGCGGCGGACCCCGCCGGGGCCGCACGCACGGCGGCGGCGCAGCTGGAGGGGGCTTCGGTGCAATTGCAGGAGGCCGGCAGCTCCCGTGACCGGGTGAAGGCGCTGACCGCAACCGTGCAGGCGTTTGAGGCCGGGCTGGCGGCGATGCGCGATGGCTTGCGCCGGGTGGCGCGGCGCGAGGCGCAGCTGAGTGCGCAGCTGGCGGCGCGGCAAGAGGAGGTCTCGGGGCTTCTGGGGATTATCCAGACCATTGAAACCTCGCCGCCGCCGGTGCTGATGGTGCATCCTTCGGGGCCTTTGGGCGCGGCGCGCTCGGCGATGATGCTGGCCGAGGTGACCCCGGCCCTGCACGCCAGGGCGCAGTCGCTGAAGATGGATCTGGACGAGGTGCAGAGCCTGCGGCTGCTGCAGCAGAATGCGGCCAGGACGCTGGAGGAGGGGCTGGCAGGCGTGCAATCCGCGCGGGTGCAGCTGTCCACCGCGATTGCCGACCGCACCACGCTACCGCGTCGTTTCACTGCTGATCCGGTGCGCACCGCGATCCTGATTTCCTCGACTGAAACCCTGTCGGGCTTTGCCGACGGGCTGGCCGAGATTGCCGGCGGTGACATCGCCGGGACCAGCGCCGACATCACAGAGCTGCGCGGCACCCTGCCGCTGCCGGTCGAAGGGCTGCTGCTGCGCGGCTACGGCGAACGCGATGCGGCGGGCATTGCCCGGCCCGGTCTGTTGATCGCGGCGCGTCCCCGGGCGCTGGTCACGGCGCCAACGGCGGCCACCATCCGCTATCGCGGGCCGCTGCTGGATCTGGGCAATGTGGTGATTCTGGAACCGCAGCCGGAGACGCTGTTTGTGCTCTCCGGCCTGGCCGAGGTGTTCGGCGAGGCGGGGCAGGTGATCCCCGAGGGCACGCCGGTGGGATTGATGAGCGGAGAAAACCCCAAGCCGGACGCAATTCTGTCACTTAGCGGTGAAGGGGGTGGAACTGACCGGACAGAAACGCTCTATATAGAAGTGAGAATGGACAACAGCCCGGTGGACCCGGAAACATGGTTCCGCACTGGAAAAGGTGGATGAAGGCTTGATGAGAAAATTTGCGATGGCGGCCATTGGCGGCACGCTGGCAGGGATCGTGGCAACAACCTATGTGGCGGGTCCTTTACTGGCGCAGGAAGGCACGCGCGAGGCAAATGTCTATGAGCAGCTGGACCTGTTCGGCGACATCTTCGAGCGCATCCGCGCCCAATATGTCGAGGAAGTTGACGAGAAAGAGCTGATTGAGGCGGCCATCGGCGGCATGCTGACGTCGCTGGATCCGCATTCCAGCTATCTGTCGCCGGATGATGCGGCCAGCATGCGGGTGCAGACCCGCGGCGAATTCGGCGGCCTTGGGATCGAAGTCACCCAGGAAGAGGGTTTTGTCAAAGTTGTTTCGCCGATCGACGGTACCCCGGCGGACGAGGCCGGCATGGAATCAGGCGATTTCATCACCCATGTGGATGGCGAAAGCGTGCTGGGCCTGTCGCTGGACGATGCGGTCACCCTGATGCGCGGACCGGTGGGGTCCGAGATTGTGATCACCGTGGTGCGCGAAGGCGAGTCCGAACCGTTTGATGTCTCGATCATCCGCGACACCATCAAGCTGACGGCGGTGCGCAGCCGTGTTGAGGGCGATACCGTGGTGATGCGGATCACCACCTTCAACGATCAAACCACAACCAACCTGGTGTCCGGGCTGAAAAAGCAAATCGAGGATGCGGGCGGCAAGGACAATGTGAACGGCATCGTTCTGGACCTGCGCAACAATCCCGGCGGGCTGCTGACCCAGGCGATCAAGGTGGCAGACAGTTTCCTGGAATCTGGTGAGATCGTCTCGACCCGCGGCCGCGACCCCGAGGACGGGGAGCGGTTCAACGCAACGCCGGGCGATCTGGCGGATGGCAAGCCGATTGTGGTGCTGATCAATGGCGGTTCGGCCTCGGCCTCGGAAATTGTGGCCGGTGCGCTGCAGGATCACCGCCGCGCCATCGTCATCGGCACCAAGTCTTTCGGCAAGGGATCGGTGCAGACGGTGATGCCGCTGAAGGGCGAGGGGGCGATGCGTCTGACCACTGCGCGCTATTACACGCCGTCGGGCCGGTCGATTCAGGCGCTGGGCGTCAGCCCTGATATTGTGGTGCAGCAGCCCCGCCGAACCGCTGCGGCTGAGGAGGAGAACGACTCGCCTGCCCGCCGCTCGCGCTCCGAGGCTGATCTGCGCGGCAGTCTGAACAATGACAGCCTGAGCGAGGATGAGATCCGCCAGATCGAAGCCGACCGCGAAAAGGCCGAGAAGGCCGCCGAGCTGCGCGAACAGGATTACCAGCTGGCCTATGCCATCGACATCCTGAAGGGGCTAGTTGCCCTGGGACCGAAATAAGGCTTGGCCATATTGCAGCACAAAGGGGCCGTCCGGTTGGGCGGCCTTTTTCATGTCTGCTGTGCCGCCGGAACTGCCGGTGGCTGATCTGCTGATGTCTGGGGGTGCCGGCAAAAGGGATGGCGGCGCCGCCGGGCAGAGAATGGACAGACCCCGCAGGGCCTGCTCGGACAGGAATTCCTGAACGACCCCCTTTTTATCGGGGCCGGTCTCCGGGTGATACGCGGGCAGCCGCACAGCTTGCCCGCGCCTTGTGCAATGGGTGATCGATCAGGGGAGAGTATGTTGTGAAAACCTGATGATCAGGTGAAACTGGCGTACGCTGAAAGGGCAACACCCAGCCCGGCACAACGCATTTGTCGCGTCAAAGTGAATATCAACGCCCGATCTCCGGCGGATTGATTGCATGGGCTGGGCTATGTTCGCCCCATGATGTTTGACCTGCCTGATTCCCCGACGCTGTACCAAGCGCTGATCACCCGTGATGACGCCTATGAGGGGCGCGCCTATGTCGGTGTGACCTCCACCGGCATTTTCTGCCGCCTGACCTGCCCGGCGCGCAATCCCAAATTCGAGAACTGCCGGTTCTACGCCAGCCCCGGCCAATGTATTGAGGCAGGGTTCCGCGCCTGCAAGCGCTGCAAGCCGCTGGCGGCTGCTGCCGGGGATGATCCGATGGTGCAGGATCTGCTGGCCCGGCTGGAGGAGCGTCCCGCCTATCGCTGGGGCGAGGGCGATCTGGCGCGGATGGGTTTGGATGCGTCCACCGTTCGGCGGGCGTTCAAGCGGCATTTCGGCATGACCTTTCTGGAAATGGCCCGCCAGCGCCGCCTGCGCGAGGGGTTCACCGCGCTAAAGGCCGGCGAGCCGGTGATTGCGGCGCAGATTGATGCCGGGTTTGAAAGCGCCAGCGCCTTTCGCGCGGCCTTTGCCAAGCTGGTCGGGATAGCGCCGGGCGCCTTCCGCAAGGACGCGCTGTTGCTCGCCGACTGGATCGACACGCCGCTGGGCGCGATGATTGCGATCAGCTGCCGGCACCAGCTGCATCTGCTGGAATTTGCCGACCGCAAGGCGCTGCCGCGGGAAGTGGCCAAGCTGCAAAAGGCGCAGCCCGGAGGGATCGGCTTTGGACGGCCGGCGCCGACACAGCAGATCGCCGATGAGCTGCAGCGGTTCTTTGCCGGAGAGGGTGCGGATTTCCAAACCCCGCTGGCCCTGCATGGCACCGGATTTGAACGCGAGGTCTGGCGCTATCTGCTGACCATTCCAGCGGGTGAAACCCGCAGTTATTCGCAGATCGCGCGCGAGCTGGGCCGGGCTTCGGCCACCCGCGCGGTGGCGCGGGCCAATGGTTCCAACCAGCTGGCGCTGGTCGTACCCTGCCACCGGGTGCTGTCGGCGGATGGATCGCTGACCGGTTATGGCGGCGGCTTGTGGCGCAAACAGCGGCTGATCGAGATTGAGACAAGCTACAAACAGAGGATTTCTGCATGACATATTCCGACCGCGCACGCGCCTTTGCGGGGCTGCACCAGCCGGGCAACCCGGTGGTGCTGTATAACATCTGGGATGCTGGCAGTGCCAAGGCGATTGCCGGGGCGGGGGCCGCGGCCTTGGCGACCGGCAGCTATCCGGTGGCCGTGGCGCAGGGCTTTGCCGATGGCGAGCAGATCCCGCTGGAGTTTGTTCTGAGTAACGCTGAACGCATCATCGCCGCCACGGATTTGCCGGTGACGATTGATTTTGAGGGCGGCTATGCCCGTGCGCCGGAACAGCTGACCGCCAATGTGAAGCGTTTGGCCGAGACCGGTGCGGTGGGGCTGAACTTCGAGGATCAGGTGGTCGGCACTGCGGATCTTTACGGCATCGAGGAGCAAGCCCGGCGGGTTGCTGCAGTACGGGCAGCCAATGCGGATATCTTCGTCAATGCGCGTACAGATCTGTTTTTGAAGGAAAAAGATGCGTCAAAACACGCGAGCCTGATGGCGGAGACGCTGGAACGCGGCGCGGCTTATGCCGAGGCCGGCGGCAATGGGTATTTCATCCCGGGCCTGACCGATCCAGATCTGATTGCACAAGTCTGCGAGGGCTGCAGCCTGCCGGTCAACACCATGATGCGCGGCATCACGCTGGAAACCGCGCGGCAGGCAGGTGTTGCGCGCTGCAGCTATGGCCCGATCCCGCACGCCAAGCTGATGCAGGTGCTGGCAGAGCATTTCCAGACATTGGTGTAACCGCCGCTCAGGTGGTTTTCAGGCAGTGGCGGCGGAAGGCGCGTTTCAGCATGTCGAGTTCTGCGCGCAGCAGTTCGACCTCGGCGCGCAGATCGTCCGCCACAGCCTCCCCGGCGATCAGGGTGAAATCGCCCAGACGGGTGCCGCCGGCGGCATCGAATATCACGAAAGTCTGCACCCCGTCGGCCAATGCCTCGGCGGGGACCGGCACCGAGATCAGCCATTCGCCGCCTGCCTGGCCTTCGTTCAGTTTTGCATCGGCCACCGGCTGATCCTGGAACATCACGGAAATCTCGGGCCTTGCGCCGCTGGCGGGGGCGTTGCTGATCCGGCCCTCCCAGATGCCGTTGCGGAAGCGGATTTTGGTCAGTGACAGGTCGCTCATGGCTCAGGTTCCTCAGATCGCCGCGCGGCGGTGGCGCGAGAAGGTCAGGTCGCGCAGGATCACCTGGTTCATATCCGGCGCTTCAAATATCAGATCAAGCCAGATCTTTTCGATCCGCTTTTCGTTCAGCTTGGAATAGGCCAGATCGAACTCCACCACGATGTTCTTTTGCTCCTGCGGCAGCTCGCGCACGATCTGTTCGGTATTGGGACCGTGCTGGATGTTGAGCCGGGCAAAAATCTCGATCGGTTTTTCGGATTCGATAATGCTGTCGATCCGCAGCAGATGCTGCCGGGTCATGCCGTTGGCAGCAGCGGGCGGCAGGTCGATCACCAGCGACAGGAACGAGCCGTCGAATTGGAACACATCCATGCGCAGACCGAAGGGGGCGAGGTCTTCTTCGCGGGTGTTGCGCAGCTGGCGCAGGGTCAGTTCGGAGAAGGCGCAATCGTGGAACAGCTGCGCCTCATCGCCGAGCCGGGCCTTGGCGGGGACGGAGGACAGCCCGCATTCGGGCAGCGGCCCGCGCCACAGCTCCGGGCGCCAGGACCAATCGGTGCCATGCGGACGCGGAAAGAAGGAGGAGCCGATCTGCGGCAGCGCCAGGCGGCCGTCGGCGGTGTGGATCAGCCGGTCCAGATGGGTACGCAGCTGGCGGGCCTGATTGCGCTGGCGGCGCAGTTCAGACAACGGCGCGCGGGACGACTCCTCTGCCGCAGCGCGCCAGCGGCGCAGGCTGCGCAGGTGCAGCAGCCGGTCCATGATCCTGCCCATCGTGCTCTCTCTTGCCTGTTGCGCCGTATTGCGGAGTCCGGCCCGTGCGGTAATGCGGCGGGCGCTGGCGCCAGTGTAACCGCTGGCGGCTATTGAAATAAACCGGCAATCCGCTGGCCAAGCCCGCGTTTTTTACGCAGGGCAGGCGTGGCGCCGGTTTCCGGGGCGCCGGCGGCTGCCGCTACGGGCCGTGCCAGGGGGCGCAGGGACTGCCGGGGGCCTTTGGGCAGCACCGCGCCGGCTTCCTCAAGATCCGGCAGTGTGGAGGCTTCCAGCGAGCGGTGGGTCACTTCGTTCAGCAGCGCAGCTCCCTGACGGCCCAGGGCGCGGCTGCCCTCCGGTGCATAAAGCGCCAGGGCGACCAGATGCCGGTCGAGCACAAAGGCGCCGCGCCAGTGGACCGGGCTGGCCCCTTCGGCGACGGCTTCGGGGAATTCCAGCCGGACCAGCGGCAGCAACTGGTCGTCTCGGGTTTCCAGCAGCGTGGCGCCGGGGAACATGGCCACGATATCAGCCGCTTGCGGGGCTGCGGCGTCTTGTTGTGCCGGACCGATCGAGGCGGTCAGCACGGCCGCATTACGGGAGCCGAACCAGCGGTTCCGGTCCAGCCGGCTGCAATGGGCAATCAAGGCAAAACCGCCGCTGTCATCCGCCGTGCTGCTGCGCCGGTCAAAGCAAAAGGTTTCCGGGGCAGCCAGCAGCACGCCGCCGCCGGCAAAGGACATCACTTGGCCGCTAAGGCGCGGCGCCGGGCCGGACACGCGGGCGGCAAAGGACATGCCTGTGGGGGCGGGGCTGCATCCTGCCAGGACCAGGCCGGCCAGCGCGGCAGCGGCTGCAGCTCTGCGCAGTCTTGGCGTCTTTCCGCCGGGGAGCGAAAAAGACACGGGTTTCCCGTTGCTTATTCTGGTCACTGCTATCCCTGCCAGTCTTGTTTTTGACAATTTTACTACGGGCCAGGCTGCCTCGCGGCAAGTGTGAACCGTGCGCCGGGCTGTCTGCCTTGCCATGGCGTTGCAGCAATGCATAACGTTGGCGCAATTTGCCGCCATTCCAGCCGGAGGACACATGCAGCACAGGCACAGAAACCGGTACAGCGACGGGCACGGTTACAGGGCGCATGAGGCCTTGGTGCGCTTTGCCCGGCTGCAGCCCGCACTGTGGCGGCTGCTTTTGGGGCTGGTGCTGGTGGCGGCGGTCAGCTTTGCGATGACCGCGGCGCTGCAGGTGATGGTGGCGGGCCTGTTCCCCGGTGCCTGGCTGCAGGGGCTGGGTGACGGCAGCACGCCCGGCGCTATGCTGGTGCTGCTGGGCAGCTTTGCCTTTTTATCGCTGGGCGTAGCCATGGCGGCGCGGCTGTTCCACCAGCGCAGCTTTGCCACCGTCACGGGGCATCTGGTGCCGCTGGTCTGGCAGTTCGGCAAGGTCAGCCTGTATCTGCTGGGCTTAAGCGTGCTGATCATGCTGCTGCCGCCCTACAGCATGGGGCCGGCGATGACCCCGAACCTGCCGGTCTGGACCTGGCTGGGCATTCTGCCGTTGTCCATTGCTGCGGTGCTGGTGCAGACCTCCGCAGAGGAGATCCTGTTCCGCGGTTATATCCAGCAGGCGCTGGCGGCGCGGTTCCGCAGCCCGGCAGTGTGGCTGTTGGGGCCGTCGGCGCTGTTTGCGCTGGGGCATTATCTGCCTGCCGAGGCTGGGGAGAATGCGCTGCTGATCACGGTCTGGGCCGGATTGTTCGGGGTGCTGATGGCGGATCTGACAGCGCGGGCCGGTACCCTGGGTCCGGCGATGGCGGTGCATTTCTTCAACAACGTGACCGCGCTGCTGCTGTTTGCCTCTCCGACCAGCCTGAACGGGCTGGCGCTGTATCTGATCCCCTTTGAGATGGCCGATGTTCAGGCGCTGCGCCCGTGGATGGCGGTGGACTTTGCGCTGATGCTGGTCAGCTGGCTTTGCGCACGGCTTGCCATACGCCGCTGATTGCAATTGCGGCCAAGGCGCCTTATCTGGGGGGCAAACCGCGCCCCCGGAGAGGCAAGCAATATGAACTGGATCACCAACTACGTCCGGCCCAAGATCAACTCGATCTTTTCGCGCCGCGAAGTGCCCGAGAACCTTTGGCAGAAATGCGATGAATGCGGCACCATGCTGTTTCACCGCGAGCTGAGCGACAATCAGAATGTCTGCACCAGCTGCGGCCATCACATGCATATCACGCCGCGCGACCGGTTCACCGCGCTGTTTGACGGCGGTGTGTTCACCGAGGTTGCGGTGCCGGAACCGCTGGCCGATCCCCTGAAGTTCAAGGATCAGAAGAAATACCCCGACCGGATCAAGGCGGCACAGAAAAAGACCGGCGAGAAAGACGCCATGCTGGTGGCCGCCGGTGAAATCGGCCGCACTCCGATCATTGCCGCCGCGCAGGATTTTTCCTACATGGGCGGCTCGATGGGCATGTATGTGGGCAATGCGATCATTGCCGCGGCTGAAGAAGCGGTGAAGCTGGGCCGCCCGCTGGTGCTGTTTTCCGCCGCTGGCGGCGCCCGCATGCAGGAAGGCATCCTGTCGCTGATGCAGATGCCGCGCACCACCGTGGCGGTGCAGATGCTGAAAGAGGCGGGCCTGCCCTATATCGTGGTTCTGACCCATCCGACCACCGGCGGGGTGACGGCGTCTTATGCGATGCTGGGCGATGTGCATATTTCCGAACCGAACGCGCTGATCTGCTTTGCCGGACCGCGGGTGATTGAACAGACCATCCGCGAAAAGCTGCCCGAGGGCTTCCAGCGCGCCGAATATCTGCTGGACCACGGTATGCTGGACCGGGTGACCTCGCGCACCGAGATGCGCGGTGAGCTGATCACCATCATCCGGATGCTGATGGGCCTGCCGCCGCAGGTGGTGGGTGATCTGCCCTCGCCGGAAGAGGAAGACCCCGCCAAGGCCGCAAATGCGCCAGCCGAGGCCGCAGTCAGCGAAGAAGCTGCCGAATAAACCGGTCTATACTGACCTGTCCGGCTGTCCGGCCGGGCCGCGCCCGTCCTTACCAGGGCGGGCGCTGTTTTTTGCCACGCAAGACTATCCGATCTGACAGGACCAGGCTGATGACCCAGACCTCCGACGCGATTCTCGCCCGCATGATGGCGCTGCACCCCAAGATCATCGACCTGACGCTGGACCGGGTCTGGCGGCTGCTGGACGCATTGGACAACCCGCAGGACAAGCTGCCACCGGTGATCCATCTGGCCGGCACCAATGGCAAGGGGTCGACCCAGGCGATGATCCGCGCCGGGCTGGAAGGCATGGGCAAGAGCGCGCACGCCTATACTTCGCCGCATCTGGCGCGGTTCCATGAGCGGATCCGGCTGGCGGGGGAGCTGATCTCGGAACAGTATCTGACTGAGGTGCTGGACGAATGCTACGGCGCGAACGGCGGCGAGAACATCACCTATTTCGAGATCACCACGGTGGCGGGGCTGCTGGCGTTTTCCCGCACCCCGGCGGACTGCACGCTGCTGGAGGTGGGCCTGGGCGGGCGCCTGGATGCAACCAATGTGATAGATAAGCCCGTGATCAGCGTGATCACCCCGATCTCCATCGACCATGAGCAGTTCCTGGGCGACACGCTGACCAAGATCGCTACCGAGAAGGCCGGGATCATCAAGCGCGGCGTGCCGGTGGTGGTTGGCCCGCAGCCCGACGAGGCGATGGAAGTGATCGAGGCCACCGCCGCCCGTCTTGGCGCGCCGGTGATTGCCTATGGCCAGCAGTGGCATGTGCATCAGGAACACGGGCGGCTGGTGTTCCAGGATGAAACCGGCCTGCTGGACCTGCCGCTGCCGGCATTGCTGGGGGCGCACCAGGTCCAGAACGCCGGTGCTGCGCTGGCGGCGCTGCGCCATCTGGGCGCCGATGAGGCCGCCTGCGAGGCGGCGATGGTGAACGCCGAATGGCCTGCGCGGATGCAGAAGCTGAAAACCGGCCCGCTGATTGAGGCGGCGCCGGAGGCAGAGCTGTGGCTGGACGGCGGCCACAATGCTGCGGCGGGTATTGCATTGGCGGATGTCCTGGCGAAACTGCCGGAACGCCCCACGCACCTCATCTGCGGGATGCTGAACACCAAAGACGTGAGCGGCTACATGGCTCCCCTGGCACCGCATGTTGCCAGCCTGACGGCGATTTCGATCCCGGATGAGATCAACACGCTGAGCGCCGAAGAGACTGAGGCTGCTGCCAGGTCGGTCGGCATCGAAGCGGGCACCGCGGAGAGCACCCTGGCGGCGCTGCAGGCGATCACCGCCAAGGACCCGCAGGCGCGGGCGCTGATCTGCGGTTCGCTGTATCTGGCGGGCCACATCCTGCGCGAAAACGGCTGAGGCTGGAGGCTTCGGCGGGGGGAGGTTCTCCCGCCCGGCTTCGATCTGGCGATCTCACCCCGTTGGGCCGGGCGCCGCTGGCGCGGCGCGCCTCCTGCTTCTTTCTGGTTTCAATACCCCGGGGGTGAGGCCGTGAGGCCGAGGGGGCAGCGCCCCCTTCTTGCCTGCGCCCTAGTCCAGTACGTAGTCCACCGGCTCCAGTTTGGGCGGCACGTCGCGCCCCAGCGCATTGCAGACCGAGATTTCCATCACCCGGCACATGGCGCTGAGCGGAACTGAGTTGGCCTGTTTGCGGAACGGGTGTTCCAGCTCATGGGTGACCTCGGCCAGGCCGAAGAACACATAAGCCACCACCGCCGCCACCAGCGGTTCGAACCAGCCTGCACTGTCCAGAAGGGCAAAGGGCAGCAGCAGGCAGTACAGATACGTGGTGCGCCAGACCAGCAGCGAATAAACAAAGGGCAAGGGCGTGGTCAGCAGCCGCTCGTTGCCGGCCTGGGCGACGGGAAAGGTGGCCAGACGTTCAGCCAGGGCGCGCTGGCCGAACCCGTCGATACGGCCCGCCTCGGCCATTCTGCGCAGGCGGGTGGCGATGTCCCTGAGGGCGGCGTTCGGGCTGTTTTCCGTTTTCATGAGCTGATCGGCGTCTTCGCTGCCGACCCAGCGGCGGACCGTATTGGCCACCTCATCGCCGCGCAGCTGGGCGCGGTGCAGGTGGTGAAAGGCCAGAATGCGGGTCAGGATGTAATCCTCATCCGGGCCTTGGCCGGCAAAGATCCGCAGCTCCTGCGCCAGGCTGCGCACGTCCGAGACCATGCGGCCCCAGATCTTGCGCGCCTCCCACCAGCGGTCATAGGCGGCGTTGTTGCGAAAGCTGAGGAACAGCGACAGCGACAGGCCGAACACCCCCATGGCGCCGATGGAAATCTGCGGCATCGCAACAACGTAGCGGTCCAGCACCAGCACCAAGAGCGCCCAAAGCGCGGCGCCGATGATATTGGGCAGGATGCGCGGCACCACCGACCCGTTCAGGATCAGAAAAATCTCCCAGCGGCTGGGCGTGTCGCGGACAATCATAGGGTGGCGGCTCCCCAATCCTTGTCCTGCATTTCGCGCAGGCGCGAGGCTGTGCGTTCGAACTCAAAGGTGCCTTCGCCTTCGACGTAGAGCATTTCGGGCTGCGCCGCCGCCGAGCAGATCAGCCGCACCTTGGCCTCGTACAGGGCATCAATCAGAGTCACAAAGCGCCGGGCCTCGTTGAAGTTGTTACGGGAGAGGCGGGGGATGTCCTCCAGCACCAGAACCTTCACCTCTTCGGCGATGGCGAGATAGTCGCCGGGGCCCAGCATCTTGCCGCACAGGTCATAGAAGGCGGCACGCGCGACCCCGTTGCGGAAGGCGGGCAGGGTGACTTCGCGGCCCTTCACCTCCAGCGTCAGGGGCTGCGCCGGGCCGCCGGACAGATCCGCCCAGATGGCGCGGATCTGCGCGCGGGCCTCGGCATCGACGGGGGCGAAATAGACCTGGGCACCGGTCAAACGGTGCTGGCGGTAGTCGGTCGGGCTGACCATCTCATGCACGTGCATCTGAACCTTGATGAGATCAATGAAGGGCAGGAACAGCTGCCGGTTCAGCCCGTTTTTATACAGGTCGTCCGGCACCCGGTTGGAAGTTGTGATCACGGTGACGCCGGCGGCAAACAGCGCCTCGAACAGGCGTCCCACGATCATCGCGTCGGTGATGTCGGTGATCTGCATCTCGTCAAAGGCCAGCAGGCGCACCGAGTCCGCAACCGCCTTGGCCACCGGGGCCAGCGCATCCTCCACGCCGCTTTGGCGGGCCTCGTGCAATTGGGTGTGGATTTCCTGCATGAAGGCGTGGAAGTGCACCCGGCGGGCGGGGATATCCTCCAGGCTGTCGACAAACAGATCCATCAGCATCGACTTGCCGCGGCCCACCCCGCCCCAGAGGTAGAGCCCCTGGACCGGTTCATATTCCGCCTTGCGGAAGAAGCCGCGTTTCACCGGCGGCGCCATCAGCCCTTCGGCGATGCGGTCGAAATGGGGAAGCACGGCCTCCTGGGCCGGGTCGGGCTGCAATTCGCCCGCGTCGATCTTCTGCCGGTACAGCGTGGTCAGATGGGTCATGGGACAGGGATAGCGCGGGGCGCTGGGGATGGGAAGCGCCGCAGTGATCCAGGGGCAGGAAGAGTGCAGGGTTGGATGGCGGCCGGGAAGTGCCGGCTTCACATCAATAATTCTTAATGATGTGCGCAATATTCCTGATTTGACCGTGAGGCAAATTTCCCCGAGGGTTGCGCGGCCTGTCAGGAGAAACCCTATGGACCGTCCCGCGTCGCTGTTTACCCCCGTTCTGATCGTCGGCTGCATTATCATCATGGTGAGCTTTGCGGTGCGGGCCTCGTTCGGGGTGTTCCAGATCCCGATTGCCGAGGAGTTCGGCTGGCTGCGCTCGGAGTTCTCATTGGCGATTGCCATTCAGAACCTGGCCTGGGGCATCGGCCAGCCCATTTTCGGTGCCATCGCCGAGAAGATCGGCGACCGCAAGGCGATCGTCATGGGGGCGATTGTCTATGCCGCCGGGCTGGTGCTTAGCTCCTGGGCGACAACGCCGTTTGAAATGCAAAGCTATGAATGGCTGGTGGGCTTTGGCATTGCGGGCACCGGTTTTGGCGTGGTGCTGGCGGTTGTCGGGCGGGCGAGTTCCGACGAGAACCGCTCGATGTCGCTGGCGATTGTCACCGCAGCAGGGTCCGCGGGGCAGATTTTCGGTGCACCCACGGCGGAGTGGATGCTGGGCTTTCTGCCCTGGCAGACGATTTTTCTGGTGTTTGCGGGCGTGGTGCTGGCGCTGATTGCCTTGCTGCCGCTGATGCGGGCGCCGGAGACCGCCGGCAAGGCAGAGCTGGAAGAGAGCATGGGCGCGATCCTGGTGAAGGCTTTCAAGGACCCGTCTTACACGCTGATCTTCCTCGGCTTTTTCAGCTGCGGCTATCAGCTGGCTTTTGTCACCGCGCATTTCCCGGCGTTCGTGACCGAGATGTGCGGGCCGATCCTGCCGGGCGGGGCGCTGCACTCATTGGGCATTACCACCACCTCTGCGCTGGGGGCGGCTGCGATCTCATTGATCGGGGCGGCCAATGTGGGCGGCACGCTGCTGGCGGGCTATCTGGGCAAGCGCTATTCCAAGAAATACCTGCTGGCGGCGATCTATACCGGGCGGACGATTGCGGCGGCGGCGTTCATCATGTTCCCGATCACCCCCATGAGCGTGATCATCTTCTCGGTTGCGATGGGGTCCATGTGGCTGGCGACGGTGCCGCTGACCTCAGGCCTGGTCGCGCATATCTACGGGCTGCGTTACATGGGCACGCTTTACGGGATCGTGTTTTTCAGCCACCAGCTGGGCAGTTTCCTGGGCGTCTGGCTGGGCGGGCGGATGTATGACGCTTATGGCGATTACACCTTTGTGTGGTGGATCGGTGTCGGTGTCGGGGCGTTCAGCGCGATTGTGCATCTGCCGGTGAAGGAACGTCCGCTGCGGGCTGCGGTGGCGGCGGGGTAACGCCGGCGGTTTGCTGTGATGCCGGCTGCCGGACCGGGGCCAGCCCCGGACCCCGGAGTATTTCTGCAAAGATGAAGCAAAAGGGGCCTATCCGCGGGTGTCACATCAGGCCGCGGCGGTGGTTTTCGGCGATGATCTGCAGCACCTCGTCCGTGTGGGTGTAAGGCAGGCCGTGGCCCGCGCCCGGGATTTCCTCCTGGCGGACCGAGCGGGCGCGTTCGGCCAGTCGGCCGGCGGAGTTTGGCGGGATCACTGCGTCGTCCTGGCCCCAGATCACCAGCGCCGGCACGCCGGCCTTGTGCAGGCCACGCAGCTCATCGGTGAAATCTTCGTTCAGGATGCCGCGCAGGGCGGCGAGCACGGCGGGGATGAAACCCTGAAAGCCTAGCTCGCGCTGCTGCAGATCGGTGATGCCGGGCACAGAGGTTGGCAGGTTGCGCTCGGCCTCGGTGCTGCGGATGTGCAGGGCCGGGTAGAGCGCGTGCATCAGCCAGCTGCCCATCAGCGGCACATGCCGGATCATCCGGGTAAGGCGCCCCTGGCTGCTGCCGAAGCCGGCCGGCGCCAGCAGGATCAGCTCGCGCAGGCGGGTGGGGTGAGCGGCGGCAAATGCGGTGGCGATGGCGCCGCCCATGGAATAGCCGATCAGGGTGAAATCATCGCCGACCTCCTGATCCTGCAGCAGCTGTTCCAGCTGGGTGGTGAAGAAACGGCTGTCCTGCAACCCTTCCGGGCGGTCCGAGTAGCCGCGCCCGTAGAGGTCATAGCTCAGCACCCGGTAGCCCATGGCGGCCAGTCCCCGGGCGACGCCGTCCCAGACAAACGACGGTGTGGTGAGGCCGTGCACGCAGACCGCAACCGGCCCGCGCAAGGGACCGGACCAGCGGTAGTGGGTCAGCCCGCCGGAGAGCTGCGCAAAGGCGCCGGGGGCGGATTGCCGGGCCAGGCTGTTCATCGGTTTGCGCAGGCGTTCGCGCAGGAAAGGCGCGGCGGCGATCAGCAGAACAACAAGGACCAGCAGCCAGATCATGCCTTGGCCTTCCATTTTTGCAGGATGTGGTGGCTGGTCATCAGGTCCAGATGGGCGCCGCCGCCGTTCTTGAACAGCGTGATCCGGTCCGGGTCATAGGCCTGGAACCGGCTGAGGGCATAGAAGTCCGCCAGCACGTCGCTGCGCTGGATGGTGCCGGCAGCCAGCGGGATCTTGAATTCGCCGATGTGGTCCAGGGTGGTATCGAAACTGTCGCAAAAGATCTGCGCGCGCCTCAGGGCCTCGTCGTCTGCTTCGCGCATGTCGGGGCGGTAGGCGCCGATCAGGTTGAGATGCTGGCCGGGGCTGAGCCATTCGCCCTTGATCACCGGCTCGGAGGACATGGTGCAGGTGACGATGATATCCGCCGCCCTGACGGCGGTTTCCAGCTCCGGCGCGTGGAGGGTGCTGGGGTATTTGGCACAGAGGTCTCCGGCCTTGGAACCGGTGCGGTTCCAGACCCGGATCTGCGCTTGCGGGAAGCCGGCGCCGAAAGCCTCGATCAGTGAGCCGCCGACGGTGCCGGCGCCGACGATCAGCACTTCGCGGGCGGCGGGGTTGGCCAGCCGCAGGGCGCCGAGCAGGCTGTCGCCCGCGGTCTTCCACTTGGTGACCAGGTGGAAGTCGACCAGCGCCTCAAGCGTGCCATCCGCGTCCGAGTAGAGGCAGACGGAGCCGTTGATCATCGGCTTGCCTGCGCCAGGGTTGCCCGGGAAGACGTTGGCTGTCTTCACTGCCAGGCCCATGCCGTCAATCCAGGCGGAGCGGCTGAGCAGCGTGTCAGGATCGCGGTAGAGGAATGTATCGCCGATCCCGGCCTTGGGCAAATCGTGGCTGGCAGCCAGCGCGTCCGTGAAACTGATCCAATCGAGCAGCGCTTCGCCCTCGTCAAACCCGATGAATGGGATGCTCATGTGCCTGTCTTCCTTTTTCGTGTGCCGTCTCAGGCGGCCTCATGTTCTGTTAGCAGCTTTGCCTGCACCAGCCGCGCCGCCAGGAGGGCGGGGGTTGTGAACAGATGGGTCTGCCAGCCGCGTATCGTGGCGGCCTCGATGTTCTCTAGGCGGTCGTCGGTGAACAGCAGCCGGTCCGGCGCTACCCCTGTATCACGTTCGAGAATGGCATAGATTTCCGCCTCTGGCTTGATGCATTTCAAATGGGCAGAGACAAATGTGCGGTCAAAGCCACGCAAGAACGGATAGGAACCGCAGGCCAGCTCAAAGGTCTCGGCGCCGAAGTTGCTGAGGGCGAAAACAGGCGTGCCTGTGGCCTGTAGAGCCTGCATCAGACGGACAGAATGAGGGATGGCCTGCGGGACCATCTGCAGCCAGCAGTCGTGCCACCAGCGGATTTCCTCAGACCACTCGGGGTGCTGCTCTGCTAGCGCGTAAACACTCTCGCGGAAGGGGTGGCCGCGGTCGACATTCAGGTTCATTTCATGCAGCGGCACCTGGGCAAACAGCTGGCGGCGGCGGTCCGCGCCGATGCGGCTGTCGTAGAAGCGTTCCGGCTCCCACTCGATCAGCACGCGGCCGATGTCGAAAACGACGGCGTCAATGGGCATGTGGCTTATCCTTCTGCGCGCGGGCGGGGGCGCGGCGCGGGGCGGTTGCGGCGGGTCTCGCGCCAGACAGAGACCAGGCCGGAGGCGATGATCAGGGCGCTGCCGAGCCAGACCGGCAGGTCGGGCCATTCGTTGAAGATCAGCACGCCCCACAGGACCGACATCGGCATGGCGATGTACTCAAACGGTGCGGCCAGCGCGGCCTCGTTCATGCGGTAGGCTTGGCTGACCAGATAGCCGCCCGCAGAGCCTGCAATGCCGACGCCGATCAGATAAGGCCAGTCCTGCGGCGCGGGCCAGATCCAGGCGCGCAGGATGAAATCTAAGGCGGGGCTGGAGCCGGTGGCAAAGCGGCCGTCGCCGAAGATCAGACCGGCCAGGGCGCTGATGATCAGGAAGCCCATCATTGGGTAGAAGGCGAGCGTGGCGCCGGCTTCGGAGCTGCCGGCGTGGCGGGTCAGCACGTGCAGGGTGGCATAGCCGCAGGCGCCGAAGAAAGGCAGCAGCGCCGCGGCCTGGAAGCTGCCGGGGCCGGGGCGCATGATGATCAGCACGCCCAGGAAGCCGGCAAACACTGCGCCCCAGCGCCAGGGGCCGGGACGTTCGCCCAGAAACAGCGCCGACTGGGCGGTGACGATCAATGGCGTGGCAAAGGCAATCGCTACTGCCTCTGCCAGCGGCAGCAGGGTGAGGCCGGTGAAAAAGCAGATATTGGCAAAGAACACCACCAGACAGCGCGCAAGGTGCAGTTTCGGCTGGTGGGTGCGCAAGAGGTGGTAGCCGCCCTCCAGCGGCATGATAATAGCGAGCATTACTGCAACCGCGATGACGGAGCGGAACAGCACCATTTCGTAAAGCGGGTAGTCACCCGACAGGAACTTGAAGATCATGTCGATGACGGAGAATGCAACGCCGGCACCGGCGGCGGCGAACAGGCCGGGGACGCTGATCTTTATGTCTGCGCTCATGCCGTTGCCCTCCTGTTTCCTGCCCCTGAACGCGCCTGTCCGGGTTTTCGGCGGCCTGCTCCCGCAGATCCTTGACCCGGGGTCAGGCCTGTTTTGCTGCCCTTAGCTCGCGTTCCAGCGCGTCCAGGAACCGCGAGCGGTCGGCCTTGGTAAAGCCTTTGCCGCTGCCGCCTGCCCCCAGCGGATTGGCAGCGCGCAGGTCGGCCATCAGGTCGCGCATTGCCAGTTGCTGGCCGATATTGGCCTCAGTAAACCGCTCGCCGTTGTGGCGCAGCACGCGTGCGCCTGCTTCGATGCATTTGGCGGCAAGGGGGATGTCGCCCGTTACCACCACATCGCCAGGGCCGCAGCGGTCTGCGATCCACATGTCGGCGACATCGGCGCCCTCAGACACGATCACATTTTCCACCAACGGGTTCTGCGAGGGGCGCAGCCCGCCGTTGGAGACCACGAACATGCGCAATCCGTGGCGGGTGGCGACCCGCTCGGCCTCCTGCTTCACCGGGCAGGCGTCGGCGTCGATGTAGAGGGCGGTCACTCGGCTGCCTTCTTCTCGGGCTCAGGGGCGGTCTCTGTCTTGGGGGCGGGTTTGGCCTTAGCCTTGCGGGCGTGCTTCTTCACCTTGAACTCCTCCGGAATCGGCATCCGGTTGAAGGCGTCGAGGCCGGCGATTTTGTACGCCTCGGCAAGGGTCGGGTAGTTGAAGGTGTTCTGCACAAAGTAGTCCACCGTGCCTTGCAGGTTCATGACCGCCTGGCCGATATGGATCAGTTCGGTTGCGCCTTCGCCAACGATCTGGACGCCCAGAACCCGGCGGGTTTTCAGCGACAGCAGCATTTTCAGCATGCCGTGCTCCAGCCCCATGATGTGCCCGCGCGAGGTTTCGCGGAAGCGGGCGACGCCGACCTCGTAAGGGATGCCGCGCTCCTGCAGTTCTTCCTCGGACATGCCGCAGGTGGACATTTCCGGCACCGAGTAGATGCCATAGGGGTACCAGGGGCTTTCGGGCATGGTAGGCGTGTCGAGCGCATGGCAGGCGGCAACCCGGCCCTGCTGCAGCGAGGTGGAGGCGAGCGACGGATGGCCGATCACATCGCCGGCGGCATAGATGTGGGGCACTTCGGTCTGGTAAGTCTTGCGGTCAACACTGAGGCGGCCGCGGTGGTCGGTCTTCAGCCCGGTCGCCTCGAGATTCAGCGAGGCCGTGGCGCCCAGGCGCCCGGCCGCAAACAGTAGCATTTCAGCCCGCACATGGCGGCCGTTGGCCAGGGTCACTTCGACATGCTCGCCTGCGTCTTCGATGGTTTCCACCGCGGAGCCGAGCCGCAGATCAACGCCGTTTTCACGGATCTGATGGGTGAATTCCTGGATCAGGGTCTTGTCGATGAAATCAAGAAAGCTCTCGCGCGGCTCAATCAGGGTGACGCGCACATCAAGCGCCGAGAACATGGTGGCATATTCCACCCCGATCACGCCGGCGCCAATCACCACCAGCGAGCGCGGGATATCCGCCATTTCCAGAAAATCATCCCCATCCACCACGGTGCGGCCATTGAACGGAACATAGTCCGGGCGGTAGGTGCGGGTACCGGTGGAGATCAGGAACTTCTCTGCCGTCAGCCGGGTGGTTTCGCCGGCTTCGGTGGCGACTTCAACCTCGTTCGGGCCGATGAATTTCGCCAGCCCCATCAGCGTGTCCACATGGTTGCGGTTGAACTGATGTTCCAGCACGTCAACCTCGTGATCCAGGGTCTTGTGCAGGCGCGCCTTCAGATCCTCGGCAAGGATGTCATCCTTCACCCGGTAGGAACGGCCATAGAAGCTGCGTTCGCGCCAGCCCGAGAGGTTCAGCACGGTTTCGCGCAGGGTTTTCGACGGGATGGTGCCAGTGTGCACCGACACGCCCCCCAGACGGTCCTTGCGGTCGATCACCAGCACCCGGCGGTGCAGCTTGCCTGCCTGAATGGCAGCGGAGCGGCCCGAGGGGCCGGAGCCGATGATGATCAGGTCATAATCAAAGTCTTCACTCATGGCCGCGTCCTTTGTGTTCAGTTCTGGTACAGCGCGTCGGCATGGAAGGAGACATGCTCCTCCATGAAGGTGGACACGAAGAAATAGCTGTGGTCATAGCCCGGCTGCATCCGCAGGGTGGCCTGCTGGCGGCGTTCGGCGATGGCGTGGGCCAGCGCCTCGGGCTTCAGGAGGTCGATGAACTGGTCAGAGGTGCCGGTGTCGATCAGGACCGGGCCGTCAAAGCCTTTCTCCTGCATCAGACGGGTGGCGTCGTGTTTGGCCCAGGCGGATTCATCTTCGCCCAGATAAGCGGCCAGCTGCTTGCGGCCCCAATCCGATGCGGTGGGGTTGCAGATCGGCGCGAAGGCGGAGACCGATTTGTAGCGGCCCGGCAGGTTCATCGCCAGCGTCAGCGCGCCGTGACCGCCCATCGAATGACCGGTGATCGCCTGGCGGCTGAGGTCGATGGCAAATTTTTCGCCCAAGAGTGCGGGCAGTTCCTCTGCCACGTAGTCCCACATGCGGAAATGCGGCGCCCAGGGCTGTTGCGTGGCGTTCACATAGAAACCTGCGCCCTGGCCCAGGTCATAGGCGTCATCGTCCGCCACGCCTTCGCCGCGGGGGCTGGTGTCAGGGAAGACGATGGCGATGCCCTGCTCAGCGCACCAGGCTTGGGCGCCCGCCTTGGACATCGCGTTCTCGTGGGTGCAGGTGAGACCCGACAGATACCACAGCACCGGCACCGGGCCGTCTTTGGCCTCTTCCGGCAGGAACAGGCCGAATGTCATGTCGCCGCCGGTGGCGCTGCTGGCGTGTTTGTAGACGCCCTGGGTGCCGCCAAAGGCACGGTTCTCGGAAACGGTTTCCATCGGTGAGGCTCCTAATAATCTGTTAGCCCTATCGCTATCCGCAGTTGGCCTCAGGGTCCAGCGGATGGGCGGCAGCAATGCCCGTTTTTGCGGCACAAGGCTTGCGATTTCGCAAACATGCGGGCGCCAGGCCGGTGATTGTTTGGTGAAAGGCGCGACGGGATGCTGGACACCGGGCCGGAATGCCGGAACAGTCTGCGGCCGGAAAACAGGGAGCGACAGAGATATGAGCGATTTTCAAAGACTGACCACCAGCGCCGCCGAACCGGAAACCGAACGCCCGGATCCGGCCAAGGTGGTTGCGGGCGACCCGGTGTTCACCACCTGGAATGCAGAGGAGCGGGACGGGCTTTACTGCGGCATCTGGCAATCGACGCCGGGCAAGTGGCGGATCTCTTATGACGAATGGGAATACTGCCGGATCCTGCAGGGGCGGTCGGTGATCACCAGCGACGACGGCGCTGAGTATCCGCTGGCGGCAGGCGACAGTTTCATCCTGCGCCCCGGTTTCAGCGGCACCTGGGAAGTGATCGAGACCACCCGCAAGGATTACGTGATCCGTCTATAGAGCTGCGTCAGGACACCCAGGCGATCACCGCAGGCACGGTGATGATCGACAGCATGGTTGAGATCAGGATAGCGGCGGAGGCCCGGTGCGGGGCCACGCCGTAATGCTGCGCCAGCATGTAGACATTGCCCGCGACCGGCAGCGATGCGGCAGCGATGGCGACGGCAGCAGAAAACGGCGCGGCGGGGATCAGCCACAGCACGGCGAGGGCGACGCAGGCCGGGTGCAGCACCAGCTTGGCAAAGCTGAGCCAGCCGGAGATCTGCACCCGTTCCGCCGATTTCGAGGCGAGCGAGGCGCCGATGGCAAAGAGGGCTCCGGGGGTGGCAGCGCCGCCGAGGATGGTGAGGAAGTCGTTTGCCGGCGCCGGGATCGGCAGCTCGGAGGCCGACCAGGCGAGGCCCGCAACAATGGACAGGATCATCGGGTTCTTCAGCAGGCCAAGCCCCACCAGTTTCAGCGTTGCCAATCCAAACCCCTGGCCGCGGCCCGTGTTGATCAGGATGACGATCAGCGAGGAAAACACCACCAGATCGACGCTCAGCACTACCATCATCGGCGCCACCGAGGCCGGGCCAAAGAGGATCGCCATCATCGGCAGGCCGAGAAAGCCGACATTGCCGATCGCCGCACATTGCGCCTCAACCGCTGCAGTGGGCATGTCCAGCCCGCGGAGCACGGCCACGGCTGTCACCAGCAGGTAGACCGCCAGGGTGCCCGCCAGATAGCCGAGGATCAAAGCGGGGTCAAAGACCTCGGCAAAGGAGAGGTTGGCGGCAAAGCCGAAGATCATGGCCGACAGCGGGAAGTAGAAGACAAAGCGGGTGAGGTAGGCGGTGGCTTCCTCAGTAAAGAAGCGGCTGCGCCCGGCCCAGTAGCCGAGGCTGATGATTGCAAAGAAGGGCAGGGTGCGGAAGAAGATCTCGGCCATGGGGATTGGTAACAAGAGCTGACCAATTGGCAAAGGCTGTTTTTGGCAAAAGGGGTGTGCTCCCGCCTGCTCATGGGCATCCTTCGGAATGCCTTTCGCAGTTGGGCGTGGCCCCGTGCTGCGCACGGGGCAGGCGGTTCTGCTGAGACGCGCTTTAAGGGCAGGTGTGCCCTGAGAGCGCCAAGCCAATTGTGAGACTGGCCATGACACCCTCAATGGTAGACCGCGCTAGCGGGCGGCGGCTTTGCCGCCCTTGACCCTGAGAAGCCCGGTGTAACCAAAGGCGCATCCGCAGCGCGTCAGCGCTGCCGGGCCCAACCGGGGAGGGCAGCCTGTGGCTGTTCCGAAGCGGGCGGGAGAGCGCCGGGGCCGGTTCTAGCCGCTGCCGATCAGCGCACCGGCACCCAGCACCAGGGCGCCGCCCAGCACCACTTGCATGGTGGCGCGCCAGAACGGGGTTTGCATGAAACGGTTCTGGATCCAGGCAATGGCCCACAGTTCCACGAAGACGATCAGCAAGGCGAGTGTGGTGGCGGTCCAGAAGTCCGGGATCAGATAAGGCAAGGCGTGGCCCAGGCCGCCCACGGTGGTCATGATGCCGGAGGCCAGCCCGCGTTTCAGCGGCGAGCCGCGGCCAGAGAGTTCTCCGTCGTCGGAAGCCGCCTCGGTGAAGCCCATCGAGATGCCGGCCCCGACCGAGGCGGCCATGCCGACCAGAAATGTGGTCCAGGTGTCCTGGGTGGCAAAGGCGGTGGCAAAGATCGGCGCCAGGGTGGAGACCGAACCGTCCATCAGCCCGGCCAGCCCCGGCTGCACCCAGGTCAGAACGAACTGGCGGTGGGCGGCTCGGTCCTCGTCCTGGCGCGTATCCGTGTCCAGATGCGTGTCTTGTAATTCGCCTGCGCGTGCCTGATGGCTGGCCTCAGCTGCGGCCAGATCACCCAGCAGCCTGCGGGTGGCGGCATCCCGGGTGCGGGCGGCGGCGGCGGTGTAGAAGCGTTCGGCGTCGCGCTCCATCGCGCGGGCCTCGCCGCGGATGCGGTCCAGGCTGAGGTTTTCCATCAGCCAGATAGGGCGGCGGGCATAGTAGCCCGCCACATGCTCGCGCCGGATCAGCGGAATTGCCGGCCCGAACCGGGCCTGGTGCAGGGCAATCAGCTGGGCGCGGTGTTCGTCTTCCTCGGCGGCCATGCCGTCGAACATCGCCGCGGTTGCCGGAAATTCTGCGCGCAGGCGCTCTGCATAGCCGCGGTAGATACGCGCATCATCCTCCTCGGAAGATATCGCAAGGGCGAGGATCTCCTGCCCGGTCAGCTCCGCAAACCGCTTGCGCTGAGTGAGAAAACGCATCTGCTGCCCCTTGGTTTAGAATGATTCTAAATATAACGGTTCCGCGAGAGAGCGCAAGACGGTGCGGCTTATGCTGTTGCTATGCGGCAGCAGAGGCTACACTAGGTCCAGACCCGCAGGCAGCCAAAGGAACCCGCATGAATCAGCAAGCCAGCGTCCTGCGTACAGGCCGGAAATTTGATCAGGTCCTGGCAGGGGCCCGCGAGGTGTTCCTGGCTGACGGGTTTGAGGGTGCGAGTGTTGACAATATTGCCAAGGCGGCGGGCGTGTCCAAGGCAACGCTGTACAGCTATTTCCCCGACAAGCGGGTGCTGTTCATGGAAGTGGTGCGTTCGGTCTGCGTGCAGCAGTCTGAAGCGTCGCTTGATCTGGCGGCGGGCAGTTGCGGCCCGCGCGAGGTGCTGCGGGTGGCGGCGGAACATGTTCACGCGGTTCTGATAGGCGGTCTGAGCCTGCAGCTGTTCCGCATCTTTGTGGCCGAGGCCGACCGTTTCCCTGAGCTGGGGCCGATGTTCTATGAAAGCGGCCCGATGGTTTTGCACGGGCAGATCCGCGATTACCTGAAGATCGCCGCAGAGCGGGGCGAGCTGGCAATTCCGGATGCGGACCTGGCTGCCGCGCAATTCATTGAGCTGTGCAAGGCGGATATTTTCCTGCGTTTCCTGTTCAATATCGACGAGCATTTTACCGAGGCCGAACGCGAGCGGGTGATCGCCGGCGCGATCGAGACCTTTATGGCGCGGTTCGGCACCTGACGGCGGCGGGCATGCCGGTCAGAGCGTGCTGGTCAATGCCCGCCGGTCATCAGTGCGTGGTAAAGCTGTTGGGCGCATTGCGGTAGGTCTCGTGGCAGCTGAGACAGCTTTGCATCAGGCTGGGCAGGGTGCGGCGCAGGGCGGGCAGGGACCGGGTGCTGAGGTTCCTGGCTGCCGTTTCGGCGGTGTCTGCACGGGTTTTGAAATCCTTCCAGGCGTGCCAGATCAAGGGCCGCGCATGAGAGCGCGGATCCAGCTGCGGCTTCTTGAAATGCTTGCGGATGGTGCCGGTGGATCTGATCAGCTGCCGCCGGGCCGCGCGGGCCCTGTCCCGGTCAAAATATGTGCGCCCGGCCATCATGCTGGTCAGCACATCCATCGCTGCTTTTTGCGAGGTCATCAGGGCCATTCTGCGTGTCACGTGCTTGCTGGTGCCGTCCCTGGCTGTGACCGGGGCGGTGGTGCCAATTGCAAGAGCCGCAAGGATGACCATGAAGGCCATGGTTTTGAACAGGCGGATGGTCATTGCGCGGCCCCCGGGCGGACCGGCCGAATCGCATGACATGAACAAAATAAGAACATATGCTGTGGAACTCCTGTAATCTGCCGTCCGCCGGCCCCTGTTGCCCGATCTGCCCATGCCCCATCGCCGCATCTTATCGCTTTGGTTTCCGCGCCTTGGCGCCGAACGTATCATGCGGGCAGAGCGCGGCGGTATTGCCGGACCGCTGGCCGTTGCCGAAGAAGTGTCCAACACCCAGGTTATTTCCGCGTTAAACACGGCGGCTTCGGCACAAGGTTTGCAGCCGGGCCAGCCGTTGCGCGATGCCCATGCGATGTGTGCGGCGCTGGTGGTGCGGCCGCGCAACCGGCCGGCTGAGGCGGCGTTCCTGGCCGCCCTCAGGCGCTGGGCCGGGAAGTTCAGCCCCTGGGTGGCAGAAGCCGGGGAGGACGGGCTGATCCTTGACCTTACCGGCTGCGCGCATCTGTTCGGCAGCGAGGCGGTGCTGATGGAGACGGCGGGGCGCGATTGCGTGGAGATGGGCCTCAGCGTGCAGATGGGGCTGGCGGATACCCTGGGCGCGGCTTGGGCGCTGGCGCGTTATGCGGGGGAGGACGCCGTGCCGGACCGCTCGGGCGATGCCATCGATCAGGAAGCCCGCGCGACCCGGGCCCGGGCGCAGAAACGCACGCCGGGGCACAGCGCCAAGCGCCGCCATTGGACCCGGGGCGGCGCGGCGCCGCAGGTGCAGGCGCCGCCGCCGCAGATGGGGCGGATTGCCGGGCCTGGGCAGGCTTACGGCGCGCTTGGGCCGCTGCCGGTGGCGGCGCTGCGGCTGGACAATGCCACGGTGGCGCAGCTGAACCGGCTGGGGCTTCGCCGGATTGGCGATCTGCTGGGGCAGCCGCGGGCCGGCCTGGCGCGCCGGTTCGGGCGCGGGCTGGTCTTGCGGCTGGATCAGGCGATGGGCAGCGCGCCCGAGCCGGTCTCGCCCGCGCGCAGCCCGGATCACTTTGCAGTGCGGCTGACCCTGCCGGAGCCGATCGGGCTGATGGAAGACCTGCTGGCAGGCATTGACCGGATGCTGCCCAGGCTCTGCGCCCGGCTGGAGGCGCGCGGCAAGGGCGCGCGGGTGCTGCGGCTGGAGGCGCACCGCTGCGACCAGGAAATGGAGGCCGTGACCCTGGGCCTGGCCCGTGCCAGCCGCGCGCCGGACCGCATCCGCCCGCTGCTGGAGATGAAGCTGGAACAGATTGATGCGGGCTATGGCATCGATATGCTGCGGCTGGAGGTGCTGCAGGCCGAAGCGATCCACGCCCGCACCCCCGCGGGCCATATGCAGGCGGGTGCTGCGGTGCAGGCGCGGCAGGAGGATGGCGCGGCGCTGGAGGATCTGATCGGGCGTCTGGGCGCGCGGCTGGGGCTGGAGGCCATCACCCGCTGCCACCCGGCAGAGAGCCATATTCCGGAAAAGACCTTCACCGTGCAGGCCGCAGCCTGGTCTGAGCCTGCCGCCGGGGACTGGCCGCGCCCGCCCCGTCCGCGTCCGCTGCTGATCTGGCGGCCCGAACTCGTTCATGCGCCAGAGCGGCCTGAGGTGCCGGAGCGTTTCCGCTGGCGGGGGCGCGACTGGGAGCCGGCGGCGGCAGAAGGCCCCGAGCGGATAGCCCCGGAATGGTGGCTGGAGGATCCGAACTGGCGCAGCGGCGTGCGCGATTACTGGGTGGTTGCGACCCGCAGCGGTGAACGGCTGTGGCTGTTCTTTGCCCATGGCGGCGCGCTGTCGCCGGGCTGGTTCTGTCATGGGTCGTTTGCGTGACGGGCCGGATAGTTCGATGCGCAGCGAAGGGTTTTGCTTGGGCCTGCCTGCGGGAACCGCTTAGGGTAAGAGCATGATCACACCGCGTTTCGACATTCTGGGCCAGGCCATCAGCGACGCCAGCCGCACGCAGATGCTGTGCGAGCTGATGGAGGGGCGCGCCTATACCAACAAGGAACTGGCTGCCGCTGCGGGGGTGACGCCGCAAACCGCCTCGGCGCATTTGCGGCTGCTGCAGGATGCCGGGCTGGTGGTGGCCGAAAAACGCGGCCGCTGTGTCTATCACCGGCTGGCAGGGCCGGAGGTGGCCCATGCGCTGGAGCAGCTGGCGGCGATTGCGCCTGCGGACAGCCTGCACCGGGCGCAGCGGCGCAAGGCGGGGGATCTGGCACAGGTGCGCAGCTGCTATGACCATTTGGCCGGGCCTTTGGCTGTGGCGATGACCCGCGCGCTTCTGGACCGGGGGATGCTGCGCGAGGAATACGGCGCCTTTCGCGCTGTTCCGGCCGGGGAATGGCTGAAACTTGGGGTTGTTCTGCCTGAGAAACCGGGCCGCCAGCCTTTTGCCCGGCCCTGTCTGGACTGGACCGAGCGCAAGCTGCATGTGGCGGGGCCGATGGGGCGGCTGATCCTGGATCACGCACTGGACAGCGGCTGGGTCAAACGCCACCGGCACAAGCGCGGGCTGGTGCTGACGGCGCCTGGAGCGCGCGCGCTGGAGCAGATTCTGGGCCTTAGCTGCGGCGGTCTGGTGGCGGCCTGAGGCAGGCCGGAGCGGGCTGGAAACAGGAGGCAGAGCCTGTGCGCCTTCTGCATCACACGAAAATTCGAAGGGGATAAACCTTGATTTGCCCCGGAAACGGCGCAACCTTTAATCTATGAGCTTTGATCAGGTGCAGCCTTTTCCCGGATCTCCCTACCCTCAGCAAGTCGCGTTCGACCGGCGGGAATTGTCGGTCATTCTATCCCTCTACGGGCGGATGGTTGCCGCGGGGGAGTGGCGCGATTACGGCATTGCCTCCCTGCGCGACCTGGCAGTTTTTTCTGTTTTCCGGCGCACGGCAGAGCACCCGCTTTACCGGATCGAAAAGCGCCCCAAGCTGCGGGTGCGGCAAGGGCAGTATTCGGTGGTCGGTATGGACGGGCATATTCTGAAGCGCGGGGCAGATCTGAAAACCGTTCTGCGGGTGCTGGAACGCAAGCTGATCCGGTCCGTGGACTAACGCGAGGGCTGCAGCCGCGCGGGGACCGGAAAATTCAAATTTTCCGGTCAAAAATCTTGCAAGATTTTTGCCGCTTGGGGCGGCTGATGCGGATTACGCCAGCCGTTTGTGTCCGGTGACCGGGCCGTCGCCCTGGGCTTGAATACGTTTGATCGCCGTGCCGATCGCTTCGATCGCCACCGCCATATCGTGGGCATTGGCGTGGATCAGGGTTTCCGCGTCCCGCACCATTGCGACATGGCCTTTCCAGAACAGCAGATCGCCGCGCTGGTAGTCTGTATCAGGGGCGGGTTCACCCAACTCTGCTTCCTGCATATTGCTGTCGCCGGGGCAGGCCGTGCCGCAGGCCAGCAGAGCCGCTTGCACCAGGCCGGAGCAGTCGATGCCGGACCGGCTGTTGCCGCCCCAGAGGTAGGGCGTGCCGAGAAACAATTCTGCCACCGCCACCGGATCAGCAGCATGGGCGCCCAGCGGCAACAGGTGGCAGGCGGGGATGAACCCCAAGTCGGTTTCAAGAAACCGCCCGGTGCCGCCCAGGACCTGCACCCGGCTGCCGTGGCTAAGCGCTTGCGTCTCCGGCGATTTGAAGTCATCCGCCGAATAGCTGTGGGTCGCCGGGGCGCTGACCCAATGGGTGGCTTCAAACGGCACCGTGAGGGCAGTGCCGGGCACATATCCGACGTAGGAATCCTTGGCCGCTTGCAGGAATGACCAGCCCTGCCGGTCCTCGTAGACGGTCACCGGCTCGCCATAGACAAGCTGGCGGTCGCGGGTGCCGTCCGGTGTGCGCAACAGGTCTGCAACCGGAACGCCGATGCGGGCGGCGGTGCCCTCCACCGGTTCCAGGCCGGCGGGGACATCCGCCAGATGCACGGCGGCGATGCGGGAGTTCATGGGAGTACGGCGGCGGTCGGTCATGCTGCTAAAGCTCCAGCATGTCCGGCAGGGCGGCAAACAGCGCCCGGGCGCCCTGCAGGGCACCGCCCTTGGGCTGCCCGGGGGCGGCGCTGGGGGTCCAGCCGTAGATGTCGAAATGCATATAGCGGGTGTCTCCGGCGAAACGGCGCAGGAACAGCGCGGCGGTGATCGAGCCTGCAAAACCGCCAGACGGCGCATTGTCCAGATCGGCGATGCCGGGTTCGATCATGGCCTCGTAAGGGTCATGAAACGGCATCCGCCAGACCGGATCGGCAGTGCGTGCCGCACTGGCCGCCAGCGCGGCGGCATCTGCATCATTGCCGGTATAGAAGGGGGAGAGGTCCGGGCCGACGGCCACACGGGCAGCCCCTGTGAGGGTGGCCATGGAGATCAGCAGATCCGGCGTGTCCTCGGCTGCGAGCGCCAGCGCGTCGGCCAGCACCAGGCGGCCCTCGGCGTCGGTGTTGTTGTTCTCAATCGTCAGCCCCTTGCGGGACATCAGCACATCGCCGGGGCGGAAGGCAGAGCCGGACACGGCATTTTCCACTGCCGGAATAAGCACCCGCAGTTGCAGTTGCAGCCCGGCGGCCATGATCATCCGCGCCAGCCCCAGCACATTGGCTGCGCCGCCCATGTCCTTTTTCATCAGTGCCATGTTGCTGCCGGGTTTGAGGTTCAGCCCGCCGGTGTCGAAACAGACGCCCTTGCCCACCAGGGTGAGCCGGGGGCCGGACGTGCCCCAACCGATATCGATCAGCCGCGGCGCGCGGTCCGAGGCGCGGCCCACGGTGTGGATCAGCGGGAAATTCTGGTCCAGCAGATCCGCGCCGGTGACCACAGAACAGCTGGCGCCGAACTCCCCGGCCAGGGCTTCGGCGGCTGCCTGAAGCTCTTGCGGGCCCATGTCAGAGGCAGGCGTATTGATCAGATCGCGGGTCAGGCATTCGGCGGCAGCCAGTGATTCTACGGCGCCTGCATTCAGGCCTTCCGGCGCTACCAGTGAAGCGGTCTGTGCCGCGCTTTTCTTATACCGGTCAAAGCGGTAGGCGGTCAGCAGCCAGCCCAGCGTTTCGGTGGCAGCAGCTTCTTCCGGCAGGCCGGAGGCGATCCGGTACGTCCCGCCGGGCAGTTTCGCGGCAGCCTCGGCCAGCACGAAACGGCGGCGCGCGCGCTGGGCGGCGCTGCCAAAGCCGGCCAGGGCCATCTCAACCTTGCCATCTGCGCCTGGCACCGTGACGGCCTGACCGCAAGTGCCGGTAAAACCCTGTGCCGAAACCCAAGCCTGAACGCGCTGCGGCTGGCCTGAAAGCCAGCTGTCAAAAGTGTCGCTTGCGATAACATGCACTGGACAGGCGTCCGGGCTGGACGCGGCAAAGACGGGCGGCATGGGCATACTCCGGTTAGCGGATCAATAAGGATGCACCAGAGTAGCCGCCGCAGCGCCGTCTGCAAGCCCTGCAGGCTGCGGAAGTATCAGATCGTCATGTCCTGCTGATCCCAGACCGCTGTCAGTGAGCGTTCGCCCACCCGCATCAGCCGGAACAGGATCGCGGCAACCGCCGGAGCGTCCCCGGAATCAATGGCCACCGTCGCATCCCTGGCAATGGTTGCCAGCGCTGTCATGCCGATCTGATCGGCAATCGCAATCAGCGACCGCGCACTTTTGCGCAGGTTGATCATGTCATTCTGCCGCCACAGACGCTCGCAATGCGTCAGGCGGACTGCCATTTCTTCGACCGCCCGGCACACCACATCTTCGGCGCCGGTTTCTCCAAGCTGCTCATACAGCGCGGAGAGTTTGTCCGGATCCAAGCGCACTGTTTCAGAACGTATTACTGTTAGTATATTGGCCACCACATTCACCCAAATTCTATGTGCCCCCACGGCACAACTGCCAATTTGAAGCCCACAAGTTTTCAAAAGGTTTCTGAAGGGGGGCTCAAATCGCTCGAATTTGCGGACAATGCAGGGTAACACGTCCGGCAACGTGCAACGATCGGAGGATTCGACAATGGACTTTGCCAAACCTCTCCCCAGTTATCTGGTGACCCGCTATCACGGCTGGAAGGCCACATCATATGAGGAAAACCAGGGCTGGTACCGCCGCCTGGCGACCGAAGGCCAGCGTCCGCGGGCCATGGTGATTTCCTGCTGTGACAGCCGGGTGCATGTGACGTCGATCTTCGGCGCCGACCAGGGCGAGTTCTTTATTCACCGCAATATTGCCAATCTGGTGCCGCCGTTTGCACCGGATGGCGATCACCACGGCACCTCGGCTGCGGTGGAGTATGCAGTGACCGCGCTGAAGGTGTCGCATCTGATCGTGCTGGGCCATTCACAGTGCGGCGGCGTGCAGGGCTGTATCGACATGTGCAAGGGCAACGCGCCGCAGCTGGAAGAGAAGACCAGTTTTGTCGGCCGCTGGATGGATATTTTGAAGCCCAAGTTCGAAGGCGTCGCAGGTATTGAGGATCCAGACCTGCAAGCGCGCCAGTTCGAGCGCCAAGCCGTTGTTGCCTCATTGGAAAACCTGATGACCTTTCCCTTTATCGAATCGTCGGTGAAGGCCGGGCAGCTGAGTCTGCATGGCCTGTGGACCGATATCGGCGAGGGCGGGCTGGAATGTTATGATCCCAAGACGGGCGCGTTTGCGCCTGTCTGACGTCATGCCGGATTTTTGCCGCCACCAAAAGCAGCCGCCAGATTGGCGGCTGCTTGCGTATAGCCGCCGCCGGCCCCATCGACAAAGTGGACGTGGTCGTCCTCTACCGGCGAGGGCACGATGCAGGTGACCATGGCGGCGTCCTGTTCGTGCAGGCCGAAATGCACCAGCCCCGCCCCGGCGGCCTGTTGCAGGCGGTCGCGGATCCGGGTGCTGATGGCCGGTGTGCAATCCAGTGTCATCTTCAGCCCGTCATCAAATTTGCGAAAATCGGAATGGGCTTTGAGAACCGACAGGTAATGCACCGGGTCAAAGGCGCCCACGGGGCGTTTCAAGGCGAAGATCAGCCCGGCAAAGAGGCTGTGTGAGAAAAGATAAAACTTCCGCAAAATCACCGGCAATTTACCGCGGGACGCCTGGGCTTCCAAAGCCAGGCCGGAGGGTGGAAAGCGCAATTTGGGACCGGAATCGGGCACCGGGTGGCCGTTTTCCGCAAGTTCGGAGGCCAGATCCAGCAATTCTGCCGAGAGCCGGGCAAAGGCCCGCTGGCTGGTGCCCGGCGCGGGCTGGGCAACCACCGACAGGATAATGCCATTGCGCGCCGGAGTGTTGCTCCAGCGGCAGGACAGGCCGTTGAGGTCCGGGGGGGCGGCGTGCGGGGCGGCGGGCACTTCGAAGGCGCCGGCCTTCATCTGCGCCTCGGCCCAGGCCAGGCCGCCGCCGTTGAACATGGCGAAATCCGCGTGTTCCGAAACGGCATAGCGGGCAATCCGGACGTCCAGCCCCTCGGCACGGATCCAGCCCATCGGCAGCATCGCAGCCCGCAGGCTGACACCGAATTCCGCTTCAGTCCAGCTGCGCAGACCTGCCAGCACCTGTTTGGCGGTGTCCTTGTGCCGCGGCGGCACCGCAAAGGAGGCGCCGTCACCGCCGAAAACATAGGGGAAGGCCTCGCCCTCAAGCGCGTTGCGCATGGCGGCGATCACCGCGGCGCCGATCATGTTGACCGTTTTGTAGCGGCCTGCAGCCGCCAGCCCGGTGGAGTTCACAATATCGGTGCAGCACAGGTGCCAGTCCGGCGGCAGCGGCACAAAGGCCTCTGGCGCGGCAAGGCTGTCGAAAGACCGGGTGCTTGCCAGGCCGGAATAGAAAGTGTCTGTCGTCATTCCGTTCCCGCCCCAGTATCCCGTGCCAGTGACCTGCTGTTCCTACCTAAACGAATTGTGTGCCGGGGCCAAACATGCAAGCTGTGCCGCGGAAACGGTAAACCGGGGGACGGGAAATGCAGGCAGGATTGGTCTTATTGTGCCTGGCTTATGTGCTGAGCCAGTTTTTCCGTGCGTTCCTGGCGGTGCTGTCCAGCGTGCTGGCACAGGATATCGGGGCGGCGCCGGATGATCTCGCCTTTGCCTCGGGCATGTGGTTCCTGTCCTTTGCCGCTATGCAGCTGCCGGTGGGCTGGGCGTTGGACCAGGCAGGGCCGCGCCGTACCGCGGCGCTGCTGCTGCTTTTGGGCGGTGGCGGCGGAGCGGCGCTGTTTGCCGCGGCCACCGGGCCGTTGCATGTCAGTATCGCGATGTTTCTGATTGGTATCGGCTGTTCGCCGGTGCTGATGGCCTCATATTACATTTTTGCGCGCCAGTACCCGCCTGCACGGTTTGCAACCCTGGCGGCGCTGATGCTGGGGGTGGGGTCGGCTGGCAATCTGGTGGCCTCTTATCCGACGGCGCTGGCGGTGGACCTGTTCGGCTGGCGGGAGACGCTTGCGGGACTGGCAGTGGTTTCCGTGGCGGTGGCGGCGGGAATTTTCCTGACCGTTTCAGACCCGGAAAAGCCGGACGGTGAGCACAAGGGATCGGTGCTGGATCTGCTGAAGATGCCGGTGATGTGGGCGATTTTTCCGCTGATGCTGGTGTCCTATGCGCCCTCCGGCGCGCTGCGGGGGCTGTGGATCGGGCCGTATCTGAATGACCTTTACGGGCTCAGCACCCAAGCTGTGGGGCTGGCGACACTGGTGATGGGGGCGGCAATGATTGCCGGCACCTTTGCCTATGGGCCGCTGGACCGGGTGCTGGGCAGCCGCAAATGGGTAATCCTGGGCGGCAATGTTTTAAGCTGTGCGGCATTGGGAGGGCTGATCCTGGCGGCGGGTGCGCCGGTCTGGGTGCCGGTTGCGATGATGGCGGTGGTCGGGTTCTTTGGCGCCTCTTTCCCGGTAATCATGGCGCATGGCCGGGCCTTTGTGCCGCCGCATCTGGCCGGGCGGGGCGTTACCCTGCTCAACCTGTTTGGCATCGGCGGCGCGGGAATCATGCAGTTTGCCACTGGCCGTATCCATGTGGAAATGGCCGGAGCGGACCCATCTTTGCCCTATACGGGGATTTTCGCCTTCTTTTTGGTCTGTCTTGCGTTGGGATGCGCAATTTATCTGTTCAGCCGGGACAGCATGGACTGATCCGGGACTTTAAACTTGTCCCCAGAGGGATTATCACTCCGGCGCCGGCCATGGGGCCGGGTATTACTGGAGAAACAGACAAATGGGTTACCGCATCGTCGTCGTTGGCGCCACTGGCAACGTGGGCCGCGAAATGCTGAACATCCTGGCCGAGCGCCAGTTCCCTGTGGATGAGATCGCTGTGCTGGCCAGCCGCAAATCTCTCGGCACTGAAGTCAGCTTTGGCGATAAGACACTGAAGACCCAGGATCTGGACACCTTTGATTTCACCGGCTGGGACATGGCGCTGTTTGCCGTGGGGTCCGCCGCGACCAAGGATTACGCGCCCAAGGCAGCGGCCGCAGGCTGCACTGTGATCGATAACTCGTCGCTTTACCGCTACGATCCGGAGATTCCGCTGATCGTGCCCGAGGTGAACCCGGAAGCGATTCACGGTTACGCCAAGAAAAACATCATCGCCAACCCCAACTGCTCGACCGCGCAGATGGTTGTGGCGCTGAAGCCGCTGCATGACCGCGCCAAGATCAAGCGCGTTGTCGTCTCGACCTATCAGTCGGTATCCGGTGCCGGCAAAGAGGGCGCCGACGAGCTGTGGGACCAGACCAAGTCGATCTATAATCCGACCTCTGATGTGCCGCCGAACAAGTTCCAGAAGCAGATCGCCTTTAACGTCATCCCGCAGATCGACGTGTTCATGGAAGACGGCACCACCAAAGAAGAGTGGAAGATGGTGGTGGAGACCAAAAAGATTGTCGATCCGGCGATTAAGGTCACCGCAACCTGCGTCCGCGTGCCGGTGTTTGTCGGCCACTCGGAAGCCGTGAACATCGAGTTCGAGGAGTTCCTGGACGAGGATGAGGCCCGCGACATCCTGCGCGAGGCGCCGGGCGTCATGGTGATCGACAAGCGGGAAGCCGGCGGCTACGTGACCCCGATCGAATGTGTGGGCGATTTCGCCACTTTCATCAGCCGGATCCGCCAGGACTCGACCATCGAGAACGGCCTGAACCTGTGGTGCGTATCGGACAACCTGCGCAAGGGCGCGGCCCTGAACGCGGTGCAGATTGCCGAGCTCCTGGGCCGTGAGGTTCTGAAAAAAGGCTAAGCCTTATATCCTTTTGGTGAGGGGGCTGCTTCGCAAGAGGCGGCCCCTTTTCTTTTGCACGGCTACCCGGCGGCAGGCCGCTCCGGTAAGTTGAGGGAGACAGGAACAACAGCAGACCTAAGGACCAAAGCCATGATCGCACTGCAGGATTTCAGCCGCTCCGCCCCCGTTTCCGCAACTCTGCCTTTTGGCGCCATGGCGGCTGTTCCGTCGCAGCCCAAGCTGAATTGCGCATCCGCGGCAGAGTTGCGGCAGCAGCTGGCGGCGGATTTCGCCGCCTCCGGCGACTGGTTCACCCTGTGCCGGGGCCTGCGCCGCAAGGGTATCTGTTTGCGGATGCGTGGCGGGGATCTGTGGGTCTATGACGCGTTGAGCCTGGCGGCGATCTCCTCCTGCGAGGATCTGGGGATCGACACAGATGAACTGGAGCTGCGCTTTGGCCCGTCGCAGCCGCAGCAGGCCGCCGCGCATGGTGCCTGAGCGTGCTGGCCACGCCGAAGACTGAAGGATAGGTTTGGCATCAGGCGGGCAGTTCCGGCCCGCCACTTGATTGATTGAGAGATGCCAATGAGATTTTCCTTGATGGCTTTTGCCGTTTGTTCCTTTGTTCAGGCTGCCGCATCCGCTGTAGCGGCCGATACCATTTCTGTCAGCAGCCGGGTGTCCGAAGTGACCCTTTATCCCGGCCTGGCCGAGGTGACCCGGCGCGCTGCAGTCGCGCTGCCTGAAGGGCGGCACCGGCTGATCCTGCAGAATGTGCCAAAGTCGGCGCTGCTGGAGACCCTGCAGGTTGAAATCACCGGCGCCCGCCGCATCGCCACCCTGCTGCGCGAGGATTACGTGCCGCCGCGGGATGCGGATGATCCGGAGGTTGAGGCCGCCGAAGCACGGATCCGCGATCTGGAGGCCCAGGTTGCCTCGGTTCGGGATGAGGCTGCGGGCACCCGCGCCGGAGTACGGGCAGCAGAGGCATCAATCGGGTTCCTGCAGCAGCTTGGCGGCAATGAGGGCCTGGCTCAGGCGAATGCATCGGCTTTGAGTGAAATTGCGCGGATGATCTCCCGGGAGGCCGGTAAGGCGAGCCAGACAGCGGTGGAAGCTGAAGCCGGGGCACGCCGGATTGAGCTGCGTCTGGAAGCGCTGGACGAAGACCTGGCAGCGGCCCGCGCGGCGCTGGCGGCCATCGCGCTGGAGGACGGGGACCGGCTGTACATTGCGGTGGATGTTAAGGCAGAACAGGCGGGCGAAGGCACGGTAAGGCTTAGCTATTTCACCGCCGGAGGCGGTAATATCGGCTGGCAGCCGTCTTATGAAATGCATCTCAGCACTGGGGATGCGGCTGAGGTTACCCTGAAACGCGCGGTTACGCTGGTGCAGGATACCGGCGAGAACTGGCAGGATGTGGCATTGACCCTGTCAACTGCGGTGCCATTTGGTCAGGGCAGCCCGTCGGCTTTGAACCCGTGGCTGCGCCGGATTGAAGAACCAGAGCCACCCCGCGCTCGGAAATCACTTGGTCTGGACGTGGCGGAAATGTCTGCATTTGCCGAGCCGGCGCTTGAGGCGCCAGCCTTTGCGCAGGATGCTCGTGGCGGATGGGGAGTTGACCTGGGCGGTGCGGCTGCGACCTACAGGTTTGAGCTGCCGGTTTCGATTGCTTCCGGCGCGGACTTGCTCCGGCTGGAAATGGATAGCCTGTCTGCTGCGGCTGAATTGACCGCGGTGGCGGTGCCTTCGCGGGATGAAACCGCTTACCGGGTGGTGAAATTCACCAACAGTTTCGGCGAGCAGCTGCTGGCCTCGGATGAGGTGCCGCGCTTCGTTGACGGCAAGCTGATCACTGTCGAGAATTTTGCCGGGCTGGCGCCGGGGGCGGAGATGAAGGCGGGATTCGGCCCGATCGAAGGCTTGCAGCTGCGCCGTGATGTGCTGCGGCAGAGCGAGGGGGAACAGGGGCTGATCTCGCGCAGCAACGCGCAGGTGCAGAAGGTCGAGATCATGGTGGAGAACCTGACAGGGCAGGACTGGCCTTTGCGTGTTTTGGACCGGGTGCCTTATTCGCAGCAGGATGATCTGGAGATCGAGTGGAGTGCGAAACCGCAGCCTACGGCAGAAAACGTCGAAAAGCAGCGCGGCATCCTGGCCTGGGACATGGAGCTTGAGGCGGGGGAGAGCCGGACCATCCGGTTGGACACCACGCTTAACTGGCCCGAGGATATGGTGCTGCGCTGACCCGGGTGCTGCGATGGCGGCACAGGAGATGCTCCCGCCCGTCGTCAGACATTGAAAATGCCTTCCTCCCGTTGGGCGTGGCACCGCGTATGGCGCGGTGCCACGCCCAAGGCCGCTGCCGGTGCTCTGGCTTTGCCAGGGCGGCGGGCGGGCACGGGAGTGCTTCGCATTTGAAGGTCTGAGGGACAGTGTTACTCTGCCTTCCAGCGTGCGGCCAGATCGCGGGCATTGCGGGCAAGCACCATCACGTCGATACCGACGGCCAGAAATTGTGCCCCCATGTCTGCGTAGGACTGAGTGGCTTCATCCGTGGTGCCGAGGATGCCAGGCGCCGGGCCTGCGGCCTTGATCCGCTGGATGGCATCGGCAATCACAGCGCGGACTTCC
The DNA here is from genome assembly GCF_025141335.1 of Leisingera sp. M523. Classification (NCBI taxonomy): domain Bacteria; kingdom Pseudomonadati; phylum Pseudomonadota; class Alphaproteobacteria; order Rhodobacterales; family Roseobacteraceae; genus Leisingera; species Leisingera sp. M523. The sequence goes on from NZ_CP081036.1 coordinate 4,119,704, forward strand.
GGGTGGGCGGAGTTGCCCTGGTGGCCCATGTCGGTGGACAAATCCGCCGGGCCGATGAAAACGCCATCGATGCCCTCGATCAGCAGGATCTCGTCCAGCGCTTCGATCCCGGCGCGGTTTTCCACCTGCACCAGCAGGCAGATTTCCTGGTCGGCAGTCTGGATGTACTCGCTGACCGAACCGAACATGGTTGCCCGCGCTGCCGTGGCACCGACACCGCGCAGTCCCCGGGGCGGGTAGCGGCAGGCACGGACCAGCTCGCGGGCCTGATCGGCGCTTTCGACAATCGGCACCAGCACCGTTTGCGCGCCGGCATCCAGCACTTGCTTAATCATCCAGGTCTCGCCAATTGGCACCCGCACCACGGGATGGCTGGGCGAGGCTGCCAGCGCTATCAGCTGGTCGCGGATCGAACGGATGTCGTTGGGCGCGTGCTCACCGTCGATCACCAGCCAGTCAAAGCCGCAGGTGCCCATGATCTCGGCGATCTGGCCGTCGGCAAAGCTCATCCAGCAGCCGATCTGGCGTTTGCCCTGTGATAGAGCCTGTTTGAAGCTGTTCTTGGGTGCGGGCATGGGCGGGGCCTCCTGTCAGGCGAAGTTGATGGATACGGAGCCGAAGGGGCCGAAATCTGCGGCGATTTCCGTACCCGGCGGGCATTCGATGGGGCGGATGAAAGAGCCTGACAGCACGATATCCCCGGCCTCGATCTGTTGTCCATATTCGGCCATCCGCCGGGCCAGCCATAAGACCGAGGTGAGGGGATCATTCAGAACGCCGGCGCCAAGGCCGGTTTCCTCGACCGTGCCGTTGCGGGCGGCGATGGCACCAACCCAGCGCAGGTCGTGGCCGTCCACTGCGTGGCGCTCCGCCCCCAGCACGACGCCTGCATTGGCGGCGTTGTCGCTGATGGTGTCGGTGATGATGCGGGCCTGGCCGGTTGCCGGGTCCGCGCGCAGGATGCGAGTGTCGAGGATCTCCAGCGAGGGCGTTACATAGTCTGTCGCGGCCAGCACGTCCCCGCGGGTGCACTCGGCGCCTGCGAGGGGGGATTTCATGACAAAGGCGATCTCCGCCTCGATCCGCGGCTGGATGAAGCGACCGGCTGGCACTGTGGCGCCATTTGCAAAGAGCATATCGCCCAACAGCACACCGCTGTCCGGCGTGGTGATGTTCAGCGCCTGCTGCATCGCGCGGCTGGTGAGGCCGATTTTCCAACCGATTTTCCTGCGCCCGGACGCCAGTTTCTGCTGTATTAGAGCCTTTTGCACCGCATAGGCATCATCCAGCGTCATGCCGGGATAGGCCAATGAGAGCAGGCCGCATTGCTGGCCGGTTTGCTCGGCTTTGAACAGACGATTGGCGGCTTTCTGGTGCTGCTCCGGCGTCATGTCTCATCCTCAATAGTGTTGCGCAGAATGCCGATGCCTTCGACCTCAACCTCGACCACATCGCCGGGGACCAGGTATTTCGGCGGATCAAAACGGGCGCCGGCGCCAGTGGGGGTGCCGGTGATGATCACGTCACCCGGCTGCAGAGTTGTGAAGGTGGAGATATAGGCAATCTCCTCGCGGATCGGGAACATCATCCGGCTGAGGGTGTCATCCTGGCGGACCTCTCCGTTCACGCGGGTGATAATGCGGGCCTCATCCAGCTGGGCGGCATCGGTGAAGGGCACCAGCCAGGGGCCGATGGCGCCGGAATTGTCCCAGTTCTTGCCTTGTGTGACGTTAAACTTGGCGTGGCGCACCCAGTCGCGGATCGTGCCCTCATTTGCCAATGTTAGAGCCGCAATATAGTCGTAGGCGTCCTCCGGTTTGATGCGGCGGCCTGCCTTGCCGATCACCACCGCGACTTCGCCCTCGTAATCCAGCGTGTGGTTTTCCAGCGGGCGGATCAGCGGGCGGTCCGCGCCGGTAAAGGAGCGCGGGAAGCGGGGGAACAGGGACATGTGTTTGGGCTGGGATGAGCCGTCCTTGTACTCCGCGTTGCGCTCCGGGAAGTTGACGCCGACGCAGATGATCTTTTCCGGGTTGGGGATCGGGATTTCAAAAGCGAAATCCGTGTGGGTCACGGGTTTGCCCTCGGCTGCATTTGCCAGCGCAGGCAGGCCGTCCGCCGCGATCACGTCGCGCATCGTGGGCCAGTCCGGGAACTGCGGCGACAGGGCGATCATGCCGGCGTCTGTCACCGCGCCATAGAAAACCTCGCCATCGGCGGTATAGGTGGCAAAGCGGGTCATTGCAGGTTCCTTGCGATTTCGGTGATGACGTCAAAACCCATCATCACGTCTGCTTCGGTGGTTTCAAACTGGCCGGCCTGGAAGCGGATCACCAGCTGGCCGTCGACGCGGGTCTGGGTCAGGTAGATGCGGCCATCGCCGTTGATCGCATTGACCAGCCGCAGGTTCAGATCGTCGAGGTCCGTCGCACCTTCGGGCGCATAGCGGAACGACCAAAGCGACCACATCGGCGGGGTAGTGATCTCAAAATCAGGCTCTAACTTGAGCTTTTCGTGCAGTTGATTCGACCAATTGATGTGATTCCTAAGGCGCTGGCGCAGGCCCTCAAGCCCGTAGCTACGGATCAGGAACCAGATTTTCAGCGCGCGGAAGCGGCGGCCCAGCGGCACTGACCATTCGGAATAGTTGATGATGCCATCGTGGCCGTGGGTCTTGAGGTACTCGGGGCTGATGGCAAGGGTTTGCACCAGGTCATCCGGGTTCTTCAGGAAATGGGCAGAGCAATCGAACTGCACGCCCAGCCATTTGTGCGGGTTGAAGACGATGCTGTCGGCACGTTCCACCCCCGGCCAGTAGTGGCGGTATTCTGGGCAGATCATCGTGGAGCCGGCCCAGGCGGCGTCCACATGGGTGTAGAGGCCGTGCCGTTCGGCGACGTCCAGCACCTTGTCCACCGGGTCAGTGGCGCCAACACCGGTGCCGCCAACGCAGAGGATGACGCCGGCGGGCTGGTGCCCTGCGGCGAGGTCGGCCTGAATTGCGGCTTCCAGTGCGTCGGGGTCCATGCCGCGCCAGTCGCCCTTGACGGGGACGCGGATCAGGTTCTGCTGGCCGATGCCCGCGACCCAGATGGCGCGGTCGATGGAGGTGTGGACCTCGGACGAACAGTAGATGCGCAGGGATTTCTGTCCGAACAGGCCTTGGCTGTTGCCCTGCCAGTTCAGCGCCTTTTCCCGCATGGTCAGCACCGCAGCAAGGGTGGCGGAGGAGGCGGAGTCCTGAATGACGCCCCTGAACTGGTCCGGCAGGTCCAGCGCTTGGCGCAGCCAGTCCATCATCCGGGTTTCCATCTCGGTCGCTGCGGGCGAGGTTTGCCACAGCATGCATTGGGGCGCGATGGCGGAGGCGAGGAATTCCGCCAGCACTGAAGGTGCTGCTGCGTTGGAGGTGAAATAGGCAAAGAAGCGCGGGTGCTGCCAATGGGTGATGCCGGGCATCACGATATCTTCAAAATCGCGAAAGATCGCCTCCATCCCTTCGCCATCCTCGGGCGGGGTTTGGGGCAGGGCGTTCAGCACTTGGCCGGGTTCGGTTTGGGCCCGCACCGGACGGTCGCCGACGGTCAGGTGGTAGTCCTGCGTCCAGTCGGCCACCCTGCGGCCCCATTCGGAGAAGTCATCCCATTTCATTTTTCTTACCTTGTTCTTATGGGAGTGTGCCCGGCTAGGGGCCGGGCGCGATCCTTTTCATCAGGGGGCAATAATCGGCTGGGCATTCAAGGCGCTTGGCTTGGGGGTGGTGCCTTCAAACACCGAGCCTTCCTCAAACCAGCTGCGTGGCGCCGGCGCGCCCCAAAGGGTCTGGCGCTGCGGATCGGTGAGCGACCATTTTATCGGCTCCAGGTCCGGGTCGACAGTCTGGTAGTCGGAGCAGTAGATCTCAATCCGGTGGCCGTCGGGGTCGCGCACATAGAGGAAGAAGGCGTTGGAGATGCCGTGGCGGCCCGGGCCGCGCTCAATGTTGTCCACGTAGCCGGTGGTCGACATTAAATCGAGCAGGTCGATGATGTTCAAAGGGTTCGGCACCCAGAAGGCGGTGTGGTGAAGGCGCGGGCCGAGGCCATTGGTGAAGGCGACGTCATGCACGCCGCCCTTGCGGTGCATCCAGGCGGCCCAGATCTTGCCGCTGTCATCATCCTCGGTGAACTCAGTCACGCGGAAGCCGATCTCGTTATAGAAGGCGACCGAGGCATCCACATCCGCTGAGAACATGTTGAAATGGTCGATGCGCAGCGGTTTTACCCCGTTATAGAGCCTGTATTTCTGATGTATCGGTTCCAGCCGGTCCATTTTCACATAGAACTCCAGCGGGATGCCCCAAGGGTCGCGGGTACGTAAAGTGCGGCCCATATGGGGGCGGTCCACCCACTCAACCGGCAGGTCCTTGGAGGCGAAGAATTCGGCTGCTTTATCCAGGTCCGGTTCGTCATAGAGCTTGAAGCCCAATACGCCTACGGAGGCCGTGTCTGCCTTGACCAGCACGATGCAGTGGTGGCCGCGTTCTTCCATCGCACGCAGGTAGATGCGGCTGTCGTCCTCATGCGTGAGCTGCAGGCCGAGCGTGTCCACATAGAAGGCGCGGGCGGCGGCGAAGTCGGTCACGGCATATTCCACATGGGACAGCCGCACGATGTTGAAGGGCGGATAGAGGTTCGGGGCGGGGACGGGCATGATTTGAACCTTTCACTTGCAGTTGCGGGCGGGAGCGAGGGGCCGGCCCCTCGCGCTCCCCGGGGTATTTGAGACCAGAAAGAAGCACGGGTCAGGCGCCGAGGCGCGGGATCTTGTGGAGGCCGAGGGCAAAGCCGATGTGTTTTTGTTCCATGTAGAACTCGAAACTCCAGTCGCCTCCGTCGCGGCCGATGCCGCTGGATTTGACGCCGCCAAAGGGGGTTGGCAGGTGGCGGACGTTTTCCGAGTTCACCCAGATCATCCCCGCCTCTAGCGCGCCGGTGAAGCGCAGGGCGCGGGTCAGGTCGTTGGTCCAGACATAGCCGGTGAGCCCGTATTGAGTATCATTGGCCAGTGTCAGAGCCTCATCTTCGTCTTTGAAGCGGATCGCGGTGAGGACCGGACCAAAGATCTCCTCCTGCGCGATGGTCATGTCGTTGGTGGCACCCGTGCACAGGGTGGGGCGGACGAACCAGCCCTTGTCTCCGGCGCGGGTGCCGCCTGCGGCGATAGTGGCGCCATCCTGTTTGGCGGTCTCGAAATAGGAGGTCACCTTGTCGAAATGCACCTTGTGGATCAGCGGTCCGACCTCGGTGGCCGGGTCCAGTGGGTGGCCGACCTGGATGTTGTTGACGCGCTTGATCAGCTTGGATTCAAAATCATCGGCGATGCTGTCCTGCACCAAAAGGCGCGAGGAAGAGGTGCAGCGCTCGCCGTTCAGCGAATAGATCATGAAGATGGCCGCATCCAGCGCCCGGTCGAGATCGGCATCGTCAAAGACCACCACCGGGTTCTTGCCGCCCAGTTCGAAATGCACCCGTTTCAGGGTGTCGGCACCCTGTTTCATGATCATCGAGCCGGTTTTGCTCTCGCCGACAAAGGCGATGGCTTTGATGTCCTTGTGTTCGGTGAGCGCCTTGCCGGCGTCTTCGCCAAAGCCGTTGACCAGGTTCCAGACGCCCGGCGGCAGGCCGGCCTCATGGGCGATTTCGGCCAGGATGCGGGCGGTGAGGGGGGAGAATTCGGCCGGTTTATGGACCACTGTACAGCCGGCCGCCAAGGCCGGGGCGATTTTCCAGGTCGACAGCATGAAGGGCGTGTTCCAGGGGGTGATCACGCCCACCGGGCCGATCGG